>CAVWLX010000013.1:0-816744 GCA_963755885.1 uncultured Alphaproteobacteria bacterium
TCGGATTGTGAGCCATCGGCATCATACCACTCTAAGGAGATGAGCCATGACCAAGTTAATGTTTTTGCAAGCTTCGCCGCGCAGCAGCGAGAATCCAAATCGATTGAGATCGCCCAAGTCTACCTCGACACTCTCTGCGCCAAAAATCCGGACCTGGTGGTTGACAAACCCGACCTCTGGGAAGCGGACTTGCCGGTCTTCGATGGCGACAAGGCAGCGGCAAAACTGAACGTCATCTTGGGCAACGATCAAAATTCCATCCAGCAGACGGCCTGGGATCAAATCGTCGGCATTGCCAATCGCTTCATTGCCGCCGATCGCTACCTTTTCGCCGTCCCGATGTGGAATAGTGGCGTTCCCTCCGCCTAAAGCAATACATCGACATTATACACCAACCCCGTCTCCTCTTCGGCCTGAAGCCGGAAACCGGCTATTTTGGGCTGCTGGAGAACAAGCACGCGACACTCGTTTTAACATCCGGAGTATTTGCCTCGAGCTTCCCGTCGCCGGCATTCGGGGTGGATCATCATTCGACCTACCTGCGCGCCTGGTTGAACCAGGCGGGCATATCGGCGATCGACGAACTGCGCTTCCAGCCGACGGTGCTGACGGGCGACCCGGCCGGCGATCTCGAACGTGCCAAACAGAATGCCGCGCACCTGGCGCGGGTGCATGGCCGCGTCCAAACCGTCAAATCAGAAGCGGCGTAATGAGAACGCGCACCTTACTGGCGGCTGCTACGGCCGCGACCCTTGTCACTGGACACGTCGCGAAAGCCGCATCTGTGGAGTCCACTTCGGCAACCACGATTTATCACCGTGTTCAAGTGAATGGCGTTGGAATCTTCTACCGCGAAGCTGGACCCAAGGATGCGCCGACCATCGTACTGCTGCACGGCTTCCCATCTTCGTCGCGCGAGTTCGATACGCTTATTCCTCTGCTCGCTACCCGCTATCATCTGATCGCACCGGATTTTCCCGGCTTTGGTCAGAGTGATTCGCCCCCACCGTCGAGCTACACCTATACGTTCGACCATCTGGCGAAGACGATCGATGACCTGCTGGCACTATTGAAGGTCAATGGTTACACGCTTTTGCTTCACGATTACGGTGCGCCGGTTGGTTTCCGTATCATCCTAATGCACCCGGAGCGGCTTCACGCGCTCATCATTCAGAACGGCAATATCTATAAAGATGGCTTGGGCTCCAAGTGGGCCAAGATTGCCGAATACTGGGCCGACCCAAAGGCCCATCCTGAGGTCATCAACACATTCCTGTCATTCGAGGCGACCGAACAGCGTCATACCGCCGGTACATCGCATCCCGATCGCTACAATCCCGACACCTGGACCGATGAATACGTTCATCTCTCGAAGCCTGGACAGCGGGAAATTCAGGCGGACCTTCTCTACGACTACCGGACTAATGTCGCGTCCTACCCGAAGTGGCAGGCTTGGCTGCGCGATCACAGGCCACCCACGCTGATTGCATGGGGCGCAAACGATCCATCCTTCACAGCACATGGTGCGGAGGCATTCAAGCGCGACCTGCCCAATGCTGAAATCCACCTGCTGGATGCGGGCCATTTCGCGCTCGACGAGAAGACCGACGAGATCGCGCGCCTGATCCTTGACTTCATGGCGAGACGCCCTCGCTGGCTAGAATAGAAATCGGAGCCTCCCGGCTAGCCGGGCAAACAGGTCGGGGTGTAGGTCAATCAGGTTCGGTTGGAGGCGCATGGAGGTTCATCAAGCTCGGTACTTTCTTGCGCTTGCTAAGTCGCTCAACTTCACGCGCGCCGCTGAACAATGCCAAGTGACGCAACCGGCTCTGACAAACGCGGTGCTAAAACTTGAGCAACAGCTCCATGGTGCCCTAATAGATCGACAACGCCAACTCACGCAATTGGCAGACTTAGGCAAGTTGATGCCGCCCATGGTCGAGCGCACGCTATTTGCCGCGGACTCTGTTGGATTCCATGCGCGTGGATTCCACAGAAGTTCGCTGACTAACCGCTTACAATAACCCGCTATCGATTCACCTTTGATGCAGATGAATACGTCACTCTATGAGATAGGCACTGCAGCTTTGCTCGGGCTAGCCACGACGTCATCGTCCATCGTGGGTGCAAGTCTCGGCCTGTATGCCGGTCTCTCCAAACGGATCTTGGGCTGCATTCTGGCCTTTGCTGCGGGCGCGCTCATCTCGGCGTTGGCCATCGAACTCGGCTACCAGGGTGCCGAGATGCTGCGCGGCTTTGGCCTCACTACCACCCACGCTTGGTGGTTTGTTAGCGTCGGTTTCGGCATCGGCGCCATTGTCTATTACGGCACGTCGCTGTTTCTTGAAGGCAAAGGCGCGGCAGTGCGCTATGCTACGCGATTTCGCGAATACGCCCTGGCGCGCAAGAAGCACACGTCCAAGGAGCGCATTGAACTGCTCGCCAAATGCGGTCTCTTGCGCCATTTACCGCCCGAGACGATCGAGGAAATCTTGCCCTGCGTTCGCTGCCGGCATGTTCATGCCGGCGAAATTGTGTTTTGCGCCGGCAATTCACCCGACGCACTTTACATCGTCTCCACCGGCACGGTAGAGGTTCTCGACAACGTCGTTGGAGATAATGGGCGCCCTAGCCGCTCCATTGCGCAGCTCGGTAAAGGTGACACCTTTGGTGAAATGGCTCTTCTCAGCGGGAGTCCGCGCACAGCGACGGTTCGCGCTGTGGAGGAAGCCGACTTGCTGGCCATCGGAAAAGCTGATTTCGAGCGGCTGGTGGCATCCAACTATCAACTGTCAGAGGTCATCCAGCGGCTAAGCCACGAGCGCGCTATCAGCAATTTGCGCACTGGCGGAGTCCATCCAGAAATTTGGACGAGAGTTGCAAGCCACAGTCTTGATCGGCTGAGTCGCGACGAGGCGAATAAATTTCTCGCCGAAGCTGCTAAGGGGTCGGGGCTTGCTATCGTACTGGGCAATATCCTCGATACCATCCCGGGATGTCTCGTGATAGGAGCCAAGTTCACCGGCCTAGAGATGCTGTCTTTGACGCTGATGTTAGGTATGTTTCTGGGCACCATTCCCGAGGCCGCCGCGAGTGCCGCAATGCTTCTCAAGGCCGGCTATCGTCCGAAGGCCGTTTACGGTCTGTGGTCGACCGTAATTGTCGCCGGCATCGTCGCTGCCGGCGCTGGCAAAGCTTTCATCGGGATGAGCGACGCACTTCTTGCAGTTTTTTTGCAAGCCGTAGCCGGCGGAGCGGTGCTCGGGCTTGTCGCTCACGCGATGATCCCCGAAGCCATCGATCAGGCGGGCTCGCTCGTGGTCCCGCCGATCGTTGCCGGCTTCCTATTCGCACTCTACCTCGCGCTCGCCGGGAACTGAAATTAGATGCGCGCTCGGAAGGAACGAAACACCCGCCGTGGATCGTATTATCGAAGTTCGTTCGAGCTTCGGAAAAGGATGACCTCGTTTCCGGACGCAGCAGGATCGCGGAGTGGCGGCAAGAATTGCTCGAGGATTTAGTGAAACCCATTGTCGATACGCGCACCGATGCGCCGAAGATCCTCCGATAGGAGATTGTCAAACCAATCGCGAAGAGACGGCCGTTTCTCGGTCTTACAAGCAAACAGAATGTGTTTCGGTCTGTCCGCCTTCTCGAGGTGGTCGATAAGTCGGCGCCGATTGTTCGCCCTTTGCCTGCGGCGCGTCGCTGAGACCGGCCTTAAGCCGTGCCGGCTTCGATCAGCAGCTTGCCATGGTACGCACCGTCAGCCGCGAGTCCGGGAGCCAAATCCGAGATGCGGCTGGCTGACGGTCGGCATAGGAATGCGCTGGCTCCGTGAAGCGATGGAAAGGTTGTCGCTGTCGACGGGGCCAAAAGAGTGCGCATCGCCTCAATTGGCCCATCTTGCCTCTCATCTCCCGGAAGGCTGACTTCCACGACTAGTGGCTACTGCTGTTTTGCGGGAGGGAATATGCCTTCGCCCTAGGGTCGATCGCGGCCCAATTCGACCAGGAGCGGAAGCCGATGTCCCCGCATTTCAATTCCCGCGACGGAGCAGGCGCCTAGTGCGGCCCAACCGTTGCTCGCGTCGGCCAACGAGCAGCTCGGCACCGTCCCGAACCGTCTCGACATGAGGCGTCGTCTCGACATGAGGTCGTGCGTAACAAATGATCGGAGCATCAAAATGAAGGATAAGCTGTATTCGCGCCGGGGCCGCGCCATCGCGCTTTGCCTGGCTGGAACGATATTTCTTCCAACCCTTGCGACGGCGGCGGTCATCAATCGCGGCCAGGAGGGCGCACCGCTCTCGGAAATCCGGCCGGCGCCGAAGTCGATCTATCCGGACGAGAAGATGATCACCGCCCAGCCTTCCCCTTCCGAGGTGAACTCATCATTTCTCGGCCCGGTACTTCTTATGAAGTCGGCAGTCGTCGACCTCGAAGCAGGGACGGCGACGTTGCCTCTTCACAAGGGAAGGCTGGCATCCGGAGAAACAGTCTGGTCGATCCTGACCGATGCGACCGACGATAACATTGCGAAGCTCAACGGCGTACCTTTCTCCGCCAAACTTGCCTACACCGACGTGGGCAAGGCGACCCGAAAAGGTCATGTGGAACAGGACGGCACGATCATCTTCAATTCCGGCAAGGTAGATTTCTCGCAAGTCCGCAGCGTAACTCCGGGCTCGGCGCCGAACTTCTTTCCACCGAAAGCCGCGCAGCCTGGCTCGGTGGGGGACGCGGATTACTCGCCGCTGGTGAAGCTCGACAATGATAACGGCGTGATCTTCAACATGCCGATGGTCGCCTTCAACGTTCCGGCGGACGAACTGAACAGGATGTGCGACGGCAATGTCGATTATTCGAAGGTGGAAGACAAGGTCGTCCGGATCTGCCCCCGCGACGGAACCGTGACCCTGAAGCTGACTCTCGGCTACACCTTTGGCAAGCCGATCTTCTATCTTTCGACCGAAGCCAACAACCAGACGGTAGCGGCGCTGGAGGGAGCGACCTACACGCCGGCTTTAAAAGACGTCCCCTTCAACCTTGAAGATGCTTCCGTCGGGGAAGTGGCGGAGCGCCTCTACACTTTCGTGAATGGCCCGACTGGAATCGACAATCCGTTTCGCCAAGGTCTGGACAGCGCCCTTTCGGACAAGAGCACCCATGGGCCGTTGAACGTTCTCGGAGGCATCCCCACGATCAACCTCGATTACAGCCCCTTGTGGCGTCTGTTTCCTGTGAAATGGACCGCAGACGCCATCGAGAAGGGATACAGGACCAAATTGACCGACGCGATCGTGATCGAGGATGCCGGGGAGCGCGGGATCATCGAAAGTATCGCAGGGGGAAAGCCGAAGCCGGTCGGGTTCATCGTCAATTGCCCCGTCGTCTACCGCATCAACTGAGCCGATAGCGAGTCAAGTGCCTGGCCCGGCCCGGCACTTCCTCCCTCCCAACAAGGAACAATGCGATGAACACAATGAATAGCGTCACAATATTCTGGCTGCAGCTTCTTTCGAGTGTCTTCGTCTTCAGCCTCGTCACGGCGTGGTACGTTTGGCCGTACCTAACCAAACTTTCTCGAAACTCCGCCCTAGTTGCGCTGCTCTTTGTGCACGTGCCCCGCTATGTGGGGATGACTTTATTGGTTTCGGGTATGATCGATCCGAAACTGCCGGGAGAGTTCCTTTTCAACGCTGCTTACGGTGATCTCGTAGAGGCCGCGCTGGCTCTCGCTTCCATCTTTGCTCTACGGAGCAACTGGCGTTTCGCCGTTGCCTTCGTTTGGGTGACCAACACCTGGGGATTTGTAGACCTGCTAAACGGAGTGCGCAGCATCTTGCAACTGAACGTGCCTAGTTTTAACCTGAATACTATTTGGTATATCTATACGTTTTACGTTCCCTTGGTGCTTGTCTCACACTTGATGATCTTTTGGATTTTGATCAGGTCCAAGTCTTGGAACCAATATTCATCGGCCCCTGCTATCGCAGCCGCGGAGTAAGCAGCGGTCTGGTGAGCGCCGTTGTTTGGCGTAGTCCGGCATCAGCACGCCTACGCCAGCGCTTCCGGCGACTAATCCGGCGAGAGGAGCGGATCTTGAACGACCATTGAAGATTCCCGCGAGCTTCTTTGCCTAGTCCGGCTGGTATGTCGGCTGCCATTTCGCCAGCGATCAACGCTGTTGCCGGCCTATCGCAGCTGAAGTTGCGCCCAGTACAGATGTAGAGGGCGCAGACGGTTTAACGCCGTATCGCGCAACAGCGCCTTGAGGATTTCGATGCGTTTTCACCCCGTGCACTTTGCTGCCTTGCTCGCCTCTATGCTGTTTGCCGGACCCGCGGCTGCTGGCCAAGAAGGCACGGACATGAACCTCGAAGATATGGGCTTCATCATGCGTCCCGTGACGACGCCGGCACAGATGGAACGGCTGCGCCTGCTCCCGCCACGCAGGTTTGTTCGCCGCACAAAAGGAGATCGCCGCTATTATCTCTACGCCGATCCCGACTTTTTGCCAGTGCGTATCTGTAGGCAATGAACCGGCGATGAAAAACTATCAAGCGCTCGTTTCGCCATCGTCCGCGCCGCCGATGCCGATAGGTCCGGACGGTGGCCCCGTCGCGGGCTCGCTGGTTGAGGAGCTCGATCCTTCCATCAACGTGATGATCGGAAACGGCGATATTCTCGACTATTCATACTAAGGCACAAAAGGACGGAGCTAATCTTCTGTCATCTTGTAGCGCGGCGTCCAGCGCGCCTTTGATTCTGCCGTGGGTCATTTGCGTCGCGCCGATGTCGACGGCATGGCCCCGCCATCGCTCCGATCGCTACCGGAATGTGGTTGCGTTTAATCGGTCGTGAAGGGCCATTTCCTGAGATGATCCCTGCGGAGCTGCACCCCCAATGAAAATGCCGAATATGCATTGCTTCGAGCGCAATTTTTCGGACATTCTAATCAGCACTACCGCAACCTACTAAGCACTACTGCAACACATCATTGAAGCGGACCCAACCAATGTTACGGAACCATTTCTTTTCAGGAATAAGTCGCCGGGCGCTCCTCTCGACACTAGCCGCGATGGCGGCACTGTCCGGACTTGGCCTAACTGCTACGCAGGCGCAGTTGCCTGCGGGACCGCCACCGCAAGGGCCTGTGCCGGCAGACCCGCTAGCCTCGTGGAATGAAGGGTCATCGAAACAGGCGATCCTTGACTTCGTGCGCGCTACCACTGACCCGGCGAGCCCAAAGTTGGTGCCACCTGAGGAACGCATTGCAACTTTCGACCAGGACGGCACTCTTTGGGTTGAGCATCCGGTCTACAGCCAGCTTATTTATTGCTTCGACCGGGTGCCGGCGGTGGTCAAGGCGAAGCCGGCACTTGCCAAAGTTGAGCCATTCAAGACCGTGCTGTCCGGTGACCGCGAGGCAATTGCGAAGCTGCCGCTCCGGAGCTTGGAAGAAATTGCGATTGCCACGCTCAGTGGCATGACGGTAGACGAGTTTGATGCCGAAGTGAAGCAGTGGCTCAGCGTCGCCAAGGACCCGCGATGGAAACGACCGTACACCGATCTAACCTACCAGCCGATGCAGGACGTGCTGAGTTATTTTCGCGCAAACGGCTATAAGACCTACATCGTAACCGGCGGCGGCCAAGACTTTGTGCGCCAGTATTCTGAGCGCGTCTACGGCATCCCGCCCGAGCAGGTGGTCGGTAGCGCCGGCGACACGACATACGGCTACGCCAAAGATGGCAAGCCGATTCTGACCAAAGACCCAAAGCTCCTGCTTAACAATGACAACGCGGGCAAGCCGGAAGGCATTCACCTACAGATTGGCCGTCGTCCGCACGCGGCGTTCGGCAACTCGTCCGGTGACCGGCAAATGCTGGAATACACCGGAGCGGGCGATGGTGCGCGCTTGATGATGCTTGTGCTGCACGACGACGCACGACGCGAATACGCTTACGGGCCAGCACAGGGCCTGCCCGGCACCAAGGTCGGCACGTTCCCCCCGTCGCTTTATGAGGAGGCAAAGAAGAATGGCTGGTCGGTTATTAGCATGAAGAACGACTGGAAGCGCATCTTCGCATTCGAGTAGCGCGATCAGAAAGGCGACTTCCACTCCGGGTCAATCTCTACCGAAATCCGATGTCCGCGTTAGGTCCGCTTTCGACCTGATCGCGACCAAATCGCGGACATTTCGGCACTTCGGTTTCGGGCCAGGAAGAGACATAAGGAACGCTGGTAATCACACATTGCGCGGACGGTAGCAGATATACAAGGCCGCGGCAGCCTGCGAAAATATCAAGGGGTTGCGTTGGCTGCAGCGGCGGGGACCAATGAGACCTCCTGAAGCCGAGCCGGTCGCTACTCCGCAGCAAGCTCAATGTGACCGGGCGGCTTCCGGCCCGCCGGAGCGAACATGTTGAGCATGAACCACAAGCGGAAGGCCGCTATGTCGCTGCGCGATCCATCGAGGCGGAGCCGGCTGTCGTCAATGGCTTGTTTGATCGCGATGTGGCCGAGCCAGACCTGGGTGAGAACGCGCAGACTGGCTTCGACGAAAAGGTCGACCTCGAAGCCGGGATTGCGGTAGCACAGGTCGACGACGCCTCGCTCGAACACCAGCCAATAGCGGCGGCGGCTGATGGGAACGCCGGAAAGCCGAAATTCGGCGACGTACCGGCTGTCGCGTGGCGCAAACTTGGCGAGGACATTACGGCGGATGTCCCACATCAAAAGGTCGGAATTTAGATTCGCGGTGTCGACGAGATCGTGACGGAGCCAGCGCTGCGCCCAAAGGCCCATTTTCTCGACAACCGGAAATAGCTCTCGACCGGCTGCAGTAAGATGATACTCAAAAAAGCCGCCAGCACCGCGGCGGCGCTCGACGATGCCCGCGAACTGCAGCTCTTTGAGACGCCGTGCCAGCAGCGCCGACGACATGCGCGGCAGCCCGCGTTGGAGGTCATTGAAACGGATGCTACCGCAGAGCAATTCGCGAACAACTAAGGGCGTCCACCGCTCCGCCAATACCTCGGCGGCAAGGGCGACCGGGCAGAACTGGCCGTATCCCCTCTTCTTGACCATGCGTAGATCCTACCACGCCGGTCGCTACGCGATCACTTCACATATTGAAGTTGTCCAAGCGTCCGGCCACGTCCACGCTGCGGCAAATGCCCACAATGGAGGTGCCGCCATGACCCGATTTCTCGATCTGCAGGCGCTCGTCCAGATCATCGGACCGCGTTTCGCCGAAGGCGCGACCGAACGCGACCAAGGCGATGTATTCGTTGCCGAGCACTACGACGTCTTGAAAGAGCACAAGGTTTTCTCTGCACTGGTTCCCGTCGACCTCGGCGGCGGCGGCGTGCGGCACAGCGCCATGTGTGCGTTCCTGCGCCAGATAACCCATTACTGTCCGTCGACCGCGCTCGCGCTGTCTATGCATCAGCATCTCGTTGCGGCAGCGGTCTACAATCACCGCAACGGCCGGCCGGGGAAGAAGCTATTGGAGCGCGTTGCCGCCGGCGAGACGGTGCTGATTTCTACCGGGGCCAACGATTGGATGGAATCGAACGGGGCAGCGGAACTCGCCGACGGCGGCTTCCGGGTCAGAGCCAGAAAGCCGTTCGGCAGCGGTTCGCCCAAGGGCGGCGTACTGGTCACCTCAGCCCCGTATGACGATCCCAAGGATGGCCGGCAGGTCCTCCACTTTACCGTTCCATTCACCGCTCCGGGAGTATCGCTCGCCGATGATTGGCGAACGCTCGGCATGCGCGCCACAGGCTCGCATACGATCATTCTCGATAACGTCTTTGTGCCGGACGATGCAGTCGCCTTGCGTCGGCCGTGCGGCCGCTTCCACCCGGCGTGGAACGTGATCCTGACCGTGGCGATGCCGCTGATCATGTCCGTCTATGCCGGTGTGGCGGAGGCCGCAGCCGCGATCGGCCGGGACCAGGCAAGCAAGCACCAGGGCGATCCGGCCGTGCCTTATCTGTTGGGCGAACTGACCAATGAGCTGACGACTGTGCAGCTCGCCACGGACGACATGGTTCGCCTTGCCAACGACCTTGACTTTGCGATGACGCTCGAGGTCGCCAACGCCATCCTGGTGCGCAAAACGATAGTTGCCGAGCATGTGCTGGCCACGGTCGAGAAGGCTTTGGAGGCGGCCGGAGGCGCCGGGTTCTATCGCAAGACCGGACTTGAGCGACTATTGCGGGACGCACATGGAGCGCAATTCCATCCCTTAACCGGGAAACGGCAGCACCAATTCACGGGACGCATTGCTCTCGGTCTCGATCCGATCGCGGACGTTGCATGATGGCGCTTCCGAACAAACACAGCCGGAGCCGACTTCTGTGCGCCGGCGGTCTCTGCTGACTCGCCAGACTTCCGAGATGGGTCTTGGTTGTGTAAAAACGGCTTTCCGGAACGAGCGCATTTTGGCGAAGCGGTAATGCGAGCCGTTTCCGGCTTTGACTATGCCCTGATTGCCGTCATGAGCGGCTGAATGCCGATGATGTTCATGACGCGAGTGAGATTGTAGGCCAGTACATGCAGCGCCATCTCAGAGGCGACCCGCGGCAGCGTCTTCATCAGGAAGTGCGTCGCGCCCATCCTCATCTTCAGCGTGCCGAAGGGATGTTCGACTGTCTCGCGCCTCTGGCGCATCTTCTCTGGATGCTCGTCGAGCCGGCGTTGTACGACTTCGAGTATGTGCTCGTGCTCCCACCGCGTGATCCGTCGCTCCTTGCCTGTGGTGCAGCGATGTTTGATAGCGCAATGCTGGCAGACATTGGTCAAGTAGCGGTGCAGGACCAATCCGTGCTCGTGGGTTGTAAATGAGTAGCCGAGCCGTTCGCCGGCAGGACAAATGTAAACGTTGTCCTCAGCTACATAGCGGAAGTCCTGCTTGCCGAAGCGCTTCGAGGTCGAGGTCATCGGCTTGGGCAGCGTCACCGTGATGCCGGCTTTGTCGCACTCGAGAATCTGCGCGCTGCTGAAATAGCCGCGGTCGGCGACGACGTCGAGACTCGCCGCTTCCAGGGTTGTCTTGGTCTGCTTGGCCATAGGGGCGAGCTGTGCCCGGTCGCTGCCGACGTTGGTTACCTCATGGGTGACAATCAGATGATGTTTGGTGTCGACCGCGACCTGGACGTTGTAGCCCACTACGCCTGAGCCCCGGCCGCTCGTCGCCATCGAGCGGGAATCAGGATCGGTCAGCGATATCTGCTGATCCGGCGTCGCCAGCATCCGCGTCTTGAGCCCATGCAGGCGCTTCACTTCCTCCTTCAGCCTGGCGATCTTCTCCTTGAGCATGGCACATGACTGATCAGAGCGTGCCCCCGCGGATAGTCGGAACGACGACGCAGAATTTATGACGTTTTAGCTACCCTCACGGGCCTTTCAAGAATTTCGACGCCGGCTCACGCAACGACCTCGCCTTCTTCGACGATAGTCCGAGCGATCTCAGACGCTTCCAGTCGCAAACACTCTGAGATCAAGTCCAGCTTTTGCGCAAGGCGATCCGCAGGACCGCCGACGCCGATGCCTAATTTTCGGTGCCCAACCGGTACCGGTACCATCATCGTGACCATGCCGGATCCCCAATGCGCGGCAGGTCGAACGAGGTCGCGCGCGGTTATAAATGATATGTCCAGCTCCCTGTGCTGACACACTCGCCGCAATAATTGTTCAATGGAGAACTCGCTCTCCGCCAATTCCCCCCTTTTAATCGTAGCGCGATAAATCTCCGTTGCATGCTTATCGGGATACAAGCTGAGGAAATGCCAGCCCATGACGCTTTGTATCGTCAAACGTTGGGTCCCAGGCGAAATATAGAGCTGCATACCCTCGCCTGACCGTATGGTCTCGATATACTCAATGTGGATGCCTCTCTCGATACCTAGAACGATCAGTTCTTGCGTTTTGCGTTGAATATTTATCATCGCGTTTAGCACGACGCCTTGTTCAAATTTTTCGACGGGCACCCAGCTCACAAGCCCTGCAAGCCGAGCACTGGGCATATAGCATTTAGACTTCGAATCGAACGTTAGAAGTCCTTGCGTGGTCATACTCTTCAGTAAAACCGCAATGCTTGACGTCGGATATCCCAACCTCTCGACAAGTTCCTTGAGCCGCATAGGAGCGCGCTCCTTACTGAAGCACTCGAGAATCTCGAAGGCGCGCGCAGCCGATTTCACTAGCGCGTTCACATGGGTCTCCGTCGCCGAATGCGATTTTCCATATTGGTGGAAATGAAATTCGTCAATCTGAAATTTCTTGCGCGAGCCGAAGTCCTTCGTGGATGATCCGTGATCACAGCGAGTGGTCTGCATCGTCAGACCTGGTGATGTTGCGGCCTACACGCATAGGGAGGACGGCCTCGTGCCAACGTTGTCGGAATTCACGCATAGCTTTTTGGACGTGCATGGCACGCGGATTGAAATTCAAACGCGTGGGCACGGGCGGCCCATATTGTTTCTGCATTCGGAAGAAGGCCTTTTAGGCGCCGGCGATGCGCTGAAAAGACTGGCCTCGTTGGGACGCGTTATCGTGCCCTCGCACCCCGGATTCGGGCGCAGCAAATCCGTTCCTTCGATCTCCGCCGTTGACGACCTTTCGTATTTTTATCTCGACGTGATGGACATCCTCGGCCTTGAGGAAGCCGTTCTGCTTGGCGCTTCGCTCGGCGGATGGATCGCTGCGCAAGTGGCCGTCAAATGTACGCGCCGCATCGCCAAGCTGGTCCTGATCGATTCAGTCGGCATCAAGCTCGGCGACCGAACGGCTCGCGATATTGTGGACGTGCATGCGCTCGACAGTCAGGACGTGATTAATCTCACCTATTTCGATCCTGACAAACATAGACCGAACTTCGCCGAATTTTCCGACGAAGAAGCGCTGATTTTTGCGCGCAACAAAGAGACGTTCACCTATCTGGCGTGGCGGCCGTACATGCACGATCCGAAGCTTCGCTGGTTACTTCGGCGCATTCAGGTCCCGACCCTTGTCTTGTGGGGGGATCACGATCGCATTGTATCTCCTCAGTACGGCAAGGCCTTCAGTGAGGAAATTTCCGGATCAAAGTTTCATCTGATCGAGAATGCCGGCCACTACCCATTCGTTGAACAACCGCAGGCTTTCCATTCGCAAGTCGCCGCCTTCATCGGCGGCCACGAGGATGTTTAGGCGGCAATAGCAAGCGGAGACACTAAAATGCGCGTGTATCACTTCACCGAACAGCCTTATCCAGATGCTTGGCGAACTGATGTAAAGTCGCTGCGTATCACTCTGCCGAACAGGCTTTGCGATCCGGCCAAGGCGTCGATCCTTCTCAATCGCTATCTCGACGAGTTCGCCCTAGCGGATGAACTCGGCTTCGATATTATGCTCAACGAGCATCACAGCACGCCGACTTGCTTGTCGGCGTCTGTCAACATTAATTTGGGAATTCTTGCGCGAATTACAAAGCGCGCGCGTCTGTTAGCGCTCGGCGTACCGCTGGCCAATCGGCTCGATCCGTTACGCGTCGCCGAGGAGCTTTCAGTCATAGACGTGATTTCAGCTGGCCGTCTCGAGATGGGCTTCGTCAAGGGCGTGCCATACGAGGTAGCTGCCGCAAACTCGAACCCTTTCAGGATGATGGACCGTTTGTGGGAAGCTCACGATCTCATCTTAAAGGCGATGACCTCGCATGACGGGCCCTTTAATTGGGAAGGTGAATATTTTCATTACCGCAACGTCAACATCTGGCCGCGTCCCATTCAGCAGCCGCATCCGCCGGTTTGGATTACTGCCATGAGTTCCGGCAGCGCAGCGACGATCGCGGAGCGCGGGCATGTCATCGCAACGTTCCTCACTGGCTACGGCGCAAAACAGATATTCGACGCATACAAAAGGGCGTGGACCGATCAACGTGCCTCGCCACCTCCAACTGATCGCTTTGCCTACTCAGCGATTTGCTCGGTGGCACAATCGGAGTCGGAGGCTCTCGCTAGGGCCGACAAGATCGCGGGCTATCTACGTTCGGCGACCATAGTGTCCGAACCTTTTGCGCGGCCGCCCGGGTATTTCGCTCCAGCCGACAACGCCAAGCGGCTGAAGGCCGGGAAGGGAGCGGGCTATCTGGTTGCGACAACACAGACGGGACGCTCATTTGAAGCGACGCAGGCGTCAATGTCGGACCTTGTCGAAGCTGGCCTTCTATTCGCCGGCACGCCGGATCAGGTTTGTGACCAGATCGTCAACTTCTCCGCGGCGGTGGGCGGGATCGGCCATATGCTCCTGATGATGCAGGGCGCAACCCTGTCTCACACCGAGACTGTCGACAATCTGAAGCTCTTTGCCAGCGGCGTGTTGCCGCGTTTGAAAGAGCTCCATCTCGACACCAAAGCAGCATAGCCAAAGAGAGCCGTCTCCGCTGGTACGTTCTGGTCGATCGGATAAAAACTCGTTTCCTCGAGTCCGAAAGTGGGTATCCGCTGGATGTTTCTCCAAGGCTGCGAATTTGGCGGCGCGGAATTCTGCTGGTAGCACGACTTCTGAATTAATCATGGGATTCCTCTGATGCGAATTGGCTTCGTAGGTGCCGGGACCATGGGGCGTCCGATGGCAGAGAACCTTCTGGCCAAAGGGCACGAGGTTATCCTATTCGATCGCGATCCCTCCGCGCTTGCAGTTTTTGCGAACAGAGCTCGCCTAGCGGGCTCGGCTGCAGAATGTGCCGAATGCGACGGCATCATCGTCATGGTCGCTTTTGACGATCAGGTTCGGGAAGTTGTGAAAGAGGTGGCGTTGGCGGCCTCCGGGAAGCGCAGATCGGTCATTGCGGTCATGAGTACGGTGTTACCGGACACCATGACGGATCTCCTGCCGGTATGTCAGAGCAGAGGTATCGGCCTAATTGACGCGCCGGTGATGGGAATGCCGGCCCGCGCCGCGGCTGGCACGCTCGTTGTCATCGCGGGTGGCGATGCGACCGACATTGAGTATCTGCGTCCTGCTTTCGAGGCATTTACTACCGAAATATTCCATATGGGCGCCTTGACCAGAGGTCAGGTGACAAAACTGATCAACAATATGATAGCGGTCTCTAATCTGTTCATGTTTGGCGAAGCCTTGAACCTCGGCAACCAATTTGGTCTCGATACCTCAAAGCTCGTAAGCGTCATGGAGTTCTGGAGGCGGCCGTAGTTTTTTCACGAAAAACTGGGATCAATCTCGACATAACCTGTCCGTTTTCTGTCGCAATCGCAATTCTATAAAGACCATTGTCGATATTTGCCGCAAGGACGTTGATCACGCGATGGCGCTGGCCAGCATCGTGAAACTCGCCGCACCTTTTTTGGCCGGCACCAATGCGACAACAGCATCGCTATCCTATGACGACGTGCTTGCGAGGTGGCGCTCTATACTCGCGCCCGGTGATCGCGCCGAATAGATAGAACCCGATTGGCGCCAAACACTGGCGTCAGCGTCACCAAGCACGCCCCATATATTTCTATCCCTTCGAATTTGCGCCTTCGGTCGCGCAAGGATGGTAGCTCCCAAGTAAGATATTTCACATCCATGGAATATACTTCTGTTGACGTGGAATTACTTGACCGACAGAGGCGCCTGTCGTCTCGTAAAAGCGTCGGTTAGGCCGCAAAAAACAATCTTAAACGTGCAGATGCCCGGCCAAGACGGCGACGACGCTTAGTATTCTCACGGAGGAAACATCATGTCGCATCGTATCGCTGCTACGGTCGCGTGCTTTGGGCTCATTCTGATGTCGTCGTTGACGGCGTCAGCGGACCCGCCCGTGGTCCCAGGATTCGACGGCAAGACCATCAAGCTCGGCGTTGTTGCTCCGCTCTCCGGCGCGGTCGCCGCCGTAGGCACACCCGTGGTGTCCGGAAATCAAGTGTGGTTTCAAAAGGTAAACGATCGCGGCGGCATCGCCGGCCGATACAAGGTCGAACTCGTAGTCGAAGACCACGCGAACTCGCCGGTCGTTGCGGTTCAGCGCTATGCCAAGATCAAAGACAATGTGGTGATGTTTGCGCAGATGTTCGGCACGCCCACGACGAGCGCTGTTCAGCCCCTACTTAAGAACGACAATGTCGTTATGTCGCCGACCTCCTTCGACAATTTATGGGTGCGCGATCCGCACTTGCTGCCACTCGGTGCGACTTACCAGATCATGGCAGCGAACGGTTTGGACTACTACCTGCACACCGAGGCAAAGCCGGCCACGAAACTCTGCGCGATGATCCAGGACAATCCCTACGGGCAGGCCGGCAACGAAGGGATTAGTCTCGAACTCAAAATGGCTGGACTAAAACTTGATCAAACCGCTTCATTCGCATTAACGGACCAAGATTTCACCGGCCCGATATCACAGCTGCAGGCTGCTGGTTGTGAATTCGTTTTTGTGACGGCCGTTCCGGGTCAGCTAGCGCGCATCGCGGCAAACGCAGCGCGCGTCAACTTTACGCCCAGGTGGCTTGCACAATGGCCGTCATGGCATTCGGCTCTGATCAAAAGCCCGGCCATTAGCTACATTGAAGAACACGTGTGGCTCGCGGGTGAGGGCCCGGAATGGGGCGATGCCTCCGCGCCCGGCATGAAAGAGCTCTTGGCCGACATCCAACGATACAGACCTGATCAAACGCCCGACATCTGGTTCACCTACGGCTACAACCAGGGCCGAGCGGTGACCGCACTGCTCGAAAAAGCCGTGGCCAACAACGATTTGTCGAGGGCCGGCATAATGCGAGCGCTCAACGAAATGCCTGATGTCGATTTCGGCGGTCTCACCGGACCGCACGTCTATGGTTCGATAGCGACACGGGAGCTGCCGAGGGAAAGTTCGGTCTTCGCAATCGATCGAAACAAGCCTTTTGGACTGAAAGCGCTCAAGACAAACACAGTTTCCGACGCGGCCAGGGCCTTCACATTTTGAATTGATCACCGGACTGCGCGAAGCCGGGGTCGTCCATGGCACAAAACACGGGTTGTCCGCTCTTCTTGAGCAGACAACGATGGAGACGACCATTGGATTCCGAGGCGATGCCGCTGGGCTCCTCGTCACGCGTGCTCCTATCTCTCGAGGATGTATCGACCTGGTATGGCGGAATCCCTGTGCTCGAGGGAGTGTCGCTTCAGCTGGCCGTGGGAGAAATACTTGCATTGTTGGGACCAAACGGGGCGGGCAAGACCACCGTGTTGCGCGCAATCTCCGGGCTGTTGGAATTGCATCGCGGACGTCTAGTAGGCGGTTCGATACATCTTGACGGTGCACCTCTCCCGGCAAGCCCGGCGGCACGCGTCCGCGCAGGCATTGCGCAGGTGCTTGAAGGTCGCCGCATCTTTCAGGATTTAAGCATTGAAGAAAATCTTGTCGCCGGCGGGTTCACACTTGCATCCGGCAAACACCGTCGGCTGATGCTGGAGAAAGTCTATGAGCTCTTTCCGGTTTTGCATGAGCGCAGACGTGAGACGGCAGGCTACCTGTCAGGCGGTCAACAACAGATGCTCGCCATCGGTAGGGCGCTCATGCCGAGACCCCGGCTTTTGTTGCTGGACGAACCGTCGCTCGGGTTGGCGCCGAAAATCATTGATCAGATTGTAACGGCCGTAGTCGCAATCAACCGCGCAGGAACAAGCATCATTCTCGTAGAGCAAAATGCGTCAGTTGCTTTGGCCATCGCCCACCAGGCAGTAATCCTCGAAATGGGCCGCGTAGCGCTCAAAGGAAATGCCGTTGATCTGCGCAACAATCCAAAGATTCGCGAGCTTTATCTTGGGGTATCAAGCAACGAGGCAGATCCAAACGAAGAACAGGGCGGGCGCCGGAATCAATTACAATGATATCGGGCAAACCTCATGTGCAAGTCGACGATTTGACGGTCGCCTTCGGAGGCCTCACCGCGCTGAACAAGGTATCATTCACGGTCGCAAAATCTGAAATATTTGCTATTATCGGTCCGAACGGCGCCGGCAAGACGACGCTGTTCAATTGTTTGTCGACCATTTGCCGGCCAAAGCAAGGGTCGATCCGAGTTGACAGCACCGAACTCGTCGCCGCACCGGCAAAAACGCTCGCACAGCTACGGATCGCGCGCACGTTTCAAAATCTCGGTCTATTTGAGTATCTCGACCCGATCGACAACATTCTCTTGGGGCGCCATCCGCTCATGAAGGCTGGTTTTGTCAGCGCGGCCTTGCGCTTGCCAGCGGCAGTTCTCGAGGAAGCTGAAAACAGAGAAGCCGCCTTCAAAATCGCTTCGATGGTCGGCCTGGAGAGTTATCGCGGACGGTTATGTGCCGTACTGCCTTATGGCGTCCGTAAGCTTGTTGAGCTCGCCCGAGCACTAGCCCTGGAGCCGCGTCTTTTGCTTCTGGATGAACCAGTAGCGGGTATGAATCTTGACGAGCGGAAGGCGATGGCTGGCTACATTCGTGAGATAAACGCACATTTCGGCACAACTATTCTTCTCGTCGAGCATGATATGTCCTTTGTCATGAATTTAGCGAGCAGAATATTGGTGCTCGATTTCGGAGAAGCCATTGCCTGCGGAACCTCGACAGAAATCCAGTCGGATAGACGCGTCATTGACGCATATCTCGGCCTTTCGTCGCGCTGACGTTTCTCATGATCAATTTCATTCAATTACTCATTGCTGGATTTGCGCTCGGCAGTAGTTACGGCCTGATCGCACTCGGATTCGTCATTATCTACAAATCGGTCGGTATCCTCAATTTTGCGCAAGGAGGATTGCTGATGATTGGGGCGTACATCACCTATCATTTCATAAATGTCTTCGGGTTGCCATTTTCACTTGCGCTGCCGTTGGCCATGATAGCGACTGGAGTGCTGGGCGTTGCGATTCAAGAGTCGATTATCCGAAGAATGATCGGACGACCGGAATTTACGGTCATCATGGCGACCTGGGCACTGCTCATTATCCTGGATCAAATCCCTTCGCAGATTTGGGGACAGGACATGATTAATCTTGGCGATCCCTGGGGCTTATCCGTGACTAGGATCGGTTCGCTGCCAATTTTTTCTATCGATCTGTGGACTCTTCTCTTCATGTCGCTCGCGGTTACATCTGTATTCCTGTTCTTTCGCTTCACCACACTGGGAATGGTAATGCGCGCAACGGCTTCAGACCTAGAGGCGGCAGTGGCGCAGGGGATCAGTCCGCGCATGGTATTCTCCGTCGCCTGGTTTATAGCGGCGGCCATGGCCTGCCTCGCCGGCACAATGCTCAGCGGAGGCGCGCGTGTTGTAAGTACGGAACTGTCGGCGGTGGCTCTACTAGCTTTTCCGGCCGTCGTGTTAGGCGGGATGAAAAGCCCATCCGGCGCGGTCTTGGGCGGTCTGATCATCGGAGTCGCCGAGGTGATGACGGCTGCGTTTGGCAGTCAATACATGCCGTGGCTGGGCCACAACTTTCACCAGGTAATGCCCTACCTGATTTTGGTAGCGATTTTGATCGTCAAGCCGTACGGGCTGTTTGGCCACGCCGACGGCCGGAGGGTGTAATGCCGGCGGCTGGCTGCAGCGTTACGCGAACAATGCTTGCCTACCAATTCTGTGTGTGGGTGGTCCTGCTCGGTGTTTGCTTGTTGCTTCTGTTATTGTTCGCTCAGGAGTTTTGGTTGAAGGTCCTGATTTACGCCGGCATCACTGCTATCGGCGCAATCGGACTCAATCTACTGACCGGGAACACTGGGCAGATCTCCCTCGGGCAGCCGTTTTTCATGGGAATTGGAGCTTATACCGCCGCGTTTGTAGGAGACGATCTAGCGCTGCCATTTCCCATTTGGTTGGTCGCCTCCGTTGTCGTTTCGGCGGTCGTCGGCGTCCTCGTCGGATACCTCGCGTTGCGCCTGCGAGGCCATTTCCTGATTATTGTAACCTTTGCTCTCGTACTGATCGGTCAGCACGTTTTTCGGAGCTGGGGTTCGATCACGCACGGCGCTGCGGGACGTTCGATCCAGATCGGAATTGAGTTTTTTGGACTGGACCTTTCCCGCATGAATCCGAGAGGTCGGGACGGCATCTATTTGGTTTTGATCTGGACAATTGTCGCCATCGTCGCCTGGTTCGCGCGCAATTTACTTAAGAGTAGGATTGGCCGTGCGCTCATGGCAATCCGCGACCGCGAAGTAACAGCGGAGATCATCGGCGTAGAGGTGGCGCATTTCAAAATTGGCGTTTTCACGATTTCGAGCGGCGTGGCCGGCCTCGCCGGCGCTCTCTATGCGGCTTACATGCAGTACACGAATCCGTCGGAGTGGGGCATTCTTCTCGGCGTCCAGTACCTCGCCGTCATCGTGGTCGGCGGAATGGGATCGGTCGCGGGATCGATTATTGGAGCACTGGTCGTCACCGTCCTGCCATATTGCATCGAGTTGGTGTCTCCTTACATCCCCTTTATTGCGCAAAACCCAAATGATCCAGGCATCATCACAGTGTTCGCGCTCAATCAAATATTGTTCGGAGCCATCATTCTTCTGTTCCTGATGTTCGCGCCGCGCGGATTGGTCGGGGCCTTCGATTGGCGCCCACGGCGTTTGACTCCATCATCGGCGCGATCCCCCGCATCAACGAAGAAGGTGTTCCAGTGCTGACCGCTGAGCAGAATGCGCGCCGCGTCCTGTGGCCTACGGATTATGTGCTTGTTCTTACGACGATACACCTGGATCTGGAGGACGAAGGCCGCCAGATGCCGGCTAGCGAAGGCGTCCGTGTTTCCCTGGGCATCCGTTGACAATGAAAATCATCGACATGCACTCGCACTGGGGCACCAAGCGCGGCTATGTGCTGCAAACCCCCGAGGAGCTGGCGCAGCAGACGCGCGACCTGGCATTCCGATCCGGATTACAAGACCGAGGACGAGATGGCGCAGTATTTCCGCGCCAACAATGTCTGCGTCGATCCTCGATCTCGGCTTCTCGAAATTCCTGCCGCTCGATGAGATGCAGAGCCTGCACGATTATTCATTCGCCACCGAACGCGCCCACCGCGACGTCATTCTGGGTCACTGGTTTCACATCGATCCCGGCATGGGCGCGGCCGGCGTCAAGGAGCTGCGCCGCTGTATCGACAACCGCGTCGGTTTCGTCGGCTATGCGGTGTCCGCGTCCAAATCCCGCCGGGCAGCGATCCCTCTTATGCGCCGTTTTACAAATTGTGCATCGAGGCCGGCATTCCGATGCTGTTCTTCGTCGGCACCACGGGCCTCGGCGCAGGCCTGCCCGGCGGCGGCGGCGTCATTCTCGACAATTGCCATCCGCGGCATCTTGACCTCGTCGCCGTGCACTATCCCGAGCTGAAAATCATGGCCGCGCGGCCCGGATGGCCGTGGCAAACCGAGACCCTCGCCGTGCTGATGCACAAGCGTAACATCTGGTACGAGTTGCACGGCTGGTCGCCGAAATATCACAGCGCCGATCTCAAACACGAGATTCCGCGCCGGCTGAAGGACCGCGTCATGTTCGGCGGCGACTATCCGTTGTTCGGCTATGAGCGGCTGGTGAAGCGACTGGAACGGCGAAGGCTATTCGCCGGAGATGCTGGAGAAGTTGTTTCACCGCAACGCCGAAGCGTTCGCTCAGAGCTTGGGGAAGACATGGACCTGAAACTCAAGGACAAAGTCGCCATCGTCGGCGGCGCGAGCCAGGGCATCGGCTATGGCATCGCGCGGACACTCGCCGCCGAAGGCGTCAGGGTCGCCATCACCGCGCGCCGCGAAAAGCCGATTGCGTGAAGCCGCCGAAAAGATCGGCGCCGAGACCGGCGCTGAAATGCTGGCGTTGCAGGCGGATTGCCGCCGCGCCGGGGATTGCGAGCGCGTCGTAGACCTTGACCAGCGCGCATTACGGTGGCATCGACATTCTCGTCAACAATGACGGCGCGCCGCCGCTTGGCGAGCTCGATAAGCTTCGACGACGCGGCCTGGCAAAAGGCCATGGAACGCAATCTGATGTATGTCGTGCGCATGTGCCGCGCGCGGCTGCCGCACATGAAAGCGCGCGGCGGCGGCAGGTTCTGAACATCACGGCGATCTCGGCAATTCAGCCGATCCCGCGGCTTCGGGCTTTCGGTGGCGAGCTGGGACGCGGTGATCGGATATGCCAAGACGCTGTCGCTTGAGGCCGCCGCTCCGGCATCAACGTCAACACCATCTGCCCCGGATACATCGAGACCGCAGCGCCTGGAAAAAGTCTTCTCCGCCGGCGGAAGGACCCAAAGCAGATGCGCGCCGAACTCGAGATGAGGTGCCGATGCGGCGCATCGGAACGGTCGAGCGATATCGCGAGCATTGTCGCTTTGCTCGTATCGCCGCGCGGCAACTATATCACCGGGACGGTGATCCCGGTCGACGGCGGCTTGTTCCGCGGCCTTCGCTGAGGGAGGAAGTCAATGACCTACGTAAATATGATGCCAGACCGAACTCGCGCAGAGTACACGCGCGAAGGGCTGTGGAGCACAAGACCGTCTTTGAATTCATCGACGAGGCGGCCGCGGCGCATCCCGACCGCGATGTCATTCGCGGACGCGCACGGCGCATCAGCTATGGCGCGCTCAAGGACCGAATCGTGCGCTGCGCCGAACTTTATCGTTCGCATCGGCATCAAGCGCGGCGACGTCGTTACCATCCAACTGCCAAACTGGATCGAGTTTGCGGTCGCGTTCATTCGCGCTTGAGCTGATCGGCGCCATCGCCAACAAGGTCAATCCCGACTTTCGCGCCCGCGAGCTCGGACTACATCCTGAAATTTTCCGGCAGCTCGCGCCTATGTCTTTCCGCGGGAATGGAGGATTTCGATTTCGCCGGCATGGCGCGAGGGCCTGCAGCGGTTCAGTGCCCGGCCTCAGGCGAGCTGATCGTCGCCGGCGGAGCGGTCGACGGCATGCACGATTTCGATGCGGGCTGCGCACCGTGTCCGCCACTCGCCGCCGCGGACACCGCGTGCACATGGACCCCAACGAAGTCTGCCGGATGTGCCTTTACCTCCGGCACGACCGGCGATCCGAAGTGCGCGCTGCACAGTTTCAACACCACAATCTATGCGGTCTGAGCTGCTGAATCGCGATATGGAAGTGACCGAGCGCGAGGTGTTGCTGGCTTTCTGCCGGTCGGGTTGAACTGGGGCTACATCACGCTGATGCAGAGCATCATGGCGGGCGCGCGCGCTGTGCTGATGGAGCGCTTCATCCGCACGCGCGGCGCTGGAACTGATCCAGCACGAGCGCGTCAGTTATATTCCGACCGCGCCGGCGGGCTGGTCGGTCTGCTCAACTCGCCGACCCGGAGCGGAACGCTTCGATCGTCTCCTCGCTGCGCGTGGTGATCACCGGCGGCGCCTCGGCCGCCGATCGAGACCATCCGCGACTATCAGGAGCGCGATGAAGGGCCATCTGATCGAGCTCTACGGCATGCTGGAGACCGGCTTTCAGACCTATACCCGTTTCACTGACGATCCCGCAGAAGGTCAATGGCACCATCGGCCGGCCGGTGCGCGACATGGAGATCCGCATCGTCGATGCGGAGGGCAACGACGTGCCGTCGGGCGAGATCG
The DNA here is from genome assembly GCA_963755885.1 of uncultured Alphaproteobacteria bacterium. Classification (GTDB taxonomy): domain Bacteria; phylum Pseudomonadota; class Alphaproteobacteria; order Rhizobiales; family Xanthobacteraceae; genus BOG-931. The sequence continues at coordinate 23,598 of CAVWLX010000013.1, forward strand.
GCGAATTGCTGTCGCGCGGGCCGTCGATTCATCTCGGCTATCACAACAATCCGGCCGCCAATGCCGCGGCGTTCAACGGCGAGCGGCTGGTTTCGCACCGGCGATCTTGGCCGGGTGGTCGACGCCGACGGCAATGTTCAGATCTCCGGCCGCAGCAAGGAGATCATCAATCGCGGCGGCAAGAAGTTCTTTCCGCGCGAGGTCGAGGAAATTCTCTACACCCATCCGAACGTCATGCACGCGGCGATGATCGGGCTACCGGACGCGCGTCTCGGCGAACGCAATTGCCTGTGCGTCATTACCAAGCCCGGACACGATCTGTCGCTCGAAGAAGCGGTGACTTTCCTCAAGGGACAGATCGCCGACTACAAGCTACCCGAATCAATCGAGCGGTTCAATGAATTGCCGATGACCGGCAGGGGCAAGATCCGTCGCCACGTGCTGCGCGATCGGATTCTTTCACGCAACAAGCTGGCGGCGCCGAATTGACCTCATTTGAGGGGTCAGCCGCACTTTAGCTAGACAAAACGACCCGTCACGACCTGTCAGCCATTGCCGGTGGCCGCCAATGACCGCCTAAACGGTCACAGCGACTTTTCCGAAGTGCCAGTTACGCTCGAGGTAGCGCTCCGCCTCGACGATCTTATCAAGCGGAAACTCGCGCGCCGCTGCGGCCGGCACAATCGTCGGCAAGTTGGACCTTGGTGGAGAGCCGCCGCGCGGCAGACGCGCAAATGTCGGCTTTTAGAGGATGAGTGGGAGTAGATTGCCGCGCTGTCCGTCGTCAGAGATTTTGAGACAGGAGGCATGCTGATCTAAGGGAGAGTTCTGGCGCATCTGGTTTGATATTAGGCTGCATGAGTTTTGTGAAGCAAGCGTCGGCGTTGGATGGTTTTGCGTTTGATCCTTTCTCGTTCCAGCAGGATGGTTTGACCGCGCCCAAAGTAGACGTCGGCCGGCGTTAGATTGTCGATGCTCTCGTGGTAGCGCAGGTGATTGTAGTGGGCGACGAAGGCTTCGATCCGAGCCTCGAGCTCGCCGGGCAGATAGTAGTTCTCCAACAGGATGCGGTTTTTGAGCGTCAGATGCCAGCGCTCGATCTTTCCCTGTGTCATCGGATGATAGGGCGCGCCGCGGATATGCGGCATGTCTCGTTTGTCGAGCCACGCCGCCAGCTCCGCCGAGACGTAGCTCGGGCCGTTGTCGGATAGCAGACGAGGCCGATGTGCCACGTTGATCCGGTCGAGCCCCGATGCCTGCAGAGCCAACTCCAAGGTGTCGGTGACGTCCTCGGCTTTCATCGTGGTGCAGAGCTTCCAGGCCACGATGTAGCGTGAGAAGTCGTCGAGAACCGTCGACAAATAGAACCAACCCCAGCCCGTCACCTTCAGATAAGTGAAGTCGGTCTGCCAAAGCTGGTTTGGCGCCGTCGTCTTGTCCTTGAACTCGTCGGCGGCCTTCATCACGATGAATGCAGGGCTGGTGATCAGGTCGAGGGCCTTGAGCAGGCGATAAACCGAGGCTTCCGACACGAAGTAGCGCTCGACATCGGTAAAGCGCACGGCCAGTTCGCGGGGCGAGAGCTCCGACTCGTCGAGGGCCAATGTGACGATGCGCGCGCGGACGTCATCGGGGATGCGGTTCCACACCCGATCTGGCCGAGGGCTGCGATCGTCCAGTGCCTCTGACCCTCCGGTCCGATAAAGATCGTACCATCGATAAAACGTGGATCTCGGGATTCCGATCTGCTCCAGCGCCCGTCGAACCGACAGATGGGATTGCTCGACGAGTTGGATGATCTCCCGCTTCTCTGAGGCCGGATATCTCATTCGCCGTCCTCCCCATCCCCCGTCACGCTTTTTTTGAGCAGACGGTTCTCCAGGGTCAGATCGGCGACCACCTCCTTGAGCGCCGTGGCCTCGCGCCGCAGTCCAATGACCTCGTCCGAAGTGGCGGCTCGGGCAGTATCGCCCGCCAGGCGCTTCTTGCCAGCCTCCAGGAAGTCTTTCGACCAGCGATAGTACAGGTTCTGTGCGATCCCCTCGCGGCGACACAGCTCGGCGATGCTGTCCTCGCCGCGCAGGCCTTCCAGCACGATACGGATCTTCTCCTCGGCCGAATAATGCTTGCGCGTCGCCCGCCGGATGTCTTGAACGACCTTCTCAGCCGGGTCCTTCGATGATCGAGTTTGCTGTCTCATCTTCGCTCCTATGAACGTTACGATGAGCCAGAAACTCTCCCTTCTTCAATCCACCCGTTCTGTCCAATGAGCGTTGACGGCGGACAGTGCGACCTCGAAAAACGTTTTCCTAAATCTGTCGCCAATCACTGTCGCCACTGTCGCCAAAATATCAGCTAAGTTATTGATTTAATTGACTGGTGGTCCCGTGGTCCTGGCCCGCACGGCGATGTGCTTTCTTGTGATACTCATCGCCGAGGCCAAATCCAACGCCCACACCAATATGGATGCGGAAGTCGAACGCATTATCGTTCACGAGATCGACGCGCTGGTGCCGGCAGACGGCGCTGGCGGGGCGGCAATCGCAGTCCGCATCGCCGGCCGCACATTGTTCTTCAACGGCGGGTTGGCCGACCGAGCGGCGCAGCAGTCGATCACCACGGACTCGCTATTCAACATCGGATCGGTGCGCAAGCTGTTCGAGGCCACCCTGGTGGCGGATGGGATGCTGCGCGGGGAACTTCGGCTTGACGACCCAGTCGCCAAATACGTGGGCGAATTACACGGCGACTACATACGCCGCGTCACGATCGGCGAACTCGCGGTCCATACGTCCGGTCTGCTGCTGCCGACAGACCATCCGCCCTGGCCGAATGAATCCTACTCGTTTGCCGAGTTTCTCAACATGCTCAACGCTTGGACGCCGCCCGCCGGCGTCGAACCCGGCAAGCAGCGCATCTATACACATGCAGGCTACGTGCTGCTGCAGGTTGCCCTCGAACGCCGCTACCACTCGACCATCCGCGAGCTGATCGAAAGCCGCATCCTTCGGCCGCTCGGGATGGATTCGACCTTCGTGCCTGAGCGCGGGCCGGACAACCAGGCGATAATGGGGCCGCAATTCGCGCGGCGCCTCGTTCAGGGCTATTCCGCGGACGGCAAGCCGATCGGCGCGCCGGGCAATCAGCAGGGCTATTACGATTTTCCTGGCACCGGACAGATGTTTTCGTCCGCGCGCGATTTGGCGAAGCTTCTCGCGGCCAGTCTGGGCGAGGGCGTAATCGACCCACAGCTACGAGAAGCCATGCAGGCGACGCAACGCGAAGCTTTTCGCGTCAATGCGCAGAATGCGCAGACGATGGCTTGGGAGATCAACACTTTAGGCGGGCCAATAATCGTCGACAAGCCGGGCGGGCTCAACAACGCGTCAGCCTATCTCGGATTGGTGCCTAAGCACAAACTCGGCATTGTGATTTTGTCGAACCGCGGTGACGTGTATCTCTTCGAAGCGGCCCGCAACACGATACTTCCGGAATTGGCGCGGCTGTAACCTAGCTGCGGTAACTCGGGAAACCATGTCGCGACGACGCCCGCGAGCTTGAAGCGGTCGAGCACTGCCAATGGTTTGAGTGCCGCGGTGCAGCCGATGGAGCCGCGGACTCTTAGCGGCGCGAGGCTTCACTTACGTTCAGGTGCCTTGCCTATCAAGCCAGGCTCGCTGTTTGTTGGACCCAATCTTGTACCCAAACTTCGCAGCAGCCGTTAGCATCAGTAAGCATCGGCGAGCACCGTCAGCCGCACACGCCGCCTAAAATTCGCACCAATCGTCACGAGGCAAGATTGGGGGACACCGGGGGAGATCAGCCTTGGCGATCTCCAAAACCGGGGGTTGGGGGTTCGAGTCCCTCCACTCCTGCCATTTCCAGGCATCAGGTTTCAGGCATCAGGTTTCAGCATAAGGCGCTGCTGATCCCTGACTCCTGATTGCTGATCCCTGGCACCTTGACGCTCCGCGCGCCCGGCAGTAGGAAGGCGGCATCGTCAGCGGCCCGGTAACGGACTTCCGCCAGCGAACATTCCCAAAAAGGATGCGCCGTGTTGGTCTCCTCCTGCAAGATGGGCGGGGAACGACTATTTAGACTTAAAAGCGATGGCAAAGATCAGCCCATTCAAGTTCCTGCAGGAAGTGCGGGCCGAGGGACAGAAGGTCACCTGGCCGACGCGCAAGGAGACCACTGTCACCACCATCATGGTGTTCGTGATGGTCTTCGTGGCGTCGATTTTCTTTTTGGTGGCCGATCAGATCATGCGGCTTGGCGTCAGCTTCCTGCTTGGCATCAGCTCTTGAGCGCAGTCACGATTTCAAATGTTCACGACCGGGAATTAACGACATGACCAGCCGGTGGTACGCGATCCACGCCTATTCAAACTTCGAGAACAAGGTCGCGGATTCGATCCGTGAGCAGGCCAAGCAGCGCGGGCTCTCGAGCCTGTTCGAGGAAATCCTGGTTCCGAAGGAGAAAGTCGTCGAGGTGCGGCGCGGCCGCAAAGTCGACGCCGAGCGAAAATTCTTCCCGGGTTACGTGCTGGTGAAAATGCAACTGACCGACGATGCCTATCATCTCATTAAGAATACGCCGAAGGTGACCGGCTTCCTTGGTTCCGACAACAAGCCGATGCCGCTGTCGGAAGCGGAAGCTCAGCGCATCATTCATCAGGTGCAGGAGGGTATCGAGCGGCCGAAGCCCTCGATATCATTCGATGTCGGCGAGCAGGTGCGTGTGTCGGACGGCCCGTTCGCCTCGTTCAACGGCACTGTCGAGGAAGTGGACGAGGGCCGCTCCCGGCTCAAGGTCGCGGTCTCGATCTTCGGCCGCGCCACGCCGGTGGAGCTGGAATTCGGGCAGGTGGAGAAATTATAAATTCACCTCTCCCCGCACGCGGGGAGAGGTCGAGCGAAGCGAGGGTGAGGGGGCCTCTCCGCGAGTCTGAGCCCAGCGGATAGGCCCCCTCATCCCGACCTTCTCCCCGCACGCGGGGAGAAGGAGCAGAAGTGAACCACGTGGGAGGTGAGGCGGTCGCCAGCCGTCGACATCCGCACCACTAACAGGAGAAGAGAATGGCAAAGAAAATCACTGGCTATGTGAAACTTCAGGTGCCGGCCGGGGCGGCCAATCCGTCGCCGCCAATTGGTCCAGCGCTTGGCCAGCGCGGTCTCAACATCATGGAGTTCTGCAAAGCGTTCAACGCGCAGACCCAGAAGCTTGAGAAGGGGGCGCCTATCCCCGTGACCATCACGGTTTATGCCGACCGCTCGTTTTCGTTTGAGCTTCGTACACCGCCGGTGGCGCACTTCCTCAAGAAGGCGGCCAAGGTCGAAAGCGGCTCGAAGGCGCCCGGCCGCGACGTGGCCGGCTCGGTGACCAAGGCGCAGGTGCGCGAGATCGCCGAGCAGAAGATGAAGGATTTGAACTGCGACACCATCGACGCGGCGATGCGCATGATCGAAGGGTCCGCTCGTTCCATGGGCCTGGAGGTAAAGGCATGAGCACGCTTGGAAAACGCACGAGCAAAGCGCGCGATGGTATTGATCGCGAGAAGCTTTATCCGCTCACTGAAGCGGTGAAGATGATCAAGGAACGCGCCAAGGCCAAGTTCGATGAAACCATCGAGGTGGCGATGAATCTTGGCGTCGATCCGCGCCACGCCGACCAGATGGTGCGTGGCGTCGTCAATCTTCCGAACGGCTCCGGCCGCTCGGTGCGGGTCGCCGTGTTTGCACGCGGCGTGAAGGCCGACGAGGCCAAGGCGGCGGGCGCCGACATTGTCGGCGCCGAGGATTTGGTGGAAAAGGTCCAAGGCGGCGCCATCGATTTTGATCGGGTGGTCGCCACGCCCGATCTGATGCCGCTGGTCGGACGCCTCGGCAAGGTGCTCGGTCCGCGCGGGCTGATGCCGAATCCGAAAGTGGGCACCGTGACCATGGACGTCACTACGGCCGTCAAGGGTGCCAAGGGCGGCTCGGTGGAGTTTCGCGCTGAGAAGGCCGGCATCGTGCAGGCCGGTGTTGGCAAGGCTTCCTTCAGCGAGGAGAAGCTGGTCGAGAACATCCGTGCGTTCGCCGATGCGGTGCAGAAATCGCGGCCGCAAGGCGCCAAGGGTCACTTCATCAACCGGGTCGCCATTTCATCGACCATGGGGCCCGGAGTGAAAGTGGTACCAGCAAGTCTGTTCCCGGACTCGCAGCAGCCGCATTGAGCAAACCACGTCGCCCGGGCGCAGCTCCTGTCCGGGCGGCTTCCTCAAATCAGCCAATTTTCGACTTTGAGGCCGCGGACCCGTTCGAACTCGGCAGTGTTGTTGGTCACGAAGGTGGCGCCTGTCGCACACGCGTGAGCAGCGATAAGCAGGTCATTGCCGCCTATAGGCTTGCCTGCCGCTCCCAGCGCTGATCGGATGCCGCCGTATTCGCTGTCAGCGGGAACATCAAACGGCAGCACGCTGATCTCGCCCAGCAGGTCTTCGACGGCCTTGGTTAGCCGTTGCGAGCCGCTCCTTGCACAGCCGTAGCGCAGTTCGGCTGCCACAATAATGCTGGTACAAATATTGTGCTCGCCAACCTTGGCGATCTGTCTCGCAGCTCTCCCCTGTGGGTTCCTGACCAGGTCGGAAATGATGTTTGTATCCAGCATGTAGCGAGTCAAAGCATGTCCTCCGGCGGCGGCGGGCGATCGTTGATTTCGGGAAACTTTTCATCCAGCGGCTTCATCACCTTGAGCAAGCCTACCAACCCGCGCTTGCGGACCGGCTCGATCACGAGACGATCGCCGTCACGGTGCATGATCGCCTCATCTCCGGGCAGTTCAAATTCCACAGGGATACGGACCGCCTGATTGCGGCCGTTGCGGAACAGCTTCACGTGCCTTTGCGCACCCATGGTGGGCCTCCGAGCATATGCTGAAAGACATATGCCAGCGCCGGGCTAATCTCAAGGTGGATTTGTTAGTTCACGCCGCCGCGCGCTCGCCCCACAACGCCTTCGTCGCAATCCGCGCCCCCTCGGACAGCGCTTTCAACTTCGCCCACATGATGGTCGGGTGAACGCGCTGCGCGAACGGACTCTGCGCAAAGCCGCAATCGGTGCCGGCGATGACATTCTCGCGGCCGACGATCTTGGCAAGGCGAACGATCCGCTCAGCGACCAGTTCGGGATGTTCGACCACGTTGGTGGCGTGGCTGATGACGCCGGGGATCAGGATCTTTCCGGGCGCAAGCTTCACGTTCTCCCACACCCGCCATTCGTGCGCGTGCCGCGGATTGGCGGCCTCAAATGAATAATGGCCGACCCGGACCTGGAGGACGAGATCGATGATGTCCTTGAGCGGCACATCGAACATGTGCGGGCCGTTCCAGCTTCCCCAGCAGATGTGATAGCGCGAGCGCTCCTCGGGAATGCCCCGAAGCGCGTGATTGAGCGCGTCGATACGAAGTTGCGCCCAATCGCGATATTGCGCATTCGTCATCGGCGGCACCATGCGCTCGTGCATGTACGGGAAAAAGGCGTCGTCGATCTGCACGTAGAGCCCGGCATCGGCGATCGCCTTGTATTCCTGGTGCAGCGCGTCGGCGAGCGCGAACAGAAAGGCCTTCTCGTCTTTGTAGTGCTCGTTCTTGGCGCCGGGCAGCGCACTTGCTGGCGCGACCACCGGCAGAAACCCGTCCAACGACGGGTGCCTGCCTTTCGCCTTGGCGACAGCGACCTTGAGGTTTTGAATGTCGCGCGTCACTTGTTGGTTGGAATATTGGATCGGCCCATTGACGATGACCCGGTTGCCCAGTCGTTTGCCGAGACCCGACGCTGCTTCGTATTCGGCATAGAATTCGGGAAATGCCCTGTGATCTGGACCGCCCCCCATGGAGGCCATTGGATCTCCAGCTTCCTCAGGCGTCACAGGACGGACGGCGATGCCGCTAAGGCGTTTGTGGACGTAGAAAGCCCAGTTGGCGCCCTTGCTGAACTCTCCATCGCTGACCACGTCGATGCCGGCTTCAGCTTGCTCCCGCACCACTTCGGCAACGGATGCCGTAAGGCAGGTTTCAAAAGCGGCCGCGTCGTAAGACTTGCCGTCCTCGATGGCGCGCCAGAACTCAACGAGTTTCGGCGGCCGGATCAGGCTGCCGACGTGGGTGGTCAGAATGCGATCGACGCCGTCCGGCATAGCCGGGACCCTCCCTGCGTATTTTGGACGATGGTAGGATGCCAAATGATCCCCGGCAAAGTGCAGATGAGACTTGGCAAGCCCGCCAGAACCGGCTAGATACCCGCCATGGGCGTGCCGGCCCGGTTTGTCGGCGCGCCTTTGTGCGCTTCTCGAAAACCAGACGAGCCAATCTCCCTTAGAACCGATCCTTTGTGGATGTCCTAGGAGACGGAAAAGCTTAGGTTTTTGAGGACGCATCCTGTCCGAGACTGCAGGCGCCGGCAACGGCTTAATCATTTTGCCTGCATAGACGGGTGAAGACCGGGGCAAGTGATTGCCCTTCGGTTCTGACCTCGATGGCCCGGTAAGCGAAAGTTCGCGCCGGGGGGCAGGGTGTGAATGTCGTCCGGGTCATCCCGGACGGCGGCATCAACCCCGGCGGTTCCTCTCATAGGGAAGCCGCCAAACCGGAGAGAGTGCAAGTGGATCGCGCGGCAAAGAGCGAAATGGTCGCGACCCTTGGAGAGGTCTTCAAGGCCACCAAGGTCGTGGTTGTCGCTCACTATTCCGGCCTGACGGTCGCCCAGATGCAGACGCTGCGTCGGCAGATGAAGCATGCTGGCGCGAGCGTAAAGGTCGCAAAAAATCGCCTCGCCAAGATCGCTCTCGAAGGCAGCGATGTTGCTTCGATCGGGCCGCTGCTGAAGGGGCCGGCTTTGATTGCCTTCTCCGGCGATCCGATCGCGGCGCCGAAAGTCGCCGTCGATTTTGCCAAGACGCACGAACACTTCGTGATCCTTGGCGGAGCGATGGGCACCACGACGCTTGATCCGAACGCGGTCAAGGCACTCGCTGCCTTACCCTCGCTTGACGAGCTGCGGGCGAAGATCGTTGGCCTGATCCAGGCGCCGGCGACCAAGATCGCGCGGGTCGTGAGCGCTCCTGCCGCCAAGGTTGCCCGGGTCTTTGCGGCTTATGCCGCCAAGGACGGCGAGGGCGCGGCGGCCGCTTGAAAAACCACTGCAAGTTAAAGGTTAGAACCGAAGGACAAAATCATGGCTGATCTGCAGAAAATTGTGAATGACCTCTCCAGCCTTACGGTGCTGGAAGCGGCTGAACTTTCAAAGCTCCTGGAAGAGAAATGGGGTGTTTCGGCTGCTGCCGCGGTTGCGGTCGCTGCCGGCCCCGCGGCAGGCGGTGCTGCGGCCGCCGCGGCCGAGGAACAGACCGAGTTTACGGTCGTGCTCGCTGCCGTGGGCGACAAGAAGATCGAGGTGATCAAGGAAGTGCGGGCGGTCACCGGCCTTGGACTCAAGGAAGCCAAGGACTTGGTCGAGGGTGCTCCCAAGCCGGTCAAGGAAGGCGTCAACAAGGACGAGGCTGCCAAAATCAAGGCGACGCTGGAAAAGGTCGGAGCCAAGGTTGAGCTTAAGTAAGGAATGCTTACTTAAGCGGTATCCGGAGGTGCGTGGCGCCTAACTCCGGAGATTTCTACAGTGCGGCAAGCGTGTTGAGCTGATTCGGATTTTTGGCCGAATCAGCGGAAAATAAGGTGGTTCGACGCCTGTCCCGACGGTCGCGATGGATTGCGGCCTTCTGGAGAGTCGCCTTGATCGCCTCGAAACCTCGAATCGTGCAGGTCTCGATCGTGCAGGTCTTGAATCGTGCAGGTGCGGGGTTGGTGGCTTGAGCCGAGCGGTTCAAGGCCGATGGTTCGATTGAGCGAGAGGACATGATGGCGCAGACGTTTATCGGTCGGAAGCGCGTTCGCAAGTTTTTCGGAAAAATCGAGGAAGTCGCTGAGATGCCGAACCTCATTGAGGTTCAGAAGGCGTCTTACGACCAATTCCTGCTGGTCAAGGAGCCGGAAGGCGGCCGCCCTAACGAAGGGCTGCAGGCCGTATTCAAGTCGGTGTTTCCGATTTCCGACTTCTCCAACAGCTCGATGCTCGAATTCGTGAAGTACGAATTCGAAGGGCCGAAATACGACGTCGACGAGTGCCGTCAGCGCGGCATGACTTACGCTGCGCCGCTCAAGGTCACGCTGCGCCTCATCGTATTCGATATCGACGAGGAAACCGGCGCCAAGTCGGTCAAGGACATCAAGGAGCAGGATGTCTACATGGGCGACATTCCGCTCATGACCAACAACGGCACGTTCATCGTCAACGGCACCGAGCGGGTTATCGTCTCGCAGATGCACCGTTCGCCCGGCGTGTTCTTCGATCACGACAAGGGCAAGACCCATTCTTCGGGCAAGCTTCTGTTCGCGGCTCGCATCATTCCGTATCGCGGTTCCTGGCTCGACATCGAGTTCGACGCCAAGGACATTGTTCATGCCCGCGTCGACCGGCGGCGGAAAATCCCGGTCACGTCGCTGCTCTATGCGCTCGGCATGAGCGGCGAAGAAATCCTCAACACGTTCTATAAGCAGATACCGTACAAGCGCACCAAAGACGGCTGGCGCGTGCCGTTCGATGCCAACCGCCTGCGTGGCTACAAGGCGGTCAACGATCTCGTCGACGCCGACACCAACAAGGTCGTGCTCGAGGCCGGCAAGAAGCTGACCGTGCGCCAGGCGCGCCAGCTCGCCGAGAAGGGCCTCAAGGCGCTGCGGATGACTGACGAAGAGTTGATCGGCCATTACATCGCCGAAGACCTCGTCAACACCAAGACTGGCGAAATCTACGCCGAGGCTGGCGACGAGATCGTCGGTACCGAGCGAAAAGATGGCACGGTAGAGATCAGCGTCGGCAAGACGCCGCTGACGGCGCTACTCGATCACGGCTACAAAGAATTGCCGCTCCTCAACATCGATCATGTCAATGTCGGCGCCTACATCCGCAACACGCTGGCGATCGACAAGAATATGACTCGCGAGGACGCGCTGTTCGACATCTATCGCGTCATGCGCCCGGGCGAGCCGCCGACGATCGACACCGCACAGTCGATGTTCAACTCGCTGTTCTTCGATTCCGAGCGCTATGACCTCTCCGCGGTCGGCCGCGTGAAGATGAACATGCGGCTTGATCTGACCGCCGAGGACAGCATTCGCACGCTGCGCAAGGAGGACATCCTCGCGGTGATCCGTACGCTGGTCGATTTGCGCGACGGCAAGGGCGAGATCGACGACATCGACCACCTTGGCAATCGCCGGGTGCGCTCGGTCGGCGAGCTGATGGAGAACCAGTACCGCATCGGCCTTCTGCGCATGGAACGCGCGATCAAGGAGCGGATGTCGTCGGTCGATATCGACACGGTGATGCCGCAGGACCTGATCAACGCGAAGCCAGCGGCAGCTGCTGTGCGCGAGTTCTTCGGCTCGTCGCAGCTCTCGCAATTCATGGACCAGACCAATCCGCTCTCGGAGATCACGCACAAGCGGCGTCTGTCGGCGCTTGGTCCGGGTGGTCTCACGCGCGAGCGCGCCGGCTTCGAGGTGCGCGACGTGCACCCGACGCACTACGGGCGCATCTGTCCGATCGAGACCCCGGAAGGGCCGAATATCGGCCTGATCAACTCGCTCGCGACCTATGCGCGGGTCAACAAATACGGCTTCGTCGAAACGCCCTACCGCAAGGTCAAGGACGGTCGCGTCACCGACGAGGTGATCTATCTGTCGGCGATGGAAGAGGGCCGCTACACGGTCGCTCAGGCCAACTCCACGATCGACGCGAAGGGCCGTTTCACCGACGATCTCGTTGTCGTGCGCCATGCCGGCGACGTCCAGCTCATTCCGCCGGACAAGGTGGACTTCATGGACGTGTCGCCGAAGCAACTGGTTTCGGTGGCGGCGGCGCTCATTCCGTTCCTTGAGAACGACGACGCCAACCGCGCGCTCATGGGCTCCAACATGCAGCGGCAAGCCGTGCCGCTGGTGCATGCCGAGGCGCCGTTCGTCGGCACCGGCATGGAAGGCGTCGTGGCCCGTGATTCCGGTGCCGCCATTGCCGGTCGGCGCACCGGTGTCGTCGACCAGGTCGACGCCACCCGTATCGTCATCCGCGCAACCGACGAAGCGGACCCGACCAAACCCGGCGTCGACATCTACCGGCTGATGAAGTTCCAGCGCTCGAACCAGAACACCTGTATCAACCAGCGGCCGCTGGTGAAGGTAGGTGATCAGGTCAAGAAGGGCGACATCATCGCGGACGGTCCTTCGACCGATCTCGGCGAGCTCGCGCTCGGCCGGAACGTGCTGGTCGCGTTCATGCCGTGGAACGGCTACAACTTCGAAGACTTCGATCCTGCTCTCCGAGCGGATCGTCAAGGACGACGTCTTCACCTCGATCCACATCGAAGAATTCGAGGTAATGGCGCGCGACACCAAGCTCGGCCCCGAGGAAATCACCCGCGACATTCCGAACGTCTCGGAAGAGACGCTGAAGAATCTCGACGAAGCGGGCATCGTGTATATCGGCGCCGAAGTCCGCGCCGGCGACATTCTGGTCGGCAAGATCACGCCGAAGGGCGAAAGCCCGATGACGCCGGAAGAAAAGTTGCTGCGCGCGATCTTCGGCGAAAAGGCCTCGGACGTGCGCGACACGTCTCTGCGCGTTCCTCCGGGCGTGCAAGGCACCGTCGTCGAAGTGCGCGTGTTCAATCGTCACGGCGTCGAGAAAGACGAGCGCGCGCTCGCGATCGAACGCGAAGAAATCGAGCGGCTCGCCAAGGACCGTGACGACGAGCAGGCGATCCTCGACCGCAACGTCTACGGCCGTCTGGCCGAGTTGCTGGAGGGCCGGCAGGGCATCGCCGGGCCGAAGGGCTTTAAGAAAGACACCAAGATCACGCGGACGGTGCTCGACGAATACCCGCGCTCGCAGTGGTGGCTGTTCGCGTCACCGAACGACAAGGTGATGGCGGAGATCGAGGCGATCCGTAAGCAGTACGACGAGTCGAAGAAGCGGCTGGAGCAGCGCTTCCTCGACAAGGTCGAAAAACTGCAGCGCGGCGACGAGTTGCCGCCCGGCGTTATGAAGATGGTCAAGGTGTTCGTCGCTGTGAAGCGCAAGATCCAACCCGGCGACAAGATGGCCGGCCGGCACGGCAACAAGGGCGTAGTGTCGAAGATTGTGCCGGTCGAGGACATGCCGTTCCTTGCCGACGGTCAGCAAGTCGACATCGTGCTCAACCCGCTCGGCGTGCCGAGCCGCATGAACGTTGGCCAGATCCTGGAAACCCATCTGGGCTGGGCCTGCGCGGGCCTCGGCTTGAAGATCGGCCATGCTGTTGATCTCTACAACAGCAAGAAAGACTCCAAGCCGCTCAAGGAGCTGTTGAAGAAGGTCTATGGCGAAGACGAGACCATCAAGTCGCTCGACGAGAAGGGTCTGATCGAACTCGGCGGCAATCTGCGACACGGTGTGCCGATCTCGACGCCGGTGTTCGATGGCGCCAAAGAGGCGGACATCGAGCATATGCTCGATCTCGCCGGCCTCGATCGCTCCGGGCAGGTGACGCTCTATGACGGGCGGACCGGCGACACCTTCGACCGCAAGGTCACGGTCGGCCATATCTACATGCTCAAGCTGCATCACCTCGTGGACGACAAGATCCACGCCCGGTCGATCGGCCCCTACAGCCTCGTCACCCAGCAGCCGCTGGGCGGCAAGGCGCAGTTCGGTGGCCAGCGCTTTGGCGAAATGGAGGTCTGGGCGCTCGAAGCCTATGGCGCCGCCTACACGCTGCAGGAAATGCTGACGGTGAAGTCGGACGACGTCGCCGGCCGCACCAAGGTATACGAGGCGATCGTGCGCGGTGACGACACGTTCGAGGCCGGTATTCCGGAATCGTTCAACGTGCTGGTCAAGGAGATGCGCTCGCTCGGCCTCAACGTCGATCTGCACAATTCCAAGCAGCAACGCGGCGGCGACGGTGGTGTCGCCGAGGCGGCCGAATAAAAGTTCCCTCTCCCGTTCCGGGAGAGGCCCCGAGCGAAGCGAAGGGGTGAGGGCAAGCGGAGCCGCTGCGGACCCTCACCCGACCCTCTCCCGGAACGGGAGAGGGCCAAGGATCCGGATTTAACCGAACCGCGGAGCCAAAGCTCCAACGGTGTCGAGGAGAAGACGATGAACCAAGAACTTATGAATCTTTTCAGCCCGCAGACGCCGGCTCAGGTCTTCGACCAGATCCGGATTTCGATCGCGAGCCCGGAAAAGATTTTATCGTGGTCCTACGGCGAGATCAAAAAGCCGGAGACCATCAACTACCGTACCTTCAAGCCCGAGCGCGACGGACTGTTCTGCGCGCGCATCTTCGGACCGATCAAGGACTACGAGTGCCTGTGCGGCAAGTACAAGCGGATGAAGTATAAGGGCATCATCTGCGAGAAGTGCTCGGTCGAGGTGACGCTGTCGCGCGTTCGGCGCGAACGCATGGGGCATATCGAGCTGGCGGCGCCGGTCGCGCACATCTGGTTCCTGAAGTCGCTGCCCTCGCGCATCGGGCTTCTGCTCGACATGACGCTCAAGGATCTCGAGCGCATCCTCTATTTTGAATACTACGTCGTGCTTGAGCCGGGCCTCACCGCGCTCAAGGACCGTCAGCTGCTGAGCGAAGAGGACTATACCAAGGCGCAGGACGAACTGGGCGCGGACAGCTTCACGGCCATGATCGGCGCGGAAGCGATCCGCGAAATGCTCAAAGCGCTTGATCTGGAAAAGATGGCGGCCGATCTGCGCGTCGAGATCGCGGAATCGACTTCAGAACTGAAACCGAAGAAGCTCGCCAAGCGGCTCAAGCTGATTGAGGCATTCGTTCAGTCCGGCAACAAGCCGGAATGGATGATCCTCACCCACGTTCCGGTGATCCCGCCCGATCTGCGGCCGCTGGTGCCGCTCGACGGCGGCCGGTTTGCCACCTCCGACCTTAACGATCTCTATCGCCGCGTCATCAACCGCAACAACCGCCTGAAGCGGCTGATCGAGCTGCGTGCCCCCGACATCATTATCCGCAACGAAAAGCGGATGCTGCAGGAGGCGGTTGACGCGTTGTTTGACAACGGCCGCCGCGGCCGCGTCATCACCGGCGCCAACAAGCGGCCGTTGAAGTCGCTCGCCGACATGCTCAAAGGCAAGCAGGGCCGGTTCCGGCAGAACCTGCTCGGCAAGCGCGTCGATTACTCTGGCCGCTCGGTCATCGTGGTGGGCCCCGAGCTCAAGCTGCATCAGTGCGGCTTGCCGAAGAAGATGGCGCTCGAACTGTTCAAGCCGTTCATCTATTCGCGGCTCGACGCCAAAGGTCTGTCAACGACCGTGAAGCAGGCCAAGAAACTCGTTGAAAAGGAAAAGCCCGAAGTTTGGGATATCCTCGACGAGGTGATCCGCGAGCATCCGGTGCTGCTCAATCGCGCACCGACGCTGCACCGCCTCGGCATTCAGGCGTTCGAGCCGGTACTGATCGAAGGCAAGGCGATCCAGCTTCATCCGCTGGTCTGCGCGGCGTTCAACGCCGACTTCGACGGCGACCAGATGGCGGTTCACGTGCCGTTGTCGCTCGAGGCTCAGCTTGAGGCCCGCGTGCTGATGATGTCGACCAACAACATCCTGCACCCGGCCAACGGCTCGCCGATCATCGTGCCGTCGCAGGATATCGTGCTCGGCCTCTATTACCTGTCGATCATGACCGATAACGGCCCCGGTCAGTGGAAGCTCGAGCTTCATGCCGAAAAGGAGATGGAGCGGGACCACAAGAAGAAGAACATCGTGCAGGGCTTCTATCGCAATATCAGCGAAGTCGAGCACGCGTTGCACGAGAAGGCCGTCGCGCTGCATAGCAAGATCAAATATCGCTATGAGGGCGTCGACGAAGAGGGCAACCGATACCGCAAATGGTATGAGACCACACCGGGCCGCGCCATTCTCGGCGAGGTGCTGCCGAAGCAGCCGAAGATTTCGTTCGACCTCGCCAACAAGCTTATGACGAAGCGCGAAATCTCAAGCATGATCGATACCGTGTATCGTCACTGTGGGCAGAAGGAGACCGTGATCTTCTGCGATCGCGTCATGGCGCTCGGTTTTCATCACGCGTTCAAGGCCGGCATTTCGTTCGGCAAGGACGATATGGTGGTGCCGCACACCAAGGCGAAGATCGTCGAAGACACCCGCGAGCAGGTCAAGGACTTCGAGCAGCAGTACAATGACGGCCTGATCACCCAGGGTGAGAAATACAACAAGGTCGTCGATGTCTGGTCGAAGTGCACCGAGAAGATCGCGGACGCGATGATGAAGGAAATCTCGGCGATGCGGCCGGCGACCGAGAAGGGTGCCGAAGCCCAAGTCAATTCGATCTACATGATGGCGCATTCGGGCGCGCGCGGTTCGCCCGCGCAGATGCGTCAGCTTGCCGGCATGCGCGGCCTGATGGCGAAGCCGAGCGGCGAGATTATCGAGAGCCCGATCATCTCCAACTTCAAGGAGGGCCTCTCGGTGCTCGAGTACTTCAACTCGACGCACGGCGCCCGCAAGGGTCTTGCCGACACCGCGCTGAAGACGGCGAATTCCGGGTATCTCACCCGGCGTCTGGTCGACGTCGCGCAGGATTGCATTATCACCGAGTTCGATTGCGGCACCACGCGCGGCATCAAGGTGCGCGCCATCATCGACGCGGGCACAGTGGTCGCGTCGCTTGCCAGCCGCATCCTCGGCCGCACCGTGGCTGAGGACGTGCGCGACCCGTCAGGCACCGAAGTTCTGGCGCCCAACGGCTCGCTCCTCGATGAGCCGCACGTCGAACGGCTGGTCAATGCTGGTGTGCAAGAAATCAAGATCCGCTCGGTGCTCACTTGCGAGACCACGAGCGGCTGCTGCGGCGCCTGCTACGGGCGCGATCTTGCTCGCGGCACGCCGGTCAATATGGGCGAAGCGGTCGGCGTCATCGCCGCACAGTCGATCGGCGAACCCGGCACACAGCTCACCATGCGCACGTTCCACATCGGCGGTGCGGCGCAGATCTCGGAGCAGTCGTTCATCGAGTCGAACTTCGAGGGCACCATCAAGATCAAGAACCTCAATGTCGCCCGCAATTCGGACGGCCACATGATCGCGATGGGCCGCAACCTCATCGTTGCCGTGACTGATCCGGATGGTACCGAACGAGCGGTGCACCGCATCCAGTACGGTGCACGGCTCAAGATCGAGGACGGCGAGCACATTAAGCGCGGTCAGCGCATCGCGGAATGGGATCCGTACACCCGCCCAATCCTGACCGAGCTCGAAGGTGTCGTGGGCTTCGAGGATCTCATCGAAGGTCAGTCGTTGACTGAGTCTCTTGACAAGTCGACCGGCATCGCCAAACGCGTTGTGATCGATTGGCGCTCGGGTTCGGCCCGCGGCCAGCAGGACTTGCGTCCGGCGCTTGTGATCAAGGGCAAGGACGGAAAAATCCTGAAGTTGAGCCGTGGTGGCGACGCCCGCTACATGCTGGCGGTCGACGCCGTCATCTCGGTCGACCCCGGCTCGAAGGTGAAGGCTGCGGACGTCATCGCCCGCATCCCGACTGAAAGCGCCAAGACGCGTGACATCACCGGCGGTCTGCCGCGTGTTGCCGAGTTGTTCGAGGCCCGGCGGCCGAAGGAATCGGCGGTCATTGCCGAGATTTCCGGCACGGTCCGTTTTGGCCGCGACTATAAGAACAAGCGGCGCATCACGATCGAGCCCACGGACGGGGGTGAGGAGCCCAGGGAGTATCTCGTCGCCAAAGGCAAGCACATCCACTTGCAGGACGGCGACGTGATCGAGAAGGGCGACTTCATTGTCGAAGGCAACCCGGCGCCACACGACATTCTGGCGATCAAGGGCGTCGAGGAGCTTGCCGGCTACCTCGTCAACGAGATCCAGGACGTCTATCAACTCCAGGGCGTCGCGATCAACGACAAGCACATCGAAGTGATCGTGCGGCAGATGCTGCAGAAGGTGGAGATCACCGATTCCGGCGAGACCGATATGATCCAGGGCGACCAGATCGATAAGGTCGAGTTCGACGAGATCAATGCGCGGGTGACGGCCGAAGGCAAAAAGCCCGCGGCTGCGCATCCGGTGCTGCTTGGCATCACCAAAGCCTCGCTGCAGACGCGTTCGTTCATCTCGGCGGCTTCGTTCCAGGAGACGACGCGCGTGCTCACCGAAGCTGCGGTCAGCGGCAAGGCCGACACGCTCGACGGTCTCAAGGAGAACGTCATTGTTGGCCGGCTGATCCCGGCCGGTACCGGCGCGATGATGAACCGGCTGCGCGAAGTTGCGATCAAGCGCGACCAGCTTATTCTTGCCGAGCGCGAAAAAGAGGCGGCCGCAAAAGCGGCGGCCGCAGCGGCCGAACCGGTCGCCCTGCCGGCGGCAGAGTAGCCGTCGGGGCTCTTAGCAAAGTGGAAAGGCCGCCGATTTGGCGGCCTTTTCGTTTCAGGTCGCGCTCATATGTCGCTCAAGGCACGTGGGTAATGCACAGAACCGGGAGGCAGCGATGAGCACAGTTCTGGTCACCGGCGGGTCGGGCTTCATCGGCAGCCATTGCATCCTGCAGCTTCTGGCCGCCGGCCATCAGGTGCGCACCACGGTCCGCAATCTCAGGCGCGAGGGCGATGTGCGGGCACTGCTGCGGCAAGGTGGCGCCGAGCCGGGTGATCGCCTGTCGTTCATTGCCGCTGATCTCGAACGCGACGCCGGCTGGCCGGCTGCGGTCGCCGGCTGTGAATACGTCTTGCATGTTGCTTCGCCGTTTCCTGCGAATGTCCCTAAAGACGAGGACGAGCTGATCGTGCCTGCGCGGCAAGGCGCACTGCGGGTGCTGCGTGCAGCGCGCGACGTCGGCGTCAAACGCGTAGTGCTGACCTCCTCGTTTGCGGCGATCGGTTACGGTCACGAAGAACACCAGGCGCCGTTCAACGAGACCGATTGGACGGACCCGAACGGCGACGACGTGGGCGCGTATGTGAAATCGAAAACCCTCGCTGAACGTGCGGCCTGGGATTTCGTCACCAAGGAAGGCGGCAGTCTTGAACTTTCCGTCGTCAATCCGGTCGGCGTGTTCGGGCCGGTTCTCGGTCCCGATTACTCGACCTCGATCCTTCTGGTGCAGCGCCTGATGGATGGGGCCATGCCCGGCTGCCCGCGGCTGCGCTTTGGCGTTGTCGACGTGCGCGATGTCGCCGACCTGCACATCCGCGCCATGACCGATCCCGCAGCGAAGGGCGAACGCTTTCTTGCTGTCGCCGGCGATTTCATGTGGATCCGCGAAATCGCCGAGGTCCTGAAGGCCCGATTGGGCGCTTTAGCCAGGCGCGTGCCGACGCGGCAATTGCCGAACTGGCTGGTGCGGGTCGCGGCTATCGCCGATCCGGCGGTCAAACAAATCATTCCCGAACTCGGCAAGACAAAGAACGCAACCAACGAAAAGGCCAGGCGCGTGCTCGGCTGGGCGCCGCGGTCGCGCGAGGACGCGCTGGTCGCCACCGCCGAAAGCCTGATGCAACTCGGCCTCCTCAAGGACAGCCTCAAGAAGGCGGCCTGATTGCGGCTGGTGGTCGGGATATGTCCGAGGCGACTGAAATCACGGTCTTGAGCGGCGGCGCCATGCGCCGTTTTCTGGTCGAAGCCGTGCCGCTCTACGAGCAAGCAAGCGGAACGAAAGTATCCGTGCGGTTCGCTCTGACCCGCATCTTGAAGCAAGAGATCGAGGCGGGCGCGGTATTCGATATGGTGCTGATGCCGCGGTCTGAACTCGACACACTCGTCGTCGCGGGCAAGGTCGCGGCCGGCAGCCAAACCGACATCGTGCGCTCAATCGTCGGCCTCATGGTGCGCAGCGGCGCCGCTTCGCCCGACATCGCAACAGTCGATGCGTTCAAGAACGTGCTGCGCCGGGCGAAATCCATTTCCTACAGCAAAGGCCCGAGCGGCCTGTACGTGGCAGGGCTGTTGGAGCGTTTGGGCCTGACCGCCGAAATGAAGGACAAAACGGTGTTTGCGATCGGCCGCCCGGTTGGCGAGGTCGTCGCCAGCGGTGAGGCCGAAATCGGCATGCAGCAGATCATCGAGAATCAGCCGGTCGAAGGTGCTCAGCTGGTCGGGCCGCTGCCAAAGGAACTGGGAAACTTCGTTCCCTATTCGGCCGGACTCGCCACCGCCTCCGTTAAGGAGGCCGCCGTCCGATCCTTGGTCGCGTTCCTCGCTACGCCCGGTGCGGTCCGCATTATCCGCGCCAAGGGCATGGAGCCGGCGTAAATAGACTGCATTACGATCGCGAGATGTGCTTGCGCCATCGCGCTTTTACGCCCATATCCGCTTGACTTAACGCGGTGCCGCCGATACATACCGCGCACTTTTCGGCAGGCGGTGAGCTTCGCCCGTCGGAACGGCAAGTCCGGGTCCCAGCTAAGCTATTGAAAGTTTTTGCTTTCTTGGCTCCCATCCTTGGGTAAGCGGGGATACGGCGTGACGCCTCGACACAAGCAAGCTCAAACGCTGCCTCTGACGACGCAAAGTCAGATCGGCTAGAACGCACGACCGCGCGCAATCGCGTCGCGGTCCTCTGCGAATTTCAAGCGCCCTTCCGTAGCGGAAGCGGACGGCGCGATTTCGTTTGCGCGAATGGTTCGCGCGGCAAGCCGGGGCGAAAGCCCCGAAAGAAGGGTTCGGACGAGCGATGCCGACGGTCAACCAGCTCATTCGCAAGCCGCGGGTGACGCAGCGCGCCAAGAAGAAAGTGCCGGCCTTGCAGCAGAGCCCGCAAAAGCGCGGCGTCTGCACGCGCGTCTACACGACGACGCCGAAGAAGCCGAACTCGGCTCTGCGTAAGGTCGCCAAGGTTCGGCTGACCAACGGCTTCGAGGTCATCGGCTACATCCCTGGCGAGGGTCACAATCTCCAGGAGCACTCGGTGGTGATGATCCGCGGTGGCCGCGTGAAAGATCTGCCGGGCGTGCGCTATCACATCCTTCGCGGTGTGCTCGACACGCAAGGCGTAAAAAACCGCAAACAGCGGCGATCGAAATACGGAGCAAAACGACCCAAGTAACGACCCACGTACGGGTCGTTTTTGCGTCTTTAGAGAACGTGAGACGAAGGAAGTAACGAGATGTCCCGCCGTCACAGGGCAGATAAGCGCGAGATCCTGCCGGACCCGAAGTTCGGCAACATCGTGGTCACGAAGTTCATGAACTCGGTGATGCATGCCGGCAAGAAGTCGGTGGCCGAGAACATCGTCTATGGTGCGCTCGACATGATCGAGGGCAAGACCCGCGGCAACCCGATAGGCATTTTCCAGCAAGCGCTCGACAACGTCATGCCGTCGATCGAGGTTCGCTCACGCCGGGTCGGCGGCGCTACTTATCAGGTGCCGGTCGAGGTACGCACCTCGCGGCGTCAGGCGCTCGGCATCCGCTGGATCATTATTGCGGCGCGCGAGCGCAACGAAAAAACCATGACCGAGCGGCTCTCCGCGGAATTGCTCGATGCATCGAATAACAGGGGGAACGCAGTCAAGAAGCGCGAAGATACGCACCGGATGGCAGAAGCCAACCGTGCCTTCTCGCACTATCGCTGGTAACGCCGGCGACAGCGAAGGAAATATTCCCCATGCCCCGCACTCATCCCATCGAGGACTACCGCAATTTCGGCATCATGGCGCACATCGATGCCGGCAAGACCACGACGACCGAGCGGGTTCTCTATTACACCGGCAAGAGCCACAAGATCGGCGAGGTCCACGACGGCGCCGCGACCATGGACTTCATGGAGCAGGAGCAGGAGCGCGGCATCACCATCACGTCGGCCGCGACCACCGCGATCTGGAACAACAAGCGCCTTAACATCATCGACACGCCGGGTCACGTTGACTTCACCATCGAAGTAGAGCGCTCGCTGCGTGTCCTCGACGGCGCGGTGTGCGTACTTGATTCCAATCAGGGTGTGGAGCCGCAGACCGAGACGGTGTGGCGGCAAGGTGACCGTTACAACGTGCCCCGTATCGTCTTCTGCAACAAAATGGACAAGATCGGCGCGGACTTTTTCCAGTGTCTGAAAGACATCGTCGATCGCCTCGGCGCCAAGCCGGTCGCGATCCAGCTGCCGATCGGATCCGAGAACCAGTTCAAAGGCATTATCGACCTCGTTCGCATGGTCGGCGTGGTGTGGGACGAAGAGACGCTTGGCGCGAAATATCATGACATCGAAATCCCGGCCGATCTGAAAGACCAGGCCAAGGAATATCGCGAGAAGCTCGTCGAGGCGGCAGTCGAACTCGACGACGACGCGATGACGGCTTACCTGGAAGGCAATGAGCCGGACGAAGCCACGCTCAAGCGCCTGATCCGCAAGGCGACCATCGCCAGCACGTTCTTTCCGGTGCTCTGCGGCTCTGCGTTCAAGAACAAGGGCGTGCAGCCCTTGCTCGACGCCGTCGTCGATTATCTGCCGTCGCCTCTCGACGTGCCGCCGATGAAGGGCATCGATCTCAAGGGCAACGAAGTCGAGCGCAAGCCGTCCGACACCGAGCCGATGGCTCTACTCGCGTTCAAGATCATGGACGACCCGTTCGTCGGCACGATCACGTTCTGCCGCATCTATTCGGGGACGCTCGAGAGCTCGACCGGCGTAATGAACTCGACCAAAGACCGTAAGGAACGCGTCGGCCGCATGCTGTTGATGCATGCGAATAATCGCGAAGACATCAAAGAAGCTTTCGCCGGCGACATCGTCGCGTTGGCCGGACTAAAGGAAGTTCGCACCGGCGACACCCTTTGCGACCCGCAGAAGCCGGTGATCCTGGAAAAGATGGAATTCCCGGAGCCGGTTATCGAGATTGCGATCGAGCCGAAGTCGAAAGCCGACCAGGAGAAGCTCGGCGTCGCGCTTGCCAAGCTCGTGGCCGAGGATCCCTCGTTCCGCGTCTCGACCGATCAGGAGTTTGGCCAGACCATCATCAGGGGCATGGGTGAACTGCATCTCGACATCAAGGTCGACATCCTCAAGCGCACCTATAAGGTCGACGCCAACATTGGCGCGCCGCAAGTTGCATACCGCGAGAAGATCACCCGGCCGGCGACCGTCGATTACACTCACAAGAAACAGACCGGCGGCCACGGCCAATACGCAAAGATCAAGATCGTCGCCGAGCCGGGCGCACCCGGCGTCGGTTTCGAGTTTGAAAACGAAATCGTCGGCGGCTCGGTGCCGAAGGAGTTCATCCCGGCGGTCGAAAAGGGCCTCGAAGGGGTGTTGAGCTCCGGCGTCCTGGCCGGCTTCCCGGTGGTCGACGTCAAAGTCAGTCTTATCGACGGCGACTCCCACGACGTGGATTCCTCGGCGATGGCGTTCGAAATCTGCGCGCGCGGCGCCATGCGCGAAGCGCTGCAGAAGGGCGGCCCGGTGCTGCTCGAACCAGTGATGAAGGTCGAGGTGGTGACGCCGGAGGATTACACCGGTTCGGTCATCGGCGACCTCAATTCGCGGCGCGGGCAGATCCAGGGCCAGGACATGCGCGGCAACGCCAACGTCATTACGGCGATGGTGCCGCTCGCCAACATGTTCTCCTACGTCAACAATCTGCGCTCCATGAGTCAGGGGCGCGCCACGTTCACCATGCAGTTCGACCACTACGCCGAGGTGCCGAAAGCCATCGCCGACGAAGTGCAGGCCAAGTTCGCCTGATTCAAGTTCGCCTGATTGAAGTTTTGCGAAGAATAGAAAGAAAGCCGGAACGGAGAGTCTCATGGCTAAGGAAAAATTCAAGCGCAACAAACCCCATTGCAACATTGGGACGATCGGTCACGTCGATCACGGCAAGACGTCATTGACGGCGGCGATCACCAAGGTGTTGGCCGAAAAGGGCCAAGCGACCTACACCGCCTATGATCAGATCGACAAGGCGCCGGAAGAGAAGGCGCGCGGCATTACCATTGCGACCGCGCACGTCGAGTACGAGACCGACAAGCGGCATTACGCGCACGTCGATTGTCCCGGCCACGCCGACTATGTGAAGAACATGATCACCGGCGCCGCGCAGATGGACGGCGCGATCCTCGTGGTGAGCGCGGCCGACGGCCCGATGCCGCAGACCCGCGAGCACATTCTGCTTGCCCGGCAGGTCGGCGTGCCGGCGCTCGTGGTCTATCTCAACAAAGTGGACATGGTGGATGATCCGGAGCTTCTTGAGCTCGTCGAGCTTGAGGTCCGCGAGCTGCTCTCCAAATACGATTTCCCGGGCGACAAGATCCCGGTCATCAAGGGCTCGGCCAAGCAGGCTCTCGAGGGCTTGAACGACGAGCTCGGCAAGAACTCGATCTACGAGCTGATGAAAGCGGTCGACGATTACATCCCGCAGCCGGAGCGTCCGAAGGATCAGCCGTTCCTGATGCCGGTCGAAGACGTGTTCTCGATCTCCGGACGCGGCACGGTGTGCACCGGCCGCATCGAGCGCGGCATCATCAAGGTCGGGGAGGAAGTTGAAATCGTCGGCATCAAGCCGACGACCAAGACCGTCGTCACCGGCGTCGAGATGTTCCGCAAGCTGCTCGATCAGGGCGAGGCCGGCGACAATGTGGGTTGCCTGTTGCGCGGCACGAAACGCGAAGAGGTCGAGCGCGGGCAGGTTTTGTGCAAGCCGGGCTCGGTGAAGCCGCACACCAAGTTCAAGGCCGAGGCCTACATCCTGACCAAGGAGGAGGGTGGCCGTCACACGCCGTTCTTCACCAATTACCGGCCGCAATTCTACTTCCGGACTACGGACGTGACCGGGGTGGTGACGCTGCCGGAAGGCACCGAGATGGTGATGCCGGGCGATAACATCGCCATGGAAGTCACGCTGATCGTGCCGATCGCCATGGAAGAGAAGTTGCGCTTCGCCATCCGTGAAGGCGGCCGCACTGTCGGCGCCGGCGTGGTCGCGAGCATCGTGGAATAACGAACAGAAATAACAAATGGCGAATGGTTAGACCCCATTCGCCATTTGCCTGCGGGCAAGCAAAGAGACGAACCGATGAACGGCCAAAACATACGCATCCGATTGAAAGCGTTCGACCATCGCATCCTCGATGCGTCAACGCGCGAGATCGTCAATACGGCCAAACGCACTGGCGCCCAGGTGCGCGGTCCGATCCCGCTGCCGACGCGGATCGAGAAATTCACCGTCAACCGCTCGCCGCACGTCGACAAGAAAAGCCGTGAGCAGTTTGAAATGCGCACTCACAAGCGTCTCCTCGACATTGTCGATCCGACGCCGCAGACCGTCGATGCGCTGATGAAGCTCGATCTCGCCGCCGGCGTCGATGTCGAGATCAAGCTCTAAGGCGCGAAGGGATTAAGAAGATGCGTTCCGGGGTGCTCGCACAGAAAGTCGGAATGACCCGCCTCTTCACGGAGGCTGGTGAGCATGTGCCGGTGACGGTGCTGCGCCTCGGCAATTGCCAGGTCGTCGGCCATCGCACCAAAGAGAAGAACGGCTACGTGGCGCTGCAACTCGGCGCTGGCCTCCGCAAAGTGCAGCGCACGACCAAGGCCGATCGCGGCAACTTCGCGGTCGCCAAGGTCGAACCCAAGCGCAAGATCGCCGAGTTTCGCGTCGATGACGATGCTCTCATTCCGGTCGGCGCCGAGATCACCGCCGACCATTTCGTTGTCGGCCAATATGTTGATGTTACTGGCACCTCGACCGGCAAGGGTTTCGCGGGTGGCATGAAGCGGTGGAATTTCGCCGGTTTGCGCGCCAGTCACGGCGTCTCGGTCTCGCACCGCTCGATCGGTTCGACCGGTGGCCGTCAGGATCCGGGCAAGACCTTCAAGAACAAGAAAATGCCGGGCCATCTCGGCGTAGAACGGGTGACCACGCTCAATCTCAAGGTCATGCAGACCGATGTCGAACGCGGGCTTATTCTGGTCGAGGGCGCAGTGCCCGGCGTCAAAGGTGGCTGGATCACCGTGCGCGATGCGGTGAAGAAGCGGCTGCCGGACGGCGTGCCGAAGCCCGGCAAATTCAAGCTTGCCGATGTCGCTTCCGTTACGCCGGCCGCGGCCGAACCGGCGGCCTCCGAAGTACGGGAAGGCGCGTGAGATGGAACTGAAAATCACGACGCTCGACGGCGAACAAGCCGGTTCGGTCACGGTTTCCGACGCTATTTTTGGGCTCGAGCCGCGCACCGATATTATTCATCGCTGTGTCGTCTGGCAGTTGGCGAAGCGCCAGGCCGGTACGCACGCGGTGAAAAATCGCGCCGACATTCATCGCACCGGCAAGAAAATGTACCGCCAGAAAGGCACCGGCTCGGCGCGTCACGGTTCGGCGCGGGTCAATCTGTTCCGCGGCGGCGGCCGTTCGTTCGGACCGCATCCGCGCAGCCACGAGATCGGTCTGCCGAAGAAGGTCCGCGCGCTGGCGCTCAAACATGCGCTTTCGGCCAAGGCCAAAGACGACGGCATCGTCATTATCGAAGCGTTTGATCTGAAGGAAGCAAAGACCAAGGTGTTGCGCGGCCAGTTCGAAAAGCTTGGCTTGTCGAATGCGCTGATCATCGACGGCGCCGAAGTCGCGGAAAACGTTCGCACTGCGGCTCGCAACATTCCGAATATCGATGTGCTGCCGATTGCCGGCATCAATGTCTATGACATCCTGCGCCGGCGAAAACTGGTGCTGACCCGCGCCGCCGTCGATGCGTTGGAGGCGCGCTTCAAATGACCACCACCGATCCGCGCCATTACGACGTGATTCTTTCGCCGGTCATCACCGAGAAAGCGACCAACGCGTCCGAACACTCGAAGGTCATCTTTAAGGTCGCGCTCACCGCGACCAAGCCGCAGATCAAGGAAGCCGTGGAGAAGCTCTTCGACGTCAAGGTCAAGAGCGTCAACACGCTGCGCCGGCGCGGCAAGTGGAAGGCGTTCAAGGGCCGTTTCGGTCTGCAATCGACAACCAAGCGCGCGATCGTGACCCTCGAAGAGGGCCAGCGGATCGACGTGACCACGGGGCTATAGAGGAGCGGGTCATGGCACTGAAAAACTACAACCCGACCACGCCCGGCCAGCGCCAGCTGGTGTTGGTCGATCGCTCCGGCCTTCATACCGGTGCGCCGGTAAAAGCGCTGACTGAGGGTAAAAATTCGAGCGGCGGCCGCAACAATTCAGGCTCCATCACCAGCCGCTATCGCGGCGGCGGCCACAAGAAGGCGTATCGGACGATCGACTTCAAGCGCCGCAAGTTCGACGCCCCGGCCAAGGTCGAGCGGCTGGAATACGATCCGAACCGCACCGCCTTCATCGCTCTGATCAAATATGAGGACGGCGAGCTCGCCTACATCCTGGCGCCGCAGCGGCTCGCGGTCGGCGACACAGTGGTTGCCGGCACCTATGTCGACGTCAAGCCCGGCAACGCCATGCCGCTTGCCAACATTCCGGTCGGCACCATCGTCCACAATATCGAGCTGAAGATCGGCAAGGGTGGTCAGATCGCGCGTTCTGCCGGTACCTACGCGCAATTGGTTGGCCGCGATGGCGCCTACGTGATCTTGCGGCTTAATTCGGGCGAGCAGCGGCTTGTGCACGGCCAGTGCATCGCCACCATCGGCGCGGTTTCCAACCCGGACAACATGAACATCTCAATCGGGAAGGCCGGCCGCAATCGCTGGATGGGCTGGCGCGGTCATGTCCGCGGCGAGACCATGAACCCGGTGGATCATCCGCTCGGCGGCCGCACCCGCGGCGGGCGTCATCCGGTGACGCCGTGGGGCAAGCCGACCAGGGGTGCCAAGACCCGCAAGAACAAGAGCACCACCAAGTTTATCATGATGAGCCGTCACGCGCGGAAAAAGAGCAAATAGGATCGTTAGGAGCAATCATGACGCGTTCAGTCTGGAAGGGTCCATTTGTCGACGGCTATCTGCTGAAAAAAGCGGATACTGCGCGTACATCCGGACGCCACGAGATGATCCGCATCTGGTCGCGCCGCTCGACCATCCTGCCGCAATTCGTCGGGCTCACCTTCGGCGTCTACAACGGCCAGAAGCATATTCCGGTGACCGTCAGCGAGGAGATGGTCGGCCATAAGTTCGGCGAGTTCGCGCCGACCCGGTCTTTTTACGGTCATTCGTCTGACCGCAAGGCCAAGCGCAGCAGCGGCGGGGATAGTGGCGGCGCGTCCGCGGCTTCCGCTACTCCGGCTGCCAGCGCATCGTGAGGCAAAGAGAGTTGCCATGAGGTTGCCATGAGCAAGAAAAAGCGCGATCGCGCGCTGTCCGACACCGAGGCAATGGCGGTTGCCCGCATGCTGCGGGTGAGTCCGCAGAAGCTGAACCTTTTGGCGCAGCTGATCCGTGGCAAGAAGGTTGCCACCGCGCTCGCCGATCTGGAATTTTCGCGCAAGCGCATCGCCGGCGAAGTGCGCAAGTGTCTGGAATCCGCGATCGCCAACGCCGAGAACAATCACGACCTCGACGTTGACGATCTGGTGGTGACCCAGGCGCATGTCGGCAAGGCCATTGTGTTGAAGCGGTTCACGCCGCGCGCGCGCGGCCGCGCGGGGCGGATTTCCAAGCCGTTCTCGAATCTCACCATCGTGGTGCGTGAGGTCGAGGCGGCGGCGAATTAAGGGACGGAGCGAAGACTATGGGTCAAAAAGTCAATCCGGTCGGCCTTCGTCTCGGTATCAACCGAACCTGGGACTCGCGCTGGTACGCCGGCAAGACGAGCTACGGCTCGCTGCTGCACGAGGACATGAAGATCCGCAAAGCGCTGATGAAGGAATTAAAACAGGCGGCGGTGTCGAAGATCGTGATCGAACGGCCGCACAAGAAGTGCCGCGTCACGATCCATTCGGCGCGTCCGGGCGTGGTCATCGGCAAGAAGGGCGCCGACATCGAGAAGCTGCGGCGGAAGGTTGCCGAACTGACCGACAGCGATGTCGTGATCAACATCGTCGAAATCCGCAAACCCGAGCTCGACGCGCAATTGGTCGCAGAATTGATCGCACAACAACTTGAGCGCCGCGTTGCGTTCCGCCGTGCCATGAAGCGCGCCGTACAGTCGGCGATGCGGCTTGGCGCTGGCGGCATCCGCATTAATTGCTCCGGCCGGCTCGGCGGCGCCGAGATCGCGCGTATGGAATGGTACCGCGAGGGTCGCGTGCCGTTGCACACGTTGCGCGCCGATGTCGATTACGGCGTCGCGACAGCATTCACCACCTACGGCACCTGCGGCGTCAAGGTCTGGATCTTCAAGGGCGAGATCATGGAGCACGACCCGATGGCGCAGGACAAGCGCATGGCCGAGGGCGAAGCCGGCCGGCCCCGTCGCGACGCGGCTTGAGCAAACAGAAGGTTTGAGAAGAGGCGTCCGCCATGCTGCAACCGAAGCGAACCAAATTCCGGAAGGCCCACAAGGGCCGAATCCACGGCATCGCCACGAGCGCCGCCGAGTTGGCGTTTGGCCAATACGGTCTGAAGGCGCTGGAGCCGGAGCGGATCACCGCGCGTCAAATCGAAGCCGCGCGCCGCGCCTTGACCAGACAAATGAAGCGGTCGGGCCGGGTGTGGATTCGGCTGTTCCCGGACGTGCCGGTCTCCAAGAAGCCGCTGGAAGTGCGCATGGGCTCCGGCAAAGGTACGCCGGAATTATGGGTTGCGCGGGTCAAGCCGGGCCGCATCCTGTTCGAAATCGACGGCGTGCCGCTCGATGTTGCCAAGCAGTCGCTGGCGCTTGCCGCCGCCAAGCTGCCGATCAAGACCCGTTTCGTCGAGCGCATCAGCGAGTAGGCGAAGAGATGAAAACTGCCGATATCAAAACATTGACGGTCGATCAGATCGACGACGAAGTGCTCAAGCTGAAGAAAGAGCAGTTCAACCTGCGTTTCCAGCGCGCCACCGGGCAACTGGAAAACACTGCGCGCGTGCGCGAAGTACGTCGCGATATCGCCCGGCTTAAGACCATTGCGCACCAGAAGCGCGCGCCGAAGAGCTAACGAGGATCGAGATGCCCAAGCGCAGCCTGCAAGGCGTCGTGGTGAGCGACAAACAGAGCAAGACCGTGGTGGTGCGCGTCGAGCGCCGCTTCACACACCCGATTTTCAAAAAGACGATCCGCCGCACCAAGAAGTACTACGCGCACGACGAGAACAACGAGTTCAAGGTAGGCGACGTTGTCTGGATCGAAGAACACCGTCCAATATCGAAGCTCAAGCGGTGGGCTGTGGTCCGCGGCGAGAAGAAGAAAGCGTCGTAACGCGGCGCGCCGGCAATAAAGGTTAAATGGGGTAGCCCATGATTCAGATGCAAACCAACCTAGACGTGGCGGACAATTCCGGCGCGCGCCGCGTCATGTGCATCAAGGTGCTCGGCGGCTCCAAGCGCAAATACGCCACCATCGGCGACGTGATCGTCGTCTCGGTGAAGGAGGCGATCCCGCGCGGCCGGGTCAAGAAGGGCGACGTGATGAAGGCGGTCATTGTGCGCATTTCCAAGGACATCAAGCGCGCCGACGGCTCGGTGATCCGCTTCGACCGCAATGCGGCGGTGTTGATCAATCCGCAGATGGAGCCGGTCGGAACGCGCATCTTCGGCCCGGTGCCGCGCGAGTTGCGGGCAAAGAATCACATGAAGATCATTTCGCTCGCGCCAGAGGTGCTGTGATGGCGGCGAAGGTCAAAAAGGGCGACACGGTGATCGTCATCGCCGGCCGCGACAAGGGCCGCAGCGGCGAAGTGATTGAGATGCGCCGCGATGAGGGGCGGGCTCTGGTGCGCGGCATCAACGTGGTCAAACGCCACCAGAAGCAAAGCGCGACGCAGGAAGGCGGCATCATCTCCAAAGAGGCGCCGATCCACGTGTCGAACATTGCGCTGGCCGATCCCAAGGACAAAAAGCCGACGCGGATTGGTTTCAAATTCGTCGGCTCGGGCGAGGATCGCAAAAAGGTGCGGATCGCCCGGCGTTCGGGAGAAGAAATCGATGGCTGATACCGAAGAAAAGAAGGCCAAAAAACCTGACAAGAAGCCCGGCAAGGCGCAGCGGCCGGAAGGTTCGGGCCAGGACGAGAAGGCGAAGCCGGCGAAGGCTGCCAAGGTCGAGAAGGGCGACAAGGCTGCGGCGGACGGCAAAGCTGCCAACGCCGAAAAGCCTGCGACACCGCGCGAGCCGGAGCCGAAGGTACCGGCGCGCCTGAAGGTCGAATTCGATCAAACAATCCGCCAAAAGCTCGGCGAGCAGTTTGGCTTCAAGAACCGCTTTCAGATTCCGACGCTGGATAAGGTCGTCATCAATATGGGCATCGGCGAAGGCGTCGCTGATCGCAAGAAGGTGGATGCGGCGGCCAACGACCTTGCGCTCATCGCCGGCCAGAGGCCTGTCGTCACCAAGGCGCGCAAGTCAATTGCGACCTACAAGCTGCGCGATGGCCAGGCCATCGGCTGCAAGGTGACGCTGCGCAAGGCGCGGATGTACGAATTTCTCGATCGGCTCATCAACATCGCGCTGCCGCGGGTTCGCGATTTTCGCGGACTTAACCCGAAGAGTTTCGACGGTCGTGGCAACTACTCACTCGGCATCAAGGAACACATCGTGTTTCCGGAGATCGACTACGACAAGACCGCCGAGGTGTGGGGCATGGATATCACCGTTTGTACCACCGCCGGCAACGACGACGAGGCGCGCGCTTTGCTGGCGGCGTTCAATTTTCCGTTCCGGCAGTGAGGCCGAAAAGGCCTCAAACGCGGAACCGCGAGGAGCATTAGATGGCGAAGAAGAGTTCGATCGAGAAGAACAACCGGCGGCGCCGGATGGCGAAGAAATTCGCGGGACGGCGCGCGCGGCTCAAAGCGATCGCGCAGGACAAAACCAAGCCGGTTGAGGATCGTTTCGCCGCGACGCTCAAGCTTGCCGAAATGCCGCGCAACTCTTCGGCCACCCGCATCCGCAATCGCTGCGAGATCACCGGGCGGCCGCGCGGCTACTACCGCAAGCACAAGCTGTCGCGCATCGCGCTGCGGGATCTCGGCTCGAAGGGCCTGATCCCCGGCCTGTTGAAGTCGAGCTGGTGAGGAGGATCGCACAATGCCGATGAACGATCCGCTCGGCGATCTTCTGGCCCGCATCCGCAATGCGCAGATGCGCAACAAGAGCAAGGTTTCAAGCCCGAACTCGAGGCTACGCGAAAGCGTGCTCGAAGTACTCAAGACCGAAGGCTACATCCGCGGCTTTTCCGTAACCGAGCGCGAGGGCCGTTCGGAGCTCGACATCGAGCTGAAATACTTCGAAGGCGAGCCGGTGATCCGCGAGATCGAGCGGATTTCCAAGCCGGGCCGGCGCGTGTACAGCTCGGTGCGGAATTTGCCGCGCATCAACAATGGCCTTGGTGTCGCCATCGTCTCGACGCCGAAGGGCGTTATGGCCGACCACGATGCCCGCGACGCCAATGTCGGCGGCGAAGTTCTCTGCACAGTGTTCTAGGGCCGGGAACGAGAGAGCAACGGATAAATCATGTCCCGTATCGGTAAACGAGCAGTCGCGGTGCCTTCGGGTATTACCGCCAACATCGAAGGGCAGACCGTGAAGGTGAAGGGCCCGAAGGGCGCGCTTTCGGTCGTGCTGCCCGACGATGTCGTGGTGAAGCTCGACGGCGGCCAGATCAAAGTCGATCCGCGCAGCGAGACCAAACGCGCGCGGTCGCAATGGGGCACCTCGCGTACGCTGGTCGCCAATCTGATTACCGGCGTGACCAAGGGCTTCGAAGAGCGGCTGGAAATCAACGGCGTCGGTTATCGCGCCGCGGTGCAGGGCAAGAACCTGCAGCTGGCGCTCGGCTACAGCCACGATGTCGTCTATCCGATCCCGGAAGGCATCACCATTGCCACGCCGCGCCCGGTCGAGATCATTATTTCGGGCAGCGATCGCCAGAAGGTCGGGCAGGTCGCGGCCGAGATTCGCGAGTATCGGCCGCCCGAGCCCTACAAGGGCAAAGGCATCAAGTACGCCGGCGAGCGCATCTTCCGCAAGGAAGGCAAGAAGAAGTAACGGAGCCGCTGATGACCAAACTGAGAGACAGGACCGAGCGGCGGCAGGGACGCGTCCGCGGGAGGCTTCGTCGCGCCGCCCATGGCCGCAAGCGGCTCTCGGTATTCCGCTCGTCCAAGCACATCTACGCGCAGGTGATTGATGACGATCAGGGCGCGACGCTGGTTTCCGCATCCTCGATGGAGAAGAGCGCGCTGGAAGGTTTGAAGACCGGCGCCAGCGTCGATGCCGCCAAAGCTGTCGGCAAACTCCTTGCCCAGCGGGCGCAGGATAAGGGCATTAAGGAAGTGATTTTTGACCGCGGCAGCTATCTCTTTCACGGCCGCATCAAGGCTCTCGCCGACGCGGCGCGCGAGGGCGGATTGAGTTTCTGAAGGACCAATGAAGATGGCAGACATGAAATCGGCGGATCAAGATGGCGCGTGAACCCCACGGTCGGCGAAACGACGAGCGCGACAGCGAATTCGTCGACAAGCTCGTTCACATCAACCGCGTCGCGAAGGTGGTGAAAGGCGGCCGGCGCTTCGGCTTCGCCGCGCTGGTTGTGGTCGGCGACCAGAAGGGCCGGGTCGGCTTCGGCCACGGCAAGGCGCGCGAAGTGCCGGAAGCGATCCGCAAGGCGACCGAAGCCGCGAAGCGCTCACTCACGCGAGTGCCGCTGCGCGAGGGACGCACGCTGCATCACGACGTGGCCGGACGTCACGGCGCCGGCAAAGTCTATTTGCGCGCCGCGCCGCCCGGCACCGGCATCATCGCCGGCGGTCCGATGCGCGCGGTGTTCGAGACGCTCGGCATGCAGGATGTGGTGGCGAAGTCGCTCGGTACATCGAACCCCTACAATGTGGTGCGGGCGACGTTCGATGCGCTCAAGCACCAGGATTCGCCGCGTTCAGTAGCGGCCCGACGCAACGTCAAGGTTTCGGCGCTGCAGGCGCGCCGCCGCGACGGCGAGGTCGAGCAGGCGGCCGATTGAGGCTTTGGAGCAGGCGATGAACAGCGGGACTGCGGATAAGAAGACCGGTAAGACCGTGAAGGTTAGGCAGATCGGCAGCCCGATGCGCCGCGAGCACACCCAGCGCGAGACGCTGGTGGGCTTGCGGCTCAACAAGATCGGCCGTGTTTCTGAGCTGGTCGATACGCCGCAGACGCGCGGCATGATCGCCAAGGTCGCGCATCTCGTGCGCGTGGTGGAGTAATAGCAATGAAGCTTGACGAGCTCGCCGACCGCGACGGCGCCCGCAAGGTGCGAAAGCGCATCGGCCGCGGCATCGGCTCCGGCAAGGGCAAGACCGGCGGCCGCGGCGGCAAAGGTCAGACCGCGCGTTCGGGCGTGCGCATCAAGGGTTTCGAAGGCGGCCAGATGCCGCTCCATCGCCGCCTGCCCAAGCGCGGCTTCAAGAATACGGCGTTCGCGCGCAAGCTCAACGAGGTCAATCTCGGACGCTTGCAGGAGGCCATCGACGCCGGCCGGCTCGATGCGTCGGCCAAGATTGATGCGGCGGCTTTGGTGAAGGCCGGCATTTTGCGCCGCGCCAAGGACGGCGTGCGGGTGCTCGGCGGCGGTGAACTCAAGGCCATGATTGCGCTGTCGGTGTTCGGTGCGTCGAGATCGGCGGTCGCCGCGGTAGAGCAGGCCGGTGGCTCGGTCGAGATTCTCGCTCCCAAGCGGGAGCCGAGCGAACAGGCGGCCTGATGGTCGTTATGCCCGGCACACGGGTCCGGCCTTTGGCCGGCCCAAGTGTAAACACTTGTGCCAGGCATCCACGACTTATAGCTGTCAGCAGGCGTGGATGGCCGGGACGAGCCCGGCCATGACGGGTGAGCGGGGCTCGGAGCGGTAGATGGTCTCGGCAGCGGAACAACTGGCAGCCAATCTCAACTTCGGGGCGCTCGCCAAAGCTGAAGAGCTGAAGAAGCGAATCTGGTTCACGCTCGGCGCGCTGTTGGTTTATCGGCTTGGGACTTACATCCCACTGCCGGGCATCGACCCGAACGCCTGGAATCAGATTTTCAATTCTCAGGCCGGCGGTATCCTGGGCATGTTCAACATGTTCGCCGGCGGCGGCATCCACCGCATGGCGATCTTCGCACTCAACATCATGCCGTACATTTCGGCATCGATCATCATTCAGCTGATGACGACCGTGTCGCCGACACTTGAGCAGCTCAAGAAAGAGGGCGAGCAAGGGCGCAAGACGATCAATCAATACACGCGCTACCTGACGGTTGTTCTGGCTGCGTTCCAGGCCTACGGCATTTCCGTCGGCCTTGAAGGCGCGACCAATGTTGTCACCGACCCGGGCATGTTCTTTCGCATTTCGACGGTGATCACGCTGACCGGCGGCACCATGTTTCTGATGTGGCTCGGTGAGCAAATCACCCAGCGCGGTATCGGCAACGGCACGTCGCTGATCATCATGTCCGGGATCGTGGCGCAGCTGCCATCAGCCGTCGCCGGCACCCTTGAACTTGGCCGCCAGGGCGCGCTTTCGACCGGGCTCATTCTCATCGTGCTGGTGATGGCGGTCGCCGTGATCACCTTCATCGTGTTTATGGAGCGCGCGCAGCGTCGTCTGCTGATCCAATATCCGAAGCGTCAGGTCGGCAACCGCATGTTTGAGGGCCAGTCCTCGCACCTGCCGCTCAAGCTCAACACTTCGGGTGTCATTCCGCCGATCTTTGCCTCCTCGCTGCTGTTGTTGCCAACGACAGTCGCCAATTTCACCGCGGGGCAGGGGCCGGGCTGGCTCACGATCATCACGACGCAGCTCGCCCATGGGCGGCCGCTGTTCCTCGCGCTCTATGTCGCGCTCATTGTCTTCTTCGCTTTTTTCTACACCGCGATCGTGTTCAATCCGACCGAGACCGCCGACAATCTGAAAAAGCATGGCGGGTTCGTCCCCGGCATTCGTCCGGGAGAGCGGACGGCTGAATACATCGATTACGTGCTGTCGCGGATCACCGTGATTGGGGCGGCCTATCTCGCTGTCGTGTGTCTGTTCCCCGAGATGCTGATCTCGTACGCGGCGGTGCCGTTCTATTTCGGCGGCACCTCGCTCCTGATCGTTGTCAGTGTCACCATGGATACGGTGGCACAGGTCCAAGGCTATCTCCTGGCGCACCAATACGAAGGCTTGATCAAGCGATCTAAACTGAGGGGACGGCGGAGATGAGACTAATCTTGCTGGGCCCGCCGGGGGCGGGCAAGGGAACGCAGGCCCAGCATCTCGTCGCCAAATACGGACTTGTCCAGCTCTCGACCGGCGACATGCTGCGGGCGGCAGTGAAGGCCGGGAGTCCCATCGGACGTCAGGTTTCGGAAATCATGGCCAGCGGGGCGCTGTGCCCCGATGAGGTCGTGGTCGTTATCGTCGAACAGCGCATCGAGCAGCCCGATGCGCGCAAGGGCTTTATTCTTGACGGTTTTCCGCGAACCGTGGCGCAGGCCGAAGCGCTCGATCGCATGCTCGAGAAGCATAAACTGGCGCTCGATGCGGTGATTGAGCTGCGCGTCGACGAGGGCGCCCTGATCAGGCGCATCGAGAACCGCGTCGCCGAGATGAAAGCGCGTGGCGAGCCATTGCGGGCGGACGACAGCCCGGAAGTGCTGCACCGCAGGCTCGTCGCCTATCGTGAGCAGACCGCACCGCTGATCGCCTATTACCGGCGACACGGTATGTTGCGCTCGGTCGACGGAATGGCCCCGATCGCGGAAGTTGCGACGCAAATCGAGGGCGCACTGACGCAGGCCTTCGAGGCGCCAAAACGCGTGCCTGTGGATAAGGCAACCACGCAACCATCGTCTGATCGGCGCCCCATAGGAAAAAAATCCAAGGTGCGGAAGTCTGTCTCCCGCCGAAGGCCGGTGAAGACCGTAGCCGGCCGCGCGGCCCAGAAACCTAGGCCCAAAGACAAGTCGAAGACCAAGTCGAAGCCTGCATCCAAGGCCAGGTCAAAGGTCGCCACAAAGGCCAAGACCTGGTCCGGGCGAAAGGCGAAGCCCGGGAACCGGCGGCGTAAAGGAAGTTGAACACGAGCACGCGAGCCGGGTTGACGAAAGCGCGATGAATCCATTAATAAGCCAAGAATATCCAGTTCGGAGATCAGCAACGAATGCCAGGCCGAAAACGGCAGGCAGGCGTTGGCTTTTTACGTTTGTGGCCTTCGGTGACATTCGAATCGCTAGATAGTGGCCGGGCGGCCCTGAGGAACTCTGGGCTGGCCCGCATAAGGAGCAACTGACGTGGCCCGCATCGCTGGCGTCAATATACCGACTAACAAGCGCGTCGTGGTCGCGCTGCAATATATCCACGGCATCGGTCCGTCGAAGGCCAAGGAAATCGTGCAGAAGGTGTCGATTCCGGATGCGCGTCGGGTGTCGCAGCTGACCGATCAGGAAGTGCTGCAACTCCGCGAAGTAATCGACCGCGACTATATGGTCGAGGGTGATTTGCGCCGCGAAGTCGCCATGAACATCAAGCGTTTGATGGATCTTGGCTGCTACCGAGGGTTGCGCCATCGCCGCGGCTTGCCGGTCCGCGGACAGCGTACCCACACCAACGCTCGCACCCGCAAGGGTCCGGCGAGGCCGATAGCCGGCAAGAAGAAATAACGCGTCGAACGAAGATTTAAGGCGGCACCGGTGCGGCCGGTTCCGGTCCGAAAGGGTTCAGGATGGGTAAGGAAGCTACGCGCGTCCGTCGACGCGAGCGCAAGAACATCGCCTCGGGCGTGGCGCATGTCAGCGCGACGTTTAACAACACTATGATCACGATTACCGACGTGCAAGGCAACACTATTGCTTGGTCGTCGGCCGGTACCATGGGCTTTAAAGGTTCGCGCAAATCGACGCCCTACGCCGCGCAGGTCGCCGCCGAAGACGCCGCCAAGAAGGCGCAGGAGCACGGCATGCGCACGCTTGAGGTCGAAGTGGCCGGTCCTGGCTCCGGCCGCGAGTCGGCGCTGCGTTCGCTACAGGCCGCCGGCTTCACCATCACTTCGATCCGGGACGTAACGCCGATCCCGCATAACGGATGCCGCCCGCGCAAGCGGCGGCGTGTATAGGACATCCAATGGAAATTGAACATTCGCCGCCGCTCGATCACGGCACTGAATTTGGTCCCACGGAGCGGAGTGGGCCGCGCGAGACGTTGGCGCCGCGCAACGCGATGGGTGAAAACGTGACGATCCAGAAGAATTGGCAGGAACTGATCAGGCCGGGCAAGTTGCAAGTGAGTGCCGGCGCCGATGTGCGGCGTGTAGCGACCGTGGTCGCCGAACCGCTGGAGCGCGGCTTCGGCGTAACGCTGGGCAACGCGCTGCGGCGCATTCTGTTGTCATCGCTGCAGGGCGCTGCCGTGCAGTCGGTGCACATCGACGGCGTGCTGCATGAATTCTCCTCGATTGCCGGTGTGCGCGAGGACGTGACCGACATCGTGCTCAACATCAAGGATATCGCCATCAAGATGCAGGGCGAAGGGCCCAAGCGCATGGTGGTGAAGAAGCAGGGCCCCGGCACCGTCACCGCGAGCGATATTCAGACCGTGGGCGATATTGTCGTGCTGAATCCGGATCTGGTGCTGTGCACGCTCGACGAAGGCGCCGAAATCCGGATGGAATTCACCGTCAACACCGGCAAAGGCTACATCCCGGCGGAGCGCAACCGGCCGGAGGATGCGCCGATCGGATTGATCCCGGTCGACAGTCTCTATTCGCCGGTGCGCAAGGTCTCCTACAAGGTCGAGAACACCCGCGAAGGGCAGATCCTCGACTACGACAAGCTGACGCTGTCGATCGAGACCAATGGCGCGGTGAGCCCCGAGGACTCGCTTGCCTACGCCGCGCGCATCCTTCAAGACCAGCTCAACGTGTTCGTGAACTTCGAGGAGCCCAAGCGCGAGGCGACCCAGGAATCCATTCCGGATCTTGCCTTCAATCCGGCGTTCCTCAAGAAGGTCGACGAGCTTGAGCTTTCAGTACGTTCGGCGAACTGCCTGAAGAACGACAACATCGTCTATATCGGCGATCTGGTGCAGAAGACCGAAGCCGAGATGCTGCGCACGCCGAATTTCGGCCGCAAGTCGCTCAACGAGATCAAGGAAGTGCTGGTGCAGATGGGCCTGCATCTCGGGATGGAAGTCCCAGGCTGGCCGCCCGAAAATATCGAAGAACTGGCCAAGCGCTTCGAGGATCATTACTGACCAGGTATCAGGGATCGGTAGTCAGGCATCAGGTTGATACCCGATATCTGTTTTCTGATCCCTGTCTCCGGAGGAGACAAAAGTGCGTCACGGCAAGACCCACCGCAAGTTCAGCCGGCGTTCGGATCATCGCCGTTCGATGCTGGCGAATCTCGCCGCGTCGCTGATCAAGCACGAGCAGATCACGACCACGCTGCCGAAGGCGAAGGATTTGCGTCCGGTCGTGGAGAAGCTGGTCACGCTCGGCAAGCGCGGCGATCTGCACGCCCGCCGCCAGGCGATCTCGCAGATGCGCGACCTTGCCATGGTCAAGAAGCTCTTCGAGGTGATCGGTCCGCGTTACAAGGAGCGCGCCGGCGGCTACACCCGGGTGCTCAAGGCGGGCTTCAGGTATGGCAACTCGGCTCCTGTCGCGGTGATCGAGTTTGTCGACCGCGATGTCGAGGCCAAGGGCAAGGATTCCGGGCCGGTGCAGGCTCGCGCCGAAGAGACGGCGTCAGCCGCGGCCTAAAGGTGGCGGCGAAACTTTCGTAGTCGCATGGTTTCGGTAGGCGATGGCCGATCCCGTCATCAAGCTACCCGCACAATTCGATGGGCAAACTCTTTCAAAAGTCGCACTCGATGTAGTTGCGCATTCGCGAGAGGAATTTCCGCGAAAGCTTATTTTCGACCTCGGGCAACTCGACTTCATTCGTCCTGCGGGAGTGGTTTTTTTAAGCAATCTTATAAATTGGCTCAAGGAGAATGGCACGGAAGCCGATTTTGCCAATTGCGATATCAACAGGGAGGCAATCAAATATCTCGATGACTCGTTGTTTTTTGAACAACATGCCGGTTCAAGGCTCTCTAAAAACGCAGCGCCCCGCGATACCACAAGGCCGTTGTTCACAATCGCCCAGAAGGATAGTCACGCTTGGCTACAAGCGAATTTTGTACCTTGGCTGGCGACGCGTCTCAATATAACCGAAGCTTCGCTATACGCGCTGAAGGTCTGTGTTTCCGAACTGTTTAATAATATTCAAGACCACACACGTTTTGATATAGGCAGTATTTTCATACAGCACTTTCCGCGCGAGCGGACGATCATTATATCCGTGTCTGATTTTGGATTGGGAATACCCGCAAAAGTGCGGGAGAAAATATCGGGCATTTCCGACGGCGAGGCCATTTTGCAAGCCGTGCAAGATGGCTTCACTACCAAGTCCAAGCCTGCAAATAAGGGAGCCGGGCTCGACTATCTGTTGAACGTCGTAACTCTCCAAAACGGCGGCAAAGTTACAATCTACTCGGGTGATAGTATCGTGGCGTTCGAGAGCGCCGCTGGAGTGATTCGTCCGACCGTGTTGGACAATGTTGGATTCTCTCCCGGGACTACAATCGATATCGAAGTCCGCACGGATGAGATTCAAGAGTTGCCCGAGGAACGCGAGGAGTTGCAATGGTAATTCGCATCCGTGATTTCGTTTCCGGCGCGAACACATCTGAGGAAGGTGAGATTATCTTCAAACGGTTGAGTATCGAATTGAGCCAGCAAAAATCGGCCATCGTTGTGTCGTTTGACGGCATTCAAACTGCAACGTCGTCATTTGTTAACTCTGCCTTTGTTGAGTTGTTGAGCAGCGTCTCCTACCCGCGCCTTAAGGCTCGCTTGAGGATCACGAATTCAACTCGTCAAATCAACGACATGATTAAAACTCGTTTGGCGCGTTCTTCGGATATGGTCGCTTAGGGACCTGATATGCTGCATCGATGCGGTTTCCCGGCCATTTTATTCGTCACTCTTGCGCTCTCCGCAGCGCTCGCGAGCGCGCAGGATCGCCGGTTA
Organism: uncultured Alphaproteobacteria bacterium; assembly: GCA_963755885.1. GTDB lineage: Bacteria > Pseudomonadota > Alphaproteobacteria > Rhizobiales > Xanthobacteraceae > BOG-931. Next base: position 64,765 of record CAVWLX010000013.1, read on the forward strand.
CCGTCTTCCGCCGCTGAGCTGCAGTTGTCGTTTGCCCCTGTGGTCAAACGCGTCGCGCCGGCGGTCGTGAACGTCTACGCGGCGCGGGTCGTCGAGAACCGCAATCCTTTCATAAACGATCCGTTGTTCCGGCAATTCTTCGGTGCGGTGCCGCGCGAGCAGGTGCTGCGATCGCTTGGCTCCGGGGTGATCGTCGACGGCAGCGGCCTCGTGGTGACCAACTATCACGTCATCGAAGGCGCCAGCGAGATAAGGGTCGCGCTTGCCGATAAGCGAGAATTTGACGCCGAGATCGTGCTGAAGGACGAGCATAGCGACCTGACGGTGCTGCGCCTGAAGGACGCGAAAGAGCGCTTTCCGGTTCTCGAGTTTGCCAATTCCGACGAACTGCAGGTTGGCGATGTGGTGCTTGCCATCGGCGATCCGTTCGGGGTCGGGCAGACCGTGACTCACGGTATCGTCTCGGCGGTCGCGCGCACCCAGGTCGGGATCAGCGACTACCGGTTTTTCATCCAGACCGATGCCGCCATAAATCCGGGAAATTCGGGCGGCGCGCTGGTTGATGTCAACGGCCGGCTCGTCGGCATTAACACCGCGATCTATTCTCGCTCCGGCGGATCGCAGGGCATCGGCTTTGCCATCCCCGCCAATATGGTACGCGTGGTGGTCGCCTCGGCGAGAGGCGGCAGCGCCGCGGTCAAGCGTCCTTGGCTCGGCGCCAAGCTGCAGGAAGTGACGCCCGAGATTGCCGAGAGTCTCGGTCTGAAGCGCCCGACTGGCGCGTTGGTTGCCAACCTCGCCAGCGACGGTCCTGCGTCGCGCGCCGGGCTCCGAACCGGCGATCTCATCGTCAGCATCGACGGTACGATCGTCGAAGACCCCAACGCCTTCGACTACCGTTTCGCTACCAAGCCGCTGGGCGGCACCGCTCAGATCGGCTTCTTTCGCCAGGGCAAAGAGCTGGTCGTGCCGATCGCTTTGCAAACCGCCCCCGAGCTGCCGCGCGAGGAGATCGAAATCCGTTCGCGCTCGCCGTTCCTCGGCGCCACGGTAGCCAATCTTTCGCCGGCGCTCGCTGACGAGCTGCGGCTTGATTTGCAGAGCCGTGGCGTTGTGATCGTTGGCGTGGCTGACGGCTCAACCGCGCAATCGATCGGCTTGCAGCGCGGCGATGTCGTTCTCTCGGTCAATAATCAAAAGATTGAGAAATCGGCCGATCTGGAGCGTATCGTGCGCGGCGGAAGCCGGCTGTGGCGCGTGCTCATCAATCGGGGTGGTCAGCAGATTTCGGCCACGTTCAGTGGATGAATGAGCCAGCGCCCAAAGAAAAGCACGCCGAATTTGTTCGCCGCCGCCGGCCTCGAACGCGACGCCCCGCGGCCGCTTGCCGATAAGCTTCGGCCGGATCAGCTTGCCGATGTGGTCGGGCAGGATCATCTACTTGGCCCCGACGGCGCGCTGACGCGTATGCTGGAGACGCGCTCGCTCGGCTCGCTCATTTTTTGGGGTCCGCCGGGCACCGGGAAGACCACCGTGGCGCGGCTGCTCGCGCGCGCGACCGACCTTCACTTCGAGCAGATCTCGGCGATTTTTTCCGGCGTTGCCGACCTCAAGAACGTCTTTGAAGCCGCCCGCGCGCGCCGCGAGACCGGGCAGGGGACGCTGCTTTTCGTCGACGAAATTCATCGCTTTAACCGGGCGCAGCAGGATTCCTTCCTACCGGTGGTCGAGGACGGCACCGTTGTGCTGGTCGGCGCGACCACGGAAAATCCGTCGTTTGAATTGATCGCGCCGCTGTTGTCGCGGGCGCGCGTGCTGGTGTTCAAGTCGCTCGATGCCGCGGCGCTGGAGAAGCTCTTGGAGCGCGCCGAAGCGATCGAAGGCAAGAAGCTGCCGCTCGACGAGGAAGCACGCGCTTCGTTGCTTCGCATGGCCGACGGCGACGGCCGCGCGGCGCTGACGCTGACCGAGGAAATATGGCGCGCGGCGCGCGATGGTGAGATCTTCAACGCCGCCGCCTTGCAGGACGTGGTGCAGCGGCGCGCCCCGATCTACGACAAGAAGCAGGACGGCCACTACAATCTGATCAGCGCGCTGCACAAGTCGGTGCGCGGTTCCGACGCCGACGCCGCGCTGTACTATCTCTGCCGCATGCTCGACGCCGGCGAGGACCCCCTGTATCTCGCGCGGCGGATTGTGCGGATGGCGGTCGAGGACATCGGGCTCGCCGATCCGCAAGCGCTCGTGATCGCCAATGCCGCCAAGGAGGCTTACGATTTCCTCGGCTCGCCGGAAGGCGAACTCGCCATCGCCGAGGCGGTGCTCTACGTCGCCACCGCGCCGAAATCGAACGCTACGTATCTCGCCTTCGGCGCGGCCAAGCGCGTGGCAAAAGAAGCCGGATCGCTGCTTCCACCCAAACATATTCTCAACGCGCCGACCGAACTGATGAAGACGGAAGGCTACGGGTCGGGATACGAATACGACCACGACGCTGCCGGGGCGTTTTCGGGTCAGGACTATTTCCCGGAACAACTCGGCCGGCAGAAGTTTTATGACCCGCCCGAGCGCGGCTTTGAGCGCGAGATACGCAAGCGGCTGGATTATTGGGAAAAGCTTCGCCAAGAGCGGAGCGACCAGTGAGAGGCTCTCGCGGGCCGCGACAGCCGGGCGGCGGCAAGCAGGTTGCCGGGCCGCGGCACAAACATCGTTCGGTTCGCCGTCACCCTGAGGCGCGAGCGCAGCGAGCCAACAAGTCGGCTACTGCCGACTTGGCCTTGCAGAATCGGAAATCGGGTAAACCCGATTTCCGGCGGGGCGACGGCCCGGGCGCTCGGGCCGTATCCTTCGAGGCGCGCCGGAGCTTGTCATCGGGCCGGCCGAAGGCCGGACCCGTTGGGCGTGCACCTCAGGATGACGGAAAACAGGAAACTGCGCCGCCACCACCGCCAATGGGCGTGCAAAATGTTGCCGTGACCGCCGATGAATCCGGCATGCGGGTCGATCGCTTCTTTGAAGCGCGATTTCCCAGCCTGAGCTTCTCCCATATTCAGCGCGTGATCCGCAAAGGCGAGGTGCGCGTTAACGGCAAGCGCACGCAGCCGAAGAATCGGTTGGAGGCCGGACAGACTGTGCGGATTCCACCGTTGCGCCTCGATGCGCCGAAGCCGCGCATGGCGGGCAGCGAAGCCGACGAAAACACCCGCGCGTTTCTTAAATCGATCACGCTCTACGAAGATGCCGACGTGCTTGTGCTCAACAAGCCGATGGGGCTGGCGGTGCAGGGCGGCTCCGGCACGACCCGGCACCTCGACGGCATGCTGGACGTACTGCGCGACGCCCACGGCCAGCGGCCGCGCCTGGTGCATCGGCTCGACAAGGACACCGCCGGCTGTCTTCTGGTTGCCAAGACGCGGTTCGCGGCCTCGGCTTTGGCAAAAACCTTCCGGTCGCGTTCGGCCCGCAAGGTTTATTGGGCTCTGGTTGCGGGCGTGCCCAAGGTGCAACAGGGCCGCATCTCGACTTTTCTCGCCAAGGAGGAGCGTGAGGACGAATCGTTCATGCGCATCGCGCGCCACGGCGACAAAGGCGCAAGCCACGCGGTGACCTATTACGCGGTGGTGGAAACATCGGGGCCGCTGCTCGCCTGGCTGTCGCTTAAGCCGGTCACCGGCCGCACTCATCAATTGCGCGCCCACATGGCGCATATCGAGCATCCGATCGTCGGCGATCCGAAATATTTTTCGCTGGAGAACTGGGCGCTGCCGGGCGGCATGCAGAACAAGCTGCATCTGCTTGCGCGCCGCATCGCCGTGCCGCATCCGCGCGGCGGGGTGATCGATGTGACCGCACCGCTGCCGCCACACATGCAGCAGTCCTGGAATCTGCTCGGGCTCGACGCAGCGCGCTATGACCCCATCGTCGACGCACCGGAGGAATGAGGGATATCTTCACCGGGCGGCGCGGCAATAGTCCGGTCATTTTCGACGATGCCGAATAAAATAAAGCGGTTTAGCGACTCTATGGTCACCGAATAGCTTCGGCTCGAGCGGTCGCGATATTGGACGCGGGTTTGCCGACCTTCGACTGTCAGGTTGACGCGCGTCCATCCGGCGATATTGCGTATCCAGGGCACGAGGTCGCGGACGTAGTTCACCCGGCTGCCTTTCTCGTCGAACTTGAGAATTTTTTTGGCGCTCGCGTTGATCAGGATGATCCGGCCGTCGAGGCGATTGCGGCGCTCCGGCCCCACCGGAACCGCGACAATCGTGCCGGTCGGCAGGCGGTCGAGCACCATTTGCAGCACGTCGGTCTTGTTGTCGATCGGCGTGGCATAGCTTGCCAAAAACCGGGTGTTGCCGCCGTCTTCGCCCTTGGCCGGCAAAAACAGCCCCTCCCAGTAGATGCCATCGGATGCAAGATCGGTCACGAAGCGCGCGTAGATCGGTGTCTGCTGCGCAAGGCACGCGTCGTACAGCTCCTTGAGCACCACGCCGACCGATTGAGTGAACCCCGTCATGGTATGGCCGCGCAGATCGCGGCCGATGTGACGCGTGCGGTCGGCGCCCTGAGCGACGACGAGATAATCATCGTCGAGTTTGAGATAGAGCAACAGGTCTGCGTCGGCGCGGCGCGCCTCCAATTCCAGCAAATCGCACAAGCGCGGCAGGCCGCCGTTGGCGAGCGTGCGCCAGGCCGCATGGGCCGCGAGCAGGCGCTCGGCGTCGACCTCTACGGCGATGTCATCTCCCATCCAGTATTGGACGTGCGCGTTAGCGCTGCGGTAGGTAACGCCGCTTTCACCGCCGCGTGCGGTAACGACGGGCCGCCGAACACGGGGAGCAAAACGCTGCCGTTTTGGCGGGCTCATCAAGTCCTCTCGATCGAACCGAAGCTCTGTTGTTAGCGCGGGATCGTTTTTGGCGGTCGCTTCAAGCAATAGGACCACAAACGTAAATCAACGATGCCGAACAACTTCAAATGCTACAATTTTACCAAAGCACAAATTATCAGGGAGTTTCGCCGGCAGCCGCGCCATTGTGATCTGCGGGCGAATCGCTGCGGCGGCGGAAATTCGGCGCACGTAGTGTGCCCTCTCCCCCTTGCGGGAGAGGGCCGCTCCGAGGTTCAACTAACAAGGATGGGTGAGGGGGCAGGGCCGCAACCCTTACCGCAACCGCGGTTGCGGAAATTCCTGCGAAGCCCTCTCCCGCAACGGGAGAGAGCACGTCTGCTACCGCAGCGAGGCGTTGAACTTGTCGAGCACGGCCGAGCCGGGGCACAGCTCCTTCTCGCCGAGCGCATTGAGCGGTGTGTTGACCGTGTTGAGATGGCCGTGCAAGTCCTGCACTTCGGGCGCGACATAGAGCAGTCCGGTGACGACCTGCCCCTTGGCGGCATGGTGTTGCATGAAACTCGTCGCGGCCAGCCGGTCGTGGACGTCGTAATCGGAGTCGAGCTTGCGCAGCGCGATGGTCGAGCCGTCGTGCTGCTGTACCAGCTCCACCGTGCCCGGCGCGTAATCGACCTTGATCGCAGCGCGGCCGGTGATGAAGTCGAGCTTGTTGACGGCCTCGTTGTGCTCGCGCACGTAATCGAAGCTCTTGGTCGAACCGGCGTGATTGTTGAAGGCGACGCACGGCGAGATCACGTCGATGAACGCCGCCCCGCGGTGCTCGATCGCGGCCTTGATCAGCGGCGTGAGCTGTTTTTTGTCGCCGGAGAACGAGCGGGCGACGAAGGTGGCGCCGACTGCGAGAGCGATGCAGACGAGATCGATGGCGCTGTCGGTGTTGACGACGCCGCGCTTCGACTTCGAGCCGGCATCCGCAGTGGCGGAGAACTGACCCTTGGTCAGGCCGTACACGCCATTATTTTCGACGATATAGACCATGTCGACGCCGCGGCGCAGTGCGTGCGCGAACTGGCCGAAGCCGATCGATGCGGAATCGCCATCGCCGGAAACGCCGAGATAAATAAGGTCGCGGTTGGCGAGATTGGCGCCGGTGAGTACTGACGGCATTCGGCCGTGCACTGAATTAAAGCCGTGCGAATTGCCGAGGAAATAGGTCGGCGTCTTCGACGAGCAGCCGATACCGGAAAGCTTCGCCACCCGATGCGGGGCGATCGATAATTCGAAGCAGGCTTCGATGATCGAGGCCGAGATCGAATCGTGGCCGCAGCCGGCGCACAGCGTCGACACCGCGCCTTCGTAGTCGCGGTGGGTGAAGCCGAGCTCGTTCTTCGGCAGATCCGGATGATGGAATTTCGGTTTGACGACATAGGTCATGACACGACTTTCCGTAACGGCGTGACTTTCAGCGCATCGAGCCGGTCGGCGATGGCGCCGGCGATGAAGCGGGCAGTGATCGGTGATCCGTCGTAATGCAGGATCGGAACCAGCCGGACCGGATCGACGTTGCATTCGTTGACGATCAGCGAGCGCAACTGGGCATCGCGGTTCTGCTCCACCACGAATACGAAATCGTGCTCGGCGAGAAAACTGGTCACGCTCGAATGGAACGGGAAGGCGCGCACCCGAAGCCGATCAAGCGCGTGACCATCGGCTTCGAGCAGATCGATCGCCTCGTCCATCGGCGGCGAGGTTGAGCCGAAATAGATCACGCCGTATTTCGTCGGCTTATCGGCGTTGGCCTGCAACGGACGCGGCACCAAATCCTTCGCGGTCTCGAACTTGCGCAGCAGCCGCTGCATGTTGTCGGCGTAGGCTTGGCCTTCCTCGGTGTAGCGCGCATAGCGGTCGCGTGAGGTGCCGCGGGTGAAGAACGCGCCCTTGCTCGGATGCGTACCGGGAAGCGTACGATACGGAATGCCGTCGCCGTCGACGTCGAGATAGCGGCCGAAATCCGCCCCGGCTTCGAGTGCGGTCTCGGTCATGATCTTGCCGCGGTCGAATTTGCGGGTGTCGTCCCAGGTGAGCGGACGGGACAGGCGGTGGTTCATGCCGATATCGAGATCGAGCATCACGAAGATCGGCGTTTGCAGCCGATCGGCGAGGTCGAAAGCCGCAGCGCCGAATTCAAACGCTTCGGCCGGATCCTCGGGAAACAGCAGCACGTGCTTGGTGTCACCGTGGGAAGCGTAGGCGCAGGAGATGATGTCGGTCTGCTGCGTGCGCGTCGGCATGCCGGTCGAGGGGCCGGCGCGCTGCACGTCGAAAATCACCGCAGGAATTTCGGCGAAATAGGCGAGGCCGAGAAATTCCTGCATCAGCGAAATTCCGGGGCCGGAGGTGGCGGTGAAGGCGCGGGCGCCGTTCCAGGCGGCGCCGATCACGATGCCGATCGACGCCAACTCATCCTCGGCCTGAACGATGGCGAATTTGCTCTGTTTCGTCACCGGGTCAACGCGCATGCGCTGGCAATGCCGCGTGAAGGCTTCGGCGAGAGACGACGACGGCGTGATTGGATACCAGGCGCAGACGGTGGCGCCGCCATAGACGGCGCCCAGCGCCGCCGCCGAATTGCCTTCGATGAAAATGCGGTCGCCGACCGCGTCAGCGCGCTTGAGCTGCAAGCCGAGCGGGTGCTCGACATTCATCATCACCCAATCGCGGCCGAGATGCAGCGCATGCTTGTTGGCGTCGAACAGCTTCTCCTTGCCCTTGAACTGTTCGCCGATCAGCTTTTCCATTTCGCCGACATCCATATCGAGCAGCGCCGACAGCGCGCCGACATAGACAATGTTTTTGAACAATTGGCGCTGGCGCGGGTCGGTATATTCGCGATTGCAGATCGCCGTGAGCGGCACCCCGATCACGGTGATGTCGTCGCGGAATTTCGACTTCGGCATCGGCTTGGTGGAGTCGTAGAGCAGATACCCTCCCGGCTCGATGCCGGCGACATCCTTGTCCCAGGTCTGCGGATTCATCGCCACCATGAGATCGGTGCCGCCGCGGGCGCCGAGATGGCCGTTCTCGGAAATGCGCACCTCGTACCAGGTCGGCAGGCCTTGAATATTGGACGGAAAAATGTTGCGCGGCGCGCATGGAATGCCCATGCGCAGCACCGAGCGGGCGAACAATTCGTTGGCGCTGGCGGAGCCGGAGCCGTTGACGTTGGCAAATCGGACGACGAAGTCGTTTACGCTTTGGAGTGGCATGCTTGTTCTGCGTGAGTCATATCGATGAGGTATTTCTGCATGTCCCACGCGCCGGTGGGGCAGCGTTCGGCGCATAGGCCGCAGTGCAGGCACACATCTTCGTCCTTGACCATGATGCGGCCGGTCTTGAGGCTGTTGCCGATATAAAGGTCCTGGGTCAGGTTGTGAGCCGGCGCCTCGAGCCGCGAGCGCAAGTCAGCCTCTTCGCCGTTCCCGGTAAACGTGATGCAGTCCATCGGACAGATGTCGACGCAAGCGTCGCACTCGATGCAAAGCTGGCCGGTGAAGACGGTTTGCACGTCGCAGTTCAGGCAACGCTCGGCTTCTTTGAGTGCGAGTTCCACATCGTAGCCAAGCTCGACCTCGGCTTTGATGTCGCGGAGCGCCACCACCTTGTCGCGATGCGGCACGCGGTAGCGCTTATCGAGCGTGATCTCGTTGTCGTAGCTCCACTCGTGGATGCCCATCTTCTGGCTGGCGATCGCGATCTGCGGCGGCGGCCGCACCGTGACGTCCTCGCCACGGCAGAATTTGTCGATCGAGATCGCGGCGTCACGGCCGTGCGCGACTGCCCAGATGATGTTCTTTGGGCCGAACGCCGCGTCACCGCCGAAGAATACCTTTGGATTGGTGGACGCCATGGTCATGGCGTCGACCTTGGGCATGTTCCACTTGTCGAACTCGATGCCGCAATCGCGCTCGATCCATGGAAATGAATTTTCCTGGCCGACCGCAACCAGAACGTCGTCGCAGGGGAAGTGTTGGTCCGGCTCGCCGGTCGGCACCAGATCGCGCCGACCTTTGGCGTCGCGCACCGCTTTGACCTTTTCGAAGGTGATGCCGGTGAGCTTGCCGTTCTGGTGGGTGAATTCCTTCGGCACCAGATAATTAAAGATCGGGATGTCCTCGTGGATGGCGTCTTCCTTCTCCCAGGGAGACGCTTTCATTTCCTCGAAGCCGGAGCGCACGACGACTTTCACGTCCTCGCCGCCGAGGCGGCGCGAGGAGCGGCAGCAATCCATCGCGGTGTTGCCGCCGCCAAGCACGATGACACGCTTGCCGATCTTGTCGATGTGCCCGAACGAAACGCTGGAGAGCCAATCGATGCCGATGTGAATGTTCTTGGCCGCTTCTTCGCGCCCGGGGATGTCGAGGTCGCGGCCGCGCGGCGCGCCGCAGCCGACAAAGATCGCGTCAAAATCTTCGGCGAGCAGCGCCTTCAGGCTGTCGATGCGCTTGCCGCCGACAAAGGTCACGCCGAGATCGAGGATGAAATGACACTCCTCGTCGAGCACCTTTTCCGGCAGGCGGAATTTCGGGATCTGCGTGCGCATCATGCCGCCGGACAGCGGATCCTGATCGAACACCACGCACTCATAGCCAAGCGGCAGCAGGTCGCGGGCGACCGTCAGTGAAGCGGGGCCGCCGCCCACAAGCGCAATCCGTTTGCCGTTCTTTGTTTCAGCCGGCTTCGGCAGCCGGGCCCGGATATCGTCCTTGAAGTCCGCCGCGACGCGCTTGAGCCGGCAGATCGCCACCGGGTCTTTTTCGACACGGCCGCGCCGGCAGGCGGGCTCGCACGGGCGATCGCACGTGCGCCCGAGTACGCCCGGAAACACGTTCGATTCCCAATTGATCATGTAGGCGTCGCTGTAGCGGCCGGCCGCGATCAAGCGGATGTACTCGGGGACCGGCGTATGCGCCGGACAGGCCCACTGGCAATCGACAACCTTGTGGAAATAATCCGGGACCGAAATGTCGGTAGGTTTCATTCCCATTCCTCTTACACGCAGCACTCCGCCGAATGCCCCGGCGGTTGTTAACGCTGCTGCGCGGATCGGCACTTCTGCGCTGCTAGGCGGCGTCGCCAATTCCGGGTGGCGATACTAGTCAAGCAGGCGGCGGATTTCTACCGCTTCTGTTTGTTATAACAAGCTTTTGTCGCTCGCTGTGCTTAACAAGTGCGCGATCGCAACTGCGAACGGCACAACGCCGGCCAGGGTTCTCGTGATGTGCCGGCGCGTTAATTTAAACCATTGAATTTGTTGCAATTTTCGTGGTGACGCCGGGTCACGCGCGAGCCGCAGAGCCGATATGCTGCCCCGCGTCATGTTCTCGTCTATGCTCCCAAGGTCTTGGCTCCCAAGGTCTTGGCTCCCAAGGTCTTATGCGCGAATTGTTCGAGAATGGTTCATCGAAGGACCCCGTTGAGGCGGCGCGCCGAAGCGTGCGGGCAAGCCAACGGAGACGCTTCTACCGCAATGCGACGGCGGCAGCCGCCGATGGTGGCTTTGCGGCGCGCCTCGACGACAAACCGGTGCGCACCCCTGCCGGCGGCCTGCTGGCTGCACCGACATCGGCATTGGCGGAAGCGATTGCCGCCGAGTGGAATGCGCAGGGCGATGTCATCGACCCGGCCAAAATGCCGCTGACGCGTCTCGTCAACGCGATCATCGACGGTGTCACCGATCATGCCGGCGCGGTCGCGGCGGAGGTTCGGAAATATCTCTCGTCCGATCTCGTTTGTTATCGTGCCGATGCTCCCAGAGGTTTGGTCGAGCGCCAGGCTAACGAGTGGGACCCGATCTTACGTTGGGCCAGCGAAACGCTCGATGCGGTTTTCTCGGTCGGCGACGGCGTCATTCACGTCATGCAGCCGGCCCAGGCGCTCGCGGCCGCCGCTGCCGCCATCCCGGACGATCCCTGGCGGCTAGGCGCCGTAAATGCCGTGACGACGCTCACCGGTTCGGCGCTGATCGCGCTCGCGCTGGCGCGCGGACGGCTCAGTGCCGAAGAAGCGTGGCGGGCGGCCAACGTCGATGAAGATTGGAATGCGGAGCAGTGGGGTCGCGACGAACCCGCGCTGGAACGCCGCGCGTTCCGCTTTGCCGAGCTGCAGGCCGCGGCGACAGTGCTAACCCTTCTGTAGCCTGGGTTGAGCGAAGCGAAACCCGGGAACGATCGCGCGGCTCGAACGCCGATCCCGGATTTCGCGGAGCTCGTCCTCGGGCCGGCCACTTCGGGCCGGACCCCTTGGCTCCATCTGGGCTACGCTCGGTGCGGATCGTTGAATGATGAAAGCTTCAAGCATCGCTATCGTCGGGGGCGGTCTCGCCGGATTAGCGACGGCGGCGGCGCTGTCCCACTTCGGCATCGAAGCGGATGTTTTCGAGAGCGCGCCAGGCCTCGGTGAGATCGGCGCCGGCATCAACGTCAGTCCGCAGGCGATCCGGACGCTGCGTGCGATCGGGCTGGGCGACAAGATCTTGGCGATCGCGAATGTCGCGCCCGGCGTTCTCACCCGCGACATGCATACCGGCGCCGAGCTTGACTATCGCGACCAGACTGCCGCAGCGGCGCGCTTCGGCGCACCGCTTTGCACGTTCCACCGCGCCGACCTGCTGGATGTGCTTGCGCGCGGCGTCGATACCGGGCGCATCCATCTCGACCATCGCGTGGTCCAAATCAGTGAGCGGCCGTCTGGCGTCGAGCTTCGGTTTGCCAACGGGGCCGGTTGCGTTGCCGAGTTCTTGATTGCGGCGGACGGTGTTCACTCCGTGGTCCGCCGCATGCTCTATGGCGACGACAATCCGGCTTACACCGGACAGATGGTCTGGCGCGCGCTGCTGCCGGGCAACGTAGTGGCCGCTGACGTGATCGAGCCATCGGGCCATATCCAATGGCTTGGCTCCGGCCGTCATTTCTACGCTTATTATCTGCGCGGCCGCGACGTGGTGAACATCGTCACCCAGCAAGACACCGATCAATGGGTTGAGGAAGGCTGGTCAATCGCCGGCGATCTCGCTGCCATGCGCGACAGCTTTCCAAATCCAGAGACGCGCCTGCAAACCCTGCTCGGCGCCGTCACGCAATGCTCGATGTGGGGACTGTTTTTGCGGCCGGTGACCGACGATTGGGGCCGCGACCGCATCCAGCTCATTGGCGACGCCGCGCATGCGATGCTGCCCAACGCCGGGCAGGGCGCCGCGCAGGCTTTCGAGGACGCCTACATTCTCGCGCGCTGGATCGCCGCGATGCCGGGCGATCTCGCCGCGGCGGCGAGGAATTTCCGGCGCATCCGCATTCCGCGCGTTCATGCCGTTCAGCGTCGCTCTTCCGCGATCGTCCGGACGAAACACGATTATGCTCCGCAAAGTCGGAATACGGAACGCGCGAAAGTGGACGCGGTCGATGCGATGGCGTGGATTTGGGGCTACGACCCGGTCAACGCCTGGGACCAGGTTCCGACAGGCCCGGTTAAGTCAAGCGGTTACGAAGCCTAGCGCGTTCACGCGTGCGAAAGGGCTATTTAATGTTCGACCCGGTATAGGCGCCAGCGCTCGGGCACGCCTTTGAGTCGGTGAATGCCGCGATCCTTAAAGCGGATTCCAGACTGCGACATCAGATCCTTGACCGCACTCGAAACCAGGACTTCGCCGGCACGCGCTTTCGCGGCGACGCGCGCGCCGACGTGAAACGCGAGACCGACCACGTCAGCCCCACTCACCTTGTATTGACCCGCGTGCAGCCCCACCCTGATCTCTAACCCCAGCGTGCGCACTGCCTCGCGGATTGCGGTCGCGCAACGGACCCCGGAAGCCGGCGCGTCGAATGTCGCGAGCAACCCGTCCCCCGTCGTCACGACCTCTTTTCCGCGCAAACTCTTCAGCTCTCTACGGACGGCGGCGTAATAGTGATTCATCACCTGTGTCCAACGCGAATCGCCGAGCCGCGCGGCTGTTTCGGTGGACCGCACGATATCGACAATCAGGATCGTGACGAGCGTCTGTTCGAGTTCGGCGCCACGATTGGCACGTTGGCGCCGGATCGCAATATTTCCAGTCAGCGGTTCGTAGCGATGGCTGCGGCGCCGCGCGATTGCGTGTTTTGCATAGTCTTTCGCACGCTGCACCGTGCCGCAACGAATTGTTTTCACCCGTGGCGGAAGCGTCCAGTAAATCTTTCGCCCATCTCCTACGCCATGGACCTCGACGGCGCCCCACTTCAGGAAAACCCTCGAGCCGACCCGACGAACCCACCATGCCTTTGAGGTGTATCCCGAAACGTTCGACCGATGGACTCCGATACGGAGGAACTTGGGCATGCCCGTGAGGCCCGATCAAAGAACGCTTGGGGATACCAAGCATGGAATGTGATTATACATTCCTGCGTTGGCAACAGTGCTCCCAATCGAAAAGTCGCCTCTGACTCGCGGGAGCGTATAACATTTTCCGTTTAGCATTTGCCCGACCCTCTGAGTGCGTGAACACCGTTTCCGAATTGGAGCAGTCCTATGAACCAGGTACAGGTCGACGAGAAAACCTACCAGATGCCGCCGCGGGACGGGTTTAGCGTCGCGCACTTCATCACCGTCACCGACGTCGAACGATCGCTCCGGTTTTACGAAAAGGTGTTCGGCGGCCGCATTCTCACCGCAGGCAACAGCGAGGGCGCGCCGGGGTTCATTCAGATCGCGAACACGTGGCTCATTGTCTACTACGGGGGCGGTCCGACGCCCGACAAACCAACGGTGACGCTCAGCGTCCCTGCCGACCCTGATAAAGTCAGCAGCTTCATGAATATCCGCGTTGCCGATGTTCAGGCGTGCTATGAACTATGGCGAAGCCGGGGGGCCGAGTTCCTCACCGAGCCAAAGCCCAAGTACGGCGAGACGCGCTGCTACATTCGCGATCCCGACGGCTACATTATAGAAGTCGGGCAAAGCAACCCGGGCGTTGCTAACGGCTAAACGCGCAGGACGCGCGAAAGCATCCGCTATTCCAGAACTGATAAAAGCGGCTCGGCGAATCAGTTTTGCGCGACGATCAATCCGGGCCAATCGAACTTGTAGTTCACCCCCAGCTTGATGATGTCGATCGACTGCCGCACGCTGATGCTTTGGGTGTTGATGACCGCGACTGTCGGAAACGGCACAATGACACTGCCGAGGCCGATGTGATCGTACTCGAAGCTCGTAGTCCAATGATTGGCGAGCGCGTATTCGACGCCGCCGCCCGCGACCCAGCCTGATGCGGTCACGTTGGTGCTGCCTGTGCCGAGCGCCAGTGAACCAGTATTGCCGTTGAGATTGTACGTCGTCTCTGCCCAGGCGCCGCCGCCTTTGACGTAGAGCAGCGAACGATTCCATGCATAGCCTAGGCGGCCGGTGGCCGTTTCAAGGTCTTTGACGATATGCTCGCAGTTGATGCCGCCGATCCCCGAGAAGCAGGTGTTGTCGCCGCGCAAATCCGCGGCGCTGGCACTGGCCTCAGCGCCGACAACCCATTGGCCAATTTGCCAGTTGGCGCCGATCTGGCCGCCGCCCAGTGGGCCGGTCGCATGCGTCGCATCGCCGAAGCCCGGCATATTCGGTGCGCCGCTGGGGCTGATCGTCGTGCCGAATGGATCCGACCAGTTCGCGTCGCTCCAGCCGCCGCCGAGGTGCCCGCCAACATAGAAACCGGTCCAATTCATCGGGCCTGCAGCGATGATAGGCGCCTTGACCAGCATCGCTGCCTTGCCCGCAGCGGCCGGCGTCGTGTCGCCCCAGTGATAACCCGACTGCAGGAAGACGCCATAACGCTCCGTCGAAAAGCGGGCAAGTAGTGTGGTGGGTGGTCCGGCTCCATTAGTATTGTCTATCTGTGTTACAGTGCCGGTGCGCGTGTTCATGGCCCAATAGCGCCCACCGACGCCTACATTCCAGCTGTCGGTGATGTTGTAACTGAGCAGTCCTTCAAGCATGGCGCCGTCGCCGTTGGATCCCGATTCAGGAATGAGGAGCGCGCGAGCGTTGTGATTGTTAAGACCGCTGAAATCCACCCACGGCAGGTACGCCGCGTCGGCCACGAACTTCAATTCGTCGGTCAGCATGAATTCGGCTGAGAGGCCGACGCGCAGCGAGTTGAAGCTACCATCCTCCGAAACGATGAGGTAGTTCGGAACAGTAGCGGCACAGGCGGTGCCCGCCGCGATTTGCGTGCAGCCGAAGTCATTGGCGTGCTGGGTAAAATAGTTGTAGCCGACGAAGGGGCCAAGTTTGGCGCCAGGCGACTTCAAGAGCGAATAGCCGAGATCGATATCGGCGTAGCCGAGGCTTCCCGTGCTGGACGAAAACGTATTGGAATACGCGGACCCTGGGCTGTTCGGGAAATCCTCGTCGTTCAATTTTCCATTGTAGATACCGCCAGCACCCAAAAATCCCTTCACGAACCAACCGCTGACGTGATCGACGCGGCCGTAGGTTTCGCCGGACAGGGCGTCGAGATCGGTCCAGATGAGCCTCGACTTCACGTTTTGTGCATCGGACAAAAGGGGGTTCGTCGCGCCCATGACCCCGCTGCTCCACCAGGTCCGCGTCCCGACGTCGAATTCCCAATCGGATTTGTTCCAAACCAGCGTGACCAACGGCGGTTCCTTGACCGCCATGGGTGACCCGGCACCGGCGTATGCCGACGCCGCATCGGCGCCGCCCCAGCGATAATTGAGGCCGACGCGCACGAGATCGGCCTTGAGGTCCGCGCTTTGCCTCGGCATCAGCGCGGCATCGTTGGTCGCCGTCTGCGTCGCGGTGAACCGGCCGAAATCGACATGAAGGTATTCCGCCTTCACACTCCACCTTTCGTTGATCGCCGCCTCGACGCCGCCGCCGACCGCGTAACCGAGCGGAATATTACCAAGGTGGCTCGACTGCTGGTAAAATGACCCGTTGGGGGGCGGATTGCGGGTGGGTGGGTTGACGCCGCCCAATGCGAAATCGTCCTGGAAATTGGTGACGGCAACACCGCCGGTCGCGTAGAGGAGCCAATTATTGGCAGCCCAGCCGATGCGTGGGCGCACCGTCGCCACCCAATTGGCATTGCCGTAGGCACTGATCACTGCCGTGGAGGTGCTTGGCGGCACGTAAGGAACGAAGGTCGTGGCGGCCCCGCTCAAGTGGAGATAGCTGAAATCGCCCTCGATGCCGGCGACCCAATTGCCAACCTGCCAATTGTAGCCAGCTTGCGCGCCGCCGCTGAAGCCGAGGGGCTTGATGCTCTGGTTGCCCAACGAATTGATGACCGCAGCGGAGGGGGCGCCGATCACACCCTTATCAGGGTTGGTCGCCGTTTGCGGATCGTAGGATCCCCACGCCGCTCCTGCATTGAGCCCGGTGTAGAACCCATTCCAGTTGTGAGTCACCGGTGGAAACTGCGCTTCTGCGGGTGGTGCCTTGACGGGCAAATCGCCAGCGTGCGCAATCTCTCCATGACCGCAACTAACGACCAGCGCCGAAAGGGCAACTCCGGTCAAGAGAAAACGCTTCACAGCGATCGCCCCCCACGCGTCATCACGTTCGCGGGTGAGCCGCGCAACTCTGTTTCGCCAGTGGCAGCGGAGGAACCGCGCGCAGCCTTTGGCGCACTGAGGCGCTGCTCTGGCGTTTCCGTCTTGCGGCGTTGCGTTCTAACCGACTTGCCTGCTTTTGAGGGTCGTCTCATTTCCTCACCCGTAGGATCAAGAGAACGCATCGTAGCCGGCAGAGCAGAATGCAGGAAGTGGCCGGGCGGTACGTTCAGGCTCAGGTCGCCGTGCGACCAGCCGATGTCAGCATGGGTCATTTTTGACCGAGTAGGCCGGATTTGGCGTCCGGTTGACTTCCGCTTTAGTCCGCCAGTAACAGACATTCCGCATCAGTTATTCAATCACTTCGTCGGCCCGCGCTACCAATGTCGATGGGACGGTGATGCCTAACGCCTGAGCAAACTTAAGGTTGATTACAAGTTCAAACTTCGTCGGCTGCTCGACCGGGATGTCGGCAACCTTGCGGCCGCGCAAAATCTGGACGAGCTGCCGGGTGTGGAGCTGCACGACCGCGGCATTGCCCAGGCCTTGCTCGCGAAGACCATGGAGCAATTCGACGCCTGGGGAACGCGGCACGTGGGGCTGTTTACCTTCGCGCAAAGCGCAAAGCATGTTGGCCTGTATCAAAAATATGGTTTTTATCCCCGCTTCCTCACAGCGCTGATGACGTCGCCGGCGAAGCCGTCGAATAGGGCGTTCGGCGTGTCTCGTTTTAGTTCGTTGACGCCGGTGCGGCAGGCGGAGGCTTTGCGCTCCTGCCGCGAGATGGCAGAGACGCTCTATCCGGGACTCGATCTAACCGACGAAATACGCACCACCCAGGTTCAAGGTCTCGGAGATACGCTGCTGCTCGAGGGCGCCAGCGCTATCGCGGCTTTTGCGATCTGCCACTTTGGGCCGCGTAGCGAAGCCGGCGCCGACACTTGCTTCATCAAGTTTGGCGCGGTGCGCGATGGACCATCGGCCGAGCGGGATTATCTTCGTCTGCTCGATGCCTGCGAAGCGTTGGCCGCCGATATTGGCATGCCAAATGTGCTCGCCGGCGCAAATATGGCACGCCACGAAGCCTATCGGCTTCTTGTCGATGGTGGCTACCGCACGGTGCTCCAAGGCGTAAGCATGCATCGTCCCAACGAGCCCGGCTACTGTCGCCCCGGCGCTTACATCATCGACGATTGGCGTTAGCACCCCGATGCCTTGCACTTCCGGTTTGGGTTAAAGAACAAAACCGCTCTCGCGGTAGCGCGCTGCGCGCGAGCAGGTACCTTGGGCTGACGTAAACGCGGTAACGGGACGGGATCGTCCTGTCTGAAGATCGTGGGGTTCACAACCTCGGTTCAGACAGGAGTATCCCATGACCGATGCGAGCATCAGCCCGTTGCGCCGGCGCATGATCGAAGACATGACGGTTCGCAATTTCGCGCCGAAGACCCAAAGCGATTACATCCGTGTGGTTCGGAACCTCGCCGGCTTTCTCGGGCAATCCCCTGACACAGCTTCTCATGAGGACCTGCGTCTGTTTCAGCTGCACCTGACCGAGGACCGCGTCGGCGCGCCGACCATCAACTCGACGGTCTCGGCGCTGCGGTTCTTCTTCGGCGTAACGCTCGATCGGGCCGATGCGGCGCGACACCTGACGTTTGTGCACGAGCCGCGCAAGCTGCCGCTGGTGTTGAGCCCCGAGGAGGTTGCGCAGCTTCTGGCGGCCGCCCCCGGCATCAAGTACAAGGCCGCGCTCAGCGCCGCCTATGGTGCGGGCCTGCGGGTATCCGAGGTCGTCGCGCTGAAGGTGTCCGACATCGACAGCAAGCGCATGATGCTGCGGGTCGAGCAGGGCAAGGGCCGCAGGGATCGCCACGCGATGCTCTCCCCGCTGCTGCTCGAGCTTCTGCGCGACTGGTGGCGCGTGGCGCGGCCAAAGGCTTGGCTGTTCCCCGGACAGAACCCGGTCAATCCCATGACGACGCGCCAGCTCAACCGGGCCTGTCATACCGCAGCCGACCTGGCGAAAATCGGCAAGCGCGTCTCTCCGCACACGCTGCGGCACAGCTTCGCCACCCATCTTCTGGAACAGAACATCGATATCCGGGTGATCCAGGTTCTGCTCGGACATGCCAAGCTCGAGACCACGGCGCTCTACACGCGCGTCGCCACCAAGACGATCCGCGAGGTGATAAGTCCGCTGGAGCGCCTCACCCGCAAGCCCAGGAAGAACGAGCCGCCAACGTAACGCGCGGCTTGCGTGCCGCGTCCATCGCTTGAGGTCGCGGATATCTTCCGCGACCACGGACCGGCTTGGCGGAAGCTCAACGCCGGTCACGTGAGCCTCGGCCAAATGAAGGTCATGTCAGCCATTGAGAGCTGCCGCACGGCGGCTCTCGGCGGCCACGTTGCGCGTTGCGAGGGCTGCGCGCACACGATCATCGCATACAACTCCTGCCGCAACCGGCACTGCCCAAAGTGCCAGGGCGCGGCCGCACGGCAGTGGCTCGCCGAGCGCGAGGCCGAGCTGTTGCCCGTGCCGTACTTCCATGTGGTGTTCACGCTGCCGGCCAAGATCGCCGACATCGCCTATCAGAACAAGGCCGTGATCTACGACCTGCTGTTCAAGGCATCCGCCGAGACGCTGATCACGATTGCGGCCGACCCCAAGTATCTGGGTGCCCGCATCGGTATCACCACTGTGTTGCACACCTGGGGCTCGGCCATGACGCATCACCCGCACGTGCACATGATCGTGCCGGGCGGCGGAATATCGCTCGACGGTGAGCGGTGGGTCTCGTGCCGGCCGAGCTACCTTCTGCCGGTGCCGGTGCTCTCGCGGCTGTTCCGGCGATTGTTTCTGGAGAAGCTCATCGCCGCCCACCACGCCGGTCGCCTGAGATTCTTTGGCCAGCATGTCGCGCTCGCCCAGCGCAAAGCATTCGCTACGTATCTGGCGCCGTTGCGTAAGGTTGAGTGGTATCTCTACACCAAGCGGCCTTTCGGCGGACCCGAGGCGGTGCTCGCTTATCTGTCGCGCTATACCCACCGCATCGCCATCTCCAACAGCCGGCTGATCGCGTTCGACGGCGCTGGCGTCGCGTTCAAATACAAAGACTATCGCGTCGAAGGCCGCGAGCGGAACAAGGTCATGACGCTCGCCACAACCGAGTTCATCCGCCGCTTCCTCGTCCACGTGCTGCCACGCGGCTTCCACCGCATCCGTAGCTACGGCCTGTTCGCCAACGGTTCCCGTGCCGAGAACATCGCAAAAGCCCGCGATCTGCTCGCCGCGCCAAAGGCCAAGACAAAGCCAGATGATGCAGCCGGTGCCGACACCACCGAGCCGCCGACTCTCGCGCATCCATGTCCGTGCTGCGGCGGCCGCATGATCATCATCGAGACCTTCGAACGCGGCTCCACCCCACGATATCGGCCGACAGCCCCAATCGTCACGATCAGCATCGACACATCATGAGCACGATCACCAAATCACAACGCAGCAAAGCCGCTCTTCCATGTCGCTGGTCCTCGACCGGCCACCATGATGCTCGCCCCAATGCAGGTGTCGGATCTCAGATCGAGCCCCAATCGTCATCGTCGGATCTCACCGTGGACCACCAAAGCGACCAGATCAGGCACATCAACACCGACGATCACCAGGCTTGGGCGCAGCCGCTCCCCTCTGGCGCACCGGCCGCGGCGGTCAAATCGCCATAGAGCGCGCCGCACCGCCTCTCGTATCCATTCCCGCGGTTTCTTTCCTTGGAGGCTTTCGGACGCCGGCCACCGCTATGCATGGCACTGTCCGTGAGCGGCCGGCATCCGAAACCCTTCACAGGAAGAAACTCATGCACTGCAACAAAATCGGGTGATTTTCGAAATTGGTTGTCAGGCTCGCAGCTCGCCGAGCTGCGCCTTGGCTTCCTTCAGAGCTGCTCAGAAAACCCACTATTGGCATCGCCGACTGCTGTTGCGCTGGCAGTAAGCGGCCACACCACCGCCGCGCCGCCGACAAGGCCGATGAATTCCCGTCGCTTCATGCTGTCCTCGAAACCGAGCACTAAACACTGCACTAAACACTACCACATCCTTAGAATGACAGGGTTGTGCGCCACAGCAAAAATCAAGTGCTCGACTTCCGCAGCCGATCATTTTCGACCGAGTAGGCCGGATTTGCCGTCGGGTCGACTTCCACTTCACTCCGATAGTGACTGATTTGGTGCGATGCCCGCCGAGTGACGCTATGTGCCAAAAAGCAACATCGTACCCCTCCGCGCGCTGATAGAATTGTGATCTACTTTGTCGCGGAACCGCTGGTGGGACGCGCCTAGCGGTTTTAGCGGGTGTCATCAACATCCACCATTCTACACTTTGCGAATGACGAAGCTTCCAAACAGCCGAAAAGGAACGCCCCATGAATAGTCGTGTTACGATCGCCTTAGGTGCTACAGCACTTTTGTATATGACTTCGTCCGCAGCGGTGGCGCAGAATGCGCCGCCCACGTACCAAGCCGATCCAAGCGTTTATAAGGTCATTTTTGAGGACCAAAACTTCCGCGTGATCGCTGCCACATGGAAAGCAGGTGCGACCGACAAACCTCACTCGCACCCGGTTCCGTCGGTGGCGTATGCCCTCACCGACTGCGCTTTGAAACTAACTTCCGCTGACGGAAAGACTGTAAATGTCAACCCCAAGGCGGGAACAGCAACGGCCATACCCATTACGGCGTCCCATACTGCCATGAATATTGGCCCTGCGGATTGTCGTACGGTATTCGTTGAGCGGAAATAGACTGCGTTGGGGCCTCGACGGCGTGGCAAACACCGAGGCGGCCGTCGGCCTCTCACCTGGATGTTGAGGTCACGCGCTATGGTGTGGCCTGGTCATGCCTGATCGAGCGACTCCCCGCCGAGTGACGCTTTGGGTCATTTTCGACCGAGTAGGCCGGGATTCGGCGTCCGGTCGGCTTCCGCTTCACTCCGATTGCGACCGAGTTGGTGCAATGCCACCGAATGACGCGATGTGCCAAAGCACAAAGTCGCTGCGCTCCAGCCCGCTGCGCGGGGTCATGAGCCGAGAGGCCGGTAGCCGGCCGAGAGAACGCCAATAGCAGGTGGAGAGCCGCGTCCTGAGAATCGAGGTGTTGTCAACCTCACTCAGGATGGAGCTCCCCATGGACGAGACCAACTCTGTCAGTCCGCTGCGTCGGCGTATGATCGAAGATATGGCTGCGCGCAAACTCAACCCGCACACGCAGCGCAGCCACGTCTACAGTTGCAAGCGGTTCGCCGCCTGGCTCAAGCGCTCGCCCGATACGGCAACGCCCGACGAGGTGCGGCGATTTCAGCTGTATCTCATCGAGAGCGGTGCGAGCATCTGTAACCGCAATCGGATCATGACCGGCGTGCGCTTTCTGTTCCGCGTCACGCTGCGTCGGCACGATCTGGCGGCCGAGGTCTGGCACATCAAGGAGCCGCAGAAGCTGCCGCCGGTGCTGAGCCCTGAGGAGGTCAAGCGCATTCTTGCCATGGCGACGAGCCTGACGGCGCGAGCGATGCTGACGCTTGCCTATGGTTGCGGGCTGCGGGCCGGCGAGGTGGTGCGGCTGCGGGCGGGCGACATCGACAGCGAGCAGAGGATCATCCGCATCGTGCAGTCGAAGGGCCGCAAGGATCGGCACGTGATGCTGCCGGCGGAGGTCCTCGAGCTGTTGCGGCAATGGTGGAAGGCGCGCCCGACCGAGCAAGACGCCGGCATTGCGCCGGAACAACGCTGGCTGTTTCCCGGTCGCGATGAGCATCGGGCTCTGACCACGCGCCAATTCAGCCGGCTGTTCAAGGAGGCGGCGAAAGCGGCGGGGCTGCGCAAAACGCTCTCTCTTCATTCGCTTCGCCATTCCTTCGCAACCCATCTGCTCGAGAACGGCGAAGACATTCGGGTGATTCAGGCGTTGCTTGGACACGACAAGCTTGAGACGACGGCTCGCTACACCCGCGTGGCGACCGGAATAATCGCCAAGATCGAGAGCCCGCTCGCGCGCCTGAGCGCGCGGCATCACAGACGCGCAAAGCGAGACACTGAGGAGCCGCCGGCGCAATAGCGCCGTCGGTTGTGGTTCGACCAGCTCTGGAGGTCGCGGACATCTTCCGCGACCACGGCTCCGCTTGGCGTTTGGCTAACGCGGGGCATGTGAGCCTCGACCAGATGAAGGTGATGAGTGCGATCGAGCGCTGCCGCACGGCAGCACTCGGAGGTCATGTCGCGCGTTGCGAGAACGGTGCGTGTGCTTACACCGTCGTCAGCTACAATAGTTGCCGCAATCGCCACTGCCCCAAGTGCCAGGGCGCGGCGGCACAGAAATGGCTCGCCGCGCGCGAAGCCGAGTTGCTGCCCGTCAGCTACTTCCACGTTGTCTACACGCTGCCCAGTCAACTGCGCGATGTCGCTTATCAGAACAAGCGCGTCATCTATCACCTGCTCATGAAGGCGGCAGCCGAAACCACGCTCGCCATCGCGGCCGATCCAAAGCGCCTCGGTGCCAGGATCGGCATCACCGCCGTGCTGCACACCTGGGGCTCGGCGCTGACGCATCATCCCCACGTGCATATGATCGTGCCCGGCGGCGGTCTCGCGCCGATTGCAGATGGGCAACCGAGGGCGCAGCAAGAGGTCGATTGCAGCAGATGGATCTCGTCCCGCTCCAACTTCCTCGTCCACGTCAACGTGCTCGCGCGTTTGTTCCGAGGCAAGTTCCTCACCATGGTTATGGACGCGCACGCCGACGGCCAATTGAAGTTCTTCAACACCCACGCTGGACTCGCCGACAAACGAACCTTCAAGCGCTTCCTGGCACCGCTGCGCCGGATCAAGTGGGTCGTCTACTGCAAGCAGCCGTTCGCGGGACCCAAGCAGGTGCTGCGCTATCTGTCGCGCTACACCCATCGCGTTGCCATCTCGAACCGTCGGCTGGTCGCTGCTGATGATGGCGGCGTGTCATTCCGCTGGAAGGACTATCGCATCGAAGGTCCTGGCCGCTGGAAAACCATGACGCTCGCACCGCACGAGTTTATCCGCCGGTTCCTGATGCACGTGTTACCGAAGGGCTTCCATCGCATCCGCCACTACGGGCTGTTCGCCAACGGTAACCGAGCCGAGAGCATCGCCAAGGCGCGTGAACTACTCGCCGTGGCGACACCGCAGACTGAACCCGAGGCCGCTTCAACGCAGCAGTCCGATCAGCCCCGCGTGCTGCCACGCCCATGCCCCTGCTGCGGTGGCCGCATGATCGTCATCGAGGTCTTTGCACGCGGCGGGGCGCCCAGGCACAAGCCATCAATCGACACGTCATGAACTCGCGGCTGATGCCAGATCAGACCGACGCACATCCGCATCGCTGGCCCTCCGCCGGCATCGCCGCCGCTCGTGCCGCAGACACAAATTCGCGTCTGTCGCATCTGCTCGACCCATCGCTCTGCGCCGCAAACCGTCGCCGCCTCATGCCAAGTGGCCACAAATACCCCGGCGCGCCAGGTTCCGATCTCACCCGCGCCGCACAATCACCGCGCCGCACCGGCCGCGCACGGCCTCAATCCCCATAGCGCACGCCGCACCACCTGCGATCACCTCCCGCGACTTCGTGCCTTGGCGCTTCTCGGACGCCGGGCGCACACACCCGCGGATAGACCTGCACTCCGGCGTCCGAGAAACCTGCACAACTGCCGACATCACCGGCGACCCCTCATTCAATCACTTCGTCGGCGGTCACAAGCAGCGTTTGTGGAATGCTGAGGCCGAGTGCCTTGGCGGTCGTGCGATTGATCGCCATTTCGTACTTGGTCGGGGCCTGCACCGGCAAATCCGTCGGTTTCTCGCCTTTGAGGATGCGATCTACGTAGCCGGCTGCGCGCTTGCATTGGTCGAGGATGTCAGCGCCGTAAGAAATCAGGCCGCCGCCGGTCACGTAATAGCGGGCATAGTAGACGGCGGGTAATCGGTGCCGCGCTGCAAGCGCAATGATCAGCTCGCGATGAATTGTTGCCGCCGGGCTCGTGGTGATGATCAGGCCGCCGTCGGGACCCGCCGCAGCGAACTCCGTGATGGCGCGCTCGATCTCACCTTCATTGCTCAGATCGACCGGGCGCAGTTGCACCCCAAGCGAGAGCGCCGCGGTCTGAATTGCCCCGAACTCGGCGGCTCCGCCCGGCGTGGCCAAATCTCGAAGCACCGCTACGCGCGTCGTGCGAGGTGCAATCTCTTTGAGCAGCTCCAGCCATTTCCCGCCGAGGCCATATTCAAAGGTGACAAAGCCGGTGACGTTGCCGCCCGGCCGCGCCAGGCTCTCGACAAAGCCGGCGCCGACCGCATCGGCGACGATCGCGAACACGATCGGAATTTCGCTGGTCGCCTCGCGCAAGGGCGGCACGGCGGCGCTGGTAAAAGCCATGACAACGTCCGGCCGGAGCGCGACCAGTTCCCCGGCGTATTTGCGAATAAGGTCCACATCGCCAAAGGCCCAGCGGGTGTCGATGCGGACATTGCGGCCGTCGATCCAGCCCAGTTGCTGCAATCCCCCCAGAAACGCCGCTAAGCGGGCCTGATATTGCCGGTCGTCCGCGGGGGCGGGTATCAGCATGCCGATGTGCCGTATACGCTCGCGCTGCTGCGCGCGTGCCGCGAGCGGCGCCGTTGCCGCAACACCACCAACAAGCGTGATGAACTCACGCCGTCTCATCGCCTTCTCCAAGGTCGGGACCGAGTTAAGCTAACACGCGGCCGACGTTCACGTACTGTCGGCGAGGAGCCGACGCCGGAACGCCTCAGCGTAGTCACTAGGACAGAGACTTTGCGCTTGACTTATGTCGCCGTGTCAGTTACAGGCCAATCCATCTCGTTCATTTGAGGGGCGTCACCGGTGACGTACCGATGGTGGAGCGAGTGCGGCGCCCGCGGGCGGGATTCGTAACCCCGCACCCGGGCGGCCCTGGACGCCGTTCGGCCGGCATTAGGACCGGTCTGCGCGGAGCGCGCTTAACCGGGACCGGCGAAAGGCGGGGTTTAAGTCCGCAATAACCGCGTCCCGGGAAACACGGACCGGGGCTGAGCCAATGCTGGTTGCGACTGGCGTGGCGAGTGCCGCTGCGGAGCGCCGGGAAGCGAGCGCGCCCGAAAGCAGATGAGTTGCGCAGGCTGCGTACACTTGCAGATTGCGTGCACTTGTCTGTGGCGCGCTTCCGCGCCCAAACGCATCGGCCGGTGGCAACATCGGCTGTTGCAGCGCGGACATTGGTTGGATGCGCCTCTCGGCGCTCCGCTCCCCTCTTTGTTGGGGACTGAACTAGCTTCGTAGTTGGCAAAGCCCGGGCGCAGACGCGTCGCGAGAACGATCTTCTATTTCGTCATTGCGGGGCTTGACCCACGGCTGTCCGGTTTAATTTTTGTGGACGTGGTGCATGGCATGGATTCTTCTGTGTTCTGACGTTTTGCCGACGATCAAGACACGAGAAGGAGCCACACCATGCCCCATCACAATACAGTATTCCATGCGGTTCTGAAGCTGGTGCCCTGGCCGGTATTGGATCGGCTTGTGGATGAATTCGGAGCAAACAAGAAGGTGCGCCGGTTGACGACGCAGCATCAGTTTATTGCCTTGCTGTACGCGCAGTTGGCCGGCAGCGAAAGCCTGCGGGCGATCGAGGCTGGCTTTGAGAGCCACGCCAGCAAGCTCTACCACCTTGGCGCTTGCGAAGTGTCGCGCTCGACGCTGTCGGATGCCAATGCGCAGCGGCCGTGCGCGGTGTTTACCGGCCTTTTGGCCGAACTGATGGGCCGCTGTGAGCGCGCGCTTGGCCGCCGGATCGCGGAGGCGGCTTATCTGATCGACGCCACCGGCTTTCGGCTGAGTTCGCTGAGCGCCGATTGGGCGCAGTTCTCGGCCGGGGTGTTTGGGGCCAAGCTGCACCTTGTCTATAATCCTGATACCGGTTGCCCAAGCTTTGCCGAAGTGACACCCGCCAATGTCAACGACATTACAGTCGCCAAGGCGATGCCGATCAAGCCGGGGGCCACTTACGTGTTCGATCTGGGCTATTACGACTATGGCTGGTGGGCCAAACTCGATGCCGCCGGCTGCCGGATCGTGACCCGTTTGAAGGTCAACACCCCACTTGCCGTGGTGGCCGACAATCCTGTGCCAGAGCATTCTCTGGTACTCTCCGACCAGATCGGCCGTCTGCCGGCACGCCAGGCACGGTCGCGCAAGAACCCGTTCCAGGATCCGATCCGCGAACTGCGCGTGCGAACCGAGACCGGCAAAATGCTACGCATCGTGACCAACGATCTCGATGCGCCGGCCGACCAGATCGCCGAACTCTACAAGCGCCGCTGGCAGATCGAACTGTTCTTCCGTTGGGTCAAGCACAGCCTCAAAATTCGGCACTTCTTCGGGACATCGGAGAATGCCGTGCGCATTCAGATCGCCATCGCGCTGATCGCGTTCCTGCTCCTGCGCATGGCCCATGCCCTGCAGAACGCCGTGCAAAGCCTGCTCACCTTCACCAGGCTCGTCGCTACCAATCTGATGCAGCGACGGTCGATCCAGCACCTGCTCGATCCACCGCCGCCGTACTTCACAGATCGGCGCCAGTTGAACCTCCAACTATGCCAAACTTAAACCGGACAGCCGTGGGCTTGACCCGGCAATCCATGCAGAGGGTCCGCTGACGCTGGCTCACGGTTTTATTTGCTGCGAGTCAGCATGGACCACCGGGTCAAGCCCGGTGGTGACGATGGGAAAAGCATGAGAAGAAAAGTCAGCGCGTCCAACTGGAAATATCCGCAGCGGTTGACCTTCAGCCAATGGCGCCGCGTGCCGTACCGGCAAAAGCATTGGCTGATTGCGCG
Source organism: uncultured Alphaproteobacteria bacterium (assembly GCA_963755885.1). GTDB lineage: Bacteria > Pseudomonadota > Alphaproteobacteria > Rhizobiales > Xanthobacteraceae > BOG-931. The sequence continues at coordinate 92,114 of CAVWLX010000013.1, forward strand.
GGCGCAATGCGACTTGCTCGATTACTGGCGCGATTGCGCGAAGGCGCGCTGCCGGCGCGCGCGGCGGTGCATGATTCCGGATCCCTGTTACTGGGACCGCAAACAGGCGATGTCGAAAGCGGACTGGGCGACGGCGGACGCCGCATGCAAGCCGCTCCGCGAATTGATGCGTATCGGGTCGCGCAAAGGCTCGGAGGGGCTGTGGTTGTTTTGAGTGCGGGGCGGCCGCAATCACCCGCCGGTGACACTCATATGGCGCGCCAGAGCCGGGCGCTGATGCCGGCGGTCGATAATGAAATCGTGGCCTTTGGGTTTGCGCGAGATCGCCTCGTCGATGGCGGCATGGAGGAGGTCGTTGCTCTCGGACGCACGCAGCGGCTTGCGCAGATCGGCGGCGTCGGCCTGCCCGAGGCACATATAGAGAGTGCCGGTGCAGGTAACGCGCACGCGATTGCACGACTTACAGAAATTGTGGGTGAGCGGAGTAATGAAGCCGAGCTTGCCGCCGGTCTCGGCCACGCGGACGTAGCGCGCCGGTCCGCCGGTGCGGTAATCAATCTCGTCGAGTGAGAAACGTTCGCCAAGACGCGCCCGCACCATCGACAGCGGCAGGTATTGATCGAGGCGGCCGATCTCGCCGAGCGGCATGACTTCGATGAGCGTCAAGTCCATGCCGCGTCCGTGCGCCCATTCGATCAAGTGCGGGAACTCGTCGTCGTTGACGCCTTTGAGCGCAACGGTGTTGATCTTGATCTTGAGGCCGGCCGATTGCGCGGCGTCGATACCGGCGAGCACGTCGCTCAGCGCGCCCCAGCGCGTGATAGCGCGGAATTTGTCGGCATCGAGTGTGTCGAGCGAAACATTGATGCGTTGAACGCCGTGCGCCTTGAGATCGGCGGCGTATTTGGCGAGCTGCGAGCCGTTGGTGGTGAGCGTCAACTCTTCAAGACATCCGGATGCAAGATGTCGCGACAGCGACGAGAACAGAGTCATGATGCCGCGGCGCACCAGCGGTTCGCCGCCAGTCAGGCGAAGCTTACGCACACCGCGCGCAACAAAGGCCGAGCAAAGCCGGTCGAGTTCTTCAAGGGTGAGCAGCTCGGCCTTCGGCAGGAAAGCCATGTGCTCGCTCATGCAATAGACGCAGCGGAAGTCGCAGCGGTCGGTCACCGAGACGCGCAGATAGCTGATTTCGCGTCCGAACGGATCAATCAGCGCCGGGCGCAAAGCACCGCCATCGAGCGCGCCGTCAAAATCGCAGGTTTGCGTATTGAAGACTCGGGTATTGAAGGTTTGCGAGTGTTCCATTTCCACGCTGTCCATCGGCAGGCGTTTCGGTGGCTACGGTGAGCATAATCCTCCCGGAAGAGCCGGTAACGGCTTTTCCGCATCATGCTTTCAGGCTCCATATGAGCCATGAGCAGCTCTATAGAAGCACAAGCAATATAGTCAGCCTTTGTGCCCAATAAAGCCCTGATCGTCCATTGTATTTTTCACGAGGGCGAGATCGTCAATGACCGCCACCAAGTCGGCGAAAGAGCTTATGACCCGGTCCGGGCGGAAGTTTTCGATCGGAACATCGGAATAGCCGAAGTCGACCGCAACGACGGGTACGTTTGCGGCGCGGGCGGTCCGGATGTCGGTGATCGAGTCGCCGACCATGATCGCGCGTTCAGGGTTGCCGCCGGCGCGCAGCACGGTGGCGCGAAAGACCTGCGGATCGGGTTTTTGAACACCGAACGTGTCCTGGCCGCAAATCATCGCGAAGCGGTTGGCGAGATTAAGCGTCTGCAACAGCTTTTTCGACAGCCGCTCGAGCTTGTTGGTGCACACTGCCAGCCGATAGCCCGCTTCAGCCAAGCGGTCTAGCGCCGCTTCGACATGAGGGAACAAGCGGGAGCGGTCGGCGATATGCTCGCCGTAATGTGCGACGAAAGCGGCGTAGAGCTGGTCGACGTCGGTTGGCGCGCAATCGCGCGCCTCGGCGACCAGCGCCCGCTCGATCAGACCCCTTGCGCCGCCCCCGATCATCGGGCGGGCCTCATCATAGGGCACCGCCGGCAGCCCGTGCGCGGTCAGGGTAAAGTTGAGAGTGTCGATCAGGTCGGGCGCGGTATCGACCAGCGTGCCGTCGAGATCGAAAACGATGGTCAGCATGATTTTTGCCTAGCGGGCGGTCGCGGGCGGCGCAAGCGTTACCCGGATGCGACGGTTTATTCGCTTTGCAGCTAATTTTGCCCTACACACCCGCCAATGGACGCCGAAGCACAAAAACGGGCGGCCGCCGCCCGGGCGCTGGAGTTAGTCCGGGGAGGTATGCGGCTTGGGCTCGGCACCGGTTCGACCGCCAAGCACTTCGTCGCGTTGCTCGGTGAGCGGGTGCGCGCGGGCCTCGACATCGTCGCGGTTCCGACTTCCGAAGTAACGCGCGCCCAGGCGGCTGCAGCAGGCATCGCGCTGACGACGCTCGACGAAACGCCGGAGCTTGATCTGACCGTCGACGGCGCCGATGAGATTGCGCCGGATTTGACGCTCATCAAGGGCGGCGGCGGGGCTTTGTTGCGAGAGAAGATCGTTGCGGCGGCGTCGGCGCAGATGGTCGTCATCGCCGACGAGTTCAAATGGGTGTCGATGCTCGGACATTTTCCGCTGCCGATTGAGATTGCGCCCTTTGGCGCTACGGCAACCCACCGCGCGGTTGAAACCGCAATTGCCGCCGCAGGCTGTCCGGGACCGATCGCGTTGCGCAAAGCTAAAAACGGTCAAGTCTTTGTCAGCGACGGTGGACATTGGATTTTGGATGCACAGCTTCAGCGCATTCCCGATCCGCCGGCGTTGGCGGCGCAGCTCTGCAAGGTTCCCGGTGTGATGGGGCACGGTCTGTTCATCGGTCTGGCGCGGACTGCTATTCTCGCCGGCGCGGACGGAGTGCGCGTGGTCGAGCGTCCCTGATTCTTTATTGGAGCAGCGTCTCAGCATGTCCGATTACGACGTCGATCTTTTTGTCATTGGGGGTGGCTCCGGAGGCGTGCGCGCCGCGCGCATTGCCGCGCAGCATGGCGCGCGCGTGATGGTGGCGGAGGAGTATCGTGTCGGGGGCACCTGCGTCATCCGCGGCTGCGTGCCGAAAAAGCTCCTGGTCTACGCATCACGCTTTCGCGCCGAATTCGAGGATGCGGTCGGCTATGGCTGGACGCTGCCGCGATCGAGCTTCGATTGGCCGACACTGATCGCCAATAAGGATCGCGAGATCGCCCGCCTCGAAGCGGCCTACACCGCGACTCTCGCAAAGGCCGGCGTCACCATCGTCAAGAGCCGTGCAGTAATTGCCGACGCCCACACCGTGCAATTGGCGACCGGCGAGCGCGTGCGCGCAGCCTACATCCTGATCGCGACCGGCGGCACGCCGAGTTACGGCGATCCGATTCCCGGCATCGAACATGCCATATCCTCGAACGAGGCGTTCTATTTGCCCCGTTTGCCGCCGCATGTGGTGGTCCAGGGCGGCGGCTATATCGCGCTCGAATTCGCCGGCATCTTTGCCGGTCTCGGCTCGCACGTGACCGTGATTTATCGCGGCGAGAATATTTTGCGCGGCTTCGACGACGAGGTGCGGGCCCACGTGCGCGCCGATATGGAAAAGCACGGCATCAAAGTCGTTACCGGATGCAAGATCGCGGCAATCAAACAAACGGACAAACGCTTTTCGGTGCAGTTCTCCAACGGCTTTCACCAGACCGCCGATTGCGTGATGTTCGCCACCGGCAGGACGCCTAACGTCACTAAATTGGGACTGAAGGAAGTGGGCGTCGAGATCGGCAAGAATGGCGGCATCGGAGTCGACGAATATTCGCGCACCAGCGTTGCCAGCATTTATGCCATCGGCGACGTGACCAACCGCATCAACCTCACGCCGGTCGCGATCCGCGAGGGAGCCGCGTTTTCCGAAACGGTGTTCGGCGGCAAGCCAACGGCGGTCGATCACAGCAACGTGCCCACAGCGGTGTTCTCGGATCCCGAAGTCGGAGCGGTCGGCCTGACCGAAGCGGAGGCACGCGCGCAGCTCAACCAGACAGATGTCTACCGCGCCATGTTCAAGCCGCTGAAGGCGACCTTGTCCGGCCGCGATACCACCGTGCTGCTCAAGCTCGTCGTCGATGGCGTGACTGATCGCGTCGTCGGCTGTCATATCGTCGGCGAAGGGGCGGCTGAGATGATCCAAATCGCCACCATCGCTGTGAAAATGAGGGCCACCAAGGCCGATTTCGACGCCACCATGGCGCTTCATCCCACCATGGCCGAAGAGCTGGTCACCATGCGCCAAAGAAGCGCCAGCTACGTCCGGGAAGCTGCGGAATAGACCGGGCGTTTCGGGCTGTCGCGGCCGTGGGGCCTTGTGTATAAGACGCCCGTCATTCCGGCCGACCCGCAATAACGGCAAGAGCCGGAATCCGTAACCACCGGTCGTGACGATGGATTTCGGGCTCGGGGGCCAAGCCCGCGCCACGGATGACGGCTTGGAGACTGTTATGTCGAAACAAACAAACTCGGCGAAATGGAGCCCGGATAGCTGGCGCTCCAAGCCGATCGTGCAGGTGCCGGATTATCCGGACGTTGCGGCCCTTGCCGACGTCGAGGCGCAGCTCGCGAGCTTTCCGCCGCTGGTTTTTGCAGGTGAGGCACGCAACCTCAAGCGCGCTTTGGCGCAGGTTGCAGCCGGCCAGGCCTTCGTCCTTCAGGGTGGCGACTGCGCGGAAAGTTTCGCCGAGCATGGCGCCAACAACATCCGCGATTTTTTCCGCCTGTTCCTGCAAATGGCCGTGGTGCTGACCTATGCGGCGGCTTCGCCGGTGGTGAAAGTCGGACGCATCGCCGGCCAGTTCGCCAAGCCGCGCTCATCGCCGACCGAGAAGCGCGATGGCGTCGAGCTGCCGGTCTATCGCGGCGACATCATCAACGCCATCGAGTTCACACGCGAGGCACGCACGCCGGATCCGCGCCGCCAGCCGGAGGCGTACCGCCAATCGGCGGCGACGCTCAACCTGCTGCGCGCGTTTGCTACCGGCGGCTACGCCAACCTCTCGAATGCGCATCAATGGATGCTGTCCTTCGTCAAGGATAGCCCGCAATCGAAGCGCTATCAGGAACTCGCCGGTCATCTCACCGAAGCGCTCAACTTCATCCGTGCCTGCGGCATCGATCCGGAAGTGCATCCGGAGATGCGGACGACCGATTTCTTCACCAGCCATGAGGCGTTGTTGCTCGGATACGAACAGGCTTTTACGCGGGTCAATTCGACGACCGGCGACTGGTACTGCACGTCGGGCCATATGCTGTGGGTTGGCGACCGTACCCGTCAGCCGGATCATGCCCACATCGAGTTCTGCCGCGGGGTCAAGAATCCGCTCGGGTTGAAGACCGGTCCGACCCAGAAGCCGGACGAACTTCTCAAGCTAATCGACATTCTCGATCCGGATAACGAGCCTGGCCGTCTCACTCTGATCTGCCGCATGGGTGCAGACAAGGCTGCCGAGCACTTGCCGAGGTTGTTGCGCGCGGTGAAGCGCGAGGGGCGGCACGTCGTTTGGTCGTGCGATCCCATGCATGGCAACACGATCACATCCGTAACCGGCTACAAGACCCGGCCGTTTGACCAAATCCTCAAGGAAGTGCGGACGTTTTTTCAAATGCATGCGGCCGAAGGCACTTATGCCGGCGGCGTGCATCTGGAAATGACGGGACAAAATGTCACCGAATGCACCGGCGGTGCCCGTGCGATCAGCGATGAAGATTTGAACGATCGCTACCACACCGTCTGCGATCCGCGGCTCAATGCCGAGCAATCGCTCGATCTCGCATTTCTTGTCGCTGATCTCCTCAAAGCGGAGCGCCAGGGCAAGATGAAGCCGGTCCCCGCGGTGGCGGCGCTTTAGCTCGCCGTAACGTCATTGCAAGCGAAGCAATCCCGGCCTTTGTAGCGGCCTGGATTGCGTCGCTGGGTGTCCTTGCGCTTTAGCAAGTGGCCGCGTTTTTCCATCTCGTACACTATCTCGTTTTACGAACCGCTCAGGCTGATCCGCGATTGGTCGCCGCCATAAAGAAACACGCAAACAATTTGATTCAAATCTTGCGCGTCAGAAAAAGCCTTAAACGGGCGCGAGGCGTGCAGTGCTGGTACGGTTTCATTTACCGCGATGGTTGGCGTTAGCGTGGCTGTTCGCGACGCCGGCTTATGCAGCGGACTGGCCGGCGTTACCGCCGCTGTGGCCATCATCATCGTCGCCGTCGCCGCTTGTCACCAAAGCTGCGCCGATACCGGACGTTGACTATTTCGTGCCGCGTCCGCTGCCCGCCTGGCAGGTCGAATTCGCGGCGCGCTATTGGTTCGGCAAAGCCAACACCAGTAAGAGTCTGTACAGCATACCGAGCGTGTCGACCGCGATGGTCTCGCGGCTCACCTACAGCGACATGATGACGAACGCGGGCGAGCTTTACAGCCGCGTCGCCTTTACCAACGGCTTCTTCATCAAAGGCTATATCGGCACCGGTGCCATGTCCGGCGGGCACCTCAAGGATGAAGACTTCCCGCCGGGCATCGCGCCCTATTCGAGCACAACGAGCGATCAGAAGAACGGTTACATGAGCTACGCCAGCGGCGACGTCGGCTACGACGTGATCCGCGGCGGCGATTTCCGCATCGGCGCGCTAGCCGGCTACCACTACTTCAATCAGGAGATGAACGCCTATGGCTGCGCGCAAACCGCCACCAATCCTGTTGTTTGCCAGCCGGCAATACCGACGTCCATCGAAGGGATCTCGCAGAACAATCGTTGGCAATCGGTGCGAATTGGACTGGATGGTTCGCTTCTCTTCGCCGAGCGTTTCAAGCTCAACGCCGAGGCTGCGTATCTTCCCCTCGTGTTTCTCACCGGCGCCGACACCCACTGGCTACGCATCGGCACAGCGGTCGGCGACTTCGCGGGCCCGATTCCCGAGAATGGCACGGGCCAAGGCTACCAATTCGAAGTGTCGCTGTCGTACCAGGTAGCGGACTATGCCAGCGTCGGCATCGGCGGTCGCTATTGGCACATGCAGGCGAATGGTAATGCAAACTTCCAAGGCAATGTCATCGGCGAAGCGGCTTTCCCGCAGCCCGTCGACTGGAAGACCGATATTTTCGGTGTCTTTGTCCAGGCCGGCCTCAAGTTCGGACCTTATCCTTTCGGTTTCTGAATTGATTTCCCCGCCGCTGTAACCTGTTGCCGCCACGCGTGACTGCGTTACGATTGCACGGCTAGCGCCACGGCGAGCCATTCATTGTGCCGTGGTGACGTACCTGCCGATTGCCGAAGCTTTCCGGGAGGCATAGCCGCGTTTCAGTCCCGCCCTGTTGCAACGGAGAAGTTGTATGCCCCAGCGTGTCGTCGACCTCAGCCTCCTGATCGAGGACAATATGCCGGCTCACAAATTATTCCAGCGGCCGGTCATCACCACGCACCTCAGTCACGAAACTTCCAAGGCGCTTAATCTCGGCGTACCCGGGGATGCGATGACCTTTCAAACGAATTTCATCGCCTCGCTCGATCATGTGGGTACGCACGTCGACGCGTTCCGGCACGTCAATCCCAGCGGCCAAGCGGTTGATGAAATGCCGCTCGATCTGTTCATGGGGAAGGCCGTCTGCCTCGATCTGCGCCACATCCCGGATCTGGGTGAGATCACGCTGGCGCATATGGCAGAGGCCGAGAAGAAGGCCGGCGTCGAGGTGGACGGTCACATCGTGCTGCTGTGCACCGGTTTCCATAAGCGCACCTATCCGGGGCTCGACTCGGTGTGGAAGAATCCGCAGCTCACTGTCGAGGCCACGCAGTGGATGTATGACCGCGGGTCGCGGATGCACGGCGTCGAGGGCCCGTCCACTGACCGGCCGAGCGACAACATATTTTCGCAGCACCGGCTGTGCCGCAAGCTCGGCATCAGTCATTGGGAGTGGCTGGTGAACCTCGAGGAACTTTTGGGCACCGGCGAGTTTCAGTTCTTCGGCGTGCCATTGAAGTTCAAGGGCGGCTCGGGCTCGCCGGTGCGCGCTTTCGCGATCGTCAACGATTGACGCCGGGGCAAGCAGCCTATTCGGGAGCTGCGTAATGTCCGCCGACTTCGATGCCATGAGCGCCGCGGAGCTGCGCCGGCGCGTCGCGGCCAAGGATGTTTCGCCGGTTGAACTGACACGGCGTGCGCTTGCCAAGGCCGAGGCGACACAGGCGACGTTGAACGCCTTTTTCGTGCTGCTGCCGGAGAGGGCGCTTGCCGCCGCCAAAGCCGCCGAGGACGCCGTGATGCGGGGCGAGCCGCTTGGCTTGCTGCACGGTGTGCCGTTCTCGGCGAAGGACCTGATGGCGGTCGCAGACGTTCGCTACGCGTCAGGGTCGCGCACAATGGCGAACAACGTCGCTGCCGTCGATGCGCCGGCGGTCGAGCGTGCGAAGGCCGCGGGCGCTATTCTGATCGGCAAGACTACGACCAGCGAGTTCGGCTGCAAGCCGGTCGGCGACAGCCCGTTGACCGGGATTACGCGCCATCCGTGGAATCTCGAGAAGACTCCCGGCGGCTCGAGCGCGGGCGCAGCGGCGTCGGTCGCCGCCGGCATCACCCCGTTCGCGCTCGGCACCGATGGTGGCGGCTCGGTGCGCATCCCGTGCTGCTTCACCGGCCTCGCCGGCATCAAGGCGCATTTCGGTCGCGTACCGGTATGGCCCGCGTCGGCGACGCCGACACTCGCCCATGTCGGCGCCATCGCTCGCAACGTTGGCGATGCAGCGCTCCTGATCTCGGCAATCGGCGGCTATGATGCGCGCGATCCGTTCAGCGTGTCGGCGGCAATGCCAGATTTGCTCGGCGCCTGCAGCGCAGGCGTTGCCGATCTGCGCATCGCCTACAGCCCGACACTTGGCTACGCCCGGCCCGATCCGGATGTCCAGGCGGTCGTGGCGGATGCAGCGCGCGCGTTTGAGGATCTTGGCTGCAAGGTCGAGCTGGTTGAAAAAGTTTTCGAGGAAGATCCGGCCGAGCTTTGGATCGCAGAGTTTTATGCCGGCGTCGGCACGCGGTTGCGCTCTTTCGTGGAAACGCAGCGCGAGCTGCTCGATCCGGCCGTTGCCGAAGTGCTCGACCTGGCGCTGTCTCAGGACATGCGTGCTTATTATGAAAAAGTGTTTGAGCGATACGCGTTGCGCGACAAGGTTCGCGCCTTCTTCGAAATCTTACGATCTATTGTTGTCGCCGGTCTTGCCGGTTTCGTCGCTCGACGTCGGCAAAAACATTCCCGATCACCTGCGCGACCGCAACCTGGTGTCCTGGGTGTTTTACACCTATCCGTTCAACCTCACCGGCCAGCCTGCCGCCACCGTGTGTGCCGGCGTAGCCGCCGACGGCATGCCGATCGGGCTCCAGCTCGTCGGGCGCGCACTCGGCGAATACGACGTGGTCCGGGCGGCCGCCGCCTACGAGCGAACCAAACCCGCGGGCTACAATGTCCGGCCGTTCAAGCTCTAAGCCGTTGGCGGAACGGCGCCGGCGCGCTGCGTAATCAGCTGATAATGCTCGATCCGCCGATGCTGGGCGAAGTTGAACATCGCCTCTTTGTTAAATCGGCTGATATCGAGATTGCATTTCGCCGTGAACACCTCGTCACCGTTGGTGGTCGCCATGGCGACGATCTCACCCGACGGCGCGACGATGCAGCTGCCGGCGAGGAGTTCGCTGCCTTCCTCGTTGCCGGCCTTGGCGATGCCGACAACCCAGGTGCTGTTCTGATATGCGCCGGCCTGCATGCACAGGTGGTTGTGGAAGTCCGAAAGGTGATCGTAGACCGGCACCCACGGCAAATGGGTCGGCGTGTTGTAGCCGAGCAGGATCAGCTCGACGCTCTGCATACCCATGACCCGATAGGTCTCCGGCCAGCGCCGGTCATTGCAGATGCACATGCCGACATTGGCGCCCAACGCGCGCCAGACCGGAAAGCCCAGATCGCCGGGCTCGAAATATCGCTTCTCCAGATGCTGGAACGGATAGTGCGAGCGGTCATCGGCGTGACCGGGCAAATGCACTTTCCGATACTTGCCGACGATCTTGGCGTTCTTGTCCACGAGGATCGCGGTGTTGTAGCGATGCGCCGTGCCGTTGTGTTGGGTGAGTTCCGCATAGCCGAGATAGAAGCCGATCTCGAGCTTCTTTGCCGCTTCGAAGAGCGGCAGGGTGGCCGGACTTGGCATTTCGCGTTCGAAGAAACCGTCGATCTCGGCGTCGTCGTCCATCCACCAGCGGGGAAAGAAGGTGGTCAGGGCCAATTCCGGAAACACCACGATGTCGCTGCCGCGCGCTTTCCCATCGTGCATCAGTTCCAGCAGTCTCGACACCACCTGCTGCCGCGACTCGTTGCGCGCAATCGGTCCGGTCTGCGCTCCGGCGACGTTGATGAAGCGTTCCATTGCTGAACCTCTGATCCAGAGTGAAGGACCGGCGGGTCCCCGAGCTGCCCGCGGCTTATCTACGGCAGGTTAGCAAGTTTCGGCCCAAGTTTCTCCCGTGCTGCCGCCGGACGGTGGCCGCGGCCCATCGGTCACAATAAACCAAACGCTGGGTGTTTGTTTGAGCATCTATTCCGAAAAGCGGGTTCCACTTGCCGGGATCATGCTCTAGACCATCGCCATGAACGAGCGTCTGGCCGATCGCCTCGCTATTGCGGTGGCGCAGCTTAACCCGATCGTCGGCGACGTCACCGGCAATCTGGAGCGCGCCCGCGCGGCGCGCGTGCAAGCGGCGCGCGATCGGGCCGATATTGTTGTTTTTTCGGAGCTGTTCATCGCCGGCTATCCGCCGGAAGATCTGGTGCTGAAGCCAGCCTTTCAGTCCACCTGCCATGCCGCAATCGAGACCCTCGCGCGCGAAACCGCCGACGGCGGTCCCGCCGTCCTGATTGGCACGCCCTGGGTCGAGGATGCAAAGCTCTACAACGCGTATGCGCTCCTTGCCGCCGGCCGCGTCGAGGCGATCCGGTTCAAGGTCAACCTGCCGAACTACGGCGTGTTCGACGAGAAGCGTGTGTTTGCGGTCGGTCCGGTGCCCGGCCCGGTCAATTTCCGCGGCGTGCGGCTCGGCCTGCCCATTTGCGAGGACACCTGGACCGACTGGGGCGACTACGAGAATGTCGTCGAATGCCTGGCTGAGACCGGTGCAGAGCTTCTCATCGTGCCCAACGGCTCGCCATATTGGCGCGATAAAGCGGAGGTGCGCCTGAATGTTTCGGTTGCGCGCGTCACCGAATCCGGCCTGCCGCTTCTCTACGTCAATCAGGTCGGCGGCCAGGACGAGCTTGTCTTCGATGGCGCGTCGTTTGCCCTGAATGCGGACCGCTCGATCCCGTTCCAACTTCCGGCGTTCCGCGAAATGACTGTCACGACGCAATGGTCGCGAACCGCGGACGGTTGGCGATGCGCGCCGGGATCGATCGCGGCGGCCGAGGAACTTGACCAGGCAGATTACACTGCGTGCATGCTTGGTCTGCGCGACTATGTCGACAAAAACCGGTTCAACGGCGTCGTTCTCGGCCTTTCGGGCGGCGTCAATTCAGCGTTGTGTGCGGCGATGGCGGTCGATGCGCTTGGCGTCAACCGGGTACGCTGTATCATGCTGCCGTTTCGTTTTACCTCGCAGGAATCGCGGGATGACGCAGCGGCTGCCGCCCGCGCGCTCGGCGTTGAATATGAGACCGTTCCAATCGAGAGCGCCGTGCACGGACTTGAGACGGCGCTCAGCAATGTTTTTGCCGGGCTACCCCGCGATGTAACCGAGGAGAATTTGCAAGCCCGAACGCGCGGTGTCATTCTGATGGCGATCTCCAACAAGTTTGGCCTGATGGTCGTGACGACCGGCAACAAGTCGGAGATGTCGGTCGGCTACGCCACCCTCTACGGCGACATGAACGGCGGCTTTAATCCGATCAAGGATCTCTACAAAACTGAAGTCTATCGGCTGTCGCGTTTGCGTAATCGCTGGAAGCCGGAGGGCGCGCTTGGACCCGGCGGACCGGTCATTCCTGAGAACGTGCTCACACGGGCGCCAAGTGCGGAGCTGCGCGAGAACCAGACCGACCAGGATACGCTGCCGCCCTACGACACGCTTGATCAGATCCTCGAACGGCTGGTTGAGCGTGAAGAATCCGTAGCGACCATCGCTGCAGCGGGCTTCGATCGCGAAACGGTGCTGAAGGTCGAGCGGATGCTCACCATCGCCGAATACAAACGCCGGCAGGCCGCGCCGGGCGTAAAAGTAACGCTGAAGAATTTCGGCCGCGATCGGCGTTATCCGATCACCAATCGGTTCCGCGATTTTGGCGCTCCGCCGCCGGCACCCGACCGCGCGCCGATCAGAGGTCCGGCGGCTGCGAAGGCAGACGCCGGTAATTTCTAAAATTTGTCAGTGCGCGGCGACGAACGGTGGGCCAACGGTGCGCACTCCGGCGGAGTTCGGCGTGCTCGCATCCGTGGTCGCCGGCGATGTGCCTGTTGCTGCAGGCAGCCCATTCGCATCCTTTTGGCCGGGAGCGCCTTTGGGCAATTGTTTGCCTTTCGGCTGCGGCGCCTGCGATAGCGCTTTGGCGTTCTGATCGGTCACGACGATGTCGCCGGCCTCAAGTGTGCTGGCGTCGTCGGCATTTTTGAGCGCGTCGGCCCAGCTCTGACCCGGCCGCCGGCAGGAACACGTCGCGCCGCTGTATTCTTTCCGATAGCGAAACGCGTTCGGGAGTTCGGTGTAAGGCTGGCCGTTGATCGACACTGCCTGGCTGACGTCTTCGCCGGGGTTGCGGTAGCTGTACAACACGGTCTCGGCAGCCGGGCACTCGCGCTGACAGGCCCGCTGGTCGTCGGCGAACCGGTTCGGCACCGTCGAATACGAGATCGGGAAATAGTAACCGTCGCAGGTGCGCACGCAGACGGTGTGATAGGTGCCCGCCGGCGCGCCATCGCCGCCCTGGCTGATGATGGTGCCGCCGAACAGCGAACTCAAGAAGCCGGCCGGGCCTGCCGCGACCGCCGCGCGATACTGCGGCCCGCAATTGTTTTGTGCCAACTGCCCGATCAGCGCCGCTCGTTGTCCTTGCTGATCGTCGTTGCTGCCGCTCTTGAGACGTTCGAGGTCGCTCATCATACGGTCGAGATTGTCGCGCATCTGCTGGATCCGCGCGTTGACCGGGTCGCATTCCGGCCCCCGTCCCGTGAACAACGCAAAAAATCCAGCGCCCTCGCAACCGAGCTTTCGCGATTGCGCCAGGATGCGGTCAAGCTCTGCCTGCTGCTTGGCAACCGAGTCTTCGTAACGCCGCATCTGATCGGCGCGCACCGGATCGGCAGCGCCGCGATTGAGCCCGGCAAGCTGGGCTTCATAGCGCACGCATACCGGATTTGAGGCCGGCTGGTCGGTTGCGGTGGGCGCTCCGGGAGGCGAGGGCGGTGCGGTTTGGGCGGCTACGGCGGCGGAAAGTGCGGCGGTGCCCACAATGACGATGCCAAGGCTGCACCAAAGCTTGTTCGGCTTAATCATCCTGGCCCCGGCTGTCGCATCATCGGTGGCGCGATCAAGCGATGCAATGGTGACCAAAGTGTGAATTGTGCCCGCGGCTTACTCCGCATCCGGCTGATTTTCCGGCCGGGCGCGGTCGAAGGCCGGATGGTTGAGGCAGGCGGCCTCGATACCCAGAATCTTTGGGAACTTGTCGAGCGGAACCTTTAGCCGCCGCGCATTGTAAACCTGCGGAACGAGACAGAGGTCCGCCATCGTCACTTCAGTCCCCCAAGCATAGGGCGCGGGGTCGACAAGCGTCTCCAGAGACTCGAAGCCCTCGATGACCCAGTGATGATACCAGGCGTCGATCGCAGTTTGCTCCTGATGCATTTCGCGCTTGAGATAGCGCAACGGCCCCACATTGTTGAGCGGATGGATATCGCAGGCAATGACGTCCGCGAGCGCGCGAACCTTGGCCCGTGCGATCGGGTCTTTCGGCAGCAGCGGCGGATCGGGCTGCACTTCCTCCAGATACTCGATGATGGCAAGCGATTGAATAAGCACCTCGCCGCCTGGCGCGACCAGTGCCGGTATTCGCATCTGCGGATTGACCGCGCGGAATTCCGGCCGCCGGTTGTGGCCGCCGTCTTTGACGAGGTGAACGGGCACAGTCTCGTAGGCGATGCCTTTGAAATTGAGCGCGATGCGCACCCGATAGGCGGCCGACGAACGATAGTAGGAATAGAGCTTCATGCTGCCGATTGAACCGGTTGGGTGCCTGATCAGGCTAGCACGGAACAGACGATCGCGGCCAACGCGCCGTTTGAAAAGCAATGGCGGGTGGCACAGGGCGGGGTTTAGTCGTCATCTTGCGTCGGGCCGCCGACATCAGCGACGAGTTCTGCGGATTGCGCTGTGAGCAGCTGTAAAGCGCGGTCGAAAGCTTCACGATCCGCAGGCGTCAGAATCTCGGTCAGCCGTTTTGCGAAGTCGAGAGCGTGCGGTGCGACCTCCTCATACATGGCTTGTCCGGCAGCCGTAAGCGAAAGGAACGCTTCGCGCTTGTCGGCGCGGTTGGCACGGCGCGCCAGCAGACGCCGCTTTTCCAACAGCGCAACCGCCCGCGACACCTTGGTCTTGTGCATGTGCGTATGCGCGCCGATGGCCTTTGCTGTCATGGTCTCGAACTGGCCGAGCGTAACCAAAACGCGCCATTCCGGGACGCCGATCCCATAGCGTTCCGCATACACGCGCGACAGCGCCTGGGAGACGAGGCTCGACACCACGTTGAGCTGGTAAGGCAGAAACTGCTCGAGCTTGAGCGGCGCATGCCGGTCGCCTCTCGTTTCCTTTGCGGCCGAAGCGCTCCTGACGTCTGCCTCGGTCACCCGTTGACCAGTCATGAGCCCTTATCCGCGCAATGCCCTTGGTACTGTCGGCGCCAAGCCCTGGCGCGCCTGTTGGCGCACCCGTCCCAGCCCTTGCGCTGCCGCGACCGAAGATGGACGAAGATGTTGGGCCGTGCAACGGCGTACCGACTTGCCCCGAGTGGGCAGATTCCCTAGTTGATACACTGGTGCCTGGGAGGAAATTACAAATGAGCGCGGAGTTCGCCTCGACTGCGGATCTCGCCGACAAGCCGATTACCTTCGACGCCATCGGCCCCGATCTCTACGCCTTCACTGCCGAGGGCGACCCCAATTCCGGGGTTATCGTCGGCGATGACGGCGTCATGGTCATCGATGCGCAGGCAACGCCTGTGATGGCGCGCCAGGTGATCGATCGCGTCGCCAGGATCACCGACAAGCCGATCAAATACGTCTTGCTGACCCATTACCACGCGGTGCGTGTGCTCGGCGCTTCGGCTTATGGCGGCGCCGAAATCATCGCCTCCAACGCAACGCGCGAACTGATTGCCGAGCGTGGCAAACAGGATATGGATTCCGAGATTGGCCGTTTCCCGCGGCTGTTTCGCGCGGTCGAGAGCATTCCGGGCCTGACCTGGCCGTCGCTCACCTTTCCAGACCAGATGTCGGTGTGGCTCGGCAAGCGCGAGGTGCGCATCATGCACATCGGCCGCGGCCACACTGCGGGCGACGTCGTAGCTTTTGTGCCAGATGCCGACGTGGTGTTTTCCGGCGACCTCGTTGAGTATCATTCGGCCTGTTATTGCGGCGATGCGCATTTCACCGATTGGCCGGCGACCCTTGACCGGCTCGCTGAGTTTTCCGCCAAGGCGCTGGTGCCGGGCCGCGGCGCGGCACTGAAGACGCCACAGCAGGTCGCCGACGGCATTGCGCTGACCGAGGACTTTCTCACAACGCTCTACGGCGCCGTTGCCGATAGCGCCGCCAAGGGCCGCACGCTCAAGGAAGCCTACGATGCGGTGCGCGCTGTCATGGATCCCAAGTTCGCGAGCTTTGCGATCTACGAACACTGCATGCCGTTCAACGTCTCCCGCGCCTATGACGAAGCCAGGGGCATTGAGCATCCGGTGATCTGGACCGCGGAGCGCGACCGGGCGATGTGGGCCGCGTTGCGCGGTTGACTTGATGCTGGGGGTCTCCGTGAACACGACGCGCAAATCGGTTTACCACTACGACTATCGCCGCTCGCGCGACCAGGACTCGCGCGCAGCCGTCCGCCATCCCGTCGTCGTGGTCGGCGCCGGGCCGGTTGGGCTCGCCGCCGCCATCGATCTCGCGCTCCGCGGCGTGCCGGTGGTTTTGCTCGACGATGCCGATCGCATCGGCGAAGGCTCGCGCGGCATCTGCTGGTCGAAGCGCACGCTGGAAATTCTGGATCGGCTCGGCGTTGGCGAACGACTGGTGGCGCAGGGCGTCACCTGGAAGCTCGGCAAGGTCTTTTGCGGCGACGAGCTTTTGTTCTCCTTCGATCTTTTGCCTGAGGCCGGGCATAAGATGCCGGCGTTCATCAATCTGCAGCAGTTCTATCTGGAAAAGGCATTGGTGGATCGCGCGCTCGAGATCGAGAACCTTGAGTTGCGCTGGAAGAATCGTGTCACCGGTCTCGATCGGCTCAATGACGGGGTGCGGCTGACGATCGAAACGCCGGACGGAAGTTACCGCCTCGATGCCGACTGGTTGATCGCCGCTGACGGCGCGCGCTCGACCATTCGTAGCCTTATGGGCCTCGACTTCGCCGGCGTCACCTTCGAGGACAAATTCCTGATCGCCGATGTACGCATGGCGGCGGATATTCCGACCGAGCGACGCTTCTGGTTCGCGCCGACCTTCCATTCCGGCCAATCGGCGCTGATGCACCGCCAGCCCGACGACGTCTGGCGTGTCGATCTGCAACTTGGTCCCGATGCGGACCCGGTCGCCGAGCAGGAGCCGCAGCGGGTCCGTGCGCGTCTCGACAAAGCGCTGACATCGCATCCCTACGAGCTGGAATGGGTCTCGATCTACACCTTCAACTGCCGGCGCCTCGACCGCTTCGTCCATGACCGGGTGATCTTCGCCGGCGATGCCGCGCATCAGGTGTCGCCGTTCGGCGCCCGCGGCGCCAATTCCGGCATTCAGGACGCCGAGAATCTGGCCTGGAAGCTTGCCGCCTTCATCAAAGGCGAAAGCGGGGAGGGGCTGATTGCGAGCTACGAAATCGAGCGCGTCCAGGCCGCGGACGAGAACATCGGCCATTCGACCCGCTCGACCGATTTCATGTCGCCGCACTCGGCAGCCGAGCGGCGGTTGCGCGACGCGGTCCTGGACCTCGCGCCCTACGCCGAGTTCGCGCGCCGCATGGTCAATTCGGGCCGATTATCGGTCGCGACGATTTATGACTTGCCGCTGTCGACGCCCGATGAGACCGTTTTTGCGGGCGCCGCAAAACTCGGCGCGCCTTTGCCGGATGCGCCGCTGGTGCGGAAGGATGGGATCCCGACGCATCTCCTCGACAATCTGCGCGGCGATTTTGAGATTATTTACGTGAAAGATGGCGACGGCAAAAACGGCGCCGAGCCCTGCGCGCCGGAAGGGCTCGCGCTTTGCGTGATCGGCGAAGATTGTCTGGATCAGACCGGAATTTTCACGCAGCGGCTCGACGCCACCCCCGGTGCGACCTATCTCGTCCGGCCCGACCAGCATTTGTGCGCACGGTGGCGGCAGTTCAATTCTGCCGCCGTGACGGGTGCGCATCGCCGCGCCTTGCAGAGGTGAACGATGCCGAAGCTCGTCACTGCCTCGCTATTTCCCGATCCCGACGCCGCCTATCTTGCGCTAGTTGAAGCGCGACGCGACTTATCTGATGCCGAAGCCTCACAGCTGGATACAAGACTTGTGCTGATCCTCGCCAATCACATCGGCGATCTTGGCGTGCTGCGCGAGGCCATCGCACTAGCGAGGCAAACGGCGTGATCGATGACCAGTAAATGTCTGACGACTTCAAAAAAAAGAGCCCCGGCATGGGTCCGGGGCTCAGTTTCCCACATCGCCACACCCAGCAGGTGGACCGGGCGTGACGAATTCACTAATGGCGCCGCCAGTCTAATCCTCAGCGCGCGCAGGTAATGGCGACAAAATCGTCACAGGTCGCGCCATGGCACGAGCCGGGCCCGCTCGACGGAATGGCGCCGGTAATGTCGTCGCGATCGACCTTGAGGTACGACAGCGCCTGCGAAAACTCGCGCGAGCGGCAATAGGAATTCGCCGCCGCTTCGCCGCAGGCCGCGCCGGAAGCAAGGCAGCGATCGATGCCGTAGCCGTCGCCATTGTTGGCGATGATGAACACGCGCCGTTCCGCCTGTGCGGCGCCCGCGGAGACGAGCGCAGCGGCAAATGCCGCGACCGCGATCAAGGAACGCATGACCCCCCAACTGGCGCCCCGAGCGCCGTAAAAGCCGGGTAGCGAATAGCACCAACAATGCGACGCTGGGGTTAACGCTCCATTAACTCACGAGATTAGCAGAACGACCGAGCGAACCGCGCTGCGCGATTCGCGGCGGGCCATGATGCGGTGCCGGGCGAAAACGCCAAGCCAATGGGTTGCCGAGGCATTTGCACCCGGCGGCGGGCAACGGCTTGACGCAATGGCGATCCTCGACCATTGTGCGCGCCATGTACGGCCTTAACCATATCTGCGGCATTTGCCGGGAGATTATTCGCTAGCGACACACGCTGGCTGGCCGTCTTTATCTCCTCTTTGAGACCGATGGACGCCCGGCCGGTAGCGCCAGCGTCACGAGTCTTGGATGGATTTGAAACTCTACGATACGCTTACGCGCGAGAAGCGGCTGTTTACGCCGCTCGATCCGTCGAACGTGCGCATGTATGTGTGCGGGCCGACGGTCTACGACTACGCCCACATCGGCAATGCCCGGCCGGTGATCGTGTTCGATGTGCTGTTTCGTTTGTTGCGCCATCTCTATGGTGAAAACCACGTCACCTACGTCCGCAACATCACCGACGTCGACGACAAGATCAACGCGCGCGCGGCGGAGGAATATCGCGACCTGCCGCTGAACGAGGCGATCCGCAAGGTTACGGAAAAGACCGGCAAGCAATTCCACGCCGATGTCGCCGCGCTCGGCTGCCTGCCGCCTACGTTCGAACCGCGGGCGACCGAGCACATCGCCGAGATGCGCACGCTGATCGATCGGCTGGTCGCGTCCGGCAATGCTTATGTCGCCGAGGACAATGTGCTGTTCAGCGTGCCGTCGATGCCGGATTACGGCCAACTCTCAAAACGGCCGCTCGACGAAATGATCGCCGGCGCGCGCGTCGAAGTCGCGGCGTACAAAAAAGACCCACGGGACTTCGTGCTGTGGAAACCGTCGAAGCCAAGTGAGCCGGCCTGGCCTTCGCCAGCCGGCATTAAGACGCCGGGCCGCCCCGGCTGGCACATCGAATGCTCCGCGATGTCGTGGAAATACCTCGGCGAAATTTTCGACATCCACGGTGGCGGCATCGACCTCGTGTTTCCGCATCATGAGGACGAGATCGCGCAATCGCGCTGCGCCTTCCACACGCCGGTGATGGCGAAATACTGGATGCACAACGGCTTTCTTCAAGTCGAAGGCAAGAAGATGTCAAAGAGCGATGGCAATTTCATTACGATTCATGACCTTTTGCATACCGATCGCTTTGGTGGAAGATCATGGGATGGCGAAGCAATCCGTTTTGCAATGCTGCAAACGCAATATTTAGAACCTCTTGATTGGACCGTGAGAAGTTTAGAGCAAGCGGTTTCTAGACTAAGAGGGTGGAAGGATTTTGCTGCGGACCGAACTCGCAGCGAGAGAAGTAAGAATTTCTTCGACGACGTTTTGGGGTTGTTGTTTGAAGACCTCGATACTCCAGCCGCCCTAAATCTTATTGATCGTGTCACGACATCTCAGAAACCGACTGATCGTGAGCGTTATACGGTCTACAAAATCTTACAGTTGTTGGGCTTCAAAGGGGGTCGAAGTAATGTCTCTCGACTGGCCTATGACCTCACGGCGAGCGCGAACAAGCTAGTTAGATTCACGACAAATGATTGGAAGAGCGTTGCTGCCGGCGTCAAACTTAAGCCATACCTGAATAGCGGAGCACCGAAATCTGGCACAAAGCTTGTAGCTTCGATTGAATTAGTTCGTAGGCTCATAGATGAAATAGAGCCGCTTATTCGTGACGCAGTTGAGCCTAAACTAGTTGAGGAGTTGCGGGGAAAAAGGACCAAGAAGTTTGGAGCAAAATTAACCGAAATCGATATGCGCGTAGAAAATCTTATCAAGCAACGTTCGGCTGCCCGTGCGTCTAAGAATTTCGCGGAATCCGACCGCATCCGCGACGAACTCGCGGCCATGGGTGTCGTGCTCAAGGACACCAAGGATGGTACCACTTGGGAGATCGCGCGATGATCGCCCGCCCGCAAACAAAATTGGCGATGCGGCCAATGCTGCCGACGGACGTGCCGCTGCTGGCCGAAATCTTCCGCGCCAGCATCGAGGAATTGTCCGCTGACGATTACAGCGAGGCGCAGCAGCAGGCCTGGGCATCCGCCGCCGACGATGAGGACGAATTCGGCGCGCGGCTGGCGTCGGAGCTGACATTGGTCGCAACATTTGACGGCGCAGCTATCGGCTTCGCTTCACTCGCTGACAATGCGTGCATCGACATGCTTTACGTGCATCCCGCCGCGTCGGGGCAGGGCGCTGCAAAAATGCTCTGCGACGCACTGGAAAAACTCGCTGCCAGCCGCGGTACCAAAGAACTTGGCGTTGATGCCAGCGACAGCGCGCGCGGCTTCTTCGAGCGGCGTGGCTTCGTCGCGAAAACCCGCAACACAGTGGCGCTCGGTGGCGAGTGGCTCGCCAACACCACGATGGTGAAGCCGCTACCTGTGCCCGCCGCCACAGGAACTCTGCAATGAAACGCGATGACATGCCTTTCCAACGGCACTGGCTCTATTATCTGGTGCTTAAATACGCACTGATCGCAGCCGCGGTCGTCGTCACGCTGTTTACGGCCTATCGGCTTTACAGAGGTTAAGGCACATGGCGCGCGAAACCTTCTTCGGCCTGCGGACCCATCACGTCGTCATTGCGCTGATCGCCATCGTGATCGCAGTAGCGCTGGCGTCGAATTATTATCTCTGGTGAGATTTATGTCCCGCGAGCGGCTTTATCTGTTCGACACCACGCTGCGTGACGGCGCGCAGACGAACGGCGTCGACTTCACGCTCGCCGACAAGCTGACAATTGCTCGTATGCTCGATGAGCTCGGCATCGACTATGTCGAAGCCGGCTATCCGGGCGCCAATCCGATCGACACGGCCTTTTTCGCAGAGAAACACCCGGCGCGGGCGAAGATCACGGCGTTCGGCATGGCGCGGCGGCCCGGCCGCTCAGCGTCGAACGATCCGGGGCTTGCCGCTTTGCTTGCTGCTGAAGCAGATGCCATCTGCTTCGTCGCCAAATCTTGGGATTATCACGTGCGGGTCGCGCTCGAGACTACCGAGGAAGAAAACCTCGCCTCGATCCGCGACAGCGTGCGCGCCGCCAAAGCCAAAGGCCGCGAGGTGCTACTCGACTGCGAGCACTTCTTCGACGGCTACAAGGCCAATCCGGGCTACGCGCTTGCCTGTGCCAAAGCGGCCTACGATGAAGGCGCGCGCTGGGTCGTGCTCTGCGACACCAATGGCGGTACGCTGCCGCACGAGGTCGAGAAAATCGTGGGCGAAGTCTGCAAACAGCTTCCCGGCGATCACATCGGCATTCACGCCCACAACGATACCGAACAGGCGGTGGCGAATAGCTTTGCGGCGGTCCGCGCTGGCGCGCGGCAGATTCAGGGCACCCTCAACGGGCTCGGCGAGCGCTGCGGCAACGCCAATCTCGTCTCCATCATTCCGACGCTGAAACTCAAGCCGGACTTCGCGGAGAATTTCGATATCGGGGTCTCGGATGAGGCGCTCGGCAACATCGCTCGCGTATCGCACGCGCTCGACGACCTGCTCAATCGCGCGGCCGACCGTCACGCGCCCTATGTCGGCGAAAGCGCCTTCGCGACCAAGGCCGGCATTCACGCCTCCGCGATCATGAAGGAGCCGAAGACCTACGAGCACGTTGCGCCCGAGCTGGTCGGCAACAAGCGCAAGCTGCTGGTGTCGGATCAATCCGGGCGCTCCAACCTGCTCGCCGAACTCGACCGCATCGGTTTTGCCGTCGACAAGGACGATCCGCGCCTGTCGCGCCTGCTCGATGAGGTCAAAGAGCGCGAAGCGATCGGCTACGCCTATGAAGCGGCGGACGCTTCGTTCGAGCTGCTGGCGCGGCGGCTGCTCGGCAAAGTGCCGCGTTACTTCGATGTGGAAAAATTTGACGTCAATGTCGAGCAGCGCCTCAACGCCAAGGGCGAGCGCGTCAGCGTGAGCCAGGCGGTGGTGAAGGTGAAGGTTGGCGATGAGCTTCTGATCTCGGCAGCCGAAGGCAACGGTCCGGTCAACGCGCTTGACCTCGCGCTACGCAAAGACCTTGGGAAATATCAGAGCTACATCACCGGACTAGAGCTCACCGATTATCGTGTACGTATCCTCAATGCCGGGACCGAGGCCGTCACGCGGGTGCTGATCGAGAGCGAGGACGAAACCGGCGATCATTGGACGACGGTCGGCGTCTCGGCGAACATCATCGACGCGTCGTTCCAGGCGCTGATGGATTCGATCGTCTACAAGCTCCTGAAGTCCGGCGCTCCGGCATGACGCGGATATCATGATTGACCACATCTCCATCGCGGTGCGCGATCTAAAAAAGGCCGAGCCGTTTTATGCGGCCACGCTGGCCCCGCTCGGTCTCGCAAAATTGCGCGAATGGCCTGATGCGGCGATCGGCTTCGGCAAGAAATATCCGGAATTCTGGATCAACCGGCGCGACGCTCTTCCGCGCATCGCCGACGACAGCGGCATGCACATCTGCCTGCGCGCAACCGATACTGCCGCGGTCGACGCTTTCCATGCGGCCGCGCTTGCAGCCGGCGGCACGTCTGACGGCGCGCCCGGACTGCGGTCGCACTACTACGTGGGATATTACGCCGCCTTTGTCCGCGATCCGGATGGCAACCGGATCGAAGCGGTGACGTTTTTGCGCGATCGGGCGTAGAAACAACGCGTTGTCGAACGCGCAGCATCGCAAAGAACGATCACAGCCGCTCGGCCGGAATCGCCATTTGCTTCTCCGCCTCGGTCACCGCTCGCGCCGCTGCGCGCAGCTTCGGCAGGATGTCTTCGACGCGAGCGGTGACGAGAAGTTCAACGCCCCGCGCCGGCGAGGGGACAAGGCCAAGCCCCCGCATATGGTCGATCAGCACCAGCAATGGATCCCAGAAGCCGTTGATGTTGGCGATCAGGATCGGCTTCTTGTGGCGCCCAAGCTGTGCCCAGGTCATTTGCTCGACGAGTTCTTCAAGCGTGCCGAGGCCGCCGGGAAGCGCGACGAAGGCGTCGGCGCGCTCGAACATGGTGCGCTTGCGCTCGTGCATGTCGCGGGTGACGATCTGCTCTTGCGCCAGCTTTCGCGGTCGCTCTTTGGCGGTCAAAAATTCGGGAATGATGCCGGTCGCAGCGCCGCCGTGCTCGATCACGGCGCTAGCGACCGCCCCCATCAGGCCGATGGAGCCGCCGCCATAGACCAGCCGGACGCCGTTTTCGGCGAGGATCCTGCCGAAATCGCGTGCCGTCTTGACGAAGGCCGGATCAGTCCCGGGGCTCGACCCGCAATACACGCACACAGCATTGATTTTGCTCATAGAGTCTCACTCACAAAGGGATAGATGTGGCGGCGATTCGGCCGCGGCGCAAGCTGTTTGATGCTCAACGCGGGCGATGCCGTGGCGAGGCGCGGCGATGCAGGAATCGGAGAAAGTCTCTATATGACGGCCACGTGGCGGCTCAACGGGACCCGCCAAGGTCACAATTTGCAATGAGAGCATACGCAACTGCCCCCGATCGCTCGACACGAGAGATCAAAGGCGACGGGGGAGCCCTGTTTTCGACCCTGTTCCATCTCTGGCCTTATATCTGGCCGGCCGACCGCGCCGATCTGAAGGGGCGCGTCATCTTCGCGACCTTGCTGATTTTCATCGCCAAGCTCGCGACAGTGACCGTGCCGTTTACCTTCAAGTGGGCGACCGATGCGCTCGCCGGCCACGGGACCGCGCCAGTGTTCGCAAACGAGTGGCTTGCCTGGGCGCTGGCGACGCCGGTGATGATGACTTTGGCCTATGGCGGTACGCGCATCCTGATGGGCGTGCTCACGCAATGGCGCGACGGCATCTTCGCCAAGGTGGCGATGAACGCGGTGCGGCGGCTGGCGATGCTCACCTTCGAGCACATACACCTGCTGTCGCTGCGCTTTCATCTCGAGCGCAAAACCGGCGGGCTTACGCGCGTGCTCGAACGCGGGCGCAACGGCATCGAGACCATCGTCCGCATGTTGCTGTTGCAGCTACTGCCGACCATCGTTGAGGTGGTCCTGGTCGGCTGGGTGCTCCTGTTCCACTTCGACTGGCGCTACGTGGTCGTGATCGCGCTGACGGTCGCGCTCTATGTTGGCTTTACCTTCTACGCCACCGAGTGGCGTATCGGCATCCGCCGCAAGATGAACGAGAGCGACACCGACGCCAACGCCAAGGCGATCAACTCGCTGCTCAATTACGAGACCGTCAAATATTTTTCCGCCGAGGCGCGCGAGGCCCAGCGCTACGACCGTTCGATGGCGCGCTACGAGGATGCCAGCGTCAAGGCTTATACGTCGCTTGCCGTGCTCAATGCCGGTCAGGCGATCGTATTCACCATCGGGCTTGCGGCCGCCATGGTGCTGTGCGCCTACGGCATCGAGGCCGGTCGCAACACGGTCGGCGATTTCGTCATGATCAACGCCATGATGATCCAGCTCTATCAGCCGCTGAATTTCATGGGGCTGGTTTACCGCGAGATCAAACAGGCGGTGATCGACATCGAGATCATGTTTTCGATTCTTGGGCGTAAGCCGGAGATCGAGGACCGGCCGGGCGCGCATGCGCTCAAGGTTGCGGCCGGCACGATCCGCTTCGACAACGTAGCGTTTGCCTACGAACCGGCGCGGCCGATCCTCAAGGGTTTAAGCTTTGAGGTGGGGGCTGGGCAGACGGTGGCCATCGTCGGGCCTACCGGTGCCGGCAAGTCGACCATCTCGCGGCTCATCTTCCGTTTCTATGACGTGACCGGCGGCCGCATTCTCATCGATGGGCAGGACATCCGCGACGTGACGCAAAAATCGCTGCGCGCCGCGATCGGCATGGTGCCGCAGGATACGGTGCTCTTTAACGATACTATCCGCTACAACATCCGCTACGGCGAATGGAATGCAACCAACGCCGAAGTCGAGGAAGCGGCGCGGCTTGCCCAGATCGACGGCTTCATCCGGCTCTCTCCCAAAGGCTATGAGACCGAGGTCGGCGAACGCGGCCTCAAACTCTCCGGCGGCGAGAAGCAGCGCGTCGCCATCGCGCGCACCATCCTGAAGGCGCCGCCAATCCTGTTGCTCGATGAGGCAACCTCCGCGCTCGACACTCACACCGAACGCGACATTCAGGACGCACTCGACCGCGTGTCGAGGAACCGCACGACGCTCGTGATTGCTCACCGGCTCTCGACCATCGTCGGCGCCGACGAGATTCTCGTGCTCGATCAGGGCGTGATCGTTGAGCGTGGCACTCACAACGAGCTGCTGGCAAAGAACGGTCTTTACGCCAGCATGTGGAACCGTCAGCGTGAGGCGGAGATGGCGCGCGAAATTCTCGCAGTCGTTGGGGACGAGGACAGCGCTCCAAACCGCAATCCACCGTCAGAAACGGGAGCTACCGGCGCGGAAGAAAAAGAGCTGCTGCCGGCTGCGGATGCGGCGGAGTAAAATGTCGGTCATTAATTCGATCCGCTCGCAGCTCACGCCGATCCATCCGCAAGGTTATCCCTTCATCGGCGGCTTTGCGCTGGGGGCGCTGGTGCTGTTCTGGCTGTGGCCGCCGCTCGGCTGGCTCGCGACCGTGGCGACTCTGTGGTGCGTCTATTTCTTCCGCGATCCGCAACGGGTGACGCCGGCGCGCGAGGGGATCGTTGTCGCGCCGGCGGATGGACGCATCAGCCGCATCGCCAGCGCCGTGCCGCCGCCGGAGCTTAATTTCGGCGCGGCGCCGCTCCTTCGTATTTCGATTTTCATGAGTGTATTCGATTGCCACGTGAATCGCAGTCCCGTCGCCGGCCGCGTCGAACGCATGGTCTATCGCGCCGGCGCCTTCATCAGTGCCGATCTCGACAAGGCGAGCGAGAGCAATGAACGCAACGCGTTCATCATTTCGGCGGGCGACGGGCCTCGCATCGTCGTGGTCCAGATCGCAGGGCTGGTGGCGCGGCGGATCGTGCCGTTTGTGCGCGAAGGCGATGCCGTCGCCGCCGGCCAGCGCATCGGCATGATCCGTTTCGGTTCGCGCGTCGATGTCTATCTCCCCGAGGGCACGACGTCGCTGGTTGGTGAAGGACAGACCGCAACAGCCGGCGAGACGGTTCTCGCCGATTTGAAGGTTCCGCAGCCGAACCGCAATTTTACCATCACCTGAACGCCTCAAAGCATCTACCCAGCCGCTTGATGGCGGGTCGGGACCGGAACGGCTATATTGCGAGTATGGCCATCCCCAAGTCACCGTTCGGCGACGCGCGACGCCGGCGGTTCCGCCGCATCCCGGTGCGCACGCTGGCGCCGAACCTTGTTACGCTGCTCGCGCTCTGCGCCGGGCTCACCGGAATCCGCATGGCGTTCGAGAACCGCTATGGATTGGCGCTCGCAGCCATTGTTTTCGCTGCCATTCTCGATGGCCTCGACGGCCGGTTGGCCCGGTTTCTGAAGGGAACATCACGCTTCGGCGCCGAGCTCGACAGCCTCGCGGATTTCGTGAATTTCGGCGTGGCGCCGGCGCTGATCCTCTATTTCTGGGGGCTGCACGATCTCAAATCTGCCGGCTGGATTGCCGCGATGGTGTTTGCGATTTGTGCGGCTCTGCGGCTTGCCCGGTTCAATGTGATGAGCGTCGACCCCGACCGGCCCGCCTGGACGGCCAACTTTTTCGTCGGCGTGCCGGCGCCGGCCGGCGCCATCATCGTGCTGCTGCCGATCTATGCGGCTTTCCTCGGCCTTCAGCGTTCACAGTTCGTCACCTGGACGATGCTCATTTACACGCTCCTGATCGCCGGGTTGATGGTTTCGCGGCTGCCCGTGTTCTCCGGCAAGCGCGTCGGCACCCGCGTTCCGCCCGACCTTGTCGGTCCCGCCGTCATTCTCGTCGTTCTGTGCGTTGCGTTGTTGATCGCCTATCCGTGGATTTTGCTCACTGCCGGCACGCTGGCCTATCTGGTGAGTTTGCCGTTCGGCTTGATGTCTTACCGGGGCTACGAGCGACGATCGCGCGACAGCAAAGTTGAGGCAGCGGCGGCTGCGAACAGACCGTCGTCTGCGCCGCAGGCCGCGAGCATGATCGATACGGCCGAGAATGAAGATCGTCCGTCGCGCCTGAATTGAGCCGCATCGCCGGCGAAGTCGCGCGCACGCGAGGTAATAATGCGTATTGGCCGCCGCATGTTTCTAACTTCGATTGCGGCGGCCGTGGCTAGTCCGGCCGTTCTGCGCTTCACCCGCGCCGACACCCCGCAAGTCGCGCTTAAGCTTCATCATTTCTTCTCTTCCGTATCGGGCGTGCATGGACAGTTTCTGGTGCCTTGGGCGCATAAGGTGGAAGCAGAGTCGGGCGGCCGCATCCGCATCGACGTTTTTCCCTCGATGCAGCTCGGCGGTGCGCCAGCGCAGCTGTTCGATCAGGTGCGCGGCGGGCTCGCCGATATTGTCTGGGCGGTGCCGGGCAATACGCCGGGGCGCTTTGCCAAGATTGAAGTGTTCGAGCTGCCGTTCGCTGCGTCGCGCAGGGCGCTGGTCAATTCCAGGGCGCTGCAAGATTACTCCGCCGCAAATCTGCAGGACGAATTCCGTGAGGTTCACCCCCTTGGTTTCTCCTGCCGCGACCATGGCGTGCTGCACGCGAATAGTAGCATCCGGACAATCGAAGACCTCAAAGGCTTGCGGCTGCATGTCGCGAGCCGCCTCGCCGGCGAAGCGGTGCAAGCCCTCGGTGCGCGCGGGATCAGCGTTCCGGTCCCGCAAGTTCCGATGGCGATCGCCGGACGCGTGATCGACGGCTGTCTTGATCCGTGGGATGTTGTGCCGATCCTCCACCTCAACGACGCTTTCAAGGCTCACACCGACTTCGCCGACACCTCGCTGAGCACGACGACGTTCGTGCTGGCGATGAACAAAGCGTCCTATGACCGGCTGCCGCGCGACCTGAAGAGCGTCATCGACAATAACGCCGGACAGGTTGCCGCCGGCATGGCGGGGGCAATGTGGGACGCCGAGGCAACAACCGTCGCTCAAGCGGCTCGCGAGCGCGGCGATCCGATCACCGTGCTGACAAACGAAGACGTCACGTCGTGGCGTAAGGCTACCGAGCCGGTTATTGCGGCCTGGTTGAAAGAGATGAAAGGACGCAGGATTGATGGCGCCAAGCTGATAGCCAGCGCGCGCACCTTGCTGGCCAAATATGCGAACGAGCCAGAGCCTCCATCCCAATCCCAGCCGCCGCAGGCCGAGAAGCCGGCACAGCAGCGGTCGTCACAGCCGTTGCAGCTTCAGAATTCGGAACGGGGCGCTGCAGCGCAGCCGCAGCAGTCCCGGAAGCCGCCAACGCCCGAGCCGAGGGTCGTTACCTCACAGAAGCCGCCGGCAGCTGAACAGAAAGTCGTCACCCGGCCGCGGGCTCCTCTGGCTAACGCCGATGTGAAAGCTCCCAAGATCAATGCACCTGCCGCCACACCCGTTATGAAAGTCGCTCCTGCCAAGACGCTCGACATCCCGCTGTAGGGTTCCTCAGGCAGGCATCGGATGGCCCGGCATCAGATCATAAGGATGGCCCCAGCCGGGCAACGCCTTGATGCGGCCGAGCCACGCCGCGATGTTCTTGTGTTCGGCGGCGATGTCGAAGCCGAACTCCTCCGCCGGATAGTAAAGGTAGCCCACCAGCGAAAGGTCGGCGATGGTCGGCTCCGCGCCGAGCACGTACGGCCGGTCGGCAAGCCGCTTGTCGAGGATGGAAAGCGGGCCGTCGGCCCGGGTCTTGAGGAAGTTGAGGATGACGGGATCGCCGCGCGGCTTGGCCAGGGCGTAGAGGTAACGATATGGCGCGAGCGAACCGTTGAGCTTTTGATTGTCGAAAATAATCCAGCGCAACGCTTCAAGCCGTGCGTCGTCTCCGCGCGGCAGGAATTTTCCGGTGTGCTCGGCGAGGTAAGTGAGGATCACGCCGGACTGACTTAGCGTCTTGCTGCCGTGAACGAGGACAGGCGCTTCGCCCATTTCGTTGAGGGTGCTGCGAAACTCGAGCGTACGCTGCACGCCTTTGACAAAAAAGTCGACAAACACCGGCTTCCAGTCGGCACCGATCAGATTGAGCATGAGCGCGACGCGATACGAATTGCCCGATTGGGCAAAACAATAAAGTTCATACTCGGCCATCGTGGCTCCTACCGCGAAAGCGTGACCGCGGCTCCGCCGGTCTCGTGTCCTTCGAAACGGCCGCTGGAGAACGAAAGCTGCGCCAACGGTTCGTCCTTGTGGTTACGCATGATCAGCATGCCGTGCTCAAACGTCCATTTGCGGCTGGTGAAGAAGTTGCCGGGACATCCGCCCTCCGGGGCGATCGTGCCTTGAGCGGCCGCAGGCGCGTTGCCGAAGTTCATGAAGCAAGCGCCGCTGCCAGCCGCCGTGAGCTTCCAGCGACCGGTTAGATCGACCGGGGGTGGTGAAGGGGGTGGCGGCGGCGGGGGTGGGCTTGCTTGCGCCTCCGGCCGATCTGCGGCAACCCGATCATTCGCAGCGCAGCCCGCCAGTAGCACGAACGCCAGCAGGGTGACTGCGGCAAACACCGCCTTCCCCCTCCTGCGTCCGTTGTGTCCCAGCCAAGCCATCGGTCGGTCAGAAAACCTCAAATATGGCCGCAAAAGAAGTGGCAAAGCGGCCTTTGTCCTGGGTAAAGCGCCCCATTTGCGCCAAAATTACTAACCGGAATCAACACTTCTGCGGGGCCGGTGTCGAGGGGAGGCGCGTCGTGAAGATATTGCTGCCTGCACTGATCCGAAGCGACCGCGCGCGCTTTGCGGTCGCGGCCTTATTCGCCGCGGCTTTGACTTTCTCCGCAGCCGATGCGCGCTCCGAAGACGCAAGCAATTCCAATTCGGGCAGCCCTATCTCGCCGGTCGAGGAATTCTCGCAGCAGCTGGAAGCGTTCCAGAGGAGCGTACCGGATCTCAGCAAGTCGATCCAGGACTCGGCCAGTACCATCGACAGCGTCACCGATCCCGAAAAAGCGCGGGCCGAAATCGACAGACTTCGCGCGACCGTATCCGGGTTGCTAGGCGCCGTTTCAGACAACGGTCCGGTTTCCCAACTCGGCGTCAAGGCGCTCGACCACATTCACATCAAGCTCAAGGCGTTAGCATCGGAAACGCGCTACAAGCCGGAGGAGCGGCTGTTCCTGACCGATCAATGGCGCAAGCTCGAAACCGAGACCCAGAACGCGAACAGAGAGCTCGACGATGCGCGTGTGCAATTCGCCGGCTTGTTGCAGACCTTGCAGCAGAACGAAGATTTCATCAACGAGCTTCTAGAGATCAGGCAGGCGGAGAAGGCGCTTGAGGTCATCCGTCACCTTACGGCCGACATTCGCGATGCTTCGACCCAGCTCAACAAGCTGATCGGAGGAATTAAGCCGCCCGGAGCGTAGGTTTTGAACGCGACGCTACGGCGTGGACTGGGGCTGGCGGCGGGCGTTGTCATTCTCGGCGCCGCCGTTGTGCTGTTAAGGCCGACGCGCGACGTCGGCTACGTCGAGATCAAAACCGTTCCGGTCGCGTCGCTCACGCAGACGGCACTCTACATTGATGCCGCCAAACTGGCGCCGATCAAGCAGGGCAGCGCAATCCTGCAGGAGCGCGTCGGCACGTTGCGGCTTCAGGCCGATGGTCTTGCCGGATCGCTGACGCCGCTGTGCGATATCGTGGTGAAAAGAAACCGCATCACCACCGTGACCATCTCCGTGCTGGAGCGTCCGCCACGGTGCCAATGCCGCTTCAGCGGTTCCGACGCCGCGCGCGCGTGCGTGAGCTAGTTCGCTGCGAACCGATCCCTGGCGCCGGAGACCGGATCACTTGAGCGTGGCTCAGGCGCGTTCGCTTGCAATGGCTCGTCATTTCATTGTCGGAATGACGAATTCGGCGCCTTCCTTCACCCCCGATGGCCACCGCGCCGTCACCGTCTTGGTCTTGGTGTAGAAGCGGACCGCGTCGGGACCGTGCTGGTTAAGGTCGCCGAAGCCGGAGCGTTTCCAGCCGCCGAATGTGTAGTAGGCGAGCGGCACCGGAATGGCGAAATTCACGCCGACCATGCCGACTTCGACGCGGCTGACGAAATCACGCGCGGCATCGCCGTCGCGCGTGAAGATGGCGACGCCGTTGCCGTATTCATGCTCCGACGGCAGCCGCACCGCCTCTTCATAATCCTTGGCGCGTACCACCGACAGCACCGGGCCAAAGATTTCTTCTTTGTAGATGCGCATGTCCGGCGTCACGCGATCGAACAAACAGCCGCCCATGAAATTGCCGCTCTCGTAGCCCTGCATCTTGAAACCGCGGCCGTCGACAACGAGCTTGGCGCCTTCTTTGATTCCGAGATCGACATAGCCTTTTACCTTGTCCAGGTGGGCCTTGGTGATCATCGGGCCGTAATCGGCCTGGGTGTCGGTTGACGGACCAATTTTCAGGCTCTCCACCCGCGGGATGAGCTTTTCCAACAGGATATCTGCGGTCTTTTGCCCCACCGGCACAGCGACCGAAATCGCCATGCAGCGTTCGCCGGCGGACCCATAGCCGGCGCCGATCAGCGCATCGACCGCCTGGTCCATGTCGGCATCCGGCATGACGATCATGTGGTTCTTGGCGCCACCGAAACATTGCGCGCGTTTGTTGTTGGCGGTTGCTGTGGTGTAGACGTATTCGGCGATCGCCGACGAGCCGACGAACCCGACCGCCTGTATGCGCGGGTCTGTTAGGAGCGTATCGACAGCTTCCTTGTCGCCGTTGACCACGTTGAGCACGCCCGCCGGCAGGCCGGCTTCGACCAAAAGCTCAGCGAGCCGCATCGGCACCGATGGAGCGCGCTCCGACGGCTTGAGGATGAACGCATTGCCGCAGGCGAGCGCCGGCGCGAATTTCCACATCGGGATCATGGCCGGGAAGTTGAATGGGGTAATGCCAGCGACCACACCAAGCGGTTGGCGCATCGAATAGAGATCGATGCCGGGGCCGGCGCCTTCGGTGTATTCGCCTTTAAGGAGATGAGGAATGCCGCAGGCGAACTCCACCACCTCAAGGCCGCGCTGAACGTCGCCCTTCGCATCGGCGAAGGTTTTGCCGTGCTCGGAAGACAGAAGTCGCGCGAGTGAGTCAAATTCCTTCTGCGCCAGGTCGAGGAATTTCATCATGACGCGGGCCCGCCGTTGCGGGTTCGTCGCCGCCCAGGCAGGCTGTGCTCTTTCGGCGACGGCAATCGCGTGCTCGACCTCGGCGTGTTTGGCGAAGGCAACCTTGGCCTGAACCTCGCCGGTATTGGGGTTGAATACGTCGCCGAACCGCCCCGATCCTCCCTTCGCTTCTTTGCCGCCGATGAAGTGGCCGATCTCACGCATGAAGTTTCTCCTCTGGACGTCAAATGGCGCGCCGCCTTCGCAGCTCTATTGTGCCGCCTTTTTCCGCAGCGGTCACGGGGTGAGCCGACGGCTTTGAGACCCTCATCGCCGTTCATTCAGTGGTCAATTGCCGCGGACTTTCTCGTCAAACGCGCTACGCGGACAGCCGGATACCAGAGGTAACCGTCCTTTAAGCGCGTTGGCGCTACCTTGAGGCGGCGAATTAAGCGCGCGCCGCGGCGGGAGTCTTCTTTAATGGATATTGCAACGGGCCTGGGCTTGGCCGCCGGCACGGTGGTCGTGCTCACCATGATGCTCTTGGGCGGCAACTTGCACATGTTCATAAGCGAACATGCCGTCATCATCATTTTCGGCGGGTCCTTTGCCGCCACGTTGATCCGCTTTCCTCTGACCGCAATTTTTCACGGCTTGCCGCTGGGTGCCAGGTTTGCCTTCACGATGCGGCGCACGACCCAGCGCGAACTGGTGGACGAGATCGCAGGCCTCGCCGAAATCGCCCGCAAGCAGGGGCCGATCGGACTGGAAAAAGTCGAAATCGAAGATCCGTTTTTAGCCAAGGGAATTCGCTTCGTCGCCGACGGCTATGACGCCGCCTTCATCCGCGACAACCTTGAGCGCGACCGCGATAATTTCCTCACCCATCTTGACGAGGGGCAGAAAATCTATCGCGCGGTCGGCGACTGCGCGCCAGCCTTCGGCATGATCGGCACCCTGATTGGAATGGTGCAGATGTTCGCCAACATGACCGATCCGTCCAAACTGGGTCCGTTTATGGCGACTGCGCTGCTCGCCACACTCTATGGCGCGGTGCTGGCAAACATCTTGTGCCTGCCGCTCGCCGACAAGCTGCATCTCAAACTCGTCGACGAAGAGATCAACCGCACTTTGATCATCGACGGGATCCTCATGATCCGCGAGTTGAAGAGCCCGACGCTGGTGCGGGAAATGCTGATCGCCTATTTGCCGGAGAAGCACCGCGAGGCGGAGCCGGAGCCGGTGCCGGCGTAGAGCTGATCCGGCGCGGAGATCTAAGCGATGGCGCGGCGTAAGGAAGCGCACGGCGGGGGACACGGCTGGTTCGTCACCTTTGCCGACCTCATGGGCCTGCTCGTGAGCTTCTTTGTCATGCTGGTCGCCTTCTCCAATCAGGACCAGCAGAAGCTTCAGATTGTTGCCGGTTCGATGCGCGACGCATTCGGTGTCCAGAACAACGTGCGTTATTCGGGCGTCATCGAAGTCAACGGTTTGCCGACGCGGCCCAAACTGAAAAATGCGGCCCACATTCAGCCCGAGGATGCTTCGGCAACGCCGACGCCGAACGAGCAGGATCATAATCACCAGTACGGTGCAAAGCTCAGCAGCGATCAGGCTTTTGCCCTCGCCACCGCGTCACTGCGCCAGGCCCTGCAGGATATGCCCGAACTCGCGGAAGCCTCGAAGCACATCATGGTCGAGGAGACCAAGGAGGGCCTCAATATTGAGCTGGTCGACCAGGAGGGCCGTTCCATGTTCGCCGAAGGCTCCAAAGAGCCCTATGAGCGGACGCGGCGGATCATCGAAAAGCTCGCCGTGCCGCTGAAGGCAACGCCTTATCGCGTCTCGATCACCGGGCACACGTCGGCCTCAAAGACACTGCCGCTGTCCGATTATGGGCCGTGGAACCTGTCGGTAGACCGTGCCAACGCAGTGCGGCAGATCCTCGAAGAGGAGGGTCTGCCATCGACTAATATCTACGAGGTCGCCGGCAAGGCGGACACCGACCCATTGTTCCCCGACGACCCCTATATTGCCGCAAATCGGCGTGTGACCATCACGCTGATGCGAGAAGCACCGCCGGTCCCGCCGGACCTGAAACCGTAAGCCATTGCCAACATTATGGAATCGCTGGCGCCGACTGCCTCTTGCGTTACGTCGGCCGCGCCATCAGGTTAATTTTTCGCAGGCGACCGAATGGTTTGGCTTCGTCTCAGGTCGCGCTGCTCAGAAGACTAAAGCTCGAGGCATTGATCTGGATCATGACTCCTTGCACCGGAGCGTGTATAGGCGCGGGCCGCATCCGTAGTCGATGCAGCACCAGGAGCAGGGCGACTTCCTGTCTCAGAACTCTATGGCAGATATCATAACGGCTCCGCTTGCGGGCGAAGTGTCCGTCGACGGCACCACGGACACGCGTTCGGGCGCCGGGTTTTGGGGGCTTACGCTTGGCAGCATTGGCGTCGTCTACGGCGATATCGGCACCAGCCCGCTTTATGCGCTCCGCGAGGCCATCGTCGCAGCCTCCGGCACCAATCACGAAGCGATTGCGCGCGAGACGGTCCTGGGTGTCGTGTCGCTCATTCTTTGGGCGCTGTTTATCATCGTCACGCTCAAATATGTGCTGATACTGTTGCGCGCCGACAATAACGGGGAAGGCGGCACGCTGACGCTGATGGCGCTCGCGTCGCGCGCTGTTTCGCGAGCAGGCCGGGCCGCGACTACGGTGGCGCTGCTCGGCATCGTCAGTGCCGCGCTGTTTTACGGCGACGCCGTCATTACGCCGGCATTATCGGTCCTCTCCGCGGTTGAAGGTATCGACGTTGCAACTCCGGCGTTTCACGACTTCGTGGTGCCGATAACCGTTGTCATTCTGATCGTACTGTTTGCGTTTCAGTCGCGCGGCACGGCGAAGGTTGCGGCCCTTTTTGGTCCAATAACGGCGGTGTGGTTTGTAGCGATTGCGATACCCGGGGTGATCTGGATCGCAGGCGATCCCGGCGTGCTCTGGGCACTCAATCCGGTGCACGGCGTCGCGTTTCTGCTCCACCACGGCATCATCGGGTTTTACACGCTGGGAGCGGTGTTTCTCGCCGTTACCGGCGCCGAGGCGCTTTATGCCGATCTCGGCCATTTCGGCCGGCTTCCTATTCAGGCGGCTTGGCTTTGTCTCGTGCTGCCGGCGCTGGCGCTGAACTACCTCGGGCAGGGCGCGCTGGTCTTCGAGCACCCGGAGTCGATCACGAGTCCGTTCTTTCTGCTCTATCCCCACTGGGCGCGCATTCCGATGGTAGTGCTGGCGACGGCCGCGACCGTGATTGCCAGCCAGGCGGTGATCACCGGGGCCTATTCGCTGACCAGCCAGGCGATCCAGCTTGGCCTGTTGCCACGCTTTGAAATCCGCCACACGTCGGCTCATCAAGCCGGCCAAATCTACATGCCGCGTGTCAACACGTTGTTGCTCGTTGGCGTGCTCCTGCTTGTGGCGCTGTTTCGCTCGTCGAGCGCGCTTGCTTCGGCCTATGGCATATCCGTTTCCGGCACCATGGTGGTCACTGCGATCATGGCGTTTATAGTGATCTGGCGCATGTGGCGGTGGTCGCCGCTTGCTGCTGCGGCGCTGATGCTGCCGTTTGTTCTTATCGACCTGACTTTCCTCACCGCCAACATGCTCAAAGTCGTCGAGGGCGGCTGGGTGCCGCTGGCGCTCGGCGGCTTTATCATGCTGGTGATGTACACGTGGCGGCGCGGCTCGAGGCTCTTGTTCGAGAAGACCCGGCGGTTGGAGACGCCACTCGACGATCTGGTCAACATGCTCGAGCGTAAACCGCCACAGCGGGTTCCTGGAACGGCGGTGTTCCTCACCAGCGATCCGAAGAGCGCTCCTACGGCACTGCTGCACAGCCTCAAGCACTACCGTGTGTTGCACGAGAAGAATATCATCCTGTCGGTCGAGACCACACACACCCCGCGGGTCGAGCCCGGCAAGCGCGTGCGCATCGAGCCGGTCGGCAAGACCTTCATGCGGGTGCACTTGCGTTTCGGCTACATGGAAACGCCGAATATTCCCAAGGCGCTTGCGCTTGCGCGCAAGCTTGGGCTGCAATTCGACATCATGTCGACCTCATTCTTCCTGTCGCGTCGCGCCTTGCGGCGGGCGTCGCGTTCGGGAATGCCGCGCTGGCAGGACCGTATGTTCATCACGCTCGCGCGTTCGGCCAACGATGCGACTGATTACTTCCAGATACCGACCGATCGGGTGGTCGAGGTCGGCACTCAGGTGAACATCTAGGGCATGATCCGTGCCGGCTCCGGGAGGACTGACCGCCGACATGATCCTGAAAATACGGCGGATCAGGCGGGCGCGCTTTAAGGAACTTTGCAAAAGCCGCTTTGATTCCGCGCGCGGCTGACGCAAGCTGATCGGCTACCGGGTTGTCTTAGGGAGAAGGGATCATGTTGGATCAACCAGGGGGCGGGCACAAAGTGCTCGATCTGACGCCGCAACAGGTCGCGCAAGGATTAAAGGAAGGCCACATCGTGTTGGTTGACGTGCGTGAACCAAATGAGACCGCGGTTGAGCGCTTTCCGGCCGCCGTTTTGGTGCCGCTATCATCGTTTGATCCGGCAACAATCCCGGCGCCACCCGGAAGTGAAGTAGTGTTTGCCTGCCGATCCGGGCGCCGCTCGGTGACGGCATCGCTTGCCGCGCAGGAACAGGGCTTCGAGTACAACTGCCATCTCGCCGGAGGCATTCTGGCGTGGAAGGCGGCCGGATTGCCGATTGAGAGCTGACGCGACTTTTGCTGTGTACGGCGTCCGTCATGAGGTGGCCCACCCCGTCTTAGCGGGATTTATCTTCGTGATTGCAGCCGCACTCGCGGCTGCCGTCGGTCCAGCGACAGCTCAGAAAGAACGTGTCGTCAATTTCTATAACTGGTCGGACTACATCGACCCGGTCGTGCTGGACGATTTCACCAAACAGACCGGCATAAAAGTACGGTACGACACCTTCGACTCCAACGATACGCTGGAAGCCAAGCTTCTGGCCGGAAAGTCCGGCTACGATGTCGTGGTCCCGACCGGTTATTTTCTGGCCCGCCAGATCGCCGCCGGCCTTTTTCAGAAACTCGACAAGTCCAAGCTGCCGAACCTGGCCAACGTCTGGCCGGAGATCGCCGGCCGATTGGCGCGTTACGATCCTGGCAACCAATATGCGGTCAACTACATGTGGGGCACAACCGGGATCGGCTACAACGTCGAAGATGCGCGCGAAATCGGCGGTGGAAAGGCATCGATCAATTCCTGGGACGACGTTTTCGAGCCCGCGAAGATCGCCAGATTCAAAGATTGCGGCATTCACCTCCTCAACTCGTCCGACGACATCATGCCGGCCGCGCTGCACTACCTGCATCTCGATCCGAATTCGAGCGATCCGGGTGATCTGCAAAAAGCGGCCGATCTCCTGATCAAGATCAGGCCGTATGTGCGCAAGTTTCATTCCTCCGAATATCTGAACGCGCTCGCGACCGGTGAGATCTGTTTTGTTGTTGGCTTTTCTGGCGACATCAAGCAGGCGCAGAGGCGCGCGGCGGAGGCGAACAGTGCTATCGCCGTCGGCTATGCAATCCCCAAAGAGGGCGCGCAATTGTGGTTCGACAATCTCGCCATCCCCAAGGACGCGCCTGACGCCGCCGAGGCGAACGCGTTGATCAATTATCTGCTCAAACCGGAGGTGGCGGCAAAGAACTCTAATCTTATCGCCTACGCCAACGGCAATCTCGCAAGTCAGAAATTCATCGAAAAATCTATCCTCGACGACCGCACCATCTATCCCGATGCCGCGACCATGGCTAAGCTCTATACTATCACCGCGCACGATCAGAAGACGCAGCGGCTGATCAACCGACTGTGGACGCGGATCAAGACCGGCAGATAGAGGTGCAAATGGGTGCGTTGGATGGAAAGGTCGCCATCGTCACTGGCGGCACGAGCGGCATCGGCGAACGGATCGTCGAACTGTTCGTCGAGGAAGGCGCCCATGTCGTGGTCGCGGCGCGCCGCGAGCAGGAGGGGGCCGCGCTGGAAAAGCGGCTCGGCGTCCGCTTCATCCGCACCGATGTGTCGAGCGAAGCCGACGTGAAGGCCATGGTTGATCACGCGGTCAAATCGTTTGGCCGCGTCGATTGTCTGGTCAACAACGCCGGCATTCCATCTCCGATGGTCAGCATCAGCGAGATCGATGTGCCGACCATCGACCGGCTGATGGCCGTCAACGTCCGGGGCGTTCTTTTGGGCATCAAGCACGTGGCGCCAATCATGATCGCGCAGCAGGGAGGCAGCATCATCAGCGTCAGCAGCATGGCGGGTCTGCGCGGCGGTGTTTCCGGCCACATCTACTCCGCGACCAAAGGCGCGGTGCTGGCGCTGACGCGATCAGCCGGCGCCGAACTCGGAGAAAAGGGCGTTCGCGTCAACAGCATTTCGCCGGGCGCGATTGTCACCGGTATCTTTGCCAAAAACGCCGGCGTCGAAGGTGCGAAGGCCGACAAGCTGACGGATATGCTCAAGGTGGGCTTCGCTGCGTTGCAGCCAATTCCCCGCGCCGGTCTGCCGGACGATATCGCGCGAGCGGCAGTCTATCTGGCAAGCGATGGATCCAGCTTCGTCAACGGCCACGACATCGTGGTCGACGGCGGTCACTCAAGTGTTACACGGGGCTGGTCAACGATGTTGAATGGCCGAACAGAAATGACCAAACGTCTCAAAGAGGCTGCCGCCGCACTTTAAGCAACCAATAGGAAGGTGCGGGGCCCCAAGTTGACGGCACGTGGCGGCGGCGGGCCTGGACCGGGAGTAGCGGAACACTTCTTTCGAGGCGGTCAACCCACCGCAAGAATATCTGGACTTAATTCGCTCGGCTCGATTCAATTGCCGGTCGAACGCAACTCATGCCCGGACTGATGCCGCTCGCCGGAGCCCAATGATGCGAAGAACGACGCCGTCTTTTGCACAGCCGATCGAGCGCCGGACATTGCTCAAGGCCGGCCTGGCGTCGGCGGCTGTCCAGATCGCATCCCCCTTGGTGATCAGCGCCCGCGGTGAGGCAGCGGTGAAGATGGGGATGGTCGAGCCGCTTACCGGGGTCTACGCGAAGCTCGCCGAAGCTGAAGTTGAGGGCGCCCGGCTCGCCTTCGAGGAGGTCAATCACAGCGGGGGCATTCTCGGCCGGCAGGCTCAGCTTCTGGTCGAAGATTCGGCAAATGACATCGCCATCGGTGTCGCAAAAACCCGGCAGCTGATCGAGCGCGATCAAGTCGATTTCATTCTCGGCGACCTGAACTCTGCTGTTGCGCTCGCGACGATGCGGGTGACGGCCGAGAAGCGCAAGCTCCACATCGTCACCGGTGGGCACACAGACGAGATCACCGGCAGGCAGTGCAGCTGGAATGTCTTTCGCATCTGCAAGACCGCCACGATGGAAGCCAACGCGATCGCCGATACGCTGGTTGAGAAATTCGGCAAGAGATGGTTCTTTCTGACCCCCGATTACGCCTACGGCTATTCATTGCAAGCCGCTTTCGAGCGCAAGCTTCGCGAACACGGTGGGACCTGGGCGAGCGATGCTCTGCCGCTTGGGACCGTCGATTATTCCGACGCGCTGCTGAAGGCGGGGGCTTATCGGCCGGATGTGCTTCTCGACCTCATGGGCGGCCAGGATCAAGCGAACAGCTTGGAGCAGATTGTGCGCTTTCGCCTTGTCGACGACATGGCGATCGGTGGTGCGCTGTTCGAACTGGAGAGCATCCTGGCTGTGTCAGACGCCGCGCGGATCGGGTGGTGGACGATGGAGTGGTGGTGGAACCAGCCGGACAATCCGCAGATCAAGGCGTTCGATGAAGCGATCCGGCGCCGCGCCGGCAGAGCGGCAAGCGCGCGGGACTGGTTCGGTTATGCCGCGGTCCATACGCTGGCGAACATTGCCAATCGAGAGAAATCTGTGGACTCGGTCGTCCTTGCGCGAGCCCTGCAAGGCTACGTGTTGCCGGCCGATGTCGCGCTGGACCCCGACCGCGCGCTTTTTCGCGACGGTGATCATCAGCTCATGAGCACCATTCTCGTCGGTGAGGTGCATCCGGCGCGCAGCGATCCGTTCGACGTTTTCACTGTCGGCGGGATCGTCAAGGGCGATCAGGCGGCTGGGCCCGTCGAAGCGAGCGAATGCAGGCTCGCATTTCCCGGCTGAAATCTTCGCTGCGCTTTACGACAGTTGTGCTGGGGGACCGGATCGGAGCTTGACCTTTTGGCCGTCGGTGAAATTGACGGGAGGATTGAGGATGACCTGGTCGCCATCTTTGACGCCGGCACTCACCTCGACACTGGTACCGAAGTCGCGCACCACGGTCACGGGGTGGATGCGCGCGACGCCGTTCTCCACCACAGCGACGCTCAAGCCATTGCGGTTGAAGATGATTGCCTCGGACGGAACAATCATCGACGGCGTCTTGCGCGGGATCTTCAATTCGACGGTGCAATAAACTCCCGGCGATAGCGCGTGGTCCGGATTCGGTACATCGATTTCGGTCAAAAGCGTCCGGGAGCCCGGCTGCAACGCGTCGGCGATGCGCGTGACGGTTCCGGGAAAGTCGTGACCGGGCATCTCGGGTACGTGCACCACGGCCTCCACTCCAGGAGTAATACCGAACGCTTCGTCCTGCGGTACGTAGAGCTGGATGCGGATCACGTCGCTGTGCATCAGGGTGAAGAGAAACGTGCCGCTGGTCGCATCCGCGGTCACCAGACCGCCGATATCGATGTTGCGCTGGGTAATGACGCCATCGAACGGTGCGACCACGGTCTGGTAAATCTTCTGCTGGTGCAACACCAGCAACAGCGCATCCTGCGCTTTGATGTTCGCTTCGGCGACCGCGACGGCTGCCACTCGCGCCTCGAGGTTCAGCCGGTCGGTGTCGCCTTGTTGCGGGGTCACCCAACCCTTCTGCACGAGAGGATTGTCACGGTCCCAGGTGACTTGGGCGAGGTCGCGGTTGGCTTTCGCCAGCTGCAACGACGCTTTCATTTGCGCCAGGTTCCCCTCAGCCTGCGCGATCTGATGATCGAGCTCGGGCGCCGTGATCTCGACAAGGACGTCCCCGGCTTTGACGTGGCTGCCGATGTCGACATCGCGCTTTGAAATGTAACCACTCGCCCGAGCGTAGATGTACGCTTGCTCGAATGCCTCGGTCGTGCCCGGCCAGCTCACCGTCATCGTACTGGCGCTCGCACGCACCGCTGCAGCCCGCACCATGGGGACGAAATCGCGGCGCTGCTCCGCCGTTGCCAATACTTGCGCGTGCAGTTTGTAGTGTTGCCAAAAGCCAATGCCCAATGCGCCGCAGAGCAGCGCCAATACGCAGATTGCGAGAAGCCGGGCGCCGCTCAGGCGCTTTGCCTTGACCGCCGGACGGTCCGGTGCAGCCGTCGGGTGGTCGGGCAGGCGGCCGTCGGGGTCCGCGCGCAACGCGACGTCGGCATCGACGAGCGGAAACTTCGGGATGTCGTTCATTGCGGGTCCTCCGCAAACACGCCATGCGCGGGTTTGCCGTCATTGCCCTTGCGCAGCATGGCGAACAGGTATGGTACCACGAGCAGCGTGGTCGGCGTTGCAAAAAGCAGGCCGCCGATCACGGCTCGGGCCAGGGCCGCATTCTGTTCCTCGCCCGGGCCGCCGATCGCCATCGGAATCATGCCGACGATCATCGCGGCCGCAGTCATCAGCACCGGGCGAATCCGGGTGCGGCCGGCCGAAATCGCAGCATCGAACGCGCTCATGCCGCCCAGCTGCTGGTCCCGGGCAAAGGTGACGAGCAGGATCGAATTCGCCGATGCCACACCGATCGCCATGATCGCGCCCATCAGCGAAGGAACGCTCAGCGTGGTGCTGGTGATGTACAGCATCGTGATGATGCCGCAGAACGTTGCCGGCAAGGCCAGAATGACGACGAGCGGGTCGCCCCAAGTCTGATAGTTCACGACCATCAGCAGATATACGAACACCGCCGCGAACAGAATGCCGATGGCGAGGTCGCGAAATGCGGCGTTCATGCTGTCGATCTGGCCGATCACCTCGATGCGGTTGCCCGGCGAAAGCTGCTTCTTGTACTCGGCCACGATTTTGTTGATGTCGCCGGAGATCGATCCCAGATCCCGGCCGTCGGCATTGGCATAGATTTCGTAGACCGGCTGGATGTTGGCCTGATTAGTGTTGGTCGCTATCGCATCGCGTTTCAGCGTGGCGACATTGCTCAGGAGCCCCGGCACGGGATTTCGGCCCGCCACCGTGAACTTGGTTACCGGCGTGTTCTTGAGTTCGTTGAGAGAAGACACCCGGTACTCGGGTGTCTGCACCGCCAGATAGTACGGCGTGCCGTTGCCCGGGTCGGTCCAAAAATTCGGTGATATTTGCTCGGACGAGCTCAGGCTGGTGTTTAGATTAAGACCAATGTCGCTGACCGTAAGACCCAACTGGGTAGCGCGGGCGCGGTCGATCTGAGCAAAGAATTCCGGACCGTTGACCTCCTGCTGCAAATGCACGTCGGCTAGTCCGGGGATGGCTGCGATCCGCTTCTGCAGCTCCTTGGCGACGCGCAGATTCTTGTTTCGGTCGTAGCCGACGGTACGGACGTTGATCTGCGCCGGGATGCCGAAGTTGAGGATTTGAGTCACGATGTCGGCGGCCTGGAAGTAGAATAGATCCTCGGGAAAAGCAGCAGGCAGCACCTGGCGCAGCTTACGGACATAAGTTGCCGTCGGAGCGTGGTCTTCTTTTAGAGCGACCAGGATGACGCCGTCGTTGACGCCGATCGCCGTCCCGTCGCCGAATGCGTAATTGTATGAGCGCGCCGGCAAACCAATATTGTCGACAATGAGGCCGCGCTCATGGTCCGGGATGACCTCGCGAATCTTGTCCTCGATCGCCTGAAAGATCTGTTCGGTTTTCTCGATGCGGGTCCCGGCCGGCACGCGCACGTGCAGCTGAACTTGGCCGCCGTCGATGATCGGGAAGAAGTCGCGGCCAACGAACAGGAACAGCACCCCACCGAGCGCCAGCACAGCGACCGCGGCCGCCGGCACGATCAGCCGCCTCGTCAGCAGTGTCTGCAGAATTTCCGCATAACCGGTGCGCATGGCTTCGAACCCGCGCTCGAACTTCGCAAACTGGCGGGC
Source organism: uncultured Alphaproteobacteria bacterium (assembly GCA_963755885.1). Lineage (GTDB taxonomy): Bacteria > Pseudomonadota > Alphaproteobacteria > Rhizobiales > Xanthobacteraceae > BOG-931. The sequence continues at coordinate 135,994 of CAVWLX010000013.1, forward strand.
AAACCAGCCGGTGCCGGCCTCCTCGCCGTGACGCTCATTCTTGAGCAGCAAGCCAATGGTGATCGGGGTCAGGGTTCGCGAAAAGCCATAGGAAGCCAACATGGCGAAAACCACGGCGAGGCCGAGCGGCGTGAAAAGATATTTCGCCGGGCCGTGGAGGAACACGACGGAGACGAACACGCAGCTGATCGCAAGCGTCGACACCAGCGTCGGGACCGCGATGCCGGCCGCGCCGTGCAGCGTCGCCGAAGGCAGCGGCATGTGTTCCTCCGTAAGCAGCCGGTGCGTGTTCTCGATCGTGACCGTGGAATCGTCGACCAAGATGCCGATGGCGAGCGCAAGCCCGCCGAGCGTCATCGTGTTGATGGTGTCGCCGAGGAAGTAGAGGATCACCAGCGACGAAAGGATGGAAAGCGGGATCGAGATCATGACGACCAGCGTCGAACGCCAGGATCCGAGAAAAAGCACGATCATCAACGCGGTCAGCCCGGCGGCAATGGCGCCTTCGCGCAACAGTCCGGTGATGGATTCTTTGACAAACACGGATTGATCGAAAAGCTCGGTGATCCGCATGCCGGGCGGCGCTGCCGCTCGCGCCACGACCATGGCCTGCTTGACTGCGTTGACGACCGCCAGCGTCGAGGCGTTGCCGTTCTTGATGATGCTGAGCAGGACCGAGCGACGGCCGTCGGTACGCACGATGTTCTGCTGCACGGCACTGCCGTCGTGGACTTGCCCCACGTCCTTGACGAAAACGGTGGCGCCGTTGACGAATTTCACCGGGATGTTGTTAAGATCCTCGATGGTGGTGGGCACCGCGTTGGTGCGGACGGTGAACTGCGTGTCGCCGATCTTTGCCGTGCCGGACGGCAGCGTCAGGTTCTCGGCGTTGACCGCGTTGACAACGTCAATCGGCGTCAGCCCCTTGGCCTGGAGCTTCAGCGGGTCGATATCGACCATAATCTGGCGGTACTTGCCGCCCGCCGGGGTGGGGAGCGTGACGCCGTGGATCGGCGCAAGCTGCTGCCGCAAGCGGTAGATGCCGTAGTCGTACAGCTGCTGTTCATTGAGCGTGTCTGAGGACAAGCCGATCTGCAGGACCGGAACGCTCGAGGCGTTGTATTGGACCACCACCGGCGCTTGAATCCCGGGCGGCATCAAAACGCGGATAAAGTTGGTTGCCGACACGATCTGAGAGATCGCGAGATCGAGATTGACGTCAGGTTGAAAGAAGATCTTCTGAACCGAAATTCCGTTAAGGGTTTGCGCCTCGATATCCTGGATGCCGTTCACGCTCGAGGACAGGGCGTATTGGCTGTAGGTCGTGACCCGCTGTTCCATCTCCGGCGTGCTGAGTCCGGTGTATTGCCAGACGATGGTAACGACCGGAATGTTGATCTCGGGAAAGATGTCCGTCGGCATCGACACGATCGCGGTCGTGCCTAGGAACAGCACGAGCACCGCAAGCACGTAGAAGGTGTGCGGTAGCCTCAGTGCGAAACGAACAATGCCCATGATTTAGAAACCTGTGAGACGCGAATCCGCTTTCGTTATCGGTTCCTTGGCGTTGTCCCAGGCGGCGGCGCAGACCGGCATATCCTTGTAGATGTGCCCGGACGGCGCCTCACGGTAGCCAGTTGTTACGGCTTATTGTTGTTGGGCAAGGGTGCGGTGCTTCGTCCCGTGCCTCTACGGCTCAACATTGGCAGGAACGTTCCTTTTCGCCTGTTCGAGGATATGGGGACCTCGCCGCTGGATGCCAGGTACTTTTTGCATAACACCCGCGCTGATGCAGGTTTTCACCGCATTGTGACGTGGCGGATGCTCTAGGTGCATCTTTTAGGCCGTATTCTGGGCCGGATGGCCGGTTGGTTTTGAGCCGCATCTGGCGCCTGGCTTGTTTGTGGCAGGACAACGGAGAGCTCATGGCGAGCGAAATCTCACTGCGGGTGAACGGCACAGATCATAAGGTTACCGTCGACGATCCGGATATGCCGCTCCTCTACGCCTTACGCGACGATCTTGCGCTGCGCGGGCCCAAATTCGGTTGCGGGCTCGGCCAGTGTGGCGCCTGCGCCGTGCTGATTGACGGAATTGCGACACGCTCCTGTGTCACGCGCGCCATCGATGCAGAGGGACGCCAAATCACCACGCTGGAAGGACTCGGCGGTCCTGAACAACCAAGTCGTGTGCAGGCGGCGTTCATCGCCGAGCAGGCTGCGCAATGCGGCTACTGCACCAACGGCATGATCATGACCGCGACCGCGCTGCTGTCGCGTCAGCCGCATCCGAGTGAGGGCGATGTGCGCGAGGAGCTGGCGCAGAATCTTTGCCGGTGCGGCAGTCACGTTCGGGTGCTTGCCGCGGTGTTGCGCGCCGCGCGGGAGGGCTAAGCCGTGAGTTATGTCAGCCGCCGCTCGTTCATGCAGGGTGCCGCCGGGCTTGTCGTCGCGTTCAGTTTGCCGCGCGCTGCTGCGGCGAGCGCGACGACGGTCGCGGCCGAAAGTGTTGACGCGTATCTTGCGGTGGCGCCGGACGGCGGCGTTGCGGTTTTCGCGGGGAAGGTTGATCTTGGCACCGGGGCGCGCGCCGCACTCCGCCAGATTGTTGCGGAAGAGCTTTCACTTTCGCCGGAGCGTATCGCCCTTATTGAAGGCGACACCGCGCTCACACCCGATCAGGGATCGACCGGAGGTTCAACCGGTATCATGGTCGGCGGCGTGCAGATACGACAAGCGGCGGCAACCGCGCGGGCACATTTGCTGTCGCTCGGCGCCGCGCGGCTCAATCGTCCGGTCACCGACCTCGAAACACACGACGGCGCGGTCGTCGTCCGCGGCAGCGGCGAGTCGGCCAGTTTTGCCGCGCTCATCGGTGGCGCGATCTTCAATGTGCCGGTCGACAAATCCGTGCCGCTGCGCGATCCGGATACTTATACGATCGTCGGCACCTCGTATCCGCGCCCGGACATTCCGGCAAAGCTGACGGCGCGCCACGCCTACGTTCAGGACCATCGCGTCGAGGGCATGTGGCATGCGCGCGTCATCCGGCCGCCGGCAATCGGAGCCAAATTGCTCAATGTCGACGCCGGCTCGATCGCCAAAATCCCGCAGGCGCAAATTGTTCGTGTTCGTGATTTTCTCGCTGTTGTTGCGCCACGCGAGTGGGATGCGGTGCGTGCCGCTCGGGCGCTCAAGGCGACCTGGAGCGAGGCGGCTACGCTGCCGGGATCGGACGCGTTGTTTGATGCGGTGCGTGCCACGAAGGTGGCCCGGACCGAGACGATGCGCAGCGTCGGCGACGCGACCGCGGTGCTCGCTTCGTCGCCGCGGGTCGTTCGCGCATCCTACGAGTGGCCAATTCAGTCGCACGCCTCGATGGGGCCTTCCTGCGCGGTTGCCGATATTCGCGACGGCGGCGGCACGGTATGGACCGCGTCGCAAGGCACGCACCGGCTGCGCAAGACGATCGCGCGACTGCTTGGACTCGACCAAGCCAAGCTGCGCCTCATCTACATGGACGGCTCCGGCAGTTACGGGACCAACGGCAACGATGACGTCGCCTTCGAGGCGGCGTTGTTGTCGCGCGAGCTGCGTCGTCCGGTGCGTGTACAGTGGATGCGCGAGGACGAGCACGCGTGGGATCCCAAGGGGCCGCCACAGCTTCTCGATCTGCGCGCAACGCTCGGCGACGACGGTGCGATCGCCGCGTGGGAAACGGTGGCAATGGCGCCGGCCAACGCGTCGAAGTCGCCGGACATCCCGTTGCTTGCAGCGGTAGCCGCCGGGCTCGACGACGGCAGCGCGCTGTTTTCCGGGCTGCTGTCGCTCAATTCCGACCCGCCTTACGAGATCGCAAACATGCGCGCGGAAATCAGGTGGCTGGCAACGACGCCGCTGCGCCCGTCAAACCTGCGCGCGCCCGGCAAGATCGGAAATGTCTTCGCCGTCGAAAGCTTCTTTGACGAACTCGCGGCTGCGGCTGGCGTCGATCCGCTGGCTTACAGGCTTCGTCAGCTGCGCGACCCGCGCGGGCGGGAAGTGTTGCAGCGCGTCGGCGAAATGATGCAATGGACCCCGCGCACCTCGTCGGCGGACCGCGCCGGCAAGACGCTCAACGGGCGCGGTATCGCGTATGTGCACTACAAACAGGCCGAGAACTATGTGGCCATGGGTATGGATGTCGCGGTTGATACTTCGACCGGTGCCATCCGCGTCCTGCGGGTCGCTTGCGCCCATGATTGCGGCTTGATGATCAATCCGGATGCTGTCCGCGCGCAGGTCGAAGGCTGCATTCTGCAAACGCTGAGCCGCACGCTGTTCGAGGAAGTCACATTCGATCGCTCACGCGTCACCAGTACCGACTGGTCAAGCTATCCGATCCTGACCTTCCCCGACGTACCGCAACTCGACATCGCCTTGATCGATCGTCGCCATGAAAGGCCGCTCGGCGCCGGAGAAGCCGCCACCGCTGCCGTTGCTGCGGCGGTCGGGAACGCCGTATTCGACGCTACAGGCACGCGATTGCGCCGGGCGCCATTTACACCCGAACGCGTCAAGGCGGCCCTTTCGGGGCGCGCCAGTTAGAGCATGATCCCGAAAAGCGGAAGCCGGTTTTCGGAAACGATCATGCGACCAACAAAGAAATCTGGACCATGATCCGATTCGATCGGATTGGATCATGGTCCGGTAGCAACAGTTGCTTTTAGGATTTCAGCGCTTGCTCGATGAAGGTGTTGGTATAGAGCGCTTCGACATGCGGCACACTGGCAATGCCGGCGCCGGCTATGCCTTTTTCCGCCTTTGCCCAAAGCTCAGGCACGTTGCGCAGGAAGTTTTCACGCCCTTGCGACATCCACGGACCGGCCATGATGAACTGCATTAGCGCCACCAGTTCGTCCATGTTCTTCATGCCGGGAATATCAAAATCGCGGCCGGCACGCTGGAAGATTGCTTTAAGGTCACCATGCAGCATATCTTCCGTGGACGCTTTTAGCGCTTTCAGAAAGCCCACCACCATTGCGGGCTTCTTCTCGATGATCTCGCGCGTGGTCACGTAAATCTGACTCGGCATCGGCGCGTAGCGGTCCGTCGGCCAATGCACGATCGGCTCGTGGGCAGTTTGCAGCGCCACGACCACGCCGATCGAATTGATGAAGCAATCAATCCGGCCCTGGCGGATGTATTGCATCGCGCCCGGACTGTTGCCGACCACTTGCGTGGTCACGTCAGCCTTGGTCATCCCCGCGGAGCGCAGCATGATTTCGAGCAATTGTTCGGTGGAGCCGCCGACAGAGACGATGCCGATGGTCTTGCCTTTGAAATCCTGCGCTGAGTTGATCGGTTTGTCCTTTGGCGAGATCACATGAAACGTCGATCCCTGGTACAGTGTCGCCACGCTGACGAACGCCGCGCCTTTGGCCACTGCGACAAATTCATCGATCGCTGTAAGCCGCACAAAGGAAACTGCCCCGGTCATAAGCTGTTGGGCCGTCACGACTGCGCCTTGGCCGCCAAGCAGCGTCGGCGCAAATCCCTGCTGAGCAAGGAAGCCGCCTGACACCATGTTCATCATTTCCAGAAAGTCAGGAATGAAGCCGAACGGCGTCATGAAGGTCACCGGCTCAGCCGCCCACGCCGTGCGCAGGTAAGGCTTGGCGATCGCGGCGCCGGCGGCAAGCCCGCCGGCGATCTTGAAGACGTCGCGTCGCGTGGTCATATGCTATCTCCATTCGATGCTTGTTTTGTCAAAATCATAGCTTACGATCTTCGGCCGTCCCCACGAATGTCAAGCACACAATCTAATCACGATTTCGAAGTGGCCGTCGTTGGCGGCGGGCCGGTGGGTCTTGTTACGGCTTTGTTGCTGGCGCGTGAAGGCGTGGCAACCGCGCTACTCGAAAAGACCCCCGACATCGAAACCGATTTGCGGGCTTCAACCTTTCATCCGCCGACACTCGATCTGCTTGATGGCATCGGGCTTGCCGGGGATCTTATCGCACAGGGCCTGGTTTCGCCCCGCTGGCAGGTGCGGCTGCATCCGGAGGGCGATCGCGCTGTCTTTGATCTCGGCGTGATCGCAAACGCGACGCGCCACCCCTATCGCGTGCAATGCGAGCAGTGGAAATTGTCCCGCCTTGCGCTTGCGGCGTTGCGCGCGGAGCCGCGCGCGGAAATCCGGTTCGCGACCGAAGTCACGGGCGTCGCGCAGGACGATGAAGGAGTCACGCTCGATCTCGGCGGCGCCGCGCCGGCAAAGCTGCGCGCACGCTTCGTCGTCGGCGCCGACGGTGCGCGCTCGGTGGTGCGTCAGGCGCTTGGGTTTGGGTTCGAGGGCGAGACCTACCCGGAGACGACATTGCTCGCCACCACGACCTTTCCGTTCGAGGATCATATCGAGGGTCTGACCAATATTGCCTATTGCTGGAAAGCGGGCGGCAACTTCTCGCTGCTGCGGGTTCCCGGCCGCTGGCGGGTATCGATTTATCCGCGTGAGGATATGCCGATCGAGGACCAGATCACCGACGAGGCGATCACGGCAACCCTGCAGGAGATTGTGGCGTACCCGGCGGGCTACGACGTCATGGAGAAGCGGCCCTACCGCGTCCACAAGCGCATCGCGCCGCGCTATTACCGCGGGCGTGTTGCGCTCGCCGGTGATGCGGCTCATCTCAACAGCCCGTCCGGCGGTATGGGGCTCAACGGCGGCTTGCACGATGCGTTCGAACTGGTTGGGGCGCTGCGAGATGTGCGCGCCGGCGCGCCGTTGGCGGAGCGGCTCGATCTCTACGAGCGCCGCCGCCGCCCGGTGGCGCTGGAGCAGATCATTGCTCAGGCCGACGCCAACCGTGCGCGCATGCGCGAAAAAGATCCGGCGAAACGCCGTGAAATTCTGGCCGACTTGCAGGCGATCGCCGCCGATCGCGAGCGGCAGGAGGCGCACCTTCTGCGCACTTCGATGATTACGGGCCTCCGCCAGGCGGCGGCCGTCTCTTGATTTAATTGCTATGCGCCGCGACGAGCGGATTCGTACCACGGAATCAGCGCGCGGCGCAGCAGCGTGATGGCAAAATAGAACAGGAATCCCAGGATCGTCATGTGAATCATCACGGCAAAAAGGCCGTCGGTCTCGAACGCGTTCATGCGCGCGACCAGCAAATGACCTAATCCCAGGTCGCCGCCGACATATTCGCCGACGATCGCGCCGATCAACGCCAGCACGATACCGACTTCCATGCCGGTGATGATGTACGGAAGCGAGGAGGGCAGTTCGAGGCAGCGGAAAACTTGCCAGCGCGTCGCGTTCAAGCTGACCATCACGTCGCCGTAGCCGCGGTCGATGGATTTCACGCCCAGCACGGTGTTGGTGAGAATGGGAAAGAACGCCAGCGTCGCCGCGATCAGAACCTTCGAGGTCACGCCGAACCCGAACCAGACGACAAACAGCGGCACCAGCGCCACCTTTGGCAACACCTGGCTGGCGACGATGAAAGGATTGAGCGTTTGTTCAAGCCAGCGCACCCGCGCGATCAGAACGCCGATGCCGACGCCGGCAATCATCGCCCAGAGGAAGCCAAGGAGCGTGGCGTAGACCGTCATCGCGGTGTCGATCCACGCGCGCTTCGACAACAGCAGGCCGATCCAGGCCTGTCCGACCAATTCCGGCGTCGGCAAGATGAACGCGGAAATTTTACCGACGTCGATATAGATCCACCACACCGCAACCAGCAGCAAGCACAAGGCCGGCGTCGTGATCCAGGGCAGGTAGGTTTTGAAATCGCGCCGTGATGCGTGCGCCGGTTCGCTTGCCGGCGTCGAAGATGCGGAGGTAAGACCCTTATCGGTCATGCCATCTCCGCAAGGCGGTGGCGCAGATCCTTCGCGATGGTCTGAAACTTTCCGGTTGATTGCACATCCAGCAAACGCGGCCGTTCGAAATCAAGCTCGACGACAGTATCGATACGGCCCGGACGCGGCGACAGCAGCACAATCCGGTCGGCCAGAAACACCGCCTCGTTGATCGAATGGGTGACGAGGACGATGGTCTTGCGCGTCTGCATCCACAGATTTTGCAGCTCGATGTTTAAGCTGTCGCGGGTCATGGCGTCGAGCGCACCGAACGGTTCGTCCATGAGGAGAATGTCGGGATCATGCGACAGCGCGCGTGCAATGGCCGCGCGCTGTCGCATGCCCCCGGAAAGCTCATACGGCCAACGTGTCTCGAAGCCGCTAATGCCGACCAATCCAGTCAGGGTTCGCGCGCGCGCGCGGCGTTCTTGTTTCGACATGCCCCGGAGTTCGAGCGGCAGCGCAATGTTCTGCTCGATTGTCAGCCATGGAAACAGATTTGCATCCTGAAAGACCATGCCGAGGTCGGACAGCGCGTCGGCCTGGCGCGTCCCGCTTTTCCAGAGGTCGCGTTGCTTCACCTGCAGCCGCCCATGACTCGGCGCAATCAAGCCGCCGATCATGCGCAATAAGGTCGTTTTGCCGCAGCCCGACGGCCCAAGCAGCACAACGAACTCACGCTGGGCGATGTCGAGGTCGGTGGCAGCGAGCGCGTGAACCGGGCCGTCGCGGGTCGAGTACCAGCGTTCGACGCGATCAAGACGAATGGCTGGCAGTGCCTTCGTTGACGGGCCTTCACGCGGCGCAACAGCGGACGCAATCTCGTCCTGCAAAGGCCTAGCCGACGCCATCACCATCCGTTTCCGACCGACGGGAATACCGGCCACGCGGCTCACGCATAACGTGTGAAAGTGCCCTTAATTAAATCTGCGCCTGCGCTTTGTATATCTTATAGGACAAAGGCGCCGATCAAGCAAAAGCACAGAGAAACGGTCGGCGGAGTAACGCATGGTCGAATACGCGCGCAAAGGGCTGATCGGGGTGCTGACCCCGCAGGCTAACACCACGGTCGAGCCGGAATTCGCAATCCTGATGCCGCCGGGTTACGCGTTTCTCAATGCGCGGCTGGTTAGCGACAAACCGACGATCAATGCCCGCCTCGACGACTATTTCGCCGCGATGGAACATTCGATCACGCAATTCGCCAACGCGCCGATGGGCGCGGTGGCATTTGCCTGCACCGGCGCGTCCTACCTGCAAGGCGTCGAGCGGGAGCAGGCCGCCGTCGAAGCGATCGAAACCGCGCGCGGCATTGCGTTCTTGACAGCCGGCCGCGCTGTGGCGGAGGCGCTGCGTCGCTTCGGTGCCAAACGTATTGGACTCGTATCGCCTTATCCGCCCGACCTGACCGAGGCGAGCGTCGCTTATTGGCGCTCGCACGGCTTTGAGATCGGTATCGTCACCGGCGCATTTGATCCGTCCAGCAAGTTTCATCCGATCTACGATCTTCCGGCAGCGCGCGCCGAAGACGCACTAACTGGCATCGATCTGAAGAAGGTGGACGCGGTGGTGATGCTGGGGACCGGCATGCCCACGCTCGGGCCTATCCTCGCTCACGCCGACAGTTCCACTGTACCGATCCTGTCGTGCATGTCGGCGCTGGCCTGGCGGTCCCTGGTTGTTTTCGATCCTGCTCTTGGCGAACCAGGTGCGATGCGCCCCTATTTCGCCGGCGAAGGTTGGCGCGAACGCTTTGCTCGCGCCATGGCGTGAGCCCGGGAACAAACCTCCCCACATTGCCGTTTTCGCTGCTGAGGGGGAAAGCACGTATGGTTCCAGCCGAGGTAGTCGCCAGTCGCGAACCGGTAATTCTTGTTGTCGAGGACGAGGTCCTCATTCGCATTTCGGTCAGTGATTTTCTGCGCAGTGAAGGGTTTAATATCATCGAAGCCGGGAATGCGCGTGAAGCGCTTTCGCTACTGCGGGCGCACGCACACGTTGCTTTGGTTCTGACCGACATCAACATGTCCGGTGCGATGGAAGGTCTTGAGCTGATCCGGAAAATTCGCCGGTCATATCCTGCGATCAAAGTGATTGCTGCTTCAGCCTATCGTATCAATGAACCGGTCGAAGCCGCTGTCATCAAATCTTACTCACTGCAGAGCCTGCTCGCTGTCGTAAAGTCCGTACTCGGTCGTTAGGGAACCCGACAGTTCCACAGCCGTTGTCTGGCTGATGGACAGCGCTGCAATACGCCAAGACGTTTTGACTCGCACACCAGAGACCGTGATCGTGCTGGAGCGCGAAGTTCTCGTTCGCAGTTCACTGGCGAAATATTTGCGTTCATGCGGCTATCGGGTGCTGGAAGCGCGCAGTGCGGCTGAGGCAATCACCATCCTGCAAGAATCTTCCGAATCCATTCGCATCGTGCTCAGCGACGCGGAAAGCGGATTTCGGCTGTGCGGTTGGGTAAAGGCAAATCTGCCGAAAACCAAAATCATACTCGCCGCCAACGCGGAACGCGCATCGCACGCGGCGGCGGAGCTGTGCGATGCCGGCCCGCACGGCAAACGCCCATACGATCCGCAACAGCTCGTCCAGCAGATCAAGGCAAACCTGGCGAGGGGCTAGCCAGATGCTCGCGCCGAAATGGGCGCATAGCTGTTACAGCGGCTGCGCGGTAATTTCGCTCGATGCGGAAAACGTGTGGAGCGGAACACCCGCGGACGCTGCCTGCGATCCCGGCCTTGATGCACATCAACGCCGGCAAACGGGCTAGTCGTCTACAAGTTAACGTCATCTCGCTAAACGGACTGTTCGCTCATGCATTATCGCGGGCGCGGAAGATTGTGACAGTCATATTGTGACGGCCGTGACAACCATAGCCGATGACAGATTCGGCGCGCCGGCGGGAAAACTCGGCGCCTTGATGCTTGGCGCGCTCGGCGTCGTATACGGCGACATAGGTACTAGTCCGCTCTACACCCTGAAGACAGCGCTTGAATGGGCCGGTGGTGCGACGCCTGCGATTGCAATCGGCATGCTGTCGTTGATCGTCTGGACATTGTTGATCACGACCTCGCTCAAATACGTCACTTTTGTCATGCGGGCCGATAACGACGGCGAAGGCGGTATTCTGGCGCTGATGTCGCTCCTTGGCATCAAGCACGGCGAGCGGATCGTCGTGATCGCCATTGGAGTTTTGGGAGCGGCTCTGCTTTATGGCGATGGCGCCATCACTCCGGCCATCTCGGTTCTGAGTGCGCTTGAAGGACTAAAAATCCCAGCGCCGCAAATCGCGCCATACATCGTGCCGATGTCGGCGCTGATTTTGGTCGGTTTGTTCGCTCTCCAATCTCAGGGCAGCGAGCGAATCGGCAAATTGTTTGGTCCGATCATGACACTATGGTTTGTAACAATCGGCCTCCTCGGGCTTGGCGGGATCGTCAGTCACCCGGGCGTGCTCGTGGCACTCGATCCACGCTACGGGTTCAGTTATCTGTTCGGGCACGGCTTCACCGGCTTCCTGGTCCTGGGCGCAGTATTTCTATGCGCGACCGGCGCTGAGGCGCTCTATGCCGACATGGGGCATTTCGGGCCGCGGCCGATTCGTTTCGCCTGGTATGGTTTGGTTCTGCCTACGCTGGTGCTGAACTACGCCGGTCAGACCGCTATCGTCGCCGACGGCGCCGCCAACGCCGGCGCTAATCCGTTTTTCACGCTGTGCCCGCGGGCATTGCAGCTGGCGCTGGTAGCGCTGGCGACGGTGGCGACGATCATCGCCAGCCAGGCGATCATCAGCGGAGCCTTTTCGATGACACGGCAAGCGATCCAGCTCGGATTGTGTCCGCGTCTCCACATCGTGCAGACCTCTGCCGCCGGCTACGGCCAGATATACATCGGCTTTGTAAACTGGACTTTGATGGCGCTGACGCTCGGCCTCACGCTCGGTTTCAGATCGTCGGACAGTCTCGCCGCGGCGTTCGGAATCGCCGTCTCGCTCACCATGCTGCTGACGTCGATGCTGATGTACCTGACCATGCGCGAAATATGGGGCTGGAGCCTGCCGGTAAGCGTTGCCGTCGCCGGGTTGTTCGTGATCGTCGATCTGGCGTTCGTCGGCGCCAATATGATGAAGGTATTCGAAGGTGGCTGGTTCCCGCTCGTCGTCGCCGCGCTGCTATTCTTTCTGATGTTCACTTGGCGGCAGGGTCGCGCTGCGCTGCTGCGCAAGCTCGAGCGGGATACCTTGCCGCTCTCCAGCTTCATCGCTCAGGTGCATAACAAGACGCGCGTGCCCGGTACCGCCATCTATTTGACGAGCCGGCTCGACGTCGTGCCGGTGCCGCTGTTGCATAATCTCAAGCATAACAAAGTGCTGCACGATCGAATCGTGTTGTTGCACGTGGTGACCGCCAACATTCCGCGGGTACCGCCTGAACGGCGCATAGAGGTTGCGCATCTGGGCGACAATTTCCACTCCATCGTGGTGCGCTACGGCTTTGTGGAGCAGCCTGACATTCCGCGGGCTCTTGAAGAGTGCAACATCCACGAATTGCATTTCAACATGATGGACACGTCCTTCTTTGTCGGCAGGGTGACAATCGTGGCCGACAAGCAATCCGGGATCGGCGCGATCCGTCGCCGCGTCTTCGAAGCCATGCACCGCAATGCGCTCGCCGCAACCGAGTTCTTCCGAATTCCGCCGAATCGCGTGATCGAGCTCGGCGGGCAGGTCGAGATCTGAAGGATTTGGTTGATCAATGTTCCGCGGAATGGAACCCACGACCCACGACCCGCGGAACGCTTCAAAACTTCAGATTGAACCGCGTCACTGTCTTGAAGTTATATACTGGATATTCGTTGACCATCGGAACAGAAGCTTCCACCGACAGTGTGATGTCTTTCGTCAAGTTGCAGCCGACCAGGAAATCGAACGGTAAGAACAGCCGCCCGGTCTGGCCTGCAGCCGGATCCCCGTAATTGATGCGGATGTCGGGACTCGGGTAAAGCGTGACGAACCAGGGACCCGGCAAATTGATATTCAGCGTCGGCGCGAATTGCAGATTGCTGATGTTCTTTGCTGCCGGTGCTGCCGCAAAGCTCACGTCATAGCGCACCAGTGCGGTAAAAAAGCTGCCCGGGCTCAATTCCGGCAGCATATAGCGGGCGCCAATGATCGGTAGCGCCTGCCAGGCGCCGCTGGTGATGCCTTCAGCGCCAGTCGGAGCGACAATGCGCAGACCGGCGCCGGTTGCCCAGCGTGCGTCTACTGTCCTGATCAGCGCCGCCTGGACGTCGCCGTCGCCGAGGCCGTAAAGGTAGTCTCCGCTCGGATCGTTTGAAGTAATCGGATTCTTGGCGCTGAATGGCAGGTCGCCGCGCAGCGCGAGCGTCCATTGCGGCGCGAGATCGATCTTCAAATCCGACCGCAGGATCAAAGAATCGGTCGTCACCGTCCTGATCGTACCCGGCAAGCCGCCGCTTCCCGGTGCGGTCTGAAAAAGGTAGCGCAACTGAAAGAGGGTTTCCGGCCGGGTAAAATCCTCACCGTTGTTCAGGACCGCCCCGACGCCTTGGGGGCCCGATTGAGCTTTCGCTTGGTCGAGCGCCGCGCCGGCAAGCAGAGCCATGTTTGCGAGGAAAAGCATACGCAGAGCCGCCGTAACGACAAGCGACGCGTTTCTCGCGATCGCGTTGACGACGATCGTCATCGCTCGCTGTCTCGTTGCCCCGGACGGCCGGCATGATGGCCGGCCGGCGTCCCGTGGTCACTGTACTCTGTTTGCCGGGGACGCAGCAGCCGCTCGACGATTAAGCGCGTTTATTACTCCCTTACCGACTGCCCCAAGGCGTCCAAAAGCCTCTTCTTCTCACCGGTATCCTGCTGCAATTTGGCTTGGAACGCCTCGCGGTCGGCGAAAAAACTTCGCGGTTGCGCCGCGTACTTGGCGGCTGAGACGTAAGCTGCGTCCTTCGCGGCTTTTGCACATGAACCCGACAGTGTGTCCAAGATCGCCGCGTGCGTTCCTTGCGGGGCAAACAGGCCTCCAAAGCTTGTCGGCGCGACGTTGAACCCTTGTTCAACCGCGGTCGGGGCGTCCGGGTAGCTTGGATGCCGCTCATCGCCAAACACCGCGATAATCCGCGCGCCGTGACCTATGATGCCAACAGCGCCGAGCACGACCGCAGCGACATCAAGGCGACCACCAAGGAGATCGCTGAGGACCGCAGGATCTCCGCGATACGGCACGCCGTTGATCTGCAGCTTGGCGGCCAAAAGAAACTCCTCCATCGCCAGCTGCGGAATTGTCGAGAGGCCTTGATGGCCGTAATTCAACGCGCCGGGGTGCGCGCGCGCTGCGCCCGAAAGATCCTTCAGGTCTTTGATCGGTAAATCGTCGCGGACGAGAAGACCCATGGTGTTGACAAACGTTTGGCAGATCGGAACCAGCGCGCGTGGCTCGTATCCCACTTCGGATTTCGGCCGGACCTGCGGCAACACCGAGATGACGAGAGCCGGTGCGAATAGCAGCGTGTAGCCATTGGGTGCAGACCGTGCGGCCATCGCCGTGCCAATCGTTCCGCCGGCGCCCGGCTTGTTCAGACCGACAAATTGCTGTCCCAGATCCTTCGACAGCCCGACCGTCAGTGCGCGCACGAGGGTGTCGGTCGTACCTCCGGCCTGATAGGGATTTATAATCTGGACAGTCCGCGACGGATATTTCTCCTGCGTCACGCCCAATCCGCAGAGGTTGGCGTAGAGAAGGACTGCAGCTGTCATCTTGGTTAGCAATTCGCAAATCATCGGCATCCCGTGTTTCCGGACGTGGCCCTGCCACACCGCGCTTATATGTACCCAATAACGGCCGATACCGCTGGAAAAACTCAATGGTTCTCGCCAAAAGCGGGCGTGCGGCCGCGGTGGCCCTGTGGCCAAATTTTCGACGTAGTAGATAATTCAAATCGATATCGGGTGTTTTAGTTTGCACGGACGAAAACATCCTGGGTTCTACAACTGGACTGTTCTCTGCTTAGTCGATTTACTGCGGGCTGACCGAAGGGGGGACTTCAATGAGTAACGACAAACGCCGTTGGCCGCGAAAGCAGCTCAATTTGCCGGCGTGGATTGACCTCGGCAATGATCTGCGTCCGCAAAGATGCACGTTGATCGACATCTCCGATAGTGGAGCGAGGCTTGCTGTTGAGGATATCGAGGGTCTGCCCGACAAATTCCATTTGGCGATGTCGCGGTTCGGCAAGTCCGGCCGAAGCTGCAATGTCGTGTGGCGAAGTCACGACGAGGTCGGGATCGAATTTGTTGCTTCGACACAGTCGGACGGATGCGGCTGCGAAGGCGTTGATGCGGCTTGGTCCGAGCACAGCAGCCTGGAAATGTTCGCCGGGCGGCTAAGCCGGGACGACCGCAATGCGACGACCTACCGACCCACCGCCGACTTTGGTTGCGCAATGGCGGATGATGGCGTGAGCGCGCGCCTGTTGCGAAAAGCCTCTGCGCTGCTCGCTCACGGCCTGCGCCGTGCGCTTCATCCGATGGAAACCTGAACACGTCGAACGAAACTGTGGCCAGCTTTCAGGCGGGACGTTGACCGGATCATCGGCGCTGTTAGTGCAGGCTTGTGGTCCTTCCGCCGAGACCAAGCTTGGCTTCGAGACCGACCTGCCGTCCGCGGACTTCAAGGACGACACGCTTGGTCGCAATCCGAGTTCGCTTATCGCCACCGGCGATGCAGCCAGAGCCATTGTTCGGGATGCTCGCGGATCCAGCCTTCGACCACTGAGGTGATCGTCTGCATGGTGCCCTTGATCTCGACGCGGCCGTCGGCATCGCGTACCGGATCGATCGGATCGGTGATCTCGACCGAAAAGCTGTTGCCGTCGGGCTTGCGCACAACATGCAGGCCGTGAATCGGACATTCGGTCTGCCGCGCGATCATCGCGATCAGCGGATTGGCGCGGCAGCGGCGGCCGAAAAAGATCACGTCGACGCCTTTGCTGAAGTGCTGGTCGACCAGCATCCCGACATGCGTGCCAGACTCCAGGAGCCGCGCCAGCTTCACCGGGGCGTCGATGCCGGCGGCGACGAGTTCGCCCATCAGCGGCGCTCGGAGTTTGACGATAACGTCACTGATCGGACGGATGTTCGGCCGCCGGTAAAGCACCGCGGAGTGCGGCACCAGCGCTTTCGCGACCACTGCCGGCAATTCCCAATTGGCAAGATGGGCGCCAAAACCGAGCATTGGCTTGCCGCCCTCAAGCACGTGTTGGTAGCGCTCTGCCGCTTCCGGAGCGTGTGTGATGACGTCGGGTGTCTGCCGGCTTGCGCCTTCGATGCAGAACTCATCCAGGTGCGCGAACTCAACCGCAATGCGTCCGAGATTATCCCAGACGCCGGCGAGGATTTTGTCGACCTCGGCGTCGGATTTATCGGGAAAGGCGGCGCGCAGATTGTCTCGGCCGATGCGATTTTCCGGCAGCAGCGGGCCGATTGTACGCATGAGCGCACCGGCGAAGTTTGCCGTGCGCCTGCGATCCATGCGTTTGATCGCACGCAAAAGCCCGACCGTGATCGCGCCGATGGTCCCATCGATAATCCTGGAACGCGGCTTCGCCATCGCGTCGTATATTAGAACGTGACGATGATCTTGCCGAAAACCTGCCGGCTTTCGAGCCGCGAAAGGCCGCGCTCGAAGTCGGCCAGCGAGACTTCGGTGTCGATCACAGGCAGCAGGCCGCCGGCCATCTTGGCCAGGCTCTCGCGGACGTTAGGCATCGAGGCGCCGAACGAGCCGAAGATGCGATATTGCTGCTGGAACAGCTGGAACAGGTTGATCGTGGTCGTCTGACCGGAAGTCGATCCGCAGGTGACGAGCCGGCCGCCGCGCTTGAGGCAGAGCAGCGAGCCGTTGAAAGTGTCAGGGCCGACGTGTTCGAAGGCGACGTCAACGCCTTTCTTTCCGGTGAGTTTGCGCACGACGCCTTCGAAGCGATCGGTTTTATAATTGATGACGTGGTCGGCGCCGAGCGCCTTGGCCTTGGCTGCCTTGTCATCGTCGCCGACCGTGGTGATGACGGTGCAGCCGATAGCCTTCGCCATTTTGATGGCAGTGGTGCCGATCCCAGAGCCGCCGGCTTGTACCAAAATCGTCTCGCCCGGTTCGAGCTTGGCATTGTCGAACAGCATATGTTGGACGGTTGCGAACGCGATCGGGGCGCAGGCGGCATCGCGAAAGCTCACTCCCCCCGGAACTGGGATCACGAGCCGCGCGGGCATGTTGACCAAGTCGCGGGCGAAGCCATCAACGTGAAAGCCCATGATGCCGGCGACGTTTTCGCACAGATTATCGCGGCCTTCGCGACAGGCTTTGCATTGTCCGCAGGTCAGCCCGCCATAGGTGACGACGTGATCGCCGACTTTAAAATCGGTCACGCCGGCGCCAACGGCGCGGATTTCGCCGGCCGCCTCTGCGCCAACGACCAGCGGCAGCTTGCGCTTGGCGAAGGCCATGCCGCGCCAGCCCCAGACGTCGATGTGATTAAGGCCGATCGCTTTGATGGCGATCTGCACTTCGCCCGGTGCTGGTGGTGGCGGCGCAACGACGTCGCGAAGCTCAAGCTTGCGGTCACCGACCAGCAAAAGTGCGCGCATGGACCTCCCGGCGGATAGGGCAGGACCGTCATGCTGGTCGCCTTCGGCAGTTCCGGTAGCGAGGCTCACGCTGGCTCCAGCGCCATGACGAGGCAGACATTCTGTCCGCCAAAGCCGAACGAGTTGGAAATGGCGCGATTGACCTTCGCATCGCGCGCCACATTCGGCACGACGTCGAGCGCGATCGCCGGGTCCGGAATTTGGTAATTGATGGTCGGGGGCAGCCGCTGGTTTTGCAGCGTCAGGAAAGTGAACGCCGCTTCGACCACGCCGGCGGCGGTCAGCGTGTGACCGATCATAGATTTGTTGGACGAGATCGGAATGCCGCGAATGCGCTCGCCGAACACCGTAGAAACGCCAAGATGTTCCATCTTGTCGTTCTCTGGCGTCGAAGTGCCGTGGGCGTTGATGTAGTCGATGTCCTCCGGTGCGACGCCCGCATCGGCGAGTGCATTGCGCATACAGGCGATGATCGGCTTGCCGTCGGGGCTCGAGCGGGTGCGGTGAAACGAGTCCGACTTTTCGCCGACGCCTTCCAGGATGCCGAGTATGCGGGCGCCGCGGGCGCGGGCGTGATCGTAATTTTCGAGCACTAAAGCCGCAGCACCCTCCGCCAGCACAAAACCGTCGCGGTTCTTGGAGAACGGCTTTGAGGCCCGCTCCGGCGGATCGTTTTGCGTCGAAAGCGCAGACAGCAGTGAGAACCGCACCAGTGATTCCGGCGTTAAGGAGGCGTCAGCGCCAATCGCGAGCGCTGCTTCGCACTCGCCGCGCCGGATCGCTTCCATGCCGAGCTGGATCGCGCTGGCGCCGGAAGCGCAGGCGGTGTTGAGCGAAACCGGCGAGCCCTCGGTGCCGAAATGCTCGGCGAGGTGTTCGCCGATGATGCCGAATTTGAACGCGCCGTTCTTGGCGGCAAAGTCGTTGGCAACGCGCATGAGGTCGGGATAGCCGGTGTCGGCGTTGGAAGCGGCCAACTCCGCCATCTCGATCCGGTCACGCCATTCGATTTCGAGCGGCGGCGGCGCAAGATAAAGCGGCCCCGGGAAGCAGCCCTTGCTGCCGATGCCGGCTTCGGCGATCGCCTCTTCGGCGGCGAGCATGGCGACGCGCTCGGACAGTTCCGCGGGCGGCATTGAGTCCCGATAGACGTCATTGACCGCGCCGGCGACGGTGGTGCGCAGTGCCTCGATCGGAAAGCGCGAAATTCGTTTTATGCCGGATACGCCGCCAGCCAATTTCGCCCAATTTTCCGACTTGCCGACGCCGAGCGAAGTGACCACGCCGATCCCAGTGACGGCAACGATCGGACGCCCGAGCTTGTCGCGACTTGGCGCGGCCATGAAGTGCTCCCTCAACCGGCCCGTTCAACCAGCGCCAGACCTTCGCCGCGCCAGTTGCCAACGGATGTGACTATCACCTGAGAAATATCGGGCGGGCTCGCTCCCGTGTCTCCCGTGCCTGCTGGCGCGAACAGCTTGCCATGTTCCAGTACCGCGCAGGCTATTCCCAAGTTGGCCTCAAATTGGGCTTCGAGCCCGTGACCGATATACGTCCCGGTATTGCGAACGGGAAGGCCTATGTCTTTGAGCACATCCCGCTCGGCCGACGTTGATGGTTCGAGCCCGGCCGCGCCGGAGATAATTCCGGCATGGGCGCGGTCAACCAGTGGGACGATCGCGTCCCACTCGCGGCGAAGCGTCGCCTCGATGTCCCCGGCTTGCCGTTGCGTGCGGTCGGAGTGGATTGCTGAAATCCGAGCCCGCGGACGGGCGCCGCGCGCTTGTGCGTGCTCGCGGCTTTCCAGCACCAGGAATGCCCCCATGTTGCCGACCGCAAGCCCGCCATGGGGCCCGCGATCCCAGACCGGCGCGAATTTGTCCTTCAGCGCGGTTCCTGCCTGCTCGAAGATGAGGAGGATGTCCCAGCGCGCGGCGTTGTACGCGCCACCCACCAGCGTCAACTCGCTCTGTCCGGAGGCGATGCGCGCGTGCGCGATGCGCACCGCATCGACGCCGGCTGCTTCCTCGCCCAAAAACGTGCGCGAGGAGCCGACGACGCCATGCACGATTGAGATGTTGCCGGCGAGGAGATTTGGGAGCTGGGCCAGGAACAGGGTCGGACGCAGATCGCTCATCAGCCGCTCGTTGAGGTACGCGCCACGTTCCGTGACCTTGCGCATGCCGGTGAGGATTGTTGAGTCGGCGGCGATGTCGCGCTCGCCGCCACCGGCGGCGACGATCATGTCGGTGGCGTCGAGCAGTTCGGGCTTGCCGGCGATCCCGGCATCGTTCAGCGCCAGTCCTGCGGCGTAAACGCCGATGCGCTGCCACAGCTCCATTTGCCGCTGGTCGCTTTTCTTCGGTATCTGCTTGTCGAAATTCACTGGCGCGAGCGGGTGCACGATATAGGGTGCAAAGGTCTTGTCGTCATAAGGTGGCGGATCGCCACGTTCGAGGTGTTGCCATGTCGCCTCGAGCCCCTCGCCAAGGCATGTGAGCAAACCAACGCCGGTGATCCACACCTCGCGGCGTCCGCTCACTTCGTGAGTTCCTTGATCGGCACCTCGATGCGCTCCGCCCATTCGAACAGCGCGGTACGGAATTCCGGGCTCGGAAATGGCATGATGGTGTAGATGATCCGCGTCTCGCAGACGACCTTTCCGTTTCGCCGGCCCTTGCCTTCGCCGACCGCGTAGCCCGAGCCCTCATGCACGACGGTGCCTTCGATTTCGAGTTCGTCGCCTGGAAATACTGCAGTACGGAACTTCGCGTCTTTGACGCCGGCCATGAACGGCATGGCGTTAAAATTGTTCATCGCAATCAGCAGCCAGCCGGTGGTCTGCGCCATGCATTCAAGCAGCAGCGCACCCGGCATCAGCGGATAACTCGGGAAGTGGCCTTCGAAGATTGTGGACGTTTTTGGCACCGTGCAAATGGCTCGAGCCGAGCGCCCGGCAACGTCGAGCGCGACCACACGGTCGATCATCTGAAAGTATTCGAAACGCATGCGCGGCGCCTCAGGCGCCTTTCGCCGCGATCAGTTTGTCGATTTCCGCGCTCAGATTATTGAGCACAAAGTACTGGTCCGTGGTCGCCTTGCCGTCATTGACCTCTTGAGTCCACTGCTCGAGCGGAAGCTTGATGCCGAACGTCTTGTCGATGGCAAAGGCGATATCGAGGAAATCGAGGCTGTCGATTTCGAGGTCGTTGATGGCGTGGCTCTCCGGCTTGATATTATCACGCGGAATATCGCAAGTTTCCGCAATGATATCAGCGACTTTATCGAAAGTGGCAGACATCAGGCTGTTCCAGCCCGATTGCTGCGGGCCCCTCCGGTCGTTGCTGCCCGTATAGCGAAGGTTACCGCCGAGTTCAACGCCTTGCCGCGCCGCGCATTTTGCCGTCTTTGCCACATTCCAGCCGATTGCTATCCGCCTTAAAGTCTCTAAGTGATGGCGCGCAAGGGTCGCGACACGGGAGCAGCTCATGTCACATCTCGCTTGGAAATATATCTACGGCATTCTTGTCGGCGTCTGCGTGTTGGCGGCGGCGCAATTGATGACAGCGACCGGTTACGCTGCCGACTACAAGGTCGGCGCGATCCGCATTGCTCAACCCTGGGCGCGCGCGACGCCGAAAGGCGCAAGCTCGGCAGCGGGCTACATGACCGTTACCAACGGAGGCACCACGCCGGATCGTCTGACGTGCGTTTCGAGCGATGCTGCTGCGGAATGCCAGATCCACACCATGAGCCTTGAAGGCGGCATCATGAAAATGCGGCCGGTGGAGGGCGGCCTCGAAATTCCTCCGGGTGGAACGGTGATGCTCAAGCCTGCGGGCTTGCATGTGATGCTGGTTCACCTCAAACATCCGCTGGAACCAGGCAAGATGGTCGCGCTGACGCTCAAGTTTGAGAAAGCCGGCACTGTCGAGATCGAACTTCCGATCGCCGCCATCGGAGCGCCCGCGCCCGGCGTTGCCGCCGGTGCCGGCGGCGCCATGATGATGGACAGCGGCCACGGCGGCACCATGATGATGAACAACAGCCACGGCGGCATGATGCAGATGGACAAGCACTGATCCAGCCTTGCCGCCGATCGCGGCAAACCTATCCCAGACACTAAGGGCGGCGCTTAAGCGCGTCCGAATGGATCGCTTGATATCTAAGCGCCTTACCTTTGGTTAATACTCGTTGACGTATACCTGCGCGATGACACCGCACGCCGGTCTGCGCGCATGAACGATTCCGATCCGAAGGATATCCACAACTGGTCGGGACCGATCACGAACCTCGCCGGCGACGAGCGGGGTTCGCAACCGGATTCCATGGACGCGGCGGCTCGGCCACGCATCGCGATCGCGGAAGCGCTGCGCAACAATTGGTTCGAGATCTGGTATCAGCCCAAGATCGATCTCAAGCGCAAATGCCTTGCCGGCGCCGAAGCGTTGGCGCGGATTCGCCACCCCGAGTTCGGCGTCTTGCAGCCGGGCGACTTCCTTCCCGAAGTCGATGAGAATGGTATTGCCGAGCTTGCGCAGCAGGCGCTGCTGGCGACGCTCGTCGATTGGACCATGTTCGAGGAGGCCGGTTTTAATCTTCATCTGGCCGTCAATGTTCCGGTCAACGTTCTGTTCAAGCTGCCGATCCCGCGGCTGGTCGCCGAATATCGGCCGAAATCCGAACGTTGGCCCGGATTGATCCTCGAAGTGACCGAGGATCGGATCGTTCGCGATGCGGCGCTCGCCAACGAGATCGCCACGCAATTGCGGGTGAGCGGCATCACTATCGCGCTCGATGAGTTCGGCGCCGGCTATTCATCGTTCTCAAGCCTGCGGGCGCTGCCGTTTGCAGAGCTCAAGATCGACGAGTCGTTCGTGACCGGCTGCGCCACCGATGCGGCAAATGCCGCCATCTGCCAGACCGCCATTGACCTGGCGCACCGCTTTGGCAGCGCCGCAGTGGCGGAGGGTGTCGAGAGCTCGGCCGACCTGCAGACCTTGATGGTGATGGGCTGCGACTTCGGGCAGGGACCGCTGATCGCACCGCCGATGCCGAAGCAACGTTTCCTCGAACTTCTGCGCCAGCGCATGAACAAGCCGCGCGGGGCAACGCCCAGAGATGCGATGCACGTGTCGCAGAAGGCCGCCGGCCGCGTCGCCTGAAATTTTATTTGCTCGCCGGCTCGGGGAACGGCAGCGGTGTGCCATCCGGCGGCAGCATGCGAAAGACGTTGAGCGTCATCGATATCAGAACATAATAGCCGAGGATGCCGACCAGCTCGACCACGCCGGCATCGCCGAGTAATTTCTGCACCCGCGCGTATGTGGCGTTGCTCACCCGCCTTGTCGCATAGAGCTCCTTGACGAAGGCGTAGATCGCCATTTCGTCGCGCGGCGCCGATTTGGGCGTGCGGCCGGCATGCAAGTCGCGGATCGTCGCTTCCTTCACGCCCTGCTTGGCCGCGATCTTGGCATGCGCATGCCATTCAAACTGCGCTTTCCAGTATCGCCCGGTGCAAAGAATTGCGAACTCTGAGAGCCGCGGCGGCACGCTGGTGTTGAAACGCAGATGCCCGCCGAGCTGCTGCGTGAGCATGCCGTAGGTGGGTGCATGCAGAAAAACCGCGAATGGACCCACATTCATGAAGCGGCCGCGCGGGCCGTTATTGATCGCATCCACGATTGCCTGTTGCTCGGGTTTGAGACTGTCCATCGCGATGGCGGGCAGGCGAGGCGAGGGCTGCTTGCGCGACTGTTTTGACGGCTTTTTGGGCATGTAGTCCTGCTTGGTTGACTTCATTTCTTGGCGATGAGGTCGATCAGCGCCGACATGCCGACATGCCCGGTGCCCTCATTGATCGCGCTGTCGTGCTCGCGGATTTCAAGCTCGGCCATGTCGCCGAAGGCTTCCTCCAGCAAGGCACGTGTGTACAGACGCTCCGGCTCCGGCGGCCCGCCGGTACGATAAGTGAGCTGCTCCACGCGATAGCCCTGCATGAGCAGAAGCCCGCCGGGCTTTAGCGCGCGCTTGAGGTTGGTGAAAAGCGCGGCTCGCTCTGCAGGAAAGACGATCTGCATGAAAATGGCGGCAATCACGTCGAATGCGGCTTCCGGCCACCGCCAGTTGGTCAAGTCGGCGACTTCGGTCCGTAGCTTAACCCCGCGTTCTTGCGCCAGCGTCTGTGCTTTGGCGAGCGCGGCCGGAGAAAAATCAATTGCGAGTACGTCAAGGCCCTGTTCAGCAAGCCAGACGCCGTTGCGGCCCTCGCCGTCGGCCACCGAAAGCGCGGTTTGGCCGGGATGAAGATGATGCACCTGTGCTTTGAGAAACGCATTCGGCGCCGTGCCGAAGACATAGTCAGGAGAACGAAACCGCGTCTCCCACCGTTCCTGTTCCGACATGCCGCCGCCTGAAACGTTTCCCGCCCGCGCTATTGCGGGTCGCGCCGTTCCGCTAAGTGTAGCGGATGCCATCCGCGGTGAAAGCCCTGTTGTTCGATGTTTTCGGCACCTTGGTCGACTGGCGCACCAGCATTGCACGAGAGAGTGAGGCGATACTGGCGCCGCTCGGCTACGCGGCCGATTGGTTTGCCTTCGCCGACGCCTGGCGCGGCGAATACCAGGGGGCCATGGAAGAGGTGCGGAGCGGGCGGCTGCCGTTCTGCAAGCTCGACGTCCTGCATCGGCGCAATCTGGATCGTATCCTGCCGCGCTTCGGCGCCGGCGGGCTCGGCGAGGGGGATCGCCGCCGCCTCAACATGGCATGGCACCGGCTCGATGCATGGCCCGACGTGCCATCAGGACTTGCTCGTCTCAAGCGCCGCCATCTTCTGGCGCCATTGTCGAACGGCAATGTCTCGCTGATGGTCGATTTGGCGCGGCGCAATGATTTCCCGTGGGATGCGATTTTGGGCGCCGAGTTTGCCGGCGACTATAAACCGAAGCCGCGCGTCTATCTCGCTGCCGCAGAGGCTTTCGATCTTGCTCCGCAGGAGTGCCTGATGGTCGCCGCGCACAGCTCGGATCTTGCCGCTGCTGCGGCGCTCGGGTTTTACACCGCACACATTGCGCGTCCGGATGAAGCTGGGCAGGGACGGGGCGAATCTGCCCCAAATGTACCGGTCGATTTGGCCGTAGAAAATCTGGAGAGTTTGTCCGATCAGCTGGCGGCCTAAGGACGTCTTCGCGCCTCAGCTTCGGTGATGCGGAAAGAGATGCTGGCGCGCACTGATCCTGATTGCAGCACGGCGCATCTGCCACTCAAACACTTGCTCGGTCACCAGACCTAAGTACTTCAGCGCGGTGATCATTGGGGTGCTCCCTCATCAGCTACCGCCCAACACCAAACTATGGCATCGGGTTCCGCGCCGAAGTGACCGGGGTCACAACACCTCGCTTTCCAGCCAAGCTGTTGAAAAATTGCTATTATCCAGTGAAATCCCGTCGGACGTTGTGGGCCTGCTCCGGCTTTTGGCCGTTCACGGAATCGCGAGTCCTCAGCTCGGCGACACCGGATAGTCGGTATAGCCCTTTGCCGATCCGGCGTAGAACGTCGGAGTCGGGTGGATTGGAGTCTGATTAATTCGACCCGGCCGGATTTGGCGGCTCGACACGGAATCCGCCGCCGGCCTCGAGTGTGATGAGACCGTCGGCGACGGTGCGGGCCCAGCGGCCGGTCGCAGCGATGCCACCAAATGAAAAGAAATGCGGCACCACATTAACCGGCGCCGCTTCGGCAAGCGCGCGCACCAGATCATCCGGAGTGTTCATGGCGAACATTTGCCGCATCAGCCCGGCGCGCCGCGCCAGACCTTGCGCGGAGGCGCGCACGCCGCAGCGGCTGGCGTAACGCATCAGCGAGGTAAGACTGGTCGGCCCCGCAAGCCCGATGCGCAGCCGGTGCTCGAAGCCGAAAGCGCGCAGCCGGGCGATGAAGTTTTGGATCGCACCTGCATCAAAGCAGAACTGAGTGACGATCTCGACCGTCAACCCGATCGCTTCCGCCGCCGCGATTTTTTCCGCCATCGCGCGGTTGAGTTCGTCGGCGCCAATGCGCGGATGGCCGTCCGGGTAGCCGGCGATGCCGATGGTGCGGATTCCGCGCCGCTGCAGTACGCCCGAATCTATGGCGTCAAGCGCTCGTCGGAACGGTCCGTGCTCGGCGCGGTCGCCGGCTATGACGAGCACCGCCTTCACCGCAGCCTCGCCATTGAGCCGCGCCAGGAAATCGTCAAGCGCCCCGGCATTGGCGAAATTGCGGACTGCCACGTGCGGCACGGGGTCAAAGCCGGCGGCGCGCACGCGCACCGCGGCGGCGATCGCTTCCGCCGCCGGCCGGTTAGGCACCGCGCTGAGATAGATGGATGTGCCGCGCTTAAGCACCGAGAGCGCGGCGATGTCGGCGTCTGACGGCCGCGTCGCCTCAATGGAAAATCCGGCCATCAACGCCACGATACCGGCCATCGGATCGGCGGCGGCCTGATCTGGAACTGGGAGTGCGGTTATCATGCGCTCACCATTCCACGTTCATCCTCCCCGCTCCGGAGGAGGAGGCTTTACGCGCGACGGCGTGAGATCACGTAGGATTCATCGAAGAACCACAGCCCACCGCGTTCGCGCAGCACTGCGCGCGTGGCGTCGATGTAGCGCCCGTCCGCCACTGCGCCGTCGAGCCGGTCATCCTCCACCTGTGCCACGTAGATCGCCGCGTTCCATGCTGCGAACAGTGTCGAGGTGCCGATCAACTCGGAGATTTCCGACGGCAACGTGTGCATCACGTAGCGGAACAGCGACCGGTTATCGGCGTAGGCGTTGAAGTTGAGATCGCGGCCGGCCGGTCCAAGCTCATGCTTGGCCGCCTTCAGGATTTGGTGGCGGTCGTGAATGAACGGATGATCGTCCGGCCAGACCTTCTGGATGATTTCCATGCCGGGGTCGTGACCGTGTGACTGAATACCGATCAGCCGTCCGCCAGGTCCGAGTGCGCGTGCCAGCGGAGCAACGACGCGGGAGGCTTTGAATTCAAGTGAGGCGCGCGCCCGATAGGGCTGAGAGGCAATGACGAGATCGTAATTCGCACTGGTACCGCCGGCTCGAGGAATGATCGGATCGAGCACGAAGCGATGATCTTCGCGATAAAGCACGAGCACGACGGGCCGCTCGTAAACCGGATTGCCGGTTCGCGGGCTCACGCCGGCCTTCCAGTTCTGAGCCAGGAACGGCTCGAGGTCCATAATTTGCTCTTCGAAGCGATGAGCGGAATTACCGACCAGCGGCAGCTCATGCCAAACCAGGCTCGACGCGGCATTGAGCGATTTCACGTGCAGCCATGGCGCGTCCGCGTAAGCGAGGTTGGTCAGCACCAACACGGTAGACGGGTGTTCGAAGAAGCGGTCGGACATTTTTTGCAGCGTCAGCCGCACGTCTTCGAGGCTGATTTCCTTGCCGACCACGTAAAACGGCATGTGGGTGAAGCGGTCGTGCATGGCTCGCATCACCCGCGTCAGCACGGATCCATCGCCGACGCCGGCATCGAAGACGCGCACGGCCGGGGGGCGTGGATGAATGTGAGCGAGCTCTTCGGAGACCCGGTGCGCGACCTCCCACTTCTCGCTGCAGGTGTTGACGAACAGCAGATACTTCTGCCGGTTATCGAAAAAGCGGAAGTTGCGCTGCGGGTCTTCGGCCGTTGCACCGGCTTTGGCCGGAGCAATAGGCGCGGGCGCCGGAGGCAGTGAGGTCGTTGGGCGGTGTTCGCGGGATCGTTCAATCACGATAGGACGAGGCCCCTGAGGTGGGTGGGCGGCCATGAAGCCGTGGATGCGGTCAAGCGTGTCGGTGGTAATACGGCCCCCGTTGCGCAACCGCGCGGCGAGTTTGCCGTCGTTGACCGCGCGGCGTCCGAAAGTCGATTCGGCGAGCCCCGATTGCCGACAATAATCCGATATTTCCTGAAGTAATTGCTGGGCGTTCATGATACGCCGTCCTGCGGTTTCCTCGACCTGTGTGCCAATTTCAGAGTTCTTGTTCGCGCACGGTTTCTGCTCAACAGCGAACCAACCGGCTGGAATTTGGTCAACCACAAAATCGCCCACCATGGTAGTGGGTAATATGATGGGCGAAATCCCATAGCACAAGGTCGCCGTCGCGGTCACACTCAAGCCGGGCCAGGCGTGACGCGAGCCAGATGAAAACATTGACGATTGCCGTTCAACGCGAAACAAAAACCGGATGCCCCGCTTTTCCGCCAACCTCGCGTATTTGTTCGCTGAGCGCCCTTTGATCGAGCGCTTCGGCGCGGCAGCTGCGGCCGGGTTCAGCGCGGTCGAATTGTTGTTTCCGTATGACATCGCGGCTTCGGCCGTGAAAGCGGAGCTGGCGCTGCACGGCCTCACGCCGCTTGGTGTCAATACGCCGTTCGGCCGTGAGGGTGAGGCCGGGCTCGCCGCTGTTCCGGGCCGCGAGCGCGAATGGGAGGGGGCATTTACGCGCGCGCTTGATTACGCGGTGGCGCTTGGCGGCCGCACCGTCCATTGCATGGCCGGCTGCATCCCACCCGAGCAGCGCCCGGCGGCCGAGATGGTCTTCATCAGAAATCTTGCGCAGGCAGCGGTTGAGGCAGCAAGGGTCGGGATCACGCTCCTGATCGAGCCGCTTAATCCGCGCGACCGGCCGGGCTATTTCCTCAATCGCGTCGAGCAGGCCGCCGATATCGTCGGCAAGGTTGGCAGCGCCAATCTGCGCATTCAGTTCGATTTCTATCACGCACAAATCTTCGGCGGCGATCTCATCCGGCGCTTTGAAGCGCATTTGCCGCTGATCGGCCATGTTCAGATCGCCGGCGTTCCGGCGCGCCAGGAGCCGGACGAAGGCGAGGTCAATTATCCGGAAATTTTCGCGGCCCTCGACGGACTTGGCTACGCGGGCTTCGTCGGCTGCGAGTACCGGCCACGCGGCCGCACCGAGGAAGGCCTGGGTTGGGCGCGGCCTTACGGCATCGTTCCGCGCGGCTAACGATTTGGAAGAGGGGCGGGCCCGAGGAGGCCAATCGCTCCCGAATCGGCCACAGTTTCATAGCTTTTGGTAACCCCGGAGGCTGCCGGCACTGTCGCGGGGTTAGCCGAGAGAGTATCGTCGGTCGGCGGATGTTACGGTGTGGGTGATGTGGGGTCGAAAGCGCAAAGCGGCGGCTGCCTCGGCTGATACGCAACTGAGTTCACCGCTCAAACAGGCGGTGCATGAGGCGCGCGTTGAAGCGGCCGAGCGATCAAGCGTCGTGGTCGATTTGCGCGACGCCGAGGTGGCGCGTCTTGAGCTCCTCAACGAGGCGCTTGATCCGCTGTTCGCCGAAATACCCGCCGAAATCGAATTGTTTGATCGGGGCTTGAGCCGCGGCGAGACGCCGCGACTGTGGGTCGACGCGGTCGTGCATGTGGCCATGGGCCGCGACAAGCGCATCTATCGTCTGCTGCAGGACACGCGCGTCGGCCGCCGCGTGCTCGCTGAGTCGCATGAAATTCCCAACGTGGTGAAGGCGGTCACCGCATACGTCGCGCGCCGGCTGGTGGAACGTGAACGCGCGCTCGAAGAGGATCCCGATTTCACCGGCCGCGTCGCGCGGCGGGAGGTGATGCGCGAGCGAAGACGTCGCCGCCGCCGCATGTTTGGCACATTGCTGCTTGGCTTTTTCCTCGGCCTCGTCACGCTGGTGCTGATCGTCTTGCTGGTGGCTGGTCACTCCTAAGAAAGCTTTTGCCGCTTGAGTTCGCGGACGCTGCCGTCTGTGCTGCGCTGCCGCGCGATCATCTCGCAGCGCCAAGCGCCTGGTTCGCCGTCAATGTGAAAGAGATTATAGCCGGCGGCGTCCTCGTGGCCGTGCGGCGCGCGCGCCGAGCCCGACGGCGCGCCGACCGCGGGAATGCCCTTTGTCGGCCCGTCGAGCCAAATGACTGAGAAACAATGATCGTGGCCGTGAAGAACAAGTTCGGCGCCTTTTTTCGCCAGTACGCGACGAAACGCGGCGGCGTCGGTGAGACGTCGCATGTGCCGGCTCGGCGGGCTTAGCGGTGGATGATGGACGAGGACGACCCGGTACCGGTCGCGGTTTTGGTCGAGCGCTTCGGCCAAGCGCGAAAGCTGCTGATCGCCGAGCTGGCCTGTCGCCGAAAACGGCGCGGTTGGCAGCGCCGACGATAGCGCGATCAGCACAATGTCGCCGCGCCGGCGTAAGAATGGAAAAGTGCCGGGCGCAGCGCCGTCGTCGCCCTGCATATAGGGGCCCCAGAATTCGGCCGGCCAGCACCGCGCCTGCGGTACGTAAATATCATGATTGCCGGGAATGACGGTGACAGCGGCCGGTGGCCCTAACGTTTCGAGCCAGGCGCGGGCACGCGCGTATTCGGCGGGCACCGAGAAATTGACCAGATCGCCAGTGACCGCAGTATGGTCGACGTCGAGGCTTTTCAGGTCGCGCGTCAGCGCATCGAGCACCTCGCTGCGGAACACGTGTTTCCGCCCGCGATGCCAGTTGATGAAACCGAGGCCGCGTTTGCCGAGAAGATCGAGCGGCCGCGGCCGTGCCGAAAGATGCAGATCGGAAAGGTGGGCGAGCGCAAACATCGCCGCATCATGGGTGCGAATCGGGCTTGTACCAAAGATTTTATGATGAGCGCCAAGTGACGATCATGAACGACTTGGCGGTCACGAACTGCCGATGAGAATGCCGGCGGCAAAGACCAGCACGCCGCCGACCACGACCTGGAAGGCGGCTTGCAGAAACGGCGTATCCATATAGTGGGTGCGGATCCATGAGATGGCGGCAAGCTCGATCGCGACGACTGCAAACGCGAGCACGGTCGCCACGTAAAAATGCGGAATGATGTAGGGCAGGGTATGGCCGAGCCCACCCACCGCCGTCATGACGCCGCACACCACACCGCGCACCAGCGGCGCGCCGCGTCCGGTGAGCGAGCCGTCATCCGATAGCGCCTCGGCGAAGCCCATGGAGATTCCGGCGCCGACTGCCGCCGCGAGACCGACCAGAAACGTCGCCCAGGTATTGTGAGTGGCGAACGCGGCAGCAAACAACGGCGCGAGCGTGGAAACCGAACCGTCCATAAGGCCTGCCAGACCCGGTTGGACATATTGCAGCACGAACATGCGGCGCGCGGTTTCGTCCTCGGCCTTGCGCGCACTCGGCGAAATTCCCTCGCCGAGTTCCTGGGCAAGCTTCTCGTGTTTGTCCTCGGCGGCGGCGAGCTCCGTGAGCAGATCGCGGGTGGCGTTGTCGCGCGCCGATTCCGCCGCGCGCCGGTAAAAACGCGCCGTCTCGAATTCCATCTCCTCTGCGAATTTGCGTACCGCGTCGAGGCCGAGCGGCCGGTTAAGCCAGATCGGGCGACGTGCGACGAAGCCTTTGACGTCCTGCCGCCGGATAAGCGGGAGAAAGTCGCCGAATTTCTTGCGGTAGAGTTCGAGCAGCATGTCATGATGGCCGATCTCTTCTTCCGCCATCGTGTCGTACATCGCCGCCGTGTCGGGATAGGAACCGCGCAGGGCGCCTGCGAAAGAGCGGTAGATGCGGTTATCTTCGTCTTCGTTGGAAATGGCGAGCGCCAGGACTTCCTGTTCACTCAAGTCGGAAAAGCGCTTCACGGGGGATCGCCTCAGTGCCGAATTACCATATTAGAACGCCTCTAAACTTTAAAAGCTAGAGCGGGCGTGGGTGGAAGCGGAATCGAAGCCGGCGCGATCTATGGCGGAGGAGTGCTTAAAAGGGTCGGGTGAGGGAATGCCAAGATGCCGGATTTACCAAGGCGTTGCTGGAGTTCGTTCACATGCAGCTTGATTCCTTGCGCCGGGCGTTTGAGCCGGTGCTGCGGCGCTTTTTCCATTTCTACTGGCGCTTTGCCCGTGGCCTGACGATCGGCGTCCGTGCCCTTGTCATCGACGGTGCGGGCCGGGTGTTTCTGGTCAAGCACAGCTACATCGCCGGCTGGCATTTGCCGGGCGGCGGCGTTGAGGTGGGTGAAACGCTTGCGAAAGCCCTCGAGCGCGAATTGCGTGAGGAAGGCAACATCGAACTCACCGGGCCCGCGCCTCTCTTTGGCATCTATTACAATCGGCGTGTGTCGCGTCGCGATCACGTCGCGCTCTATGTGGTGCGTTTTTTTCGTCAGAGTGGGCCGCCGCAGCCGAACCACGAAATCGCGGCGCACGGGTTTTTCGCGCCCGATGCTCTTCCGCCGGATACAACGCGCGCGACGCGGGCGCGGATCGCCGAAGTGCTCGAACCAATCACTGCTGCCGAGGTTTGGTGAATTTCGGAAACGCCGACGACATCACGATCTTGTAATTCAATCTGCGTCATTCGGTCATTTGTTTCGCTGGCCGGGAACCACCACGTTCGGACACGGGTTGTTTGGTGGGTTGTTCGGCACAGGCGATTTGAGGTCGCAGAAGGAGAGACTCTGATGCGGAAGAAGATACTGGCGCTCGCCGCGGCCGTGGCGCTTGGCACCGCGACGATGAGCACTGGCGCGCTTGCAGCGGGGCACGGAGGTGGCGGCGGCGGTCACTTTGGCGGTGGCGGTCACTTTGGCGGAGGGGCTCACTTCGGCGGAGCGCACTTTGCCGGTGGAGCACATTTCGGCGGAGCTCGTTTCGCTGGCGGCCACTGGGCCGGCGGCTGGCACGGCGACGGTTGGCGCGGCGGTTGGGGTCGTGGCTATGGGTACCGTGGTTGGGGATGGGGCCCCGGCGTAGGACTTGGCTTGGGCCTGGGCGGCCTCTACGCGTATGGCGGTTATCCCGGCTATTGCGGTTATCCCTACTACGAGTGCCGCCTCTATTACCCCTGGTAATCCGGGTTCGGAGCTACGGCTGTCGCGCCGTTCCGGGCCCGGTAGCCGTTTCCTTTATGTTTAGCCAAACCGACCGCGGTCGTGCGGCAGGGTGAAGTCGATGAGCGGCCCGATCGGCACGATGCCGGTCGGGTTTACGTTGCGATGGCTGCCGTAATAGTGCCGCTTGATGTGATCCATGCTGACGGTCTCGGCGACGCCGGGCACCTGATAGAGATCGCGCAGGTAATTCCACAGATTCGGATAATCGATGATGCGCCGCAGGTTGCATTTGAAGTGGCTATAATAGACCGCATCGAAACGAACCAGCGTCGTAAATAATCGCCAATCGGCTTCGGTGATCTGGCGCCCGACCAGATAACGTTGCCGCGACAGCCGCTCTTCCAGTTGATCGAGCGTGGCGAACACAGCGCGTGCGGCCTCTTCATACGCACCCTGCGTGGTGGCAAAGCCCGAGCGATAGACGCCGTTGTTGACGGTGTCGTAGACGAGGTCGTTGATGCGGTCGATATCGCCGCGCAATTCCGCCGGGTAATAGTCGGTGCGCACATCGGTGAATGCATCGAATGCGGAGTTGAGCATCCGGATGATTTCGGAGGATTCGTTGTTGACGATGGTGCGCTGCTTTTTGTCCCAAAGCACAGGCACGCTCGCGCGGCCGGTGTAGTGCGGATCGGCGAGTACGTAGATGTCGGCAAGTACGGATTTGCCGTTGATGGTGTCGAGCGTCGCGCCCGGTTCAGTGCCGAATTCCCAGCCCTTTTTGCCGAGCAGCGCGACGGTTACCGAGACCGAAATCACACTCTCGAGTTTTTTCAGTTTGCGGAAAATCAGAGTGCGATGCGCCCACGGACAGGCGAGCGAAACATACAGATGATAGCGGTCTTGTTCAGCGGCAAACCCGCCTTTGCCGGTTGGTCCGGGACTGCCATCCGCGGTGACGTAATTGTGGAATGCCGTAGGTTTCCGGACAAAACGACCGTCCTGGACCCGCATATCAACATCTTGCCAAGCGCCGTCGACGAGCAGGCCCATCGTAGTCTCCGTTGAATTGCTGCGGTGGATGTAAGCATTTCCCTCGGCGATCGTTAGTGTTTGGCTGGACCGGGACTTGCGCAGGTGCTACGCGGCGGCGCCATGACCGACATCTCGCTGACCATTTTGCCGGAGACGGCGCACGACGCGCCGGCGATCGAGCGCCTGCATGAGCGCACGTTCGGTCCGGGGC
The DNA here is from genome assembly GCA_963755885.1 of uncultured Alphaproteobacteria bacterium. Classification (GTDB taxonomy): domain Bacteria; phylum Pseudomonadota; class Alphaproteobacteria; order Rhizobiales; family Xanthobacteraceae; genus BOG-931. The sequence continues at coordinate 169,602 of CAVWLX010000013.1, forward strand.
GTTACGCCAAGACCGCGTACCGTCTGCGAGAGCAGGTGTCACACCGCCTCGATCTATCATTCACCGCGCGTATCGGCACGTTGTTGGTCGGTTCGGTGAGGCTCTCCCCGGTGCGCATCGGTGAAGCCAAAGCATTGCTGCTTGGCCCGCTCACTGTGGAGCCGCCGTTTCGCGAGCGGGGCGTTGGTCAGGCTCTGATCGCACGCGCGCTGGAAGCGGCACGCGCGAACAGCCACCGGCTGGTGCTCCTGGTTGGCGACGAGCCCTACTATGGAAAATGCGGTTTCAAACCCGTCCCGCCGGGCCGCGCGATCATGCCCGGTCCAGTCGATCCCAACAGGCTCCTGGTCGCCGAATTGACCGACGGTGCGTTTGAAGGCGTGTCCGGGCCGGTGCGGCCTGAATCGGAAACTTAAATCCGTCCGCATTCTTCCGTCCTTGCGTTCTCTCTCGTCGTTGCGAGCAGCCGAGCGTCGAACAATTCGCCGAAACCTTGTCGCGACGCCTCAGCGCACTCCCTCTCCCCGCGTGCGGGGAGAGGTGAAAACAAATCCGTTCTCGCGACGCGTCCGCGCCCGAGGCATGTCTCACCACCACCAAGAAAAAAATGCGAAGGGAGCGGAGCGCCGATAGGCGCACCATCCTATCCGCGCATGCGCAAACAAGCGTGCGCAACGAGCGCAAACTTATCCGCTGCGCGGCAGCGGGCCTCTTTGTCTCCTTCCTCCCCCGCCTGCGGGGGAGGGTAGGGAGGGGCCCGCTCGCCTTTCGGCGCTCCGCCGCGGCGCTTGCCTCGGCGAGCGAACGCCAAGACTCAGTCCAGGCCGCGCTTCGCGCGAACGGGAGGATGCAGGCGTTACCCGCACCATCGATCGCGCTTAAGCCAGGCACCTGGCACCCCGGTCGTAGTGCCGGAGGGGCATAGCAGTTTGCATTTCCGCAAACTGCGTACTGTTTGTGACGCCCAGACCGCCCGAGAACGGATTGCGAATCCGCCCGCAGGAACCGCACTCGCTCCACCTTCAGGATCGCATCTAGAAAGCGCCCTTCGCTGAGCGAGATTCGTTATCTGATAACTGAAATGGGGACGAAAGTCAAGAAAAACGTGACGGCCTTACTTTGTCCGCTCGTCCCTCAAGCTTGCGCCTCTCGGTCAAGAAAATTACTCTAAACAACCATGGGTAGATCATTCGATTAGAGTAGCGCCCCTATGACTGAGATTTTGCACATTTCCGATGTCCACTTATCGCAAACAAACTATCGAGATTTTCAATTCGTTAAGGACGCATTATTACGCGACTTAGCCGACGAGAAAACGATACCGAAGCCTGACATCGTTTGTTTCTCTGGGGACCTGGTTCATGCCGGTGGCAAAGATGATGATTTTTATATCGCGCATGAACAACTTATTGAGCCGGTTCTGAAGCAGCTCGGCGTTCCGCCAAACCGTTTTTTTATTGTACCCGGGAATCACGACATTGATCGCGACGAGGTGCGGAATAACGCGATCGTCGAGGATGGACAGTTCAGCAGCCTGTCAACTCGTGAAAAGCTGAATGGGTTTATTGATCAGTTTCTCGTGGGCGCCGACATTGCGTTCAATTTTCGCCGCCTCAGCAATTATTTCGAATTTCATGATCTAATAAACGATGCGCTGCATATTCGCAAAACGCCGTTCTTTTGTACCTCCACATTGGATATAAATGGTGTTTCTCTTGGCATCGCTTGCCTCAACAGTGCTTGGCGTTGCACTGGCGAAGAGGGTCGTGATTACGGACGGCTCCTAATCGGCGAACGTGCGGTTACCGAAGCCAGCAGCGACATTGCGAGCTGCGATATCCGCATTGCGATGATGCACCATCCACTAGGCTGGTTGCGTGAGTTTGATCGCGAAGATTGTCGGCCTTTATTGATGCGAGACTTCGATTTGATACTAACGGGCCATACCCACCGACAAAGCCCGGAATGGCAGGAAACCCCAATGGGTAGGGCAGTGTTCAGCGAGGGCGGTGCCCTTTACGTCAGTCGGCGGTGGTTCAATGGTTACTGCTCTATTCGCTTCGATACCCGAGGGCAGCAATGCGAATTTACACTACGCAGATACGAGGATGAGCCTAAAAAGTTTTCTGCTGCAACAAATGTCAGTCAGGACGGGCGATTTTTCGTGCAACTGCGCGGGCCGGAGGAACTTGAAAGATACGTCTCTGTCGAGAACATTCTTCAACAAATGCGTCCGCTCTGGGAAGAAACCGCGATCCAGCACATCGTCGCGTCCTACGCCAACCTGCCAACCGGGAAAAGCATCGAAGAGCTGTACATCCCCGTTGAGCTGAGCGCGAGGTCTGATCTCGCCTTGGCCGGTGCCGAAGTGGCAGACCCGACAAGATTAGCAGCTGCCGACGACGCTGTGCATGAAATCGACATCGTGAATGCAAAAAAATCCATCCTAATTTTCGGTCGTCGCGAGAGCGGAAAAACTACCCTCGCGTATTACCTCGGTCATCTCGCTGCTTCAGGGCAAGCAAAGCAGCTTAAGATACCAATCTACATTGATTTGTCGTTCGTTAAGTTTGGTACGGACTATGTGGAAAAGGCAACACGTATATTCCTGCGCCGAGCAGGTATAGAAATTGACGTTGACGAGTATCTTCAAAAGGGTGCCTTTTGCTTTTTAATCGACAATTTTGAGAGTTCGCACCGTGATGCCGCGGTCCGTGCAAAGAAGCAGAAGATGGTCGAAGCCTTCCTGGCGCGATTTCCACAAAATAAGTTCATTCTTCTGGCAGACTTGATTGATGAAGAAACGGTGAGGATCGGCGCGAAGCCAAAGTACGAATTTGATCGAGACACTTATTATTTGCAGCCGCTCACGCGTAATAGAATTCGTAGTCTCGCCCAATCTAGGCTGAAGAAAACGGGCGTCGGCACGCGGAGAGACGTGGATGCAATACTCAAACAGCTTGATCGCGCGGCCCTACCTAAAACGCCCTACATCGTACTAATGTTAATAACCGTAATGGAGCGCGATAAAACTTTAGGGCAAATCAACGAAGCCGTACTATTAGAGCGGTTCATTGAGGCGATTTTACAAAAGGCCAGCTCTTCCGAACTTGACCGCGGCACTATCGACTACACACTCAAAGACGCATTCCTTGCGCATTTGGCGCACAGGCTTGTCGCGCACCAAAATGAAACTGTTATAGACAAGAATGATCTGGTTACGTTTACGGTCGAGTTTTTTAGGTCGCGATCATGGCCGCATGACGCTTCTTCTTTTCTGACTCAACTAATTCGGGTCGGAATTTTGTATGAAGGCGAAACAGAAGATGGAATCAAAGTTGCATTTCGGTACGGTTGCCTTAGGGAATTTTATTTGGCGCGATACTTTCAAATTGACCGCGGCTTCTTGGAACAAATTGTATCTCATGATCGGACCATGGACTATATCCGTGAAATTGATCTTTTTACCGGACTAACGCGTAACGAAACTGCGCTCATGCAAGTATTGCTCGAGCGTACTAAGGCGCATGCTCTCAAGCTAAATGTCCGCGCCCTTCATGATGGTTATGATCTTCGATTTAAATACAACGCATTGGAGGAGGTTAGCAAGGCGCTGGTCGAGAACATAAAGGAGTCGGTTGTTTCTGATGAAGAAGTTGACAAGGTCATGGACTTAGTCGAACGAATGCCGGACCAGGCGGCTAAGCCGCAGGAACTAGCTGGCAAATTGTTAAGACCTTCCGATGAGTTTGAGAGCGTGGAAGAACGGGAGCTTGCAAATTATTTTGGTTTGATCTCCGTCTTGTCGGCGTGGTAAGAAACAGCGAACTCGTTGATGATCCTAACCTGAAGCTTTCTGCTGTTCACGAAGCGCTCAATGGCTGGGCTTTTTTTGCAAGTCGGCAGGGCAAGCATTTCGACGAGCTAGCTGAGGGTGTCGGCCCAGCAAACGAGCTTGAAAAATTCTCTCGCTTTTCTGAAGAGGAGAGAAAGACTGCGGAACTTCTGGTCAAATGTGGCTTCTTGGTCTTCATAAGCCAGACAATGGGCGAGTACATAGAAACAGGCAAGCTAAGGACGATTTTTAAGGAATGTTTCTCGCAAACTAGCGAAACGGAAATCGTCAAACATCTATTGCTTTTCTGTGTTCAAATAGACTTGGCCTTCTTCCACGCCGCGGAACCACAGCGCGAGGCTTTGAGGCTTATCGAAGATCTAACTCGGCGCTATCGGAACAATATTGCCGCCTTGGCGGTTTTGTTCGCAAAGCTAAATGCGTTGTACCATCGTCCGAATATTGGAGATGAAAATAGACAAGCAGTTGAGGGTCTGCTGACCGATATTTATCTCAAGATTGCAGGCGTGCAGCCGAAGTATCGTGGTAATGTGGGGTCGTTGCGCGACCAGTTTATAAAATTCATGAAATCAGCAAGAGAGCGTGCAGAAAGACTAGAAATGGAAACGTTGTCTAAACCAACGACGCACCATGCATGAGCCTGGCTTCGGGCTCAGCATATCGCATGCGAGCGTCTAAGAACTAATGGGATTGGCCCTTTCACTGCCCTTCGGCCGTGTCCCTTTCCGCTTCGCTGGGCCGACGGAAAAACTAGACATCTGCCGCCACCTCGCCGGCAAACTCCGCGCGCTCCTGGATAAACTCAAAGCGCAGCTCCGGCTTATTGCCCGTCAGCCGTTCGACCGACTTATCGGTCGTTTTGCGGTCGGCCTCGACGACTTTGACTGCAGGAGCGTGCGCCGCCGCGGGTCAAAACCAATGATGGAACTAAAGCTGGGCCTTTCGGTTACCAACCGCGAAAGGAACCGGTCATGTCTTTGCTGAAATGGGCGCTGATTTTCTTGTTGATTTCGCTTGTCGCAGCGTTGTTTGGATTCACTGGCATATCGGCCGCGACCGCCGATATCGCGCGCATACTGTTTTTCATTTTCGTGGTGAGTTTTTTGGTGCTGCTGGTCTTGGGCCTCACTGTCTTTCGGGTTTAACGCGCCCGCGCGTCGCGCAAGGCTGCGCTACTGCTCAGCGGCCTTCTCGTGCCCACGTGCCGGCGAGACTTCCGAGCAGAAGCAGAAGACCGAGCAGACCGGCAAACACCGGCAGCACGCCGATACCGCGGATGATGCTGGAATCGCGCATCTTCAGGCCAATCCAGTCGTCGCCCTGGTAGGTGTCGCCGGAGCGCACGGCGAGCACACGCGGCACGCTGTCGCCGCTTCCATTATCGAGCCGGCGTGAATCGCCACCAGTGGCGGTGGCGATCGGCGACAGCACCTCGGTCGTCGAGGTCACTTCGGCGAATTCGCGCGGGTTGGCAGGACCGATGTTGATGAGCGCGTTGAGCTTGCCGTCGGTCGCCCGCCACAGCCCAAGCTCCTTCGTCGTCACGCTTGCTGACCACGCTCCAGGTTTAATCGCCGTCAATTTGAGCGTTGAGGTCGCGCCCGAAGGTGAAGTCAAGGTCACGGGGGCAACGTCATCGGCCATGGTCTGCCGCCGTATCAGAAGTTCGTGCCCGCGGACTTCGAGCCGAAGCGCTTCCTCCTCAAGATCCGGTTCTTTCATCAGCCAGTGCGACAGCCTGCGCAGCAGATCGAGATGCGGACCGCCGCCTTGGAAGCCGCGCGCCCACAGCCAGATGTGATCGGACAGGAGCAGCGCAACGCGGCCTTCGCCTTCGCGGGACAGTACGAGAAGCGGCTTGTTGTCCGGCCCTTCCAGGACCGCCGTGCCGGTCGGCTTTCTGGTGTCGACGACGCGGAACCACTGGCTCCAGTGCGGCGGGTCGCTGTCGGATCCTTCGAGGTCGCGCGTTACCGGATGGCGCTTGCCAAGCTCGGTGAGGCGGGCGTGGAAGCCGCGCTCGGTGACATTGCCGTCGGGCTCGGCGGGCAGGATGGCATCCAGCGGCGTGCGCCAGATGCTGCTCTGGCTCGCATAGTCCGGACCGGCGGCGACCAGTATTGCACCACCCTCGCGCACAAAGCGGGTGATGTTGTCGAAATAGATCAGCGGCAGCACACCCTGACGCGCGTAGCGGTCAAAGATGATGAGCTGGAATTCGTCGATCTTCTGCTGGAACAGCTCACGGGTCGGAAAAGCGATCAAAGAAAGCTCGTTGATCGGCGTGCCGTCCTGCTTCTCGGGCGGGCGCAAAATGGTGAAATGAACCAGATCGACCGAGGCGTCCGACTTGAGCAGGTTGCGCCAGGTGCGCTCGCCGGCGTTCGGTTCGCCCGATACCAGCAGCACGCGCAGCTTGTCGCGCACCCCGTCGATCGTGACCACGGCGCGGTTGTTGACCGTTGTCAGTTCGCCGGCGAGCGGCGCGGCTTCGATCTCGACAATGTTTTGCCCACCGTGCGGGATCGGGATATCGACGCGCTGCGGCGTTCCGACCTGGACAGTTCGCGTCTCCACGACGTCGCCGTCGCGACGAACGGTAACCGAGGCGGTGCGCTCTTTGGCGCCTTGATCTTCGACCTGATAGGTCACGGTCTGTGATTGGCCGACAATGCCAAAGCGAGGCGCGGCAAGGAGCGCCACGCGCCGGTCGCGCTCATTCTTGTTGCCGGTAATGAGCGCGTGAACCGGCGCAGCAAAACCGAGCGCGCCGACGTCGGTCGGTACATCGTGGACGCGGCCGTCGGTGATCATAATGGCGCCGGCGATGCGATCGGCCGGGACGTCGGCAACTGCTGCGCCCAGCGCCGTGAACAATCGTGTGCCGTCGGTTTCACCGTCCGATTGCCCGGCTTCCACGACGCGAACGTCAAGGCCGGGAATGCGGCTCAGCCGGCCGACGATCGCGGCGCGCGCCGCCTCGGTCTGCCGCGCCCGCTCGCCGAAATTCTGGCTCGGACTTTTGTCGACCACGACGACGGCGACCGACGACAACGGCTCGCGATCCTCCCGTGTCAGCGAGGGATTGGCGAGTGCAAGCACGACAAACGCCAGCGCCAGCGACCGCACAACGGCGCCATGGCTGCGTGATACGAACAACAGCAGCGACGGGACGACGGCCGCAGCGACGGCAGCCCACAGCACCGGCATTCCAACGAGCGGAGCGAACGCGACGCCAAAGTTCAATGCGTCCTCCTACTGCCCCAACCGCTCAAGCAGCGCCGGTACGTGAACCTGGTCCGCCTTGTAATTGCCGGTGAGCGTGTACATCACGATGTTGACGCCGGCGCGGAACGCGAGCTCGCGCTGGCGCGGCTCGCCTTCGACCATCGGCAGCATCGGCTGACCGTCGGACTGAATAGCCCAGGCTCCGGCCAGGTCGTTCGAGGTGATGATGATCGACGACACGCCGTCGCCACCGCGCGCCGGCCGGGCTGACGCCTGGTCCTCGCTTACCGCCGGCAAAGCCTCGACCCAGAGCTGACCCGAATTGAAGCGGCCAGGGAAGTCGCGCAGCAGATAAAACGTTTTCGTCAGGACGTGATCGCGCGGCACGGGCTCGAGTTCGGGGATGTCGAGCGATGACAGGATTTTGCGGAGTTCAAGCATGCCGGCGCTGCGCGTCTCGCCGCCGGGGCCCGGCGGCGCCGTAACCGCGTCGCGGGTGTCGAACAAGACTGTGCCGCCCTGTTTCATGTAGGTATCGATGCGCTTGAGCGTTTCATCGGACGGGCGCGCGGCGCCGGGGACGATCGGCCAATAGATCAGCGGATAGAAGGCAAGTTCGTCGCGGGTGATGTCGAGGCCGGCGGGCTCTCCTGCTTCAAGTGCGGTGCGCTGCGCGAGAAACAGCGTCAGCCCGCCAAGGCCCGCTTTGCTGATCAAGTCGACATCGCGATTGCCGGTGACGACGTAAGCGAGCTTGGTTTCGAGCGCGGCGCTGGGCACATCGTCATTCGGTAAATCGTTGGCGCCGGCGCGCGGCGCGTTAAGCGCCAGCGCCGTAAGGATCAGCACTGTCACGGCGGTGGCGCGGGGAATGCGCGGAATGAGCCGGGCAATGCCGCCGCCAAGATAAAGCACAAGCAGCGTGTCGAGCAGCAATAGGCCAAGCGCTGCGAGCAATATGGGTCCGCGCAGATCTTGCGGCTCGGTCTTGCGGTAGATGTCGTGGCTCGCATTGGCGAGCGCGGAGAAATCAAGCGGCGCCAGCCGATCGGTGGCGGTGAGCGTGTTAACGGCCAGAAGATTCTCCGGCGGACCATAAAAGCCCGGTGGGTGATCGGCGGTGGCGCTTCCGGAAAAATCGGTCGGCACCGGGCGCGCCGTTGCGGGCGGCGAGACAAAGAAGCCGAAGCCGTCGAGCACGCGGTTGGGCGCCACCGCTTCGTGTACATTCTTGGTCTTGCCGTTCTCAGCCTGCGCGACGTGCGCCGTGCCGGCAAGCGCGGTAATGCGTTTGAGCATTTCCACAAAGGTGCCGGAAAGCGGCAAATCCGACCAGCGGGTGTCGCCGGTGACGTGGAACAGCACGATCATCCCTTTGCCCCGCCGTGCAGCCGTGACCAGCGGCGTGCCGTCGGCGAGCGTCACCCAGGTGTTCTCGGTCACCGTTGCATCCGGTTCTGCCAGCACCTGCCGGCTGACCGTCACATCATTGGGAACGGCCATGCCATTGAATGGCGACTCGCGCGAAAACGCGGCGAGGGGTTGCGGCTTGTCCCAGCTCAGGCTGCCGCCGAGGATGCGGCCGCCGCGCCGCAGCCGGACTGGAACGAGATCGTCGTCGGAGGCAGCGAGCCGTGGGCCGGCGAAACGCAACAGCACGCCGCCGTCTTCGATCCAGCGCGCCAGGCGATCATGGGCTTCGCCCGCGACATTGCCGACGTCGGCGAGAACAAGCATCGGCAAGTGCTGATCGAGGAAATGCGTCACCGCTTCCGCCGGCAACTCGCCTTGGGCGAGCCGAACGTCAGCGAACGGTCCGAGCGCACGAGCGATGTAATAGCTCGACGAAAGCAGCGGTTGCGAGGTGTCGGCGGTCGCACCAGAAACCACGCCGACCGTACGGCGGCTCCAGCGCTTATCAAGCAATTGCGCCGCCCCGGCGGAATGCTCGCCGGCAATCTCAATTCGGGCGATGTCGTTGCGGATTTCGACCGGCAGATCGAACTGCGCCTCGGTCTCGCTATCCGCGGCTTTGAAGGCAAAGGGCGCTTCGCCGAGCGTCAACCCCTTGAGGTCAAGCGCCCGCACCGTCCCGGCCGCTGCCACACCGGCGGAGGCCCGAGCCACCTTGACGCTGAGTGCGCCGGCGGCATTGTCGGCAGAAGCAAGCGCAATCGGTTGCGGAATGCCGCCGGACACGATCGTGACCGGACGCGCTTCAATCAGCTGCGCGAGATTTTTCACGAACTCGGCGCCGTGACCGACATCGGTGGCGTCGGACAGCCAAACCATCTCGACGTCGCGCGCATCGGCAAGGAAGCGCCTGATGGCTGGCAACGCCTCAGAGCGATCGACGGTGTTCGGCACCGGCTTGATCTGCTGTAGCCGCACCCGCGCCGAACCGGCCGTGCCGAAGGAAATGTCACGCGGTCCTTCAGAGAGCGGGATCAGCGCGATCGCACGATGATCGTTCTCGGCGCGCGAAATAATGTCTTCGGCGGTGCGAAGCCGCGCCTTCCAGGCGGCGGCCGCCGTCCAGCCGTCGTCAATCAGGATGGCGATCGGCGCCTTCGTTTTCACTGTCGCGAGCGGCGGGTTCCACAATGGACCGGCAGCCGCGATGATGACGAGGGCCGCAAGCGCGAGCCGCATCACGGTGAGCCACCACGGCGCGCGCGCGGGAGTTTCCTCTTTCGGTGCGATCTCGAGCAGGAGCCGCGTCGGCGGGAAGTCGATGCGGCGCGGACGCGGCGGGATCAATCGCAGCAACCACCACAGCACCGGCAGCGTGAGCAGCCCGATCAGCACCAGCGGTTCGGCAAAGCCGAGTGGAAGTCCGGCAATCATGCCGAAACCCTCGGCGCGGCACCGGCGTGCGAATGCATGCCGTCGGCAAGCGCCGCGCCGATGCGGGCGTGCAGTGCCAGCAGAAGCTCGCTAGCCGGGCGATCGGTGCGGTGGATGATAAAGCTCCAGGCAAGCCGGTCGGTCTCGCTGCGGATTTCGGCGCGGTGCCGCGCCACCCGCGCCGTGTAATCAGTGCGCCAGATTTGCGCGCGGCCCGCGGTGATCCGGCCACCGCCCTCGGGCTCGACAAATTCGATGCGGCCCCAATAGGGGAAAGTCTCCTCGGCCGGATCGACGATCTGCACGACGTGACCGCGCGCGCCGTTGCCGGCAAGCTGCGTGATCATGCGGCGCAAGTCGCCGATGTCGCTCCACAGATCGGAAAGGAGCACGACCTCGGAAAGCGGCGAGGCGGAAAAGTTTGACGGCAAGCTGGTGCGCTCGCTGCGATCATGCACGATCGCCTGTGCCATGCGCTCGACGACATTGCGGCTGCCAGTCGGATGCATCAGGCCGGGTATGCCAATACGCTCGCCGCCTTCGACCAGAACTTCCGCGAGCGCCAACGCGACGACAAGGGCGCGGTAAAGTTTGGTGTCGCGCACCAGCGGCGAAGCAAACACCATCGACGGCGAACGATCGGGCCAGATCCACACCGTGTGCGCCGCTTCCCATTCCTGTTCGCGCACATACAGATGATCGTCGCGCGCCGAGCGCCGCCAATCGACGCGGGAAGCGGGTTCGCCGGATACGAAGCGGCGGTACTGCCAAAAATTTTCCCCGGATCCGGCGCGGCGCCGTCCGTGCAAACCGTGGAGCACGGTCGCTGCCACCTGCCGCGCTTCCAGGATCAATCGCGGCATAGAAGCGGCTAGCGTCCGTCCTTCGCCTACCGCACGCTGTACTGCCGGCCGGTCGTGATTGACTGAGCGCCTTCCTTCGAGCGCCATCCGGCTATCCGATCCGCGTTTTCAGGCGGGCAATCACTGCTTCGATACTTTCGCCTTCGGCGCGTGCGGTGAAAGTGAGCGCCATGCGGTGCTTGAGCACGGGCTCGGCGAGATCGAGCACGTCGTCAATCGAAGGCGCGAGGCGCCGGTCGAGCAGAGCCCGCGCGCGTACCGCCAGCATGAGCGCCTGGCTCGCGCGCGGGGAGGGACCCCAGGCGATCAACTTGGCTGCATCGCCGCCTTCCGGCCCCGGCCGCGCCGAACGCACCAGTGCGAGGATTGCCTCAACGACCAATTCGCTGACCGGCAACCGCCGCACCAGGCGCTGCGCGGTCATCAGATCTTCCGCAGACATCGCCGGCTTTGCACGCGCTTCTTCGGCGCCGGTCGTTTCAAACAAGATTCTTCGCTCAGCCGCCCGATCGGGATAGTCGACATCGATCTCCATCAGAAAGCGGTCGAGCTGGGCTTCGGGAAGCGGGTAGGTGCCCTCCTGCTCCAGCGGGTTCTGCGTAGCGAGCACATGGAACGGGCGCGGCAAATCGTGGCGCGTGCCGGCAATGGTGACATGCTGCTCCTGCATGGCTTGCAGCAACGCCGATTGCGTACGAGGGCTGGCCCGGTTGATTTCGTCGGCCATCAAAAGCTGGGCAAACACCGGGCCGGGTAGAAAACGGAAACTGCGTTTGCCGCTTTGGTTTTCTTCGAGCACTTCGGTGCCGAGGATGTCTGAGGGCATCAAATCGGGCGTGAACTGGATGCGCCGCGCGTCGAGCCCGAGCACGATGCCCATGGTTTCGACCAGCTTGGTCTTGGCGAGACCAGGGACCCCGAGCAGGAGCGCGTGTCCGCCTGACAGAATAGTGACGAGGGCCTGCTCGATGACCTTGTCCTGGCCAAAGATGACCGTACCGATCGCTTCCTTGGCCATGCGCACATGATCGGCGCTCAATTCGGCGGCGCGGACGATCATGTCTTCGAGTTTTTCGAGGCCCTCTCCGCCGACAGCGGCCATGCTTAACTCCTTGTCTTGCGCCGCACCGAATATCGAATCAAATTCGCGGCATCGGTACGAATCAAACCGTCCGGCTTTGCACCGCTATTGCAATGCAATATACGCGCCAGCGTCATGCGAACGGACTTGTGGCAATTCTTCCATCCACAGGGAACACAGCCTAACTTCGGTGCGGAAGTGATTGCATCTCGGCGATCACGATTCCGCGAGGATGCTGCGCCCGGACGTATGCTCCAAGGGTGGAAGTTCAAGGCAAACAATGGCGAAGGAAGGGCAGTCGGGCCTGGAAGCGATCACCGGCGCGTTAAGTCGCGCCGGCAAGGGGAAAGGGCCGCCTCCAGTCGAGCGCTGGAACCCACCCTACTGCGGCGATCTCGACATGCGCATCGCTGCCGATGGCACGTGGTTCTATCTAAAGACCCCCATCGGTCGCCCGGCGCTGGTTAAACTGTTCGCGTCCGTGCTCAAGCGCGAAGGCGACAAATATTTTCTGGTTACACCGGTGGAAAAGTGCGGGATCGAGGTGGATGACGCGCCCTTCCTTGCCGTCGAGCTCGACATCGAAGAATCACCCGACGGGCGGGTGTTAAACTTTCGCACCAATGTGGACGACTGGGTCTGCTGCGGGCCGGAGCACGCGTTGCGTTTCGAGCCGGAAGCGGGCACCGGGGGCTTGAAGCCGTATCTTCACGTTCGCCGCGACCTCTGGGCGAAAGTGACGCGCACGCTTTTCTTCGACCTTGTCGAGCTCGGAGAGGAGCGCGAGGTCGAGGGCAAGGCTATGTTCGGGGTGATGTCGATGGGCGCTTTCTTTCCCATGGCGCCGGCCGACCAGGTGAGGGATTTTGCGTGAACCAGCAATTGGCGCCGCTGCCCCGGGGGGCGGCGGAAGATTTTTTTGATCGTGCGCGGGCGCGGCTCACGCTCGAAGTGCCGCCGGCGCTCACCGATCCGATGGCGGAAGGCGCCCGCGGCGATCTCGATCTCAATCCCTCGATGTGGGAGCGCGCCGGCGTTGCGGCTACCAAGCCCGCGGCTGTGCTCGTCCCGGTCATCGAACGCAGCGAGCCGGTGGTGTTGTTCACGATCCGCACGCAGCAACTCGCGAGCCACGCCGGGCAGGTCGCTTTTCCGGGCGGCAAGATCGATCCCGGCGATGAGAGTCCGGTCGCTGCGGCGCTGCGCGAAGCGTGCGAAGAGATTGGCCTTGCGCCGTCGCTGATCGAGCCGCTCGGCTATCTCGATCTTTATCTCACTTTTTCCGGCTTTCGCATTCTGCCGACGGTCGCCCGCGTCAAGCCGGACTTTGCGCTGATGCTCAATCCGCGTGAGGTGACCGAGACATTCGAAGTTCCGCTCGCCTTCCTGATGACGCCGGACAATCTGCAGCGCCGCAGCCGCGAGTGGAAAGGCATCATGCGCGAATATTACGCGATACCGTTCGGCGATCGCTATATCTGGGGCATCACCGCGGGCATCGTGCGCAACCTCTACGATCGGGTCTGGGCATGATTCGTCCAATCGCCACCGAGTTCGGACTCTTCCTCATTCCGTTTGTCCTCTATGCCGTGTTTCTTTTGGCGACCCGTGCGGGCGTGCAGCAGCCCGATGCGTGGACGCTGCGGCGGGTTGCCGGCCTTGTCATCGCCTCGCTCGTACTGATGGGGGCAAGCTTTGTCTTGCTGGCGCAATTTTCCGGCGCGCCGCCGGGCTCGGCCTATGTGCCCGCACATATCGAGGACGGTAAATTTGTGCCGGGAACGACGCGGTGACCGACGCGCCGCATCTGCGTGACGCTTCCTGGCTCCAGCAAGGCGAAGTTGCCCGGCTGCTGGCGCTGCTCAATCGCGACGGCGAGGAAGCGCGTGTAGTCGGCGGCGCCGTGCGCAACGCTTTGCTCCAGCTCCCGGTCGCTGAAATCGACGTAGCGACGACCACGTTGCCGGAAGAAGTCATGCGGCGCGTCGTGGCGGCGGGTGGCAAAGCAATCCCAACCGGCATCGAACACGGCACCATCACGGCGGTGATTGATCATCATCCTTTCGAAGTCACGACTCTGCGCGAGGATGTCGAAACGTTTGGCCGTAAGGCCCGTGTGGCGTTCGGGCGCGACTGGAAGATGGATGCTGAGCGGCGCGACTTTACGATCAATGCGCTGTCAGCTACGCCCGACGGCATGGTGTACGATTACGTCGGAGGCCTTGACGACGTCGCCGCGCGTCGTGTGCGCTTCATCGGCGATCCGCAGCGCCGGATCGAGGAAGATTATTTGCGCATTCTGCGGTTTTTTCGCTTTCATGCGCTGTTCGGAGCGGGAGCGCTCGACGGTGCCGGAGTCGCGGCATGCATCGGCGCGCGCGCGGGCCTAGAGACGCTCTCGCGCGAGCGCATTCGGACTGAAATGCTCAAGCTGTTCGTTGCGCCGCGAGCGACGCCGGCGCTGACGGTGATGGTGGAAAGCGGCCTTCTCGGCTTGGTGCTGGGCGGCGTGGCCTTCCTCGCCAGCTTCGAGAATATGGTCAAAGTTGAAGCGGCGCTCGGCCTCGAGCCGAACGCGGTCCGGCGCCTCGGTGCGCTTGGCGTTTGGGTTGCCGAGGATGCCGAACGGCTCGCGCAGCGACTGCGGCTCGCCAACGCCGAGTCGGAGCGGCTCTTGGCGCTCGAATATTGGTGGCGTGTCAGCCTGCAGACGGATGCGCAGTCGGCGCATGCGCTACTTTATTATCTTGGTCCAGAATCATTTGCGGATCGTGTGCTGATCGCGTGGTCGCGCTCGAAGGCTGGCGCTGCAGATCATGTGTGGCGCGAACTCGCAAGCTTGCCGCAACGCTGGACGGCACCCGTGTTTGTGCTCAAGGCCGCCGACTTCGTTCGCCGAGGCGTTTCCGCGGGGCCGTCTCTCGGTGTTGCATTGCGTGCGGCCGAGAAGGCGTGGATCGCAGCAGATTTTCCGTCCGACCGCGCGGTGCTGGAGGAAATTGCCGACCGGACGGCGGAGGATACCACTGTGTAACTAGGTGCCCGCCAACAATCTTGGCGCGCGGGATTCGAATTACGACATCCGCTCGCGCAGCGAGCGAAGCCGTCGGCGCGCGACCGGAGCCAACTCGGCGAACCGCGGTCGCATTTGCGCCATCACGCGGCGCGGACGTATGCGCTCGACCTGCATCTCGTTGCCGCGCCAAACGAAGTCATCACTGCGCAATCCTTTGACGAAGAGCACCGGCAAGGTCAGGTCACGTGCCAGGCAATAAAACGGGTAGAACGCCGAGAGGTGCCAGCCGGCAATGGCGGCGAGCAAGGTTTCGCTGCCGTACCAGAGCACGCCGAGCACCATCACGCTGAGCGTTGCCGGCAGACCAAGATGGGGCGCGGCGATGGCGAGCGTTATCATCGGGAGCAAGCCGCCCGAAATGGCTTCCGGTAGGAAGTAACCCAAGAAACTCGCGCGGCGCAATCGCGCCCAGCGCAGCTGGCGGTTCCAGACCTCGGCAGCCGTGCGATGACCAAGCGGTTGGGGAAAGGGCTGATCGACCAGCCTCACCTTGAGACCCGCATTGCGCACGATTTTGGTCGAGGCCGCATCTTCGGCGACTTCCTTGGCGAGGGTTTCGATGCCACCGGCGTGTTCGAGATCGGCGCGGCGCCACAGCATGGTCTTGCCCTGGGCGAAGCCAAAACCCAGCGCATCGGCGACATATTGCCACCGCGCCTGATAGGTGTTGAGAAACGCGCATTCGAGCTCGGCCCAGATCCCTTGCGGCTTCGATCCGATCGGCGGCGACGCCACAAGGCCGGTATCCGCCCGCCAAGTCGCCATCAAACGTCCCACGTAATCAGCCGGCATCAGTACGTTTAAATCGGCGAGTACGATCCAATCGTGCTGTGCTGCCCGCCAGCCTTTGAGGACGTTGTTGAGCTTCGGGTTGGTGCTCACCCTGTCGTCGCCGATCAGCAGTTTCGCGCTGGCGTTCGGGTGTTCCGTTATCAACGCTTCGACGAGCGGGATGACTGGGTCCTTGCCGGAAGCAACGCAGAACAGGACTTCGCAACACGGATAGTCGAGTTCAAAAGAGGTGCGCAGCGTCTCGGCGGCATAATTGTCTATCCCGCACAAAGGGCGCACCAAGCTTACGGGCGGGAATTCCTGATGGGACAGCGGCTCGGTCGGCGTGGTCCTGCGCAGACGCGTGCACGCAATCACGATACTTACAAAATGAATGGCGGTCGTCGCCAAACAGAAACAAGCGGCGGCGAGAATCGGCGCTGTCATCGCAACGACACTTAGCCAAGCGCCATGACAGCGCTGTGACTCACTGAAAACAGCCTTAAAGCCGGCGTTAACCTTTGTCGCAATGTGGCGCGTTAACGATTGCTGTCATTTAGCTGCAATCGAATCAACCTATAGCCCGGCCATGTCGAATGACCGAGAGATCAAACATCGTGACACTTGAGCACGGCGCGCGTCTGTTCCGTACTCTGTTCATTTCGGATGTTCATCTCGGCGCGCGCGGCTGCCAGGCTGAACGGCTTCTCGACTTCCTGCGCTATCATGATGCGGACACGATTTATCTGGTCGGCGATATTGTCGACGGCTGGCAATTGCGCCAAGGCTGGTACTGGCCGCAACCGCATAATGACGTGGTGCAAAAGCTTCTGCGCAAGGCCCGCAAGGGTGCTCGTTTTATTTATCTACCCGGCAACCACGACGAGTTCCTGCGCGATTATTACGGAACGCATTTCGGCGGCATCGATGTGGTGGAGACTGCGATCCACGAGGGCGCCGACGGCCGCCGCTATCTGGTTGTGCATGGCGACGTATTCGACATGGTGGTCAAACACGCGCGCTGGCTCGCGCTTCTCGGCGACACCGCTTACGATCTCGCCATCCTGATCAATCGCTACTTCAACGCTATTCGCCGCCGGCTAGGCTTTTCCTACTGGTCGCTGTCGCAATGGGCAAAGCGCAAGGTGAAGAACGCCGTAAACTATATCGGCGCATTCGAAGAGACGCTGGCCGCGGAGGCGCGGCGCCGCAATGTTGATGGCGTCATTTGCGGCCACATCCATCACGCCGTGATCCATGACAATTTCGGCATCCGCTACATGAATTGCGGCGATTGGGTTGAGAGTTGCACGGCGCTGGCCGAGCATCGCGACGGACGCTTCGAGATCCTCACCTGGTTCGAGACCGACGCGGCACAGGTGACTCCCGGTCTCACCTTGGTCGATCCGGACGAAGAGACGGAAATCGCCGCTTAAACCTCACGCGCCCGTCGTCACCGTCGCGCCGGCCGTATCGCGGCGCCGGTAGATTAAGCCCATAGCCGCTATCGAAATCGCCGCAAGCAACATCGGTATTGACGCGGCGAGGAACAAATTCGTCGCTGCAAAGTGCCGCTGGATCAACATGCCCATTAACACCGGTCCGGCGATGCCGCCGAGGCGTCCGACCCCGAGCGCCCAGCCGATACCAGTCGAACGTATTGGCGCCGGATAAAACAGGGCGGAGAGCGCGATCACACTTTTCTGCCCGCCGCTGACGCAGAAGCCGGCGAAGAATGCAGTCGACAGAAGAATCCATTCGGGGCGATCAAGCGTGACGCCAATCAGCGCCACGAGCACGACACCGGCGAGATAAAGGCACAACAGCGATCCGTACGCTCCGGCCCGATCCATCGCGGGGCCGACGATGAACGCAGCGACAATGCCGCCCGTCGTTGTCAGGCTTGTTGCGGTGGCAACCGTCGTGAGTGAATAGTAGTGGTCGGTCAGAATGGTGGGCAGCCAAGTCTGCAGCGCATAAAATTCCCCAAGGTTGAGAGCGAAGACAAACCACAGCAACAGAGTTCCGGCAATTCGGTCGGCCCCAAAAACGCTCCAGAGCGCGTTGAGCTTTTCCTCCTGATCCGTTGTGAATTCCGCCGGCATCGGGGTGCCCGCAAGACGCGAGTCAATGCGCTGCAAAATTATCCAGATTTGATCCAGTTTCATGCCGGCGCGGACAAGCTGATCGAGCGAGTCCGGCAACAGCACCACGAGAATGACTGAGAGGGCGAGGGGAAAGCCCGCACCGATCCACAACAATGATCGCCAGCCGAACGGGACAAGCAACCACGCAGCAGCGACGCCGGCGACGACGAAGCCGAATGAGAACCCGCAATAGATCGCCAGCACGAAAGTCGCGCGCAGGCGCTTTGGGGTGTATTCGCTGGTCAGCGCGACGGCACTTGGTATTGCCGCGCCCAGACCAGCGCCGGTCAAGAAGCGCAGCACGATGAGCTCGGTGACGTCGGTTGCAAGGACCGTCAGGCCGGTGAACAGTGCAAAGAAAATTGTACTGGCGATCATCATGCGCCGGTGACCGAAGCGGTCTGACAATGGCGCAAGTGCAAGGTAGCCGACCATGAGTTCAACCAAAGCCGAAGCAAAGATCGGCCCAAGCAACACCCGGGAGATGCCCCATTCCTTGGCCATCAGCGGAGCCATGTAGCTGATCGCCTGCGTATCGAAGCCGTCGATGAGCATGACGAGTGCGCAAAGCAGCACAATCATGTACTGAAATGCGCTGATCCGGCCTTCATTGATGATGTCGGGCACATGCATCGTTGGCGCTGCCACCGATCTCTCCTCGATTGTACGCTTTTGTTGGTCGGGCGATTAGATGTCCGCTTCGTTATCGCCGGAAGGAACAAACGGATCGGCGTAGAATTGATCGGCTGGCAGTCCGCCGGTCCGCGTGAAGTCACGGCGTGCTGCCTCGATCATAAGCGGATTGCCGCACGCGTAGACCTGACAGAGTGAGAGATCGGGGAGATCTTGCATGACGGCGGAATGTACGAGGCCTCGGCGTCCCTGCCAATCAGCGTCTGGCTCGGAGAGCACCGGCACGAGTTTGAGCCAGTTCGCCTGCGCCTGCCATGTCGCGAGCAGCGTCGGCAAATAAATATCCGCCCTGCTGCGTGCCCCCCAGTAGAGTTTGGCAGGCCGGCTGATGCCGCGCTTAATCATGTCCTGTATGATCGATTTGATCGGGGCGAACCCGGTTCCCGTGGCAATAAACACGGCAGTTTTGGAATCCTCGCGAAGGAAGAATTCGCCATACGGAATCTCGACGTCCAGTTTGTCGCCTTTGGCGAGCGCCGCCAGCACTTTTTCAGAGAAACGTCCGCCTGGCACATGGCGAATATGCAGTTCAGCGCCGTCGCTCTCCCGTGGCGGATTGGCCATGGAGAAATTGCGGCTATCGCCGTCAGCCATGATCACGCGCAAATACTGACCGGCGCGAAATTTCACCCGCACTCCCGCTGGGAAGCGCAATTGCAGAATGACCACGTCCGGCGTCGGCCGAAGCAGCCGAAATACCTTGGCTCTGATGCGCTTGCGGGCGAGCGGATCGCGTTTTTCGATACGGCTCGGTTTGATCGTGAGGTCGCTCAGCGGCCTCGCCTGGCACAGCAGCACGCCCTCGCGCGGGCCGCTGACATGCTGATGGCGCACCGCGGCAGCGCCCTCCGACAAAACGCCGGCGCAGGTCGAGCAGACGCCTTTGCGGCAGGAATAGGGGATCGAGTAGCCGGCGCGCTCGGCGGCATCGAGCACCGTCTCGTCGGCGGCGCAGGCGAACGCGATGTCAGACCCGACGATGTGAATGTCGAACGTCATCAAGCGTCTCGCCGCCCGCGCCGACCCCGGAAACAAGATGGATAGCTCGCAAGATGCCGGCGGGATCGGCGATGCCGCGTCCGGCAATGTCGAGGGCGCTGCCGTGCCCGACCGAAGAGAAGATGATACCGGCGCCAACCGTCAGAGCTGACGCGGTACGGCCGGCGAGGAGCTTGATCGGGATGTGGCCCTGGTCATGGTACATGGCGACAAACCCGTCGAGGTCGGTGCGGCCGAGCAAAACGTCCGCGCCGGTCGGCCCTTCGACTGCAATGCCCGCGCGGCGCAGCCGTTCTGCCGCCGGCGCCGTAATGTGCTCGTCGTCATCGCCGAACAGTCCGCCTTCGCCGGCGTGAGGATTAATACCGCACAGCCCGATGCGCGGCCGCTCTATTCCAAGCGATGCGAGGGCGCTTGCGCAAACTTGCCCGGCCGCTTCAACGAGATCGGGCGTCAATCGTAGCAGCGCGTTCTGTAGCCGCTCGTGGAGGGTTGCATGGAGGATGCGCAGACGTCCGCCGACCAGCATCAGGAAGACGCGATCTTCGGACGTTCCGCTCAATCGGGCAATCAGGCTCGGATAACCGCTAAACGGAATCCCGGCGGCATTGACGGCAGTCTCGTTATGCGGGCAGCCGACGACGGCGCGCGCGCAGTTCGCGCGCACGAACCCAAGCGCGGCCTCGACATAGGCGACTGTTGCGCGGCCGGCTGCGGCTTCGATGCGCCCCGGGACGAACGCCTCGCGCGGCATGGCGCTCACGGGAAGAACATCGATCGTTCGTGCGACAGGCGCATCGCCGGCGGCTATTTCACGAACGGCAAAGCCCTTCGCTGCCTGCGCTGCATAGTGTCTGACGATGAAAGGATCGCCGACGAGAACCGTTCTGAGCTGGCTGCCTTCGAGCGTGACGGCGGTTTTGACGGCGATTTCCGGGCCGATACCGTTGGGGTCGCCGATGGCGAGCGCGATCGTAGGCGGTGAAGCGCTCAAAGTGGCAACGCCAGCAAAGTGTCGATCCGCGAACTGTCACAGACGACGATACGTTCGGCGAGCTTGGCGCTCTCGCCATTAAGCACGTAAAGATCGAGATAGCGGCCGGTGGCGAAAATCTCGGTCTCGCCGCCGCGCATGATGCGCGCCACCAGAAACGGCGTTTCGCAGCGCACGCCGCCGTTGCTCTGCGACAGTATCGACGGCATGCCGAGAATATGACGGTAGCTCTGTCGCTCGTAGACATTCGCTTCGCGCAGTGCCGATACCCGGTCGATCAACATGCCGCGCGAATTGGCAAATACAATTCCGGCTTCCAAGCCTTCACGATGATTGGCGGCGGTCGTGATCTTGTAGGTACAAGGATCGCTGAAATAATCCGGCCAGCTCTCAAGGCGGTCGTCGTCAATGCAGCGTGCATAGTCTGCCTGCATACGCAATATGATCTGAAAAGCGTCCTGCGGCTTCATCGGGGTTCTTCGCTCACAGATCCATGTGGGCGCGATAGGCCTTCCAGAAGCCCCGGACCGACGCTTCTGTGACGCGGCTTTCGCTGCTTTCGGCGGTACTGCCGCCCATTTCCAGAACCGCCTGCTTGTTCGGCGAGCCGGCAATACCGCGCTGGACAAAACCGCCTACGCAGCCGTCTTCCATCGAGACGTAGCCGGCCGGCCCGACGAGATTAGCCTGCTTGAGACGGGCCAGCCGTTGTTCCGGTGTGTCGTCGGCGAAGCCGAGAATAGTCCAGTTCAAATCGGTGCTGCCGACCCCACGCGGCACGATCTGCCGTACCGCGATGGCGTTCTGGATCTGCTGCAAGATGAAAGTTGGGAACACTGAAAGAATCTGCAGCGTGATGCCGTCGGGGAATTCGTCAAAGCCCTGGAGCAATGATGGATCGGCAAGCCGGTACTGGCTGTCGGAGCGAAGTTGCTGGTTCGCGTACTCCTGATCGCGCCCGGCCGCGCGATCGATCTGCGAATAGCTGACGTATTGCCGCCGCTTTCGTCGACGATAATTGCTCCGGTTTGGGAGAGCCGGTTGATTTCGAAGGTGGTGAAGAACAGATGCAGGATGCTCGCATGGTAGGAGTCCTTGACGTTCTCCATATAGAGCTTCCAGTTGTTCGGCAGCACCTGTGTGTAGCGTCCGATCACCGCCGGCTTACGGCCCGCAAGCACCCGCTCGATGCGCGCCATGATGGTATCGCCAATGTACTCTTCGATTGGCGGCACTTCCTCCGAGAAGCTTCCGAACACGAGGCCATGCACCAGCGCAATCCGCAGCTTGCGCGGTGAGTGATCTTCCATACGGAAGCTCGGCGGCATACCACCCTTGCCCTTGACGCCGTCCTTGAATGCGACGCCGATCAAATTGCCCTTCAAGTCGTAAGTCCAGGCGTGATAGACGCAGTTGAAGTCTTTTTTGTTGGCGCCGTAACTGTCGAGACAAATCAGCGCGCCGCGATGCGCGCAGCGATTTTCGAACGCGTAGATTTCGCCATCAGTGTCCCGCGCGACAATCACCGGAGCGTCACCGACGAAACTGGTGCGAAAATCGCCCGCCTTTGCCACCTCGGCTTCAAGGCAGAGATAATTCCAAGAGTTTCCCTGGAATATTTGCTGCTGTTCGGCGCGGTAGACGTCCTCGTTCTGGAAGGCCCAGTACGGGACGCGCGTTAAGCCTTCCGGCCAGGTGTGAAGTCCCGTCGCGGCCGCTTCGATGCTCATGGTCGCCGGCTCCAGTGGATTTGCCGCCCCCACACTATTCTGCCGACATTTTCAACGCCAGCATCGCGGGCCTGCTGTGCAACGGCTGCAATGCAGCCACTTGAGGCGATCCGAAAACGCTCCTATTGCCGATGCATGGACCTCGTCGTCAGGATCGAGCACTGGCCGTTGGCGGCTACGTTCGCAATTAGCCGCGGCAGCAAGACCGAAGCAATCGTCGTCGTAGCCGAACTCAGCGACGGGAGTCATCGCGGCCGCGGCAAGTCCGTGCCCTATGCTCGTTACGGCGAAACTCCCGACGGTGTTGTGGCGGCAATTGAAGCGCTTCGCCCGGTTGCGCAACGCGACTTCGACCGTTCGGCGCTTGCGCGCGCCTTGCCCGCCGGCGCAGCCCGTAACGCGCTCGATTGCGCCTGTTGGGACCTCAGTGCCAAACAGCAAGGCCGCAGCGTGCGCGACTTGGCCGGGCTTCCAATTCCCAAGCCGCTTACAACCGCCTACACGATCTCGCTCGCTGCTGTTGCAGAAATGGCGGAGGCCGCCGAGCGCGCCGCCTGGCGGCCGTTGCTGAAGGTCAAGTTGGGCGGCGGACCAGATGACGGCAAGCGTATCGCGGCGGTCCGCCGCGCCGCACCGCGAGCCGAGCTCGTCGTCGACGCCAACGAGGGCTGGGACGCGGACAATCTGACGTCGAATCTCGCAGCCTGCGCCGACGTTGGCGTTACCCTTATCGAACAGCCGCTACCCGAAGGTCGCGACGAAGCGCTTGCGAACAGCGCGCGGCCAATTCCGGTCTGTGCTGATGAGAGCGTGCACGATCGCGCTTCGCTGGATTCGCTTGCGGGCAAATACGATGCCGTCAATATCAAGCTCGACAAAGCAGGCGGTCTGACCGAGGCTTTGGCGCTTGCCGCCGAAGCCGAACGGCGCGGTTTTGCCATCATGGTGGGATGTATGGTCGCGACCTCACTGGCGATGGCGCCGGCCATGCTGGTTGCGCAGCGTGCGAGCTTCGTTGATCTTGATGGTCCGCTGCTGCTGGCAAAGGATCGCGCCAACGGCCTTCGTTACGAAGGAAGCCTCGTCTATCCGGCGGAGCCGAAATTGTGGGGCTGAGGATGGCCGCTTCGACCGCGGTGGCGCCAGCGATGCGGCTGTGGGTATCTCGGCGCGCCGATCGTCACTACGGATTGCGGGGCTCACGGCATTGTGCTGTCTCAGTCATCGTCCGTCGAGGGAACGATGGCCAACGATTCTTTGTCATTGCCTGATCTCTTGGGCGAGCCACGCAGCGAGACCGACTACCAGGCCGTTCACGCGGAACTCATGGCCACCAAGCACGGGCGTGACTTCCTCGCCGAGTACGCACGCCGCAATCTCGATCCTGAAACGCGCAAGTTTGTGAGCACGATGGCGCGGCTTGAGTTGGCCATGCGCGACCACCAGGTGCCGCAGATATCCGCCACGATGTTGCAGGGCCTCGGGGATTTGGCTCGGGCAATCGAGCAGTCGGAGGCTGTTTTTTTGGCAGCGGGTGACTCGGCGGCCAACGATTTCCTCGCCGTCCAGCGCATTCAGGATATCGGCATGGCATTACGCCGGCGCGACGTGGAACCCGCTTTGTGCGATGCATTGGACGAAGCGGCGCGCGAAATCGGCGACGCCATGGTGCGCGGCAATGCGGCGATGGTGGGCAAATTGAGCAGCGCTTCATTGCTGCGCGATCTGAGGGAACGCGTCAACGACCTCATCGCATTCTGTGAGTCGGCCACTAGCCCAGGCACGAACGAGCATGATGGCGACGATTCGCAGCATGAAACGGCGACATTCGACGAACGCAAGAGCCGGGACGACGCCGGACCGCTCTTCGCTATCGCGACTGAAAAAACTGCAAATGATGAAAGCCGAGGCGCTATCGACGCCATGCGGTTCGATAATACCAGAAACGAATCGCCGACCGACTCCCATGGTGTGGACGTGTGTGGCACCGGGTGCGTTAGTCCACAGCCTGACGGAGTATCGCCGCCTTGGCCGGTTCCCGATGCCGAGGCGCAAGCGCGTCCGGAACAAGGATCAAGCGCCGGGTTCGAGCCGCAACGTGATGCTGTTCCTCAAATCACGGCCAAGCCGGAACAACCCGTCGGAGCGGAAGTTGCTTTGCCGCCTGACATTTTGCCGCCAATGGAACCGGCAACCCAGCGCGCCCCCCAAAGTGATTCGCTCCGGGCCATACTGAGCTTGAGCGAAGAAGAACTCATCGCGCTCTTCAGCTAGCGGTCGGTATTTTTCCCGGTCCGACGGCAAGGACTCCGATTCGACTCAACTCAGTACCAGCGCGTATGTGGCGCCGATGTTCATTTGTTGTTAATCCAAAAGAGTCTCCCATGGTGTGATTCGGTAAGCGGCATGGAAGTTGCTTTCGATTGAGTTGATACGGAGCGACAACAGGAGCAGGCGATTTGCACTCCGGATCTGCCGGCCCTCTGTTTGTTGGTCCGCATATCACGATCATCTGGAGGCCACGATGCACAGACTCTTCTGTCCCACAGTGGCGGTTGTTGCGTTGTGCACGAGTATGGTTGTTTCAAGCAATGTGTCTGCGCGTGACGATGGTCGCTACGCCAACGAACCACTTCACGCATGGTTCGACCAGTTGGCGAGCGGAAAGGGGTTGTGTTGTTCGTTTGCCGACGGCGAGAGTGTCCAGGATGTGGACTGGGACACCCGGGATGGCCGCTATCGCGTGCGGCTCCACGGCGAATGGGTCGTCGTTCCCGAAAACGCCCTGGTAACGGAGCCTAATCGCTTCGGCCCCGCAGTGGTGTGGCCCTACAGGGATTCTGATGGGGCGACGCAAATCCGCTGCTTCTTGCCGGGTGCCGGCGCTTAGAGCGTATTCCGCTTAATTTTCGCGCAAGCGGAATCTGGGCGGCGGTTGCGTCTTTGAAATGAATCCTCGGTGCCCGCGCGGCAACGAGTTGAATGGTGTCGGCTTGGTGTTGAGGTTCTGGCGCGGAATGCGGCCGCTACGGAACTCGCATCAACGCGCTAAGCGACGAGCCGCGAGAACAGCTCCGGATCGATGTTGCCGCCGGATAGGACGGCCACAGCGACCTTGCCAGTGACATCCACCTTGCCGGTCATCAGCGCGGCAAGCGCAACGGCGCCGCCTGGCTCGACCACAAGCTTCAATTCCGAAAACGCGAACGCAACCGCTGCCGCGACTTCTTCATCGCTCGCCACCACGCCGGCTCCAACCAGCGATTGGTTGATCGCAAAGGTAAGCTTGCCGGGCATGCGCGCCATCAGTGCGTCGCAAATCGTGCCGCTGAGCGCGGCATTTTGCTCGCGTTGTCCGCTGCGAAACGAGCGGGCGTGGTCGTCGAAGCCCTGCGGCTCGGCGGTGTAGAGCGCGGCGTTCGGCACCCGTGCCCGAACCGCAAGGGCAATGCCTGCGGTGAGCCCGCCGCCGGACGCTGTCACGATGACAATGTCGGGCTCGAGACCGAGCGCGTGCAAATCCTCGACGATCTCGAGACCGGCAGTCCCCTGGCCGGCGATGATGAGAGCGTCATCGTAGGGCGGCACGATGACGGCGCCGCGCTGCGCTGCGATTTCGCCGGCGATCGCTTCGCGATCGTCGCGTGCGCGGTCGTAAAGCACGATTTCGGCGCCAAGGGCCGCGGTCCGCTCGCGTTTGGCGCGTGGCGCGTCACGCGGCATGACAATCACGCAGGACATGCCGAGAAGCCGCGCCGCCGCGGCCACGCCTTGGGCGTGATTTCCCGATGAGAACGCAACAACGCCGCCGGCGCGCTGCTCAGGTGGAATCGCAGCGAGCTTGTTGTAGGCGCCGCGGAATTTGAACGAGCCAGTGTGCTGCAGCGTTTCGGCTTTTAGAAAGACGCGCCCGCCGGTCATGGCGTCGAGGGCCACGGAGGTCAGAAGCGGCGTGTGCAAGGCAACACCGGCAAGCCGACGGGCGGCCTGGTCGACGTCTTCGGCGGTGGGCAAGGAAACCGGGGCTTCCATAGGTTCAACGGTAGCGCCGGGGTCGCCGGGCAAGCAAGCCCGCCCGCAACGGTTCCGCTTTTACCAGGCACCACAATCGCGTGACCGGTCGAAAAAGTCTGCTTTAGCGCGCGGGTGTGTCGCTAAGGGGCTTACGCGATTGACAAATTACTGGTCGAACCGCCCCGCGGAATGCGCAAGCAGGGTATAGACCTTGCCGGTGTCCGACGTCAGGTAGTTGCGGACCACTGCGGGCCCACGATCGCCCCGCGAAACCTCCTCAAGCAGTCGCTCGAACTCGTGGATATATTGCTCCACGGTTTGACGAAACTCGGGATCTGCGCGGTACTTGCGACGAATTTCTTCGAAAGCCCTTTGACCCTGCGGCGTGTAGAGACGCCGGTTGAACAGGTTGCGTTCGCCGCGCTTATAGCGCTCCCACAATTCAGCGACGGCATCGTGGTCGACCATGCGCGCGACATCGACCGCAAGCGACTCGAGTGAGTCGACACCGTCGCGTGCTGTGCGCTCGTCACCGCGTGCGCTTTCACGCGGGGAGGGCGCAATCGGCGGGCTATCCTCACGAGAGGCGCGCGTCAGAAGATCGCTCAGCCAGCCATTCCCGTTGCGGCCGTTGCCGCCGTTCTGTTGGACGTTTTGCGGTGCCTCCGGGCGCCGCGGCGGCGCACCGGTGATGTCGCTTCGCATCGCCGGCGGTGGGGTGGCCGTAATGTCGCCGCGTGGCGGTCGCACCGGTGCGCGGGCAGGGGCCGCCGCCGCATAGGCGGGTTCCGGCTCACGCCGCATCGGCTCCGGCTCGCGCCGCGGCGGTTCCGCCTCCCGACGTATCGGATCGGGCCTTGCAAGTTCGGGCCGCGCCGGCTCGGCGGTGTCGAGCGAGCGTCCATGACGGGCGACAATGCGATTGAGCTCCGCCAAGGCCTCGATCTGGTCGACGATAACCCGGCGCATTTGTGCGGCGCTCTCGGCGGTTTCCTGAGGCAGTTCGAAGATGCCGCGCCGCAGCTCGGCCCGCGTCGTCTCCAGCTCCTGCTGCATTTCTGCCGCCATTTGTTTCATGCCCTGCATGATCTCGGCGTAACGCTCAGCGGATTGCGTGAACATCGTGTGCACCTGAGCCGCGGCTTCGTCGTAGACCGCGTTAAAGGTTTCGCTGGTGCGCCTGCGCTCTTCCTCGGATGTGGTGCGGACAAGTTCGAACTGCTGCTCGATGACCTGCACGCTCTCGTTGCTGGTCTCGGCAACGATGCCGGCGATCTCTCTCGCCCGCGACGACGCCGCATCAAGCAAATCGTCCAGCAGGCTGGAGAAACGCTGCAGCCGCTGGCCGAAATCCTCGGTCCGCGCGTCCAGCGTCGCGATTAACGTCTCGATGCTGCCGCGGCGGGCGGATATCAACTCCTCACTGCGGCGATTGCTTTTCTCCACAAGCGCTACCGCTTCGGCGAGCGAGCGCCCATGGGTGTTGAACTCTGCGGCGAGTTCGCCGAGATCGCCCAGGACCTGGCGTGTCACGGCGTTGAAGGTGCCAAGGTGCTTCTCAACGGCGGCGGCGGCGGTGTCGCTTTTGCCGCCGACGTCGTTCATGGCGGCGACGAATTCCGAGACGCGCGTCACCATCGTCCGCTCAAGCGAGCTCATGTTCTCGTGCGCGCCGCTGAGCACTTCCTGCAGCAAAATGTTGGCTTCGCGCAGGCGCTCAAACAGTGCGGTGGTGTCGGAACGCAACATGCCGTGCGTTTCCAGCATGTCGGCGACGGTCGCCGATGCGGTCTGTTTCGACTCCTCGATCGCAGTCCGGGTTGCGATGTGCAGATCCTCGATCGTTCGCGTAAGCGACGTTTTGGCTGCTTCGCTGACGCCCTGAGCCCCCTGCTGCAATTGACCGAGCGTGCGGGTCATTGACGAGGTGGCATTCTGGCTGGCGTCGTTGATAAGCCGCGCAATCTCCTCGCTGTTGTCCATCATGGTTTGCGTAAACGCGAAGCCCTTGGCCTCGATCGACTTCACCGCCTGATCGGTGATGCGGTTCACTTCGCCGGCGAATTCTTGGCCCTTGCTGGAGAGCGCCACGATCAACGTGTTCGACTTTTCGTCGAGCAGGCCGGTCATCTCGCCGACGCGCCGCGTCACAGTAGCCGTGATTTCGTCGGCCCTGCCGGTGACGTTACGCGCAACCTCGGCGCTGGCGCCGCTCAATGCTCGTTCTGCTTCACCGGCACTGCGGCTGATCGCTTCCGTTGTCGCCGCCGCGGTGCGGCCGATCGATTCGGCTGTCGCGGTGGCGGTGCGCGCCATTAGTTCGGTGGCATTCGTGGCCGAGGTATTAATCGCCTCAGCCGTCGTTGCCCCGGCGCGCGTCAGCAGTTCGGTGGCGTTGGCGGTGGTGTTGTTGATCGTTTCGTTGGCGACGGCCGCGCTCTTGTCGATGCTGTTGCTGAGTGCGTTGGCGCTGCGATTGAGCGAGGCGGTTGCCTCGGCGGCGCTGCGGTTGAGGGCGTCAGTCGCTGCGGCGCTTGCTGCCGTGCTCTTACCAAGCGCCTCAACCGTCTTGAGGGCGAGTTGGCCAAGCGATTGCTCGGCGGTCTTTGAATTGGTCTTGATCGATTCCGAAAGTTCCTCAAGCCGTGCGTTGAGCAGGTCGGCGGCTCCGCGGCTGCGGGTCTCGATCTGCTGGACCACGGCCTCGGCGCGTCCAACGAGAAGATGCTCCAGATGACCGATGCGTCCGTCGAGCGTATTGGCGACCCGCACCGCCTGCGCGCCCAATGCCTTGTCGATCTCGGCGGTACGCTCGCCGATGGTCTCGGCGAGCTTGGCCGCTCGCGTATCGATCGTAGTAGTGACGTCGGCAATTCGTTTGTCGACGGCGCCAACGACCTCCTTGCCGCCCTCGGTGAGCGTCTTGGCAATATCCAAAACGCGGTTCGACAGCGCATCGGTGAGCGTCTGGGTGCGGCTGTCAAACGTTTCCTGGAAGCGCGAGAGACGCTGGTCGAGCAGGGTCGTGACTTCGGTAGTCTTGGACGTAACGCGGTTGTCAAATGTGTCGACGTAACTGCGCATCGATTCCGAGACGTCCTGGGTTCGCGCGCCGAGCCGTTCAACAAGTTCGGAACCGTAGGTTTTCACCGTGCGATCGAATTCGGTGAGATGCCGGGTGATGAGATTGCCGAGTGTCGAGGAATCGCGGGAAATCTTTTCGCCGAGTTCGGTGCCGGAATTGTTGACCATCTGCTCGAATGTGGACAGCCGCGTCTGCAGCATGTCCTTGATCTCGTCGCCGCGCGCGGCCACGACGTCGGCCACATGGTCGGCGCTGGCGCGCAGCGTTTCAGTCACCTGGTCGCTGCGCGCAATAAGGTCTTCGGCGATCCTGCTGCCGGCCTGTTCGATCTTCTTTGCGACATCGCCGCCCCGCAAATTAAGGTCGAGGATGACGGACTCGCCGGAAGCCTTGAGCGTTGAATTGACTTCCTCGGCGCGCATCGCGATCGTTTCGGCCAGTTGGCCCGAGGTGTTGACGATCGCGTCGGTCAGCTCTTGCGACCGCCCAACCATGATGTCGACGATGGCGAGCGATTTTTCCGAGAAACCGTCGGTGACGCCGTCGAGCCGCGACGTCATCATGTCTTCGAGACCACGCGCAATCTCGGCGAATTCCTCGCCGATATGCTCGGTCTTGAAATTGAGGCCCGTGGTAAGCTGGTCGCTCGCCGAGGCGATCGCCCGCGCGGTATCGACGCTCACGGTCTCCAGCCGAACCAGCAGATCCTCGCCGCGCTCATTGAGCTGCCCGATCATGTTGTCGCCGATTTGACCAAGGGCGAGCGTTATGTGCTCGCCTTTTTCAGCGAGCGAATTGGTGATGCGCTCAGCGGCGGCGTTGACCTGCTGGCCGACCAGATCGCTGATGGTCGACAGATCCTGCGTCAGATCGATCTGAACGTTGCTGATGGCGGAACGCACCTGCTCGGCCTGGCCGACCAGCGTGTCGCGTTGATTGGTGAGTTCCTGAATAAGGCCGCGGATGCGGACTTCATTGTCGCTGTAGCTTCGCTCCAGCGAGGCGACCTCGTTATGCACCAGCGCTTCAAGTTCGCTGGCGCGCGCGAGCGCCCGCTCGACGCCGTCGCCCATGGCCGCGACTTCGCGGCGGATCGCCTGACCGACGGTCACGATGGAATCCCGCGCCACGCCCTCGGGCTCTGCGAGCCGCACGGCGACTTGCGCCATCGACTGGGCAATCAGGCGAAGTTCCTGCGCGCGCCACGCCATGTGGGCAACACCGAAGAAGAAGATGATCGGTAGTAGCGCAGCCGCACCGAGGCCGGTCATGATGGCGGCCGGTGAATGGCCGGGGCCAAGCGCAGCATTGACATCGGACAGATAGGCCCATGACAGGGCGGCGCAGCCGATCAGCCAGGCGACAGAGAATATGGCAGCGACGAAATAGGACGTGCGGGCAGGGCGGTTCTGCAGCGCTTGCAAAACCTGCCCAATGGATTGCTGATCGTCATTAGCCGGGCGAAAGGTGCGGGGATCGCCGCCGCGGCCGCCAATGTCGTCGTCGGAGGAGAGCGGGGGTAGTACAGGGGGCACTTCGCGCCAGTGATCCGCCAAATCGCCGGACGGATCGGAAATGGCTTCGGGCTGGAGCGCCGGGTCGCCGTCGTCGTCGTGAATCTTAAGCGCTTCCTGGATCGCCGACAGCGCCGCTTCCGTCGGATCCACTATCTTTTTTGGGTTGTTGGCCATATCGGTCGTCGCCTCGCGATTGACGCTGGACTGTACGGCGTAAGCCCGCCTTTGCAGGCTGGCTTTAACCGCGTCAGGAGCGCGTTATCGTTCAAATCCCGCCGACACAGGGCTCCCCCGCCCTTAGATCGTGCTGCAAGTACGCCATCCTATCGGTCTGGCGGATCGAAAGAAACCGAGACTGGTAACCACCCTTTAATCATCGTTAACGGTTCAGTTACCATAAACGGCCGTTCGATCGTCCCCCGTACCATCGTCATTCTGTTGCCAACAATGCGGCCGGCTTGGGGCCGGAACCGGACCGACTCGGCGCGGGACAGGCTCTTCAACACAGCGGGAAGCTCAATGGCCGTCCGGCGGGTGAGGTGCCGGGTAAGGACTCTCTTACTATCGCGGTGAAAGAAGGCCCCGCGAGTGTCGCTGCGCTGCGCAGATTTACCCGGCTTTCGACGCTCGTGTGCATGATGTGTCTCAAGTGGCAAAAATAATCGGCGGGGAGAACGATATGGCCGCGTTGAGACTATTGGTTGAGCAGGGTCCAGAGCGAACCGACTGCGTCATCGACGAGGAGCATCTCGGACGAATGACGCTTGGCGACCGCGCCCTGGAACGGGAGGTGCTGGAGATTTTCGCCCGCCAAACCACGCTGAGCCTGGACCGCCTTGTCGGGGCCGAACCGGCGCGCGCCGCTGCCATTGCTCATACCCTCAAAGGTTCAGCGCGCGGCGTCGGAGCGTGGCGCGTGGCGCGTGCGGCGGAGCGGTTGGAACAAGCCGCGGCCGGCAAATTCGACGACCAAGCGATTAAGTCGGCGATTGCACAACTCGAGGCCGCCGCCACCGAAGTGCGTGAAACTATTGGGGCGAGGCTCGGCGATCGCTTGGAAGAAATCGCGGCCGACACGCCGGGCCAACAATCGCGCGACCATTAGTCTACATCCGATCGGCGCTGCACTGGCGTCCCGCGGCGCGACCCGATAGAAGACGGGCCGCCGGTCCTCTCCCTTTTCCCTTTCCCATCCTCCGGCTGACAAGCCGGCTTCAGCAGCGCCATGGTCAAGATCACATTCATCGACGTTCTGGGCACGGTGCGCACAGTCGAGGGCGAGCCCGGCTCGACGCTGATGGAGACCGCGATAAAGCACGGCGTGCCGGGCATCGAGGCCGAATGCGGTGGCGCCTGCGCCTGTTCGACGTGTCATGTCTACGTCGACGAGGCTTGGCGGGAAAAGGTCGGCGAGCCGTCACCGATGGAAACGGACATGCTGGATTTTGCCTATGGGGTGCAACCGAACTCACGGCTGTCATGCCAGATCAAAGTGAACGAGGAACTCGAGGGTCTCACCGTGCGAACGCCGGAGCGGCAGGCCTAGCCGGCATAAATCCAAGCTTCCGCGGGGATAAATTCGGACTTGTGGCTTTGGCGCCTTAGCCCGGCTTGCTCTTCCCCTGCCGCGGCTAGCGCGCTAGACACTCGCCACCACACCAAACCCCACCCATCAGAGACGGTACGGATACGGCATAGGCAGAGATATGGGCGAAGCTATCCAAACTGACGTGGTCATCATCGGGGCGGGCCCGATTGGCCTTTTTGCGGTGTTCGAGCTCGGTCTGCTCGACATGAAAGCGCACCTGATCGACATTCTCGACAAGATTGGCGGACAATGTGCAGAGCTTTATCCGGAAAAGCCGATCTACGACATTCCCGGCATCCCGATGACGAGTGCACACGGTCTCGTTGACGGGCTGATGGAGCAGATCAAGCCTTTCAATCCGCAGTTTCATCTCAGCGAGATGGTCGAGAAGGTCGAGAAGATTGGCGATCCGCTGTTTCGCGTGACGACCGATCAGGGCAAGGAATTTGAATGCAAGGTCGTCGTGATTGCTGCCGGCGGCGGCTCGTTCCAGCCGAAGCGACCGCCGATTCCCGGCGTCGAACCCTATGAAGGCAAGTCGCTGTTCTATTCCGTGCGCAAGATGGAGGCGTTTCGCGACAAACGCGTCCTCATTGTCGGCGGCGGTGACAGTGCGCTCGACTGGACGCTCAACCTTGCGCCGCTAGCGAAACATCTGACGCTGCTGCATCGGCGCAGCGAATTTCGCGCCGCGCCCGACAGCGTCAACAAAATGCTGGCGCTGGTCGGCGAAGGCAAAATCGATTTCGTGCTTGGCCAGGTCACTGCGCTGCACGGCGAGGAGGGTCAGCTCACCAAGGCCATGGTCAAGACCAATGATGGCTCGGTCATGGACCTCGCCTGCGATACGCTGCTGCCATTCTTCGGCCTGACCATGAAGCTTGGCCCGGTCGCGAACTGGGGCTTTGAACTTAAGAACAACGAATTGATCCCGGTCGAGACTGCGGCTTTCGAGACCAGCACGCCCGGCATTTTCGCCATCGGCGATATCAACTGGTACCCCGGCAAACTCAAGCTCATTCTCTCCGGCTTCCACGAGGGGGCGCTGATGGCACAAAAGGCGTATCACTACGTCTATCCGGAGAAGCGCTTGGTGTTCCAATACACCACGTCGTCGACGAGCTTGCAGAAGAAGCTCGGCGTAGCGCCGCAGAAGACGCCACAGCCGGCCTGAACGCCGGCGCGCATGGTCCCTCGGCGGCGACCGTAGTGAGGGTTTCGTTATGCCGAACGCGCCGGTTGCCACCAAGTGCTGCATCGCCGGTGGTGGCCCGGCCGGGATGATGCTCGGCTTTCTATTGGCGCGCGCCGGCGTCGATGTTGTCGTGCTGGAGAAGCATGCCGATTTTTTACGCGACTTTCGCGGCGATACCATTCATCCGTCGACTCTCGAACTGATGTACGAGCTTGGTTTGCTCGATGATTTTCTGAAATTGCCGCATCAGAAACTCGACCATCTGACCGCGCAGGTCGGCGACCAACGGGTTCGCATGGTCGATCTGACCCGCCTGCCGACCCGTTGCAAATACATCGCGCTGATGCCGCAATGGGATTTTCTCGATTTTCTCGCCGACCACGGCAAGCGTTACAAATCCTTCGATCTGCGCATGCGCGCCGAGGCTACCGACCTGATCGAGGAGGGCGGCCGTGTCGTCGGCGTTCGCGCGCGGACGCCCGACGGCGAACTCGCGATCCGCGCCGACCTTGTCGTCGGCGCCGACGGTCGTCACTCGACGGTGCGCGAGAAGGCTGGGTTAAAGAGCGACGACTTCGGCGCGCCGATGGACGTGCTCTGGTTTCGGCTGCCGCGAAAGGAAACCGACGAAACCGAGACGTTCGGCCATGTCGAAGCGGGCGCGATGATGATCATGCTCAATCGCGGCGATTACTGGCAGTGCGCCTTTGTCATTCCAAAGGGCGGGATTGACCGTGTGAAGGCCGAGGGGCTGGAGGCGTTCCGCAACCGTGTTCTGACGATGTCGCCATTTCTGGCAGATAGCGTCGCAGGCTTGAAGAGCTGGGATGACGTCAAGCTTTTAACGGTCACCGTCGATCGGCTGCGGCAATGGTGGCGGCCCGGGCTGATCTGCATCGGCGACGCCGCGCACGCGATGTCGCCGATCGGCGGGGTGGGCGTCAACCTCGCCATTCAGGACGCGGTAGCGGCCGCGAACCGTCTCGCTGGGCCTCTGAAAGCGGGCACCGCGGGCGACGACGACCTCCGCGCGATCCAGGCCAGGCGTTCCTTTCCGGTGCGTTTTACGCAGCGGCTGCAGCTGATCATGCAGAATCAAATCGTCAGTCGCGCGCTCTCCGGTACGCAGCGGCCAAAGCCGCCTCTGCTGCTGAAGTTGTTTGATCTCGTTCCGCTGTTGCAGCGGATACCGGGGCGCCTCCTGGGCGTTGGCGTCCGGCCCGAGCACATCAATACACCCGATATTCTCGCCGCATCGTAGGTGAAGGCGGGCGCCGGCCTTGAATTGGCGGCTGGTTCGCTCCATGTCCCACCCGAACAATTCTGCCGGGACGCCGCCATGACCATGACCGAGGAAAGCCAATCGGAGAGCCGACCGTTCGAGGCCGACGTCGCCAAGCTGCTGCAGCTGATGGTGCACTCGGTCTATTCCGAGAAATCGATTTTTCTCCGCGAACTGATTGCCAATGCTGCCGACGCCTGTGAGCGGTTGCGTTACGAAGCCATCGCCGTGCCGGCGCTCCTAGGCGACGATCCAAAGCCGCGCATTACGGTCGCGCCGGATGCCGACAAGCGGCAGCTCACGGTGGAGGACAATGGCATCGGCATGAGCCGCGACGAGATGGTCGAGGCGCTGGGCACCATCGCCCGCTCCGGCACCAAGGCGTTTCTCGATCGGATCGAGGCGGCGCAGGCGGAGGAGGAAACCGCACTGATCGGGCGGTTCGGCGTCGGCTTTTATTCGGTTTTCATGGTGGCAGAACGCGTCGAGGTGATTTCGCGGCGCGCCGGTTCGGAGGGGGCCTTCGTGTGGTCGTCCGACGGCAAAGGCAGCTTCGCTGTAGTGCCGGTCGATCCGGTCGTCACCGAAGCGCCGCGCCGCGGCACCCGGGTGGTGCTGCATCTGATGGAAAGCGCCAAGGAGTACACCGAACGTTTTACCGTCGAGCGGCTGATCAAGGCGCAATCGGGACACGTTCCGGTGCCGATTGCGATCATCGAGAAGTCCGGCGCCGAGGCTGCCGAGGTGACCGACGGTGCGGCGCTGTGGGCGAAACCAAAATCTTCGATTACCGCAGCCGAATACACGGATTTTTATCGCAGCATTGCCGGGCAGTTCGATGAGCCGGCGCTGACTATCCATTTCCACGCCGAAGGCCGGCACGATTACACGTCGCTGTTCTTCGTTCCCGGTTCGCGTCCCTTCGACCTGTTTGATCCTGACCGGAAGGGCCGTATCAAGCTCTACGTGAAGCGCGTGTTCATCACCGACGATGCGGACATCCTGCCGCGCTATCTGCGCTTCGTCCGCGGCCTGGTCGACAGCGCCGATCTGCCGCTGAACGTCTCGCGCGAAAAGATCCAGGAGAGCCCGCTTCTTGCCGCGATCAGAAAAGGCGCGACCAGCCGTGTGCTCAGCGGGCTGGAGCAACTCGCCGACAAGGAGCCGGAGACCTACACGAAAATCTGGGACCTTTTCGGCGCCGTGCTGAAGGAAGGCATCTACGAAGATTTCGAACGCCGCGACGCCATGATTGCGCTGGCGCGTTTCAAGACGACCGGTCCGGCGGATACGTGGCGCAGCCTCAAGGACTATGTCGGTGCGCTAAAGCCCAACCAGACGGCGATCTACTACCTGGCTGGCGATAATATCGAACGGTTGAAAGCGTCGCCGCATCTTGAAGGATTCCGCGCCCGCGGCATCGAGGTGCTGCTGCTGCCCGACCCAGTCGACACGTTCTGGGTCATGTCCGGCGTGTCGTTCGACGGCAAGCCGTTCAAGTCGGTGACGCAAGGAGCGGCCGATCTGGCGCTCATTCCCCGCCTCGATGCGCAGGAAGCGGCGGCTCCGGAGCAGGAAGGTTCGGTGAAGGACTTCCTTGCTTTTATGAAAGGCACGCTCGGCGATGCAGTGGCCGAAGTGCGTGCATCCGACCGGCTTACGGATAGCGCGGTCTGCCTGGTCGCCGGCGAAAGCGGACCTGACCGGGCATTGGAGAAGCTCCTCGCCGGCTCCGGCCGGCTGAATGCTGCGTCGAAGCCGATCCTTGAGGTCAATCCGCGTCATCAGCTTGTCGTGGCGCTGGCAGGGCTTGGCGTTGGCGAGCAAACTTTGAAAGAGGACGCCGCGCATCTGTTGCTTGATGAGGCGCGTGTGCTCGAAGGCGACCGTCCGACGGATCCGAAGTCGTTTTCCGAGCGGCTCGCGCGCGTGCTGGAAAAGAGTGTGGGGAAGGGGGCGTAGCGCCGCGGTGCGTTAGTGAAAATCCCGGCTCTTGAGCGGCAGGGGCGCGTCCTGTGGAAGCGGCCCGCCTGAAAATTTGGGCGAAAACAGATCGCCGCCTTCGCGCAGCCACGGTAGTTCGGCGGAAAGATCGACAAAATTTTCCGCGACGACGTGGATGACGAGGCCGGCCCGTTGCAGGCGCCCGCGCACGGCAAGAAAACGCGCCGTCATCACGATCCGGCGGTTTTTTTCAAATGCTTTCGGCCAGACGATGATGTTGGCGATGTCGGTTTCATCTTCGAGCGTCATGAAGATCACGCCTTTGGCCGTGCCGGGCCGTTGCCGCACCAGCACAAGGCCGGCGACGGTTACTCTTAAATCCTGATGCAGATCGTCACTGCGAAGCCCAGCGTTGGGCAGGGCGCCTAGTCTGGTAAGACGATCGCGGAAAAAGCGCACCGGATGCTCTTTCAGCGACAGGCCAGTCGCCACGTAATCCTCCACGACATGCTCGGAGAGCGGCATGGCCGGAAGCGCCACGGCTTCTTCCGGAAAAAGTTCGTCGCTCAAATGCGGCGTCAACAGCGGAAGCGCGGCTTCCGTCATAGCGGAACCGATGCGGCGGGCCGGTTGGGCGCCGATCACGTCGAGCCGCCGCGCCGCCCATAACGCGGCACGCCGATCGAGACCCAATGAGCGGAACGCATCCGCCTCGGCCAGCCGCTCGATGGTGAAACGGGAAACACCGGCCATGGCCGCCATCCGCTCAATCGAGGAAAAGCCGTTATCGCGAGCCGCGATCAGCTTGGTCATCTCGTCTTCGTTGAGCCCATGGATAAGGCGGAAACCAAGGCGCACGGCATGAGTGCCGTCAGTGCCGGGCTCCAGCGTGCAATCCCAACCGCTGCAATTGACATCGACGGCGCGGATTTCGACGCCGTGCTGGCGCGCATCGCGGGTGAGCTGCGCCGGCTGATAAAAGCCCATCGGCTGGCTGTTGATAATGGCGGCGCAAAACACCTCCGGGTAGCGGCATTTGATCCAGGCCGAGGCATAGACCAAAAGCGCAAAGCTCGCGGCGTGGCTTTCCGGAAAACCGTATTCGCCGAAGCCCTCGATCTGGCCGAAACAGTTTTCCGCGAAATCGCGATCATAGCCGCGCGTCGTCATGCCGTTGATGAACTTGTCGCGGAACAGATGGACCGTGCCGTTATGACGGAAGGTGGCCATGGCGCGGCGGAGTCCATCGGCTTCGTCGGGCGTAAATTTCGCCGCGGTGATGGCGATCTGCATCGCCTGCTCCTGGAACAGCGGCACGCCGAGGGTGCGTTTGAGAACGTTTTTCAGCTCGTCTTGCGGACCGTGTGCCGGATCGGGCGAGGGATAATGCTCTTTCTCGATGCCGTCGCGCCGGCGCAGATAAGGATGCACCATATCGCCCTGGATCGGCCCTGGCCGCACGATCGCAACTTCAATGACGAGATCGTAGAAGCATTGCGGTTTCAGGCGCGGCAGCATCGACATCTGCGCGCGACTCTCGACCTGGAATACGCCGACCGAGTCGGCGCGGGAAAGCATCTCGTAGACTTGCCGAGCGTCTTCCGTCCCATCTTGCGGAATGGTCGCGAGCGATAAATCCCTGCCGTATTGCGTTTTCAGGAGATCGAGCCCGCGACGCAGACAGCTCAGCATGCCGAGTGCGAGCACATCGACCTTCATCAAGCCGATGATGTCGATATCGTCCTTGTCCCATTCGATGAAGGTACGATCGTCCATGGCGGCGTTGGCAATGGGCACCGTTTCGTCGAGCGATCCGCGAGTCAGCACAAAGCCGCCGACATGTTGCGAGAGGTGGCGCGGAAACCCAATCAGATCGTCGGCCAATGCAACGGCCTGCCGGATCGCCGGATTTAGGGGATCAAGACCGGCCTGGCGAATATGTGCTTCCGGCAATCCGTCGCCATAGCCCCACACGGTCTTGGCCAGCGCTGCGGTGATGTCTTCCGTCAAGCCCATCACCTTGCCGACTTCGCGGATGGCCCGGCGGGACCGGTAATGGACGACGGTTGAGCAAATCGCCGCGCGATGGCGACCATAGCGCTGGTAAATATATTGGATGACTTCCTCACGCCGTTCGTGCTCGAAATCGACGTCGATGTCGGGCGGCTCGTTGCGGTTCGCGGAGATGAAGCGGGCAAAAAGCAGTTTCGTCGTTTCTGGATTCACCTCGGTGATGCCAAGACAAAAGCAAACAGCGCTATTCGCCGCAGAACCGCGGCCCTGACAAAGAATCTTCAATTTTTCACGTGCGTAAGCGACGATGTCGTGGACGGTGAGAAAATAGCGCGCGTAGTCGAGCTTGGCGATCAGCGCGAGTTCGTCATGGAGCCGCTTTGCGACGTCGTCAGGAATACCTTCGGGATATTTGTCTCCCGGATAGCGATCCCGCGCGCCGGTCCAGGTGAGATCTTCGAGATGCTGCTGCGCGGTTTTGCCTTCCGGCACCGGCTCATCGGGATATTCGTATTTCAGCTCGCCGAGCGAGAAATGGCACGCCTTGGCGATCTCGACCGTACGGGCAATGGCTTTGGGAAAATTTTTGAACAGCCGCGCCATCTCTGCCGGGGACTTCAGATGGCGTTCGGCATTGACGGCAAGCCTTAAGCCCGCTTCAGCGATGGTGCATTTCTCGCGTACGCAGGTGAGGATGTCGGCAAGCGGCCGGCGCTCCGGCGCGTGATAGGCGACGTCGTTGACCGCGACCAGCGGCGCATCAAGGCGCTCGCCGAGTTCGGCCAAAAGGCCGAGCCGGCGCGGCTCGTCACCGCGATGATAATGGGCGCCGGCAAGGAAGGTGCGGCCGGGTGCGGCGCGGGCCAAGGTGGAGAGGCGTTTGATAAAAGTCGCTATTTTTCCGCCCCCGCGAAGCGGGGGAGGGGGACCATGCGCAGCATGGTGGAGGGGGCGTGGGGCATGTGGTTCGCGCGGTAAGAAACGGCTACTCAGTATGCCCCCTCCACCGCACTTCGTGCGGTCCCCCTCCCCCGTTCCGCTTTGCTCTACGGGGGAGGACAAAGCGAACAGCCCCAGCGGCGGTAAGGCGATCAGCATCTGGCCTTCGCTTGCGGCGAGAATCTCGTCGAAGGTCAGATGGCATTCGCCTTTCTTTGCTTTGCGGTTGCCTTTGGTCAGCAGCTGGCAAAGACGTCCGTAAGCCTGACGATCCGTCGGATAGGCGAGAACCTCAAAGCCATCGATGGCGACAAGCCGCGTGCCGACAACAAGCTTGATGCTTTTTCTTTTTTTCCATTCGTCATAGGCGCGCACCACACCGGCAAAAGAATTGCGGTCGGCGATGCCGATGGCAAAACATCCAAGCTCATCGGCAGTCGCGACCATTTCCTGCGGATGCGAGGCTCCACGCAGGAAGGAAAAATTAGTTGTTCCAGCAAGTTCGGCATAATCAATCATCTGCGCTCTCACGCGAAAAAACTCACGCAAATAGGCCATGCACGAACCAGCGCGCCGCCGCCGTCTCGCGTCCGTAAAGACCTTCGCGATAAAGCCAGAAGCGATGGCCCACGGCATCTTCGACCAGGTAATAATCGCGCGTTGGTTCTGGTGGGTGGTCTTGCGAAGGCAGGCGCCACCATTCGGCGCCGATGCGTTCCGGGCCTTGTGAGCCCGCGACCTCATAAATCACCCCGCGCCAGCGAAAACGCCGTGGCGGACCATCGGGGATGACCGCCATGACCTCCTCGGCCGGCTCGGCGAGCGGCAACAACAACAACGGTCGCGTTTGCTCCGGCTCCAGCCATGGTGCGGGAGCTTCACGGGCGACCGGCAGCGAAGCTTCGGCGCGCTCCGGAATATGACTGGCGACCGGTTCGAGCTGCCGTACGCTTTGCGATCCAAGGCGTTGCCGCAGCGTATCGATCAAGACCGCGCAACGCGCCATTTTGTCGGCATTGCTGGTGTCGTCGCCAATAAGCTCGTGCTGTTGCACGGGAATGGTTTCGGCGCGGGTGACGGCAAGCCCGATGGCTTCAAAGCCAAAGCCGGCATCTTCCGTCGCCGCTTGCGCCTCGAGCTTCAGCGCGATCATCCGCGCCACATGAGAGACATTGCGCGTCGGCAGCGTCAGCGCGATGTCGATTGTCCTGATTTCGCCATCGACGCGATAGAGCGACAGCCGCAGCGCGCGCGCTCCGACATCGTCGCGGGTGAGCACGTGCGCAAGCGTCTGCATGAGACGCGTTGCCAGCGCCACGGCGGCTTCCTGCGTGACGATCGGTTCGAGCAGATAACGCAGCGTGTGATAGACCGGCGGCGCGACGATAGGGACGAGCGGCTCGTCGAGGCGGCCGAGTGCCTGGTCAACACGCCGCAGCAGTTCGGCTGGAAACCGCGCGGCAAAGGGCGCGCGGGGTTTGTCGAGCAGCGCGCCGACGGACTTAAGACCGAGCCGGCGCAGCGTCGCGCAGGTTTCCGGCGAAAGCCGCAACGCTTCGATGGGCAGCGGTGACAGCGCTTTGCTTTCCTGCCCCGAGGGCAGAACGAGAGCGGGCGCGGGGTGAAAGCGCGCCAGCGCCCATGCCGTGCCGGGCGTCGCAGCGACGGCAAGCCGTGCCGGCAGGCCGAAGCTTTTGAGCCGGGAAGAAAGATCGGCGAGTAATTTCTCCTCACCGCCGAACAGATGCGCGGCGCCTTCGATGTCGAGGAAAAAACCATTGGCGTCATTCTCCGCGCTCCAGATATCCCTGCATAATGGCGAAGCGGTCGGCGTGTAGCGCGTCGCCCAGAGCGCCAGCCGACGAAGCGCGGCGTCATCGGCGGCCTCTTCGACTTCGCGGGTCTGCAAGTCATTGGTTTTCGCGCGCGCATCAGCCAGTGGCTCACCACGTACTAGGCCAGCGGCTTCTGCCGCCTCGTTCAAGGCGGCGATCCGCGGTCCTCCGGCGGCGGTTACGGCAAGGACGAACGGCCGGTCAGGATCAACCAGCTTGCCGCAAGGATTTTTCGAAGGATTTTTCGAAGGATTTTTCGCCTGTGCGGTGAGAAAGCGCAGGATCGGCCAGCGCGGCAGCCAGACTGAAACGATGCGCGACATGATCGTACTCCACCATCCACTCTCCGGGCCGTCCGTTGCGACAGCGTTCAAGTTGCAGATGCCATCGTGACCGCGCGAACAGGCCGAAGCGGTCGCGCGCGGCTTTGGCTGTACCGACGCGCCAGCGCGTGGCAGCCGCACTCGATTCCAGATTTCGCGCCGGTCGCAGCAGCAACAGCGGCAGACCCGCAGCCGTGGCGGCGAGTTGCAGCCTTTGGCTCAATTTCAGCTCGAGCTGG
Organism: uncultured Alphaproteobacteria bacterium; assembly: GCA_963755885.1. Taxonomy (GTDB): domain Bacteria; phylum Pseudomonadota; class Alphaproteobacteria; order Rhizobiales; family Xanthobacteraceae; genus BOG-931. The sequence goes on from CAVWLX010000013.1 coordinate 211,861, forward strand.
TCGATGACGCCTGTGACGGCGGCTGGCGCGCCCGAATGCAGCGCCTCCTCTAGAGCCCACAGAGTGTCTTTGCGGTGCGTGGTCTCGACCAGGATCAGGCGGGCCGGATCGAGACCGAAATCGTTGAGGCCATGACCGTAAAGCCGGCCAAGTTCGCGCAGCTCATAGCGTGGCACGACGAAGATGATCTTTTCCCTCCCCCCTTGTGGGGGAGGGAAGGGTGGGGGGTCGCGAGGTGATGCGGGAGCGTCGACGCTTTTACCGAGCCTCCTGACCCCCACCCCTAACCCCTCCCCACAAGGTGGAGGCGAATAAAGGCGCGCAAGGATCGCCACCATGAAGCCGAAGGCGGCAGACGTGGCGCCTTGTTCGGGCACGACTTCATGCAGACCGCCGCGAACCAAGCCGCCCTGCGGGAGATGGGAATCAAGGGCAGCAAGACCGAAGGGGAGGGCTGTGGGTAAATCCTCTCTTCCCGACAAGAGCCGGCGTAGTTCTTCAACGATTGCGGCGCGGTTTCGCGCTACGTGAAGGGAGGTGGGCTCGGTCATAGACATTGTGTAGGTTTTGGATATTCACTGTATGTTCTTAGGAAAGGATATTCTAGAACAAAAAGAGAACAACGCCAAGATATGCCATGCAATGGGAAGACATTCAGCCGATGGAGTTTGAATAATAAAATTGAATCAATGGCTTATCTTATCGCTGGCAAATTTCCGCCTAGACGAAAAAGCCCCATTGACCCTAAACCGAGGCATCACCATTATTCATGCGCTACTAAGCGCCGAATGCCGTGGTCATGCGATGAGCGAACAAGAGCTGGAATTAGTGCTCGCTACAATTCAGCGGGTTCGCGTGGCTAACACGGCGACCCCAGAGCAAGCGCGCAGCTTTTTGCAGAACGAAGGCGTGCTTACAGAAACCGGCGAGCTTGCTGCGCCCTATAACGCAAAATCAGATCAATCGACTGCGGCCTGATTGCACCGCCTCTCAAGCTCTTTTGTTCTTGGCTATCACGGTTGCGACCGTGAGGTAGGAGAAAGGCTGATTGGCGGCCAAGCCTTTTCCGCAAGCCGTAACGAATATGATTGGCTGGGAGAGGGCGTCTATTTTTGGGAAGCCAATCCGCTTCGTGGGCTGCAATTTGCCACCGAATGGGTAAGCAAAGGAAAAATCAAAAATCCTTATGTTGTCGGTGCCGTCATTGAGCTTGGTTATTGTTTGGATCTGACATCGTCCACCGGCATCGCGGCAATCACGCACGCCCACGAGGACTTCTTAGCCTACTGCGAGAGGGCAAAAACGCCGGTTCCCCAAAACCAGGGCGGCGATGACAGATTGTTGCGCAAACTGGATTGTGCCGTCGTAAATCATCTCCATAAAGTTCTCGAAATTGGCAGACAGCCGGCATTTGATACTGTGAAGGGCATCTTCATCGAAGGCGGGCCCATCTATGAAAACTCCGGTTTCTACAGAAAAACTCACATCCAAATCTGTGTTCGCAACCTCGACTGCATCAAGGGTGTCTTTCGTGTTCCCGAAGACCATTTGAAGCCCGGCGCATAGTTTCGTATTGCTCACGCATTCTAAGTGAAAAGGGTGCATCATGCCGGAAGCCGATAAGGAAGGGGAACGTTACTCGGTCGATCAGCCGCAGCAGGCGCCGGGGTTTTTCCTTAAAGGGACGCATCAGCTCGACTGGGGCATGAAGAACCGGATGGCGCGGGTGTTCGACCCGGTTTCGGGCCGCACCGTCATGCTGGCCATCGACCACGGCTATTTCCAGGGTCCGACCACCGGGCTTGAGCGCATCGACCTCTCCATCGTTCCGCTGCTGCCGTCGTGCGACGCGCTGTTCTGCACCCGCGGAATTTTGCGCTCGCTCATTCCGGCGGAGTGCCAGAAGCCGATGGTGCTGCGTGCGAGCGGCGGCCCCAGCATTCTGCGCGAGGAACTGTCGGACGAGCAGATCGCCATGGACATGGACGACGCGGTGCGATTGAACGCCGCCGGCGTCGGCATCCAGGTGTTCATCGGCGGCGAGCACGAAACCCGCTCGGTGCACAATATGACCAAGCTCGTCGATGCCGGACTGCGCGCCGGCGTTCCGGTCATGGGCATCACCGCGGTCGGCAAGGCTATGGTGCGCGATGCCAAATATTTTCGGCTTGCCTGCCGCATCATCGCCGAGCTCGGCGCGCAATATGTGAAGACCTATTACGTCGATGAAGGCTTCGAGACCGTCACTGCGTCGTGCCCGGTACCGATCGTGATGGCCGGCGGCAAGAAGCTGCCGGAACTCGACGCGCTGACGATGGCCTACAACGCCGTGCAGCAAGGCGCCGCCGGCGTCGATATGGGCCGCAACATCTTCCAGTCGGATGCGCCCAAGGCGATGATCGCCGCAGTCGGCGCCGTCGTGCATAAGAACTTGAAGCCGAAAGAAGCCTTGGAAATGTTCAAGTCACTCAAGGCCGATTCCGAGCGCGTCATCACCGAGGCTTCATTCCGCGGCGCCGCGGAATGAAGCGCGGAAATCGGTAAGCTACCCGTAGGTTCGCTGCGGGGTGGCGCCGATCAGGAACCAGGCCGCGGAGCCTGCAGCCACCGCACCACCGAGCGCCGCCAGCACTTTTGCGATCCATGAAGCGCTGCCGACTTGGCTGGTGACCTTGCTGGTGGACGGCTGCGGCGGCGGCGCTGTCAAAGAGGCCGACTTCGATCCCGCCTCTGCGACATGTTCGTTTGCCGGCACGAGCGAGGCGGCATCGGAAGGCGCATTGCTGGCCGGCGGCTGCGTGTCCTTGGCGGCGAGGTCGAGTTCGTTGACCTCGTCTGGTGAGGCAACCTGCACGGTTCGGCCGGCAACGACGAGTTCCTTCGGGACGAGCTGATCGCGCGACAACGCCGGCTGCGGGGTGGGCGCCATCATCGTTGCAGGTGTTGCTGCAGTCGTCGTTTCTGCCGGTGTGGCGGAATTGAACGCCTGCCGGCTGCTGACGGGCGACGTTGCCGCCGCGACTTCCGACCGAACCCGCCGGTGTTTCGTGGCGGCGGCCGCGGTGTGGACGGCCTTCCTCTCGGCTATTTTGACGTGCGGCTTGGTCTTCGAATTATTTGGCTGCGAGGTGGCGTGCAACCAGTGCAGCAATTGCAGCGGCTTTCCGGGCGTCTGATCGGTCGCTGTCTGTGCTGCCGCACCACCGGCTGTTAAGCCCGAGAGCAGCAGCAGGGCCGCGCCGGCGGCAGCGATACGAATACTCGGCATTACGCCCTCCAATACTGGATCGTCGGCTGCATTCGGGACAGGCTGCCGTGACCTAAGAGTGACGCAATTGAGGATTTTTTCGCGCAAAGCGTGGACCCAAATGGGTCATCCTTAACCATGGGCCCACAGCCGGCGTGCACTAGCACTATGCACACGCAGTGCGGTATTCGTGCGGCTCCCGAGGTGCACGATGAGCGGATCATGATTGATCTAAAAAACGACGGCGACGTTGCGGTCGTCAGCATCAGGCATGGCAAGGCCAACGCGCTTGATATCGAGCTATGCGAGGGCCTGGCGAAGTGCTTCGAGGAACTTCGCGGGTCGGACGCACGCGCGGTCGTGGTGACCGGGCAGGGCCGGATGTTTTCCGCCGGCGTCGATCTCATTCGTTTGAGTGCGGCCGGCGCAGACTATGTGCGCGCGTTCCTGCCCTCTCTGCACCGGCTTTATGATGCGGTGTTTTTCCTTCCGAAGCCTGTGGTGGCGGCGATCAACGGTCATGCCATCGCCGGCGGCTGCGTGCTGGCGTGCTGCGCCGACCGCCGCATCATGGCGCAGGGAAGCGGCCGTATCGGGATAACCGAGCTGCTGGTCGGTGTACCGTTTCCGGCGCTGGCTTATGAGATTGTGCGCTTTGCAGTACCGGCGCGCTATCTGCCCGAGTTCACGTTCGGCGCCGCCACCTACGACACCGATGCGGCGTTGCAGCGCGGCTGGGTCGATACGGCGGTGCCGGCCGAAACCTTGATGGGGGAGGCGATGGCCGCGGCACAACAACTCGCGCGGCTCTCACCTGCAGCTTTCGCTCAGGCCAAGAAACAGCTCCGCCAGCAGGTTAGCGAGAGCATCGCACGCAGCGGATCGGCGACCGACAAGACCGTCACCGACATTTGGGCCGCGCCGGACTCGCTCGGCTACATCCGCGATTACGTCGCGCGGACGCTGAAGAAAGCCTAGCGCCGCTATGCGGCCAGCGACTTGAGATATTTGTCGGCTTCTTCCGGCACAGCGAACCACGGGAAATAATCCAGCGGTTCGTTGAAGCCGTTGGCAATGCGTTTGGCCAGAACCGGGAAGCCTTGCGCGGCTCCCATGATGTTGAGAACATGCGGCGGTGGCGGCTGCAACAGGGCGTTGGTCCAGCCGGTCACATACTGCACGTAATCCCAGAACCGATCGAAGGTCGCCTGCATCCACGCCTGGTCGAGCGGTTTGTCGCCCTGCGCAAGGATGGAGTCGAGATAGATCTTCGCGCACTTCGATGCGTTGTTGGACCCTTGCCCTGTGATCGGGTCGTTGAGCACGACGACGTCAGCCATGCCGAACACGGCTTTGCCGGACGGCAGACGCGCGATCGGCTTGCGCACCGTCGGCGCGAAACGTCCGACGAGAATGCCGTTGGCGTCGGTGAGCTCGCAGGTTTTGGCGCGCGCGCCCTCCCAGGGCAGGAAGGTGTCGAGTATCCATTTCGACTTCGCGAGATGCTGGTCGGGTGATGACACGTCCCCCCAACAATCCATCGGGCCGCCCGGCACGCCTTCGAACACCATGATCTCGCAGGGTCCGGTCGTGGTCAGCGCCGGGAACACGAAATATTCGCCAACGCCCGGAATAAGATTGAACGCGACCGCCGAATGGTGCGGCCACGGGGTCAGTCCCTTGACATAGGTCAGCGCCAGCGCGCGCTGCGGCGCATCGAACTGGCTTTTTTGCGCGTCGCGCTCGAACAGCCGGGCGATGTCACCCTTGCCAGCCGCGACGATGACCAGATCTGATTGTGCAGCGTAGTTTTCGAGGTCGGCGGCCGAGGCAGCCTTGTATTCAATGGTACCGCCGCGCTTTTCAAATTCCTGCATCCATCGTGGGAATTTTATGCGTTGATCGACCGCTTGCGCGGGGTTATCGAGCATTCCGTTCCAATCGATCGCTTTGTTGCCTGATCCATCGGGTGCCGGAACGGTAAAGTTGATCGAATCGACAGTCGGGCATTCCTTGTCCCAGAAATTCAGTCCCAGCTCGCGCTCGTAACTAAGCGCCTTGTCGAACATGCACTGGCTCGACATGACTTTGCCGGTGCGGATGTCATCGCCTTTGCGGTCCTGCACCAGGCGGACGTCATAACCGGCCGACAGCAGGCCGTTGCCAAGCTGTAGGCCGGATTGGCCGCCGCCGACGATCGTGATCACTCTTTTCGACATTTTGCGCTCCCAAATATCAGCGGCGGATTGTTGCCGTAGTCCTGTTCATTCCATGAGCAATGGTATTGCCGGATCGGCCCGCTCCGGTCCCATGGCGGTGTAGCCGCCGTCGACGCGGATGTCGGTGCCGGTGATGAAGCTTGCATTGTCGGACAACAAGAACGCCACGGCCTCGGCAACCTCGGCCGGATTGCCGGTGCGGCCGAGCAAATGGAACGGCTTGGCGACGCCGTCGGTCTTGGCCCGATCGTTCTTGGTCAGTTCGACCATGATGTTGCTCCAGGTCCAGCCTGGCGAAACGGCGTTGACGCGAATGCCGTCGGGCGCGAGGTCCATCGCCTGATTGCGGGTCAATTGCAGGATCGCGGCCTTGGATACCGGATAGACCCAGCGTCCGGTCTGTGCGACGCGCGCGGAGATCGATCCGAAATTGACGATGGCGCCCTTGTGCTTTTTCAGATGCGGCCGCGCCGCCTGCATCAGCATCACCGAGCCGACGACGTTGACGTCGAAAGCCTTCAGCCAGTCGGCGCGTGTCGTGTCCGCTCCATTGTCGAGGTAGGTGCAGGCGACATTGACCAAATAATCGAGCCTGCCGGTCGCGTCGACGGTCGCTTTGACCAGCGTGGCAATATCCGCATCGCTGCACAGATCGCAGCGGATAAAACGGGCTTTGCTGCCGAGCTTTTTGGCCGTCGCTTCGCCGTCCGGCACGTTGATATCGGCAATGACGATGCTGCAGCCATACCCAACGAGGGTCTCGACGACGGCTTGCCCGATCAGCGTTGAGCCGCCGGCGACGATCGCCGTCTTTCCGTCTAATCCCCGCATGTCGGCGTCCCACCCCAGGCTACTAAAGGACCGCCATTCTGCGAAACTCCGCTAGCCGCGCCAACCCCCTTTGTGCCGGCGATCAGCCCAGTTCGGTGATGATTTCCGGGAAATGGTGCAGCCGCTCGGAAGGCCCGTTGGTCTCGATCAAGTAATTGTCGCACACCCAGGACAGCACGTGGCCGCGAATGTAGGTCGGGTGCACGACGATGTTCATGTCCTTTTCGATATTCATCGGCTCGTCGTTGCGGATCAGCGGGCGCTCGACGAGATCGTAGCCTTGACCGTGGCAATGCAGCCGCTTTTCTTCCGGCCGGCCGTTCTTCCGCATGAAGTCGTTATAGGCGGCAAAAATCTCCCTGCAGGGTGTGCCTGGTTTGAGCATGTCGAGATTGAATTTGCGGGCTTCCAGCGCAAAGGCGAACTCGTCCTTGAGCTCTTGTGAGGCTTTACCGACCACACAGGTGCGGCCGAGTTCGGTGTACATGCCGCCAGGACCTGAATCTTCGACCAGCAGGGCGACAGTGTCGCCTTTCTCAATGACCCGGTTCTGGAAATGGCGCTGGCTGAACTGCGCCGGCTTGTCCGCCGGCATCGACGCACAAAGATAGATGCCGTTTTCGCTGCCGTGGCGCTGGCTGTAGCACTGGGCGATAGCCGCGATATCGCGGTCGCGCATCCCGGGCTCGACTGCGGCGAAGGCAGCGCGCATGGCGCCGTCCTGCATCGCCGCCGCGCGGCGGACCAGTTCGCGTTCCTCGGCGCTCTTGATCACCTTGATGCGGTCGACGAGGTCCGAGGCATCGACGAAACGCGAGTTGGAGAAGCGGCCCTTCTGCAAATAATCGACCAGCGCAAACGACATCTGATAAGTGCCGAGGAGACCGATGGTGCCGCCGGCATAGGGCGCCAGCGCCTTGGCCGCGAGTTCCGGATCGTAGTTCGCAGTGTAGACACACGATGCGTAGCTTGGCGTGGTCAGCCATTGCTTGACGCCGCGGCTCACACCGTCGCCGTTGGCGGTCGGGTTGCCGCCGCCGAACGGGCCCTGGCTCACCATGGTCATGAGGTCGTCGCGCGGGAACACGACAGTGAGCGGATAGCCGTTGGTCGCCGGCAAATCGGTAAAATATTTAACGTAGCCGCCCATGTAATCGTTGTTGTTCTGCATCAGCAGCACATCGATCTTGTCGCGCTCCATCGCGGCGCGGACCGCGGACCAGCGGCGCTCAAGCTCCGCCGTCGAGATTGGCGTCTGCAGGCGTTCGGAAAGCTGTTCCATCTCATTCTTCTCCTGCTTGCGTCCGCCAGGTCAGCAAAACCGCTGTGGCGTTCTCACTGCCGCCGTCCCGGCGGGTTCGAGCAAAACAGCCATATCTTTTTGTGCAAAGGGGTGGCAAGGCGTCGCGCGGCGCGCCATGCTGGGCTAGTCTCGCAACCGTCTTGGAACGGATCGCACCGTATCACTCCCGTTTACACATCAGGAGCACACAATGCCTATCGATTTGTCGGCGGTGAATTGGACTCTGGTCGGTTTGATGGCGTTGCTGGCGTTCGTCGCTGCGTTGCTGGGAAGTCTAATTGCGTTCAGAAATCGCTTTCTCGGCGCCATCATCGCCGCGATCCTGTTCGCCGCCGGCTTTGTGGCGTGGAATTACTATCCGCACGCTTTCGGAATGCCCATTATCAAGACTATTGGAATGGACGGCATCGCGGGTTAGTTGACCTTTGCGCCGGCAGCGTTATGCGTATTTGAGAAGTTTCCGGGACAACGGGAGTAGACATGAACAAGGTCTATGCGGACGCGAAAACCGCGTTGGCCGGGCTGCTCAAGGACGGAATGATGATCATGGCCGGCGGGTTCGGCCTGTGCGGCATTCCCGAGACCTTGATCCTTGCAATCCGCGATTCCGGGGTCAAAAATCTGACCATCGTCTCCAACAATTGCGGGGTCGATGGCAAAGGCCTCGGCGTCCTCCTCGACACCCGGCAGATCAAGAAAATGATCGCCTCCTATGTGGGGGAAAACAAGACGTTCGCCCAGCAATATCTGGCCGGCGAATTGGAGATTGAATTCAACCCGCAGGGTACGCTTGCCGAGCGCATCCGCGCCGGCGGCGCCGGCGTTCCGGCGTTCTTCACCAAGACCGGCGTGGGAACACTGATCGCGAAGGACAAGGACGAGCGCGAGTTCGACGGCGAGCGCTACGTGATGGAGCGCGGGCTCGTTGCCGACCTCGCCATCGTTCATGCATTCATGGCCGATACGGAAGGAAACCTCGTCTATCGCAAGACCGCGCGTAACTTTAATCCGGTCATGGCGACGGCGGGCAAGGTGACGATCGCGGAGGTCGAGCATCTGGTGCAGCCCGGCGACATCGAACCCGACCACATCATTACGCCCGGTATCTATGTGCAGCGTATCGTTCACGTGTCCAACCCGACCAAACACATCGAGCAACGTACGGTCCGCAAGCGCGAAAAATCCGACGCGCCGGCCGGAGCAGGGGATGAAGTCTGATGCCTTGGACCCGCGATCAGATGGCGGAGCGCGCCGCCAAAGAACTTCGTGATGGTTTCTACGTCAATCTGGGAATCGGCATTCCGACCCTGGTGTCGAATTTCATTCCCGATGGAATGAGCGTGCAGCTGCAATCCGAGAACGGCATGCTCGGCACCGGGCCGTTCCCGTTCGAGGGCGAGGAAGACGCCGACCTGATCAATGCCGGCAAGCAGACCGTGACCGAACTGCCGACCACGAGCTATTTCAGCTCGGCGGATTCGTTTGCGATGATCCGCGGCGGCCACATCGACATCGCCATTCTCGGCGCCATGCAGGTGGCGGAAAACGGCGATCTCGCCAACTGGATGATCCCCGGCAAAATGGTCAAGGGCATGGGCGGCGCCATGGACCTGGTCGGCGGCGTCAAGAAGGTGGTGGTGGTCATGGAGCATTCGGCGAAGAATGAGGCCAAGCTCCTGCATCAGTGCACGCTGCCGCTTACCGGTGCCGGTGTCGTCGATATGGTGATCACCGATCTCGGCGTTTTCAGCGTCGATCGCAAGGGCGGCGGCATGACGCTTATCGAGATTGCTCCCGGTGTGACGCTCGATGACATCAAGGCCAAGACCGAGGCAAGCTACAAGGTTGCCAATACGCTCATGCAATAACCCCGGCCCGCGAAGACCCGATGTCGCGACCGACTTCCGCTTGCTTCGGGAGCTAGTTTAAAGCCGTCTCGAAAGCCGCCTTGGCGAAAGGGGCTTGCCGGCGAAGCGTCGCTCCGGCTTGATCGCCGAGTGTGAATCCCGGTAAGCGATTGATAGGTTTACGCAGCCCGGCTTCTGAAATCCGCAATCAAAGCATCGAGCTCCTGCGCGCTCATCGGTTTACCGAACAAAAATCCTTGTCCCGCGTCGCAGTCAAATTCCGAGAGTGTCCGCAAATCGGCCTCAGCAGAGACGCCGACGGCGACCGCCCGGCTGCCAAAATTGTGAGCCAGCTGAATGAGAGTTTTGCAAATGTTTGCGTGGTCCTTGTTGGTCGCGCAGCCATCAACGAGTGAGCGGTCGATTTTGATTTCAGCGAACGGGATTTTGCCCAGTATGTCCAGGCTGATGGATCCGCATCCATAATTGTCGATGGCGATCGAAACTCCGGATTTCAGAAGACTGGGGGAACGTGCTCTCAAGCTTTCGATGCGGTTGACGACTTGTCGCGCCGGCACTTCCAAGAGAAGGCCGGCCCAATCGCCGCCCTCCGGACGATGCAGCAACGCCAGGTCCGCGACGGGAAGCTGCAACAAATTGTCAACGCCGATATTGATCGCAATCTGCAGCGCGACGCCCATTTTGTGGAAGCGTGCGCCTGCGTTGACGGCCTCGACAACCGCCAGGCGGGACAGTTTCAGAAGCGCCTCCTCGTCGGCGCCCTTCAAAAAATGTTCCGGCGTAAGACAGCCAAACTCGGGATGAGCCACCCGCGCCATGGCCTCGGCGCCGACGATCGCCTTGGTCTTCAAATCGAACTTCGGCTGATAGTGGAATTTGACCCAATTCCTGGCAAGCGCCTCATCGAGCGCGACCGCGCGCGACGACGTCGCCGCGGCGCCGAGCTTGCGATCAAGAATGATCCGATGAACTTTGGCAAACGTAATGGGCTTCAGCATCGGCGCCAGCATTGCGAGCGAGCAGTCGGCGCCTACGGCGTTGAAGCCCTCGAGGATTTTTGCTTCACATTGACCGAAGAGCTGGACCGCGCCGGAATACTTGCATTCCTTAAGGGCCAGCAACGCCCGAATGCACTGTTGCGGCGCGACGTTGTTGAGCTTGATGAAAACAATATCTGGCTTTTGGTCGTCGACCATATCCGACAATCGAGAACTGTTCGAGAACTCGACAACGTCGACACCGTTGCGACGCAACTCGCTCGCAAGGGCTTGCCGGAATCCAAAATCTTCTTCCAACAAAAAGCATAGCGGATTCGTTGATCTTCCAGGCCCCCTGGTGAGGGCAACTGCCGCCTGCGTCTCGACCATGATCCGCCCCGGGTTGGGATGTTCGCGGAAGACCTTAACGAACAAGAGTTAAACATTATCGATGTTCAGAGCAGACTATTGACCGCTGCACCTGGGCTGAGCAAATCGAGATCTAGTCCCGGCCTTGCCAATTGGCCTTCGTTTCAAGCGGTAGTCTTGACAGCTCCAATTATGCTTACCGGTTGACTAACTGCATTGCCAAATTTTTTGGCCGCCGGCGTGACGGTCGACGAAGGGCAACACCGAGCCAAGGGACAAGGTCGCCGATACGCTGACGCACTGAACGACGTCACACTGGAGTTGCGATTGAGTATTCACTCGGCCTCGCGCGCAATTTTCTCCTGGATCGGGCGCCAGGTTGATTGCTGCGCGTGGATGAATGCGATTGTCTCTTGGGGAGGTTTATAGCGCGGGAACGCTCCGTTCACCGCCAATCTGTCGATCACCTCTTTGTCTGCCAGCGCGGTGCGCAAATCGGCGCTGACCTTGCCGACGATGGAGACCGGCGTGCCGACCGGCGCCAACATCACACCCCAACCGGCCACAAAGAAATCCGGCAGCGTTTCGGCGACCGTGGGCACGCTTTCCATTCCCGGCACGCGCTCGGACCAGGTGGACGCGAGCACTTTGATGATGCCGCCCTGCATGGCGCCGGCGAGGCCCGCGTAACCGTCGAGGATGATGTTGACCCGGTTGCCGATGACATCGCCCATCGCCTCCGCCGGGCCGCCGGCGTAGGGAACAAGCCGCAGCTTTACGTTGGCGCGCGCCTCCAGGAGCTCCATTGCCAGATGCGTCAGCCGCCCGCGCCCGGTCGAGGCATAGGACAATTCGTTCGGCCGTTGTCTGGCCTGCGCGATCAATTCCGGAAGCGAATTGATGCCGGCCTTGGGCGAAGCGGCGATGAACAGGGGTTCTTGGAGGATGAGGCCGACTACCGCAAAATCGCGCGGCACTTCGGCCGGCAGGTTCGGCGCCACACCGGGCCCGCCGGGCAACGCCAGGAACACCGATGCTGCGGCGATATAGAATGTATAGCCGTCAGCGGGCGCACTCGCGGCCACGCGGGCGGAAATGCCGCCGCCGGCACCCGGTTGATTGACGATGACGACCTGCTCGCCCCAGATTTTGCCGAGCTTGTCTGCGATAATACGAGCGGTGACATCATTGGCACTGCCGACCGGCGAATCCGAAACGATCCTGACCGGCTTGCTCGGATACCCGGTTAGCGCCCGCGCATTTCCGGCCGGGAACGAGACGAAAACCAGCGTCGCCAGCAGCGCGAGCCGAGTGAGGTTGACCGAACTGCGTCGTTTCATCGTGCTCCCGCGATGCGCCCAGGCAGCGGCTTCGAGCGCGGTCAAAATTTTGGGCTTTTTCAATCTCCGCTGATCGCAACGCCGATCGAATGGCCTGGCACGTTGCTGAGCTGAACAGCGAACGGCTCGGCCTTCAAATCGAATTTGACGCTTTTGCGAATGCCCTCGCAACCAGTCGCACCGCTGAACGCCAGCGATTTCAGCAAATGGCCGGCTTGCACGACATCGACCCATGCTTCCGACGACAGGCTGATCTTGTAAGTACCATCGTGCGCGGGTGCAGCGACCTGCAGGAAACCGGCAAATGACGTCGGCAGGCGCGGCGGGCGCTCTGGCGCGGTCGGAAGCTTGGCGTCCGCGAACGGCACCAGACTGACAGTGACCGCGACGGGAAGCTGAGATGTTACGCTGCTGCCAGACGCGACCGTCGCAGCCTTGCCGCTGGTGAGCAGGCTGCGCTCCTGGTCCAGCGGCCATTTGAATTTATCGCAGCCTACCGGCTCCGCCGCGAGCGCAGGTGCGGCAAACAGGCAGCCGAGAATGACGACAATGGCGACCCTCACGCAGGCCTCCTAGTCGATCGCGATCATAACGTCGGACGCCTTGATGACGGCCGTCGCCGTGTCACCGGTCTTCAGTTTCAGATCGTCTATTGCTTCATTGGTGATTGAAGCGGTGATAACCCGGCCAGGGGCGATCTCGAGCCGGACATGTGCCGTGGTGGCGCCTTTATGCACCTCGACCACCGTGCCTTTGATTTGATTGCGCGCGCTGATTTTCATGGGAATGCTCCGCCGTGCTGCGCTGTGCGGAAGAGTCGCGCCAGCTTGTGAAAGTTCGTTAGAAGGCGACGAATCCGAAAGGGCGTTTCGGATATCGAGATGCGCTTACGGCGCATCAGCGGTCGGGAACAATTGTAGCAAACCTGCGGGGCCGGACCAAATCCGAGCTAAGCCACGAAAACCAGTTGCAATATTAGCTTAAGTCCAGCATTTCCGCCTTTACGCTTGGCCGGAAGCCACCGAGAATGGGGCCAAAGGGGTGTGTGCAGTGGCTGAAACTCCCATTCTCGAGACCGAAGACTTGACCAAGGAGTTCGCCGGATTCATGGCGGTCCGTTCCGTCAATCTGCGCGTCAACCGCGGCAGCATCCATGCTTTGATCGGACCGAACGGCGCCGGCAAGACCACGTGCTTTAATCTTCTCACAAAGTTCCTCGCGCCGACACACGGCCGCATCGTGTTCGATGGCCGCGATATAACCGCGCTTAAGGCCGCTGATGTGGCGCGCCTCGGTATCGGCCGTTCGTTCCAGATCTCGGCGGTTTTTCCGCACCTGACCGTGCTGGAAAATGTGCGTATCGCACTGCAGCGCCGCCGCGGCAACTCATTCGATTTCTGGCGCTCGAAGCGTGTGCTCGGCGTTCTCGATGATCGCGCCAAAGCGCTGATCAACGATGTCGGACTGGCCCGTTATGTTGATGCGCTCGCGGTCGAACTGCCCTACGGCCGCAAGCGGGCACTGGAGATCGCGACGACGTTGGCGCTCGAGCCGGCAATCCTCTTGCTCGACGAGCCGATGGCAGGCATGGGCCGCGAAGACATCGCGCGCATCAGCGCCCTTATCAGAACCGTCGCCGCAGACCGGACCGTCCTGATGGTCGAACACAATCTCAGCGTCGTTGCCGATCTTTGCGACCGCATCACCGTTTTGACCCGCGGCCAAGTTCTGGCCGAGGGCGACTACAAAACGGTATCGGCCGATCCGGCCGTGCGTGAAGCCTATCTTGGGACCGGCCATGCCTGAGACCGATGCGCTCCTTGCGGTGAACGAGCTTGAGGCGTGGTACGGGGAATCGCACGTCCTGCACGGCGTGACGTTCGATGTGCGGCCCGGAGAAGTGGTGACGCTTTTAGGCCGCAACGGCGTCGGCAAGACCACGACGCTCAAAGCCATCATGGGCATGATCGAAAGCCGCTCCGGCTCGGTGCGCTTCGAGGGCCGCGAGCTGATCAAGCAGCCTTCCGACAAAATCGCTCGCGCCGGCATCGCCTTCTGCCCGGAAGAGCGCGGCATTTTTTCCAGTCTCGACGTCAAGGAGAATTTGCTGTTGCCGCGGCAGGTGCGCCCCGGCGGCCTCGATCTCGACAGCATCTTCGAGCTGTTTCCTAACCTGCGCGAGCGGCTTAACAGTCAGGGCACCAAACTGTCCGGTGGCGAGCAGCAGATGCTAGCCATCGGCCGTATTCTGCGTACCGGCGCGCGGCTGTTGTTGCTTGACGAGCCGACCGAGGGTCTCGCGCCGGTCATCATCCAGCAGATCGGGCACACGATCGGCACACTCAAAGCGCAGGGTTTCACCATCCTGCTGGTCGAACAGAACTTCCACTTCGCCGCTACCCTCGCGGATCGCTACTACGTCATGGAGCATGGCCGCATCATCGACCACTTTGTCGCAGCCGAACTCAAGGCCAACACGGAAAAGCTGCACGAGTATCTTGGAGTTTGATATCAAGAACGGCAGTAGGGCATGAAGCGCACGATAGGGAGGGTATGAATGATTCTTGGACCGAGATTGGCCGTGGCAATCGTCGCCTTGGTGTGCGCCTCCGGGGCCGCGCACGCGGCGGACGTGTCCGTCAAGATCGGCGTCCTCTCCGACATGTCGAGCCTCTATTCGGATATCGGTGGGGCCGGTTCGGTCGCTGCCGCAAAGCTCGCGGTCGAAGACTTCAATCCGGCGGCACACGGAATGAAAGTCGAGGTTGTCAGCGCCGACCATCAGAACAAGCCCGATGTCGGGGCTGGTATTGCGCTGCAATGGTACGACGTCGATCACGTCGACGTCATTGTCGACGTGCCGACCTCGAGCGTTGCGCTCGCGGTCAGCGAGGTAACGCGCGAAAAAAACAAAGTTTTTCTCGGCTCGGGACCGGCGAGCTCGGATCTGACCGGACCAAAATGTTCACCGAACACCATCCAATGGACCTATGACACCTGGATGCTCGCAAACAGCACCGGCAAAGCGCTGGTCAAGACCGGCGGCGACACCTGGTTCTTTCTGACTTCCGACTATGCTTTCGGTCACGCGCTCGAACGCGACACTGCAGCAGTCGTGGAGAAAAATGGCGGCAAGGTGCTGGGGCAAGCGGTGCATCCGATCAATAACAATGACTTCTCCTCATTGCTGGTGCAGGCGCAGGCTTCAAAAGCGAAAATCATCGGGCTTGCTAATGCGGGCGGCGACACCGTCAATGCAATCAAGCAGGGCGCCGAATTCGGCATCAACGCGGGCGGTCAACATTTCGCTGGTCTGCTGATGTTCATCAATGACGTCCAGGCGCTAGGACTGAAGGCCGCGCACGGTCTCCTCCTGACCGAGACATGGTATTGGGACATGACTGATGCCAATCGCGAGTTCACGAAGCGTTGGCAAGTCGCGCGGCCCGGCAAATTCCCGAACATGGTGCCCGCCGGTGTCTACTCTTCGATCATCCACTATCTGAAGGCGGTCGACGCGCTCAAGAGCGCTGCTGATGGTCGTGCAGTTGTCGCCAAGATGAAGGCAATGCCGACTAACGATCCGCTGTTCGGCAAAGGCTCGATCCGTGCCGACGGTCGCAAGCTTCACAACGCCTATTTGTTCGAAGTAAAGAAGCCTTCTGAATCGAAATATCCGGGGGACGACTACAAGGTGCGTGCCACCATTCCGGCGGCCGAGGCCTTCCGTCCGCTCAATGAGGGCGGTTGTCCGCTGGTGAGCGGATGATGCTTTAGCCTCCTGTACGGAGGCGGGCGTAAAGTTCGCCGGGTGGGAGCTGTGTTGCGAGCGCGACCAATCTTATCCGCGCGGCATCTGATGACGGTCGTCCCTCCCCTCAGCAGGGGAGGGTTGGGGGGAGGGATGTTCGAGATTTTCGGTATTCCTTCGCAAGCACTGTTCGGGCAGTTGCTGCTCGGCCTGATCAATGGCTCGTTCTACGCGCTGTTGAGTCTTGGCCTTGCCGTCATTTTCGGTATGCTCAACATTATCAATTTTACCCACGGCGCGCAGTACATGATGGGCGCGTTCGCCGCTTATCTGCTGCTCCAGCACCTCGGCATCAGCTATTGGGAAGCGCTGGTGGTTGCCCCGATTTTGATCGGTGCGACCGGCATCGTCATCGAGCGGGTTTTTCTCCAGCACTTGCGCAAGCTCGATCCGCTCTACGGGCTTCTGCTCACGTTTGGGCTCGGGCTCGTCATCGAGGGACTGTTCCGCAACTATTATGGCTCGTCCGGACTGCCTTACCAGGTGCCGGACGCCTTACGGGGCGGCCGCAATCTCGGCTTCATGTTTCTCCCCAACTATCGCGCCTGGGTCATCGTCCTCTCATTGATCGTATGCTTTGCAACCTGGTTTGGCATCGAGCGCACGCGGCTTGGCTCGTATCTGCGCGCCGCTACCGAAAACCCGGTGCTGGTCCGCGCTTTCGGCATCAACGTGCCGCGCATGGTGACGCTTACTTACGGCTTTGGTGTCGGGCTCGCGGGGCTAGCGGGCGTCATGGCAGCGCCGATCTACAATGTTTCACCGCAGATGGGCTCTGATCTCATCATCGTCGTGTTCGCGGTGGTCGTGATCGGCGGTATGGGCTCGATCCTGGGCGCGATCGTCACCGGGTTTTTGCTCGGCATCGTCGAAGGACTGACCAAAGTCTTTTATCCGGAAGCCTCCAACACCGTCATCTTCGTCATCATGGCCATCGTGTTGCTGCTTCGCCCGGCCGGAATGTTTGGGCGGCACGCTTGATGGAACGCCTCCTCGACCCTCCGGTTTTGCAGCGTCATCGGGACACGCCGCTCAGCCTCGGCGTTGCCTTCGCGGTGATGGTCGCGCTGTTGATCGCGGCGCCGTTTTTGGTCTACCCGGTCTTTCTGATGAAGGCGCTGTGCTTCGCGTTGTTCGCCTGCGCCTTCAATCTCCTGATCGGTTATGTCGGCTTGGCCTCGTTCGGCCACGCCATGTTCTTCGGCTGGGCCAGTTACCTCACCGCCTACGCGGCCAAAACCGGGTCGCTCAGCATTCCTTATTGGTTCGGCCACACCATGTGGTTTGTGATCGGCTTTCCGCCGCAGTCGCCTGCAATCGCCATACTGATCGGCGCAGTGACCGCCGCGATCCTTGGGTACGTGACCGGCATCATCGCCATTCGGCGGCAGGGCATCTATTTCGCCATGATCACGCTGGCGCTGTCGCAAATGCTGTACTTCTTCGCGCTGCAGGCGAAGTTCACCGGCGGTGAAGACGGCATCCAGGGCGTGCCGCGCGGCCGCCTGTTTGGCGTTTTCGACCTCAACGCCGAAATGGCGATGTATTCGTTTGTTCTTATCGTCGTTCTCGCCGGCTTTCTCCTCATCTACCGGGTTATCAATTCGCCATTCGGCGAGGTTCTCAAGGCGATCCGCGAAAACGAGCCGCGCGCGATCTCGCTCGGCTACAAGACCGAACGCTACAAGCTGGTCGCCTTTGTTTTGTCCGCGACGCTCGCCGGGGTCGCCGGCTCGTTGAAGGCGCTGGTGTTTCAGCTCGCGTCGCTGACCGACGTGCATTGGACGATGTCGGGCGACGTGTTGCTGATGACGCTGCTTGGCGGGCTCGGGACGGTATTTGGTCCGGTGGTCGGCGCCTTCGTCGTTATCGCGATGCAAAACTACCTGGCGCCGTTCGGCCAATGGGTGCTGGTGATTTAAGGCGCAATTTTCGTGGTCTGCGTGCTGGTTTTCCGGCGCGGCATTGTCGGCGAACTGGCGCAGATTCTGCGCGTGAAGCTGTGAGCGTTATTTTTCCCCGGACTTATCAACAGAATCAGTTTATCAGTTGGCCTTGGTGCACAGGACCGGCGCGTAGCGGCTTGCATTTTCGTTGCCTGACACCGCGTTCCCGGTGACGTTGCGTTGGGGTGAGGTGGGGCTTCCGGCTGATGATTCGTCGTGCCGGCCGATTGATCGCCTCCACGGCATTTGTAGTTCCAACGTGAATTTGTGGTGGCTCGTACGGCGTGTGTTTTGCGTGCACGCGTTCCCGACAACCATTTTTCCGACCCGCCTGGACGGGTATTTCTGGCCCCATCATGTCGGCACGGCAAACCAGCCCGTACGACAGTCTCGCGCGCAAATGGCTCGCGCTGGCGGAGCGTCGCCGGGCCCATGTTTTCGAGCTGCGCGACAGCGGCCGATGGAAGCATTACTACACGCCGGAACAGTTGCTTGATGCGGTCCGCGAAGCGATCAGTAGCCGCGATCAATGGGCCAGGATCGCAGGTATCGAGCTGGGTGACGCCTAGATACGACCCGACTTCACTACCTCGGCTCGGGGCCTGCTTCCTTCCCAAATCGCCTGTGCGTACTATTTGATTGTCATGGCAAGTGCTCTGTTTTCGCCGCTGCGGCTGGCGGATCTCAATTTACCGAACCGCATCGTGGTTTCGCCGATGTGCCAATACAGCGCCAATGACGGCGTCGCTTCCGATTGGCACATGACACACCTCGGCATGCTGGCTAATTCCGGCGCCGGCTTGCTCGTTGTCGAAGCGACGCATGTCGAGCGCTTCGGCCGTATTACCCATGGCTGCCTCGGGCTCTATTCCGATGCTTGCGAAGCCGCGCTCGAGCGGGTCGTGGCCCATTGCCGGCGCATCGGTAGCGCCAAGCTCGGCATTCAGCTTTCCCATGCGGGTCGCAAGGCTTCAGCGCAACGGCCGTGGGAAGGCGGCAAGGCGTTACCGGCTGCCGAGGATCCGTGGCCGACGATCGCCCCCTCGGCAATTCCGTTCGGCCCCGGCTGGCATATGCCGCGCGCCATGACCGAAGACGATATGGCGCGGGTGCGCACAGCCTTCGTCGATGCGGCAAAGCGTGCGGTCCGCATCGGCTTTGACGCCGTCGAATTGCATCTGGCGCACGGCTATCTGCTGCACGGCTTTGTGTCGCCGATTTCGAACACGCGCAACGACGGCTGGGGTGGCGCACTTGAAGGCCGCATGCGCTTTCCGCTCGAAGTTGCCCGCGCGGTTCGCGCTATCGTTCCTCGCGGGACTGCGTTTGGTGCTCGCCTCACCGGAAGCGATTGGCTTGACGGCGGCCTCACCGCGGCGGATGCGGTCGTGCTTGCCAAGGCGCTGAAAGAAGCCGGCCTCGACTACGTCGATGTGTCATCCGGCGGCGTCAGCACACAAGGGCAGGCCAGCGTGCCGAGGGATCCCGGCTACAACGTTGCGATCGCCGACCAGATTCGGCGTGAAGCCGCAATCGCAACGCGGGTCGTCGGGATGATCGCAAATCCGGAACAGGCCGAGGCGATCGTGGCCAATGGTCAGGCTGACATGGTGGCGCTGGCGCGCACCTTCCTCGACGATCCACATTGGGGCTGGCACGCGGCGCAAGTGCTTGGCGGTGATGTCACTCACCCGCCGCAATACCAGCGCGCAGCCGCTGCGGTCTGGCCCGGAGCGACGTTGCGAGCGCGAAAGCCGGCCCAGACGCCGGCCGTTTAGGAGAAGGCGATGGCCGACCGGATTACTGTCACCATGACCGACGGTGTCGCCGACGTTCGGCTGTCGCGTGCCGACAAGATGAATGCGCTCGATCCGGCGATGTTCGACGCGCTGATTAGCACCTGCGGCCGGCTCGGCAAGGATCGAAGCCTCCGCGCTGTCGTCTTGTCCGGCGAAGGGCGGGCGTTCTGCGCCGGCCTCGATTTCGGCAGTTTCGCCGCGATGAATGAGGGCGGCATCCGCAATCTCGAAGCGCGGACGCATGGCATGTCCAACCGCTTCCAATACGCGGTGATGTGCTGGCGCGAGCTCGGCGTTCCGGTGATCGCGGCCGTGCATGGCGTCGCCTACGGTGGCGGCTTTCAGCTCGCGCTTGGCGCCGATGTGCGCTTGCTCGCCGAAGACGCGCGGATGTCGATCATGGAGATAAAGTGGGGCCTGATCCCCGACATGGGCGGCACGATTTTGATGCGGCATCTGGCGCGCGAAGATGTGATCCGCGAACTCACCTACACTGGTCGGATATTTTCAGCCGAGGAGGCGCGAAGCTACGGCTTCGCCACCCGCGTCTGCGCCGATCCTCGCGCCGATGCGCTGGCTCTGGTGCGCGATATCGCCGAAAAGAATCCCGACGCAATCAGGGCGGCCAAGCGGCTGTTCAATATCGCCGCGGCAGGAACCGATGCCGCCATCTGCCTGCTCGCCGAATCGCGTGAACAGGCGCAGTTGATCGGCTCGGCCAACCAGACCGAAGCGGTGATGGCCAATCTCGAAAAGCGCGCGCCGCGGTTTTCTGACGCGGCACAGTGAGCAATCCGGTTCTCGTCGAAGTGCTTCGTGGCGGTCTGGTTGAGAGCCGCCATCGCGGTGCGATCGCGGTTATCGATGCCGACGGGGCGGTGGCCCTTGCCGTCGGCGACATCGCGAAGCCGGTCTTCCCGCGTTCGGCGGTCAAGCCATTACAGGCGCTGCCGCTGGTGGAGTCCGGCGCGGCCGAACGTTACGCATTTGGCGATGAAGAGCTGGCATTGGCCTGCGCCTCCCACAGCGGCGAACCGGCGCATGTGGAAGTCGTCGCGCGGATGTTGAGCCGCGCGGGCCTCGACGTTTCTGCGCTCGCCTGCGGGACCCACTGGCCAAGTTCGCAGACAGCGGCTTTTGCTCTTGCGCGCGCCGGCGCTGCGCCCTCCGCACTGCATAATAATTGTTCCGGCAAGCACGCCGGCTTTCTGTGCGTCGCTTGTGCGTTGGGTGCGGATCATCTCGGCTATTGGCGGCCCGAGCATACCGTGCAACGTCAGGTGCGCGCCGTGCTTGAGGATTTGACGGGTGTCGCGTTGCCGGATGACGACCGCGCGGTCGACGGCTGCTCGGTTCCGACCTGGGCCATACCGGTCGCAAATCTTGCACGAGCCTTCGCCAGGTTTGGCACCGGTCATGGTCTTACGCCGATCCGCGCCAAAGCCGCAGCACGGCTCCGCGCGGCCTGCGCCCAGAAGCCGTGGTACGTTGCCGGCACCGGCCGGTTCTGCGCCGAAATCATGCGGCTCCTGGGCCCCCGGGTGTTGGTGAAGACCGGCGCCGAAGGCGTGTTTTGCGCCGCGCTGCCGGATCTTGGATTCGGTATCGCGATCAAATGCGATGACGGCGCCGGCCGCGCTGCCGAAGCGATCATGGCGGCTTTGATCGCGCGCTTTGCGCGGCTCGACGCTGCCGAGCAGGCAACGATCGCAAGCTTCGCACGGCCGACACTCCGTAACTGGAACGGGATCGAGGTTGGATCGCTGCGGGTCAGCGAAGCGATCGCCGCCGCTTCGCCGCGATAAGCGCGACCAGAAGCTTTTCGGTGGCTGTAACCAGCGGGCGAAAAGCAACGGAACGGCTTTTGCGAAGGCGGCGTGAATTGAATCTGACACGCGGAATGTGAACGAACTGAACCAGCTGGTGTCCGTGGCCGGCACGGTCCAAGGCGCGCCAATAGGCGTAGTTGCACAAATATCGTCCGGCGTCGCGCGACAGGCGGGTGGGAGTTGCACTGCCTCGCAGTGCGGCGAGCAGAGCGATGAACGGTGCGTTGCCTTGGAACGCTCGCCCGCCGGAAACAATGATGCCGCGTGGGGGACGCTGTCCGCTGGCATCCGGGTACAACGGCGAAACTGCATTGCGCGCCCGGGTCTCGATGCAGACGTGGCGTCTGCTCCCGGCCAGACCAAACATGAGGATGATGTCGGGCTTTTGCGCGAACAGCTTTGGCAAGTCGCGATCGACCGCCTTATAGGTCGTAGCAAATATGTGCGTGGTTCGAGCGATCCCGGCGAGCGCCGGCCGTCGTCGTCGGGCAAGAGCCTTAACCAGGACGGCGCTGGGATTGAACGGCACGCCGGGGAACGGGCCGAAGCCGGTGATGAGAACTCGCATTTCAGCGCTCGAGCAGACCGGCAATTTCCTCGACCGCATTTGCCGGCGCAAGCTTGCCTGTGGCGACCTCGGCCTCGATCCGCGGCAGTGCCGCTTTGAGCGTCCGGTCGGAGCGCAACGGCGCGAACAGCAGCTCCTCAAGCATCGCCCACATCCATTTCACCTGCTGCTCGCCGCGGCGGGCCGCAAGCTCGCCCGACACGGTGAGACGTTCGCGATGGTCGAGAACCTTCGCCCAAAGATCGGCAATACCCTCGCCGGTTAGCGCCGAATAGGTGACGACCGGCGGCGACCAGTTCGGCGAGCGCGGCGAGAGAATATGAAGCGCTGCGCGATATTCGGCCGCCGCCGCCTTAGCGCGGGCGATGTTGTCGCCGTCGGCCTTATTGACAGCGATCATGTCGGCAAGCTCGACAACGCCTTTTTTCAAACCCTGCAGCTCGTCGCCGGCGCCGGGCAACATGAGCACCAGAAAGAAATCGGTCATGTCCGCAACCGCGATTTCAGACTGGCCGACGCCGACGGTTTCGACCAGCACGACGTCGTAACCCGCGGCCTCGCACAACAGCATGGTCTCGCGCGTCTTCGCCGCCACGCCCCCGAGCGTGCCGGAAGCGGGCGAGGGGCGGATGAAGGCATTGGCATCGTTGGCCAGCCGCGCCATGCGGGTCTTGTCGGCAAGGATCGATCCGCCGGTGCGCCGCGACGACGGATCGACGGCAAGCACCGCGACCTTGCGGCCCTGTCCCGTCAGCATGCTGCCGAGCGCATCGATGGTGGTGGATTTGCCGACACCCGGCGCGCCGGTAATGCCGACCCGTACCGCCTTGCCGGTCGCTCCAAGCAGCGCCTGTGTCAGCGCGGCGGCGGCGCGGCGGTGATCTGTGCGTTTGCTCTCGATGAGCGTAATGGCGCGCGAAAGCACGGTGCGATCGCCGCTGCCGATATCGCGGGTCAGACGCCCAACGTCGAAAGGCGGGGCGGAGGAGGCCATAAAGTCTCTTCGGCGAGCGCGCTCAAGCCGTCAAGCTACATCAGGGCTGATGTTTCGCTGTCGCGATTTAGCAATTTGCAACCAGCTTGCGCGCGAGGAAGCGCCGACGATCTCCAAAAGCTGTTTTTAATTTGACAATCGCGCTCCGCCAGATCGGCGCCAACATTCACCTTGGAAACACCCCCGTCTCGTCGAATTCAGGCCGCATCGCAAGACTGACATCGCATGCGTCCAGCTGCGCAAAGGAACGTTGCGCGTCCAACGTTGGCAGGGAGATGACGATGAACTGGGATCAGATCGAAGCCAACTGGCTCATCTTCAAGGGGGAGCTGCGGCGTAACTGGATCAAGCTGACCGACGAGGACGTCACGCGCATCAACGGCAGGCGAGAGGTATTGGCTGCCCGGCTGCGGGAACGCTATGGCTTCGGCAAGGCCGAGGCCGAGCGCGAGATCAATGCCTGGATGCGTGCGCAAAGATTTGCCGCGTAACGTCCCGCGGCGGGCAATCCCTCCCTTCGCGGGGAGGGAAGAGTCACCGCTGCCTCGGTTTAGCTTGATCAATAAGTCTCGCCGCGGCGCAGCTGGGCCGCGCACGCCGGCAGCGCTCAGCCCCAGAGCTTACGGCTCGCCAATGCCGCTCCCTGTGCGAGAGCTTCGAGCTTGGCCCAAGCGATCATCGGATGGACCCGGCCGCCAAGCCCGCAATCGGTCGCGGCAATGACCCGTTCTCGACCGACGCCCTTAGTGAAGCGCAAAATGCGCTGGGCAACCAGCTCCGGGTGCTCCACGACGTTGGTGGCGTGGCTGACCACGCCGGGCAGGATGATCTTGCCGTCGGGGAGTTTGACGTCCTCCCAAACCGTCCATTCGTGCTCGTGCCGGACGTTGCCGGCCTCGAACGAATAGGCTTGGCATTTCACCGCCAGCATCGCGTCGACAATGTCGCGCATCGGAATGTCGGTGGTATGTGGGCCATGCCAGCTGCCCCAGCACAAATGGAACCGGATGCGGTCTTCGGGCAGGCCCCTGATGGCATGATTGAGCGCCTCGATCCGGGCCATGGTGAACTTCTGATAGCCCTCAACCGAGGGCTCGGGATTGATCATGTCCCAGTTCTCGGCAATCGCCGGATCGTCGAGCTGCAGGATCAAGCCCGCGTCGACGATGGCTTTGTATTCTTCGCGCATGGCTTCGCCGACGGCGAACATGAACTCCTCGTCGGTCTTGTAGTAGACGTTCTTGAACCGCGCGGCGCTCGCCGGAGCAACCGAGGTCATAAAGCCTTCTTCGGCACCGCTTGCTTTGAGCGCGGCTTTGAAATGCGCGATGTCGGCTTTGATTGCTTCCTGACCCTTGTAGGATACCGGTCCGATGCAGAGAGGCCATTTGGCCATCGCCGGCCCGGTTGTCACCTCTTCCTTGTAAACCGGTAGGAACTTGTTTCGATCGCGGCGGTCGGTGAAGCTCGTAAGCACGACCTCGCCTGGCTTGGCTCGTTGGGGCGTACCTTCATACAAGCCTGGACCGCTCAGATCGAGCCCGCCAAGGCGATTGAAGCAATAGCTCCACCACGCCCGGTAGTTCACCTTGTGGCCCATCGCCTTGCCGAATTCGCCGTCGCCCGGCACGTCGATGCCGATGTCTTTTTGCTTCTTCACGACGTCGGTTACGGCGGCTTGCAGCGTGTCCTGGTAACGATGCTCGTCGGTCGTTTCGCCGGCTTCGCGTGCACGGTTGGCTTCAATCAGATCATCCGGACGCGGCAGGCTCCCGGCCTGACTGGTCAGAATATGGTCGCGGCTCATTCTCATGGGTTTATCGGACGAGGCAGGACGGATGACGGAGGACGGATCAAATGCCCGTCCTCGTCATCGGCCGTCCGTCGTCTGTCCTCTGTCTGCGGTTTTCAGATCGCGTGGAACGGCTGCTCTTTCACCGAAGCGACCAGGCCGTGGAACACTTCATTGACCGGTCCCCAGCTTGGCAGCTTCTTCATGTTGTTGAGCCAGCGCTCCACATTCGGATAGGCCGAGAAGTCGCAGCGGATGACTTCGCCGAGCGTCACCAGCGCGGCGCCGAAATAGTCAGCGATGGTGATCTGGTTGCCGCAGAGGTATTGGTTCTTCGGTCCGATCCAGTGGTCGTTGAGGACCTTCAGCCACCTCTTGGCATTCTCCTGCCCACGTTCGATGGTGGCGGCTTGCGCTTCTTCGCTGCGATGCTTGAGATTAGGGAACAGCTGCGGATAGGCCAGATTGTACGCCCAGTCCCGGTAGAAATTGGTGTTGAGCCAGTCCATCATCTCGTTGACCTTGGCCCGCTGTTTCAAATCCTTCGGATAAGCGGGCGAGCCGATCTTGTCGGCGAGATATTTCAGGATCGCCGAGCTTTCGGTCAGCTTCAGATCGCCGTCTTCGATCATCGGCACCAGCGCATTCGGATTCATGTCCGTGTACGGCGGTTTGGTGTGCTCGCCGGTGAACAGATCGACAGTGATTTCATCGACTGGAATCTTGTTCTCGGCAATGAAGAACCGTATCGGCCGGCTCGTCATTGACACCGGATGCATGTAGAGCTTCATGGCAATTTCCTCCCAAGAAATGCTGTCCGCGAGGCTTATAGAGCATCTTTGCGACCGGTGAAATGCAGAGTTCCTGCCCACCAGCGGATCGGCAATACGTTGGGCAGTATTCGACTGAACCGCTTTGCCGGCTCATCGTCCCCGATTTGCCGGTGTGACCTTCTCGGCAATGAAGCGCGGCAGAGCAAACGCGGCGGTGTGCACCTCCGGCGTCCAATATTTGGTCGCAAAACGGCCGGCTCTGCGATAGCGATCGGCGATGGTTTTCACCGGCGTTCGGCGGTGGCGCCTGTCGTTGGTGGCAAAACCCATTGCCATGTGTCCGCCGACATACGTGGGAATGGCGGCGACGTAGCAGCTCGCATCTGCAAAAAGCTGGCGGAGCTTGGCGATGCCGGATTTGAACTCGCGCGGCTGAAGCATCGGTACGCCGTTCTGGGTCACCAAAATGCCGCCCGGGTTCAGGCAATTTTTGCAGGACCGGTAGAATTTTTGACTGAAGAGAACCTTGCCTGGGCCCTGCGGGTCGGTGGAATCCACGACGATGACGTCGAAGCGCCGTGCGGTTTGCGCGACGTATTTCGCGCCGTCGTCGATCACGCTTTCGAAGCGCGGGTCGGCAAACACCGGCCTGGTGATTTCCGGGAAATGTTCTCTGGCGAACTCGACCACCCTGGCGTCGATTTCGACTTGGGTGAGAGATTTGACGGTCCGGTGCTTGAGCACCTCCTCGGCAATGCCGCAATCGCCGCCGCCGATGATGAGAACGTTGCGCGCTTCGCCGTGAGCAAAAAGCGGCACGTGCGACATCATCTCCTGGTAGATGAACTCGTCTCTTGACGAGATCTGGGTCGCACCGTCGATCATCAGCATTTTGCCGAAGAACGGCTGCTCGAACAGCACCAGGTGCTGGTGTTCGGTCTGGGTCTCGTAAAGCAGCTTGTCGACGCGGTAGCTGATGCGAAAACCGAGTTCGTCGAACAGCGTCTCGGCGATCCAGCGCTTTTCGGCCATGACATTCCTGCTGCTCAGTTAGCGACAGAAAAAGCGGCCGGGAACGGGCCCGGCCGCCTAAGTTCAGGCGAGCAGGGGGGCCGGTTTAGGCGCCTTGCCCGCGCAAAATTTCATTGACGCCGACGCTCTTTGCAGAAAACGCCTCGCGTAACACCGGAATGCATGCGTCGGGGTCAGCGGAGCCGCACATGAATACGTCAAGCGCCGCGTAGCCTGCATCCGGCCAAGTATGGATGGAAATGTGGCTCTCCGCCAAAACCGCCACACCGGAGACGCCGTTCGGCTGAAAATGATGCACATGGATGTGCAGAAGCGTAGCGCGCGCAGCCTCGACGCAGCGTCGCAGCGTTTCTTCGATGTGACCGATGTCATCAAGCCGCTGTGCGTCATGCAGATCGACGATCAAATGCACGCCGGCGCAGCGCACGCCGTTGCGAACGGCGAAATGTCCAAGACTGTTCTCAAGCGGCGCCGGAGACGCCACTTTGAGCTTGATCTTCCTGTCGTCCGTTCGGGCGGTGCCTGGGATCCCCAAGCCCTTCCCCGATCGCAAGAGGGCGTTCCGGCTCATGCCGTCCTCCCCAACCCGAGGTAAGAACCCGAGATGCCGGTGTCCCGGCGCCACGGAAAGCGAAAGCCGCTCGATCGCGTCCGCGCAGACGATCAGCAGCGGCTGAATTCCCAAATAAATGCAAACCCTTCGGAGTCAAGCAAATTTTGGGAAAAACTCCGTGAGTTTTTGTTCGAACAACGATCGGCAGTATTGAAAGGTTTTGGCCGCGCGTGTTTGAGCTGCAGCGGCGTCACGTATCTAACCGCTGACGGCGACCGCGGGCGGGACCATCGGCTGGGCCGGCTTTTTGACGCGGGTGCGGAAGAAGCCAAGCACGCGACGGGCTGTGTCGGGCTGCAAGCGGGTGAAGCTTGCCAGCGCATTGTCCAGGTCTTTTGCCGACATGCCGCGATCGGCGGCGCGTAGCAGCAGGATGGCTTTGGTCGTCGTCGACGACAAACCGGCAACCTTGGCGAGGATCAGCACGATCTCCGCGCCGGGATCGAGCAGCGCCCGCTCGACGACATCGATTGGCGTTTCGCACAAGATCGAAAGCGCGATCGCGGTTTCCTCAAACTTGCGATCGCGCGCATAGTGATACACTTCGGCTTCGCCGATCCGGCGGATACGATTAAGCCGTTCTACAGCGGCCTGTGCGGCGGCAAAATCCGGCGAGGCGTTGCGGGCATCGTTGCGAATGCCGCCAACCACTTCCGCCACCACGCCATCGATGGCCGTGCCGGCTTGCGGATTTTCGACGGCAAGGCGTGCGCGGACCGCGCCCGACGCCTTTTCCAGCAATACCAGAAAATGTGTCCGCGGGATGTCGCCCCGCATGCCAACAATGGTGGCAAGATCGTCGTCGCCGGCGGAGCGTTTTACCAGCATGCGAAAGCCGGCGTCGGAAAACCGGGCGCCGGCGTTCTTCACGACTGAATGGACGACATCGCGATCGCCCCGCTCGACCAGCACCTCGGTAACCGCTTCGCTCAAACTGTGGCGCTGGGAGATGGCGAACAGGTGCTGCTGGCTCTTGGTGTTGGCGTTGGCGAGCAAAGCGGGTTCTTCGAGCCGTTCCGATTGGCGCAGGACCGGGCGGGCGACTTCGATGTCATCGTCAAAGGCAAGCATGTGGACCACGCTTGCCGGAGCATTGGCGATCGGCGCCAGCCGGTTGGCGAGCCTGGCGCGCGCCTTGGCCTCAATGGTGCTCATGAGGCGCACCATGACATCGTCGAACACGCCGATCTGATCTTCGGAATAACGCGGCGCGCCGCCGACGAAGAGATCGGTGACGCGCGTCAGCATCTCGATCCGGCGCGTGTTGGTACCGGAGCTGAGCGCGGCCTCAAGTTCGTCAATGAGCGGAAGAGTTCGCATCAGGCTACGGGCGTGGCCGCGTTGAAACAGCGACGACAATGCAGCGATAAGGGTGAACAAAGGCTTGCGGCTGATCCCGTTGCGGCAGCTCTAAGGCAGTCTCACGAAACCGGCAAAGCGTGACCTACCGCTGGTTGCGAAACCATCACGGGTCCCCCGTGCCGCACGCTCGTTGGCGCGTCCATGTCGTCATTGTGATGCCGGCTGCCGCGTCAAGGTCATGGCGCGGCCCGGGCTTGAGGCCATGGCTGGCGAGCACCTGTTCCGGAGTTTGATCCCGACCGAGCGATGGAAACAGCAGCCGTCCACCCGGAATCTGGGCAAAGGCGGCCCGGCTAAGGTGGAAAGCGTCGTAAAGCGGCAAAAACATACCGAACACCTCGCTCCCGCCGATGATTGCGACGATTCCGCCGCCAACACCGAGTTTCGCGAGCGCTTCTTCCAGCGTTGCCCCGGACGGATTCCACAACAGCGCGTTGGGAAGTGATGGATCCGGCGCGATGGATGCGATCCGGCGCGTCACGACCAGACGTTTGCGGCGCGCGGCGCGCGGTCCGCCTTCATGGGAGTGGCGACCATGCACGATAACGGCAGCCCGATCGAGTTCCGCCTGCAGGAACCTTTGGTCGGCGTCGTTGCGAAGAGTGTCCGGCATCGCACCGTTGCGATCGGCGATCATGCCGTCCGCGGAGACGATGGCGTAGCCTTCGATGTGGTACGGCCCAATCATCGGCGAGGACCATAGCGGGCCCGCCATACGAAGTCATTTGGGCGGCAGGTCGCGGGCTGCTCGCCCGGCGACCCGCGGCGTCCGATCGTGTCGGCAGCGGGTTCGCCATGGCTAACGGTTGCCGGCGAGTTGCAAGTCCGCCTCTAAACCCGTATGTGGAATTCGAACAAGAGTTTGAAAAACGCCCAGGGCTCATGACGCGGCCGTCCGAAATCACCCGCGAGCGCATTCTCAAGGCTGCCGAGCGGCTGTTTGCCGAGCGCGGATACGACGCCACCAGCGTGCGCACCATCGTCGCCAAGGCGCGCGTCAACCAGGCCGCCATCAATTATCATTTCGCCGGCAAAGAAGGGCTGTACCGCGAAGTGCTGCGGCTGGCGTTTCACGCCCTCACCGAGCAACAGCTGGCGCACGCCGAAGAAGCCAAAGCGATGTCCCGCGAACAGGCGCTCGGAGAATTTGTCCGCCGCCAGCTGCAGCCGATAACGGCACGCGACGAAGTCAGCCGTTACATGCGGATTTTCAATTGGGAAACGGTGCGGCCGACCGCGGTCTTTCGCAGGCTCATGCGCGAAGAGGCGGCGCCATTCATGGGGTTGGCGGTCGACCTGGTGCGCCGCTTCATGCCCGAAGCCGATCAGCAGACCCTGGTGCTCGCTGCGATCTGGCTGATCGGTCAGTGCAGCGTGTTCGTGCGTAATCGCGAGCAGCTTACCGAGCTTCCGGTTGCGGTTTCCTTTGATGGATCAGCGGTCGAGCAACTCGCCGAACTTGTCAGCCGCTGGGCCATGGGCGGCCTCGCCCGGGTGGCCTAAGGGCGCTTTGCGATGGTAAATCCGGTGCGCTGCCGCAAAAATTCCTTTTTCCGGGCTAGCCACCGCCTAGAACACGTGTTTGAAATTCAATCGTCCGTTTGAAAAATGCGGCTCGCCTGGAGCAGCCTCATGCGCTACGAGATGCCAGTTGTGAAACGTCTTCTGACCAAGCTCGTCCACGACGTTTTGCCGGCGGCGCTGGCAAGCGTAATCGGCGGCTTTCTGTTCACCCATTTGCAGCTGGGCCGGTTACCCGAGCCGGTGGCCGCGCAGGTCGTGCCCGCCTCAGACGAAATGATGCAGCTGCTTCGCGACGAGCACGGTTTGATCACAAGTTTCATCCGGACGCGCATCGCTGACGAAAAGAAGCAGATGCTCGCCGATGACAGCGCCCGACGCGGCGCCGCCGAGCTGCAGCCTGCGGCGGCCATTGCCGGTTTGCGGGCTTCCGCTTTGACGACGGCTGCGGTCAAATTGCGCAAGAAGACACCCGGTGCCGCCATGCCACCGCTTCTGATCGCGCAAGCGCAGCAGGGCGACAGTGGTAAAGCGGTCGCCCACAACGACCAATCGCTGCTCGCCAAGACTTCGTTTCTCGCCAAGACCATCGGCATCAAGGATCACGTCGTCGCCGCCACCCACCGCGTCGTCTCGGCGATCGGCGGCATTCCAACATGGATCGGCGCGATCGGCGACCGGATCGGCGGCGAAGACGCCAGTCCGCGGCCGCCGGCCAATTTGGTTAGCGCCTCTTAGGCGCGGTGAGATTTGCACTCGCCAAACGCGCGGCGGCGGACGCTTTGGTTAATTCGCTTCAACCTCGGACTGCGCAAATGTTCGTGAACTACCAACTATTTCGCGGCTACAAATAGGAACCGGCTTCGTTTCGATGCGTTTCCAGATCGGCGGCGGCTGGGGCAGGGCAGCGTTCGGCTTGCCTCGGAGGTAGAGATGCGTTTCGCCGACAGTTTCAATCCAGAATGGGGATACCTTGCGCCGGCGCCGAGTTTCATGCGGACGGCGCGGGTCGCTCTTGTGGCCGCCGTGGTAGGTGCGGCCTCGGGGGCTGCTGTGGTGGTTTCATTGATCGACCGCCCGGCTGCCAAGGAAACCTCGATTGCCGCTCGCACATTGGTGCAGGAGCCGAGTGACTCTGTGTTCGCCGCCATGCCGGCGGCGCAGTTGCAAGCACCACACCAGGCCGGCAGCGCTAGCGATCATGCGGCGGGCCCTCCTGCATCAAGGATTGCCGCGGCGGCCGGTTCAGCGCTGACTGAGACTCCGCTTATTACGACAGCTTCCGCCAATGACACGGCGCTTGCTGCCGAGGCGGTACCGCAGAAGAAGGTTGCCAGAAAACAGTCGTTACCGCGCCCGCGTTTCACATCGCGCGCGCTTCGCGAGGAAGCTTACGGCAACGTGCGTGAACAGCAATTCGGCGCCAGAACGCCCTTGGCGCTTCTGCCCAACGGCGGCTATCCGGGACGTGGCCAAGACTACAGCGCGAACCAGGCACACGAAGACTTCTAGCGGGACGACTTCTACCGGTTTATCCTTCAAGAAGCTGTTCGTCAGAATGGCTGCTCAGCGGCAGGCGCCTTGGACGATCGCGTTGTCGAGCGCAGCGCGCGCCATATCCCAGTCCGGTAGACCGATTGCCAGTTTGGTCCAGCCAGTGCCCCACGGTGTGGCGGCACTGTTCGACCAGATCTGGCAAAAACCATCGTCGAATTGCACGACCGCGTAATCTGCGCGAGCGGGCGTTGCGGCTGCCAATCCTATCGCCAACAGGCCAAGTACCAATGCGGATTGCTTCATGATGCGCTCCCTGGCTGATGAGCTAACGGCGAGCGCCTACCGGATGTTCCCGGCGACAAATTAGCACGTTGCAACTTGGCACGTTGCGACGGCGCGAAAACGAAGCCGCCCGCCACTTTCGCGGCGGGCGGCAAATCGAAGCCGATCGAACTATTCGTTTTAGGACCAGCTCTTGCACCACTTGTGCTTAACGTCCGAAGCACCTTTTTTGGCGGCTGCTTCCTTGGTCATGGCGGGCTTCCCAACCCACACCCAGTCTTTGCCCTTCATGCCCATGGGGGCCATCTTGGTGTCGCTCCAGACTCGGCAAGAACCGTCCTTGTATTTGATCACAGCGAAATCAGCGCGTGCTGCGGTCGAAGCGGCGAAACCAAGCGCCAATACCGCAGCTGCAAAAGCCAAACGTTTCATCAAACCCCTCCCTTGTGGCGACCGATAAGGTTCCGTAGTACGGAACCCGATCTTCAGGCAAGCCAATACCGGCCTTCACGCGGACTTGCGTTCCGACTATGGCCGGCAAACAACACGGAGGAGTCCATGCCGGAAATCGTCGTCTATCTTATTGAGGGCCGATCGCTCGACGAGAAACGCGCGCTCGTCAAAGACGTCACCGCTGCGGTGGTGAAGAACATCGGGGTGCCGCCGGAGGCGGTTGTCATTTCGTTGGTCGAGCAGCCGAAGACCACGAAGGGCAAGGGCGGCGTCCTGTTCAGCGATATGCCGGCGCGCTAGGCGCAATCACGGTGTCGACGGCGCCATATGGTGGTTACCACGTATGGCCGAATCCTCCGGGAGGCCCAAAGTGGACGCCCGGAGGCCTCAATTTGTCGTGTGTGCAACGCACAATTTTCTTGCTGCAATGCGGCAGAGCGACGATAATGGCCGCCGACACAGGGAAAGAAAAAAGGTGCGAACATGACCGACGAATGGGAGACGAAAGACGGCCGCCGCCGGGTGCGACGGGATCCGCCCACGGTTGAGGAAGCCGTCGTCGCGGCCCAGGGGCTCACCGACGACCTCAAGGAGCAGATCGAGATCGTGGCGTCATTGATGGAGGTCCCCCGCGACCAGGCGAGGGGCGTCGTGCTGCGAATGGGGCAGCGCAAGGACGTGGACCGGGTCACTATTACCGGCCGCGTCGGTGCGCCTCGTGCAGTTGTCGTTGAACGCCGCACCTCCCGTTACGCTGGGTTGCAACGCCGTTCGGTCGGCCGATAGGGCGCGGGGCGCCAGCGTCGGCGCGCGCGTGTGTTGGGGGCATTTACAAATAGCGTCGATCGCCGGGATCGGGGATCGTGTGGGTCGCTACCAGCCGGTGCCAGATGAACAGCACGACAAGTGCGCCGACCACCGCGCCAATGAGGCCGGCGCCTTGGTTCGGGTGGTACCAGCCGATGGCCTGCCCGATGAACGTGGCGACAAAAGCGCCGACGATGCCGAGCAGCGTGGTGAGGATAAAGGCCGCCGGGTTGTTCGGGCCCGGCGCCAGAAAGCGGGCAATGATGCCCGCGACAAAGCCGATGATGACGATCCAGAGAATATGCATGGGTGCCTCCGCGCGATACCGCGATTGACGTCACATATTAGCGTCGGTTCCAAGACGAAACACTGCTTGCGACGCTGACAACTCACAGCCCGCGCAATCGCGTCGCCGCCCCGACCAGAACGCATTGGGAAACCTTATCCACGCAGATTATACTTCAGACGGTTCGCCAAATGCTGCTGGCGGAGCATCGGTAATGACCAAGACTCTGGTAAAGCCGCGCACCAAAGTGCGCACCAAGACCGAGCGGCCGCCGCTCTACAAAGTGATTCTGCTTAACGACGATTACACGCCGCGCGAATTTGTGGTGCAGGTGCTCAAAGCGGTGTTCCGGATGAATGAGGACCAAGCTTATCGGGTCATGATGACGGCGCATCAAAAGGGCGCTTGCGTCATCGCCGTCTATGTCAGGGACGTCGCCGAGACCAAGGCCAAGGAAGCTACCGAGCTGGGTAAGCAGAATGGCTTTCCGCTGTTCTTCACGACGGAGCCGGAGGAGTAGCCCCGCGCATTTTTCCGTCTAAGTCGTCGCGGGCCCGGGCAGCTGCCTTTTGCTCAGGTCAGGTCTGCATTTGCCGAAATCAGCATATTGTGAGGTGCACGATCTGGAACGGCGGCTACAACGCGACCAGGACAAGGGAGGGAAATGGCCAATGCTTGACACCCGCACACCGCCGCCTCACTCCGCGGTGACGTCTTGGGCTGCATCGCTCGATCGCTATGCGCCCTATGTGCTGAGCATTCTGCGGATCATGGCGGCGTTGCTGTTCATGGAGCACGGCCTGTCAAAGTTTTTCGGCTTTCCCGTGGCGATGGCCCGGCCAATGTTGTTCGATCTGGAATGGTTTGCGGCGCTGATCGAGTTCGGCGGCGGCGTGCTGTTGACTCTGGGGCTGTTTTCGCGGCCAGCAGCGTTCATCATGTCCGGCGAGATGGCGATCGGCTATTTTCTGTTCCACGCGCCCGGAGGCTTTTATCCATATGTCAACAAGGGCGAAGCGGCGGTGCTGTACTGTTTCGTGTTTTTGTATCTGGTGTTCGCCGGCCCCGGTCCGTGGAGCCTCGACGCGCTGTTGTGGCGGAAGACACCGGCTTGAACGCGCACGCAATGCGGCCCGCGCGGCTTTAATCCAAGCTGACGGCTAATCGCCCAAGGTCTTGCTGAGCCGCACACGCAGCTCGGCCGGCACGTCGTTGCGCGCGGCAATTGCGGACGCGAGATTTTTGTCGCCGTTGAGCGCCGTGATCACCCGCGCGAAGCCTTCTTCCGACACCAGCGCATTCGGGTTGTCGATGATCTTGCGCTGGATCGCCTTGTTGCCGCGTTTGATCAGCACATCGGTGACGGCGGTGTTGAGATGCGCCCGGGCGGCGATTTTCGCAAGCAGGTTCGGGTCGACCCGGTCCTTGTCGGCGATCTCGATCAGGTCTGCGTCCGGCAACGCTTCCGCCTGGTCGAGGATCGGGCCGCTGACCGCCACGTCGCTGTGGCGGACGAGACGTCCAAGCACCCGGACTGGCGCGTTGGCGACCGGCGCTAGCCGGTCGCTGAGTTCGGCAAGCTGCAACCGGTCCATTTTCTAAATCAGCCGGACGATCACCTCGTCAAACAAGGCGACCTGCTCGTCGCCGTAGAGGGCGGCGCCGGCGAGAAACAGGTCGACGATCCGGCGCAACACCGCGCTGCGCCAGGAATCCGGCTTTCCGGGAAGCGCCGAATCGAGCTCGGCAAGCACCGCCTGGGAGGTCAGCGTCATAACCCTCCACCCTAGGCTGATTTTAGTGAACACCGCGCTAACGAGGTCCGGGGCGCCGAGTCCTCCTCCTGTGGGCTATGCGGACTTTTACGCGTGCCTGTTTTAGGGGGAGGCGACGGACGCCTCGGCTAACGAGGCGGCCCGTCGGAGCCGGGCTATTTCTTCTTCGCCGCCCGTTGCGCGCGCGCTGCGGAATTGGCCGCGACCGCGGCGCGGATCAGTTGCGTGAAGGCGGTCTCGTCGATCTGCTCGCCTTCGCGGAGGTCGATCGCACGCCGCGCGTTGCCTTCGAGGCTGGAATTGAACAGTTGCTTCGGGTCTTTGATGGAAGCTCCGCGAGCGAAGGTGAGCTTCACGACAGCCTTGTACGTCTCACCGGTGCAGATGATCCCGTCGTGCTCCCACACCGGAACCCCGCGCCACTTCCACTCCTCGACCACGTCTGGGCAGGCCTCTTTGATGAGACCGCGGACCCGCGCCAGCGCCGCGCCACGCCAATCGGCGAGCTCCTTAATTCGTGCATCGATCAGACGGCCGGGAGCACGTCCCTCTTTTGCTGTCGTCGCGGCGCTCTTCGTCTTCTTCATGGTTGGTGTTGTTCCCTCGTGCTGTAGCTCGTCCATCTGCGGCATGTCGGATGGGTAGAGCAATTGCGAAACCCATCACTAAACCTCACCGCACCATGATGGGTATCGCTTCGCTCCACCCATCCTACGCGGTGCGCGCTGGTCTTTTAGCGCGGGCGCGCTGTCAACGCGTTCCAGGCCGCAAGCGAGTCCATGTAATCTCTCCAGTGCGCGATTTTCCGGTTTTCAATTTTGATGATTGAGCAAAACCGGTTGTTGTACTTCACGCCGCTCGCGAGGATGGTCCCGTGGACTTCATATTCGATGACGACGACACCACCGTCGTCTGTCTTATGAATAATCAACTTATCGGCAGACTGAAGCTCGATGTTGTCGCAATAGCCCCTGAAACGGGCCATCAGATCGGCGCGCCCTCGGATTATGCGAGGCCAACCGGAGACATCGTACAGGACCTCGTAGACGACGCTGTCAGAGACGATGTCGAAGAAGTGCTCCCCATCGACGAGGTCGCCCAGCGCTCCGCGGACCAGCGCGAAGTAAGGCCTTGCGGCATCGTAGGCAGCGTATTTGGAACTCGGCATTCTGGGCTTCTTCATGGTGGTTGTCGCTTTCGTCGTCGTTGGTGTCGCACCCCCGACACCAAATTTTCGGCGTTGATGTCACACTGGCGGCTTCGCGCTCGTCATGATGTCGGAACCCAACCGAAGGAGCGAACCATGAACGCCAACGAACTCTTTGCCGCGGCCCCCGACCTGATGAAGAAGTGGACCGCCACATCGCTCGCCATCGCTTCGAGCCTTGAACCGACCCTTGTCCGGCTCGTGGAAATCCGCGCCTCCCAGATCAATTGCTGCGCCAACTGCATCAATATGCACGCGGCGGAAGCGCGTGAGAAGGGCGAGACCGAGCAGCGGATTTACCTCCTCTCGGCGTGGCGCGAGGCTCCGTGCTACACCGATCGCGAACGCTCAGCGCTCGGCTGGACCGAGGCGCTGACGCGGCTCTCCGAAGCACACAATCTGGAAGGCGCCCGCGAAGCCCTGCAGGCTCAGTTCACCACGGAAGAGCAGGTCAAGCTCACATTGATGATCAACGTCATCAACGGGTGGAACCGGATCGCCGTCGGCTTCCGCCAGTTTGTTGATCCGGCTGAAGCAAAGTCTTTTGCCCGGGCGGCGGCCGCCTGATGGCCGGCGCCGCACCCGAGGACGCAGCGGCCAGTTTCGAGCCGCTGCGTCCAAAGCTGATGCGCGTCGCCTACCGCATGCTTGGCTCGGTCGCCGACGCCGAGGATGCGGTGCAGGAGGCTTTCATCCGCTGGATGAGGGCCGACCGCGGCGAGGTGCGCGAACCCGAGGCTTTCCTGCGCCGGTCGGTGACGCGGCTGTGTCTCGATCAGCTCAAATCAGCGCGCCGCCAGCGCGAGACCTATGTTGGTCCCTGGCTTCCCGATCCCGTCGTCGAAGAGGAACAAGAGGAAGACGTCACCTTGCCGCTGATGCTGGCGCTCGAACGTCTTTCGCCGCTCGAGCGCGCGGCATTTCTGCTGCACGACGTCTTCGGGCTCGCGTTCGAGGAGGTCGCCGCGACCATCCAGCGCGACGCCACGACCTGCCGCCAGCTCGCCAGCCGCGCCCGCACCCACGTCCGCGAAGCGAGACCGCGCTTCCAGGTCGAACAACAACACAGCCTCGAACTCGCCGAGGCTTTTTTCGCGGCCTCGCGCAGCGGCGATATGAAGGCGCTCGGCGCCATGCTGGCGGCCGACGTCAGCGTCCACGCCGACGGCGGCGGCAAGCGGCCGGCGGCCACCGAGCCTGTCGTCGGCTTCGATGCCGTCATGAAGGTTCACGAGTTTCTGGCGGCTCACTTCCAGAAGAACGGCTCGAAACTTGTGCGTGCCGGATACGTCAATGGCTTGCCCGGCTTTATCACGCTGGAGTCCGACGGCGAACTCCAGACCACCGCGCTGGACATCGAGAACGGAAAGATCGCCGCCATCTATGTCGTGCGAAATCCCGACAAGCTGAGGCATCTGCATTAAAATCGTCGCGGGCGGCCGCGCTAGAATAAGGCCATGAGCGACGACTACGATACCCGCTACGACTATTTGCCTGAGCCGCTGCGTGAGGCACCGCGCGCATTCGATATGTGGTCGAAGAAGCAGCTGCTCGCCGAGCAGGACGCCAGCACGCCAGATCATCCGCTTTATCACTACACGGTCGAGCAGGCGCTTAAGGGCATTCTCGCAAACGAGAAAGTGTGGTGCTTCGGCCATCAATATCAAAAAGATGTGCAGGAGTTTCAGTACTCACTGGACATAGCACGGCGGGTCATCAAGGAGGTCGGAGAAGGCGACGATCACCCGACGCATTGGTTTTGCGCATGTCTTCTCGACATGCTCGACAACAACTCTTTCATCGATACGTTTGAGTTTTATCTTTTTAGCCTCAGCCGTCACCCCGACGACCCCCAGCAGTGGCGGGAATACGGGGATGCCGGCCGAGGATTCGCGATCGGGTTTGCACCGACGTTGTTCGCGCCGACGCAAAACGTGCTCAATGAGCAAGCAAATGAGAATTTGTACGTCGGCCGCGTCCTCTACGGCGATGCAGACACAGCTGCGCGTCATCGTAGCGTTGTATCCGAGGCGGCGCGCATCGCTAGCCGTGTAGCGTGGGCAAACCGTCCTATGCCAGATACCGTCAAACCTAGCGACTATTTCTCAGCGGTGGCCCGCGAAGTCATCGCCTCTCAGCTCATCTGGAACTGTCTGACGGCTAAACACGGGAATTTCAGTAACGAGCGCGAAGTCCGTTACATCATTATGGGCATCATTTCGAAGTTCGAGCCGCACCGTAGGCACTTCAATGGCAAGGCCTATGTTGAGGCGCCGCTGCCTCTGAAGACTGCAGGGAGCGTTATGGAAATATTGGTTGGTCCCCACGCACCCGATGCTGCAGAAGCGATGGTCAAAACGCTTCTAAAGGCGAACGGCTATCCAGACGCGATTCCGGTCCGCCGCTCCGATGCTGCGGTCTAGCGGGCGTAGGGTGGGGAAAGGCGTGGCTTTGCGACGTGCCGACGGGAACAAAGTGAAATCATCGCATTCGGCGATGATATTTTAAGAACGCGTCGGCAGGTTCCACTGCGCTTTGCCCACTTGCGTCTATTCGCTGGCCAACCTTTTCCAAAAAACTTGCCGAACGACGTGGCCTTTCCACATCCACAATCCGGAAAACAGCGTGACAGGAAAGAAGACGAACCGCGTCGGCGGCGCGTAGTCCGGAAGGTGTTCAAACGGACTGTAAATGTAACCGATGATCGGAATGCTGCAGACGATGTGAATCCAGCGAATGATCGTGCGTTGGGTGGCGTCTTTCATGATGAGTTTGTGCTCTGTTTGGTAGCTTTGCCGCGCCACTACACATCTCCTCATCCTGAGGTGCCCGCGCGATGCGCGGGCCTCGAAGGATGCTGCTCAGGCGCACGGGCCGCATCCTTCGAGGCTCGCTTGCGCTCGCACCTCAGGATGAGGAATCCGCGTCGGTATCACTCAATCCGCGCCAAGACCTGCTCCAAATTGCCAAAGAACTTCTGCCAGCCATACCTGGCGCCCAGGTAGGCTTGCTGCTGATCCGGCCGGAAGCCGGTCTGCTCCATGCGCAATAAAGTCCCGGTGGGCGTCGGTGTGAGCGTGAACGTCACGGCGCTTTCAAGACCAAGGGCGCCCCACGCATAGGACAGCGTTTTGTTTGGCTCCACGACGAGGACCTGGCAGTCGATGACGCCGTTCCAGTTGCCTTGCGCGTCCATGCGCAGACTGAACTGGTGGCCGACGACCGGCTTGAAGTCGTTGTTCATCAACCACTCGGCGATCAGATGCGGTTGCGTGAGCGCGCGCCAGATCTTTTCCGGCGGATATGGCAGGTCGCGTTCGACGACGACGGCGAGTGTTTCGGCCGATGTTTGGTTCATTGGTCCATCCTCTTGAGCAAGTCTTCGAGGCGATCGAACCGGTCGCGCCAAAACGCGCCGTAGAGACCCACCCAATCGACCAGCGGGCCGAGCCCTTTTGGTTCGGCGCGGTAATGGGTTTCCCGCCCCTGGCGGCGGTCGCGCACCAAACCGGCGAGCTTGAGCGCGCCCAAATGCTTCGACACCGCCGGCTGCGAGACGCCGGCAAAATCGGTCAAGGCATGAACGGTCTGCTCGCCTTCGCGGCTCAGCCGCTGGAAGATCGCGCGGCGGGTCGGATCGCCAAGGGCTTTGAAAACGACATCGGTATTGGCTTCCATCCATAATCCATAACTGATGGGTTATGGATGTGTCAACGCTGTCTTTCAGTCCGGGCCAGCACCGGAACGCGCATTGCGATCGCCTCTTGAAACCTGCTTTTGAAAACCTCTCAAAACGGGATTGGTGGCGATATGCAAATCACAAGGATTTTTTGCACCGGGGACTCAGAGCTGTTGGATCGAGGCCCTGGCCGGTGCATAAATCAGCTGCGCATGTCAGTTCCTGATTATTTTTTGATTTCGCGCGATGTCCGCTGTTTGGTCGCTATCGGGGATTGGCGGACGTGCGGTCGCGGGTCGTAGTCAGACTTTGACCCAGAGCGCGGATTGGTGTTGTTATTTGATCTATCGCAACACGCGCAGCCACGAAAACTGAGAAGTCATTTTTATTATAAGAGGGACGGCTCGCCGAGCGGTCGAGCCATCTAAGAGAAAACGGAGAGGTGTATCGTGAAAGCTTTTGTCTTGGCAGTCGGCCTGTTGGCCATGAGCGGAGTCGCAGCGGTCGCCGCGTCGACGGGCGCCCATCCTTTCGATGGCACGTGGACCGAAGTCATCGTAGGCGAGACCAAGGTGTGCGAGGTTGTCGTCAACACGTCTTTCACGGTCAGCAATGGGCATTTCAGCCAGCCCAATTCCAGCGGTGAAGTGAGTCCGACCGGCTCGGCGAAAGGCACCGCTTCCGCCGGCGGCGTCAACGGCAGCTGGACCGGACATTTTTCCGGCAATAAGGCGTCGGGCCGATTTACTCGCACAGACGGCTGCGACGGACGTTGGAGCGCGGTCCGGCAATAGGCCGCGCTTCCCGTTTAGATCGCAAGGTTCGTCGTCGCGGCGTGGTAACGGCCGCGCCGGCGTGGTTTAGTTTTTCCCGCTACTTTTACGACGGCGATCCAGATCCGGCAGCTTGCGAAGTTGACTGCCACTCGCCGTGCTACGTCGGCTGGGCCGAACTCTTCTTAGCAACAAGCTTGATCTTACGAGGCACTGCCGTCTTGGTGGTTGGTTTGGGAACGCCTTTGGTTTTAGGCGTACTTTTCAGGCGGACGCTTTCAAGTGCAGCTTTTGCAGTCGCGGTTTTTCCACTCGCTGTTTTTCCGTTCGCAGTTTTTTCACCGGCAGCTTTCTCCGCTGCGATTTTGTCGGCCGCTTCCCTGTCCAAACGTGCCTGCCTCAATCGCGCGGTCTTGGCGGCGGCGATGGCAGGCGCGGCGAGATATTCATCCCACGCTTTCGCGCCATCAACGGCCCATTCCTTTCGTTTATTCAACACAGCGCTCGTCGGTTTCACTGAAATCCGCCTCCAGTATCAAAATCATATTTGCTCCAATCAGATAGGTATCAGGAGCGCTGTTCGCCAGTATCACCACTTGCAGAAGGTCGCGCCGGGCGGTCGAAACGCTTGTTAAGCGGATCGAATATCATGTCCTGTTTTCATTGACATTGGTCCCCGTTTTAGGTATTAGCCTCAACGAATCTCGCTCAGTGAAGGACACCTTCGGCCGAGGGTACTCCTGAAGGTGGAGCGAGTGCGGTGCCCGCGGGCGGAACGATACACTCCGTCCCCGGGCAGCTTCGGGCATCAGCTGACCGGCACTACGACCGGTCCGGGAGGTGCATTCCCTGGACTGGGACAGGCGGGCGCGGGTAACGCCCGTGGAAGAACGTAAGGTCTCTGCACCCCGGTTGGTGTGGGCTTACAGGATCGAGCGTCCTGCCACGTCCCAGGAAGCATGGCCTGGAGTTGCGCCGAAGGGGCGAAAGCCTTGACGGTCAGAGCCGTGGTGGAACGCCGCCAGGCGAGCGTGCCCTCTCCCAACCCTCCCCCGCACGCGGGGGAGGGAAAAGAGACAAGGGCACGCGCCGCGCCCTAAAAAAGCGCGGAGGTTGATGCACACGTCTGTCGGCGTTCCGCTTCCTTTTTTCCTCGTAGTCGTAGCCCGGATGGAGCGCAGCGCAATCCGGGAGCAGCATTCAGGCTGCGACGCCGATCCCGGATTTCGTTTCACTCCATCCGGGCTACGGTCATTGCAAAACTCGGGCGCGGAGCGCGTCGCGAGAATGATTTTGTTTGTCCGGACCATGTGCAGCGTGCGGCGTGAAAGTCCCGCGCCGACGATCGCTCAAGCCTCAGGCCGGTTCCATATCGCGAGCGGGGCTGGCGGGGGCCGGAACGAGACTAGTCTGGATCGATAGAACTCTCGGCTTTGCTTTGCAGATGAGCAAAGAACGGCGGCAGCGTGCGAAAGGCCAGATGCAAGTCGTCGCTGCAGGCGATTGTCTTATAGCCGTGGCGACCCCATGCGGCCGCAAGAGCTTGCTTGGTGAAAATGGAAACATGGCCGTTGCGCGGCCCGACATACCACCAGTCGACACCGATTTTGTCGAAATTCGCCGGCTGCGTGAGTGTCGAGTACATGATCACGCCCGGGTCGGCGGCACAGTCAACGATCAGCGCGATGCCGGCGGCCGGGTCGGGCAGGTGCTCCAGCGTCTCGAAGCATGTCACCAGGTCGAACTTGCCGGGCGGGCGCTTTGCGTATTGCGGCACCATCGGATCGTAGGTGATCGCCGCCGCAAAGCCGTTGTTGCGCAAGGCGGCGCACAGCGCGTCATTGCCACCGCCGTAATCGAGGACACGCGTTTGCGTCCTCGTCGAACTCCACAGGCGGGTGACGAAATCGGCGTTCGAACCCGGTCGAACAGTGCGATAGTCCGGATCGACAATGTGGTAATCGTCGTTGTAAATGTGTTCCTTGAACTGATCATGAGTCCAGCAATCGAATGCGTCGGTGAACAGAAAGCCGCAGGTCGCGCAGCGCCGGTAATAAATCGCCACGCCCGAGAGCGGCAGCCGCAAACCGCGGGTTTCTTCGCAGGCTTTGTGAAAATCGACGACGCCGAACAGCGACGCCGCGCCGCCACAGATTTTTCAGGGCACGGCGGCTGCGGAGGCAGGCTTGAGAGCGAATTGGTCTACCGGCATGTCAAGCCTGAGCGCGGCATCGGTTTGCTAGTTCGACGGCGACTTGATTCGAGCCCGCGTGCCACCGGTTCATTAAAAGTCTGTTGAGGCTAATTTTGTCTTAAAGCGTAATTTCTCGCGTTTCCGCGTTGAGTTGCGGCTGGGGGCCGGCGCGAGGATCAAGGTGACGGCGGCGGATCAGACGCGGTTGACGGTGGCGGCGGAATTCCTTCTTCCCGCCGCTGCGCAAAGAACACGGTCAAGTCCCAGGCGTTGCGGATATTGACCAGGAGCAAAAGAATAAGCGCGCCGGCCAAAAGGGGAGGGCCGACCGCGGAGCGTTCGAAGATGAATACCGAGGCGGCGAAAGCCGCCGCGTAACCTGCCGCCGGGCTGGCGCCATAACCGAGGCGGTCGTCGATGTCGGACACCGAACTGCGCATGACGCCGGCCAGGATGAAGATCGAATAGATCAGGCCGCCTGCCGCGGTCATGCCGATAATAAGGCCCAGCGATGTGTCAGTGTTGACGGGAATGAGTGCGACCAGGCTTACAAACAAAACGTAAGTGTAATGGAAGACGATCGGGCTGGTGAACGTGCGCGTCGGACTGCCCCGCTTGGCGCTGAGATAGCCGGCGCCAATCGAAGCCGCGACGAACAAAAGCGCCACCAGCGCGGCTGCTGCCGTGCCGATCAGACCGTAAAATTCGTGCCAGCCTTCGAGCATGCGCAATCTAGCCGCGGCCGACGAACGGCATCTTGTTGGCCATCACCGTCATGAACAGCACATTGGCGTTGAGCGGCAGACTTGCCATATAGACTACGGCGCGGCCGACGTCGTCGACGTTCATGCGCGCTTCCGGTATGGTGCGTCCGTCCGCCTGCAGCATGCCCTCGGCCATCTTTTCCGTGAGCGGCGTAGCGGCGTTGCCGATGTCGATCTGGCCGCAGCAAATGTCGTAGGCGCGGCAATCGAGCGCCGTCTGTTTGGTGAGCCCGGTGATGGCGTGCTTGGTCGCGGTGTAGGCGGCAGTGCCGGGGCGCGGCGTATGCGCTGAGATCGAGCCGTTATTGATGATGCGGCCGCCGCGCGGGTCCTGCGCTTTCATGATCTTGATGGCTTCCTGCGTGCAGATGAACGGGCCGGTGAGATTGGTGGCGACCACGGACTGCCAGCGTTTCAGCGGAATGTCTTCCAGCGGCATGCCGCGCATGCTGACGCCGGCATTGTTGAACAACAGATCAAGCCGGCCGAACGCCTCTTTGGTCTTGGCAAACAGCGCCAGGATCGATGCCGGCTCGCGCACGTCGGTTGCTACGACCAACGTTGTTCCGTTGGCTTCTTTCGCCACCGCTTCAAGCTTGTCGGCGCGCCGGCCGGCAAGCACGACCGCATATCCTTCGCGCGAGAGCGCGAGCGCCGCGCTTCTGCCGACGCCGCTGCCCGCGCCGGTTACCAATGCGATTTTCTGTGCGGCCATCGGCGCCTCCATTTATCCCTGCATCGTTATTCGGAAAGCCGCGGCGGCGGCTGTCCGAAATTCATAACCACGAATTGCGTTGTTTCGAAAGGGGCGAGCGGGTCTTCAATGCGTTCCGGCGTGATCAACCGCTCAACTGGCCAGGGCGATTTCCTGGTCGGGGTTGACGACGCGGTAATCGTCGGGAGCTACGAGCCGTGCGGTAACGTCCGCGGCCGGGCCGGGCCGGCCGAAGCGGTAGCCTTGCATCGAATGCACGCCGGCGGCGCGCAGAAACAGATGCTGTTCCGCG
Organism: uncultured Alphaproteobacteria bacterium; assembly: GCA_963755885.1. Taxonomy (GTDB): domain Bacteria; phylum Pseudomonadota; class Alphaproteobacteria; order Rhizobiales; family Xanthobacteraceae; genus BOG-931. The sequence continues at coordinate 256,779 of CAVWLX010000013.1, forward strand.
CTCTCGACGCCCTCGGCCGTCACTTTCATGCCGAGGCCGCGGCCAAGGCTGACGACGGCGTGCACAATGGACGCTGCGTCCGGCGCGATCTCGATGCTGCGCACAAAGCTGGAGTCGATCTTGAGCTTGTCGAACGGGAACCGCCGCAGATATTGCAGGCTCGAATAGCCGGTGCCGAAATCGTCGAGCGCGAAGCGCACCCCGATGGCTTTCAGGCGGAGCATCGAGAGTTCCGCCATTTCCAGGTTGCCGAGCAGTGTGCTTTCGGTGAGCTCAAGTTCGAGGCGGGTTGGATCGAAATTGGTTTCCTTGAGGATGCGCTCGACCAGATCGACAAAGTCCGGACGGCGGAACTGGAGCGGCGAGACGTTGACCGCGACGGTCAATCCCGGCCACTCCCTGCCGTCGAGGCAGGCGCGGCGCAGCATCCACTCGCCGAGCTCGATGATCAGGCCCGAATTCTCGGCGATCGGAATAAACTCGGAGGGCGGGATGACGCCCGCGGTCGGATGCGTCCAGCGCGCCAGCGCTTCGACGCCGATCATCTTGTCGCCGCTGACATTGACGATCGGCTGATAGGCGGCATTGAGGCCGTCGTTTCTGATCGCGTACAGGAGATCGCCTTCCAGGAGCTTCCGCTGCGACAGGTCGGCGTCCATCGCCGCGTCGTAGATGCAGGCGCGATTGCGGCCTTCGTTTTTCGCGCGGTACAGCGCCATATCGGCGTAGCGCAAAATGTCGCCGGAATCCTTGGCGCGGCGGTCGATCACCGCGATGCCGATTGAAGCGCCAATGACGATGTTGTGCCCGCTGATCGCATAGGGCGCGCAGACCGCAGCGAGAATGCGTCCGGCGATTGCCTGCAGCGAATAGGAATCGGAACCGCACGTGGTGACAATCGCGAACTCGTCGCCGCCGAGACGAGCGACCAGGTCCTCCTCTCGCATCACCTGGCTCAGGCGCTTCGTGACGTGGAGAATGAGCTCGTCGCCGACGTGGTGCCCGAGCGTGTCGTTGACGTCCTTGAAGTGGTCGAGGTCGACGTAAAACACCGCAGCCGAAGGGCCGCCGCGGCGCACTTCGTCGATCATGTTCTCGAGCCGTTCGCCGAAATAAATGCGGTTCGGCAGTCCGCACACCGGATCGTGCAATGCAAGGTGACGCAGCTGCGCTTCGCCCGCGGTGATCTTCCGCGCCGTGCGCCGCATGTGGTAAATGATCACGCCGAGGAGCAACACCAAGCCGGCGAGCGCCACGGCAATGAAGGGAAGCACGCGCCAGAGGATCTGGCCGCCGGGTCTGGTCGGTGTCCATGCCAAGCGAGCGACGACGTGCCCCTGCGTGTCGGCAAACGGGACGACCTGGCTTTTCCCGCCAGGGGCCGGATCGTCGGTTTGGTGCAGCTCAGGCAGCTGCAGCCGGTTGCCGATCTCTCGCAGCATGGCAGCGTCGATGTATTTGACGGCGATGATGATGGGTGCGCCGGCGTTGCCCGAAGCAAGGTCACTGTCCGAGCCGACGGCCACCGCCGCGATGATTGCGGGTCTGCCGCCGAAACGCTCGATGATGGCGGCGAAGCGGCGGGTTTGCAGCGCATCTGGCGCGCCGACGATGGGAACCGTGCCGGCTGGGGCGCCGAGATGCCCGCGCAGGAGATCGAGAATGGCCGCGAGCTCTACAGGCCAGTCGATAGTGGCGGGACCGGCGGCGGCGCGAGCGCGCTCATATTCGACCCGATCGGAAGCGTCCACCACCACGACCATATCGTCGTCGAAAAAAGTCTCCAGCCAATAGCCGGCGCGGCGCTCCACCCATTGCGGATCGTATTCGCGGCGGATGGCCTCCGTGGCGTCCTGCGTCTCTGCAACGCTGTCAACTTCCTGCAGCACGCGCGCCGCACGATCGCTGACCGCCTGCCGGATCAGTTGTTGTTCGCGGTTGAGCGAGACCTCATCCGCCCGTCGCGCCGCGCTCAGCACTGCAACGATGATGCAAATAATCGCGACGGCGATGATCACGCCGATCGGCACGACAAGGCGCAGGCGCGTTTGGTCCGAACGCGGCCGTATGCCGTCCTCGGCGATTTGCGGCGGCGCCGAAGCCCTCACGCTGTTGCCCTTGGTGGTGTTCTTGTTCACCGTGAAGGATACGGCGGAAAAGCTTGCAATTCGCTTGCGGTTTGGTCGCGAAGACCGCTGCAGTGGCTGTGGGCAGTGAATTCGATCAGGAAGTTAACGCCGCGTAAATTTGTACCCATCGGTGTCCTCGCAGGGCGCTATTCAAAGCGCGGGGCGCCGAGGTTTTCCGAGTGTTTTATGCGACTTAGCAGGCGATCATCGCTTGCTGGTATAGGGCGGTCGTGGGATCGCGATATGGGCGGCGCGCAATGCCGCCGACCAGCGCTCGCGCAGATCGGTAAAATATGGCTCCCCCGGCTCGATGCGATAGATCAATTCAGCATCGCAAGTGTCTCGCCGGACGACCAAAAGATCGATCGGCAGGCCGACGCTGAGATTCGACCGCATCGTCGAGTTGATGGAGACGAGGCCGACTTTGAGAGCGTCGTAGAGGTCCATGCCGTACGAAATCGCGCGGTCGAGTACCGGCTTTCCGTACTTATGCTCGCCGATCTGCAGATAGGGCGTATCCGTCGTGCCCTCGATGAAATTGCCGGCCGAGTAGATCATAAACAGCCGCATCCGTTCGCCGGCGATCTGGCCGCCAAACAGGAACGAAACGTCAAACGACACATCAGACGATTCCAGCGCCTTGCCTTCGGTGGCGTGGATGGTGCGGATCACGTGTCCCACGCGCTGGGCGGCCTGGAACATGCTCGGCGCGTTCATCAGCGTTTCGTGCTCGCCGGTCTCGGGATTGTCGTAGCCTTCAGTGAGGATGCTTACCACCGACTGACTGATGGAAAGATTGCCGGCGGCAGCGATCGCCATGATCCTCTTTCCCGGGTCCTTAAAAACATGCAGCTTACGGAAGGTCGCGATGTTGTCGACACCGGCATTGGTGCGCGTATCGGCGAACATCACCAAGCCTTCGCGCACAAGAATGCCGCAACAGTACGTCATTGATTTTCTCGCTCCCCAACGTGATCTTTATAATAGCGGCGGTCCGCCCGCGGCAATGCCGCCCCGGCTTTGGCCGCTCACTGATCGACTTTGATCGCGACTGCGAGCTTCTCGTCGCCGGCGCCATAGCGGGTTCCGCGCACCGGCACCGCGCCGAGAGCGTCAAGGCCGACCGCGACCCGAACGTATGCCTCGGTTGGACAAACACAGTGGACCGCGTCAAAGCCGACCCAGCCGAGACCGGGCACCGACGCTTCCGCCCAGGCGTGACCGCCGTGCTGCTCGACGGCATTATCGGCGCAAAGATATCCGGCGATATAGCGCGCCGGGATCGCGAAGCTGTGGGCCGCGCCGATGAAGATGTGCGTCAGGTCGCGGGCGATGCCGCGCTTGCGCGCAAAAACCTCAACCGCCGTCGCGGCTTCTTGCGGCGCGTCGTGGTCATGCGGCAGCTCTTCGTGCAACCGGTGCATAAGTGCGTGAAGGTGCGCGAGTACGTCGTAGCCGTTTGCGGGACGGGTCTCGTCGGCGAATTTGCGGATGCGCTCATCGGCCTGCGTCAATGGCGTGTCGCGCAGGAACAGGCTTGGCGGAAACCGTTCGACGGTACCGCGTACCACTCCCTCGGTATTCTGCGTCTCGACCTCGCCATCGACGTTGATGCTCAACGTCTCCAGCGGTCCGTCCGCCGTGAATACGTGGGTCAGATTGCCGAAGGCGTCCTCGTGCGCGTTAAGCCGCGCGTCGGTCGATACATCGATGCGCCAGCCGGTCACGTATTGGCCATCGTGGTTGCGCGGCGTCAACCGCAGCACCTGGATCGCGCCGGCCGCGGGCGGATCGTAGCGACGGACGATGCTGTGGGCGATGCGAAGGCGCATATTTCAGGTATCAGAAATCGGACGTCAGGTATCCGGGAGCCGGCGGTGCGCCTACAATAGACGACGGAAGGCCGCCCTGTCCTCCAGCTTCTGATTTTTGATCCCTGACTTCTGATCCCTAATTGCCGTTATGCTCACATCAGATATTGCTGCGCTATGGCAGTTCCGAGCCGGTTATTGTCCTCGACGAAATCGTCGATGAACTCGTGCAATCCGGTCTGGAAGATCTCCTCGATCCGGGCGTTTTGTAGTCGCCCCCGGACTGCGCGCGCCTGACGCTGCGCATTGCCCTGCCGGCCGTAGGCATTGGCGATGCGGTCGAGATTTTGCACGAGATTCTCATAGCAGCTCGCCAGCGAGCGCGGCATCTCGTCCTTGAGCATGAGGAGGTCGGCGACCAGCCACGGTTTGACGTTTTCGCGATAGACCCAGTGATACGCCGTGAGTGCCGACACCGAACGCAGGATCGAGGCCCATTGATGGTAGTCGAGCGGGCCGCCGACCCGTTCATGCTCCGGCAGCAGCAAATGGTATTTGACGTCGAGGATGCGTGCGGTGTTGTCCGCGCGTTCGATGTAAACGCCGAGCCTGGAGAACCAATAAGCATCGTTGCGCAGCATGGTGCGGTAGGCCGACCCATCGAACCGGAGCGACAATTCCTGCACCCAGCGCAGAAAGCGTGCAAACTCTTCGCGCGAACGCGGGCCGTTGCCCCATTTCTTGAGTTCGAGCCAGGCGCTGTTGATCACGTCCCACATCTCGATGGTGAGTGCGGTGCGTACCGAACGCGCGTTCAACCGCGCCGTCTCGATGCAGTTGCGAATCGAAGACGGATTGCTGGTCGAGAACGCCAGAAACTCGGTGACGGTCTCCTCGTTTGCTTCCGAATAGGTAGCGAAGAACGCGCTGGCGCAGCCGGCGGTAGCGACCGCGGACTCCCATTCGTTCGATGTGCCGACGTAAGCCAGCGGTAGGGCCGTAAGCCGGTAGGTGGTCTCGAGGATGCGCGCCAGATATTCCGCGCGCTCGACGTAGCGGGCGAGCCAGAAAAGGTTATCTGCCGTTCGGGAGAGCATCGTCTTGGCTTATCCGTCCAACACCCAGGTGTCCTTGGTGCCGCCGCCCTGGCTGGAATTGACTACGAGCGAGCCCTTCTTCAAAGCGACCCGTGTCAGTCCGCCCGGCACAATGCGAACCCGGTCGCTGCCCGAGAGCACGAAGGGCCGGAGGTCGACATGGCGCGGCGCAATGCCCTCTTCGACGCAGGTCGGGCAGGTCGAAAGCGCGAGCGTCGGCTGGCCGATGAAATTTTTTGGGTCGGACTTGAGCTTGGCTCGGAACGCCGCGATCGAAGCCTTGTCGGCCTTCGGACCGATTAGCATGCCGTAGCCGCCGGAACCGTGCACTTCCTTCACCACCAGTTCTTCGAGATGGTCGAGCACATAAGCGAGATGCTCGGTCTCGCGGCAGCGCCAGGTTGGTACGTTCTTGAGAAGCGGCTCTTCGCTCAGGTAGAATTTCACGATCTCCGGCATGTAGCTGTAGACCGCTTTATCATCCGCGACCCCGGTGCCGACCGCATTCGCGAGCGTGACGTTACCCGCCTGATAGGCCGACATCAGGCCGGGCACGCCGAGCGAGCTGTCGGGGCGAAACACCAGCGGATCGAGGAAGTCGTCGTCAATCCGGCGATAGATCACGTCGACGCGCTTTAAGCCTTCGGTCGTGCGCATGTAAATGACGTCGCTTTTGGCGACGAGATCGCGACCTTCGACCAGTTCGACGCCGAGCTTATCGGCCAGAAACGAATGCTCGTAATAGGCGGAATTGTAGACGCCGGGCGTGAGCAGCACGACGGTCGGCTCGGCGGAAGCGGTCGGCGGCGCGATTGATTTTAGCGTTGCTAAAAGCTCGTCCGGGTAATTCTCGACCGGCGCCACACGATAGCGCGAGAATAATTCCGGAAAGAGCCGCAGCATGATCTCGCGGTTTTCCAGCATGTAAGAGACGCCCGAGGGGGTGCGCGCATTGTCCTCAAGCACATAAAAATTGTCGGCGTCGACGCGGATGATGTCGATGCCGGCGACATGGACGTAGATGTCGTGCGGTACTTTTTGCCCGTTCATTTCCGGACGGAAGACCGGGTTCTGAAACACCAGGTCCTCGGGAACGATGCCAGCTTTCAGGATCTCGCGGCGGCCATAAACGTCCTTGATGTATGCGTTGATGGCTTTGACCCGCTGCTCGAGACCGCGTTGCAGGACTTGCCATTCGGCCGCCGAGATGATGCGCGGAATAACATCGAACGGGATGAGACGTTCCTGCGCCTCGGGGTCGCCGTAGACCGCAAAGGTGATGCCGATGCGGCGGAAGAACAGCTCTGCCTCGCGGCGGCGAAAGTCGAGAACGTCGGGCGGAACCTGGCCGAGCCATTGCGACAGCTCGGCGTAGGCCGGCCGGACCGCGCCCTCGCTCCCGCTCATTTCGTCGAACATGCCCCGGGCCCCACCCAATTCGTACGAGAAATGCCTGCCGTATCAATGGCAATAGCCCATTTGTAGCAATCTTTGCGCCAACTTAAACGGGCCGAGAGCACCTAAGCCGGCGACCCTCAACCCCCTCTTGCTTATGTTTTAGGCGGATTGACCAAGCGAGCGGCGGACCTGTTTCGGTTGGCATTTGCTTCGGCGCCGGTGATCAGATCGAGCAATTCCGATGTGATCTCGCTTTGTCGCGCCTGACGCGCGGTTTGGCGCAATTGCGAAAGCTTCTTGGTGACGTTGTCGCGCGCCAACTCCATTGCCGCAAATCGCGCGGCGTTTTCGCTCGCGATCGATTCGACCGCAGCGCCTGTCAGCAGCGCGAACACGTATTCGGCCATCAGCTTCTCAATAAGCAGTTGCGGCTCCGAGTTGTGAAGCGGTGCCTGGCGGGGCTGCGTTGCGGCCAATGTTTGCACGTCTAGCGGAAGCAGCAGGTGGCGCTCGATGGTCGCGGCCGCGGCCTGATGGTAGCGGCCGAACATAACTTCAACGCGGGAAATCTCTCCTCGCAAGATGCGGGTATAGAGTTCGCTGGTAAGACGGTTGATCACGTCAGGCGCGCCCGCCAGCCGGCTCGCCATCGGGCTGGTCCAGACGACTTTCCGCCCTCGCTCAAACGCAATTTCCGCGCCGCGACTGCCCAGTACAAAGAGCAGGTCGGACGGTTTCAGAACCGCTTCGGCCGCTTCTATCAGTCTTTCATTGAACCCGCCGACAAACCCATGCTCTGCAGCGTAGAGAATGAGCGCTTTATGCCCACGTTCAGATCGTCTTTCCGGTATCGGTTGTGGCATGAGAAGAAGTGCCGCACCGATTGCCGCGGCCATCAATTCGGCGTAGCGGCGGATGCCGGGCAAGGCGCGCTGCGCTTCCTGCAATCGCATCCCGGCGAGCGAACGCATCGCCCCGACAATGTCCAGCAGTTCGTCCATGCTGCCGATCTGCCCGCGAAGTTCGGCCAGACGCGTCACAACCGCATCTCCGGCGCTGCCGTTGCTGACGCCATGACCGAGCGGGACAGAGCGAGCAGCGCCGTCTTAAGACGTGCGCGAAGATCGTCCGACAGGGCGTCGGCGCGGTCGTCAAACGACAGCACTTCGGAACAATGCGCGGCGAGCCAAGGTGCCAGTTCTGCCCGAAATGCATCGATCCGATCGAGTGGTACCGCATCGAGCACGCCGTCGCTGAGCGCGCAGAGCAATGCCACCTGTTCGCCAAGCGATAATGGAGCGAATTGCCGTTGCCCGAGCACAGCGCGGATGCGCCTGCCATGCTCGATTACTTTGCGGGTGCGCTCGTCCACCATCGTGCCGAAGCGGGTGAATACCTCCAGTTCCAGAAACTGCGCGTATTCGAGCCGCAGGCTTTCCGAAACGGACTTGAGGACGGGGGCCTGCGTCTTGCCGCCGACGCGCGACACGCTCTTGCCGACGTCAACAGCCGGCTTCTGGTCTTCGTAAAAAAGCCGCGGATCCAGATAGATTTGACCGTCAGTGATCGAGATGAGATTGGTCGGAATATAAGCGCTGATATTGCCCGCCTGAGTTTCGGCGATCGGCAACGCCGTCAACGAGCCGCCACCCCGCTCGGGTGCGAGTTTCGCGGCTCGTTCGAGCAGACGCGAATGGATGTAGAAAATATCGCCGGGATACGCCTCGCGTCCGGGGGCGCGGCGCAGCAGCAGTGAAACTTGCCGGTAAGCCGCCGCGTGTTTGGTGAGATCGTCGATCACGAGAAGCACGTCGCGCCCGCGCGCCATAAAATACTCGGCCATCGAGCAAGCGGAGTAGGGCGTGAGCCACTGAAGACCCGGCGCCGCGTTGGCTTCGCCAACGACGAAAATGCATCGCTCGGGCGCCCCGTACCGGCGCACCGCCTCAATCACGCGAGCAACTGATGAAGCCTTCTGACCGACTGCGGCGTAGACGCAGATCACATCGCTCGATTTCTGGTTGATGATGCTATCGACGGCGATGGCGGTCTTGCCCGTTTCTCGATCGCCAATGATGAGTTCCCGCTGGCCTCTGCCCAGCGGGATCATCGCATCGATAACTAAGAGTCCGGTTGCCAAAGGCCTGGTGACCAGGGCCCGTTGCACGATTGTCGGGGCCGGTTGCTCGACAGGGGAGAATTGCGTGGTTTCCAGCGGCCCCTTGCCGTCAAGCGGCGCGCCGAGCGCACCTACGACGCGACCCAACAACAGATCGCCGACCGGCACGCGCGCGACCTCTCCGCTGCGGTGCACGACACTGCCGGCCGAAATGCCGCTGGTCTCACCCAGCAAAACACAACCGATTGTCTCTTCATCGAGATCGACCGCGAGACCTCGCACGTCGCCTTCGAAAACCAGCAATTCGTCAAGGCGGGTTTCGGGCAGTCCCCGCACCGTTGCCACGCCATCACCGACCTGAACCACCCGGCCGATTTGTTCGAGCCGCGGTTCGAGGGCCAGAGTGCCGAGACGTTGGCGGCTGCCTTGCAGCCATTCGTGGAGGTCCTCAGTGAGTGTTGGCACGAGCACCGACCTCCGATCGCGCGGCGGCGAGCGCGTTCTGCCAAGTGAAGCGCAACACGGCGGTGGGGAAATGAAGTTCTGCGCCGGCAATCAACTGCGGGTCCACTTCGAACACAATGGCAATCTGCTTACCCAGTAGGCGGCGCAGGCGCTCCCGCCATTTCTCAACCGTTGGCACAGAGAGGGTTGCGGCCGAGACAACCGTCAGAGAATTGTCCTCCGTGAACTGCTGAATAAGCGCATCGCGATCCGGCTTCGGAAGCGCGTCGATGTGTTGTTCGATGCGTTCGATCCATGCTTCGGCACGAAGCTGCATCGGCACTTCCGCCAGCAGCCGTTGGGCGAATTCAGCGCCGAGGTCGAGAGCAATCCGCTGCGCTTCGGCAAGCGCCTGCTCACGCTCTGAGGCCAGCGTCTTGCGCGCACTGTCGATCAGCTCGTGCGCGTCGCGCTCGGCACGGCTGCGGCGGGCTTCCGCCATCTCCTGCGCCTGCGATGTTGCGGCTTTGAGCGCAGCTTCCCGCTCGGCGGCTATGCCGGCGCGCTCGGCTTCAATGCCGGCCAAATACGCCTTTGCCTCGTCTTTTGTTGCTTCGGCATCATCATGTTGGCGCTGGACCTCGGCCCTACGGGCATCGATCATGCGGAGCACCGGCTTGTATAGAAAGCGGTGCAGCAGCCAGACCAGGACGCCGAAATTGACGGTCTGGAGGCCTATGGTCCACCAGTCGAGATGCATCGCTCACCCTGTATAGGGATTAGCGAACAGCAGCAGCAGCGCCACCACCAGGCAGTAGATTGCCATCGTCTCAATCATCGCCAGCCCGACGAACAGCGTGCGCGAGATGGTGCCGCTCGCCTCGGGCTGACGTGCAATCGCGTCCATCGCCGCGGCGACCGCACGGCCCTCGGCCAATGCCGGACCGATCGAACCGATTGAAACGGCGATGGCCGCGCAGATAATCGAAATGGTCTTGGCGTCCATGGAACCTCCTTTATCCTTCCTTTATGCTTCCTTGCCGCTGCCGACCGCAGCGCCGATGAACACGGTTGCGAGCACGGTGAAGATGTAGGCTTGCACGATGCCGACCAGAATTTCGAGGACCATGAGCGGGATCGGGACAAAGAGGCCGGCCAGAGCAACGACCAGAGCGATGATGAACTCGCCGCTCATGACATTGCCGAACAGGCGCACCATGAGGGAGAACGTTCGCGTAACTTCCGACAGAATATTAAGCGGCAGCATGATGAGTTTCGGCTCGGCAAAGCTGGCGAGGTAGCCGCCAAGCCCGCGCGAACGAATGCCGAAGTAATGCACGGAGAAAAACACGATGAGCGCCAGTGCCGCCGGCGTCTCAATCTTGCTGGTCGGGGCTTCGACGCCGGGCAACACGCCGCTGAGATTGGCCACCACCAGAAAGATAAAGAGCGTACCGAGCATCGGCAGAAAAGGTCTTGCGTCCTTGCGGATCACCTCTTCGATTTGCTGTTCGATTCCGGTCACGATGATCTCGAGCACGGCCTGCCGTTCGTCCGGTTGCATCTTGAGCCGGCGCGTCACCAGCCGGCAGACGACGGCTAACGCCAGCATGATGGCCCAGGTGGTTACGACCGGGCGCGTGATAGCGATCGGACCCAGATGGAAAAGAACCGTGCTGGTGAGCGGCAACTCTTGCATCAGGCGGCCCTCCGCGCCGCGCGTAACGCGATCATCCGCGCCAACAAAAACCCGATGAAGGCTGCGAGCAGAGAAGCGGCACCGAGCTGTGCGGCAATGCCAAAAAAGACGACTGCGGCGCCGACGCGCCCCAGCGTGAAGGCGAGAGGGCCAAACCAGTTTCGTCCCTCGGTAACGAGCGCAGCGGTCCGCCTCAGTGCTGCAAAATAAAGGAAACCGAAGACAGATCCGGCAAACCCCAACATCAGCGTCAGGCCAAGGTTGGGCATCGAGGCTGCGAGGGTCATTCGCTGGACATCCTCTGCCAGGCAAATGCGCAACCGATGGCGAGACCAGCCACCAGTAGGCCCAGAGTCCAGAAGATTCCGGTGTCGAAGTGTCGGTCGAGCCAGCGGCCGGCGAAGATGCCGATCAAGATCGGCAGGACGATGGTCCAGCCGAGCGCACCAATCATTGCGAGGTTCTGACCGAGCGACCGCTCGCCCTCGCGCTGCCACCGCTCGCGTCGCTCCTGCCGGGTTCTGACGGCCGCTTCCAATCGTTCGTGGTTCTCGTGCGGCTGCGTCATTGCTCGAGACCGTCTTATAAAACGGCGCCAGGCCCGCCCGGCACGGAAGGCGGACGTTCGGACTTGAGAAAGCGGTAAATCTGGCGGATGGCCGCAAGATAAAGGCGCTGTGCATCGGTGCGCGCCGTAAGCTCTTCGTCGGTGCGGCGCTTGAACGTCGCGATCACATCGGTTTCGAGGCGATGCAGATCGTCATCGGCGACCGCTTCCCGGGTGGCGATCGTGATCGCGTCGCCGCCGCGTACTTCGAGCATGCCGCCGCGGACCGCGAGATGATGTTCGGCGCCGTGCCCGTCGCGCCAGCTCACCACCGACAAGGAAAGTGCAGTCAGGAAATCGGCATGGCCCGGCAGGATGCCGAACGCGCCGGTGTCATCTTCGGCACGAAGGTGCGCGACGTCGTTGGCTTCGGCGATTATGGTAAGGGGCGTTGTCACGGTGAGCTTCATTTCGCGCCCTGCGCGGCCAGGGCTTCACGCTGCCGCGCTTCATCAAGACCACCGACCATGTAAAGCGAGCTCTCGGCCCAATGATCGGCTTCGCCGTCCAGAATCGCGCGACAGCCGGCCAGTGTGTCATCAAGTTCGACGGCGCGCCCGGGCTTGCCGGTGAAAGCGACGGTGACCATGAAGGGCTGGGTCAGGAACCGCATCAGATGCCGGGCACGCTTGACCGCCTGGCGATCAGTCGCGCTCAGCTCTTCGATACCGAGAAGCGCGATAATCTCTTGAAGGTCGCGGTAATGGGCGATCGTCTTGCGCACATCTTGCGCAGTCCGGTAGTGCGTCTCGCCGACAAGGCGCGGATCGAGCAGGGTCGACGTCGAGGCCAGGGGGTCTATCGCGGGATACATGCCTTCGCTCGCCATGTCGCGCGACAACACAATCGACGAATCGAGATGACTGAAGATCTCGGCCACGGCGGGATCAGTAAAATCGTCCGCGGGAACGTAGACCGCCTGAATCGAAGTGATGGCGGCGCCGGCGACCGACGCGATGCGTTCCTCCAGTTCGGCGATCTCGCTCGCAAGTGTGGGCTGGTAGCCGACGCGCGACGGCAGCCGGCCGAGCAAGCCCGATACCTCGCTGCCGGCCTGCACCAACCGATAGACGTTATCGATTAGGAGGAGCACGTTTTCATGCGCCGCATCGCGGAAGTGCTCGGCGATGGCGAGCGCGGTCAACCCGGCGCGCCAGCGAGCACCCGGCGGCTCATTCATCTGGCCGAAGACAAGCGCGGTGCGCGCCAGGACACCCGACTGCCTGAGTTCAAGCAGAAGTTCATGGCCTTCGCGCGAGCGCTCGCCGATGCCGGCAAAGACCGAGATTCCTGAATGCCGCTCGACGGTGGTGCGGATCAATTCCATGATGAGTACGGTCTTGCCGACGCCGGCGCCGCCGAACATGGCAGCTTTGCCGCCTGTCACCAGAGGGGCCAGCAGATCGATGACTTTGATGCCGGTGTGAAAAATTTCGAGACCGGCGCCGAGCCGGTCGATAGCAGGGGCCGGCGCGTGGATCGGCCGATATTCGGTATCGGCGGGAAAGGGTGGTCCAAGATCGGCGGGCTCGCCGACCGCGTTAAGAAGGCGCCCGAGCACAGCATCCCCGACAGGCACGCTGATGGACGCCCCGGTGGCGCGCACCTTGACACCACGGCTTAGCCCGGCGGTGTTGCCTAGAGCCACCGCCCGAACGGTTGAGGGATCAAGGTGCTGCTGAACTTCGGCGATAAGCGGACGGCACTCGTTGCGCTCAATTTCGATGCCCTCATCGACGGCAGGCAAGACACCGGCCGGAAAACGCACATCGACGACCGAGCCGTGGACCGCTGTGACCCGACCTAAAGTCCGCGCGTCGGCGCTATGTTTTGGCCCCGCCATCGTCGATCTGCTTTCTCCCTTTCGCGGAGGACACGAGGCCATGCGCCGATATCGGCTTACAGAATTTTTCTATGCCCAGGGGGGTCATTCCAACAACTAAGGATAATACCTTAGGCAAACGGGCCTGAATGCCACGTTTTCAGACGCGCCTGCAGCGGCTGGTCGCATGAATGCTACAAATCCTGGAAGCGCTTCTTCTCGGCGGCGAGGCTTTCGAGCAGCGGAGCAGGTGTGAAATCCGGACCCATCGTCGCCTCGAACTCTTCTAACTTCGCCAGCACTTTGGCGGGGCCGACCAGATCGGCATAAAACATCGGGCCGCCGCGATAGACCGGCCAGCCGTAACCGTTGATCCAGACGATATCGATATCGGAGGCGCGCTGCGCCTTGCCTTCTTCAATGATCTTGGCGCCTTCGTTAATCATCGGATAGATGCAGCGCTCCAGTATCTCCTCGTTTGAGATGCTGCGGCGGTTGATGCCCTTCTTGGCGGCGAAGTCGAGAATGATCTTTTCGACGACGGGCGAGGGCTTGGCATTGCGCTGTTCGTCGTAGTCGTAGAAACCTGCGCCGGTTTTCTGTCCGCGCCGGTCCATTTCGCAGAGAATTTCGCGAATGGTCGATGACTTGCTGGTTTCCTTCGACCAGCCGATGTCGAGGCCGGCGAGATCGCTCATGGCGAACGGCCCCATGGGCAGGCCGAAATCGTAAATCACGCGATCGACGTCCCAGGGCATGGCGCCCTCGAGGATGAGCTTCTGCGCTTCACGCTGGCGCTGCGCCAGCATGCGATTGCCGACAAAGCCGTGGCAGACGCCGACCAGCACGCCGATCTTGCCGATCTTGCGGGCGAGCTGCATGACGGTCGCAATCACCGGCTTTGCAGTCTTGGCGCCGCGCACGACTTCGAGGAGCCGCATCACGTTTGCCGGTGAGAAGAAGTGCATGCCGAGCACGTAATCCGGCCGACTGGTGGCCGAAGCGATCTCGTCGATATTGAGATAGGACGTGTTGGACGCGAGGATCGCTCCCGGTTTAGCGATTTTATCGAGCTTGCCGAAGACTTCTTTCTTGATGTCCATATTCTCGAATACCGCCTCGATCACGAGGTCGCAGTCGGACAGGGCCTCAAGGTTCAAACCGGGAGTAAGAAGTCCCATCCGTGTTTCGACATCGGCGGCCGTCAGCCGGCCCTTCTTGGCGGTATTGTCGTAATTGCGGCGAATAGTACCCACGCCGCGATCGAGCGCAGCCTGGGCCGTTTCGACAATCGTCACCGGAATGCCGGCGTTGAGAAAATTCATTGATATGCCGCCGCCCATGGTGCCGGCGCCGATGACGCCGACCTTCTTAATCGGCAAAGTTAGCGTGTCGTCGGGCACGTCGGCGATCTTCCACACCTTGCGTTCAGCAAAGAACACGTAGCGTTGCGCCTGCGACTGCGCCGTGGGGATGAGATCAAGAAAAGCCTGGCGCTCGAGCTTCATACCCTCGTCGAACGGTAGCTCGATGGCGTTCTGCACGGAGCGCATGGCGACCTGCCAGGCCTCGAAGCCGCGATACTTGCGGGCATACTCGCGGCGGACCTTGTCGAAAATCTCCGGATGGCCCCGCGCCGCTTCGATTTTGTCGTTGAGGTCGCGAATCCTGCGCAACGGCATATGCGTGTCGATGACTTTGCGCGCAAAGGCGAGCGCGCCTTCGCGGAGTTTTCCTTCCTCTGCCAGCGTATCGACGACGCCCCATTCGAGCGCCTGCTTGGCGCCGAATGGCGCGCCGGAAAGGATCACTTCAAGCGTGGCCTCGACGCCGCTCAGGCGCGGCAGGCGCTGCGTGCCGCCGGCGCCGGGAATGAGACCAAGTTTGATCTCGGGAAAGCCGAATTTCGCCGATGGCACCCCAACCCGGTAGTGACACATCAGCGCCATTTCAAAACCGCCGCCGAGCGCTGTGCCGTGCATGGCGGCAATGACAGGCTTTGGACCGCCTTCAAGCGCAGCCTGCAGCTCCGGCAACGTCGCGCCTTTGGTTGGCTTGCCGAATTCGGAAATGTCCGCGCCGGCGATGAAGGTGCGCCCGGCGCAAATCACGACGATAGCCTTGACCGCGGCATCGGCGCCGGCCTGCTGGACTCCGTCGCGAAGACCGTTGCGAACCTCCGCCGAAAGCGAATTGACCGGCGGCGAGTTGATGGTGATGACGGCGATGTCGCCTTCGCGGCTCAGATCGGTGACGGCATTGATGGCGCTCATCGTCGTTTCCTCTTCAACTTGCCGGGTTGCCTTGCTGCAAATAAGCTGGCGCGCAAAATACATTATATGCCAGAGGAAGGAACGGCCGTGTCGCTATTCGACCTCAGTGGAAAGGTGGCGGTCGTCACCGGCTCGTCGCGCGGCATTGGCCGCGCCATTGTCGAACGGATGGCCGAGCAAGGGGCGAAGGTCGTCGTTTCCTCGCGCAAACTCGACGCCTGCCAGGAGGTCGCGACCGCGATCAATGCGAAATACGGCAAAGGGCGCGCGCTTGCCATACCGGCGAATATCTCGTCGAAGGAAGACCTTCATCACCTCGTCGCCGAGAGCACGCGCGAGTTTGGCGAAATCCACGTGCTGGTCTGCAACGCCGCCTCGAATCCACATTTTGGGCCGATGCACACCATCTCCGACGAGCAACTGCGCAAAATTCTCGATAACAACATCGTGTCCAATCACTGGCTGATCACGATGGTGGCGCCGCAGATGATCGCCCGCAAGGACGGCGTGATCATCATTGTGTCTTCGATCGGCGGCCTGCGCGGCAGCCCGGTGATCGGCACCTATTGCATTTCCAAGGCGGCGGATTTGCAGCTCGCGCGCAACCTTGCCGTCGAGCTTGGACCGCACAATGTGCGGATCAATTGTATCGCCCCCGGTCTCATCCGCACCGACTTCGCGCGCGCGCTTTGGGAAAATCCCGAAATGCTGAGGCTGCGGAACGAACAAACGCCGCTGCGCCGCATCGGCGAGCCGGATGAGATCGCGGGAGCAGCGATCATGCTCGCCTCGCAAGCGGGAAGCTTCATGACCGGGCAGACCATCGTCGTCGACGGTGGCGTGACAATCGCCTGACTGGGAGTTGGGCGCGCCGGTCCTGCTGCGTCACACCCGCGCGTTAGTATATTTCCGCATTTCCAGCCGCGCGATGGCGCGGCAATGCACTTCGTCCGGACCGTCGGCAAGCCGGAGCGTGCGGATATGGGCATAAGATTTTGCCAGCCCGGCGTCGGTCGTCACCCCCATGCCGCCGTGCGCCTGGATGGCGTCGTCGATCACGCGCAGCGCGATGCGCGGCGCCGCAACTTTGATCATCGCAATTTCGAGCTGCGCCGTCTTATTGCCGAGCTTGTCCATGATGTCGGCGGCCTTGAGACAAAGTAGCCGCGTCATCTCGATGTCGATGCGCGCTTCGGCAATACGTTGTTCCCATACCGATTGCTCGGCGAGCTTCTTGCCAAAGGCGGAGCGCGATAACAGCCGCCTGGTCATTTTCTCCAGCGCGACTTCGGCGGCCCCGATGGTGCGCATGCAGTGGTGAATGCGTCCCGGACCGAGCCGTCCTTGCGCGATCTCGAAGCCGCGGCCTTCGCCCAAGAGGAGATTGCCGGGCGGTACGTGAACATTCTCGAGCGAGACTTCGGCGTGTCCGTGCGGTGCGTCGTCATAGCCGAACACCGGCAACATGCGCAGTACTTTGACGCCCGGCGTATCGAGCGGGACGAGAATCTGCGATTGCTGTTCGTGCCTGGCCCGGCCGGGATCGGTCTTCCCCATGACGATTGCGATCTTGCAGCGCGGATCGCCAACGCCCGATGACCACCATTTGCGGCCGTTGATGACGTAGTCGCTGCCGTTCCGGACAATCGAGGTTTCGATATTGGTAGCGTCGGACGATGCGACGGCGGGTTCGGTCATCAGAAAGGCCGAGCGGATTTCGCCGTTGAGCAGCGGTTTGAGCCACCTGGTCTTTTGCTCCGGCGAACCGTAGCGGTGCAGCACTTCCATATTGCCGGTGTCCGGCGCGGAGCAATTGAAGACTTCCGACGCCCACGACACCCGCCCCATCTGCTCGGCGCAGAGTGCGTAGTCGAGGTTGGTCAATCCGGCACCATGATAGTCGCCCTCGTCGTGCGTTGAGGACGGCGGCAGGAACAGATTCCACAAGCCCTCGGTCTTGGCCTTGGCTTTCAGCTGTTCGAGGATCGGAATGACCTTCCAGCGCTCGCCTTCGTGGTCCTGGCGGTCGTAGGTTTCGACCGCCGGATAGACGTGGGCGTCCATGAACGCGACGACCCGGTCGCGCCAGAGCTTTTGTCGCTCCGATACCGAAAAATCCATGACGTTCCTCTCCCTAACGTTGCGCGACCATATCAGCAGGGCCAATGCGGCGCCATGCTTGAGCCCTCAAGGCGGGCGCGCTAGAGGAAGCGGGGAGGCGCGGAGATCAGGCAAATGAGCGGCTCTACCACCCGCACGAACGACGACGAGAGTGAGATTGTCACCGCCGCGCTGCTCGTCATCGGCGACGAGATTCTTTCGGGCCGCACCAAGGACAAGAACATCGGCTACACCGCCGACTTTCTCACCGCGATCGGCATCGATCTCAAGGAAGTCCGTGTTGTGCCCGACGAGGAGCCGGAGATTGTCGCGGCGCTCAACGCCTTGCGCGTGCGCTATACTTACGTCTTCACCACCGGCGGCATTGGCCCGACTCATGATGACATCACTGCTGATGCGGTAGCCAAGGCATTCGGCGTACCGATCCATCATCATCCGGGCGCCGTTGAAATCCTGCGCGCGCGTCTTGCCGCCACCGGCGGGACCATAAACGAGGCGCGTATGCGCATGACCCGCATGCCGGTGGGCGCAGAACTGGTGCTCAACAAAATCTCGGGTGCTCCCGGCTTTCGGGTCGACAATGTCGTCGTCATGGCGGGTATCCCCCAAGTCATGCAGGCCATGCTCGATTCTGTCGCGCCGCAGCTGAAGACCGGCGTTAAAATGCTGTCGGATAGCCTGCGCGCCGACTGCCGTGAGGGTGACATCGGCACTGAGCTTGGCGCGGTCGCCAAAGCAAATCCCGCCGTCATCATCGGCTCCTATCCGTTCATCGACGATGACCGGCGCGCCAATGCTCATATCGTCATGCGTTCGCGCGACCCGCAAAAACTCGCGGCGGCCAAGGCAGCGGTCGAGGCGATGCTCAAGCGTGTGCACGGGCAGCTTGCGGCTGATTAAGGCTCTCGCCACTGGTGTCGAGGCGTTCCACAAGTCGCTGTGATGTCTGGCGTCGCGGGCCTCACGGCCGCGCGCCTTGCGCTGACATATGCCGATAGTTAGGTTCAGCCCGCATTAGGCTGTGAAGGAATCCGCCGATGAGCGAAACCGAAGCCCTCTTCGGTGTACTCCGGCAGTCGGCCGACCCCGAGTGCGTGGCCGCCATCGAACAATTGGTTCGCGACGGATCCGATCGCGAACTCTGCCGCGTCAATGTGCTTGCCTTCGCCAATAAACGCGGCCTCGACGAAGAGCGGACCATTGCCGCCTTCCTGCACGCCGCTCGTCTTGGCGTGTTCGAACTGTCCTGGAATGTGCTTTGTCCCGGTTGCGGCGGTGTGCTGGGCGCGGGTACGACGCTCAAGGACGTCAATCGCGGCGAATATGACTGCGGATTATGTGCCTGCGGCTATGAACCGACGCTCGACGAGATGGTTGAGGTGACTTTTACGGTCAGTCCGCGGGTACGCCACATCGCCGCTCACAATCCCGAGACGCTTCCCGAGGCCGAATATTACCGGCAGATTTTCTGGAGTTCCGGCGTCGATTTACCGGACACGCTGGATAGCAGCCTTGCGGAATTCACGGTCAATTCGATCGAGCTGCCGCCGGGCGAGAAGGCGGTCCTGTCGGTGCAATTGCCCGGTGACTTTGTCATCGTGTTCGATCCGGTGACGCATGGAACGCAATTCATCGACGTGAAAGGTGAGGCGACGCGCGAGCGGCAGACTTTGACCATGGTCTTCAATGATGTGAAGGCGCCGGTGGGGACGATCGAGATGCGGCCCGGGCCGTTGCGCCTTTCGCTCGAAAACCGCACCAACCACCGGGTTCTTCCGGCACTATGGGTCGCCGGAGATCAGCTGCATCATTTGCTGGGCAAGCGTCGGCCATTCCTCACCGCCAAGCGCCTCCTCACCAATCAGACGTTCCGCAACATCTACCGCACCGACACGCTCGACGTCGATCAGCGGCTCAAGATCACAAGCCTGACTTTCCTGTTTACCGATCTCAAGGGCTCGACCGCGCTTTATGAGCGGGTCGGCGATCTCGTGGCTTACGATCTGGTGCGGCAGCACTTCCACGTTCTGCACGACGTTGTGGCGGCGGAAACCGGCGCGGTCGTAAAAACGATCGGCGACGCGGTGATGGCGACGTTTCCGACGCCTGACCGGGCACTGGCGGCGGCGTTGCGCATGCGCGAGGAAATGGCGCGGATCAACGCCGAAAGGCACAACGAGGATTTGCTGCTCAAGATCGGCATCCATGAAGGCCCGTGTCTTGCCGTCACGTTAAACGACAGCCAGGACTATTTCGGCCAGACCGTAAACATGGCCGCCCGCGTGCAGGGCCTCGCCTCCTCGCGCGCGATCTTCGTCACTCAGCCGGTCATCGAAGATCCGAACTCGGCTAAAATTCTCGAAAGCTCCGGCCTGCAGCCGATGATGCAACGCGCCGCACTGCGCGGCATCGCCGACGAGACGACGGTGTACGAGATTCCCTGATTGCCAGCGGTCTGCCCGGTCTGATATCGGCTGAAGGCCCTAACACCATCGCCCTAAGGACCTTCGATGACCCAGGTCGAAGCAAAGCAACCGGCCCAATCGGCCCAGCGCGATCCCGCAAAAATCTTCCCGGTCTCGTGGGACCAGTTTCATCGCAACTCGCGGGCGCTGGCCTGGCGACTAAGCGGCGCCGGCCCGTTTGAGGCCATTGTCTGTATTACACGCGGCGGGCTGGTGCCGGCGGCAATCGTCGCACGCGAGCTCGGTATCAAGCTCATCGAAACGATTTGCGTATCCAGCTATTCAGGAACAAGCCAGGGCGATTTGACGGTGCTGAAGAACGTCGCGGCTCCGATTGTTGCGCTGGGCGGTGGGCAGGGGGTCCGCGTTCTGCTGGTCGACGATCTGGTCGATACCGGCAAGACCGCAAAGGTGGTCCGCGAAATCGTCCCCCGTGCGCATCTCGCGACCGTCTATGCCAAGCCAATGGGTCGGCCGCTGGTCGACACCTTCATCACCGAAGTGTCGCAGGACACCTGGATCTACTTTCCCTGGGATACCGGATTAGCCTTTCAACCGCCGATCAACGAAGCGGGATTATAGGAGGACGTCCAATGGACGCGATCGCGCCGAAAGCAAAGCACGACACCCCCGAGACCCATTCGCACGTCGTGCGCCCGGCCGCCATGGAGTGGAAAAAGACGCGATTTCCCGGTTGCGAAGTGAAAGGCCTGTTGCTCGACAAGGCGACCGGCCTGGTCACGGCGCTGATGCGGCTTGCGCCCGGCGCGGTGCTGCCCGACCACGAGCACGTGAAAATCGAGCAGACCTACATGCTCGAAGGCGAGCTCGTCGATAAGGAAGGCCCGGTCGCCGGACTGACCGTTGGCGCCGGCGAGTTTGTCTGGCGCGAAGCCGGCAGCCGCCACGTCGCCTGGACGCCCGAGGGCGGTCTGATGCTGGCCATGTTTCAGGTGCCGAACAAATTCTTCGAGCACGACGGGCGGGTCGCCGACATTTCCGGCGCCGATTGGGGGAGCTTATGGGGGCACGTCTTCAAGGAGTAGGAGCAACCGATGTTGCGGAGACTCATCCAGGCTGGCGCAATCGTCGCTTTGCTCACGGGAGTCGCTGTCGCGCAGGATACGGTCGGCATTCCGCTCAACCCCAGAAAGGCTGTGACCAAAGAAGACATCGAAAAGCAAAAAGCTGCCGACGAGGCCTATAAGGCGACAATGAAGAAGATACCCGACAAGGCTTCATCCGGCGATCCGTGGGGCAATATCCGGCCGGGTACGCCGACAGCGGCCAAGAACAAGCGGCAACAATAAGCCGCCGCCGGGTTTCGCGCTTCCGGCGCACGCGTGCCCGGTGCTACAAGGGCGACCGCGCGGATCTGCCTCGAGAATCCGCCCCGCGGACGTGGCGAAATGGTAGACGCAAGGGACTTAAAATCCCTTGGCCGTAAGGCTGTGAGGGTTCGAGTCCCTCCGTCCGCACCACTGATCAGCCCACTACGACAATGCGGCCGCAGCAAGTTTCGGAGGAGATAGGTTATTTTGGCGCACGTTTGCCAAGGATGCGTTGCAGGGTGCGACGATGCATGTTGAGGCGGCGGGCGGTTTCCGAGACGTTGTGACCGCATAATTCGTAGTTGCGCTGGATATACTCCCAGCGCACACGATTGGCTGTCATCGGAAGTTCCGGCGGTTCGATTTTCTTGTTGTTGAGCGACAGCAGGGCCGCCGCCACATCGCCGGCATCGATCGGCTTGGCCAGGTAATCGACGGCGCCGAGCTTGACCGCATTCACCGCGGCCGCGATGTTGCTGTAACCGGTCAGGACGATGGCGCGTGCTTCCGGCCGGCGCTTTTTCATCGCCGCGATGACGACCAGGCCGTTGCCGTCGCCGAGCCGCATGTCGACAACGGCGAAGGCAGGAGCGGCTTTCTCTACCTGCAGCAAGCCCTCGGCGACCAACTCGGCTGTGATCACGATAAAGCCGCGTGTCTGCATCGCCCGTGCGAGACATTGCAGGAACGGTTTGTCGTCTTCGACGATCAGGAGCGATCGCTCGCCGGGCGACGCGACTGCCGCATGGATCATCGCGCTGGTCATCGCGTTAGTCATGGCGGTTCTTTTTCACAAGCCGCATAAGGTCGGAGCCTTGTCCGCGTGGGAAATTCGAAAGGACGGGTCGCTAAACTCGTCCCCCTCGATGATCGCCCATCAGCAGCCGGAGGAGATACGGTCACTGACGGGCGTCATGTCACGCCTGACCGAGTGGCATCGCCACGAACCTCGTGGCGTCACCAGTCTTCACTCTCATCAGAACGGAGTGCTTGCCATGTTCCTTGGCGTTGGCCATCGCCTTTTGCACATCGCGCGCATTCGCCACGGCCTTGCTGCCGACGTCCAGAATGATGTCGCCAGTCTGGAAGCCTTGCTCGGCGGCCGGCCCATCCGGATCGACGGCTGTGACTACGACTCCCTTGCCGCCAGAGCCGGCCACGTCACTTGCAGGCGATAGCGTCAGTCCCAGACGGGACACCTCGCGACTTCCGTGCTCGCTTTCCGCCTTCGCTTGCTGCTCGTTGGGCATTTGGTCGAGCTTCACCGTCAGGGTTTTGGCTTCACCCTTGCGCAGGATGTCGAGCTTGATCGATGTATTTGGCGCCATCGCGCTGATCGTTCGGGCAAGCTCGCGCGCGTCCTTGACCGGCGCGCCGTTGACGGCGGTGATGACGTCGCCGGTTTCAATTCCAGCCTTGGCGGCGGGACTATCCGCTCGCGGCTGGTCGACCATTGCGCCCTCGGCCTTCTTCATGCCGAGGCTCTCGGCGATGCCTGCGGTCACCGGCTGAATCTGCACGCCTAGCATGGCGCGGGTGACGTGGCCGTGCTCCTTGAGTTGGGCCACGACCATTTTCGCCGTGTCGGCCGGAATGTCGAAGCCGATGCCGACGGATCCGCCGGAAGGCGAAAAGATCGCGGTGTTGACGCCGATTACGTCGCCGTCGACGTTAAACGCCGGTCCACCGGAATTGCCTTTGTTAATCGGAGCGTCGATCTGAACGTAATCGTCATAGGGGCCGGCGCCGATGTCGCGTCCGCGTGCCGAGACGATGCCCGCGGTCACGGTACCGCCGAGGCCGAACGGATTGCCCACGGCGACCACCCAGTCGCCGACACGCGATGCGTGGTCGGCGAATTTCACGTAGGGGAAGTCGTTCTTGCCATCAACTTTGACCAAGGCAAGATCGGTCTTCGGGTCGGCGCCAATAACCTTGGCGGTGTAGACCGTTCCGTCGTCGGTGGTCACGTGGACCGACTTCGCATGATCAACGACGTGGTTATTGGTCACCGCATAGCCGTCGGACGAAATGAAGAAGCCCGAGCCTTCGCCGGTGATCATCTCATGGTGTTGGTGCATGCCGTTCGGCATGTTCTGGAAACCGAATTGCTGAAAGAATTTCTCCATCGGTGAGCCGGGCACGAACGGGACGACACCTTCATCATCGTTTTGATTCATGCTCGCCATCTTCGCCAACTCGTCGATCTTGACCCGTACCGAGATGACGGCGGGCTTCACTTTGGCGACCAGATCGGCAAAGCCGACAGGATGCGCAATCGTCGTGTCGGCGGCGCGCGCCAAAGAAGTCCAGGCCGGGAGGTTCATCGGCAGATATCCACCGGGTCCAGCCGCGAGCAGGGCAACCCCGAGCCCGGCGGCCGAAGCGAGGAGGGTGAGGCGGCGTGCCGAAAGGTGCTTGTGTTGCCTGGGGAGAGGAGTGTTAGGAGTGTTTGTGTGCGTCATGACAGGGATGCTCCAATGATTTGCGCCACGATCGGCCTTCTCTTTAAATGGCGTCCTCACATTACGGAGACCTGTCTTGAGCATTAAATTTTAGAAAATGATGCGCCAATTCAAAGCCTGTGCTCGAATCCCGGAAAGAGTGGGCGCATGACCCGTCGGGCCTTACAAAAACGATGCAAAATCGAAACTCGCGCTTGGCGGCCTCTCGCCAACCTGTCGTTACGCAATGATCGAGACGAAATTAATTTTAGGTAATCAACGACAAAAAGCTGAGCCTCAGTGCGATATAGAACCTACTGAGCTATAGAGACCACCAAGGCCGAAACATTGACCGCAAATATTATTTATCTGGCTACGATCTGGATCATCCCGGTGATTGTTGCCGTCACCTTTCACGAAGCGGCGCATGGCTTCGTCGCGCATCTTCTTGGCGACGACACTGCCTGGCGCCTTGGTCGGGTCAGTTTCAATCCGCTAAAGCACGTCGATCCGGTGGGCACGATCTTGCTGCCCGCCATGCTTTTGCTGCTGCATTCGCCGTTTTTGTTCGGCTACGCCAAGCCGGTGCCGATCAATTTTCGCGCGCTTCGATCGCCACGGCGCGACATGGTGCTCGTCGCTGCTGCCGGGCCTGCCATGAACTTGGCACTTGCGATTGTTGCCGCACTGACGTTCCATATCGTCGGCTACCTGCCGGCGAACGGCGCGCAATGGCTGGCAGCAAACTTAAGAAACGCGCTACTGCTCAACGTCGTGCTGGCGATCTTTAATTTGTTTCCGTTGCCGCCGCTCGACGGTGGACGCATTTTGGTAGGCATCCTGCCAGACACGCTGGCGAAACCCATTGCCCGGCTGGAGCCGTACGGCCTCGTGATCCTGATTGGCCTCCTCTTCGTGCTGCCGCTGCTGGGCTCTCAGCTTGGTATCGACCTCAGCGTCGTCTCGCACGTACTCCGCATCTCAAGCAATGCCGTCATCTATGCAATTCTTCGCATTACCGGCAACATATAGCCCGACAAGACGCCTATCCCGCGTAATCAGCGTAACCGCGTGGTTGTGCGGTCCTGTTATTGGATGCTGAATGGGCCAGGTTATTTGTTTGGTGAAGCGGGCGATATCCGACGTGATGGAAAGCTTGCGCTATATTGTCGCCATTTACTTTGCCCGCACCGGCGCGCCAGTGCCCTGATGAATGCAAAGACTTTGTGGGGTTCCTGCAGATATAGCCGCAAGTCCAAACGGCGTCCCGCCGACATTGTCAAAAATTAATCCATTAGCCACGTCGTAGAAAGATTACCGCCGCTATCACCCGGCCACAGCAGCACCGCTTGGCACTTATCGAGGATGTCGTTGTCGATCTATTGGCCAATGGGCGATTGCGCTGCGCGGCGCCTGGTCATGAGTACCGAACGTCCTCACAATTCCGCACCAGCCCCTCGGTGCCCAAGGTGTGCTCAGCCGATGCAGCTAATTCGAAGGACCCAACGATTTGGCGACTTACTCGATCTATATACGTTCGAATGCCGGGCATGCGGCGTATCTCGTACCGAGGAGCGTGCGCACGGCCGCGACCGCGCATCGCGACCGCGCGAATGACTCGCCAAGGTCCCCCAAAGGTTATCTAGCTACAAGGTGCTGACCGCATGAACCGACGCGGTAAAACGCCAGAATCCAAGCGCGGCGCAAGCATGTCGTTTAGCGAGCTTGTTCAGCACATGGCTCAGAGAGAAACTTTTGGGACAGAGTCGAAGCTCAAGAAACCAAAACTGAAAAAGACGACGCCAAAACCTCGTAAGCGGCGAGGCAAATAGGGCTATTCGCATGTTCGGTGAATATATTCGGGACATCGGGGCGGCGCGGAGTTGGATAAACTGCCGAACGGGCGCTCGCTTGCGCCGCACCCGGAAGGTCGGGAACAAAAGCCCGTTGTTTGATTTGGACGTGTAGGAGCGCGCCGAGCATTCGTGGCGGCGGGGCTTGGCCCGAAAGATCCGCTCGCTGCGGCGGACAATTTGCGCGGGCATGGAAGCCCGCTGGGCCTTACCGCGGACGAACTGCATGACCGTATCGAGTGGCTGGAGGACGAGCACGAGGTGGACATCGTGCTCGACAAGGATAGGGCCGGTATTCTGCTTACGGTATCGTCGATCGAGGCAATGAAATATTCGGAATCGATTGTCGCGATGGCCGAATTCCTCAATCACGCCGGGGCAACGCGCTTCCTCAGGCGCCGACGAATTTGGCGGGTCGCTTATCCAGGAAGGCCTTCACGCCTTCGCGAAAATCCTCCGTGTTTCCGGCGAGGCGCTGGCTGCGGCATTCGAGGTCGAGTTGCTGCTCGAAGGAGTTTTGCGGGCTCTCCCAATAGAGCCGGCGGATCATCCCGAGCGCGACAGTCGGGCCGGCGGCGAGTTCGTGTGCAAGGCGTATCGCTTCGCCCATCAACCCTTCGTCATCGAACACTCGGTTGACGAGGCCCCACGCCAGCGCGGTTTCCGCCGGCAGGCGTTCGCCGAGCAGCGAGAGTTCGATCGCGCGGGCCCGCCCGACGAGCCGCGGCAACAGCCACGTCGAGCCGCAATCGGGCACGAGGCCGATGCGTCGAAAGGCCTGCAGGAAGTAGGCGGAGCGCGCGCATAGAACGAGGTCACCCATCAGCGCGAGACTCATGCCGGCGCCGGCGGCAGCCCCGTTGACCGCGGTGACGACCGGAAAGGGCAGATCACGCAGCCGCCTGATGAAGGGATGGAACAAGGTTTCCAGCGTGCGCCCAGCGCCACGCTTTGCCAAGCCGTCGTCGCCCCGTCCCTGCAAATTGGCGCCGGCCGAGAACGCGCGGCCGACCCCGGTAAGCACGAGGCATCGGACACGCTCGTTTGACGATGCCAAAGCATCGAGCGCTTCGGTCATGCCCTTGAGCATCTCGGGCGACACCGCGTTGAGCACTTCCGGGTGGTTCATACGCAGGACGGCGACGGCGCCGTCGAGCTCCAGGCTGGCGCGTTCGAACTCCATGTGCGGCTCCCTTGGCGTTCCAATCGTTGCTGCAAAGGCGAATTCCGGACCAGCCGGCGCCGGCGTACTGATCGCCTGAGAAGGGTAGCAGGCCGCGTCCGATAGCTAAAGCGCTCTGGCTTCGCCGGCGCCCGCGCGACGCAATTCCCCTAGCTAATCTTCAGATCGTGATCGGTTTCTGAATCAACAAATGTTGCGACGGCAGCCTATCGATACAGGGTCACGCTGATAATTCCACCCAGGTCACCTTCGCTGGCGCCTTCTTTCGGGAAGCCGGTAATGTCGATTTCTCCTGCCGGAGAGCCATGGCAGGAAAGGCAGCTGCGTCCGTAATATTCTGGAAAGAGCGTGCGTTGGGCTTGCACTCCGTCCTTGGCGGCGGTGGCCGTATAGGGCTGATCCTTGGGCCAAGATGGCGACATCAGCCGCGTCTGGATCGCTTCAAGCTCCCACTCATCCGGCCGGACCTTCGGGTTGCGGATCAGTTTTGGCGGTGCGGTCACTTTCATCTCGGCGATCCCGGCGGCGCGGCGGCCGAAAGCCTCGTTCACCAGTCGTCCGAACACCGCGGGAATGAAGCCCTTGAACCCTACGCCCTGGCGATTGATGGTCTCCTGATGCACGTCCATTACCTCGGCAATGGCATCCATCTGCATGTGCACAAGCTTGCCCTGCAGCGAGTTCGGTTGAATTGCCGAAGGGTCGATTTCAGTGGCCTGCTGAAAAAGCTTACCGGCTTCGGCCAGCACCATTTTTCCGTCGATGCCCTTGTTGCCGACATTAGGATCGTTGATCCGATCCTGATTTCGTGAAATCACGGTGCGGCCGGCCCGCAACATGGTGGCGAGGCTTTTCGCAATCTGCGTATCGTCTTCCGTCGTTCGGCTAACCGCCGGGACGTTGGTGATTACGGCAAGCACCAACGCGGCGCCGATACCCGCGCTCGTAACCCCGGCCAGCGCCACGCCAAGCCGGTGGTTCGGACGACGGACATGCAAGGCGTTGAATAAGGATTGGTGCATTGGCATTTTCAGCTCCTTGGATTGGTGTCTGCGAGGCGGTTAAACCGCTGTGACCCTCTTCAGGAAATCTTCGACGGCTTTGTCGATGGTGCTGGTTTGCGCCGACAGGCCATGCGCAACTTCGAGCACCCCCGAGGCAAAACGGTTGGTGTCGCCGATCGCCCTGGTGACTTCGGTCATGCTGCCGGCGAGCTCCGTGACCCCAGTGGCTGCGCCCTGGACGTTTCTGGTAATCATTTGCGCCGCAGCGTTCTGCTGCTCGACCGAGGAAGCGATCGCCGAAGTGAAGAGCGCAATGTCGTCGGTTACGGCGTTGATTGACTGGATGACATCGACCGCTTCGGTCGTTGAGCGCTGAATCCCGGCGATTTGTGCCGTGATGTCTTCTGTGGCCTTCGCCGTTTGGCTGGCCAGCTGCTTGATCTCGTTGGCAACCACCGCAAAGCCGCGCCCGGCTTGGCCGGCGCGCGCCGCTTCAATGGTGGCATTGAGCGCCAGGAGGTTGGTCTGTTCGGCGACATCACGAATGAGCTTGACCACGTCGCCGATCCGATTGGATCCTGCGGACAGCTGCTCGCCAAGTTCATGTGCCGAATGCGCGATCTCGGCGGCGCGCTTGACGACCCCGCGGGTCTGGCCGGCTTGTTTGTTGATCTCGTGGATTGAAGCACCCAGTTCCTCGGTGGCGTCAGCTACGGTGCGTACGTTGTTCGACGTTGTCTCGGACGAAAGCGAAACTGCGCGGGCTTGGGCGTCGGCCTCGCTCGCGATCGCCGAAAGTCCGCGCGCCGTCGTCTCCATCGCTGAAGCATTAGTCGACAGCGTCGTGACGACGGAACTGACGGCGGCACGAAACTCATCGATGATGTTGTCGACCGTCGACGCCCGTAGGCGCTGGGCCTGCTGTTCAGCCCGCTCGCGTTCGATGAGCTTGCGCCGCTCCAATTCGCCGGCGTGCAACACCTGGAGTGCGCGCGACATTTCGCCCATTTCATCGCGTGTCGAGATCGACGGCAGCGCGGTGTCAACGTCGCCGGCAGCGAGCTGCCGCATCGCGTTGCTGAGCGATATCAGACGCTGCACCAGCCGCCGCTGGACGTAAAGGACGCCGACTCCGACGGCGGCAACAATGCTGGCTATGGCGACGATCAAGAGCAGGATACGGCTGTGATTCAAAGTATTGGTCAACGCGGCCGTGCCGTGTTCGACGCCGTCCTGCGTGGTGCGGACCAGGTTTGCGACCGTTTCCTCAAGGTCGCGTTGGATCGCGACGTTTTCATCGATGGTGGCGTCGGCTCTCACGCCGGTGAATGTTTCACGAGCGTGGCGTGCAAAAATGCTGTCGGCGCCGATGCCGAGCGGGAGGAGCTGCTCGGCGATCTTTGCGGCGCCATCGTCGGACAGCGTCGCAACCGAGCGTCGTAGTGCGTTTGCGGCAGCTTTGAGATGATCCTGAATGCGCTTGAATTCTGCGGGTTCATTCAACGATGAAGCTTCGCTGATCAGGCTGACGAAGAGGTTGGCTTTGGCGGAGACTTCAAGCGCCGCTCGGGAGTCCGGCAGCTCGGCGAGTTGCTGCGCCAGCCGCGCATTGGCTTTGTGCAGGCTTTCAACCTGGGCGACGATCTGGGCGCGCAAGTTTGTTCGCTCGGCGATGATGTCTTCGAGCGCCGAGAGATTTGCATCAAGGCGCTTCGACAGAATGATGAGCTTGGCGATCGCCGGGTTGCCACTGTCGAGCTTTTGCAGGCGCTGCAATGTGTCGCCAAGCTCGGCGTGCTTGCGCGCGATCGAGGTCGCGAGGTTCTTCTGATCGGCCATGGTTTTGGCATTGATCAATCGGGCCGCTGCAGCCGAAATCTCCCCTGAAAGTGCGGAGAGCTGGATGACCTCGGCGACGACGGGCATCTGCCGTGCGGCGAACTCGTCGAGTCCACTCTCGACGGCCGAAAAGCACAGTAGCGAAACTACCGTTGAAATCGCAGTCAGCGCGGCGACAAAGCTGAAGGCAGATTGGAGCTTTGCGGCGACACCAAATCGTGCGCGCCGCCACCTCGACGATCGCAGCGCAACGCCACTGTCGAACGAGCCAGCCATCTTGTCCGCTCGCTACTCGCTGTTTCTGTCACCCCCAGCAGCCAAAGCGGCTCAGCGGGCGATTGCCCGCGCGGCGACACCTGGCGATGAAGGTTACAAAGCATCGTAAAGAACAGGTTACGGTTGTAGGCCCGCCGTGTAGATTCCTTTCCGAATGGCGGCGAAACGGTACGCTCCTTGGCTCGTTGGTCGGTCGACGCCGTAAGGTGCGAGCTGGACGTTGCGTTTCGCATCCGCGTCCTGGCGGTCGCCTTGCTGGAATGCCGAAAGCGTTTGTCACAGAGAAGCGGGTGATCGTTGCCTTATTTGCGGCGCAGGAGGCTGCAAACCGAGGCTTGGGGGGCTTATGCGGTTTCGGCTGGGCGGGCTAAACCGGTTTTGACGTGGCGGATGATTCGGATGATATCGACAGACGGCAGTCGGGCGTCCGTGCATAACTTCCGCGGCAAGCCGGCGTCACGGCCTTTGCGGCGCAAGCGCGCTCGACTGCCTACACTTTCATTGATCTGCAGTCTTTTTGCGCTTGTCGCGCTCAACGGCTGTTCCTTAAGCGATGGCGTAGGCCCGTACATCAGTGATCCCGGCAGGTTTTCGGTTTATCACTGCAAGGACCTCGTTGAGCGCCTCAAGGCGATCACTACGCGGGAAAACGAATTGCGCGAGCTTATGAACAAAGCCAGTGACGGCGGCGGCGGCTCCGTCATCGGCACGCTGTCCTACGGTCCGGATTACGAGAAACAACTGGGCGATGAGAAAGTCTTGCGGCGCACGGCGGCCGAAAAGAAATGTGCACTCGAGCCGCCGACCTTCGAAAGCGACCAGAGCATCCGCTGACACGTCACGGCTGGCGCCAGACCTGTCACCTCACGTAAGCCGGATGGATTAAACCAATATGATCGAGAAGTTTAACCAGGGCCCCGTCGGAGCAAAATGAAGTCGTGTGCGCCGCACGGCTGGACGTATTTGTCGCCTACAGGCCGCCCAAGCCAACGGCAATCGCAACGCCGGCTGCGGCGAGCAGCACCAGAACGGCTGCACTCCCAACAGTTGCGCGTCCACCGGCGAACACGGCGGCATAGAGCGCTTTCAGAATATTGTTGGAAGACGCCGCGATGAGGATCGCAGCCGCGAGCGCGCTTTGGGACATTCCCGTGGTGCCGCCTTGCGCGAGATTAAGGACGAACGGATCGATATCGGTCACGCCGACGATCGCGGCAAGCGTATAGATGCCAGCAGCGCCGAACTGCGCCTTGGCCCAATTCGAAACCAGCGAAACCGCAATGAAAAGACCTGCAAAGACAACTGCCGGCCCGAGTTCTAGCGGGTTGCCACCGGACGGCTGAAGCGACGGCAGGGGCGCTTTACTGTCGTCCGGTGCCGGTCGCGCCAGCCAGTATTGCAGCGCGCACACCACTAGCCCCGCGAGTGAAAGGCCACACAGGGGCAGCGCCAGCGTTCGCGCCAGCGCCATGTTGAAGACCGCGATGACGATGAGAATCCGCAGATACATGATGGCAGTCGCGAGCGTGATGCCAGCTTGCGCATTTCGCCGCATCACCGACCCGGTTTTGGCCTGACGCGCCAGCACGACTGTTGTTGCGGTCGACGAGTAAGCGCCGCCGAGCGCCGCCATCCACAATCCGCTCGCCGCTGGGGTCCAGTAGCGTTGGGCCAGGTAGCTCGCATAAGACAGCGTGCAAACGACGACAAGCGCGAGCCAGGCGTCGCGCGGCGTGATGCTCGTCAGCGTCGTCACCGGCTCGTTGGGCAAAAGCGGCAGGATGATCCCGGTCAGAATCAAAAACTCGCCGGCGGTTACGATTTCCTTCAGCTCAACGCGGCGCGCCAAAGCGTGCAGTTTTTCACGGCCTGTGAGTAGGAGCACCGCGCTCACCGTGAAGGTCACCGCTACCCAGGGCGGCAGGGCCAAGGCGATGGCGCCGAGGAGATAAGCGTGCACGTTGAGCACCGGCACGACCAGGCCGACATTTGGCTCGCCTTCCTCGTCCTGTTCGCGCAGATGCTGCCGATAGAACACGGTCAGCCAGGCCCCGAGCACAACGAGGCCGCCAGTGAAAGGGATGAAATGGTCCGGATCTAGCAGGTAAAGCACGCCGCCGCCGAACGCGAGCATCGGAAACGTGCGGATGCCGCCCGGACGCTTGGTGTCGGTGCGAGCGAAAAATTCTTCGAACGCCAGCCCGAGAAACAGACTCAGGCCGAGAAGTAGGGCGACGCTGGTCAGGGAAGGCGCTGAAATCATTGTAGGATCGACTGGTGGTCACCGTGGCAATTCGATTCCGCGTATCATACATACCCTGGAAGCGCGATCTTAAACGCGAACGGGCAGCGAAGTTGGAGCGCCCGGTAGCGCGCTGAAGTGCGCCAGTTTGGGGGAATGACCATGAGCTGGATGCCCGACAAGGACCCGGTACTCGGCGACAAGCACTCCTGCGATGCGCTTGAACTGATCATCATCCCGCGGGTGCGCGATCTCGGCGACGGTTTTTCAGTGCGCCGCGCGCTGCCGCACGGCAAGCGCCAGATGATCGGCCCCTTCATTTTCTTCGACCAGATGGGGCCGGTGCAGCTGATGGCCGGGAAGGGGATGGACGTCCGCCCGCATCCGCATATCGGACTGGCTACTGTCACCTATCTGTTCGACGGGCGCGTCATGCACCGGGACAGTGAAGGCAACGTGCTGGAGATCACGCCCGGCGCGATGAATCTCATGACGGCCGGCCGTGGCATTTCCCATTCCGAGCGCACGCCTGCGAGCATGCGCGCCGAGGGCGGTGGAATGTTCGGGATCCAGAGCTGGATCGCGCTACCGCAAGATCATGAAGAGATGGCGCCGCTGTTCGAGCACTTCGACGCCGCAGTGCTTCCGACCTTCGAGGATCGCGGCGCCCGCGCCCGGGTCGTCGCCGGCTCCGCCTTTGGACAGAAATCCCCGGTTGGCATGGTCTCGGAATGGTTTTATGCCGAAGTGCTGCTCGAAACCGGCGCCAGCGCGCCGCTCGACGCCGACCACGAGGAGCGGGCGATCTATGTAACCGAGGGCGAAGTCGATATCGCCGGCGATAAATTCGCGGCGCCGCAGCTTCTGGTTTTCCGTCCGGGTGACCGCATTTCCGTAACGGCCACGCAGCCGGCGCGGCTGATGTTTCTCGGCGGCGCGGCGCTCGAAGGCCCTCGTTACCTGTGGTGGAACTTCGTCTCCTCACGCAAGGAGCGCATCGAGGAGGCGAAGGAGGAGTGGAAGAGCGGCCGCTTCGCACTGATCCCGGGCGATGAAAAGGAATTCATCCCGCTGCCAGAAGCCTAGGCCGAGACATCTGTCTGCACCCAATTTTGCAAGCATCATTTCGAACAAAACGGGAATTGTGGTTCAGTCGCGCATCGCTCCGTCAATGATTCGGTCCCAAACCGGTCGCAACGATGCTGGCTGCTCGCCTGGAAAAACTCAATTCACAGCAACGCCGCGCCGTCGAGCACGGCGGCCTGCCGCTGGCTGACGCCGGCCCGTTGCTCATCATTGCCGGCGCGGGCTCCGGCAAGACCTCGACTTTGGCGCATCGTGTTGCCTGGCTCATCGAGCAGGGCGCCGATCCGCGGCGCATCATGCTTCTGACTTTTTCGCGGCGTGCCTCGGCGGAAATGATCCGCCGCGTCGACTTGATCTTGGTTGAGTTCAACCGCGCGCGAAGTGCAGCGACCGAGGGCCTGGCCTGGGCCGGAACATTTCACGCCATCGGCGCGCGGCTGTTGCGTGAATATGCGGAAACTCTCGGACTCGCGCCGGCCTTCACCATCCACGATCGCGAGGATTCCGCCGACCTGATGAATCTGGTCCGCCACGATCTCGGATTTTCAAAGACCGAGAAGCGATTTCCAACCAAGGGCACCTGTTTGTCGATCTACTCGCGCACGGTGAACGGCGAACTGCCGCTCGACGAAGTTCTCGGCTCGTATTTTCCGTGGTGCGCGATGTGGCAGGACGAGTTGCGCGCAATGTTCGCTCAATACGTCGAAGCCAAGCAGCGCTATCACGTGCTCGATTACGACGATCTGCTGCTGTATTGGGCGCATATGATGCTGGAGCCTTCGATCGCCGGCGAAATCTCGGAGCGGTTTGATCACGTTCTGGTCGACGAATATCAGGACACCAACAAGCTGCAGGCTTCGGTCCTTCTGGCGCTGCGGCCAAACGGCCATGGTATGACCGTGGTCGGCGACGATGCGCAGTCGATCTATTCGTTTCGCGCAGCGACGGTCCGCAATATCCTCGATTTTCCCGGGCACTTCAGCCCGCCGGCGGAGATCGTCACGCTTGAGCAAAATTATCGCTCGACGCAGCCGATCTTGTCGGCGGCCAACGCCGTCATCGACTTGGCCGAGGAGCGTTTCAGCAAAAATCTGTGGTCGGAGCGAAAGTCCGCCGAGCGCCCACAAGTAGTCAGCGTGCGCGACGAAGCCGATCAGGCGCTCTACGTCGTCGAGAAAGTGCTGGAACGTCGTGAACAGGGCCTTGAGTTGAAAACGCAATCGGTCCTATTCCGTGCCTCGCACCACTCGGGTCAGCTGGAAGTGGAGCTGACCCGCCGCAACATACCGTTCGTAAAATTCGGCGGGCTCAAGTTTTTGGAAGCTGCGCACATCAAGGATGTGCTGGCGTTCCTGCGCTGGGCGGAAAATCCGCGCGACCGCGTCGCGGGCTTCCGGGTCGTCCAATTGCTTCCGGGCGCCGGACCCGCCACGGCAGCGCGCGTATTGGAGGGCGTCGCCGAACGGATCGATCCGGCAGAGGCCTTGGCCGACCTCAAGCCGCCGTCGGCAGCGGCCGAGCACTGGCCGGCCTTCGTGGAGGTGGTTCGCCTTGTCCGTGGCCGCGCGGCTGGCTGGCCAGCCGAGCTTGATCTGGTGCGCCGCTGGTATGAGCCGCACCTCAATCAGATCCACGAAGATGCGATGCTGCGCGAGGCCGATCTTCTGCAACTCGTTCAGATTGCCTCGACCTATCCGAGCCGCGAGCGGTTTCTGACCGAGCTCACGCTCGACCCGCCGGATGCGACGAGTGACCGGGCTGGCGATCCGCTGCTCGATGAAGATTATCTGATCCTCTCGACCATCCATTCAGCCAAGGGCCAGGAGTGGAAGTCGGTCTACATCCTGAACGTCGTCGATGGCTGTCTGCCGTCGGACCTTGCCGCCGGCACGAGTGCCGAGATCGAGGAGGAGCGGCGGCTGCTCTACGTCGCCATGACGCGGGCGCGGGATCATCTGCACGTGATCGTGCCGCAACGCTTCTTCGTGCACGGTCAACGCAGCAACGGCGACCGCCACATGTATGCATCACGCACGCGATTTATTCCGGCCGCGCTGCTCGATCATTTCGAATGCTCAGCCTGGCCGCGGGCCGCAGCGCCCGGCTCGTCGGTAAAGCCAGCGCGCACGCCGGTCGATATCCGCGGGCGGGTGCGCCGA
The DNA here is from genome assembly GCA_963755885.1 of uncultured Alphaproteobacteria bacterium. Classification (GTDB taxonomy): domain Bacteria; phylum Pseudomonadota; class Alphaproteobacteria; order Rhizobiales; family Xanthobacteraceae; genus BOG-931. The sequence goes on from CAVWLX010000013.1 coordinate 292,181, forward strand.
AGCTGGGGCTAGGCCATCTTTGACGCGTTCAAAGCCTGACCGAGCGCAGCCGCAAGGCGTTCGCGATCACGCTTACCGAGGAAAGCGCCATCGCCGCCGCGCCGATGATCGGCGACAGCAGGACCCCAAAAGTGGGGTAGAGAATGCCGGCTGCAATCGGAATAGCGGCGCCGTTGTAGATGAACGCGAAGAACAGATTTTGCCGGATGTTGTGCATAGTCGCGCGTGACAGATGCCGCGCCCGCAGCAGGCCGGCGAGGTCGCCTTTGAGCAGCGTGATACCGGCGCTTTCGATGGCGACGTCGGTACCGGTACCCATGGCAATGCCGACGTCGGCGGCCGCGAGCGCCGGCGCGTCGTTGACGCCGTCACCAGCCATGGCCACCACGCGGCCTTCGCGGCGCAGCTTGTCAGCCACTGCAGCTTTTTGGTCAGGCAGCACTTCTGCTTCGATCTCATTGATCGAAAGCCGCCGCGCCACCGCTTCGGCGGTCGCCCGGCTGTCGCCGGTCAGCATGACGATCCGCAAACCGTCGGCGCGTAGCGCTTGCAGCGCTGCAGGCGCATTCACCTTGATCGGATCGGCAATGCCGAGAAGGCCGGCAAAATCGCCGTCGACTGCAAGAAAGATCACGGTCGCGCCGTCGCCGCGCAATCGCTCGGCGTCGGCTGCAAGCGAAGCCGCCTCGACGCCGCGTTCGGCGAGAAACCTATCGCTGCCAAGCGCGACTTGACGGCCTTCGACTGTGCCGACGACGCCCTTGCCGGTCGGGGAGTCGAAATCGGCCACCTTGGAGAGCGCAATACCTCGGTCGGCGGCCGCGGCAACGATTGCGGCCGCCAGCGGATGTTCGCTCGCACGCTCGACGCTGGCGGCAAGCCGCAGCACTTCGGCCTCACTCTCGCCCTTGGCCGGGATAACGGCGACGACCTTCGGTTTGCCTTCGGTCAGTGTGCCAGTCTTGTCGACGATGAGGGTGTCGACCTTCTCCATCCGCTCCAGGGCTTCGGCGTTCTTGACCAGGATGCCGGCCTGCGCGCCGCGGCCAACGCCCACCATGATGGACATCGGCGTGGCGAGACCAAGCGCACACGGACAGGCAATGATGAGTACGCTGACCGCGGCGACGAGGCCGAAGGTGAAGCGTGGTTCGGGTCCGTAAATCGACCATGCCGCGAAAGCCAAAAGCGCGGCCGCGATGACCAGAGGCACGAACCAGGACGCCACCTGATCGGCCAGGCGTGCAATGGGTGCACGCGAACGCTGTGCGGTGGCGACCATCTGAACGATCTGTGCCAGCAGCGTATCGCGCCCGACTTTCTCCGCTTGCATGATGAAGCTGCCGGTTTGATTGAGCGTACCGGCAACGACATGGTCGCCGGTCGCCTTGGCAACCGGCATCGACTCGCCTGTGACCAGCGACTCATCAACCGACGAATGTCCCTCGACAATCGTACCGTCGACCGGGACCTTTTCGCCCGGACGCACCCGCAAGCGGTCGCCGGCGGCGACAACGGCAAGTGAAACCTCGGTCTCGCTGCCATCTTTGGCGACCCGACGCGCCGTTTTCGGCGCGAGGTCGAGCAGCGCGCGGATCGCACTCGACGTCGAGGCGCGGGCGCGCAGCTCAAGGACTTGCCCGAGCAGCACCAGCACGGTGATCACGGCGGCGGCTTCGAAATAGAGCGCAACGGCGCCATGTGCATCGCGGAACGCCGAGGGAAAAAGCTGCGGGGCAAGCACCGCGACTAGGCTGTAGACGTAGGCCACGCCGGTACCGAGCGCGATCAGCGTAAACATGTTGAGGTGGCGTGTCCGCAGCGATTGTGCGCCGCGTTCGAAGAACGGCCACCCGCCCCAGAGTACGACCGGCGTCGCGAACACAAGCTGCGTCACTGCCGATGCCATCTGCGACAGCGGCGCAAAACCAAACAAATGCGCGCCCATCTCCAGCACGACGACTGGCAGCGCCAGCGCCCCTGAAATCCAAAGCCGGCGGGTCATGTCAGCAAGTTCGGCGCCATCATCAGCGCCGCCTGCTTCGGGTTCGAGCGCCATGCCGCAGATCGGACAATTGCCGGGACCAACCTGCCGGATTTGCGGATGCATGGGGCAGGTGTAGATCGTGCCTTCCGGTGCGGCCGGGGTGGACGCGTGAACGGACACGCTGTGCAAATATTTTTCAGGATCGGCGATGAACTTGGCGCGGCAACCGGCGCTGCAAAAATAGTGGGTGTCACTGTCGCGGGTATAGCGGTGTGGCGTATTCGCCGAATCGACTTTCATCCCGCAAACCGGATCGGTCGCGACTGACTCGCCGCCGCGCGAATGAACCGGATGTTCCACGATCATCGACCTTGAAACGGTTACCCCGTAGGGGTATATAGACGGCATGCGAGCGGATGCCAAGACGTCGGTGCTCAAGCGCCTGAAACGAATCGAAGGCCAGGTGCGCGGGCTCGCGCGCATGGTCGAGGACGACCGTTATTGCATCGACATCGTCACCCAGCTGTCGGCGGCGCGCGCCGCGTTACGCCGTGCCGAGGATGAAATCCTCGCCGACCACGTTGCGCATTGCGTCGAACACGCGATCGCTTCGGGCAACAAGGGCGAGCAGCGGCGCAAAGTCGGCGAGTTGATCGACGTCCTTTCGCGCAGCGACCGGTGACGGCTTAGGAAAATTTCTCCCGCGCCAGCGCCGCGCCTTTCGCAAGCGCTTCGAGCTTCTTTACCGCAACGTCGCGGTGCATTGGCGCCATGCCGCAATTGGTGCAGGCGATGATCTTTTCCTTCGGGACGTAGTCGGCCACTTGCGCGATGACGGCGGCGACTTGTTCGGCCGTTTCGACTTCATCTGTCGCGACGTCGATAACGCCGATCAGCACGTCCTTGCCGTCGAGCAATTTGAGTACGCTCAGAGGTACGTGCGAGTTGATGCATTCGACCGATACCTGGTCGATCCGGCTTCGCGCCAGCGCGGGGAAAAATTTTTCGTACTGGCGCCATTCGCCGCCGAGCGTCGCCTTCCAGGCAATGTTGGCAGGAATGCCATAGCCGTAGCAGATATGCACTGCGCTCGTTGCGGCTACGCCCTCGATCGCGCGATGCAGCGCATCAATCCCCCAGCCCGTGGCCTCGTCCATGTAGACGTTGAAGGCCGGCTCGTCGAACTGAATCACATCGACGCCGTCGGCGGCGAGTCCGCGGGCCTCTTCGTTGAGCAGCGCCGCAAACGCCATCGCCATCTTTACGCGGTCGCCGTAATGAGCATCGGCGATGGTGTCGACGATGGTCATCGGGCCGGGCAGGGTGAGTTTCAGTTCTCGCCGGGTGTGAGCGCGGGCAAGCCGCGCTTCGTGCGCATGCACACGCGTCCGAAGCCGCAGCGGGCCGGTAACGGTCGGACACATCGCCTTGTAGCGGTTGTTGCGGATGCCCATCTCGACGCGGCGGCCGAAGTCGATGCCCTCGACCGCCTCCAAAAATCCGTGCACGAAATGCTGGCGGGCCTCCTCGCCGTCGGTGACGATGTCGATGCCGGCGTCTTCCTGCAATTTGAGCGCCAGCAATGTGGCGTCGTCCTTGGCGGCCTGGAGTTCATCGCCTTCGAGACGCCACGGCGCCCAGAGTTTGTTTGGCTCGGCGAGCCACGACGGTTTCGGCAAGCTGCCGGCGATCGTGGTCGGAAACAGCATACGGTCGTTTGGCGGCATGATACGACCCCCCGGCAGGTTTTGCGTCTTGACGCTGCTGCGTCCGGCCGATTATCGGATCAGTTTCTCGCAATAATCAATCGCTGTTGCGCCATTTCTATCGATCACTTCTGCTTACGAACGGACTGCGAGAAAAGTCAGTGAATTGGCGGTTTCCCAGGGCGGCCTTAATTCGAGAGTTGTGCCAAGCCCGAAAAAAGTACGATCGATCGTTCAGGAAACGCGGTTCGGAGCAGTGTCGCTGTGTGCCTTATCAGGCACGTAGTACTGGATTTCAGCGCGAAAAATCTCCCGAGCGATCTTCGATATCTTCGGCTCGGACCCTGTCGAGCGGAAAGCCGGATGTTTTATTCCCATTAAAATCAAGCTTGGCGAAATCCACGCTGCGCAGCCGTCGGTCATACATGGTCCAGTAATAGTAAACCCTGTGGCGCGTGTCGGCGATGACGGACCATTGGGTGTATCCGAGGTGATAGTCCTCGGGGTGCGCGCCTTCGCGCACCAGACCTTTTGGAATGTCGAAATTGTTTAGCATTGTTGCGGCCGCAGCCACAGCTTCCGCGGCGTCCTTAACCGGCTGCATCGTATTGACGAATGCCACGGCGCGGATGAACCGGGACGGTGGGGTGAAATCGCCGGGCAGGCCAAGCATTCCGCTGCCGGCGCCGAACGGTGCGAGCGATACGCCATCGATGCTGCGTGGAGGTGCACCCTGCGGCCGCAGGTTGGCATAGTTGCGCAGGTTGAGCAGATGCCAATCATAATTCGGAGAATTGGTCATTGCGCCGACCTTGTTATCAAAGATCGCAAGCGTGCCATGGGTATACTCGATGACGATAAAAGCCCCTGACGCATCGGTGACAATGTGATGCAAGGGAATCGGCATGCCGAATTTCTTCTCGATGTCGGTGCTGCGTAGTACGCGCACATTCGGCATCGCCCGGCGCACTTCTTCGACCGTTTTGAAATTGCCGAGCAGATAGTTGACGATATCAACATTGCTGATCGCTTTGGGCTGCTGATCCGCGGTCGCTTGCTGGTATTCCGCGAAGCCCGGATAAAACAGAGCGCCCACGGTCAGGCCAGCTTCGTTCATTCCGTCGGTCGCATAGGGAAGGCCGGCAGCGTTGATGCCGACAAAGCCGTATTGGTTCTTCCAGGTCATGCCAGACGCTCCGCCGTCGAGCACTGAAGTGAAGGGTAATCCACGGGGAACAAGCACCAGTTCCGAATGCAGGTCCGAAGCCCCCCATTCCATGGTGCGGGCGTAAATGCCCGTCCCATCTTGCGCCCGAAATACAAGGGACGTGCAAGCTGCGGCAGGGAGCGCACCGAAACAAAATATATGACCTGCAGCACGGATGCGGCCAGCTTTGTGGCGAGAGAACGGAGGTTCATTGGAATGGTCCGTTTAGAGGCAAAGGGCCAAGCGCGAGTAGACGTGGCGTCGAGCGCCTGGGTAGGTAGCACTCATCCGCTCGACAATTCGTTAATCGGTCGCGCAGCGTCCGCTTCGGCTCTTAGCGTTGCGGAAACGCTCTTGCACACGAAGGCGATAGAATAAACGCCCTGCCGAATTACTTTCAGGCACGCGTGCTAACTGCAGGGAGCGGCTTGTGTCCGCCTCGCCTCGGAAGCGGGCGAAGTCCAGTCCCGCTGGAGCGTCGCTCCTTTGTCGGGCTGACACTTAGCCGGCCGCAGGGATCCTAGTCGCGGGCAGAGCGTGACACGGGCCGCTTGTCGAAAACGGCTCGACAGGAGGAGACAAGTGCTGCCAACTTTGTCGCTCGGGGTCGTTCCAGTTCAACGCAGCGCTGATCGGCTTTGACCTCGGTTCAGCGACGCACACTTCGATCCGGCCGGAACGACTTTGATGCTTCGAAGTCCGCTTCGCCGCGCGAGAGCCCTCCAGCGCGCAGGCCGTTGTCGCTGAGACTTGTCAACTCGGAGCGCGAAGGGACGCGCTCGCGGCGATCGCGGATGAGACGCTTTACATCGCGCCAGTACAGCACGCGGTCTGTACCAATGAACGCGGCACTCATGTTTGAGATATTCATGACCACCTCCATTCCCGGCGGTGTGAATGTCCCAATTGTGCCCAATCTTTTGAATGCCGGATGTGATGCGGAGCACACGTCGTCGCAAAGCGAAAATTGGTGACGCCGATCACGTCGCGCACTGCGGGAGTTCAGGCATTATGCGTGTCAGCAATCGCTCAAATCAGTGGGATCGTTCCGTAAGAACCATCGGCAAGTTTTTGGCAGCGGCGACTGTGTTGTCACTCCTCGCAGCTCTGACTGTTTTGGTTCAGACGGTCGGGCCCGCGTCGGCGGAGCCGCCGAACCCGTGTTTCGAAGCTTTCGATCTGTGTCAGTAGCGCCTTTCAGCATCCCGCCGGTGCGCGCTGCCGACGACTATCGCGCGAGGGTCGATCAATACCTGCAATGGGCGCGAGAAGCGCAGACGGATCATGAACGCCGCCTCTATCTCGATATGGCGAGAGCGTTTCTGAGCAAACTAACGGGTCACGACCGGCCTCTGCCGAAACTGCCTCGGACCGCCACTCTGGCCGACTGCCTTGAGAGTACTCCAAGTAGCGCGACGACAGAAACAGAGCCTCCTGATGAGGGTAACTCATAGGGCTTGGCGAAGCTCGAAATGAGCTCTCACGGGTGCAATCGACGTGCACGGCTATCGGGCTTTACTGAGCAATCTCGATATCGCAATAAGTTGCGCGGGTACCTGACGCGATAGTCAATCGCTGGGGAGGACAAGCATGGCGGACGCGGAAACTGTTCCGCTGCTTCAATTCATTTTTGCCGCGCATGCGAAGGTTGATCCGGCGCTCGATCTTGGCGATGTGGGCAAGGGTGTCAGGCGTATCGTCCCGATCGTGGGCGGGGATTTTTCCGGTCCAAAGCTGCGCGGTACAGTGCTGTCCGGGGGCGCCGACTGGCAAATCATACGGCAAGATGGCGTGGCGGAACTTGAGGCCCGCTATACGTTGCAAACCGATGACGGCGCGCTGATCTATGTCCGCAACCACGCGCTTCGCCGCGGTCCGGCCGACGTGATGGCAGCGCTCGCCGCGGGGCGTCCGGTTGATCCGTCGAGCTACTATTTCCGCGGCGCGACTTTCTTCGAGACCAGCGCTGTGCGTTATTCTTGGCTTGCGAAATGCATCGTCATTTGCACCGGCGAACGCGAACCCGCCGGCGTCAAGCTCAAGTTTTTTCAAGTGCTGTGAACGACGCGCCGCGCTATTTTTTGCGTTCCAGCCAGTCCTTCAACGCGACCGCATTGTTGTGGGTCTCGTCGCGGGCTCCGTAGAGCAGAGTAACCGGCTCGCTTCGCGCCCGCTTGCGTAAATCCGCGGCGGCGGTCTTTGCCGGTTCTTGCGCAAGCTCGTGGCCGTACGCCGTGACGAACTCATCCCACTTTGTTGGATCGTCATGGACAAGGTGGCGGAGCGCATCGCTGGGTGAAATCTCCTTGAGCCACAGATCGAGCCGCACTTTCTCCTTGGTAAGGCCGCGGGGCCACAACCGGTCGACCAGCACCCGAAGCCCGTCGTCCTTCGCTGCCGGCTCGTAGACGCGTTTGATCCGAAAGCCGCGCGGTGTCTTTTGCGCTGGTTTGGCAGCGGTCACGTGGCTGCCGACCTTTCGCTCCCGTTCTTGCCGCTGTCGAATACCAAAAGGGTTGAGGTCCCGTGAGCCAGCACACGTCCCTCCGAATCGAGGACGCGCCCCTCCGCCGACATAATTTGCCGGCCACGGGTTACGACGCGCCCCTCGGCGCGCACGCGCCCGGTGTTGGGTCGGATCGCGCGGGTGAAATTGGCTTTGGTCTCGACCGTCGTATAGCCGACGCCTGCCGGGAGCAGCGTGTGTCCAGCGACGCCCGTGACAGTGTCGATCAGCGTCAGCGCCCAGCCGCCGTGGATCGTTCCGAGCGGGTTGAGAAAATCCGGCTTGGTCTCACCTTCAAACGCGCAAAAGCCGTCGCCAACCTCGACGATCCAGAAGTTCAGGGTCTGCGCAATCGGAGGAGCCGGGATTTTGCGGTCGATCATGGCCTGCAGCATCTCGCGGCCGGTCATTCCTGCAACTTCGGCCGGGTTTGGCATTCCATAATCAAATGATGAGGCTGCAAGCATCGCACTATTTCCATGTAGATACAAATGATGTAGATACATACAACCATGGCCAAACGACAGCAAGCCCCTCCGAAGACGCTCGTCAGTGATGCCCGCGCTGCAGTGGGCGCGTGCGCCTGCTGGGCAAGCCGGCTCGCGGCGCGGCGTATTACCAACTTCCTTGAGGAGCGCATGCAAGGAAGCGGGTTCAGCATCACCCAGTTTGGACTGATAGCGCAGATTGCCGCGGCGCCCGACGATACGCTCGGGGCGCTCGCCGAGCGCACAGGCTTAGATCAGTCGACGCTGTCGCGAAATCTGCGCGCGCTGGAGACGGCCGGGTTGGTGGAAATCGCGATCGCGTACGAAGATCAGCGCCGCCGCGCAGTATGGCTCACGGAGGAGGGGGCCCGGCGATTGCAAGCGGCCATTCCGATCTGGCGTCAAGCTCACGGCGCGCTTGAGAAGCGGCTCGATCCGCGGCTTGCGCTACGGCTCGGCGCCGCCTCGGAAGAACTGGTCGGAAACTAGCCCAACCTCTCCTTTTCTAACCCTTCTCTGCAGGAATGACGATTTGCGTCTGGATCACCAGCGCGCAAAGCCGGCCGTCGTTGCGCGTGATTCTGGTCTGCCACACCATGGTAGTGCGGCCGCGATGCAACGCCGTGCACTCGGCGCGCGCGGTCTCGCCGACGGGGATCGCGGCAAAGAAATTGGTCTTGCTCTCGATCGTCGCCGTGCGCGCGCCCTTCGGCAAATTCACCACCGTAGCGACGCCGCCGAGATTGTCGGCGAGCGCCATCACTGCGCCGCCATGCAGAATGTCGGGGATGGTTGCGAGTTCGTGGCGAACGGCAAGCTCGGCCTCGACACGTTCCGGCGAAACGTGCGTGAGCCTGATACCGAGAAATTCGGCGAAGGGCGCCTGAAAATCGGACGGGCTGCTCATGGCGGCTCCTGCGGACTTTGTCTCTTGCAGACCTAATAGACCACGACGCTGCGGATGCTCTTGCCCTCGTGCATCAAATCGAAGGCCTTGTTGATGTCGCCAAGCGGCATCGTGTGCGTGATCATCGGGTCGATCTCGATTTTCCCCTGCATGTACCAGTCGACGATTTTCGGCACGTCGGAACGGCCGCGGGCGCCGCCGAACGCGGTGCCGCGCCAAACCCGGCCGGTGACCAGCTGAAATGGCCGCGTCGCGATTTCCTGGCCCGAACCGGCGACGCCGATGATGATGCTCTCGCCCCAGCCGCGATGGCAGCTTTCCAGCGCCGCGCGCATCAGATTGACATTGCCGATGCACTCGAAGGTGTAATCGGCGCCACCGATCTGGTCGGCGCCGCTCTTGGTCATGTTGACGAGGTGAGGCACCAGATCGCCGCCGATTTCCTTCGGATTGACGAAATGCGTCATGCCGAAGCGTTCGCCCCACGCTTTCTTGTCCGGGTTGAGATCGACGCCGATGATCATGTCGGCGCCGACCAGACGCAGGCCCTGGATGACATTGAGTCCGATGCCGCCCAGGCCGAACACGATGCATTTCGATCCGGGCTCGACTTTCGCGGCGTTGATCACCGCGCCGATGCCGGTCGTCACGCCGCAGCCGATGTAGCAGACCTTGTCGAACGGTGCGTCGTCACGGATTTTTGCTACCGCGATTTCCGGCAGCACGGTGAAATTGCTGAAAGTCGAGCAGCCCATGTAGTGATGAACTTTTTTGCCGTCGATCGAGAAACGCGAGGTGCCGTCGGGCATGACGCCCTGGCCCTGGGTGGCGCGGATCGCGGTGCAAAGATTGGTCTTGCGCGACAGACAGGACGGACAGGACCGGCATTCCGGCGTGTACAGCGGAATGACGTGATCGCCTTTCTTCACCGATGTCACCCCGGGTCCGACATCGACGACGATGCCGGCGCCTTCGTGACCGAGGATCGCGGGAAACAAGCCTTCCGGATCGGCGCCCGATAAAGTGAACTCGTCGGTATGACAGATGCCGGTCGCCTTGATCTCGACAAGAACTTCGCCTGCACGCGGCCCGTCCAGCTTCACAGTCGTGACTTCGAGCGGTTTGCCGGGCGCGAAAGCAACGGCGGCGCGAACATCCATGGGTTTTCCTCTCCTTTCGCAAGTGTGATACGGACGATGACATTGATGCTGTGTCATTGTCCATTAACATAGCAACGGGTGCGAAGTGGTGTCCGCACTTCCGTGTGTGCTGTAATTCTCTGCCATCGAATCCAGATTTGCCGAGACTAAGCTAACTGGTCGCGCAAAAGGAGATACGGCAATGAATACGCCCGGCGTAGTGATATTTGCCCTTTTGATTTTCATCGTCCTCGTCGTCGTGCTGGGAAGCTTCTTTACGGTGAGCACCGCTCAAGTCGCTGTGATCACGCGATTTGGAAAATTCCGCCGTGTCGCCCAGCCGGGTCTGAACTGGAAATGGCCGATCATCGACAAGGTTGCCGGCAGGGTCAGCCTGCAAGTCAATCAGATAAACCTGACGATGGAGACCAAGACCAAAGACAACGTATTCGTCACGATACCGATCTCCGTGCAAAATCGGGTGAGGCCTGAAAAAGCCTTCGATGGCTTCTACAAGCTATCCAATCCGATGGAGCAAATTCAGTCCTACGTCGAACAGGTTATTCTCGGGCATGTTCCCGGCATGACGCTCGACGAAGTGTTCGCCAGCCAGTCGGGCATTGCTACGGCGGTGAAGCAGGAGCTGGATGCGGACATGGCCGGGTTCGGATTCGAAATCGTCAATGTCCTGGTCACCGACATCGTCCCGGACGCCAAAGTGAAATCGGCGATGAACGATATCAATGCGGCGCAACGGGAGCAGGTTGCGGCAAATGCGCGAGGCGAGGCCGAGAAAATTCTGGTGGTCAAAAAAGCCGAGGCCGAGGCCGAGAGCAAGGCCCTCCAAGGCCAGGGTATCGCCAACCAGAGGAAGGCGATTATCGCGGGACTGCAGGGTTCGATCGACCAATTCAAGAAGGCCGTGGAGGATGCTACGACCTCCGAAGTCATGCAGCTGGTGATGGTCACGCAATATTTTGATACAATCAAATCGATCGGTGAAAGTGACAAGACCAATACGCTGTTTCTTTCGCACTCGCCCGCAGCGGTTCGCGAGATTTCCGATCAGATACTGCAATCGATGCTGACGGCTGAGAGAGCAAAGGCGCCAGCGTAATCACGTGGAACCGGCAGACCGCGATCTGACGCGTAGGTGCGCCTCGGCGTAAAACCGGAGATCAATACCATGCGGCAGATTTGGATCACCAAAGCTGGGCCACCCGAAGTTCTTGAAGTCAAAGAGGCACCGGATCCGGCGCCCGAAGCCGGCGCCGTTCGCATTCGCGTTGAAGCAACTGGCGTCAATTTCGCCGACATCATGGGTCGGTTGGGTATCTATCCGGATCTGCCACCAATGCCGGTCGTGCCCGGTTACGAGGTCAGCGGCCGCATCGATGCGGTCGGTGCCGGCGTCGAGGGGACTTGGGCCGGCCGCGACGTTTTGGCGGTCACGCGATTTGGCGGCTATGCCGACACGGTCTGCGTTCCGACTAACCAGGTGTTCACGCGTCCAACGAATATGTCGGCGTTGGAAGCCGCAGCGATTCCGGTCAACTATTTCACCGCGTGGCAACTCCTCGTGGTCATGGGCAGCCTGAAAGCCGGCGAGACCGTCTTGATCCATTCCGCGGGTGGTGGCGTCGGGATCGCCGCGACCCAGATCGCCAAGCATATCGGGGCCCGCGTCATTGGCACCGCTTCGGCCGCCAAGCACGCCGAATTGCGAGCGATGGGGGTGGACGACCTCATCGATTATCGAACTGAGGATTTTGAAGCGCGGACGCGCGAGATCACCAACGGCCGCGGCGTCGAACTCATTCTCGATGCCGTCGGTGGCAAATCCTGGAAGAAGGGCTATCGCGTGCTGGCCCCGACCGGCCGCCTCGGTATGTTCGGCCTGTCGGCCGCGGCGACCGGCAAGAACCGCAATATGCTCTCGATGTTGTCAGCGGTCGCGAAGATGCCGTGGTTTCAGTTCAACCCGTTGTCGCTGATGAACGCGAACAAAGGCGTGTTCGGCGTCAACCTCGGTCATTTGTGGGGCGAAATCGATCGCCAGCGCGGATGGGCCGATCAGATAATGGAATTGTGGGCGAAAGGCGCCATCAAGCCGAAGATCGCGCGCACTTTCCGCTTCAACGAAGCGCCGCAAGCGCATCATTTTATTCAAGATCGCAGCAATATCGGCAAGGTCGTTTTGGTGCCCTAGCCAGGTCTGCCGGTCAGAGACTTGCTCAATGCAAAAGCGCGGCCCGTCGGCCGCGCTTTTCTCGTCTAAATTAATCGGAGCTTGCGTGGTCGACTACGATCGCGGCGCCGGTACGATGCGAATGTATGGCTTCGGCGTCTTCCACCCCTGCGGGTAAAGCTTCTCGGCCTCTTCGTTGGTCACCGCGCCGGTGAGGATGACGTCCTCGCCCGGTTTCCAGTTCGCCGGCGTCGCCACCCGGTGCTTGGCGGTGAGTTGCAGCGAGTCGACCACGCGCAGCACCTCGTCGAAATTGCGGCCCGTGGTCATCGGATAGACCAGGATAAGCTTGATCTTCTTGTCCGGACCGATGACGAACACATTGCGTACGGTCGCATTGTCCGCCGGGGTGCGGCCATCAGAGGAGCCGTCCGTACTTGCCGGCAGCATGCCGTAAAGCTTCGAGACATTCAGGTCGGTGTCCCCGATCATCGGATAGTTCGGGGCGAAGCCGACGACGTCCTTGATGTCCTGTGACCACTTCTTATGGTTCTCTACCGGGTCGACGGACAGCCCGATGATCTTCACACCGCGCTTGTCGAACTCCGGCTTGAGCCGGGCCATTGTGCCAAGCTCGGTCGTGCAGACCGGCGTGAAATCCTTGGGGTGCGAGAACAGCACCACCCAACTGTTGCCGCTCCAATCGTGGAAGTGGATTTTGCCTTCGGTCGTTTCGGCTTCGAAATCCGGGGCGGTGTCGCCGATTGCCAGAGCCATGGAAAACCTCCGTCGGGTGGGCTGATCGAGATGTTTTTTTGAAACTCGCCGCTCGTCACATAGCGTTGAAGTGGCGGCAATGCTAGGGCTCATACTGAAGATTGTATCTTCGAATTCGCACTAAAACTAAGAAGAATTGACTGATAGTGGCAAGACGTGCGGAAGAAATTTCTGATCACCTGGAGCGCTGATGGGCACCAGTTCGGGCCCCATTTAATAACCGCCACGTGACTTACATCACATCCGGTGCCCAGAGTTTGCCTTACCGTCGCCTTTCAACGGCCGGGCGAGCATGGGAAATCTTGCCGCCTGAACCGCGAGTCGGCCGCGGCAAAGAACGGTGTGTGATGGAACTGCACGTAACCACCACCGTTGAAGAAAAGCGCGAGAGGCGACAATGAAGCTCTGGATCGATCGGGACCTTTGCACTGTCGAAACGCTGGCCGAGTTGATCGCGCATTCGCAGATCATTGTCGAGCATCCGGCCGACCGGGCGACGCTTCTTCCAGCAGGCTTCAATGCGACAGACGTTGCCATCCTTGACTGGATCGTCGCCGAGGGGCGGCGCACGGGCCGCGGCCTCATGCAGATGTAACTGCCGGATTTATCGCGTCGGGCAGGGTAGCGTGGCGTTGGATAGACCGACTGTCCGTCCCGGAAAGCCGGCCGCATCGAAATAGCGCGTCGCTCCGACCATTTGCATATCCAACACCGTCACCAGCCCGTTCGACGCCGGCTCGGACCTCACGACACAACCGGCCACGTGCGGCTCGGCGCCGTCCGGCAGCGTCTCAGTAAGAACGCGGCCGACAAGCTTGCCTTGGTCGCTGGTGTCGAGCTGCATGAGCCTTGCGATGGTGCGGCCAACATCGGCATTGCTGCCGGGTGCCGGATCGACAAAATGCGATTTGAAATCCGGCCCTTGCATGGCCATGAAGTTCCAGGTGTCGGCGCGGCTGAACGAGCCGTGCATGCCCTGGCCTTCCTGGAGCACGGTATCGGCGACTTCCACCGCACACCGCACCGGTTCACCACAGACCGTGTCGAAGGAACGGAAGCTAACGACGATTGCCGGGTGCGGTGTCAGCGCGCTGCCTTCAAGCGCGATGTCGTTGAGCGTCAATGTGCCGGGAAATCTCCCGAGCTTGCTGTCGACGAAAATGCCGCTGACATAGTCTTGCGCGAGCAGCACTTCGATCACGCGCTTCGCGAGGTCTTTGTCGCCATCGGGCAGATAGATCAGATCCGAGCCGCCGTTCGCCGCCACCACGATCTTCGGATTGCTCCTATCGCCACCAATGAGACCATTGCCGAATCTGGTGTGCTGGCCCGCCGCAATCGTCCTGTAGTTATCGTTTGGGTCGATCAGCGGCTCCTTCAGCGCTTCGGCAAGATCGAGTGCGACAAAGCCGAGCGGTACTTGTCCTTCCGGCGTGTCGGCGAATTTGGTCTTCACCGTCGAGCTGGTTTCGCTTTGCTTTGCAATCGTCGAAAAGCCGTGGTCGGCGATCGTGATGATATCGGTGGTGTCGAGCAGGTTGAGTTCGCTCAAGGCCGCGCGGATGCGGGCTAAATCGTCGTCGGCGTTGCGAATCGCTGCGAGCGACGTTGGACCGTTGATACCGGGCACGAGCGAATTTCGGCTGTCGCCTTGAAAATGCTGCGTGCCGTCCGGATCGCGCGACCAGAACACCAGCACGAACGGTTTCGCTCGCTCCTTGAACAGCGGCAAAATCGCGCGCGTTGCAATGGCGGCAAAATAATCCTGCTGCACGCCGTTGGGAGTGTGCGTGCCGGGCGTGGTCATGTTGCCGTAATTTGCATTGGCGCCGCGTGGCGGGGCAACGAGTGGAAGGTTCGCGGCCCTGAGCCGATCGGCCATCTCGGCCGACAACGGGACACCCTTTTCGGTCCCGGTCGCGTCATCGACGATGATCGTCTGCGCTCGGCCTTCCTTGGTGTGATCGAACATCAGCGTCGGGCCGATCTTGCCGACCGCTGCTGTGCTGTAGCCCTTGTCGCGGGCGAGCTTCAGGATCGTCGCCTCGTCGAGGTAGTTACCGGAATAGTGTTCGTCGACGTCAGCCAGCACCGGATCGCTTTCCAAGAACGGCGTCATGCTGTTGCCGGCGCCCGGAACTTCGAAGCGGGTGTAGATCGTGTTGGAGAAATCGCCGGTATCGCCGAGCATGTGGCCGGTGGCCATGGCGGACGCGTTCGCGGTAGTGAAAGTCGGAAACAGCGAGTGGCCGTTGCGCAGGCTCACGCCCTCTCGCGCAATCGACGCCATGGTAGGTGCGGTCGAATCGTCCACAACGCAGGAACGCAATCCATCGGCAACGAACAGGACCACATTATGAGGTTGAGATCTGGGCGCCTGCGCGCCGACAGGTGACGCCGTGATCGCCGTCAGTATCGCCGTGACCATAGCCAGCGGTCCGCGCATTGGGACAACTCCCGTCGTTGCTAGAAGCACGCTCTTTGAACACCGGTTGCGACGACAGCGTGACGGGCGCGAAGGGCTTGCTTCGATCCCGCCGGACACGGCGAGGCCATCGCTAGGCGGCTGCGGTCATTGACATTCTCGCGGCGACGCCGCAAAGCCAAAAGGACCGGCTCGCGGGCTTTATAACCGGAATGTTCAAGCAAATCCTCATTGCCAACCGCGGCGAGATCGCCTGTCGGATCATTAAAACAGCCCGCCGGATGGGAATTGCAACCGTTGCGGTCTATTCCGACGCCGATCGCGACGCGCTTCACGTTGAAATGGCCGATACGGCGATTGCAATCGGCCCACCGCCGGCCGCGCAGAGCTATCTTCTCATCGACCGCATCGTTGCCGCCTGCAAGGAGAGCGGCGCCGAGGCTGTCCACCCGGGCTATGGCTTTCTCTCCGAGCGCGCGGCCTTTCCCGAGGCGCTCGCCAAGGCCGGCGTCGTGTTTATCGGGCCCAACCCCAAGGCGATCGCCGCCATGGGCGACAAGATCGAGTCAAAGAAAGCCGCCGCGCGTGCCAAGGTTTCGACCGTCCCCGGTCATCTCGGGGTGATCGAGGACGATATCCAGGCCGTCGCCATCGCCGAGCAGATTGGTTATCCGGTGATGATCAAGGCGTCCGCGGGCGGTGGCGGCAAGGGCATGCGTGTCGCGTTTGCCAAAAGCGAAGTGGTGGAGAACTTCGCCCGCGCCCGCTCGGAAGCGAAATCAAGCTTCGGCGACGACCGCGTCTTCATCGAAAAATTCATCACCGATCCACGCCACGTCGAAATTCAGGTTTTGGGCGACAAGCACGGCAACGTCATCTATCTGGGCGAGCGCGAGTGCTCGATCCAGCGCCGCAATCAGAAAGTCATCGAGGAATCGCCTAGTCCGCTGCTTGACGCCAAGACCCGCGCCAAGATGGGTGAGCAGGCGGTCGCGCTCGCCAGGGCGGTGGGCTACGACAGCGCCGGCACCGTGGAATTCGTCGCCGGACAGGATCGCAGCTTCTATTTCCTCGAGATGAATACACGGCTGCAGGTCGAACATCCGGTGACCGAGCTTGTTGCCGGCATCGATCTCGTCGAACAGATGATCCGTGTCGCCGCCGGCGAGCCGCTCGCCTTGAAGCAGAGCGACGTGAAACTTTCCGGCTGGGCGGTCGAAAGCCGCATCTATGCCGAAGACCCTTATCGCAATTTTGCGCCGTCGATCGGCCGGTTGGTGCGCTATCGGCCGCCCGCCGAGGGCGAGCACCATGGCGTGACGGTGCGCAACGATACTGGTGTCCGCGAAGGCGGCGAGATCTCACTTTATTACGATCCGATGATCGCCAAGCTTGTCACCCACGCCAAGACTCGCGCGGAGGCGATCGACGCGCAGGCCGACGCGCTTGATGCGTTCACCATCGAAGGTATACGCCACAACACTCCGTTTCTCGCCGCGATCATGCAGCATCCGCGCTGGCGCGCCGGCGATCTTTCCACCGCTTTCATCGCCGAAGAATTTCCGCGCGGTTTCGAGCGCAGCGTTCCGACTGGCGCTGCGGCGCGCATGATTGCCGGCGTGGCAGCGGCGATCGACCATGTTTTGGGAGAGCGCAAGCGCCGCATTTCCGGGCAGCTCGACAGTGCCGTAACGCGCGAGCGCCGTCGCGCCATCTGGCTGAGCGGCGAGGAGCTGCAGGCCGACGTCGCGCACGAAGGGAATGCCGTCACGGTATTGTTTGAGGACGGCAATCGGCACGTTCTTTCCTCAAACTGGGCGCCTGGCCTGCCGGTCTGGACCGGCACCGTCGATGGCGCCGCCGTCGCCATGCATGTGCGGACGATCCCGAACGGGTTCGAGCTTGCCTATCGCGGCATCGAAGTGAAAGCATTCGTCTATACCGAAAGCGAAGCGCGCTATGCGCGGCTGATGCCGGCCAGGAAACTTTCCGGCAGCGAGAAAGCCGTGCGCTGCCCGATGCCGGGCCTTGTCGTTTCGATCGCCGTCAGTGAAGGCCAGGAGGTCAAGGCCGGCGAGACGCTGGCTGTCGTGGAGGCGATGAAGATGGAGAATATCCTGCGCGCTGAACGCGACGGCATCATCAAGAAGATACCGGTAAAGCCCGGCGACAGCGTCGCCGTTGATGCCGTTATTATGGAATTCGCCTGACGCCCTGCCGTTATCCGCAGGTGCGTTCAAACGGGTTCACCCCGAAGTGGCCAGTTCGATGGTAAGCTCCGCGAGCCTCGAACGGCGACAGAAATTATCAATGCAAGCGATACGCTTTCTTCTCTCGCCGTTTGGGCGGCTCGCTCCGCAGGTTTTCGGTGTTGCCGTTATCGTCGTTTATCTCGCCGGCGTTGCTTCGCATGCGCTTACAATACCGACGATCATCGCGCGCACTGGACCCTGGCTGTTCGCCGCCGTGCAGGCGGTACTGATCTGGGTCTGGTACGTTCTGCATGCGAAGCGGCTACGCGACGCCGGTCGGTCGGTCGGCCCCGCGATCGGCGCGAGCATTCTCTACGCGCTGTCGATCATCCTGCTATTGATTTTGGCTGTGTCGTTCTACTCTCCGTTGGCCGGCCAGGTATCCGATGCAAACACGGCAAGTGCGCTTGGTCTGATCCTGCTGATTTCGATCGTCGCCATCTTGCTGGGCTCCGCGCATTACGATTTGACCTGGTTGGTGGTGGCAATCCTGGTCTTGCTCTCGCTCCTGCCGGTGATCGTCGCGATCGGTGTCACCGTGTTCGCGGCCACCCGGCCAAGCGGGGAAGGGCGACGGGCGTGAACTTATATTTCGCCTACGGGTCAAACATGCACCGCGACGTGATGGCGACGCATGCGCCGACCGCAAAACCAGTTGGCGTCGGAGCTCTGGCAAATTATCGCTTCGTGATTACCGCGGACGGCTATGCGTCAATCGAGCCGATGCGACCTCGGACCGTCTACGGCGTGATCTGGCGGATCGGCTCTCGCGACCGCGTACGCCTTGATGCATGGGAGAACATTGCGGGCGGTCTCTACCGAGCCAAGAATTTGGCGGTTCAAAACGCCGGCCGTCGGTACATTGCGCTTACTTACATGGGACGGAAACGGCCGGCCGGACTGCCGAAGGCTGGCTATATGGAGCTCGTGATTGCGGCCGCGCTGGAGTGGCAGTTGCCGGCGGCGTACATTACGTGCTTGCGGCGTTTTTCGCCGAAGCGTCCATGCAGTGTGACTTGGCGCAGCCTTAAGGAATATGGATGGACGTGATTTTTCGGATCGTCATCCGCGGCCGGGTGCAGGGCATAGGGTATCGCGCCTGGGCGGAAGTGACTGCGCTCGAACTCGGTGTTGAGGGCTGGGTGCGCAACTGCCGCGACGGATCAGTGGAGGCGGTGCTGGCCGGCTCGGAGGAAGTGGTTCTGACCATGATCGAGCTGTGCCGGGACGGTCCGCCGAGCGCGCGGGTCGAGGCCGTCGATCAACGCGAAACCGGCGCGGCAGATTTGGCGCTGCGTCGCCCCGGCGAGCTGTTCTCGGTGCTGGCAAGCCCCTGAACGTCACTCGTTGCGCCGAGCAGCTTTTCGAACTCAATCCGCAGCACTTTATCGACTTCGTGTATCGCTACCGGCACGCCGAGATCGGCGAGCGAGGTAATGCCGTATCGCGGATCGGAAACCCCGCAGGGTACAATGCCGGAGAAATGGGACAGCTCCGGCGCGACGTTAAGCGCAAATCCGTGGAACGTGACCCAGCGCTGCACACGGATGCCGATAGCGGCGATCTTGTCCTCTGCGCCTTGGCTCTTCTCCGGCCGCTGAACCCACACGCCGATGCGATCGTCGCGCCGTTCGCCGCGCACATTGAATGCCGCAAGCGTTCGAATAATCCACTCCTCGACGGTGGCGACGAAGCGGCGAACGTCGGGCGCGCGGCGTTTCAGATCGAGCATGAGATAGCCGACCCGCTGGCCGGGCCCGTGATAGGTGAACTGGCCGCCGCGGCCGGTGATGTGGACCGGAAAGCGGGCCTCGATCAGCTCCTCGGGCTGCGCGGAAGTGCCGGCTGTAAACAGCGGCGGATGCTCGACCAGCCAGACGAGTTCTCGAGCCCCGCCGCGTGCGATCGCCGCGGCGCGCGCCGTCATGAACTCGACGGCGTTTTCGTAGTCGACCGCGCCGCCGGCGATGCTCCATTCGACCGGCGGCGAACCGGCAATTGGGAGCAGGCCAATCTTCAGATCGTTGCGCGTGTTAACCACCTCGTAACCATGCCCGGGTCAAGAATAGCGCAGCAACGGCACATCGACAAAAGCCGCGTGGGGCATCTTGGCGACACTCGACAACGTTTCGATCGACATCGCGGTGGTATTGGGCAAGACCTCGATGCCGATCCACCAGGTTCTGCGGCTTGGCCGCGGCGCCATTATTGAACTCGACTCCTCCGAGGAGGACGAGGTCCGCATCCTCGCCAACAACATGCCGGTCGCGAAGGGCACGGTGATCGTCAGCGGCAATCGAATCGCCGTTGAGGTCAAGGAGCTCCTGCCGCGGATGCCGGGCGCGGTCTAGCGCGGCGCGTTCGGTCCTGCCTTTCCTCGCCCGCGCTGATCGTGACGGCCGCCGCACCGGGTCTTTGGCCTTGTCCGCGCAAAGGCTTGCTGTTACATCGGCGCCACGCATCGATTTACGGTGCGTTCACCCCACATGCGGCCGTGGCGGAATTGGTAGACGCACTAGCTTGAGGTGCTAGCGGGGCAACCCGTGGAGGTTCGAGTCCTCTCGGCCGCACCACTTTCATCAACACTGGCTCGGGCTTGCCGTATGACGCCGGCACTTTAGCCAAAGGTGCCGCGGTAAGACTTTGTTTCGGATACGCTGCCGGGCCGCAGCGCGCTGTGATTTTTGTCAGGTTCGGTGTCCAAATTCGGCCGCTATACCGTCGTAGCTGGCTGAATTGAGGGATGGGGAAATCTCTGCATGATCGTCCGTACTGCGAGTCTGATTGCGTTGCTGCTGGCTGCGCTCGAGATGAGCGCTTGTGCCCCGCCGAGGGCGTGCCCGCCGGGCTGGCACCCGGGGCCGTACGGCCGCAGATGCCACCCCGATGTCGGGCCGTATCCGCCGCCGCCCGGCTATGCGCCGCCGCCTGGCGCTCCAGGTTATGCCCCGCCACCGCCCGGATATGCGCCGCCGCCGGGCGCACCCGGATATGCGCCGCCGCCCGGGGCGTACCGGCCCCCGCCAGGCTCACCGCCTCCGCCCGGGGGCCCGCCTTCTTAACAGCGCTCACCCGCTGACACCGAGGCGCCGCATGCTTGGCGCCTCGGTCGCACACTTTCTGGTTCGCACACTTTCTTGGTCGCGCGCTTTATAACGTTTCAGCGTGCCTGCCATTGCCGGATTTTCTTATTTTTCTGAGCGCGGTGCGGACGTGGGCAGAATGGTTCGCTGCCAAAGTCCGATGCGCATGGCTTCGCACGCTGAGCGAAAACGTTCGCGATCGCGGCCACTCAATCCGCATGTCGGCTGCATTGAGATCTTTCAGATCCAGATTTTGCAGATCGGGCGCCGGCAATTCGGTTTCGTCGGCCTGCGCAGCAGGACCGGGCGGATTCGGCCATTCAACCGTCGCGGTGCCGGCGTGATATGTCGCGCCGGTGCTATCGGCTAGATCAGCCGGCATCGGCAGCACCGCAGTCGGCGATCCCGGTTTGCCGACCGTTTCGATATGCCCCGGTACCTCGCCAGGGATGACGTGGACGACGCGGAAGCCCTTCTCTTTCAGCTCCTTCAACAATTCCGGCAGTGCCGCGACCGTCGACTTGTGAATATCGTGCAGCAGCAGGATGCCCTTGCCGCGTTTCTCAAGCCGGGTCATGGCGCGTGAAACGATGTCGTGCGGCTTGATATGGCGGTGCCAATCATCGGCCACCGTGTCGGAGCTGAAAACGACCAGTGAACGTGCGGCGGCTTCATTCTCGATCATCGGCGATCGGGCGAGGCCCGGAATGCGGATGAACGGCGCGACCTTGTTGGGATCGCCGAGCGCAGCGGTGACATCGGCGATGCCCTGGTCGATCTCCCAACGCACTTTTTCAACCGGCAATTTCTGCATCCGCAACGGGTGATCTTCGGTGTGGGTGCCGATGGTGTGCCCTTCCTGATAGATCCGGCGCACCACGTTAGGGAACGAACGCGCCATCTCGCCGACCAGGAAGTAGGTCGCCTTGACACACTGCTCAGCCAGGATGTCGAGGACCTGGTTCGAATAGGGCGGCAGCGGGCCATCGTCGAAGGTGATCACGACTTCCTTGTCCGCGAGCGGCAGGCTTTGCGGATACTGCATCAAGCCGACCTGGGTCAGCTCGCCGGGTTCAAGCACCAGGACGCGGCTGGTGCCGAGCGCGTCGGGGTGGCCGGGACATTGTTGCGCCTGCGCCGCCGAAGTGGTCGCAAGCACACTGGCCAGACCAGCCATTGCGGCGATGACAAAGACAAAGATCTTCGGAAAAGATGCGCGGATACTATTCATTCCTCTTTGGTCCTCGGCGCGGCGACTGGCCGTGGCCACCCCCTTAAACACGTTATCGGATGGCTGGATTAATGTCATGTTTACTAACAAACGACAGGCCGCGCATCTGTTGAAAACGGCGACGGCCCATTGTCTTTCCTTGTCGTTAATCCAGGACACTTAGACCTGCATGAAACATTCTGAACGGGGCGTGAACTATGGCGGCCGCTGCGGCAGCCGGGAGATGGTGGGCGGCGTACCGGTTGCTTTCGCGCTCGTCGATACGGTCCTCGGCCGGTGAAAGCGAAGCCACCAGGACGGCTTGCTTCATCCTTTTCCTGCCGGCGCTTTTCGCCGCCGCGACGATCCTTTGCGCCGCGATCGGTTTTGCCGTTACGCAACTCAGCGACAGTCACCTCGAAGCGCAACAGCACGCCGCTTTGCAGCGGGCGCTTGAACAAGTTCGCGGCCCGATGGGCGATAGTGAGGACGTCGACAATTCGATGCTTCGGCAGGTTGAGCATCTCGCCGGCCTCAAGGGCCTGCGGTTCGACCGTGACCCGGCGCAGGACAGCGGGCGGGGGCTGCAATCTCTGCACGATGGGCGCGGCCGGATCATCGGCTGGTTCAGCTGGGCGACCGACAACACACTCGTTCGCGCATTGAACTGGCTTTGGGGCCTGCTGGGCGCCGTCGGTATCGCGTTCGGCGTGGTCGGGTTTCTCGCCGTCCGCGCATCGCGCCACCTTCTTCGTTCGCTCGATCAAAGCGCCGAAGCGGCTCGCAATCTGCTTGGGCAAGACGTGCTGACGGGACTGCCCAATCATCGCACCATGATGGAGCGTCTCGGCGACGCCCTGGCGCGGCGTCGTTCCGGCGTCGTCGCCTTCGCGCTGATCGACCTCGACGGCTTTCACGAGGTCAACGATACGTTGGGGCGAACCGGCGGCGACGCCGTGGTCAAAAATGTCGCCGAACATTTGCAGGCCGGATTGCCCGGCGACGCGTTGCTGGGGCGCTTCGAGGAGGACGAATTCGCCGCCATCATCAGCAGCGAGAACAAAACCGCCGTGATTGCGCTGATCAACGCGCTTCGTGCTTCGCTGCAGCGGCCGATCTTTGCTGACCGGATGTGGCAGATCACCGCCGGGATCGGTGTCGCGGAAGCCCCGGAGGGGGCGACAACGGCCGACGAATTGGCCCGTCGCGCCGGCCTGGCGCTGCGTGCGGCCAAACGCGAAGGCCGCAGCAGGGTGCGATTTTTCGAGCCGCAGATCGAAACCGACTACGCCGAGCGGCGCTCGCTGTTGAGCGAGCTTCAATCTGCGATCTCGCTCCAGACTTTTGACGTCCACTATCAGCCGATTGTTGCGGCCGACGGAGGCGCGATGGTCGGCGTCGAAGCTTTGCTGCGCTGGAATCACCCGAGCCGCGGTGCGATACCGCCGTCGGTATTCATTCCGCTCGCCGAACAAAGCGGCCTGATGTCCCAGCTCGGCGAAATCGTGCTGCGGCGGGCGCTCGCCGACGGCGCCCGCTGGCCGGCCTTGTCGGTCGCCGTCAATCTTTCTCCGGTGCAAATTCGCGACCGCTGGCTGGTCGATCTGGTCAGCGTCGCCATGGCGGACACGGGCATCGCCTCTTCGCGGGTCGTCCTCGAAGTGACCGAAGGCATCCTGATCGACAACCCGCAGGAAGCGCTGGTGCGGCTTGAGGCGTTGCGCGCGCTCGGGGTCAGCGTCGCGCTTGACGATTTCGGCACCGGCTTTTCGAGCCTGAGCTACCTGCAAAAATTTCCGTTCAACCGGCTCAAGATCGATCGCGCCTTTGTGGCTTCGCTCGGCTCGTCGGGCTCTACCGGCGCCATCATCCAGGCGATCGTTACACTCGGCCACGCGCTGGGCATGAAAGTGCTGGCCGAGGGCGTCGAGACCGACGAACAGCGGGTGTTGCTGCGGCTCGCCGGCTGCGACGAAATGCAGGGCTACCTTTTCGCCAAGCCGGCCCCGGCTGCCGAAATCGACAAGGCCCTGGACCGGGTTGCGCGCTCCGTGGTCGGCTAAGAGAGCCTGCGCCACGCTGACACGGCGCGAGCTAACCGCTATCGTTTGGGCAGGTCCCGGCGCGAGCGCGCGCCTGCCGCAGAGCGAATGATGATCGCCAACAGCCTTCCCGGCCTCGCTTTCGATCTCGGCCAAGATATCGACATGTTGCGCGACACCGTTGGCTCGTTTGCGCAGGCCAAGATTGCGCCAAGCGCCGCCGAGATCGATCGCTCCAACAAATTTCCGCGCGAGCTGTGGCCGCAGCTCGGTGAGCTCGGGCTTCTCGGCATTACCGTCGAAGAGGAATGGGGCGGGGCAGGGATGGGCTACCTCGCCCATTGCGTGGCGATGGAGGAGATTTCGCGCGCCTCGGCGGCGATCGGCCTGTCGTACGGCGCGCATTCGAACCTCTGCGTCAATCAGCTGCGGAGGAACGGCAGCGAGGAACAGAAAAAGCGCTATCTGCCGAAGCTGATTTCCGGCGAGCATGTCGGCGCGCTCGCGATGTCGGAGCCCAATGCTGGCTCGGACGTGGTTTCGATGCGCACTCGCGCCGACCGCAACGGCGATCGCTACATCCTCAACGGCACGAAAATGTGGATCACCAACGGGCCGCTTGCCGACACCATGGTGGTTTACGCCAAGACCGATCCGACCGCGGGCTCCCGCGGCATCACCGCCTTCATCGTCGAGAAGACGTTCAAGGGATTTTCCACCGGCCAGAAACTCGACAAGCTCGGCATGCGCGGCTCCGACACCGGCGAACTGGTGTTGCAGGATTGCGAAGTGCCGGCCGAGAACGTGCTTGGCGTCGTCGGCAACGGTGTCAACATCCTGATGTCCGGTCTCGACTACGAGCGCACGGTGCTCGCGGCGGGTCCGATCGGCGTGATGCAGGCGTGCCTCGATCTGGTGCTGCCTTATGTGCATCAGCGCAGCCAATTCGGTCAGCCGATCGGCCGCTTTCAGCTGATCCAGGCCAAGCTCGCCGACATGTACGTCACGCTCAACGCCAGCAAGGCTTACGTCTATGCGGTGGCGAAGGCCTGCGATCGCGGCGAGACCACGCGCGAGGATGCCGCCGGCGCGATCCTTTACGCCGCCGAACGCGCGACCTGGATGGCGCTCGAAACCATTCAAATCCTCGGCGGCAACGGCTACATCAACGACTTCCCGGCCGGCCGGCTTTTGCGCGACGCCAAGCTTTACGAAATCGGCGCCGGCACCAGCGAAATCCGCCGCATGCTGATCGGCCGCGAGATCTTCGAGAAGACGCGATAGGACCAGCGCGCATGTTCCTCCCGCCACGCGCCGCGCACTCCCTCTCCCCGCACGCGGGGAGAGGGTGGGGTGAGGGGGGCTCTCCGCTGGGCGCAGAATTGCGGTAAAGCCCTAACAACCGCGACGTAATTCGGCACCTCACCCTGAGGCGCTCGGCGCAAAGCGCCGAGCCTCGAAGGGCGAGGCCCCGGCGCTGAAGCTGCATCCTTCGAGGCCCGCGCTGTGCGCGGGCACCTCAGGATGAGGCAGACGACCTAAATCCTTCCCGTGACGCGATCCGCATCCGAGTTTTGCGATGACCGTAGCCCGGATGGAGTGAAACGAAATCCGGGATCGGCGTTGCAGCTTGAATGCCGCTCCCGGATTACGCTGCGCTGCATCCGGGCTACGAAGCTACGAAGGAAAGCAAAAAAGGAAGGCGGAACGCCGACAGACGTGTGGATCGAACCTCCGCGCTTTTTAGGGCGCGGCGCGTGCCCAGCGGGGCACGCCGCCTATCGGCGTTCCACCGCGGCTCTGGCGTAGGCGACCGAACGCCACCGCTCAGCTTCGAACACGCGCTTCCTGGGACGCGGCAACGCGCCCGTCCCAGTCCAGCGAGCTCCTCGCAGACCGGTCATAGTGCCGGCCGGGCGTATTGTCCGAAGCCGCCCGAGAACGGAGTGTATCGCTCCGCCCGCGGGCACCGCACTCGCTCCACCTTCAGGAGTACCCTCGGCCGAAGGCGTCCTTCACTGAGCGAGATTAGCAAGGATAGTATCTGAAATTGCGACGATTGTCAACGGATTAGTGACCAAGAAAGACGCGCAAAATCCTGCGGAAAATTGGACCGGGGAGGCGGTGGCGCCCGCTTTCGGAGCAGCCCGAGAGGAATTTTTGGACGAGTCTTGCGATACCTTGGCCGATTCTTTAACAACCTCCGGTAGCCGCAGTAAGTTTCAAAAGTTGGTCGGTCGATAGCACGTTCCAAGCAGAGGCAACAATGCCGGACAATTCGTGGTTCGAGGGCGATGATAGCGTAATTGAGGACGCGAGCTTTAAAGATTATCAGATCACCGCAACGCCGAACGATTTCAACATAAAGACCATTGTCGATTTCGTGGAAAGTGGGGTCGTTAAGATTCCGGGCTTTCAGCGCAACTATGTGTGGGATATCGAGCGAGCGTCTCGGCTTATCGAATCGCTTCTAATGGGCCTGCCTATCCCACAGATATTTTTGTACGAACAGGCCCGAAACTCCTTCTTAGTGATCGATGGTCAACAGCGGCTGATGTCAATCTACTATTTTGTTAATGGTCGATTCCCGCGCAAGGATAAACAAATCCAACTCCGACAAATCTTTGCCGAAAGCGGCAAAATTCCTACTGAGATCTTCGCCGATGATAGGTTTTTCTCGAAATTCAATTTGCACTTACCGGCCCAAACTGGAAAGGGCGCTTCGAGGTTTCATGATCAAAATTATGGAACGCTGGGGGAGTTTAAAACCGCTCTCGATCTCACGGTCATTCGTAACATCATTATCAAACAAACAGCTCCGAGCGAGGATCGAGATTCCTCTATTTTTGAAATTTTCAATCGTCTTAATACCGGCGGCGTCAATCTGACTGCTCAGGAAATCCGGGCTAGCTTGTATCAATCGCCCTTTATGATGATGCTTGACAAAATGACTTTTCATGCGGTCTGGCGGAAATTCATTCATCGCGCTGAACCAGACATCCATCTAAAAGAGACAGAAATTCTTTTGCGGTCGTTCGCGATGCTGGCGGAAGGGAATGAATATCGCGATCCGATGGGCCTCTTCTTGAATTCCTACGCGAAGAAGTCCTCGACTTTTTCGACTGAAGAGGTGGGCTACGCAGAGAGTCTTTTCGACGCATTTTTTGATTCACTCAATGATCAGCCGCGACAGATATTTTCAGTTACCAGCAGAATACGATTTAACATATCGATTTTCGAGGCCACGTTCAGGGTTCTGTGCGAGAAGGCTTTTAAAGATCACAATAAGAAAATTAAGGCCCCCCCGCGTGGAAGGTTTGACGAGCTTCGGGGCGACGAACAGTTCGTCGAGGCCTCGAGGTTTGCAACCGGGCAAACCCGGAATGTCAACATCAGATACGAGAGGGCAAAGGCAATTTTGAAATAGTTCCGACGCCAACTACGATCGACCATATCGAGGCTTATTTTACTTCGCTTAAAGAGACTTCCGTTTTTCTAATTGCTCAGAATGAAATATCGCGGGCAAACAGTATAGAAGGATCACTCGCAAAGACACTAGTAGTAGCAACCGCTAGTTTCTTTGAGGATTTTCTGACTCAAGTCATTCTGGATCATATTCAGCAAAATTCGACAAGTCCGACCGTAGTCGAATTCTGCAAGATTTCTGCGATTGAACAAAAATATCACTCTTGGTTTGACTGGAATAGTTCTACTGCGACGAAGTTCTTTCGGCTATTTGGAGAGGCAATAAAGGCTAAGGCAGCGGAGCGTATCAGGAATGACCCTGAGCTCACTTCTGCAATAGCAGCGTTCATGTTTCTCGGATCGCAGCGGAACTTGATAGTTCATCGGAACATGCTTGCTTATGCATTAGCAAACACCTCGGACGAGATAATTGGCAAAGCTCGTCAAGCGTTGAGGTTCGTCAATTTTGTGGCGGACGAACTATTCAACTAAAAGTGACGCATATCAGCGTGGCGACGTGATGGATATTTGCAGGGGCAGATCCCGGATATCGCTGCGCTCATCCGGGCGCCAGTTGCTCACGCCGCCGAAGCGATCGCGCGGACTTCGAGATGCACGCCGGTTTTTTCTGCAGCACCCCGATGACCGCGTTGAGATTGGCCGAGGTCGGGTTGCCGCTCGGCCCGAACATCCGCATCAGGCTCTTGGGCGGTATTCGCGTCGCTTTCGCCAGTGCCGGAAAGCCGATGGTCGCATTGATGAAGTCGCGCAAAACCGCGCGCGCCGTGCCGACATCACCCTCTAACAACTGCACGGCTTCCTGGAACAGTGCCTGCCGGAATTCCGGATCGGATTCAATTTTCGCCTGGATGTAATCCCTATAGCTGCAGGTCAGAGACATGGCTGCGTTCCATTGCGATCACTATTCGGCGCCTCGATCAGCTCGATGTCTTTTTTCAAGAGTTCGTTGACGAGTTCGTTGAGAGGGATTCCTCGCGCCTGGGCACGCGCGGTCAAAAAGGCGAGCACCTCTGGATCGAGATGCACCGGCGGCACCAGTACGGCATCTTGCCGATAGAACCGCCCGCGTTCGGCCTTTGAGAAATCGTACTCGTCCTTCATGTTGTCATCTACTTTCGTGCTCATGGCATTGCTCATGGGCTAAGGCTTTTCGCGATACTGCCGCGCCTCGCCGCCGTTCATGATCATGCCGCAACGGTAACGCGGCGAATTTCCGGACGCGCATCTGCGGGAATGGCGATGCCGCGATCCCGCCGATAGGAAACAATTGCGCGGATCGCCTCTTCGGCATTGGCAAGTGCTTCTTGCTCGGTGTCACCCTCGGTCACGACCTCGGGCAGCGCGGGAACAAGTACGGTGAAACCGCCTTCCTCCTGTGGTTCGAGAATGATTGAAAAGCTGTAATTCTCCGCCATCGGTGGCTCGCGCTGACGTGACCGGATTGCCGTCATGTAACAAATGCCGTCGCAGCGTCAAGGAAGCCGGCGCGAATGGAGAGCAGCATCTAGGTAAGCGCTGGCCCTCACCCCGACCCTCTGCCGCAAGCGGGAGAGGGAGTAGTCACTCGGCGCACTCGTCGAAGCTTGTTGATTCCGCCTCATTGTGGGAAATGCCGCCGGGGCAGGGCGCGGTCGACGGCGGTTATGCCTTCGGCTAAGCCGGGCCGCAGAATCTCATTAGTGAAGGATCTCCGGTGACCTCGTCCAAGCGCATTCCGATCTTCGATGGCCACAACGACGTGCTGCTCCGGCTGCATCTGCGCGGCGGGGCGGACGCGGTGACAGCGTTTCTGCAAGGCGAGGAAAAGGGCCATCTGGATCTGCCCAAGGCGCAGGCGGGAGGCTTTGCCGGCGGCCTGTTCGCGATGTTTGTGCCTTCGCCGCCACGAAAAGAGCGCGCCGGCGGCGAAACGCCTTCCCACGTATCGCCGTCCCAACAAACGCCCCCACAGGATAGCGGCGTCGTCGTCGGCAACGATCCGGCGCCGCCCGCCGTCGATGGGGCCGAGGCGCAGCGCGTCGTCTTCGCCATGGCGTCGCTGCTTTACCGGATCGAACGGGAGTCCGAAGGGCGCGTTCGCGTCTGCCGCAATGCCGGCGATATTGAAAGCTGCCTCGCCGAGGACGTGCTGGCGGCGGTGCTGCATATCGAAGGCGCGGAAGCGATCGACGCGAACTTCGCGCTCCTGGACGTGCTCTACGCGGCGGGACTGCGCTCGCTTGGCCCGGTGTGGAGCCGGCCGAATGCGTTCGGCCACGGCGTGCCGTTCCGCTGCCCGTCGTCGCCCGATACCGGCCCCGGCCTGACCGACCCCGGCAAAGCTTTAGTCGGCGCCTGCAACAGGCTGCGGATTCTGCTCGATCTGTCGCATCTGAACGAACGCGGCTTCTGGGACGTGGCGGACATCAGCGACGCGCCGCTTGTTGCCACGCACTCCAACGCGCATGCCATCAGTCCGCATTCGCGCAATCTGACGGACCAGCAATTGGCAGCGATCGGGAAATCCGGCGGCCTTGCCGGTGTCAATTTCGCCACGAGCTTCCTGCGTCCGGACGGCCGCCACGACCGGGACACGCCGGTCGGACTCATCATCCAGCATATCGAGCACATGCTCGAACATGCCGGCGAGGACAGCGTCGGCTTCGGCTCCGATTTCGACGGCGCCATGATCCCGGCCGAACTCGGCAATGCCGCCGGATTGCCGGTTCTGGTTCAGGCGATGCGCCAGCACGGCTTCGGCGAGCCGCTGATCGAGAAGGTGTGCTGGCGAAACTGGCTGCGCGTGTTGGCGCGGACTTGGGAGCCATCCGCCCCCGCGACGTGAAAAGAAGCGGGGGAGGATGATCAACTCACCCCAGCCGCCGGTCATATTCCAGCACCGCGTTGAGCAGGACCTGCGCGCCCGCCGCGCATTCATCGAGACTCGTCGACTCCGCTTCGTTGTGGGAAATGCCGCCGGCGCAAGGGACGAAGATCATCGTGGTCGGCGCGACGCGGGCGATGTAGGCGGCGTCGTGGCCGGCGCCGGAGATCATGTCGCGTGATTTGAAGCCGGCCTTCTGGGTGCCGATGCGCACGCAGTCGATCAGCTCCGGTGCGAATTTGACCGCGGGCGAATTCCAGATCCGTGCTTCCTGGTAGGTAAGCTTCATCGGCTCAAGGATCGCGGCGAGCGAAGCGCGCAATTTTGCTTCCATGGCGTCGAGCACTTTTTCGTCGGGATGGCGGAAATCGACGGTGAAAAACACTTCGCCCGGCACGACGTTGCGGCTGTTCGGCTTGTTTTCGATCATGCCGACCGCACCCACCGCATCGGGCGCGTGCTCTAACGCAATCGCTTCGATGCGCTCGATCATGCGGGCGGCGCCGAGGAGCGCATTCTTGCGCAGCCGCATCGGCGTCGCGCCGGTGTGGGCGTCCTGGCCGGTGATGGTGACGTCGTACCAGCGCATGCCTTGCACGCCCTGGACGATGCCGATCATCTTGGCTTCGTCTTCGAGGATCGGGCCCTGCTCGATGTGGAGTTCGAACATGGCGCCGAACTTGCGCGCGCCGGCCTTCTCGCTGCCCTTGTAGCCGATGCGCGCAAGCTCCTCGCCGAAGGTCTTGCCGTCGCGGTCGGCGCGCGAATAGGCAAAGTCCGGCGTGAACACGCCGGCAAACACGCCCGAGGCCAGCATCGCCGGGGCGTAGCGCGAGCCTTCCTCGTTGGTCCAGTTGACGATCTCGATGGGGGCGTTGGTTTCGTAACCGGTCTCATGCAGCGTGCGCAGCGCTTCGAGCGCGCCGAGGACGCCGAGCACGCCGTCGAACTTGCCGCCGGTCGGCTGGGTGTCGAGATGCGAGCCCATCGCGATTGGCGGCAGTTGGTTGTTCTTGCCCGGCCGGCGCGCGAACATGGTGCCGACTTCGTCAACCATGACAGTGCAGCCGAGCGCTTCGCAGCGCGCCTTGAACCAGTCGCGCACCTGACGATCGAGATCGGTCAGCGTCAGCCGGCAAATGCCGCCTTTGGCGGTGGCGCCGAACTTCGCCGTCTCCATCAGCGTATCCCAAAGCCGCCGGGCATCGATCTGCAGATTTTGCATTTTTAGCTCGCGGTCGTCGCTCTCTTTGCATCAGTGTGTCAGGAAATTCGGCGCTCGCCTACCTTGCCCTCTCCCCCCGCGGGAGAGGGCAGCGGCGGCGTTCCAACATTCGCAATTGGGTGAGGGGGCGCGGCCCGACCCCTCACCGGGATTTTGTCGCTGAACCGCTGAGCTGCGCTCTCCCGCAAGGGGCGAGGGCGCACATCGAGCCGCACAATGGCCCGCCAGGTATTGTTTGATCGGGCGGAATGTCCCTTTGGAACGCATTTTTGTATGTTGCTGATCGCCCGCGAGACGGCGCGCCGCGCGGTGCTCTTAAAATTCTTCACCCGTTTGTGAAGCGGCCGTCATCCCGATCGGCTGTGATCGCGGCGGGAAGCTGACTACAATCCAGAGGTTGTTTGCGCTGAACCTGACCGGCGCAAAGGCCGAGTATCCGGAACTACCGCCCAATCTGTTTCTTATCTCCCAAGTCAGACAGCTGCACCTCTCGGAACAACCCGTCGTACGGAGTCAAGCCATGAACAATTCGATCTCTCGCCGCTTCCTCGTACTGGCGGCATGCACGGCCGGCATCGCCGCCTTGGCCGTCGCAGCGAACGCCGCGCCGGAGACCTTCAAGGTCGCGCTTTCCGGAGCCCAGCAGGTGCCGGCGGTCGAAACGCCGGGCAAAGGAACGGCCGACCTCACCTACGATCCGGCCACCCGGATGCTGACGTGGAGCATCAGCTATGACGGGCTGTCCGCGGCCGCCACCATGGCGCATTTCCACGGACCGGCGGCGGAAGGAAAAAACGGCCCGGTAACGATCTGGCTGAGCAAAAAAGGCAGCCCGGTCGCGAGCCCGATCAAGGGCGAAGCCACGCTGACGCCCGAACAGGCGGCGCAGTTCACCGCCGGCGAGTGGTACATCAACGTCCACACCGCAACTCATCCAGGCGGCGAGATCCGCGGTCAGGCGATGCCGCCGAAAAGTTGATGATCCTGCTGCGGCTGACCGCACTCACATCATGGTGACGAGGGCGGCGACAGCGAGTGCGCTGGCGGCGAGGAGAAGGCCCGCGCGCATGAGGCTGCCGATGCGGGGGCGCGGCACGTCAGGCGGCAGATGCTTTCGTCCCGTGATCATTGGCATCAGAAGATTGTGCCTCTTGGCGATGGCATAAATCGCGATCGCGAGGATGTGCAGCGCGGTGGCCGCCAGCAGCGCGTCCCAGAAAATCCAGTGCAGGGCCGTGATCGCGTTGGCGATCGGCGCCGCGACCAGTTCGGTGAGCGGTCCCTGGTCGGCGACGTCGTTGGCGACGTAGAGCCCGCTCAGCGTTTCGCCGAGCAGGAGCGCGATAAGGAGCAGCACCATCCACGCGCCGGCCGGATTGTGCCCGACTTGTCTATCCGGTTCGCGGCGGAGCGTGTGTTTGAGGTGACTGATCGCGCGCCGCGGAGCAGCAACAAAGCGGGAGAACCGCGCGGTGTCGCTGCCGAGTAGTCCCCAGAGCAGCCGAAAAATGACGAGCGCGAGAACGGCGTACCCGGCCTTCGCGTGCCAGTCCATCCAGTCCAGTCGCCAGGTGATGTAGGCCGCAACAACCAGCGCCGCCGTCAGCCAATGAAACAGCCGGGTCGGGGCGTCCCAAACTTCAATCGAGCGGTCGGAAACATTCACTTGGCTTGGTCCACTGCGCTTTCCCGCCGCCGCAGCATAGATCGGGCGTCAAGCTTTTCTTAAGCCGGCAATGGCCTATTCAGTCAAAGAATTGGTACGTCAACGAACCTTGTTGACGGCGAAAACAGGCCACTAACTCATTGAATCCAGGCGAATCAGCTATGCTGCTTTGCAGCCGGAAACGCTGGAGCTGAAAAGCCATGCTACGCGTTCGGTTGAAAGCTGATGGACGGTTGGTGGAAATCCTGCCGGATGGCAGCGAAGGTCCGCTGGCGTTTTCCAACGGCGCGCACCCACGGCACGTCAACGGCGCCGCGCGGTCCGCGAATGCCCGTTTCCTCGACGCCGCTTACGCGCGCAATGTGCGCGGGCAGACCGGCCTGACGCAGACCGCGTTTGCAGCGCGGATCGGTGTGCCGGTGGAAACCGTGCGCAACTGGGAACAGGGCAAGCGCTCGCCGCGCGGACCGGCTCGAGCGTTGCTCAAGGTGATCGAACGGGCGCCCGAAGCCGCCTTTGCGGTGCTGGGCGCCAAACCGCCGTAACAAGCCGCCGTAATCGGCGCGCCCACCCCCAGGCACGATATGCCCGACACAACGACGAAGAATGCAGCCATTCCGGCCGTCGAGGCCAAGGGGGCGCGTATTCCGTTGCTGGGGCTCGGCACCTGGGAGTTGCGCGGCCGCGTTTGCGCGCGCGTGGTCGAGCAGGCCCTTCGGCTCGGCTACCGTCACATCGACACCGCGGAAATGTACGACAACGAGCGCGAGGTCGGCGAGGGCTTGCGCAGCTCCGGCGTCAAGCGCGACGACGTTTTCGTGACGACGAAAATCTGGCCGACCCATTTTGCTCCACGCGAGTTCGATCGCGCGACGCGGGAGTGTCTGGCGCGGTTGCGTTTGGGCGAGGTTGATCTTCTCTTGCTGCACTGGCCGAGCCCGCGGCTGCCGCTTGCCGAAACGATCGAAGTTCTGTGCAAGGCCAAGCGCGACGGGCTGGCGCGCCATATCGGCGTCTCCAACTTCAGCGTACCGCAGATCGAAGAAGCGGTCCGGGTCAGCAGCGAGCCTTTAGTCTGCAATCAGTTTGAGTGTCATCCGTTCCTCGACCAGTCGGCGCTGATCGCTGCTTGCCGAAAGCAGGGCATGGCGGTGGTTGCCTACAGCCCGATCGCGCGCGGCCGCGTCCGTGACAATGACGTGCTGGCCCGCATCGGGGCGGTGCACCGCAAGAGCGCGACGCAAGTCTGCCTACGCTTTCTGGTGCAGCAGCACATGGTCGTCATTCCACGCACCAGCAAAGTGGAACGCTTGTCCGAGAACGCGGCGATTTTCGATTTTTCGCTCAGCGACCCAGAGATGGCGGCAATTTCTGCGTTGGCGCAGCCTGGAGGGCAGTCTCGCTAGCTCAGCCTTATTGGATCTCAGGCGGAGGCAAGTCGAACAAGCCGACGCTCAAAACTCGACGTCCAGCTCTTCCAGTTCGTCGGGCTCGACCTTGGCGGCAGCGATCCATTCCTGCATCAGCGGCATCGCCACGATGGTGCGGCAGTATTGCGCCGACACCGGGTCGAGGGCGACGTCATAAGTAAGGAACCGCGCGCAGACCGGCGCGTACATGGCATCGGCCGCGCAGGGCTTTGCGCCGAACAGGTATGGGCCCTTGTATTTTTCCAGGCACTCGCGCCAGATCGTGGTGATACGCTCGATGTCGCCGCGGGCGCCGGCCCAGGATTTGAAGCCGGGAAAGTGCGCCTTGAGATTCATCGGCAGCGCCGAACGCAAATTGGCGAAGCCCGAATGCATCTCGCCGCAGATCGCCCGGCAGTGGGCGCGTTGCGCCTGGTCGGCCGGCAGCAGTCCGGCTTCCGGCTTGATCTCGTGCAGATATTCGACAATCGCCAGCGAGTCCCAGACCTTGAGCCCGTCGTGGACCAGGCAAGGCACCAGGAAGGACGGCGACAGCAACAGCAATTCCGCGCGGGTCGAAGGGTCATCGCTGCCGACATGCTGCTCGTCGAAATCGAGCCCGGCCATTTTGCAAAGCAACCAGCCGCGTAGCGACCACGAGCCGTAATTTTTGCTGGCAATGGTGAGAGTGGCCTTGGACATTAATCGCTCGTGTGCCGGTAAACTTCTGTTATATCAATCTGTTACGGCTAATTTACGGGTTTCGGTTATGCTTTGTGTCGTGCACCGATTCCCGCGTTCCGCTCCCTCTGTGCAGGATGTTCACAATTTTGTCGCAGCGCAACAAAAAATGCACTAGTTTCCCCGCGCTTGGGGGGTCGCAAGTGAGCCGTCGTCAGATGGCGTACGGCACCCGTAGGTAACGGATGCTGTATTTCGCCTATCAGGCCCACGCCGACATTATCACGCCGATGAAAGCGTGGGCGACCCTGGCGCTCGCCGCCGGTCACCAGCCCGTTGTCGCCGATAATTCCGCGATCCGCAATCTGACCGCGGCCTATGAGCTGGTCTCGCGGATGGGCCTCTCCCATACCCGCCCGCCGTTCGGTATCCGCTCTGTCAGTGTCGGTAACCGCGAGGTGGAGGTGCGGGAAGAGGCTGCGCACAAGACGCCATTCGGCACGCTGCTTCACTTCAAGAAAGATATGGCGACGCCGCAGCCGCGGGTGCTGCTGGTAGCGCCACTGTCGGGCCACTTCGCCACGCTGTTGCGGGCGACGGTGCGCACCATGCTGCCCGATCATGACGTGTTCATCACCGACTGGCACAATGCCCGCGACGTGCCGCTGATCTGCGGCCGCTTCGGCGTCGATGAATATGTCGACCATCTGATCAAATTCCTGGAAGTGATCGGACCGGGCGGGCACGTGCTCGCGGTCTGCCAGCCCTGTGTCGCCGTGCTCTCGGCGGTGGCGGCTATGGCGCAACAGGGAAATCCGGCGCAGCCGCGCTCGATGACGCTGATGGCCGGACCGATCGATTGCCGTGTCAATCCGACCAAAGTCAACGATCTCGCTAACAAACGTGACATGGCCTGGTTCGAGCGGTCGCTCACCGCGTCAGTGCCGATCCGTTATCCCGGCGCATTCCGCCGGGTCTATCCGGGCTTCGTTCAGCTCACCGCCTTCATGAGCATGAACATCGAGCGTCATGTGAAAGCGCACAAGGAGCTTTACGAAAATCTCGCCAACGGCGAAACCGAGAAGGCGGCGACGACCAAAGCGTTCTACGACGAATATTTCTCCGTGCTCGATCTTGCCGCCGAGTTTTATCTGGAGACGGTGCGGCTGATCTTTCAGGAATACGCGCTGCCGCTCGGCAAGCTTGAATGGCACGGCAGTCGCATCGATCCGAGCGCGATCCGCCGCACCATGCTGCTGACTGTCGAAGGCGAGCGCGACGACATCTGCGCCGTCGGCCAGACCGTCGCGGCGCACGACCTCTGCAGCAAGCTGCGCC
Organism: uncultured Alphaproteobacteria bacterium; assembly: GCA_963755885.1. Taxonomy (GTDB): domain Bacteria; phylum Pseudomonadota; class Alphaproteobacteria; order Rhizobiales; family Xanthobacteraceae; genus BOG-931. The sequence continues at coordinate 328,766 of CAVWLX010000013.1, forward strand.
CGTATCTGAAACGCCATCACATGCAGGCCGGCGTCGGCCATTACGGGGTGTTCTCCGGCAAGCGCTGGGAGAACCAAGTCTATCCGATCGTCAAGAACGTGATTTTATCGAGCGATTAGAGGCGCCGCCGCACGGGCTTTACCCTTGCTCGCGCGTCGCGCTGGTGCGCAAACCGGGAGAGCGAAATGGCGACAAGCGTCAAGCAGATGATGGAAGCGGCAAACGCCGCGGTGCCGAAGATCACGCCGGCGCAGGCGAAGGAACTGATCGGCAAAGGCAACACGCTCGTCGTCGACGTGCGCGACGTGCCCGAGGTGCAGGCGAGCGGCAAGGTGGCAGGCGCCGTCCACGTCCCCCGCGGCATGCTGGAATTCCGCGCCGATCCCGATTTGCCCTCGCACGACAAGAATTTCAGCAAGGACAAGACCGTCATTCTCTATTGCGGCTCCGGCGGGCGGGCGGCGCTCGCCGGCAAGATGCTCAAGGAGCTGGGCTACGACCAGGTCTTTAATCTCGGCGGGTTCAAGGATTGGGCCAATTCAGGCGGCGCGGTCGAGAAGTAAATCGAGCCAGGTGAGGCCGTGCTGGCGAGGGAGGGGCTAAGCCGCCCACGGGTCAATCACGCGAATATCGAGATCTTGAAAGTGCCGCACCTCGCGGGTGGCGAAATCGGCGTGCTGCGAAACGACGATGCCGGCGATGAACGTGTCACGAATTTCGAGTAAGCGTCCCATCGAGCGCTGCCTTGCAGCAAGGGATGCCGCGGCGTTCGCCGCGTTCTCGTCGAAGTGGAAGATGCGGTCGTAAAATGCGGAAGCAAGAATCCCATCGAGGCTGTCTTCGAGGCGGCTTCGACGTTGTCCCTTTGCGTGAAGCTCAATCCCAAAGCGTAGTTCGAAAATTGATATTGCTGTAATCCAGACGTCTTCGCGCGCAAATGCGTTGAACCAGCCAGTGATTTTTATGTTTGGCTCCGTTCGCATGAGCGCTGAAACAACGTTGGCGTCGAGAACAATCACCTACGAAAGCGGGCAGGCCGCGCCTTTTCGCCGTGCCACTCCGGTATTTCAAAGTCGATGCCGATGCCTTTGCCAGCGAAGTGACGCGTGATCAGAGTTCCAAGACCTTCTTGGCGTGTTTCGCCGACCGCCGCAGTCAAAATATCGCGGATTTCCTGCTCCATACTGTGCCCATGGCGTGCCGCCCGTCGCTTGAGACGCGCCTTGGTACCTTCATCAAGGTTGCGGACGACGACTTGGGCCATGGTCACTCCTGAAAATGGCTTCATGATAACGCAGGTCCAATCCCCGGCAAAAGGCTCGCCGCAAAGCGCTTGATTCCGAAGTGGCGGAACGCGTCCATTTTTTTAAGTTTCTTATAGTGTTTAGGATTGTAAAATTAAAAAGCCGCACTAAATTATAGACAGCACCATAGCGAAAGGGTATTTCAAATGGAAAAACGGCATGATGACTTATTGACGGCCCGCATTGAAGAACTCGCCGAAAAAGGGTGGTCGTTCATTCATTGGTGGGAGGCCTATCTCTGGTATGATCAAAAGAAATTGGGGAAGAATTTTTGGCGCGATCTAGAGGCAAGGTTTGCGAATGCATGCGCCCAAAAAGTGCCCCCCAAACTCTACATTTATGAGAGTCTTGCGGGGGTGTTGCTCGTCCATGGAGACGGTCTCACCCTCATCTCGACAAAATTTCCTAACGACGAATAACTGAAACGGTAGGAAGGCCGCCCGCCAGCGGGCTTTCCTGTCATTGAAAGGTAGGGGACTTCGCCCTACGCGCCGGCGGGGGCACTACGCCACCTCGGGGAATTTGAGGCGTTCGCGCGCGCGCGAGGGCGTTGCCCATTATGAAACGTCGTTTTGCCAAACCACGCTCACCGCATCGCGGCGGCGATATTGCCGCCGTCGACAGTGGTAACGTCGGCGGTGGTTTTCAGCGCCAGCGCCTGATGCAAAAACGCCTGCGCGACGTCTTCGGCCGTCACTTCGCGGCCGAGCAGATTACCGCTCATGTAATCTTTCTCGGTCAAGCCACGCGCCTTCGAGCGCGAGGCGATCATCTCCTCGGTGAGCAATCCCGAACGGATGCGGTCGGCGTTGACCGCATTGGCGCGGATGCCGTCTGCGCCGTAGTCGAGCGCGTATTGGCGCATCAGCGCGAGCAGCGCCGCTTTTGGGATTCCGTAAGGCCCGAAATTTGGGCCAGGATTTACGGCTTGCTTGGAGACGTTGAAGAGGAGACACCCGCCGGTTTTTTGCGCCAGCATGATTTTGACCGCCGCCTGCGCGGCGCGCTGCTGGCCATAAAAATTCAACTCGAAGCTTTTGCGTAAAACCTCTTCATCGACTTCGCCGATGCGGCCTTGCCGGGCGGCGCCGGCATTGGCGACCAGGATATCGACGCCGCCGAACGTTGCAGCCACCCGGTCGAACGCCGTGCGCACCGAAGCCAGATCGGTCACGTCGCATTGCACCGCGAGCGCAGCTGCACCGATCGCCTCGGCTTGTTCGCGCGTGGCGGCAAGGTTCAGGTCGAGCAATGCGACTTCCGCGCCGGCCGCGGCGAACGCTTTCGCCGTCGCGGCGCCGATTGCGCCGGCGGCGCCGGTGACGACGGCAATCTGCCCCGTAAGCGGCGGCTCCTTGCGGGCACCGAGCTTGGCCTGTTCCAGCGGCCAATATTCGACATCGAACATGTCGGCCTCGGAGATCGACTCGAAGCGGCCGATCGTTTCGGCCCCGGTCACAACGGAAATCCATTCCTCAGCAATGTCGGCGGCGATCACCGCATCGCGCTTGCAGCGGCCCATTCCAAACACGCCAACGCCGGGGATCAGCGCCACGCGGGGCAGCGGATCGAGTTCGTGCTTGATGCCGCCGACGCGGTTGTTGTGTTGCGAAAAATATTGCCGATAGCGGGCGGAAAAATCGCCCGCCGCCTTGCGCGTTGCGGCCGCAAAGTCATCAAGCTTGCCGGGCTGCGGCGCCGGCAGAACGAGCGGCCAGTTCTTGGTGCGAATGGTGTGATCGGGCGTCACCACGCCGGCTTGGCTGAGGCGGGATAAATCCTTGCCGTTGACGAACCCCAGCACGCCATCGCTGCAACGAAAATCCAGCACCAGCCTTCGCCAGGCGCCTTCGATTTTTTCGTCTTTTTCAGCGCAGGCGCCGCGCACGATCGGAGCGATTTCGGGAAGCGCCGCGGCTTCGCGCGGCAGAATGGCAGCGACGGCCTTCTTGTGCCGTTCAATAAATTCTTCGGCCAGCGATACCATTTCGACCATGCGCTCATAGGCTTCGCGCGCGCTTTCGCCGAAGGTGACGATGCCGTGCTTGCTGAGAATGAGCCCGTCGCTCGGCTTTTCCCGGTTGAAGACTTCGATCGCTTTCTTGGCGAGGCCGAAGCCCGGCATGAGGTACGGCACGAAAGCGAGCCGGCCGCGAAAAACTTCGGCGCACTTTGCTTCGCCGTCGGGCTGATCGATCACGCTGAGCACCGCCGTCGCATGGGTGTGATCGATGAATTTGTGCGGCAGGAATGCGTGCAGCATGATCTCGACGGAAGGATTCGGCGCTGCCGGATCGATCAGGTTGGCGCGTTCGATGGCGACCAGCTCCTCGTCGGCGATCGCCTTGAGTGCGCGCAGCTGACGCAAGGGTGCAAGGCGTACCGCGGGCAGGCCTTCGGGTTCGGCCACCGCCATGTCGGCGCCGGTGGCTTTTACCCGCAACACCTCAACATTCTCGCCGAGCAGGTCACGCGCGCGGGTCTTCAGCGAGGTGTTGCCGCCACCGTGGAGCACCAGCTTTGGATCGCGGCCAAGAAGCCTGGTCGTGTAGACCCGGAGCGCCAGGTCGCGTTCGACGCCAGCCTTGGCGGCGTACGCGACAGTCGTCTCCGCGTCCCGGTCGACCCACGCGCTTTTCATGGCAGCATGATCCGGAAAAGTGGCCGCCGGTTTTCCGACAAGATCATGCTCCACCAAAGAGAGCGACCGGTCGTTGATCAGCCGCCGGCGAAGCGGCGCGACCACCAGCCGCTGCGGCGCGGCTTGTCGGTGTTTTCGCTGTCGCCAACTTCGGTGATGACCGGTTGCGGAGGAGGCGACGACGGTTGCGTGGGCGCGGGCTGCGGTGCATCTGCGGCGCTGGCGATGGGCGCCCGCTCACGCACAGTCGAGCGCTTGCGTGGCGGTTTCGGCTGTTCTGCGGGGGCGGATGCGTGTGGCGCCTCCGTGACGGCCGGCTCGCTGGATGGTGCAGGAGCAACAGATGGCGGCGCTGCATCAAGGTCGGCAACGGCTTCCTTGAGTTCCTCCTCGGTCGGAGGCGCCCCGGTCAGCTCCTCGGGTGGCGGAGGCGTGTCGTGGGACTCGTAGCTGCTGCCGTGCTCGTGCGCCGGCGGAGATCCCTCATCGGTTCGCTCCGGGCGATTGCGCCGGCCGCCACGGCGGCCGCGGCGGCGGCGACGACCGCCGTCGCGCTGCGCCTCGTTTCGTGCAGCGACGCCGGCTTCGCCGGGCTCTTCGGCGAGATCGTCCGCCGACAACTCGCCGTTTTCGTCGGCAGCAGTTTCGCCGGTGGCAGGCTCGCCGGTGGCATCGGCTGTCTCTTCATGATGATCGGGTTGCGCGTGAGTGCCACCGCCATTGCGTCCGCGTCGCCGCCGGCGGCGGCGCCGACGTCCGTCATTTTCCGCCGGCTCGCCGGAAGCTTCCGCCGCTGCCGCTTCGACGTCGGTTTCGGCCTCGGCGTCGGCCTCATCACTTTCCAGCGCGGCGGCATCTTCGAGCTCGTCGTCCTCCTCAAGCGGGGCCACGGTGGTCTGGCTCTGCTCGGCGATCGCTCTGGCTGCCTCCGGCGTGTGGACCTGCTCACCCCGATCGATCGCAAAAGCCTGAGGCGCAGCGATCGTCGCATCAGCGGTGACGGTGATGGTAATGGCGAACCGCTCCTCCAGCGCCCGCAAATGCGCGCGCTTCTGGTTGAGCACGTAGAGAGCAACATCCGGGCGCGTCCGCGCGATCAGATTGTGCGTCGCGCCTTTCATCATCTGCTCCTCGAGCGCGCGCAGAACCTGCAGCGCCAGCGATGAGACCGAACGGACATGGCCGGTGCCGCCGCAATAAGGGCACTTCTCCGTCGAGCTTTCCAGCACGCTGGTACGAATGCGCTGGCGCGACATCTCCAACAGCCCGAAATGCGAGATGCGGCCGACCTGGATGCGGGCCCGGTCCTGTTTGAGGCATTCCTTCAGCCGGCGCTCGACCGAGCGGTTGTTGCGCTTTTCGTCCATGTCGATGAAGTCGATGACGATCAGCCCGGCCAGATCGCGCAGCCGAAGCTGGCGGGCGATTTCATCGGACGCTTCGAGATTGGTCTTGAGCGCGGTGTCTTCGATATGGTGCTCGCGGGTTGCGCGGCCGGAGTTGACGTCGATGGCGACCAGCGCTTCGGCCTGGTTGAGGACGATGTAGCCGCCGGAGCGCAGCTGCACCACCGGCGAGAACATGCCGTCGAGCTGGTTCTCGACGCCGTAACGCGACAACAGCGGCTGGGTATCGGCATAGAGCTTCACGTTCTTCGCATGACTCGGCATAAGCATGCGCATGAAGTCCTTGGCCTCGCTGTAGGCCTCTGGTCCTGCGACGATGACCTCGTCGATGTCCTTGGAATAAAGATCACGGATCGAGCGTTTGACCAGCGAACCTTCCTCATAGACCAGCTTGGGCGCGGTGGATTTCAGCGTCAGGTCGCGAACCGTCTCCCACAGCCGCAGCAGATATTCGAAATCGCGTTTGATTTCGGTCTTGGTGCGGCTAGCACCCGCGGTGCGCAGGATCACGCCCATGCCTTCCGGAACTTCAAGCTCCTGCGCGATCTCCTTGAGCCGGGAACGGTCTTCGCCGCTGGTGATCTTGCGGCTGATGCCGCCGCCGCGGGCCGTGTTGGGCATCAACACCGAATAGCGGCCGGCTAGCGACAGGTAAGTCGTCAATGCCGCGCCTTTGGTGCCGCGCTCTTCCTTGACTACTTGCACCAGCATCACCTGCCGGCGCTTGATCACTTCCTGGATTTTGTATTGGCGGCGGTAACGCGGCGCGCGATCGGGGACCTCCTCGAGCGCGTCGGCGCCGCCGACCGATTCCACGATCTCTTCGTCTTCGCCATTCTCGGCGCCGTTGTGCTGCTCCGAATCTTCGCGCCGGCTGGTCGCGTCGGGGGGTTCCGCTGATGCCTCGGCGATCTCAGCGGCATGTTCGCCGACCGTCTCGATCGACGCAGGAGTGTCCTGCGACTCGGTGTCAATGTGGCCGTCGTCGCGTGGCGTCAGAGCCACGGACGGAACGACAGGCTCGGATTCGCTTTCACCGGAGGAGGGGGTTTCGGCGCGTTCCGCGGACGATTCCGCGGCAACCTCCTGCTCGTGCTCTATCTCTCCGGGCAACTCGGGAACCGTCGGCCCTTCGCTGTCCTCGCCCTCGATCGCTACTTCGTCCTCGACGGTAACTTCATCGCCATGCTCCTCCGCCGCGGCGGCTTCGCCGGACGATGGCTCGGCTGCTTCGCCGTGCCTGACCTCATCGTCGCGCCGCGCCGGAGCAGGCCGGCCATTGCCGTGATGCCTGTGCTGGCGCCGATCGGCTTCATCTTCGGCCGCGCGCTGGGCGCGGCCCTCTTCATCGATCAGCGCCTGCCGGTCAGCGACCGGGATTTGATAGTAGTCGGGGTGGATTTCGCTGAAGGCCAGGAAGCCGTGGCGGTTGCCGCCGTAATCGACGAAAGCGGCTTGCAGCGACGGCTCGACGCGCGTCACTTTCGCCAGATAGATGTTGCCCCGAAGTTGTTTACGCTGCGCGGTTTCGAAGTCGAATTCCTCGACGCGATTGCCGCGCAATACGACCACCCGGGTCTCTTCCGGATGGGTCGCGTCGATGAGCATTTTGTTGGCCATTGCAAATCTCGTGAAGGCGCTCATGCCGCAAGCTCCGCGCCGAAGCGGCGAAGGAGGACGGTGAACTGCCTGTTAGTCGGTGAAGGAAAAGGATCGGGATTCCCGAAAGCGCCAAACGGAACTCGGTCCGCCGGCCGGAGAGCGCCCTTTGGACGCTGCCGCACCGCTGCGATCGAACCTGTTGCGCCTCGAACATGAACTCCAAACCGTGATGGTCAGCGGCGCCTTAAGCCGCCGCGATTACTCTCAAGTGCTTACGGCACCCGCAATACCGCGCCGGCAACGCATCTCACGCCAGCGCGGTACCGCGCGGTAGGTTCCAGCTGCCCTGCTCCTTTAGGGTGTCGGCTTGCCTCTTCGTCCGTCTGTATCAGCGCGCTATCGGCGCCGGATCGGATCAGAAGGCGGCGTCCACCAAGCTCCCGCTTTTGGAAGCAATCGCGGCGGACGTGCCGGATACCCTGACGGGACACAACCGGAACATTTGACCGTCGGCAAACCCTTCTTAAGGCCGCCAATACGGAATTGGCAAGCAGGATGTGCCATTTACCCAAAGCAGCCGCTTTTCGGGCTCACCCACCGCTTGTCCGCGTGGCACCAATCTAGCTACTTAAGTTTCGATTAACCACGCCTGCCTAATGCAGTAAGAGGGGCGCGGAGGCTTAAAACCGATGGCTGTCCGAGCGGCGGGCTGGGCTTTCCTCGGCCTACTCTTCACGACGGCCGCTTTGGCTGGGGAACGGCAAATAGCCGCATCGTCCTCCGGCGGCAATTCGTTCCCGGTCGCGACCGCCGCCCGGCTCGGCGGCGACGAATCGCAAACCCAATTCGTCATGGACTTTACCCGCAAGATCGATCTTCACGCCTTCACCTTGGCCGATCCCTATCGCGTTGTTATCGACATGCCGCAGGTGACGTTCCTGTTGCCGCCGAAAACCGGCGAGAGCGGCCGCGGCCTGATCAAGGCTTTTCGCTTTGGCTTGGTGATGCAGGGCGGATCCCGGTTGGTGTTTGACCTCTCCAAACCCGCGCGCGTCGATAAGGCCTTTGTCGTTGACGCAACCGTCGACGCGCCGGCCCGGCTGGTGCTGGATCTCGTGGCGACCGATCGCGAGAGCTTCTTGCGCCGTGCCGCGCTCGACAACAGTCAGGCACGCTCCGAGCCGCCGCCCGAGATGAGGCCGGCAGCAAAGGACGATGATCCGCGTCCGCTGATCGCGCTCGATCCCGGCCACGGCGGCATCGACACCGGCAGCAAGGCGCCCAGTGGCGAACTCGAAAAAGATATTGTTTTGAGTTTTGCCCAACGCCTGCGCGACTGCATCGAGAAAACCGGCAAGTATCGCGTGTTGATGACGCGGACCGATGACACCTTCGTGCCGCTTGCCGACCGGGTGCGCATAGCGCGAAGTGCCGGGGCCTCACTGTTCGTTTCCATTCATGCCGACTCGCTGCCGCGCAGGGAGGGCGACGCGCAGGGGGCGAGCATCTACACGCTGTCGGATACCGCGACCGATTCGGAGGCCGCGCGATTGGCCGAGAAAGAGAACCGGGCCGACGTTATCGCCGGTGTCGATCTCAAGGCGGAGCCGGACGACGTCGCCGGCATTCTGCTTGACCTTGCCGAGCGGGAGACCAAAGGTTTTTCGCTAAAGTTTGCACATCAGCTGGTCGGTGAGTTGAAGACTGCGACCGTGCTGCACAAGAAGCCGCTAAAGTCGGCCGGCTTCCGGGTCTTGCGGGCGCCCGATGTACCATCGGTGCTGGTAGAACTTGGCTATGTGTCAAATCGGGCGGATCTGCATTCACTGCTTTCCGAGACATGGCGCAATCGAACGGCGGAAACGATGGCCCAGACGATTGATTCTTTCTTTGCGGCCCGCGTGACCAGCACTCGCACTGGCGCCAATTGAGGCCCTCGATCGGCGCTCCGGCGCGCCCGCTAATGGCCTCAGTTTGAACAAAAAACGGAGCGACGACACGCGATGGCGATCAGGGCTGGCCGGAAAATAAGGCCGCTAGGACCTCACAGGGTGTTCGCCGTGTGGCCGCGTTCGACTACGCGCCGTGGTGGGGCGGGGCATCGGTAATGAAGCTTTTGCTGCGGTTTCTCGGCTTCCTGTTCGCTGCGGGAACCATCCTGTTCCTCGTCGGTATCGGCGGTGTCGCCAGCGTATTGTGGTATTTTTCCAACGACTTGCCCGATTATTCTCAACTGCAAAACTATGAGCCGCCGGTAATGACGCGGGTGCACGCCTCCGACGGCTCGCTGTTGGCGGAATACGCTAACGAGCGCCGGCTTTACCTGCCCATCCAGGCGGTGCCGAAGCTCGTCGTCGATGCGTTCATCGCCGCGGAAGACAAAAACTTTTACCAGCATCCAGGAATTGACGTCACCGGCATTGCGCGCGCCGCGTTTCTTTACGTCCAGAACTTTGGCAGCAGCCGGCGTCCGCAAGGCGCCTCGACCATCACCCAGCAGGTGGCGAAGAACTTCCTGCTGACCAACGAGATGTCGATCACACGCAAGATCAAGGAAGCTCTGCTCGCGCTTCGCATCGAGCGGACCTATTCGAAAGACAAGATCCTCGAACTCTATCTCAACCAGATCTACCTCGGGCTCGGTGCCTACGGTATTGCCGCGGCTTCGCTCCTTTACTTCGATAAGTCGGTGCACGAACTTTCGATTGCCGAGATGGCCTATCTCGCAGCGCTGCCGAAAGGTCCGAACAATTACAATCCGTTCCGTCACCGCGACGAAGCGATCGCGCGCCGCAATTATGTGATCGACCGCATGGTCGAGGACGGCTACATCACCGCGCAAGCTGGCGACGACGCGAAGAAACAACCTCTCAACGTTGCGGTGCGGCCGACCGGCGCCCACACTTTTGCGGCCGAATATTTCGCTGAAGAAGTGCGCCGCTACATCTTCGAGAACTACGGAGAGAAAAAGCTCTACGAGGGCGGCCTTTCCGTGCGCACCACGCTCGATCCGAAGATGCAGGTGCTGGCGCGCAAGACCATGACCGACGGGCTTGTGAATTTCGACGAGACGCAAGGTTGGCGCGGCCCGGTTACCAAAATCGAAATCGACGGCGACTGGGGCGTCAAACTTGCCGATGTGAAATCGTTGTCGGATATCGATCCTTGGCGGCTTGCGGTGGTGCTCCAGGTCGACGATCAGTCAGCGCGGATTGGCTTGCAGCCGGCGCGCGATCCGGGCGGCGCCGTGGCCAAGGCTCGCGAGGTCGGTATCGTGCCGGCCGAAGGCGTCAAATGGGCAAAGCCGGCGGGTACGCCGGCAAAGCAAGGGGTGCGCGTGAGCCAGATCCTTGCGCCCGGCGACGTCATCTATGTCGAGCCACTGAAGGACCGACAAGGCCAGTTCCGGCTGCGGCAGATACCGGAAATCTCCGGGGCCATGGTCGTTATGGATCCGCACACCGGCCGTGTGCTGGCGATGGTCGGCGGCTTCTCGTACGACCAGAGTCAATTCAACCGCGCCACCCAGGCGCTGCGGCAGCCTGGCTCATCGTTTAAGCCGCTCGTTTACGCGGCCGCGATCGACAACGGCTACACACCCTCGACCATCGTTCTCGACGCGCCGCTCGAAATCGACATGGGGCCGGGCGGCGGCGGCGTTTGGAGGCCGGAAAACTACGGCGGCAAGTTCTATGGTCCCTCGACGCTGCGGTTCGGCCTCGAACATTCGCGCAACGTGATGACGGTGCGGTTGGCGCAGGACATCGGCATGCCGCTGATCGCCGAATATGCCAAGCGGTTCGGCGTTTATGACAATCTGCCGCCTTATCTTTCCTACGCGCTCGGCGCCGGCGAGACCACGGTGCTGCGAATGGTCGCCGCCTATTCGATGCTCGACAATGGCGGCAAACGCGTGAAGCCGACGCTGATCGACCGGATCCAGGACCGCTACGGCCACACCATCTACAAACACGACCAGCGCGAGTGCCGCGGCTGTGACGCTGATCAATGGAACAATCAGCCTGAACCATCGCTGGTGGATCGCCGCGAACAAGTCATCGATCCGATGACGGCGTATCAAATCACCTCGATGATGGAGGGCGTCGTCCAGCGCGGCACAGCGACCGTGGTTCGCGACGTCGGCAAGCCGATTGCCGGCAAAACCGGCACCACCAACGAAGAAAAGGACGTGTGGTTCATCGGCTTTTCGCCCGACATCGTCTGCGGTGTCTACATGGGTTACGACAAGCCGCGCCACATCGGACGGCTCGCCACCGGCGGGCATCTGGCTGCGCCGGTGGTGCGCGATTTCCTCAAAGTTGCGCTTGCCGATAAGCCACCGATACCGTTCCGTGTGCCGCCGGGCATCAAGCTGATCCGGGTCGATGCAAAAACCGGCATGCGCGCCACGGCGGGCGACACCCGCGTCATTCTCGAAGCTTTCAAGCCCGGCACCGCGCCGCCTGATTCCTACTCGGTCATCGGAACCGATTCCACCAACGGAAAGCCGCTGCTGGGCCCCCCGGAAGCGGATCGCTCCGTTCCCGCCGGCACCAGCGGCTTGTACTGATTTAAGCGATCAGGCGTCGGAAATCAGGGATCAGGCTGCGCGAAGTGTCGAACCGTGCATTGACACCCGATACCCGATACCCGACACCTGATATCTGATCCTCAAAATGCGCGCGGAAATCACAGCCATCGTCGCCGAGATCAAGCAGTCCCTCGGGCTGCTGAGGAGGCATCTTTGACGTCGACAAGGCCCGCGTGCGGCTGGCGGAGCTGAACCGTCAGGCTGAAGATCCCGATCTTTGGAACGATCCGCATCGCGCCGGCAAGGTCATGCAGGAGCGCACCGCGCTTGACGACCAGCTCAGCGCGCTATCGCGCATCGAGCAGGAACTCGACGACCAGGTCACGCTGATCGAGCTAGGCGAGGCGGAGAACGATCAGACCGTCATCGCCGAATCCGAAGCGGCGCTGCGCAAGCTCAAGGCCGAAGTGTCGCGGCGCGAGCTTGAAGCGCTTCTGTCCGGCGAGGCCGACGCCAACGACTGCTATCTCGAAGTGCACGCCGGCGCCGGCGGCACCGAGAGTCAGGATTGGACCAACATGCTGCTGCGCATGTATGTGCGCTGGGCCGAGCAGCACGGTTTCAAGGTTGACTACATCGAAGAAACCCAAGGTGAAGAGGCCGGCATCAAATCGGCCACCATCGAGGTCAAGGGCCGCAACGCCTATGGCTGGCTGAAAACCGAGAACGGCGTGCATCGCCTGGTGCGCATCTCGCCGTTCGACGCCAATGCGCGCCGGCACACCTCGTTCGCCAGCGTCACCGTCTATCCGGTGGTCGACGACCGTATCAATATCGACATCAAGGAGACCGACGTGCGTACCGATACGATGCGCGCCGGCGGCGCCGGCGGCCAGCACGTCAACAAGACCAAATCCGCGATCCGGCTGACCCACATTCCGACCAACATTGTGGTGGTGTGCCAGAACGACCGTTCCCAGCACCGCAATCGTGCCCAGGCCTGGCAGATGCTGCGCGCAAAACTCTACGAAGCCGAATTGAAAAAGCGTGAGGAGAAAGCCGCCGCCGATCAAGCCGCCAAGACCGACATTGGCTGGGGCCACCAGATCCGTTCCTACGTGCTGCAGCCCTATCAGATGGTGAAAGACCTGCGCACCGGCGTCTCGACGTCCAATACCGGTGGCGTGCTCGACGGCGACATCGACCAATTCGTCGAAGCGGCGCTGGCGCAGAAGGCGTTCGGCGGCGAGCCGACTGTGGTGGAGGATGTGGAGTAAGGGACGTGCTCGCAAATTCTACTTGTTGAGCGCGGCTGGTTGCATGTTCGCTTTTAACCCATAGCGACACTATGCGGACAATCCAAAAGTCTCGCTGAGTGCCGCAAGCCGACGTCCAATCATTAAGGATTGTTGGGCCGCCCCAGCTTAATTCTGATAACTGGCTAGGATATTAAGGACCACCGAAAAATACTCTCCCGGAGAAGTTTATGGCTCGACAAGGGCGGAGTGTCTATCAAGGCACGATATCCTCCGGCCTCAGATAAACAATCAGGCAAAAAATACACATTCCGAGTCCGACCAGCGGATATCTGAACGCCACGACCGCAGCAATGCCGAAAACACATAAGGTCGCAATCGACCGGAAGCGCATGACCCTGCGCTCCTTCGGCGAGACTTCTTTGACGGGAGCCCGCTCTATAAGCTCCCAAATCAAAGCCATGTAAGTTGCGTTCACGAAGAAGAAGACTGCAGCATAAAAGGCAACAGGCTGCGGCGCCAATTTGCTTACGGCCATCCAAGCAGTGGAAAGCGGAAGCAGCGACACGGAAAACAGGTGCGCGAAATTGAACCACATTAAGCGAGGGGTGGCCTCAGTGGCATAGCGCAGAAGATGGTGGTGATTAACCCAGACAATGGCGATGAAAAGATAGCTCACCGCATAACTAAGCCAAGTGGGCCAAAGCAAAAGTAGAGCTTTAAAGGTGGGAAGTTCCGGCGGTCGCAGCTCCAAAACCAGGACGGTTATAAGAACAGCGAATACGCCGTCGGAGAATGTGCCGAGTCGTTCGGGGGTCCCTCTCGCATGTGGTGCGACCGTTTCCTTTGCATCCATTAACATCAGCTCCATATTCTGCCGAACTCTGACGGCTCTCAGCCGCAGATAGTCGTCGACGACCTCAATTTACTGTCGCCCAACTCGTCCGCGGCGCAATTGAAACTCCTTGTTGGCCGGTCATCACACTCTAAAATTATCGAAGGGCAATGACCGCTTCGGGTCAATCGGTACCGATTTACGATGTCCGCGATACGCCCGGTCATCCCGCATTGCCGAGATGCGGGCGCGCGCCGCCGGGAATGAATACGATGTCAAACGCACCCTAGCGAACCATCGACGCCGCCCGCGCAATGGCTGATCTAAGTTGGCACCGAACATAGCCCACAAAGCTCGGGGCACACGGTTACAATAACAAGACGCGTTTGTTTCATGCTGACATAGTCAGCCACCCTTCATTGGTAGAATTTTCGAAACAGCGGCAGCATCCAAGAATCGAAATCCAAAGTCGGCCCGCCTTCACCTGGTGGGTCTCGTGCGCGATCTTTTGCTTTTCACCGCGCTGCTAAAATAATAGGATTGATCAGAATTCCGTCTCGGGCGAGCTCGGGATGAGCGGAAAACGAACCTCGTGGAGGGGCTGGAAACATGCGTTATCTTTCAATCCGAAAGCTGGTGTGGATTTTGATATTTGTCGGCAGCGTGTTGCCGACGATCGGCCATGCGCAGGTTGCAATAAACATGTCGCGCGTAACCTGTGCGGACTATCTCGCCATGAACGATGAACAATCCAACGTCTTCGGCGCATGGGTCGGCGGATATTTCAATCAAAAGACCGGCTACACGTGGATCGACCTCCACGCCCAGCGCCGTAACGTAGCGAACCTCAAGGCATGGTGCGCCACAAATCCCCGGGAATTCGTCATGACCGGTCTGGCGCGCGCCGCCGCAACCCCCGCCTTCCAGGGGGATCCGAACCGGGCCGTTGTGAAGGTCGAGATGAGCCAGATCACCTGCCGAGAATTTATCAACTACTCGTTCGACAAATCGGAAGCGATCGGCGCCTGGATGAGCGGCTACTGGAACGCCGCGAGAAACATAGAAACGCTCGACATCGCCCGCTACAGGGCTAACAGCAAACGCGTCAGCAATTACTGCAAGAAGCACAAAAAAGCCACGCTGATGGGCGCGATCCAGAAGGTCGCAATCTGAGCTGCCGCGGTTTGCCGCCACGCGCGGGATTAGCGGCGAGGGGCTGCCGACTTGGTAATCAGGCGTCACGCGGCTTGGCGATGGGAAGCGCGGGCGGCAATGTCGCGGGATTGTCGCTTCAGGCGACGGATGTCGCCGGCAAACGGTTCGAACTGTTCCGCGAGGCTGTTCCTCGTCTCCGCCAATTGGCAATCATGTTCGACGCCGGCTATCCGGCGACTGTGCGGGAAATGGACGGGGCCCAGAATGCCGCTCGCACGCTCGGCCTTCGAAGTGACCCTAAACGGCATCCGGAGAGCGGAGGACATTGTACCCGCTTTCGATGCTTAAGTCCCAAGCGGACGCACTTTACGTTGCTCTAGACGCCCTCCGTTCTCCCCATTTTCAGACGTGTTATCGCAACGCCGCAAACGACGCGATGCGGTCGGACATTCGGACCAAGCTTTTGTGGGGATTCTGCAACGATCCTACTGACTCGCTTCGACGGCCCTGGGCCCGCTGTCCGTCATCTGCTGCCCCTCTGCAAGTCTTCGTTCGATCATCCCCATAACCGACGCAGGGTTTTCGAGCGCTTTTGAGTGCGAGTTGCCCTCTAAATGTGTTACATCAAACACCATTACGCCCTCGCGTTCGAAGTTGCGAAGGTTTGGCTCATGGTCGGAACTGGCGTCGCCCAGACGCGGCTTACCTCCCCACACCAATCTAGATAGCTTGAGCGCCTGATCGTCCTGCGCAACAAACAAAGCGATGTGAGGCCTGGAGCTGCCCAATCGGCGGATTTCGGTGCGGAACGCGTGAACGTCTACATCGGGCGCGACAAGCAGCACATTCCTGACTTTGTCTTTCGCCTCCAGCGCTTCCAAGGCTGGCCAACAGCCCATGGAATGACACAGTACCGTCACCTCATCCACGTCGCGATTGAGCGCAATTACCCTCAGTAGCCGCCGGAGGTCGCCGCGAGAATAGTTTGCGGAATCAAAATCGTCCTTATACGCACTCAGTTGCGTCAGTCCTCTCGACGGCCAGGAAAAGAGAACCGGGATCACCGGCGCCTTCGAATCTTGGACGATTTGGGCAAGTCGATACACCGCCTCATCGAAACGGTTGTTATATCCATGCACGAACACCAGTACTCTTTTTCGTCCAGTCGATCGGGCCATGGCCGAAATCGCGGCGTTGAACGATTGCGCATCGAGACGGTCGGCCGAGACTGTAACAAAGTCGCGACCAGGGTCGCCCGGCAAGGACGCGGGCCATTGAATTTGGCCCGCTTTTCGTACACCGTCAGGCGGAATTGAAATGGTAATTGAAGCATAGGACAGGCCTTCCGCCCGATCACCATTAAACATCTCGCCGACGTCGACCGTTGATGGTTTTCGCGTGGTAGCTATCAACTCTGGAACGCGCGATGACCCTTCCGCCGACTGGGCGCTCGGAACGAGAACGCCCTGCATCGGCCTGCCACTGCAGTCACAGCATGAAAGCGCGAGGGTTATTGTCGCAGCGACGCGCAGCTGGTTCTGAATAATCAACACCACTACCTCGCTCGACTGGTCACCTATATCCACTTCGCACTTATGGCACAAAGAAAATCGCGGCCGACCGGTCATCCGACGGTCGGCGCAAAACAGTATTTATAATTAGGTGCGCGGGCCAAGTTTCAGTCCGTCAGATAGCCGAAGCATCGCTAGTCTCACCGGCGCGGCCAATGTTGCGCGGGTCCTGTGTTTTGTGCATCCCAACACGGGCCCTGGCCGATGACCGCTATGGGTCAAATCGCTGCCGAATCGCGATGTCCGCCCCGAATCCGTTATGCACCCAATCTCCGACATCCATCGTAGTGGTGGAATCGGCGCGGTGCGCCAATACCGGACGCGTACTGATACCGCTTCACTTAACGACAATCGGCGGCTTGACCGTCGGAATAATAGAAAACGCCAGCCATGTGTTCCAACCGGATGCTCGGTTCTGCTCGGCGAATTCCCAATACCCTCTGAGGCTCAAAGAGCCCTGCATTTCGCCGACCGGAAACAAAACCCCGACCTCCGGCCCGACGGCGGCGACCCGCGATATATAGGCCCCGAGCGTTGCGCCAGGGCCGCTGTCACCGGTCAACTGGTTGAAAACATAGCCGACGGCACCGACAAAGAATTGCTTGTAGAGGAAACGCGACGCCTCGACGTCCAGGTGCCAGTCGATACCGTTCTGATAATCCGTGCGGGGATTCATAAGATTGTACGTCAGGCCAGTCACGGCGGAAAATTCGAGCCCGGTAAATTCATTGAAGTACGTGTAGCCCAGACCGTTATCAAATGAGGCGTGTCCATCGCCCAAATTGACGATGCGGTCGGCGTTATAATCGCCGATTGGAATTCCAGCTCTGGTGTAGACCATGAAATTGTTGGCCCCCTGATTCCATTTTATGGACACCTGGGGTGCCGGATCGCCGAACGATGTGAGCAACTCGCTGATACTGTTCTGACCGGCGAACCCGATCGGTCCCAAAGCGCCACTCAACAACGCATCAATTTGCGTTCGCGCCCCGCCAACCGGCACAAAAAGGTTGAACGCCAAATGCCCGCCCCACACCGGCGTCGCAAACGTGTAACCGGGCGTCAGTATGGCAAGATCAACGTTGGTCCTGATGTCTGCATCGAGTGTAGCGGTCAGTGTCGTCTTTGGAAAAAGCGGAAGCGTATCCGCCGTTGCGACGTTACTTCCGCCTGACAAGCTCGTATGAAAATAAGTTGCGCTGAACGACCATCCGGGCGGAGCGGGTACCGCAGCGAGATTAGCGAACGTACCAGGCGACCAAAAGCTCGCACCGCCTTCGTCAGCCGCCGCTGGGTTTTGCGTGAAGATGGCGGCTGACGCGATCGCCAAAACGAGAGTTAGTGCTGTCCGCGAGCTTTGCTCCGGTACAATCGCCACGCGCCGCCCCCGACTTAAGTCTTGAGCATTTTGGACCAGCCTTTATTTCGTGGCAATCAGAGCCCATCCGGGAAGTTTAAATTCATGACGAGGTGTTTGCAGCGAGTCGCCTGAGCATGATGCGGATCATGGCGAGGCGAATGAACGCAACGACGGTTGTTGCGTAGCGCTCGAAGTCACGTGCCAAGCGGCGATTGCGACTGATCCAGGCGAAGGTCCTCTCAACGATCCATCGTTTGGGCAGCACTTCAAAGCCGGCAGCGTCCGATCGTTTGACGATCTGCAACTTCCAGGCACCGGTACGCCACACGGTCAACGCCATCTTGCGTCCCGCGTAGCCGCCATCAGCAAAGATGCGTTCGATGAACGGGAACAGTCGTCGCGCCCGCCGCAGCAAGTGGAAAGCACCATCCCGGTCCTGGACATCGGCGGGATGAACGACAACGTTCAACAACAGGCCCAGCGTGTCGACCAGGATGTGCCGCTTGCGACCCTTGATCTTCTTGCCCGCGTCGTAGCCCGAAGGATCGAGCCAAGCCCCCCTTTTTGCGCGCCCTTCGCAGTCTGCGAGTCGATAATCGCAGCTGTCGGGCTCGCTTCTCGGCCTTCCTGCTCGCGCACCGCGACATACAGTTCGTGATGGATGCGCTCCAACGTGCCATCCCAATTCCAGAGCTCAAGATAGTCGTGAACCGTGCTTTTGGGCGGCAAGTCCTTGGGCAAAGCCTTCCATTGGCAGCCAGTCCACAGCACGTAGAAGATCCCGTTCAGCACCTCGCGCACATTCACCGAGCGTCGCCGGCCGCCATGTCTCGCAGGCGGGATCATCGGTTCGACAATCGACCACTCGGCATCGGTCAGATCGCTTGGGTAACGTAGGCAGCTTCGATCCGCTGCACGGCGGTGTTCCGGCTTCCACATCGGGGGCTCCCCAGAGAATCAAACCCCCAACAAGGAATCACATCCGATTCATTCGATTCAACAAGTTTCCGGATCGGCTCTCAGACGCAAAGTAAAAAAGTCCGCGGTAGAGTGATACGGGTCGTGTTTAGTCAGCGATTTCCGCGCAAATTCAAGTAGATCATCCGCACGAGTGGACGAAATGTGATTAGGCCGTGTACTCGTAAGTGAAACGGCGAGACATCAACCGGATCGACGACATGAAACGTCGTGACTTTAACCGCATTGCGCTTGGCATTGCTCTCAGTCCGATACTGGCGAGTTCGGCGTTCGCCGAGGTAACTGGGCAAACAGGCGGCGGTCCGATGGCGGCAGTGCGCAAGTACATAGACGCGTTCAACAAAGGTGACACGGCTGGCATGGCGGCCATGTTCGCTATCCCAGGGTCGATCCTTGACGGCATGGCACCTCACGTATGGCAGGGGCCAACGGCTGCCCAGGATTGGTATCGGGACGTGCTGATCGAGGGCAAGCAACATGGCGCTTCCGAGTATTTCGTCACTTTAGGCGAGCCATTGCACGATGATGTCACCGGCGACAACGCATACGTGGTCGTTCCCGCCACCATGACATTCAAAGTGCGGGGCAAGCAGATTACGCAAACGGGCGCGGTCTACACGGTGGCGCTTCGCAAGCTCGCCAATGGATGGCGCATCGTCGCTTGGGCTTGGGCGAAAGGCGTCCCTCGTTAGCCTTCAGGCGTCTCGCCAGTGGGGATCAATGCCGATTGACCGTGGATATGGTTCAGACCGCATCAGAGACCTTGTTCGCGAGCACGGCGCCTGGCCAAATATCCTGCCGAAGGGAAATCGGACAGAAGCACTGTGCTTCAGTCCATATCTTTGACGGGGGCCGAAATCTGGTCGTACGGTTCTTCAATGAGATCAAGCGCCGTCGGCGTGTGGCAATCTTGGCATAAGAGAATAAGAGAATAAGAAGCTACTCATAGCGTTGGGGCTGTTCGATAGTATCGTGCCGAACGACGCGAACGGACACCATTTTATCGCATTCTCGCGCCAAACCGTGCGTTCTTTAGAGGTTGTAAGCAGAGGCTCACGCCGAAGTAACCGGGGGTGACTATGAGACGTCGAGATTTCAACCGGCTTGCAATCGGCGCCGGCGTTGGCCCCGCCTTTGCGACATCGTCGTTCGCGCAAATGTCGCCCGAAGAGGTTGAAAGTTCGCCTCCGAAGGCGGCCGCACCGAGCGTCATCGTCAAGAATTCTCCTCGCACCTACAACCAGGTCAACGTTCCGCGCAAATACACGGCGGGCCGGCGGCGCTTCACGATTTATTGGACGTGGAGCTATCCTTGGGAAGCCAATCGCGACATCGCCGAACTCGATAACCGCTTTTCAACGATGACCGAGGTGCGGCGGGTCGGTTGGCCGCGCTACGAAACGCCGGAATGGTCTGAGCGGCAGTTTCTGCAAGGCATCGCTGGAACACTCGAATTGTTTCACTTATCGACGGTGCGGTTTCAGAACCTCGTCGGCCAAGCCACCGGACAGCCCGTCGTCGTGTATCAACGCATCGATCAGGCCGGTCAGCGATTGCCGCTCAGCGAACAAGTCCTTGGCGACACTGATACGATGATGGTCTTCGGCCTGGATCACATGGTCACGGAACAGGAGGCAAGCGCGGAAGAAATCGAAGCGGTCAAAAAGTTTCTCTCGCGGGAGGGCACTTGCCTGATCATCGGCCCGCACCACGATGTCGGCGTGTCGAATGATCCGGCAGAACGTCAAATGGAATATATCCACCACGGCGATCCGCTGGTACCGAGGCAGCAACGCTTCGGCCTCTATACGCGTTCGCTGATGAAGGGACTGGGAGTGCCGGTAGAAAACAAATGGGGTCTTCGTCCGGCACGATCACCGGAGACAAATCAGATTGCGCCGCTGACCGCCATGAGGGACCTGGACACGCATGGATGGCTCACCGGCGTGACAACCTTCAACTTTCATCCGCACCTGCCGCACTACGCTGTGACGGCAGACGACGCCAAACTCATTCGCGTCCTGGCGCGCCAGCCCATAGAAATGTCGCGGCCGCACCCGTTCACGGAGGCCGGAAACCGCGAGTTCAATTCGTTCCTCTGGATGCCGCCGAGCGGAACGCGAGCCGGCGATATTTTGCTGGTCGATCTGACGATGTTTACGACGCTGTTTGGTGGAACCGAGAGTTTGGATCGGTTTTGGACCAACCTCGCAACCCGTACCTGAGCGGACCCCAACACGTCACCGGCGAAGGAAGAACCATCATGTCTGAAGAGCAATTCGGAAGGACAACCCGACGCAGTTTTCTCGGCACTGCGACCGTAGCTACCGCTGCGACGCTGACCGGTCCCGTAGCGGCTGAGTCGTCAGGCGCAGGCACCGCGAAGGCGCAGGAGCCGGTTAGATTGGCGCAAGCGAACACGGAGCCTAACGACAAGCTCATGGAGTCAGCGAAAGCCGGTGACTGGACAAAGCCCGCGGCGATGGCGATTCCCAAAGAAGGGTATTTCAAGCTTGAGCAAGGACGTTACGGTCCGCTCTATCCAAAGACTCCAGCCAATTACGGCTTCACGATCATCGCAAAGATCAAAGCGGGCCGGGAAGCGGTGATCCGCGAATACGGAAAAAAGATAGAGAACGCAGTCGCTGGCGATCCGTTAGTATTGGCTCCGCTCAGGTTGCATTACCTCAGATGGGTACTCTTCAACATCGGCGGCGACACGTATTTCATGTATCAGGGAATATTCGACACCGACTTTGACAAATATACGGAAGATGCTGTCGCTCTTTTCAAAAAAACCGGAGTCGACACGGTTTTCGAAAATCTTGAAGGCTTTCCGATGGACTGGAAGACGAATACGCCGGCCTTCGTCAAGTTCGTCCGTGAACACCAATGCCCAAGCTTCCTCGAGTATGGCGAATATCCGTTCGTGACCGCCGACGAGATTAAAAAAGCGCTTAAGGCCAAGGCCGCCTTCTCACAAATGCTCGATCAGATGCAGTAAGCGCGCCGTCACTCACGGGCTGATCGCACCAGCATCGCGAAATTAGCAAATGCTTGAGCTCGATGACATCCAGCACATCCTGCTAACGCGCGTCCCGGCGTTGACTGGGCGCTATGAGTTTCTATCGTTCCGCGAGCCGGCCCAAGGACGCGCCTGGCTTAACGCCGTTCGGGAGAAGGTGCCGTCAGCAAAAACAGCCGCCAGCACCATGAACCAGGAAAAGCGATGGGTGTGCGTCGCCTTTACCTGGAATGGACTGCGCGCGCTCGGCGTCGATGAGGCGTCGCTGGCGACATTTCCGGAGGAATTTCGACAAGGCATCGTTGCCCGGTCGCAGGTTGTCGGCGATACGGGCAAGAACCATCCGGGCAATTGGGTAGGCGGCCTGGCGAGCCCGCAGCTTCACGCGATCGCCATTCTCTTTGCTCGCGATGCCACCGAACGAGACCGAAGCGTCCGCGAGCATCAGGCATTTTTGGCCCGCGCGCCCGGCGTCGAGGTTCTGTCGTCGCTGGAGATTGAGGCGATTCCGCCGTTCAACTACGTGCGCGAGCACTTCGGTTACCGCGACCGGCTGACAACTCCGGAGATTGAAGGAACCGGGATCGTCCCCACGCCCGGCTCTGGTCCGCCGATCAAAGCGGGAGAATTCATCCTTGGTTACCCTGACGAAGAGGGCGCTCCGCCCGTGTTGCCCCAGCCGGAAACTCTGTCTCGTAACGGCAGCTTTATGGCATATCGCCGACTGCAACAGCACGTTGGGGCGTTTCGCGATTTTCTACGTGAGCAGGGCGGCCCCACAGCAGCGGATCAGGAATTGCTCGCGGCAAAGCTAATGGGGCGCTGGCGCAGCGGCGCGCCCTTGGTGCTCGCGCCGGAGAAGGACAATCCGGCCCTGGCGGATGACCCTCAACGCAACAACAATTTCAACTACGCGGAAATGGACCCCCAAGGTTACGCCGTCCCGCTCGGCTCGCATATTCGCCGCATGAATCCCCGAGACACCGGGGTCAACGTAAGGCGTCGAAAAATGATCCGTCGGGGCGGCACATATGGGCCGCCACTGCCGGAAGGCGCGCCTGAGGACGGAGCTGAACGCGGGATTGCGGCATTTGTGATATGCGCAAGCCTCGTCCGGCAATTTGAGTTTGCGCAAAACGTTTGGGCGAACGATCCAAATTTTCACGAACTTGGAAATGAGCGCGACCCTTTCATCGGCGCGCAAGATGGCTCCTATGACATCACGATCCCAAAGCGCCCAATCCGAAAAAAGATAAAGGGCCTGCCGGCCTTTACGACCGTAAAAGGGGGTGCCTATTTCTTCGTGCCGGGCATCCGAGCGCTTCAATATCTCGTAGACCTCAATGTCCGCTAAGGGTCATTCGCGTCGTTGACCCATTTCAGTTACGTCCGGTTTGGCCAATGGCCGCGTTCCTCGTCATCGCGTACGTGCACTTGCCGGTGAGCGAGCGCGTTGATGAGGCCAGGGTTGTCCTCAAACCATCCGGATTTATCCTGCGTAGCGGTAGGCGCCGCCTTTCTCGAGGGCGCGCTGGTACGCCGGTCGGGCATGGATCCGGCCCAGGAAATTCATCAGCTTCGGCCGCGTCTCGTCGAGACCGGCGCGGTCGGTGGCGACTTCGAGCGGAAAACTCAGCATGATGTCGGCGGCGGAGAAGTGGTCGCCGACAAACCATGGTGCGGGAGTAAGCTCGGCCTCCAGATAGTCGAGGTGGAGCTTCAGCTGCGAACTGACGAAACTTCTCGCCGGCAGCGCCAATAGCCCGAGCCGGTCGATGACAAGCTTGAGCAGGAGCGGCGGCATCAGGGAGCCTTCGGCGTAATGCAGCCAATATTTGTAACGCCAATGAAGCTCGGAATCGCGGGACGGCGCCAAATTTGAGCCATAGCGCTCGACCAGATATTCGACGATCAATCCGGTTTCAGCGAGCTTTTTGTCGTTATCCTCGATGATCGGCGATTTGCCGAGCGGATGCACGCGGCGCAATTCCTTGGGCGCGAGCATCGTCCTTTTGTCGCGCTCGTAGCGCACGACTTCATACGGCGTTCCGGTTTCTTCAAGCAGCCAGAGCACGCGCTGACTGCGTGAATTGTTCAGATGATGGACCCGGATCATGATGTCCGCAGTGAGCGGCGAGCGATTGGCAAATGCTATCAACCCAAGTGCGGAATAGCGAGACCAAGGTCCACTATTCCTGATTGCCAAACACTTTCGTCGCTATTGCGTGCTGACCGCTTCGAGCCTGGCGCCGGCGCTGAGGAACCTCTGCGGATCGACGGGCTCGCCGTCGATGCGGGTTTCGTAATGTACATGCGGGCCGGTCGAACGGCCGGTCGAGCCGAGGCGACCCACGACTTGGCCAATCCGGATCTTGTCGCCGATATCGACGTCGATTTGCGAGAGATGGCCGTAGCGGGTCGAAAGACCGTTGCCGTGATCGATCTCCACCATCTTGCCATAGCCGCCGCTCCAACCCGCCACAGTCACCGTGCCCGCGGCGGTAGCCCGGATTGGGTCGCCGACTTCGCCACGGAAATCGAGGCCGGTGTGCATTGCCGGGATGCGCAGGAATGGATCGACACGCACGCCAAATGGGGAGGAGAGGTCGATCTCGCCGCTCACCGGCTTGCGAACCGGAACGAAGACCAGCGCGCGGCTTAGCTGCTCGGTCTGCGCGCGGGCGATTGCCACCCGCATCAGCTCCCGCTCGAAGCTGTTGCCTTCTCCGGGCAGTTTGACCGGCACGAATGGCCCGCCGCTCGCGCCCGCCGGCGCGCTGATTTTCAGCCCGAGATCGGCGAACACGTTCCGCAGTTTGTGGGCTTTGCCTTCATAGCGTTCCTCGATTTGCGCAAGCGCCTGCGATTGGCGTCGTTCGACATGCTCAAGAGAGGTTTCTGCGCGTGCGAGTTTCGCGGCTACGTCGCCGCCCTTGCCGACTTTACGATTCGTCCGCATCCAATCGGGGTCGAGGAACGACTGGCGATCGCGGCCGGATGACGGATTCGTCGTGGCCTCTGACCCGCCGCGCACCGATGGCCGGATCGAACCGGTCGTCAGCGGATCGGCGGCACTGATCAAAGCCGACGCTCGCGACTCCAGCATTCCTTGACGGCGCAACAGGTCGTCGAGTTTTTGCTCGAATTGTTCCTGATCGAGCAATTGCCGGCTGGCGGTGCGATCGAGCCGGGCCCGCAGTTCGGCGATGCGGTCCTCGTAGGCGTATTGCTGTTCGGCCTGTCGGGCGAGCAGGCCTCGAAGAACATCATCGCGGAATGCAAAATAAGTCGCGGCAGTCAGCGACCACCCGGCCATGATGACCACAGTGCCGACCGCGATCCAGAACGCAACCGGTCCGAACCGAAACTGCCGTCCCGCGTGGGCGATTGTGTAACCGGTATGCGCCCGGCTTTCGCTCTGCTGGCGCAAAATGCCGTGCCCTTGATGGCGCGCGATTCCACGCGACTGCGCCGCTTTCCCACCCAACATTGACGCTCCCACCGAAGCCGGTTGTTTGGTCCGGCTCGCCCGGAAAGCGATTAGAGCCCAGTATGGTTAAAATTCCGCAAACTACGGCTAACATTTTGTGGCCTTGGGTAAATGCTTCGGCAATTTGCGCTATGGCCGCCGAAAAGTGGGCCCTCCGGTGTGCAAAACCGGCAATTCTTCACAGCGCCTTGGCAGCAGCCAGTACCTCCTCGGCGTGTCCGGTGACCGAGACTTTCGGCCAAACCCGGTCGATGCGCTGGTCAGGCCCGATCAGGAATGTGGCCCGCACCACTCCCATGAATTTCCGCCCGTACATCGACTTCTCCTGCCAGACCCCATACGCCTCGAGCATGCGATGCTTTTCGTCCGAGGCCAGCGCGATGGCGAGCTTGTGCTTGGATTTGAATTTGTCCTGCGCCGCTACCGGATCGGCGGAGACGCCCAGAATATCTGTATCGACTTTTGTGAAAGCGGCCTTGAGTTGCGAGAAGTCGATCGCCTCCTTGGTACAGCCGGGCGTGTCCGCCTTCGGATAAAAATAGAGCACAAGCTTGCGGCCGGCGAAGTCGCTGAGCGTGACGGTTTTGCCGTCATCCCGGGGCAATGTGAACGTCGGAGCCTTCGCGCCGGGGTCGAGCTTGCTGGACATACGCCTTCCTTTCGACGCTTTCGACATGGCATTGTGCCAGGTAAGAATACGCGTGCGCGTCAACGGGGTCGATGGCGCCCGGTCGTTCTGAAAACACCGCGGATGAGGGGCCGGCCGAGGGGGCATGAGCAGCCAAGACAGGCAGCGCGCAGCGCTTCCACGATGGAGGTCGGTTGTTCACCTGCGGCGGCCGGTACGTTCCGCTGCGACCGACAGAGCGACCCGCGCCAACGATGTCCAGCGTGTTTCCCGCTTTCGGCCGTTGCTGGCATTCCTTGCCCGTCACCAGAAATGGATCCGGCGCTCGGCGGTCGGAATCGGCGTTGTTTGTTTCCTGGTGGCTGCGGGTTTTCTGACTTTGTGGTGGCGGCTTTCGAGCGGACCTATTCAGCTCGACATAGCGACGCCCTGGCTTGCTTCCGCCATTGAGGAGAATTTCGGCAGCAACCATCACGTCGCGGTCGGCGGAACGCAGATCGAGCGCACGGAAAACGGCGGCACCGCCGTGCGCATCCGCGACATCGTTGTGCGCGACGCCGACGGGACGGTCGTAGCGAGCGCGCCGAAAGCGGAGGTGCGGGTTTCAACTGCCAGCCTTCTGAGCGGCCACCTGCGCGCGGAAAGCCTCAATCTGGTCGGTGCCGAGATGGCCGTGCGCATCGAGCAGGATGGCGAAGTCACCGTCTTTGCCGGCGCCGACAAACGCCCCATCGCCACGGCGTCAGTGCCGGTTTCCGCTGCCACGCTGCTCCGCGCCGCCCAGGAGCGAACCGGTGGACCCGCGGCTGCAGCTGCGGCGCCGCCGACCGCCTCGCGGCGGGCCCGCGACGTGTTCGCGGCGCTGCTGTCATGGATCGACGGCATCAGCCAGAGCGGCCTCGATGGCCATGACCTGCGCGAACTTGGGCTCAAGAACGGCAATCTGACCGTCGATGACGAGCGCACCGGCAAGCGCTGGACGTTCAAGGACATCCACCTCAGTGTCGAGCGGGCCCACGGCGGGGTCGAGGTCAGTATCGGGTCGGATAATCCCGCACGGCCCTGGGGTCTCGTCGCCGCAGTTACACCGACTCGCCAGGGCTATCGGCGGATTCAGCTCGAGGCGCGCCGCGTTTCGGCGAGCGATCTGTTCCTGATCACGCGTTTCGACGAAGGTAACGTGCGGGTCGACATGCCGTTGTCCGCGAGTGTCGACGCCGAAGTCGGACCGGACGGGCTGCCACAGACTGCGACCGCCCGCATTGTCGCTGAGGCCGGCTCGATCGGGTACGCAAATGACGAAAACAGCCGCCTCACATTCGATCGCGCCGAGTTCAAACTGAATTGGGACGCTGCGACGCGCCTGCTGTCGGTGCCGTTCCAAATTTTGTCCGGCGGCACGCGCGTTACACTATTGGGACAAGTCGAGGCGCCATTGGACGCCGGTGGCGTCTGGTCGTTCAAGGTCGGCGGCGGCACGATCGTGTTGACCTCTCCGGGTGCCGCGAGCGATCCGCCGTTGGTCCTCAACCGCATCGTTATGAGCGGCCGCTATGATGCCGGCAAGCAACGTTTTGTCATGGAAGAAGGCGATATCGGCAACGCCAACGTCGGCGTCGCCATGTCCGGCAAGCTGGATTTTTCTGGCGGCGCTGCGCGGTTGACGGCCGGCTTTGCCGGCACGCGCATGCCGGTTGCATCCCTGAAACGAATGTGGCCGGTGTTCATCAATCCGGAAGTGCGCGGCTGGTTCAACGAGCATCTGCTGAGCGGCACCGTTGAGCGCATCGTGATTGCCGCGAACGCACCGTTCGATACGCTCAAGGCCGGCGGCCCTCCGGTCCCCGACGATGGACTCTCGATCGAAGCACTGGTGACGGGCGGGGTGCTGCGGCCGGTTGACAGTCTGCCGGCGCTCCGCGACGCCGATCTCACCGTGCATATCGTCGGGCGCGACGCTGTCGTCTCGGTCAACAAAGCGACCGCCGATCTCCCCTCGGGGCGCAAACTTGTCCTGTCGTCCGGCGTGTTCGAGGTGGCCGACACGGACGTGCATCCGCCGCAGGCCCGCATCCGCTTCAAGCTTGATGGGCCGGCGCCGGCCGCGGCTGAAATTCTCCGCTCCGAGCGCCTGCGCGACATTGCCGATGCACCCTTCGATCCGTCGACGATCCGTGGCACGGTCAGCGCGCAGGTGACGCTGGGGATGCCGATCAAGTCCGATCTGCCGCCCGGATCGACCACTTACGCGATTACGGTCGATGCCACGAATTTCTCCGCCGAGCGGATGATCATGGGGCAGAGGGTCGACGCCGCCTTGTTGCGGGCGACGGCCACGCCGCAAGGCTTCCAGCTCAAGGGCGATGTGCGAATCGGCACCACCCCGGTCAGTCTCGAGTACCGCAAATCACGCGGCGATCCCGAAGCCGAAGTCCGTATTGCCGGCACGCTCGACGAGGCGGCGCGAAACAGTCTCGGCTTTGATGTCGGCGATGCGATCAGCGGCAACATTCCGATCCGGCTCTCCGGCCGTGTTGCCATGACCGCCGAGCGCGAGGGCCGCTTCGCCGTCGATGCCGATCTCACGCCGGCGCGAATTGACGGGCTTTTGCCCGGATGGGCCAAGCCATCCGGCAAGCCGGCGCGGGCAACGTTTACTCTGACGACCAAACCGCAATCGATCCGCATCGAGGATCTGCTGATCGAGGGCTCGGGCAGCGGCGTCAAAGGATCGATCGATCTCGACGGCTCCGGCGAAGTGCAGTCGGCACGTTTCCCGGCCTACGGCTTTTCCGACGGCGACCGCGCCAGCCTCAAAATCGACCGCGCCAGTGACGGGGCGCTGCGCGTCGTCATGCGCGGTGAGGTCTACGACGGGCGCGGCTTCGTCAAGACTGCGGCCGGTGCCGCTTCGTCGAACCCGAATGGCAAACGTCGCGCGGTAGACGTCGACGTCGATATGAAGCTTGGTGCCGTCGTCGGTTTCAACGGCGAGGCGTTGCGCAGCGTCGATCTGAAAATGTCGCGCCGGGCCGGCGATATTCGCAGCTTTGGCCTCAACGCCAAGATCGGACGCGATGCCACCCTCACCGGCGACCTGCGGCGAGGCGGTGGCCGGCAGCTGATCTACCTGGAGAGCAATGATGCCGGCGCGTTTTTTCGCTTCACCGACGTTTACACGCGCATGACCGGCGGGCAGGTGGCGATTGCGATGGACGCGCCGTCTACTGAAAATTCCGCGCAACAGGGCGCGCTCAGCGCCCACAATTTCGCCATTCACGACGAGACCCAGCTGGAACGTGCAGTCTCAACCGGCAGCCAACCCCGGCGCGGCGGCAACGTCATCGATTTCTCAAATATGCGCGTCGACTTCACCCGCATGCCCGGCCGGGTCGCGCTGCGCGACGGCGTCGTGCGCGGACCGATCCTCGGCGGCACCATCGATGGCGTCGTCGATTACGCGCACGACGACGTACACCTGCGCGGCACGCTGGTCCCGCTTTACGGACCCAATAATCTGCTCGGGCAGCTGCCGCTGCTCGGGCTGTTCCTTGGCGGCGAGAAAGAGGGGCTGGTCGGGATCACCTACGAAGTGGTAGGCCGGCCGACCAGTCCGCAGCTGCGCATCAACCCGATTTCCGCGCTGGCGCCGGGAATTCTGCGCAAGGTGTTCGAATTTCCCACCGGCGGTGACGACGGCCCGGTCGGGCGCGACCAATTTCGCTGAAAGCTCACACCGGCTTCAGCAAGACGTGACGCTTGCGGCCGAGCGAAAGCTTCACGACACCTTCAGCTGTAAGGTCCGATTCTCCGATCGCCGCCTTGTCGCTGGTGACGCGAATGTCATTGATCATGATCGCATTGTTGGCGATGGCGCGTCGTACTTCGCCGTTTGAGGTTGCGAGGCCGGCTTTGACGAAGGCCGCGAGCACGCCTACTCCCGCCGCAAGTTCAGACCGCGGCAGTTGCACCGTCGGCAGGTTGGCGCCGAGGCCACCTTCCTCGAAAGTCGTTCGCGCGGTTGCCGCCGCTTCGTCGGCGGCAGCGCGGCCGTGCACCAGCGCGGTCGCCTCGGTCGCAAGAATTTTCTTCGCCTCGTTGACGTCCGCGCCCTGGAGCGCCGCAAGCCGTCCGATTTCGTCGAGCGGCAGCACCGTGAACAATTTCAGAAAGCGTGCGACGTCGGCGTCCTCGGTATTGCGCCAGTATTGCCAATATTCATAAGGACTCACCATGTCGGCGTTGAGCCATACCGCGCCCGCCGCGGTCTTGCCCATCTTGGCGCCTGACGACGTGGTGATGAGTGGCGAGGTCAGTGCGAACAACTGCGCATTGTGCAGCCTGCGGCCGAGATCGATACCACTGATGATGTTGCCCCACTGATCGGAGCCGCCCATCTGCAGCACGCAGCCGTAGCGCCGGTAAAGCTCCGCGAAATCGTAGGCCTGCAGGATCATGTAGTTGAATTCAAGAAACGACAATTCCTGCTGGCGGTCGAGCCGCAGCTTCACCGAATCGAACGCGAGCATGCGGTTGATGGAAAAATGGCGGCCGACGTCGCGCAGGAAATCGATGTAGTTGAGGGTGTTGAGCCAGTCGGCGTTGTTGGCCATAACGGCATTGCCGCCGGCGCCCTCGAATTTCAGGAACTTGGCGAAGATCGCGCGAATGCCTTTCAGGTTTTCGTTGATCGCCTCGTCAGTCAACAACCGGCGGCTTTCGTCCTTGCCGGACGGATCGCCGACGCGGGTGGTGCCGCCGCCCATCAGCGCGATCGGCCGGTGGCCGGTCTGCCGCAGCCAGTACAGCAGCATGATCGGCAACAGCGAGCCGACATGCAGAGAAGCGGCCGTGGAGTCGAAACCGATATAGGCAGTGATCGCCGACGAAGTCGCAAGCGCATCGAGCGCCTCGGGCTCCGAGACCTGATGGATGAAGCCTCGGCTGGCGAGGACGTTGAGAAACTCGGACTTGTAGGTGCTCATCGCGTTCCGGTCATCATTGGGGCATGATCGCGCCGGAACAACCGGCTGGCACTCAATGCTCTCGCCGCTGTTCGTCACCGCGGCGGCGATGGTGTATCAGGTCCGGCGATTGATTCAAACTTCCGGCGCCACCGGAGCGTCGCGCCCCGCTCGGGCGGCGCGCTGGCGAAGCGCCGAAAGAGGCATCGGCATGAGGAAGCACACGACGTTCAGAATAGTAGCATTGCTCGCCTTAACAGCCGGCCTCGCAGCCTGCGATATGTTCAGCACCCTGATCGACGGGTGGAAATACGCCCAGGCCGTCGAAACTGATTTGCAAGCGTCGACCGGCATGAAGCCGGAGGTGGGCTTTAGCTGGAGAAATGGGCGGCTTGAAAAGGTGACGGTGGCGTTCCCCCGACTATACGAAGCCAAACCATTGCCCGAATTCGCCGAAACCGTGCGCCGCGCGGTCGGCAATCGGTTCAAACAGACGCCCGCCGACATCGTACTTTCGTTCTCGCTGGGAAAATCGGCTGCGGGCAAAATGGTGAAGTTGTCCGAGCGGGATTAGCAAAACCATCGCGAGGTCATTTTAGGCCGGCAAAATTCGATTTCATTTCCGACAGTCCCATGTTCCAGGACAACGTCGCGATGACCGCAGGATCGCAGCCGTTCGATCCGCCGGTCGGCGATCCGGTTCCGGTTATCAGGAAACAACGCTGTCTGGACAACGTGGTCGCGTGGTAGCGTAGATCGAACGTGAGCGACTTGTACGTATAGGAAAAGCCGGCATTGGCGTAGGTGTAGTCCGGCAACGCGATGGCGGGAGATGTTGTCGTCGCGCGCGTGGTGCCGAAGAATTGGTGGCCCAGTTCGGCGGAGAAAGACAGGCCCCAGCCGATCTCATATTTGGCGGTGAGCGAATCGTAGTTCTCCCAGGCCCCCATGCGGTAGTAGTCGGGCGCGTAAAAGACGTTCAGGCCGATGGTGAGCTGTTTCGTCACCGTGTAGCTCGGCGAAACATAAACCTCCGCGTAGGACGGATCGTTCGCGGCCCCGGGATAACTGTAAATCGCGCCGCCGGTTTCCACCGCGAGTGCGCCAAACGCCCGGCGCAGTCCAAGCGTATCGGTCATCTGAAAGTGCGAGAGCTCCGGCATCTGCACCGAAGCCGTATTCACGCTGGCAAACAAGATGTTGTAGGTGGCTTCGACATTGGCCGATAGGCTCGGCAAGTGGTTGGAAAGCGTATAGCCGCGGTAATTGTAGTCGCTGGTGACGGCTGCACCGAATTTGGCGTCGAATGCGGACGCCGACGGCATGTCTGCCGGCAGCACTAGCGCGGAATCCGGCACCGGCGCCTGTGCTGCTGGAGGAGTCTTCACGACAAGCGGCTGAGCCGGCGCAGCCGAATTGCCGGATTGCTGGGCTCGAGCGGCCGGCGACGCAAGACTTGCAGCCGCTGTGACAAGCACGGCGACTATCAGCTCAAGCCGCGGCGCTAAGCCAAGCGCTCGGCTGCTGCCGTGAATTTCATTCTGCGCCGTCGGCTGATCCATCGCGTTGCCGCGTGCCTGGCTTTCAAAACAACGCACGCGAAACTTGCATGGAACAGCCTGAATGCCTGAAATCGGCACGGGCCTACGCATCGTCGGCGGAGAACAACGTTTCTCGAATCAGACCGCCGACTGGCTAGTTTAGCTGATTGCAGGATCAAGGCCTGGCGGGCGAACCGTCATTGCAACGAACAAGGCGACGGTTTCCACTTAGCTCGAGTGTACAGCGCCCGGCCCTGGAACCGCTCCCGGCGGGCATTTAGCGGCGATGATCATGCCAAGAACTTCGTCCTTGGTGACGTCGGTGACGCGCGCGGTGCCGACAACGCGCCCGTTCTTCATGACACAAATGCGGTCCGCCAGATCGAAGACGTCGTGAATGTCGTGGCTGATCAGAAAAATGCCGAGTCCGTCAGCCTTGAGCTTAAGGACGAGATCGGCGACCTGCGCGGTCTCCTGCGGACCGAGCGCCGCGGTCGGCTCGTCCATGATCAGAATTTTCGCATTGAACAGGATGGCGCGCGCGATCGCCACCGACTGGCGCTGGCCGCCGGACAGCGCTTTGACCGGATCTTTGAAGCGGTGGAAGTGCGGATTGAGCCGGCCCATGACCTTGCGCGCCGCGGCTTCCATCGCAATGTCGTCGAGAGTCCCCCAGCCGGTTCGTAGCTCACGGCCGAGAAACAGATTGGCCGCGGTGTCGACATTGTCGGCAAGCGCAAGCGTCTGGTAGATCGTCTCGATACTGTATTTTTTGGCATCGCGCGGATTGGCGATGATCGCTTCCTCGCCGCGAATGAGGATTGTTCCGGCGTCGCGCTGGCAGGCCCCCGAGAGAATCTTGATCAGCGTCGACTTGCCGGCGCCATTATGGCCGACGAGCGCCATGACCTCGCCTTCGCAGAGATCGACCGACGCCCGCTCGACGGCGCGAATGCCGCCGAACGAGATCGAGATGTTACGCATTTCGACGAGAGGGATGTTGGGAGTGGACATCGCGGTCTGCTATTTGGTTCGCCGCCGATAGACGGTGTCGAGGCCCACGGCGAAGACCAGAATGGCGCCAACGACGATATTCTGCAGCGGCGTGTCGACGCCGAGCAGCACCATGCCCGATTGCAGCGATTGCATCAGCAGCGCGCCGAGCATTGCGCCGGCTACGCTGCCGACGCCGCCCGAGAGCGACGTTCCGCCGATCACGGCAGCGGCGATGACGAGGAGTTCGGCGAGCGTGCCTTCCGAGTTTGTCGCCGCGTCGAGACGGGCGATCGAGATCGCGCCGCTGATGGCGGTGAGCAATCCCATCAGCATGAAAATTTTCATGATCACCCAGCATGTGTTCACGCCGGCAAGTTCGGCTGCTTCGGGGTTGCCGCCGATCGCGTAAGCGTAGCGGCCAAAGCGCGTTCGCGTCGCGAGGAAGGTCACTGCCACCCCGACGCCGACCGCAATGAGGACCGGAAGGGCGATGCCGTGGGCGATGAAAAGGCCGCCCGCAGGAAGCGCGATATGGTTCGCTTGCGCGTAGCGCCGCACGCTGCCGGCGGGCCAAGGATAGGCGTTGAAAATTGCGACGGCCCCGAGAATCAGCGTGCAGGCGACGCCGGCGAGAAAAATCTCCGCCGCTATTGGCCGGAGCGGGAAGTGAAACTTGGTGCGCCGGGCGCGGCCCAGCGCCAGCATCATCACGACCGCGACGCAGCCGATGACGCCGACGACCCAGCTCCACGCCGCGCCGATCGAGCCCTCGGTGCCGCCGCCCATCAGCCTGAATGTGCGGTCGAGCGGTGCGACCGTCTGTCCGTGGGTCACCCACCAGGCCGCCCCGCGCCACACCAGCAAACCGCCGAGCGTGACGATGAAGGATGGAATGCCGAGATAAGCGATCACAAAGCCCTGGAACGCGCCAAGGATGATGCCGAGGAGAAGCCCGGCCGCAAGCGCCAGCACCCAAGTTGCCGGATGTTCGAAGCCGAGGAGCTGCGGAAGGAGCAGGGTCTGGACGACACCCATGACCATGCCGATGAAGCCCAGCATCGAACCGATCGACAGGTCGATGTTACGGGTGACGATCACCAACACCATGCCGGTCGCCATGATCGCGACCGACGATGATTGCACCGAGAGATTCCATAGATTGCGCGGGGTGAGAAATAAGCCCCCGGAGAGAACGTGGAAAGCGATCCAGATCAGCAGCAGCGCGCCGACCAGGCCAAGCATCCGGGTGTCGAGTTCGGTGGCTTTGAGGAACAGCGCAAGCGGCTGCCACCGGCTTGTCTTCATCGCCAAATCGCGATCAGCCGCAGACCTTGACCGTGCCGGGCTTCACGCCCTGGCAGACCTCGTCCTTCTTGATCCAGCCGGCATCGATGACGATTCCGAGATTATCCCGCGTGATCGGGATCGGTTTGAGAAACAGCGAGTTCATCTCGACCTTCTTCGGGCCGCCAGCGAACTTCGCCTCGCCGGGAACTTCGCTCATCTTCTTGCCGCTGGCCAGGAGGGCCGCAATTTCCGCAGCCTTTTTGCCAAGCTCGCGGGCGTCCTTCCACACCGAGACCGTCTGGGTGCCAAGCGCCACGCGGTTGAGCGCGGCATGATCGCCGTCCTGACCGGACACCGGCACTGCGCCGGCCATGCCTTGCGCCGAAAGCGCGGCAATCGCGCCGCCGGCGGTGCCGTCGTTTGAAGCGACCACTGCATCGATTTTGTTGTCATTCTTGGTCAGGATCTGCTCCATATTTTTCTGCGCAATGGCTGGCAGCCAGCCGTCGGTGTACGCCTCGCCGGCATTTTTGATCTTGCCGCTGGCCATCGCGTCTTTGAGGACCTCGATCTGGCCGGAGAACAGAAAGTCGGCGTTGGGATCGGTGGACGATCCCTTGATGAAGGCGTAATTGCCGGTCGGCTTGACCGCAAAGACAGCACGGGCCTGCATCCGTCCGACTTCCTTGTTGTCGAAGGTAATATAAAACGCGTTCGGATTTTCGATCAGCCGGTCGTAGCCGATCACCGGAATGCCTTCATCAACCGCCTTCTGCACCGCCGGTGCGATGGCGGACAAATCCTGCGCCAGCACAATCAGCACGTTGGCGCCTTGCGCGATCATGTTTTCGATGTCGGCCAGCTGCTTCTGTGCGGACGATTGCGCGTCGGCGGAGATGTATTTGTCGCCGGCTGCCGCGATGGCGGCCTTCATGGCCGCCTCATCGGTCTTCCACCGTTCCTCCTGGAAGTTCGACCAGGACACGCCGACGAGTTTGCCCTTCGCGCCGGCGGGGGCGAAGGAAAACGCCAATGCGGCACCTGCCAGCAAGGCGGTTGCAAGCTTGTTCATTCCCATCCTCCCTCAGGCTATTTTAGCGTTGTTATGAGCCTCTTTTAGCATTGTTGTCGGCCCGCCGACACAAGCCTTTCGTTAGATCCAGCCGCCCTAAACGATGAAGTTTTGAGCCGGCACTGTCCGAGGCAAGAAAAGCGCAAGGGCGGCGACGTCTTCGCACGAACTCGTCCGGGAAGACACTGTGCGCCGTCGACTTGGGCTTTGAACAAGCAGCGCGGCATGTGGCAGGGGAGGCAGCTGGTGTGCTATATGGAAGCATATGAACCAGACCGCCAAGGACATCCTGCGCCGAATCGAAGACTGGCCGCAAGAGGACCAGGAAGAACTCGCCGAACTTGCCCATGAGATCGAAGCGCGGCGAAGCGGGTTGTATCGGCTAACAGATGATGAGCGTGCGGCAATTGCCGAAAGCACCGCTGATGTGCGCGCAGGGCGGTTCGCGACCGACGAGCAGATTGCAGAGATTTTCAAAAAAGCATGCGCATCGCGGGCATGAAAATCTGCTACACCGCGACAGCGCGGCGTGAACTCAACGAGGCGTCGATTATCTGCTCAAGCACGCGCCAACCTTCGCCGGCGCCTTTGTGGATAGCATCGAGAGTGCCTTAGCGGAACTGCTCGACAATCCGTACTCAGGCCAGGAAACTGAGCAGACAGGCATTCGGCGAAAGTACATCCACTGCTTTCGCTACGGACTGTTCTACATGATTGATCGACGCGCCGAGGAGTTGATCATTTTGAATATTCGGCACGCAGCGCAGCGGTGGCCGTGGGAATCATGAGGGCACCTGCCGCGGCTCCGTGCCTCCCAATGGACGTGCGTCACGCAGCGCTGGTCGCGCGCGCCCCCTTGGTGCCAAGCCGCTTGTCGAGATACCCGCTGACCGAGCTCATCAGCACATCGATCTTGCCATCAAAGAAATGATTGGCGCCGGGCACGACTTTCTGCTCGATGATGATGCCCTTTTGCGTCTTTAACTTCTCCACCAGCGTCGTCACGTCGCGGTGCGGGACGACCGCGTCCTTGTCGCCGTGAATGATGAGGCCCGAGGACGGGCAGGGGGCCAGGAAGGAGAAGTCGTAGAGATTGGCCGGCGGCGCGATCGAAATGAAACCTTCGATTTCCGGCCGGCGCATCAGGAGCTGCATGCCGATCCAGGCGCCGAACGAGAAACCCGCGATCCAGCAGCTGCGCGCTTCCGGATTGACCGATTGGGCCCAGTCGAGCGCGGCCGCAGCGTCGGAGAGTTCACCGATGCCGTGATCGAAGCCGCCCTGGCTTCTGCCGACGCCGCGGAAGTTGAACCGCAGCGCGGAAAAATTCCGATGCACGAAGGCGTAGTAGAGCTGGTATACGATCGGGTGGTTCATCGTGCCGCCGAACTGCGGATGCGGGTGCAGCACGATGCCGATTGGCGCGTTTTTCTGCCGTGCCGGATGATAGCGGCCCTCGATGCGGCCGCCGGGGCCGGTGAAGATGACCTCGGGCATTTTCTTTAAGACCTCGATCGGTGTGAAGCGGGGCTTAAGCGACGCCTTCGGCGTACGCTTGACGGCGCCAGGGGGCACACGTAAGTGACTATAACCACTTAGGTTTTGAAACTGGCGACGTGCCCTGTGCCGGCGAATATATGCGCTGGCGACTTCTAGCACAGCCCAGGGGACAAAAAGCAAGCATAACCAGCATGGCGCAACGCAGCTATTTCGATTGGAACGCAACGACGCCGCTGCGGCCGGAAGCGACCGCGGCGTTCGCCGAGGCAATTGCGGTCGTCGGCAATCCATCCTCCGTGCATGCCGAGGGCCGTGCCGCGCGGCGCTACGTGGAGCGGGCGCGCGAACAGGTTGCGGAACTCGTTGGCGCGAGGCCGGCCGATGTGATCTTCACCGGCAGCGGCACCGAAGCCAACATGCTGGCGCTGACGCCTGCAATCGAGACCGCGAAAGAGAAGCGGCCGCGCGACAAACTTTTGATGTCGGCGATCGAGCACTCCTCGGTGCGCGCGGGCGGCAAATTCGTGCGCGATGCGATCGAGGACATCCCCGTTGACGTCGACGGGCGCGTAAATCTTGCGGCGCTTGCTGGCGCCGTCTCCAAAGTCGCCCGGCCACTCGTTTCGCTCATGCTCGCCAATAATGAGACCGGTGTGGTGCAACCGGTCCTGGAAGCTGCTGCGATCGTGCAGGCGGGCGGGGGGTTGCTGCACGTCGATGCGGTGCAGGCGGCTGGGCGCGTTCGTTGCGACTTGCGCACGCTCGGCGCTGATTTGCTGACGCTCTCGGCTCACAAGATCGGCGGTCCCAAGGGCGTTGGCGCGCTGGTGCGGGGACGCGAAGACCTCCATTTCACTGATCCGCTCATTCGCGGCGGCGGCCAGGAACGAGGCATGCGTGCTGGCACCGAAAATGTTGCCGGGATCGCAGCCTTCGGCGCGGCCGCCGAAGCGGCGCGGCGTCAGCTTGCCGACGAGGCCGCGCACATGTGTGGGCTGCGGGACTTCTTGGAAGCGGAGCTATCGGCGATCTCGCCGCGGGCCGTTATTTTCGGAGATGCAGCTGAGCGGCTGCCGAATACGACCCTGTTTGGGTTGGAAGGGGTCAAGGCGGAGACCGCCGTGATAGCCCTTGACCTCGATGGCGTGGCGGTGTCGTCGGGGGCCGCGTGCTCGTCCGGCAAGGTGCAACCCTCCCATGTCCTTGCCGCTATGGGGGTTTCGCCCGCTCTGCTGCGCGGTGCCGTGCGCGTGAGCCTCGGCTGGACGACGACAAAAGCCGACGTCGAGCGGTTTCTTAGCGCTTGGAGAAAGCTCGCAGGTGCACTATCTAAGGCACCAGGGATCGCGGCCTAACCGGCTGCACAAACGAGCGATTTTAGGGCCGTTGGAATCATTCAAACGGCCGGTATCGATGTCACCAGGGAACCGGACGAACCCAGGCCAGATCATCACCATACCGACTTGATCCAACCCGCGGTCCTTGAAACCGTGAGCGGAGGGACGAATGCCGGCAGTGCAAGAGACCGTCGATCAGGTCCGTCGGATCGACGTCGATCAGTATAAGTTTGGATTTGAGACGCTGATCGAATCCGAGAAGGCGCCGAAAGGCCTCTCTGAAGATACGGTCCGGTTCATCTCGGCAAAGAAGAACGAACCGGAGTGGATGCTGGCGTGGCGGCTTGAGGCCTATAAGCGCTGGCTGACCATGCGCGAGCCGAAATGGGCCAAGATCGATTACGGCCCGATCGACTACCAGGACCTCTATTATTATTCCGCGCCGAAGAAGGCGCCGAAGTCGCTCGACGAAATCGATCCCGAAATCCTGCGCACCTACGAGAAGCTCGGCATCCCGCTGCGCGAGCGCGAGGCACTGCTCGGCATTCAAAGGCCGGCGAACGAAGAGGGCGAGGCGGGCGGCTATGGCCGCGTCGCGGTCGATGCGGTGTTCGATTCCGTATCGGTGGCGACCACTTTCAAGGCCGAGCTTGCCAAAGCCGGCGTCCTGTTCATGCCGATCTCGGAAGCCGTGCGTGAGCATCCCGAGCTGGTGAAGAAGTATCTCGGTACGGTGGTGCCGATCAGCGACAACTTCTTCGCCACGCTCAACTCGGCGGTGTTCTCTGATGGCTCGTTTGTCTACGTGCCGCCGGGCGTGCGGTGCCCGATGGAGCTGTCGACCTACTTCCGGATCAACGAGCGCAACACCGGCCAATTCGAACGCACGCTAATCATCGCCGACAAGGGTTCATACGTCAGCTATCTCGAGGGCTGCACCGCGCCGATGCGCGAGGAGAACCAGCTTCACGCCGCGGTGGTGGAGCTGGTTGCGCTCGACGATGCCGAGATCAAATATTCGACCATCCAGAACTGGTATCCGGGCGACGCGGCCGGCCGTGGCGGCGTCTACAATTTCGTCACCAAGCGCGGCGACTGCCGCGGCAGGAATTCCAAGATTTCCTGGACCCAGCTCGAGACCGGTTCGGCCATCACCTGGAAATATCCGAGCTGCATCCTGCGCGGCGACAATTCGCGCGGCGAGTTCTATTCGATCGCCATCTCCAACGGCTACCAGCAGGTCAATTCCGGCACCAAGATGCTGCATCTCGGCAAGAACACGACGAGCCGCATCATCTCCAAAGGCATCGCCGCCGGGCACTCGAACAACACCTATCGCGGCCTTGTCACCTCGCACCGCCGCGCCACCGGCGCGCGCAACTTCACCAATTGCGATTCGCTCTTAATTGGCGACAAGTGCGGTGCGCATACGGTGCCGTACATCGAGACCAAAAACGCCTCGACCGTGTTCGAACACGAGGCGACGACCTCGAAGATATCCGAAGAGACGCTGTTCTACTGCATGCAGCGCGGGCTTTCGCAGGAAGAGGCCGTGGCGCTGGTGGTCAACGGTTTCGTCAAGGACGTGCTGCAACAGCTGCCGATGGAGTTCGCTGTCGAGGCACAGAAGCTGATTTCGATCTCGCTCGAAGGCAGCGTCGGCTAGGCGCGAAGTGTTATGACTGAATATTGGTTCAAGCCAAGGCAGTTCGGCTATGGCGTCACGCCGATAACCTGGCAAGGATGGCTCGTTACAGTCGCGACCCTCATCGTGGTCATCGGTTCGGCGATGATGGTGCCGCTGTTCGCCGACAAGACGCGCTGGGTGTTCGTCATTGTGCCGATCGACCTGTTGGCCATCGTTGCGCTCTTGATAGTCAGCCGTTTGAAGACGGACGGCGAGTGGCGCTGGCGTTGGGGTCGACGCTGACGAACGCTGTGCTTCCTATAAAGAAGAAACCGGAGTTTTGTTGAATGCCGTTGCTTGAAATCAAAGACCTGCATGTCGAGATCGATGGCAGGGAAATTCTTAAAGGCCTCGACCTCACCGTAAACACGGGCGAGGTGCATGCCATTATGGGTCCGAACGGTTCGGGTAAATCGACGCTGGCCTACGTGCTTGCAGGCAAGGCCGGCTACACGCCAACTTCGGGCGAGGTCTTGTTCAACGGCAAGAATATTTTCGATATGACGCCCGACGAGCGGGCCGCGGCCGGGCTGTTCCTCGCCTTCCAATACCCGCTGGAGATTCCGGGCGTTGCCTCCATGACGTTCCTGCGCACCGCGCTCAACGCCCAGCGCAAGAAGCGCGGCGAGGCCGAATTTTCCACGCCGGAGTTTTTGAAAAAGGTCCGCGAACTCGCCAAGAAGCTGGGCATCGATCAGGAAATGCTGCGCCGTGCCGTCAACGTCGGCTTCTCCGGCGGCGAGAAGAAACGCAACGAGATCCTGCAAATGGCGCTGCTCGAGCCGCGGCTCGCGGTGCTCGATGAAACCGATTCCGGCCTCGACATTGATGCGCTGAAGATCGTCTCGGAAGGCGTTAACCGGCTTCGCTCGCCGCAGACGTCATTTGTCGTGATTACGCATTACCAGCGGCTGCTCAATTACATCGTGCCCGACGTGGTGCACGTGCTCTCCAAGGGCCGCATCGTGAAGACCGGCGGCAAGGGATTGGCGCTCGAACTCGAAGCGCGCGGCTATGCCGAGTATCAGGAGGAGGCGGCGTAAGCGGATGCGGCTCGCCGCGAGCAAAAACGAATGAATGCCAGGACGCAATTCAGGACCGAATCTAAAATGGCCGACGTGAAGGTGATGAAGACGGCTGCCGAGACCGCGCTGGCGGACGCGTACGTGGACGCCCGCGCGCGCCTTCCAGGTGACGCAGCGATCGCCGAGCGGCGCGCGGCCGCATTCGATGTCTTCGCCAAGGAAGGTCTGCCACATCGCCGCATCGAGGACTGGAAGTACACCGATCTGCGCGCGCTGATGCGCGATGCCAAGCCGCTCGCCGGACCGCCCGATGCCGCCGCCAAAGCGCGGGCGAAGGCCGCGGGCCAAGTGCTCGGCGATATCGGTGCGCGCCGACTGGTTTTCGTCGACGGCGCCTTCGTGCCGGAATTGTCCGACACCGCGGCGCTGGAGCCCGGCCTTTCGATCGTTTCGCTCGGCAACGCGCTTGCGGACGGCGACGCAACGCTCACCGCACATCTGGGCAAACTCGCGCCCGGGAGCGATGTCGCTGTTGCGCTCAATACCGCGCTGATGGGTGACGGCGCGGTCATCCGGGTCGCCGCCGGCTCGACAATCGAGCGGCCGCTGCATCTGCTCTTTGTAGCTTCCGAAAAGCCCGCGGCGAGCTTTATCCGTTCGCTGGTTGTCGTGGAGCAGGGCGCCCGCGTCATGCTGATCGAGAGCCATGAAGGTTCCGCGGGTAGCGACTATCAGGTCAACGCGGCGCTGGAATTGTTCGTCGGCGACGAGGCCCATGTCGATCACGTCAAGATCATCAGCGAAGGAGCGGACGCGCTACATGTCTCGACGCTGGCGGCGGCCATCGGGTCTAAAGCGCGGTTCAATGCGTTTACTTTCACCGCCGGCGGCGCCGTCGTGCGCAATCAGCTGTTTCTGAACTTCGACGGCGAAGACACCGTAGCCAACATTCGCGGCGCCACCCTGATCAACGGCCGGCAGCACGCCGACACCACGCTCCTCGTGACGCATCTCGCGCGTGGCTGCCAGAGCCGCGAAGTGTTCAAGTCCGTACTCGACGATGAAGCGCACGGCGTGTTCCAGGGCCGCATCGTAGTGCGGCCGCATGCCCAGAAGACCGACGCCAAGATGATGACGCGGGCGTTGCTGTTGTCCGAACGCGCCGAGGCCGACAACAAGCCGGAGCTTGAGATCTTTGCCGACGACGTGCAGTGCGGGCACGGCGCCACCGCCGGCGCAATCGACGAGGAGCTGAAATTCTACCTGATGGCGCGCGGCATTCCGGACGCGGAAGCGGAAGCGTTGTTGATCCAGGCATTCGTCGGTGAAGCGATCGACGGCGTCGAACACGCCGGCTTGCGTGAGGCGCTGATGGATCAGGTCGCGGCGTGGTTGAAGGCGCGAGCTTAAGCATCATGCATCCGGCAGTGACCAACGGTGCCTATGACGTCAATCGGATCCGTGCGGATTTTCCGATCCTTGGGCTTGAGGTCTACGGCAAACCGCTGGTGTATCTCGACAACGCGGCCTCGGCGCAGAAGCCGCGCGCGGTTCTCGACCGGATTGAGCAGGCCTACACCACGCAGTACGCCAACGTGCATCGCGGGCTGCACTACCTCGCCAACGAGGCGACCGAGGCTTATGAAGGCGCGCGCGAAAAAGTGGCGGCGTTTCTCAACGCCGGGCGCAAGGAAGAAATCATCTTCACCCGCAATGCGACCGAGGCCATCAACCTCGTCGCCTATACGTTCGGCCGCGAGCGGATCAAACCCGGCGACGAGATCGTGCTCTCGATCATGGAGCACCATTCCAACATCGTGCCCTGGCATTTTCTGCGCGAACGACAGGGCGCGGTGATCAAGTG
The DNA here is from genome assembly GCA_963755885.1 of uncultured Alphaproteobacteria bacterium. Taxonomy (GTDB): domain Bacteria; phylum Pseudomonadota; class Alphaproteobacteria; order Rhizobiales; family Xanthobacteraceae; genus BOG-931. The sequence goes on from CAVWLX010000013.1 coordinate 371,821, forward strand.
GGCGCCGGTCGACGACGAGGGAAATTTTCTCGTCGATGAATTCGAGAAGCTCCTCGGTCCCCGCACCAGAATGGTCGCCATCACCCACATGTCGAACATGCTGGGCACGCTGGTGCCGGTGAAAGAGGTGACACGGATCGCACATGCGCACGGCGTTCCGGTGCTGATCGACGGCGCACAGGGCGCCGTGCACGCCGACGTCGACGTGCAGGACATCGGTTGCGACTTCTACGCCGTCACCGGACACAAACTTTACGGTCCGACCGGCATCGGTGTGCTGTACGGCAAATACGATCACCTGGCCGCCATGCCGCCGTTCAATGGCGGCGGCGAGATGATCCGCGAAGTGTCCGAAGATCGCATTACCTACGGCGATCCGCCCTACAAGTTCGAAGCGGGCACGCCGCCGATCGTGCAGGCAATCGGGCTGGGCGCTGCGCTCGATTACATCGCGTCGGTCGGTAAGCCGCGGATTCGTAACCATGAAGCGGGTCTCCTGCGTTACGCCCATGATCGCCTGCGGGAAATCAATTCGCTGCGCGTCTTCGGTACCGCCAAGGACAAGGGCCCGATCGTGTCGTTTGAAATTAAGGGCACCCATCCTCACGACGTGGCGACGATTATCGACCGCTCCGGCGTCGCAGTCCGCGCCGGCACCCATTGCGTGATGCCGTTGCTCGCGCGCTTCGGCGTCACCGCAAGCTGCCGTGCTTCGTTTGCGATGTATAATACGCGCGATGAAATTGACTGCCTGGCGCAGGCGCTGGTCAAAGCTCAGGGCTTCTTCACATGATGGAAGATCAACCGAACCCGGACGCAGGCGTTGTCGCGACCGCTGAGGCGGTAGAGCGGCCGTCTGCGATACCCGCAGACGAAATGGCGCGCATGACCGATGAGATCGTGGGCGCGCTCAAAACTGTCTACGATCCTGAAATTCCGTCCGACATCTATGAGCTCGGGCTGATCTACAAAGTCGATATCGACGACGAGCGGGCGGTCAAGATCGATATGACGCTGACCACTCCGAACTGTCCGTCGGCGGCGGAACTGCCGGGCATGGTGGAGAATGCCGTCGCCAGTGTACCGGGCGTGCGTGAGGCGAAGGTCACGATTGTTTGGGACCCGCCGTGGGATCCGAGCCGCATGTCGGACGAGGCCCGCGCCGTGCTCAACATGTGGTGAAGATCCGCGAGTTGCGCGCCGTTATGCGGTGCACTACATCAAGGGTAGCGAAGTCTTTAGTACCTTTGAGTTATTCCGGATTGCAACTGCGATGAAAGCGCCTCGTGCGAGGCGAGGAGAATGCGACGATGGCCAGCCCCCGGCCGAGACCTCAGGTAATGCGGCTTACCGAAGCCGCTGCCGACCGCATCAAGGCAGTGATGGCGAAAGCCGACCAACCGATCGCGGCGGTGCGCGTCGGCGTCAAAAATGGCGGCTGCGCCGGCATGAGCTACTTCATGGAATATGCGGAAAAGATCAATCCGCTAGACGAGGTGATCGAGGACAAGGGAGTCCGTCTCCTCGTTGACCCCAAGGCGGTGTTGTTTTTGCTCGGCACCGAGATGGACTACAAGGTCGACAAACTCTCGGCTCAGTTCGTGTTCAACAACCCGAACCAGACGTCGGCCTGCGGTTGCGGTGAATCCGTGCAGATCGAGCCGGCGCGTGAGGCCGGCGGCGCCGAAGCGCATTAGACAAAGCTGCCGTTAAGCCACCCGCGCCCGAAATGGTGCCTCGGCGTCGGAATCGTTTTCGCCGATGACGCGGTTGCGGCCGTGCCGCTTGGCGGCGTAGAGGCAGGCGTCGGCGCGCTCGAGCAGCGATTGCGGCGTATCATCCGGGCGCAGCGCCGCCACCCCGATGGAAATCGTCACCCGGCCGAGACGCTCGCCGCTCGAGCGTTTCATCAATTCCTTTGTCATGACGGCGTGGCGAATGTGGTCCGCGATTGCAATCGCATGCTGCAGCTGGGTGTTCGGCAGCGCCACCATGAACTCCTCACCGCCGTAGCGCGCGGCGATGTCGCGGGCTTTGACGTTTTGTTTCACGGATATGGCGACCAATCGCAACACCTGGTCGCCGGTCAAATGTCCGTACTTGTCGTTGAATGCTTTGAAGTTATCGATATCGGTCATCAACAGCGACAGCGGCTCACTCATTAGTTTGGCCTCAGCTAAGGCGCGGCCGAGTTCGATATCGAAGAATTTGCGATTTGCCAGCGTGGTCAGCGGATCGGTGAGGCTCTCGGTTCGTACCGCTTCGAGATTCTGTTGCAGCTCCTCGATCTCCTGCCTGGACGCCGACAGGCGCGCTTCCAGCTTCTTGTTGTTGATCTCCATTTCCTTGGCGCCTTCAAGGAGCTGCGCAATGATGGCCCGCATCGCAGTGCCGTCAATGGTCTCTTGCAGCTGCTGGCTGGCGTCGGCCAGGCTCTCCGAATAGCTGGTCGCCGTGCCGGCGGCGGCGTCGATCATGTCCAGCACTTGCTTGATTTCGTCGAGGACGCGGGTGCCGACCGTCTCTATGCGCTCGCTTGCTCGGTTCGGTGACAGGTAGGTCGTATGAATCTGCTCAATATCGGCATCGTCGAGCGTACCCTTTTGCGCCAACGTTTCGTTGATCGCCCGATTCAGGTCCTGATTGTAGCCGGTGGCGTAATGGTACCAGACTTCGAAATTTCGCGGCACAGCGGGCAGGCGCAGCGCCCTGATCTGCTGAAGCGCGATCTCGGCGTATGCCAGAGTGCGTTCGTGCTCGTCGCCGGGCGCGGCCATGCAAAATCGCTCCGATTGCGCTGAAAAGCCTGATGAGTTCGGACGCGCAGCCGCGAATACGTAGTAAAACCTAGGAGAAAGCCGTGAACGACCGGTAAACGGGAACTGTGCCGGCAACGCGTGAGGGGCTGCGCAATTATTGCAGTTGAAGCTTATGCCTTCAGCGGCACCGGGCGCAGCAGGAAGGCCGGCAGATGAGAAGCATCCCCGTCTTCATTGCGATTTTTGGCAGGCTGTGGCGGGCGCTGCGGGATGCGGGCGATTGAAGCAGACCGGTGCGGCTGGCGGTGACCGTCCGCGCGGCCGCGGCGCGGCTGTTGCCGCTCTCTTTGCGGCGCTGGCGCCGTATGCGGTGCCGGAGCATCCGGCGCCCGCCGCGGTGTCGAAGCTGTTTCGAGGGGCGTTCCACTCATCCAGGGAATTGGCTGCCCGATCAACTTTTCGATCGCCGCCACCGCCTTCTGATCGTTGGATCCCGCCACGATGGTGATCGCGGTGCCGGTTCGGCCGGCGCGGCCAGTGCGGCCGATCCGGTGCACATAGTCGTCGGCATGATGCGGGACATCGAAATTGTAGATGTGGCTCACGTCGGGAATATCGAGGCCCCGTGCCGCGACGTCAGACGCGACCAGAAGCGTCACTTCGCCCTTGCGGAACTGGTCAAGTGCAGCGGTGCGTGCGGACTGGTCCATGTCGCCGTGCAGAGCCAGAACCGAAAAGCCGTGACGCAGCAGCGAGCGGTGCAGCGTCGCCACTTCGCGCTTGCGGTTGCAGAAAATGATCGCGTTCTTCAAACCGTCGGCCGAGCGGATCAGGCGGCGCAGCACATCGCGCTTATCGTGCGGCTCATGCCCGGCTTTGACCAGGAACTGTGCCGTCGTGGCAACAGTGGTTGCAGGACGGGAGACTTCGACGCGGACCGGATTGTGCAGAAACTGTTCGGTGATGCGCCGGATTTCCGGCGGCATGGTCGCGGTGAAGAACAAGGTTTGGCGCGTGAACGGGACCAGCTTGCAGATGCGCTCAATGTCGGGAATGAAACCCATATCGAGCATGCGATCGGCTTCGTCGATGACGAGAAGCTCGACGCCGTTCAGAAGGAGCCGGCCGCGCTCGAAGTGATCGAGCAGGCGGCCCGGGGTGGCGATCAGCACGTCGACGCCGCGGGTCAGCTTGACGTCCTGATCGTCGAACGAGACGCCGCCGATCAAGAGCGCGACGTTGAGCTTACTGTTGGCGCCGTATTTGACGAAGCTTTCCTGCACCTGCGCCGCAAGTTCCCGCGTCGGCTCGACAATGAGCGTGCGCGGCATGCGCGCCCGGGCGCGACCTTTCTCCAGGATGGTCAGCATCGGCAGCGTGAAGGCTGCCGTCTTGCCGGTGCCGGTCTGGGCGATGCCCAGTACGTCGCGCCGCGCCAGTACGTGGGGGATGGCTTGATCTTGGATCGGGGTGGGAGTTTGGTAACCGGCCGCCGCAACGGCGGCGAGAACTTTTTCGGACAAGCCGAGATGAGTAAACGACATAAACCCTCAAATCAGGGCCCCCGCGGGGAGCGGGAACCAATGGAATAAACGGAGGAAACGCGTTGCAAGGCCGAATCCGCCGTGCTTTCGGTGGCCGGAACATAGGATCGAACGCGCCAAAGTCAACCTAACATCGTCCGGTAAGTAAAAGGATTGCTTCACTTTTCTCGAAGCTGGAAAGCGAAAAAGCCGATGCCCGATACTGCTTTTGACTATTTGCCGGTCGTTCTCGTGCCGGGGCTTAGTTGTTCGGCGCGCCTCTATGCCGAACAAATACCGGCGCTGTGGCGGTTTGGTCCGGTGACGGTCGCGGATCACAGCCGCGATGACACGATCGCGGCGATCGGCCGCCGCATCCTTGCGGCGGCGCCGCCGCGCTTCGCGCTCGCCGGGCTGTCGATGGGCGGTTACATCGCTTTCGAAATCATGCGCCAGGCGCCGGAGCGCGTGGCGAAACTGGCGCTCCTCGATACCGGGGCACGCCCGGAGACGCCGCAACAGACGGAAGCTCGACTGCCGCGGATCGAAATGGTCAAAGCCGGCCGCTTTGCCGAGATGGAAGACGCCCTTTTCCGGCTGCTGGTGCATCGTGGCCGCCACGGCGATGCGGCCCTCAAAGCCATCGTGCACGCCATGGGGGAGGAAACCGGGCCGCAGGTGTTCCTGCGGCAAACGCAGGCGATCATGGGCCGCGCGGATTCGCGCCCGACCTTGGCGGCCATTGCGTGCCCAACGCTCGTCCTCGTCGGTGACGGCGACGAACTGACGCCGCCGGCGCTCGCGCAGGAGATTGCCTCAGGCATCCGCGGCGCGCGGGTTGTCGTTATTCCCGACTGCGGCCACCTGTCCACGCTCGAGCGGCCGCAGGCCGTAAACCAGGCGCTGGTCGAATGGATGGCGTCGTGATCGGAAGAGGGCTTCGCGACCGCGGCGTCTGCCGGTCGCTGCTGTTGTTGCTCTTGGCGATTTTCCTGGCGTCGGCGCTTACGGCGGCGCATGCGCAAAGCGATTATCCGACCCGGCCGATCCATATCGTGGTTGGTTTCGCGGCCGGCGGCGGCAACGATATTTTCGCACGCCTTGTCGGGCAAAAGCTCTCCGATCTGATCGGTCTGCCGGTGGTGATCGAGAACCGCGCCGGAGCAGGGGGCCGGCTCGCTGCCGAATATGTTTCCCACCAGCCGGCTGACGGCTACACGCTGTTGATCGGCGCCAGCGGTGCGACGTCGATCGCCGCCGCCATCTATCCCGATCTGCCCTACCGACCGGCCGAGACGTTCATTCCGCTTGCCATGATCGCGCGGTTTCCGCTGTTCATGGTGATCGCCGCCGACCACCCGGCACAGAACGTGAAGGAGGCGGTCGCATGGGCCAAGGCGCATCCGGACAAAGCCAATTACGCCACCACGTCGCCGGCGTTCACGATTACGACCGAACTTCTGAAATTGAAATCCGGCATGCCGGGCGTCGCCATTCCGTACCGTAGCAGCACCGACATGATCCTGAGCGTCGTCGGCGGCCAGACCATGGCGGCAATTGCCGACGGGCCGCCGGCGGTGCCGATGGTGAAGGCCGGCAAGGTCAAGGCTGTCGCCGTCACCGGCGCCGAGCGTTCCGCGGAACTGCCAGGCGTGCCGAGCATGGCCGAGGCCGGCTATCCGGACGTCGACATTCACCTGTTCAGCGGCGTATTCGCGGCGGCGGCGACGCCGGCTGCCATCGTCAGCAAGCTTGAAACCGGATTGCGCCAGGCGATCCGCGATCCGGGCGTATCGGAGAAGCTGCGCGCCATGGCGGTCGAGCCCGGCGGCGGTTCACCGGAAGACTTCAAGCGCATGATCGAGGCCGACATCGTCAAATACAAAGACGTGGTCAGGGCCGCGAACCTGCACTTCGAGGAATAGCGGGCGTTTAGGCGGCTCCCTTCGCGCTCTGTATCGCCTGCCACACCCGGCTCGGCGTTGCGGGCATATCGATGCGGTCGATGCCGAGTGGACCCAGCGCATCAATGATCGCATTGATGACCACCGGCGGAGCCCCGATGGTGCCGGATTCGCCGATGCCCTTGACGCCGATCGGATTGGTCTTGCAGCGCACTTCTTCCAAGGCGATCACAAAGTTCGGCACCATGTCGGCGCGCGGCATGGCGTAGTCCATAAGGCTGCCGGTGACGAGCTGCGCGGTCGCTGGGTCGTAGATGGCATGCTCGTAAAGCGCCTGGCCAATCCCTTGCGCTACCCCGCCATGCTGCTGGCCGTTGACGATCATCGGATTGAGAACCTGCCCGAGATCATCGACCATTACGTAGCGGTCGACCGCGACCTCACCGGTCTCCGGGTCGATCTCGACCTCGACCGCATGCGCGCCGTTCGGGTGGCTCGGCGGCTCGGGCGAATGACTGCCGGAGCCTTCGAGCCCGATGCCGAATTGGGTCATTGGTCCCATCGGCGCAAACGATGCCTTCGCTACTTCGACGAGCGGGATGGCCTTGTCGGTGCCGGCGACCGTGAAGTTACCGTCCTTGAATTCGATGTCGCCGGCGTCCGCCTCCAGCATGGCGGCCGCCATCGACTTTGCCTTGTCGATGATCGCATCCGCGGCGCGGCGAAGCGCACTACCTCCGACCACCGCACTGCGCGCTCCGTAGGTGCCGCGCCCGAATTGCACCTGGGCCGTATCGCCCTGCACATAGCGGATTTGTTCGAACGGCACGCCGAGGAATTCATGGACCAGTTGTGCGAACACCGTCGCGTGCCCCTGCCCGTGGGAGTGCGTACCGGCGAACACCGTGACGGTGCCGCCCGGATCGAAGCGGATATCCATGCGGTCGTTGAAGATGCCGCCAAACTCGATGTAATAGCAGACCGAGCGGCCGCGCAGTTTGCCGGCCTTTTCCGACGCAGTTTTGCGTTTCGCGTATCCCTTCCAGTCCGCCATATCGATGCACTTGTCGAGCAGGCGAACGAACTCGCCGGAATCGTAGCTGAACCAGGTCGGCGTGTTGTAGGGGAATTTATCCGGAGCAATGAGATTGACGCGGCGGATCTCCGCCACATCCATACCGATCTGCTTTGCCGCATGCTCGATCAGGCGCTCGGTGAAGTAGGCGGCCTCCGGGCGTCCGGCGCCGCGATAGGGACCCGCCTGCGGCGTGTTGGTGAACAGGCCTTTGCACATGACGTGGATTGCCTGCACGTCATAGGCTTCCGGAATAAAGCGCATCGAAAACAGACCGCTCACCATGCCCGGGCCGACGAAATATGCGCCGACCTGGAATAGCGCCTGCGAGCGGATCCCCAGGATCTTTCCTTTCTCGTCGAGCGCGAGCTCGCCATAGCTCACCAGATCGCGGCCGGTATGATCCGTCATCATCGCTTCAGAGCGCGACGCAACCCACTTCACCGGGCGACGGAGTTTCTTTGACGCCCACACCACCAGTGCATCATCGGGAAACGCGCCGCCCTTGAGGCCAAAACCGCCGCCGACGTCGGGCGACACCACGCGCAGCTGATTTTCAGCGATATGGAGGATGTGTGCGATCTCTGTGCGCGCGCCATGCGGATTTTGCGACGAGGTGTAGAGCGTGTAAGTGTCGTCAGCGCTGTTGTAATCGCCGATCGCGGTGCGCGGCTCCATGGACACCGGCGTCAGCCGGTTGTTCTCGATCCGCAGCTTGACGTGATGCTTGGCCTTCGCGAACGCCGCGTCGGTCGCCGCCTGGTCACCAATCATCAGCAGAAACGCGACATTGCCGTTCGGATTGTCGTCCCACACTTTCGGCGCGCCATCCTTGGCGGCGTCTTCGAGCAGCGCCACCGCCGGTAGCGGCTCGTACTCGATCTCGACCATCTCGGCCGCGTCGCGCGCCTGCGCACGTGTTTCGGCGACCACGAAGGCGATGCGGTCGCCTACGAAGCGCGCCTTGTCGGATTGCAGAAGCTGCTGATGAATGCGGTGACCTTTCGGCGCGCCGAGATCCTCCGGCATCATGGCGGCCGTAAACCCGCCCAGGTGATCGTGCGCGACGTCGGCGCCCGTCAGCACCAGCAGCACGCCCGGCGCCGCCTTCGCCTTCGATGTGTCGATCTTCTTGATGCGGGCATGGGCATGCGGGGAAAGCACGTTCACGCCATGGCACATGGCGGGAAGCACGATATCATCGACGTAGCGCCCTTGGCCGGTCAGGAAGCGTTGATCTTCCACGCGCCGCACCGCTTGCCCAATTCCGAATTTGATCATTTGCCAGAGCCCTCAGGATTGGAGATTCGCGCCCTTCTGACACGGCGACATGTTCGCCAAGCCAGGAAAGGTGGTTGAGTCCGAAGTAGAGTAGTCCGGCTGCGCGAGAAGGTGAAGCCGTTGTTCGTTGCGCTTCGCCGATAGAGCTTCCAGCCAAGACGACGACCAGGTGAGATGGTACATTGTCAAATGATCGGGCGGCGTTTCTTGGCCCAGATCATCCCAATTCGGGCGCCCACAAGCGCGGTCAAACGTTCCAGGATGGTCTGGACCACCTCGGTTTCAAAGCCATTGTCGTGGAGGATCCGGATCAGTTCGCGGTGATCTCGGCCACGGCCGAAATCGTGATACTCAATGACAATGCGCTCGATGCGGGCCCAGTGCGCGGCGTCCAGGCTGCGCAGCACTTCGAACTCGCTGCCCTCGCAGTCGATCTTCAGGAAGTCAACCGTGGCAGCCGCGTGTTCATCCATGATGTGCGCGAGCGGCATCTGTCGCACCACGATCGGCGTTGCGGCTGCGGCCTGAGGAGCGTGCCGCAGCAAGCGTTGCAGCAGCCAGCGCGTGAGCCGCGCCATTCTGGATTTGGTATAGAACCATGGCACGTCGACGGCAGCGCTATGCGCGAACGCCTCCCAGCCCGGATGACAGACCAACTCCAGGGCACCGTTGTTGCTACCGGCAGCGGCCGGAACGATGATCACGTTGCGCAGGTCGTTCTGAAAAATATTCATCCGCAGGCATTCGAGTGCGTGCGGGTTTGGTTCGATACAAATGAGCCGGCCTTGGGGAATCTGCGGCTCGCTCCATAAAGCGAACATGCCGATATTGGCGCCGATATCGATCACCGTATCGGCGGCCCGCAATTCGAAACCCGGTCGCCGATATTGTCCGCGCTGAAATGTTTCCCAGCACAGGAACTTGGCGATCGTCCGCATTGCTGCGGAGGTGAGGTAACAAACGTTCCCATTGGGGAGTCCGATTTCTAAAAGTTCACTCAAAGGGTGCTTCCACTGAATTGATTGTGATTGATGGTTGTTTGGTGCAGTTGGCGGGGTCCACGCGGAACACCCGCGCGGCCGATGCTGGCTAAATGACGAGGCCGCCATCTGAGGCAGCCAGGTTTCTCTTGATTCTTTGCCGGCCTTGTGGGCGGCCAGACGGTCTCATGGCACGGCCATCCTTAGCAGTGTTTCGCGCTCGATGCGGTCGCGGGTTTCTTTGGCGGGGAGCCGACATTCATCGGCGCGCTTTGAACGACAGGGCAAGCCACGGATTCAACATCAAATCGGCAACCTTTCTCAAAAGCCAATAGGCGGAACGGTGAATAGTTCCTCGTTGCGGCAAACAATCCCGATACAAGCCGCTTAGGCGTTACGCGTACCATCGCTCGCGCTTAAGCCAGGCACCTTGTAAACTAAGCACCTGGCACCCCGGTCGTAATGCCGGAGGGCATAGCAGTTTTGCCTTGTGCAAACTGCGTACACTTGTTTGCGCTGCCCGGACCGCCCGAGAACGGATTGCGAATCCGCCCGCAGGCACTGCACTCGCTCCACCTTCAGGATCGCATCTGGAAAGCGCCCTTCGCTGAGCGAGATTCGAAGACAGCAGGTAACTGAAATAGGGATTTATGTCAAGTAAAACGTGACGCTGCGCCGAGAAATCGAAGCGCCGCGTGTGTGCCCTCTCCCCGTCGCGGGAGAGGGCGGCGCTGGAGATCGAACAAACACAGTTGGGTGAGGGGGCGCGGCCCGAGCCCTCACCCATTCTTGTTGCTGCACTGCCTCGTACCCCTCTCCCGAAAGGGAGAGGGCGCGACAACGGCGACACGGTCCGACCAAACGTCCGGCAATTCTTCACCGGCAAATTCCGCGCGCTCCAGTCATGGAGACGACGCAGCGCAGCGCTGCGCGCTCGGGCTTTTGCAATATCGGCGTGAACGAAGTCGTTGCCCTTGAACAGGAGCCGCGCATCGTGCGCCTTGGCGACGTGTCGACAAAGATCACTCGTTACCTTCCCAGCGACCGATACCGAGGTACAATAGAAATAGTCAAACGGCCCATATTAAAACGTCTCGGCAGTGATCTCGCCCAGCCAACAGGAGCAGATCATGAAGCTCTCTGCGACCGTGCAAGCTGTTAGTGCTTTCGGAATTTGCGCCGCTATCGCGGTTTCCGCTGTTTACGTCACGAAGTCCGCGGCACAGAGCGCCAAAGAGCGCCAGCCGAAGGCTGGAACTAATGCCGCCCCGATCTACGGTGTTACAATTCCGGCGGGATATCGTGATTGGCACTTGATCGCGGTCTCCCGGCTGGTAGGAGGCAAAAGCGACAACATGGCGGTCTTTGAAGGCCACATGGCACACAACCAGTTGCGCGCGCTGTTGGGCAACGATATTGCGGCAAAGGCCTTTCGCGAAGGCAAGCGCCCATTCCCGGACGGCGCAATGATCGCCGCGCTGCATTGGAATGAAGGCTCTTCAGACGAAAACGATAAAGTATTGGCTATGGGCTTTCCCGGCGCCGGCCTGCAATCGTCCGTTCCGGAGTCCGCTGTGAATGTTCAATTCATGGTCAAGAACTTAAAAAAATACGCGGCGACGGCCGGTTGGGGATTCGCCGACTTCACCAACGGCAAACCCGGCGGCGAGGCGCTGCACCAAACTTGCTGGCCCTGCCATCAGCCCGCCAAGGACCGCGACTTCGTCTTCACGCGCTACGCGCCTACACCATGAAATCTCGAGGGCGGGCGAAACTCTAGCGCGGCCGAGAGACACGCCTCGGATATCGCTGCGCTCATCCGGGCTACGCTTGCTGTTCAAGCGCACGCCGCGGGCGTTAGGGTCCAAAGGAGAAGCGCATCGGTGCGGACAACCTCTGCCGTTCTGAAGATTGTCAAAATCGCCGGGCGCTTGATGATCACCGTCGTCTTGATCGTCACGCTCTTGGCGGCGGCGTCACGCTCGTTTGCTCTGGAGCAACAAGCAGACATTCCGGATTGGCTCAAGCCCGACGTCGGGGAAGGCGAAGGTCAAATCGCGCCGGTGGTATTGCAGCGGGGGCGCGCGCTCTACGTCCAAAAGGTTCACGCCGGCAAGGTCAGAAATCCCTGCTACCTGGCCATGGACGCTACCCGTCCCCACGATCTTGGCGGCGGCAAAGCGGGGCCGCGGTTTTACGTCGTCTGTGAAGCGAGCCGGTCGTTTCGTGCGTTTTCCTCGGGGCACGGCGGCGGTCGCGACCTGAAAGGCATCGCGGATTTCGCCAACGGCAAAAAGTGCGCGAAGAACTTTGGCAATGCGCTGGACTCTTTTCTGATGGCCGGCGGGGCCTATGTAACCGCCGAGACCAGAACGTCATTCAAAGGCTATTACCGTACCTCGGCGAACCGCGACGCGGCCTTGATACGCTCGTTCGTTCAGTTTGATGGCGAAGGCGAAACCGCCAACGCGAGAGTGCGCGAGATCGGCGGACATGCGGCCGCATTATTGCGGAACGTCTGTCTTCGCAAAGATCCGCACAGCGCCTACGCTGACCAGGACGGCTACGTTCCGTTCGGGCAGCTCGAGGAGTACGCCAACGGGAGGAGCGACGGCTGCACCAGTTGGTCGCGGTCGGATGCCGGACAAGTCGTCGCCGTCGTGAAGGACAATCCGACGACGCTGTACATCTACCCGGAGAGAGCCGACATCGACGCGGTCGCGCGAGCGGTGAAGGCCGGCCAGTCGTTGCTGCGCGCCGGACTTTATTGGAACGCGTCCTGTTTGAAAGAAATCGGCGCGCCGAAATTTTGGCCTAAGGAAACCCTTGAGCCGGTGCTGGCCCAATACAAAAAGACTCATCCGCCGCCGCCGCAAGGCCCGCCGCCGATTTGCAAGGGGCAGTGATGTTGCCTCTCGTTCCTCGCTGACATCTTCCTTTCTCCCTCTCCCCGCGCGCGGGGAGAGGGCAGGGTGAGGGGGCTTAGCCGCTGGGCGCGGAATTGCGGCGCTCAGAATCGCGGCAACGCCCCCTCACCCTCGTTCGCTTCGCTCACTCGACCTCTCCCCGCGCGGCGGGGAGAGGTAAATACAAAAATTCAGCCGCGGTGCAGGGCGCAAATCTTGTTGCCAGACGGGTCGCGCAGGTAGGCAAGATAGAACTTGCCTGTGGCGCCTTCGCGCCAGCCGGGCGGGTCCTCGATGGTCTTGCCGCCGTTGGCGATGCCGGCGTCGTGGAAGGCTCTCGCCAGTTCGGGGCTGACGCACGCAAACCCGATGGTGCCGCCGTTGGCGGGCGTAGCTGGTTGACCGTCAATGGGCGCAGAGATGCCGAATACGCCGGTCTTGGTGCGATAAAAGATGCGGCCCTTTGGATCGGCCTGGCCGGCCGGGAGTCCAATGGCGCCGAGCACGGCGTCGTAGAACTTCTTGGAAGCGGCGAGATCGTTTGCACCGACCATGACGTGTGTGAACATACCGTTCGGCCTTCAGGAAACGAGTGGTGACGATGGCGCGATTTTTAGCCGACGCGTGGGCGGAAAAACAGCTGCCCCCATCACGTTTGTGCTCGCAGCCCAAATGGCTGCTGCGGGCATCGAGGACTTTTGCGCTTTCTACGGCGTAGGGCGGGTTAGCCGCGTCGTGGCGTAACCCGCCGCCTTGAATCCTGGCTCGGCAGAGCGGCGGATTACGCTCCGCTAATCCGCCCTACGGGCTGCGATACGGCACCGCCAGCGGCCGCAACGACCTGGGGCGCGTAGGATGGGTTTCGCGAGCGCTCAACCCATTCTACGGGTTGCCACGATTTGCGTACAATCCCGATAGTCAAGCAAGTTGCGATCGCGATGGGGACGCTCAATGAAAGTTCTGATTATAGAATCTTCCAGTCCAAGCGATTTCTACAAAAACCAGCTCGATGGCAATTCAACCAGCCAGCTGCTGCGGCTGCTCAACATCGACTTCGAGATGCGCGTTGCCCTGGATGAGCAACGGCTTTCTCGTGCGCTTAAGTTCGCACATGAAGGCAATTTCGATGTGCTCCATATTTCGTGCCACGGCGATAAGGACGGTATACAGCTAGCCAACCAAAAATGCATAGATTGGGAGCCACTGGCGTCGTTGTTTCAAAAACACAAATCACATCCGCGGGCGCTGATAATGTCTGCATGTTGTGGGGCCGCGAGTGGGATCGGGCGCGCGTTTGCGAAAATCCGGCTTCGGCCGAATATTATCTTTGGCTCAACAGACGAACGATACTATCACGAATATGCTGTCGCTTGGGCGATTCTCTATCGTGTATTTTTGATTAGCGGCGTCCATCGTGACGCCGCCCAGCAAGCTCTCGCGCATATCAACGCGGTCGTAAACCCGAGATTCAAATATCGCCGTTGGGACGACACCGAAGGCAAGTACCTCATTTTCCCCGGAAGGGTTGCGACCTATGGGGTGGTCAACCTAGCGGAATTGGAGGAGGAAGATGTCAAGGTTGACGTTATATAATTAGTTCGGCGTCGCTGGCAGGAAGACAAATCGCTCGCGGACATCGCCGAGGAGTTTGGATGTTGATTCCGACAAACATCCGGCCGCCGCGCGCCGCGGTATGAAACAGGCTCTGCTGGGCATGATAGAAATGCAAATTGCGACTCAGGATTTGCGTTTCTTCCATGGCACAAGTACGGCTGCGGCGGCGAGCATCCTTTCACACGGCGCTCGCAATGCGTTGGACGAAATGGGATGGAGAGCAATGGCCTCCGAGGTCTGGACTGCTTTGCTCTGCGTGGGAAATGAAAGCGAGATTTTTCTCAAGTTGCTTGCATACGAAGATTTATTGAACAGCCCAGGCTTGACGGCGTTGCGATCAGCACACCAGCGTGAAGATGGCCACCTTTTCGTTTATGGGCAGTTCTTTGGGACATTGAACTTAGGTCATGCATACAGGTACGCGGTTCGCAATCCATTTCGGTCGGAGTTTTTGCACTCCATTTCTGTCGGCTTAACGCTCTTAGAAAGATGCGGTGCTGCGCCACAGGCAAATGAAATTGGGCGCCGCCATGCACTCGTCTCGGAATTGATCAACAAGCCATCACCACCCGTCGTGCTGGAACTGGCCGGAATTGCTGAATCAAGGCTTTCGAATGAGAACGGCAGCAAACCCGTAGCACCACAAATTGAGTTGTATCTGAGTTTGGCCGACCAGCCCGGAGTCGATGCTCCGGCATCTTTTCGAGTCAGCGACGTCACACCAAGTGATGTAGCTGCGGTTCATGACCTTAGGGGCTGGTCTCCCGATGACATAGAGAGTCCTCCGTGGCAGCCGGATAGAGATCGTGTCGCGGCTGCTCGCAAGAACCCGAAGCGGTGGTTAGCTGAACGGCGAGGGTGACCGAAATCGACATTTTCCGGCAGCACGGGCAGGCCGCGCCGTCGGCTTGTTGGTGGCGGCGGGAAAAAATGCGTCCCATGCCAGCGCCGATGCCCCTGGGCTTCGATCAGGATGGAGCAGCGGTGCTCATCGTGAAATGTGCGACGTAGCCGCTCTTTCTATATGAGGGATAGCCCGCTAATCGTGGGCGGTAGCAAGTAGCCCGCATGAGCGAAGCGACATGTGGGTGAACATCCGAGAAAAAGACCTGGATGTCGCTGCGCTCATCCGGGCTACGTTTACCACATGATATTTAGGTGTAGTATTGCATGACTGACGCACCACAAAGCGCAGGCGACAAAGCAAGAAAACGACACCGGCCGCCAAAAAAGTCTTCGGTCGTCCGCATACTCCGCGCTTTTAAACGCCGCTACGACGTGCGCAAGCGCCGCCATCAGACCGAGCACCAGTCCAATGAGCGGATGATGGCTCGTTGGACGCGCAACGTCGGACTCTTCACGCTCGCGGCGGGTTTTATCGGAGTAATCACGGCGGGTATCTTCAAATGGCAACTGGACGCGATGCAAGGGCAACTCCAAATAATGAGAATGGACCAGCGGCCATGGGTTTCGCTCGGTGTTGATATCGCTGGGCCACTCGCCCACGCCAGCGTTGACGGGGAGTATGGAATACGCTGGCACATTCCATTGAAATATCGGGTAGAAAACGTTGGTAAAACTCCGGCCCTCCATGTTTCCTTTTTTGCTCATATCCTCCCTACAGTCTCGGAAACCAAAAAAATGGGCTTCGGAAGAGAACTCGATGAGCTCTGCCGTTTTACAGAGAACGTCAAAGCTATCGGGTTTGAATGGGGAGAGATGCTTTTCCCCCAGGAAAAATGGCAGGAAAGATTTTTTATTGTCCAAGGAGAGGAGCACTTATTCACTGAGGCCAAAAAGGTCGTCAAACAGTATCCGAATCTCGATTTTGGCCAATTCCTGATCGCCACTTGTGTCACTTACGACGATACATTCTCCGATACTGAGCCGTATAGAACGGCGAAGGATTTCCTTTTGGGCAAAAAGAACCGAGACAAAATAAGCTTTGAGGGTGAAACAGTCGCCCTCCAAGATTTGGCTCTCAGCCCAATGCGTCGAGGCTTCTTGGCTCGATAAATAAATCGCAACCCCTCTATAACAAGCACCACAAAACCGGAAACCTATGACTTAAGACGCCTCACTCCCCACTTTAGAAAACTAGATCCTCACAGGGGAAGGACGCCGAGAAAAGACCCGGATGTCGCTGCGCCCATCCAGGCTACGCCCTAAACGTCCAGCAATTCCTCATCCGCAAACTCCGCGCGCTCCTGGATAAACTCGAAACGCAGCTCCGGCTTGTTGCCCATCAGCCGCTCGACGGACTTGTCGGTGGTTTTGCGGTCGGCCTCGACGACTTTGACCTGCAGCAGCGTGCGCTTGCGCGGGTCCATGGTAGTTTCTTTGAGCTGCGCCGCCATCATTTCGCCTAAGCCCTTGAAGCGGCTCACCTCAACCTTGGCGTTGGCGTGAAATTCTTTTTTGAGAATTTCGTCGCGGTGCTTTTCGTTGCGGGCATAAAAAATCTTGCCGCCGTGGCTCAAGCGGTAGAGCGGCGGGACCGCGAGATAGAGGTGGCCGTTGTCGATCAGCTGCGGCATCTGCCGGTAGAAGAACGTGATCAGCAATGACGCGATGTGGGCGCCGTCGACGTCGGCGTCGGTCATGATGATGACCCGGCCGTAGCGCAAATCCTCGTTGCGATAGTGACTGCCGCTGCCGCAGCCGAGTGCCTGGACGAGATCGGCCAGCTGCTGGTTTTGCGCGAGCTTGTCCTTGCCGGCCGACGCCACGTTGAGGATTTTGCCACGCAGCGGCAGGATGGCCTGGCTGCGGCGATCGCGCGCCTGCTTGGCCGAGCCGCCGGCACTGTCGCCTTCGACCACAAAAAGCTCGGAGCCTTCGGCGGCCGAGTTGGTGCAGTCGGCGAGCTTGCCCGGCAGGCGGAGCTTCCGCACCGCGCTCTTGCGGGCGATGTCTTTTTCCTGACGGCGGCGGATGCGCTCCTCGGCGCGCTCGATCACGAAGTCGAACAGCTTGTTGGCTTGCGCCGGATTGCCGGCGAGCCAGTGGTCGAACGGGTCCTTGATCGCCTGCTCGACGATCCTTTGCGCCTCGGCGGTGGCGAGCCGGTCTTTGGTCTGGCCCTGGAATTCCGGCTCGCGGATGAACACCGAGAGCATGGCGCCGGCGCCGGTCATCACATCGTCCGAGGTGATCGAGGCGGCGCGCTTGCCCTGACCGACACGCTCGGCGTGATCTTTCAGGCCGCGGGTGAGGGCAGAGCGCAGGCCGGATTCGTGAGTGCCGCCATCGGGTGTCGGGATGGTGTTGCAGTAAGAGTTGAGGAAGCCGTCGGCATCGGCGGTCCAGGCGACCGCCCATTGCGCTGCGCCGTGGGTGCCGGTCTTGCCGGCGCTGCCAGTAAAGATGTCCGGGTGCACCAGCGTTGCGTCCGCCAGCGTTTCCGAGAGGTAGTCTTTCAAGCCATCGGCGAAATGAAATGTCGCCTTTTCCGGCACGTCCTCGACGCCGCGCAGCAATTCCTTGGCGCACGACCAGCGGATTTCGACGCCGCCGAACAGATAAGCCTTCGAGCGCGTCATCTTGAACACGCGCTCGGGCTGGAAATGCGCCTTGGCGCCGAAAATCTCCGGGTCCGGGCGGAAGCGCACTTTGGTGCCGCGCCGGTTCGGCGCCTTGCCGGCGTCCAGTAATTTGGTCTTCGGCTTGCCGCGCTCGAACGCCATCCGGTAGAGTTTTTGGCCGCGCGCGACTTCGACTTCCATGCGTTCGGACAGCGCATTCGTCACCGAAACGCCGACGCCGTGCAGGCCGCCCGAGGTCTCGTAGACCTCGGAGTTGAATTTGCCGCCGGCGTGCAGCGTGCACATGATCACTTCGAGCGCGGACTTGTTCTTGAATTTCGGATGCAGATCGACCGGCATGCCGCGGCCGTTGTCGGTGACGGTGACAAAGCCGTCGGCCTCCATCTCGACTTCGATCCAGTCGGCGTGGCCGGCGAGCGCCTCGTCCATGGCGTTGTCGATCACCTCGGCGAACAGGTGATGCAGCGCCTTCTCATCGGTGCCGCCGATATACATGCCGGGGCGGCGGCGCACCGGCTCGAGCCCCTCCAGGACCTCGATGTGCTTGGCGGTGTAGCCGGCCTCGGCGGCGGTGCCCCGCGCTGATGGGGTGTCGCGGGCCGGACGGCGCGAGCCCGACCGGGGGGTTAGACCGGCGAACAGGTCGGGACCGCCAGACGGTTTTGATGTTTTAGCTGCTTTTCCCATGGGAAGCTTTTGATATTACCGGCAGATCGTGGCCGAATTAGCCCTGATGTCGGGAGCGGGCCAAACGAATCAAGCTCCGAACTATGCCACGCCTTACGCTTGTTGCACGGACGCATTGACCATGTACGGTCCGGCCTCTATATCGCCGCCCATGATCCGGTCGTCCCACACCATCCGGTCGTTGATGATTGCCGCCGCGTTGCGCCGCCGCCTTCGTGGCACGGCACGGGCGCACGCTTTCGCGTAGCAAACTCGTGCCGCCGGTTTCCGCGGCACTTCCCTGATATTCTTCCGCGGACGCTGGCTTACTCCCAAAAGCCAAAGGTTCAATCATGTCCGCGAAAGCGAAAATCGGCATCCTCGGCGCCTCCGGTTACACCGGCGCGGAACTGGTGCGGCTTCTGCTCCGGCACCCGCGCGTCGACATCGCGCTGCTCACGGCCGATCGCCGCGCGGGCAAGCCGATGTCCGACGTGTTTCCGCAGTTCTCGCCTTACGCGCTGCCGACGCTGGTCGCACTCGACGGCGTCGATTGGCCGGCGCTCGGGCTTGATCTGGTTTTCTGTGCGCTGCCGCATGGCACCACGCAGAAAGTGATCAAGGATCTGCTGGCGCGCGCGCCGACAATAAAAATCGTCGACCTGTCGGCCGATTTCCGGCTCGCCGATCCCGCCGCTTATGCCCGCTGGTATGGTCATCCGCATGCCGCTGTCGAGCTTCAGAAGAAGGCGGTTTACGGGCTTACCGAAATCTATCGACCGCAGATCAAGACGGCGCAGCTGGTCGCCAATCCGGGCTGCTACACGAGCTGCGCCGAGCTGGCGCTGATTCCGCTCCTTAAAGCCAAGGCGATCGACCCCAACGAGATCGTCATCGACGCCAAGTCCGGCATGACCGGCGCGGGCAGGGCGGCGAAAGAGGAGATGCTGTTTTCGGAGGTGTCCGAGGGCTTTCATGCCTACGGCGTCGGCCACCACCGCCACATGGCCGAGCTCGACCAGGAGTTTTCGCTGGCCGCGGGCCGCGAGGTGGTCGTGAGCTTCACGCCGCACTTGGTGCCGATGAATTGCGGCATCCTTTCAACGATTTACGTGCGCAGTCCGAAAGCATCAGCACAAGACCTTCACGCGCTGCTTCTAAAGTCCTACGCGAACGAGCCGTTCGTGCACGTGCTGCCGTTCGGCGCGCTGCCGCAGACCCGCCACGTGCGCGGCTCCAACATGACCTTCATCGGCATCGCCACCGACCGCATCCCCGGCCGTGCCATCATCGGCTCCGCGCTCGATAACCTGACCAAGGGCGCATCCGGTCAGGCGGTGCAGAACATGAACCTCATGCTCGGCTTTCCCGAAACGACGGGGCTCGAGCAGGTGGCGCTGTTTCCCTAAAGGTCGACTGGCACGCGTCAATCGAGAAGGGCGAGCGCCGGCCGCGCGATGCCTTCGAGCAAGGCCCGTTCCGGCTTCGAGCGGGCGAGAACCCGGATACCGAGCAGAACGCCCAGCAACAAGCGCGCGAGATCCTTTGCGACGCGATCCCGAGGAACAGCGCCCTCGGCTTGCGCCGCCTTGATCGATCGGTAGAAAAACGCCTCGATCTCGGCAAGGCGGTCGGCAATGAGAATGCCGAGCTCCCGGTCGTGCGGCGCCACCTCGAGCGCCGAGTTGATCAGAAAGCAGCCGCGCCTTTCGCGGTCGCTTACCGACCGCTGGATGATCTCCGCGATAAAACGGCGGACAGCATGTTTTGGCGGCAGCGAGTGCTCTAGCCGCTTGATCAGCGCGCGCGCTGAATGATCGAGATAACGCTCAAGCGCCTGTGTGAACAGTGAATGCTTGTCGCCGTAAGCGTTGTACAGGCTGGGCGTGGACATCCCCATTTTGTCGGCAAGATCGCGCACCGAGGTCGCCTCATAGCCATGCTGCCAGAAACACTCGATTGCGGCCTCCAGGGCGGCCGCTTCGTCGAATTCCCTCGGCCTTGCCATTTCACCTTCCCGTCGTCCGCCGCAGGTGGGTTCGCACGCGATCGTCGGGTCGACCCGCTGAAAGCATTCGGATCAACCCTCAATTGACATTATGTGACGGTCGATACAAAATGTCCACGTTCCGAGCCGCCGATCAATATGGACATAGACGCACGATAGTGGGCGCCTTGATAGTGCGCGCCGTGCCGCCTGAAAAGGGAGGGATGACTTGCTGGAACTTTATCACAATATCAATTCGGTCTGCGCTCAGAAGGTGCGCATTGCGCTCAAAGAAAAAGGCCAGGAGGCCAACGAGCACCTGCTCACGCTGCAGGGAGACCAGAACGATCCGGCCTATATCAAGCTCAATCCGAACGGCGTAGTGCCGACGTTGGTTCACGACGGCAACGTGATCGTGGAAGTCTTCATTGATCCTTTATTACATCGATGATGCTTTCCCCGATCCGCCATTCATGCCAAAGACGCCGGCCGCTCGCCACCGCGTCCGCCTCTACAACAAGCTGATCGACGAATACGTGCACAATTCTTGCACTATCATGACCTTTGCCACGGCGTTCCGGCCGAGATTCCTGAAGGTGCCGCGCGAGCAATGGCTCAGCGAGATCAACAAGGCACCACTTAAGCGGCGGACCGAATACAAGCGCAGCGTGATCGAACACGGCCTTGATTCGGAGTTCGTGATCGACGCGCTGCGCCAACATCAAAAGATGATTTCGTGGATGGCCGACGACCTCAAGCGCGGCCCATACCTCGCCGGCGAGATCTTCACGAACGCCGACTGTGCCGTGATCCCGTACATCCTTCGCCTTGAACTCCTCAAGCTTAGCGCAATGTGGCAGCAACACGCTGCCGTTGCCGACTGGTGGGCGCGTGTGCGAGAGCGGCCTTCGGTCAAGACCGCGATCTTTGATCGGATGCAGGATGCCGACTGGGCGCCATTCAACAACTTGGCGCCGGATCCGTGGCCGAAGGTGCAGCAAATGCTGAATGCGGCCTGAACAATCGTCCTTGTCACTTGCAGACTAACCGAACAGGAGACTTGAAATGTCCTTGAAAGAGCAGCTCGCCGAATACCGAACCGGCTGGTACCAGCGTGTTCCGGCCGAACGCCAAGTGGTCATGGAGCGTCATATTGACCAGCTCCGCAACGGCACTATTGCCCGCACCATGTTGAAAGTCGGTGACCGTGCGCCAACGATTGTTCTGGAAAACGCCAAGGGAGCAGCCGTAGATGTCGCCGCGCTGCTCAAGAAAGGCCCCGTCATCGTCACCTTTTATCGCGGCGGCTGGTGCCCTTTCTGCAACTTCGAACTGAAGGCGTATCAAGAGATCCTTCCGCAGATTGCTGCCGCGGGGGCCTCGCTGGTTGCAATCAGCCCGGAGAAGCCCGACGACACGGTATCGACCGCTGAGAAGAATGCGCTCACGTTCGAAGTGCTTAGCGATGTGGGTCAGAAGGTTGGCCGTGCGTTCGGCCTGGTCTACGAATTTACCGAAGAGCTGAAAGGCGCTTACCGCGGCTTCAATCTGGATCTACCCGCCCGCAACGGTACCCCAGGTGAATGGGCGCTCCCGGTATCGGCGACTTACGTCATCGATCGCGATGGTTCAATCGTCTATGCGCACACCGACGTCGACTATCGCGACCGCGCCGACCCCCGTGATGTCCTGCAAGTCGTTACGAAAAACGCGGTCGCGGCATGAACGCCGAAAGCCAATTTAGATAGGATTCCGGCCAAGCGCAGATCTCGGAGGGACAAGTCATGTCCCGTGCGAGCCAAAGGACGGCTTTCGTCTTTGCCGGCGGCGGCAGTTTGGGAGCTGTTCAGGTCGGCATGTTGCGCGAGCTGATGCGCGCGGGGGTAACAGCGGATTTCGTCGTTGGCTCGTCTGTGGGAGCGATGAACGCCGCTTACTTCGCAGGCGCGCCCGATGTCGCAGGAATCGACAAACTGGAAAAGATTTGGCGCGGATTGCGGCGTCGCGATGTGTTTCCTGTAACGCTTCGCAGCATGCTCGGAGTTATGGTCGGTGCGGATAATTTGATCGACCCGTCCAATCTGAGGAGACTTATCGAGCGCCACATCCCGTTTGCAAATCTTGAGGATGCGCCGATCCCCGTGCACGTTGTCGCCACGAATTTTGGTGGCACCGCGGTATGTTTGTCATCAGGTCCCGCCGTCGAGGCGATTCTCGCCAGCGCCGCGATTCCGGCAGCGTTCCCGTCGGTTCGCATCGGGGAACACGATCTTATTGACGGCGCAGTGGGTGGCAACACGCCGATACTCACCGCGGCCGATCTGGGCGCCACCCGCATTATCGCTCTGCCGACGGGATTTGCCTGCGCCCTGCACGAGCCGCCGATGGGAGCAATCGCGCGAGCTTTGCATGCGATTACGCTACTCATCGCTCATCAGATGGTGCGTGACCTGAGAGAGTGCATCGGGAAAGTCGATGTATTCACCGTTCCTAATCTGTGCCCCCTCGACGCCTCCCCTTACGATTTCTCTCACGCCGATCAATTGATCGAACAAGCCGCGGAGAGGACGCGGCATTGGATCGAAGGCGGCGGTCTGTCCCGGCCAGAGATTCCGATGTCTTTGTTGCCGCACTCGCATTAAAGTTTCTGCTCGACGCATGTAGATACAGAGTCACGACCGTGCAAAAATCCGGTCGGCTTTCGCGGTTCCTGACAAAACATCCGACCCTCGAAATGGAGGTGGTGCTGGACGACGGCAATATTGTCGTGGTTGAAGAAGGAATTGGCGTTGCGCGGCGGTTCTACTCCGGGACTAGGTCCTGCGTCAGGTATTTCCGGCGAAGACCGGCGCGTGAAAAATAAGAATAATATCGGTCCGGCACGCAACCGGCCGTTTACGCCTGCACCTTCACGTAATTTCCCGGCGCGTCTTCGATCGGGGTGAGCGCGCCGTCGCCCGGAACGCGTGCGGGCGCTTCGGTTGCGTCGTGCTTCTTGAGCCAGGTCAGCCAGTCCGGCCACCATGAGCCCGGATGCTCGGTCGCCTTCTTGAGCCAGCCGTCGAGGTTGGCGCTGCGCGGCCGCGGCCCGGTCCAGTACTGATACTTCTGTTTGTTCGGCGGGTTGACGACGCCGGCGATATGGCCGGAACCGGACAGCACGTATCGCACCCGCCCGCCGAAATATTTGCAGCCGAGCAGCACCGATTTCGCCGGTGCGATGTGATCTTCGCGCGTGGCGAGATTGTAGATCGGCACCTTCACCGTTTTCAGATCGATCGGCGTGTTGCCGATTACCATCCCGCCCTTGGTGATTTTGTTGTCGAGATAGCAATTGCGCATATAGAACGAATGATTGGCGGCCGGCAGCCGCGTGGCGTCGGAGTTCCAGTACAACAGGTCGAACGGGAACGGCGCCTTGCCGCGCAGATAATTGTTGATGACATAGGGCCAGATCAGGTCGTTCGAGCGCAAGAGGTTGAAGACAGCGACCATCGAGCCGCCTTCGAGATAGCCGCGCTCGGCCATCCGTTGCTCGATGGCTTCGACTTGTTGCTCATCAATGAAGACCTTGAGGTCGCCCGCGTAAGTGAAATCCACCTGGGCGGCGAACAAGGTCGCCGAAGCGATGCGCTCGTCGCCATCCACCGCCATTTTTGCCAGTGCGACGGCAAGCATGGTGCCGCCAACGCAATAGCCCACGGCGTTTACTTTATCCTCGCCGGTCGCCTGTTTGATCGCGTCGAGCGCCGCAAGCGGCCCCTCGCGGATGTAGTCTTCAAAAGTCTTTTGCGCGAGCCGCTCGTCGGGGTTGACCCACGAGACACAGAACACCGTGATCCCCTGATCGACGCACCATTTAATGAACGACTTTTCCGGCGTCAGATCGAGCACGTAGTATTTGTTGATCCACGGCGGCACGATCAAGAGCGGGCGCTTGAGCACCTTTTCGGTCGACGGCGCATACTGAAGGAGCTGCATAATATCGTTCTGGAAGATCACCTTGCCAGGTGTCGTCGCCAGATTGCGGCCGACCGCGAACATCGAGGAATCGGACTGACGTATCTTGAGGTGGCCGCCGCCGGCCTCGACGTCCTCGGCGAGCATGTGCATGCCGCGCACCAGATTCTCGGCGTTGCTGGTCAGCGTCTCGCGCAGCAGTTCGGGATTGGTCAAAACGAAGTTGGACGGCGACAGCGCGTTCGCGATCTGCCGGATGTAGAACTCGGCCTTGTGCTTGGTGTGCCGATCAAGCTTGCCGGCGTCGCTAACAAGCCGGTTGGCCCAGTCGACCGTGAGCAGATAGAGCTGCTTGAGGAAGTCGTAGAACTGGTTGGTAGTCCATTCCGGATCGGCGAACCGCCTGTCGTTTGCCGCGGGCGTGACGACCGGCGGCGAGGCTTCTCCGGAAAGCCGCCTGACCGCCGTGCCCCACAGCTCGAGATAGGACCTGCCCAGCCGGCTTTGCAGTTCGGCGGTGCGCTGCGGGTCGGCCAGCCAGTATTGCAGCACCTCTCCGAGAGTCTTGACGACGTCGCGCAGCTCATCGGCCATCTCGCCGCTGCGACCGTCGTCGCGCGGTTTCATGTAGGCGGCGAGCGCGCGGCCACCCTCTTCGATGACGCGCGCGAGATTGCGCGAAAACGCCTCAACGTCGACCGGCACGACTGTCGTCGGTTGTTGCGATGGAGCTCGCACGAGCGTTCCTCACCTTCCGCGAGGTTTGCAGGATAGGCCCTCACGGCAGAAATGACCTGCGCAAATTATGCGCGCAAGCCAAGCCCTGCAGCATCCGAGTCCTGCAGCATCCCGGAAAGGCGGTTTGGTGCTCCGTCTGGCCAGGTCCTGCGGACCTTGTTTCCACCATATTACAGCGCTATTTCAGGGGCTCCCGCCACATGCAGGTTGATATTTGTAAACCTTTGAGGCGGTAGATATTGAGTTGGACGGGTTGAGGGTAGACGCGGGTCTTGCCGGGCGAAAGCGAGTTGTCGGGGCCATCGGGGAACAGCGTGAACCGGCGCGAATATAGTCCGAAGCTGGTGCTCGGCACCTTGCTCGCCGTGAGCTTGGCTTGTCTCCTGGCGGGCTGCTCGGAAGCGGGCTTCCCGGCGGTGCACGACATGCCCTTGCCGCGGACCGATACGACTCTTACCCCGGATCAAGTCAAGCAGGCGACCGACGACCTGATCTCCGAGCGCCAACACTTGCAGGCGATCCCGCCGATCCCACCGCCGACGCCCGAACCGCAGAAAACGTCGTTGCAGGCCCCGGCCGCTCCGGCCGGGACCAGGACCGCCGGTACCGACGACAACGGGCACTGATAGGGTCTATAAAGGTCGTTGATCCGACGAGCCGGTTGAAGCCATGGAAGAATTTTATCGCATCCGCCGCTTGCCGCCTTACGTATTCGAGGTGGTCAACCGGGCCAAAGCTGTGGCGCGCAATAGCGGCGCCGATATCGTCGATCTCGGCATGGGCAATCCCGATCTGCCCGCGCCGACCCATGTGGTCGAGAAGCTCAAAGAAACCATCGGCAGGTCGCGCACCGATCGCTATTCGGCGTCCAAGGGGATTCCCGGTCTGCGGCGCGCCCAGGCCGCCTATTACGCGCGCCGTTTCGGCGTGAAGCTCAATCCGGAAACGCAGATCGTCACCACGCTTGGCTCCAAGGAAGGCTTCGCTAACGTCGCGCAGGCGATCACCGCGCCCGGCGACGTGATCATTGTTCCGAACCCGACGTATCCCATTCACGTGTTCGGCTTCCTGATGGCTGGCGGTGCCATCCGCTCGGTTCCGGTCGAGGCCAACACGGCGTTTTTCGGTGCGCTTGAACGCGCGATGAACCACACCATCCCCAAGCCGATCGCGGTGGTCACCTGCTATCCGTCGAATCCGACGGCCTCGGTCGCCGATCTCGACTTCTACCGTGACCTTGTAGCGTTTGCGAAAAAGCACTCGCTCATTGTTTTGTCCGATCTCGCCTACGCTGAAGTCTATTTCGACGACAATCCACCGCCGTCGATACTCCAGGTTCCGGGCGCGATGGACGTCGCCGTCGAATTCACCTCGATGTCGAAGACCTATTCGATGCCCGGCTGGCGCATTGGTTTTGCCGTCGGCAATGAGCGCGTTATTGCAGCGCTGGCGCGGGTCAAATCTTATCTCGACTACGGCGCCTTCACACCGGTCCAGGTCGCAGCAACGGCGGCTCTCAATGGTCCCGATGATTGCATCGGCGAGATGCGCGCGACCTACCGGCGCCGCCGCGACGCGTTGGTGGAATCATTCGGCCGAGCCGGCTGGCAGGTGCCGGCGCCGCAGGCGTCGATGTTCGCCTGGGCGCCGATACCGGAGCCGTTTCAGCCGCTCGGCAGCGTCGAATTCTCGACGCTTCTGGTCGAGAAGGCGAGCGTCGCGGTATCCCCCGGGGCTGGCTTCGGCGAGCATGGCGAGGGCCATGTGCGCATCGCGCTGGTCGAGAACGAGCAGCGCATCCGCCAGGCGGCCCGCAATATCCGGCGCTTTCTTGAAACCGGGCCGGAAATGCTGCACAACGTCGTTCCCATGGCGACCCGACGTTAGTCGAGCTCGCCTCTTCCAGGTTAGCGACGTTTATGGCCGAACCGCTGAAAGTCGGTCTTGCCGGACTGGGAACGGTCGGCACGGCTGTGATTCAGTTATTGGAGCGCGGGCGCGACAAGCTCGTTGCGCGCTGCGGACGGCCGATTGAGGTTGTCGCCGTCAGCGCGCGTTCGCGGGGTAAAAAGCGCGACATCGATCTGAAGAAATTTCGCTGGGTGGCCGATCCGGCAATGCTCGCGGCGGACCCTGCGATCGATGTGCTGGTCGAAGTCATCGGCGGGGAGGGCGATCCGGCCAAGCGGGTGGTCGAGACCGCGCTTGCGGCCGGCAAGCCGGTAGTCACCGCCAACAAGGCGTTGCTGGCGCGGCACGGTCATAAGCTCGCTCTGCTCGCAGAACGCCATCGCGTTGCGCTCAATTTCGAAGCCGCGGTCGCCGGCGGCATCCCAATCGTCAAGACATTGCGCGAGGGGCTCAACGGCAATTCGTTCACCCGCATCTACGGCATCCTCAACGGCACCTGCAATTACATCCTGTCGCGCATGGAGGAGGACCGCCTCGCCTTCGATGAATGCCTCCGCGAAGCGCAGCGCCTGGGTTATGCCGAGGCCGATCCGTCCTTCGACGTCGAGGGCCACGATACCGCGCAGAAGCTTTCGATCCTGGCGAGCCTGGCGTTCGGAACGAAAGTCGATCCCGATGCGGTTTACGTTGAGGGCATATCGTCGATTACGCTCGCCGATCTCGACGCCGCAGCCGAGCTCGGTTATCGCGTCAAGCTCTTGGGCGTGGCGGTCAAGACCGAAGCCGGAATTGAGCAGCGCGTGCATCCGACCATGGTGCCGAAAGAATCCGCAATCGCGCAGGTGATGGGCGTGACCAACGCGGTCACCGTCGATGCCGACGGACTTGTGCCCATCACGCTGGTCGGACCGGGCGCAGGCGGCATGGCGACCGCCTCATCGGTCGTGGCCGACCTTGCGGATATCGCGCGCGGCGTTCGCACGCCGCCATTTGGCCGGCCGGCTGTACGCATGACCGCGATCCGCAAGGCCCCGATGCAACGCCACGAAGGCGGCTATTACATTCGGCTGTTGGCGCGCGATCGTCCCGGCAGCGCCGCGACCATCGCGCGCCGTCTAGCGCAGCGGCACATCTCGCTGGAATCGATCGTGCAGCGTCATGATATCCGCGCCCAAGGCACTGTCCAAGGTGCTGCCCAGCCCGGACGTTCGGGCGAGCCCGTGCCGGTGATTCTGATTACCTATGCCACCAGCGAGGACGCCGTGCGCAAGGCGCTCGCCGCAGTGCGCCGCGACCGTGTAATCTCGGGCCGGCCGCAGGTGATCCGCATCGAGAAGAACTAGAGCATGATCCCGAAAAGTGGCTACCAGTTTTCGGAAGAGATCATGCTGAACTTTGTCTAGTGCCGACACGGCGAATTGCAGAGGTGAAGATGGCGTCGATTACCGTTCCGCACAGTCTGATGCTCGAGCGCATTCTGGCGATGGAGATTGTGCGCGTGACCGAACGCGCGGCAGTCAATGCGGCGAGGCTCCGGGGACGTGGCGAGGAAAAGGCCGCCGACCAGGCCGCCGTCGACGCCATGCGGCGCGAGCTCAACAAACTGCCGATCGACGGCACTGTGGTGATCGGCGAAGGCGAATTGGACGAGGCACCGATGCTGTTCATCGGCGAGAAGGTCGGCGCCAAGGGCGGCTTCAAGGTCGACATTGCCGTCGATCCGCTCGAAGGCACCACGTTGTGCGCCAAGAACATGCCTGGCGCCATTGCCACGATTGCCATAGCCGAGGCGGGCACGCTCCTTCACGCGCCTGATATCTACATGGACAAGATTGCAGTCGGGCCGGGCTATCCCAAGGGTGTCGTTGATCTCGACGCGCCGGCGGACGAAAACATCCGCAGTCTGGCCAAGGCCAAAGGCGTCAAGCCGCAAGCCATCACCGCAATGGTCCTCGATCGCCCGCGCCACGGCGATATCATTGCGGCGGTGCGAAAGGCCGGCGCATCCGTCAGCCTGATCAGCGACGGAGACGTGGCCGCGGTGATCCACACCGCCGACCCCGACAAGACCGGCATCGACATTTTTCTTGGCATCGGCGGCGCGCCCGAGGGCGTGCTGGCGGCGGCGGCCTTGCGCTGCATCGGCGGCCAGATGCAATGCCGGCTCGTGGTCGATACCGAGGAAAGGCATGAGCGTACCGCGAAAATGGGCATCAAGGACCCGCGCCGGAAATATCAGATCGAGGACATGGTGCGGGGCGATTGCCTGTTCGCGGCGACCGGCATCACCGACGGCCGCATGTTGCAGGGCGTCAAGTTCGGCAACGGCATTGTCGGGACCGAGACGGTGGTGATGCGCTCCGTCACCGGCACCGTACGCTGGATCAAAGCCGAGCACCGTCAGCTTGAGAAGTTTTAGGCTGAGTACCCAACAGATTGACGTTCGCGGACCGAGGTTGAGGTTGTCGGCCGCTTTGCCATGTGAAGTGCGGAGTTTGGACCGTTATCCCGTGTCAGCGCCGCTTTTGCCGAGGAGGATTTGATTGCGCGTTCCCGGGCGGAGCTAACGCAACGGCGGCCTCTGTCGTGAGGAGGAGAAAAGTGAATGTCTCCTGAAGGTAGAGGCGGACGTTTGCTTCAGTGTGGCTCAAATAGCCGATGGAGACGTCCTGGCCGATGTACAAGCCGAAGTCACCGCCGCGGGTGGTGAGCACGAAAGCGCCTGCGATCGCCGGCGCCCATATGATCTCGCCGTCCACAAGGCGCTTGATGTGTTCGAGCACCGGGTAGCCGTGATCGCTGGTCTCGCTGAGGCCGGTATAGGCATCGGCGCTGAGCAGGACCGAATAGGGGCCGTTGACGCCGACCAGACGGAGCTGGCTTACCGCCTGGGCGATCGCATCGGGGTAGGCGCGCACGTCGGCCGGGAGCGCCTTCACCGGATTGCTGGTCCCTTCGCGGATGCCGCCGATCCCGCCGCTGGCATAGCCGTCGAAGATGGCGCGATCTTCCGCGAAAGCCAGGCGCTGTGCGGCGTCCTTCGCGGGTTGCCAGTCCGAATCGTTGGCACCGCGCTCAACGTCGTCGACCTGCTGGCGGCTGAGATCGAAAGGCACGCGCAGTTCGACCAGCGCATTTACCTCCCGCTGGCGCGCGATGATGCCGTCGCCGGAACTTTTGATATCGCGCAGATGGCCGGTGCCGATGGCCGGCAACGCGACCCCGCTCGGCCCTTGCAGGTCGACGACACGCCGCCCCGCGAGGTAGCGCTTAAACGTGCGCGAGGTTTCCTCCTCGATTTGAGACCACGCCGCGTCGGAAATCGGGGCCAGTTCGCGGTGAAGATTATTCATGAGATGGGTCTCCTTTGAGGGAACCAATACCGAGCGATCCGTCGCGCGCAGTTGCTGCCGGTGTCGCCGGCGCGGCAACGGCTGGCGGCGGCATAGCTGCCGCGGGTTCCTCGTCCGCGACATTCTCCAGGAACGTCGCGGACGGCGCGAAGAACAGACTGCCGCTTACCGCGCGGCTGAAATCCAGCAATCGGTCGTAATTACCGGCCGGCCGGCCGACGAACATGTTGACCAGCATCTGCTCAATCGTTCGGGGTGAACGCGCGTAACCGATGAAATAGGTGCCAAACTCCGCTTGCGACACCGAGCCGAACGGCATGTTGTCGCGAAGGATCTTCACTTCCTTACCATCCTCCACGATCGTGGTGAGCGCATTGTGGGCGCTGGTCGGTTTGACGGCGTCATCAAGCTCGATGTCGGAAAGTTTAGTGCGGCCAATGATGCGTTCTTGAGCCTCGGTGGAGAGTGTGTTCCAGCCGACCAGATCGTGTAGGTACTTTTGCACGATCACATAGCTGCCGCCCGCGAACGGGGCGTCCTCCGGGCCGACGAGTGCGGCGTCGATGGCCGCTTGAGCCGTCGGGTTTTCGGTTCCGTCGACAAAACCGATGAGATCGCGATCATCGAAATAGCGAAAGCCGTGCACTTCATCGACCGGCGAAACCGAATCCCCGAGCCGCGCCATGATCTGGGTCGCCAGCTCGAAGCAAAGATCCATCCGTTTGGCGCGAATGTGAAATAGCAGGTCGCCTGGCGTTGCGGCCGCATGGCGGGGTCCGCTCCTGATTTCGCGGAAAGGATGCAGTTCCGCCGGCCGCGGCGAACCGAAAACCTTATCCCACGCGTCCGAGCCAAACCCCATGATACAGGAAAGGTTTCCCTCAATATCGCGAAAGCCCACTGCCCGTAACAGCCCTGGGAGGTCGCCGCAGAATAATCGCACGACCCCGCGACTGACGGCGCCGGGTTGCAACGTCACGACCAGAAAGATCGCGGCGCGGGTCAGGGGTTGAGCCACCTCTTGGGGAACCGGCGGCGGTAAATTGTTTGCGTCGGATGCGGTCAACTCGCGCCTTTTCATTGCCTACCCTTGGCTAGCGACAGCATCGTAGCGGGTCAATTAAGCATTGGAAGCGGCCAATGCTGCGAGTTTAGCGTCGGCCGAGCTGCGACCCCAACGGCTCAAGTCGGCCAAAAAGCAGACGGATGGAGTAGGTTTGGGATGCCTGCTTCTCCCCAGAAAACATACATCCCTGCGCGTCAATCAATCCACGCCCTTGGCAATCGAGCCGGTCCGGCGCGAATCGGTTAGGCTCGTCCCATGGGCTTTGAACCCCGCGAGTTCGCCGTGACGGACGGCCTTTTCCTTGGCGTCGAAAGTGCGGCGACCGGGCGGCGCTGGCGCGACCAGCTCGATCAGCGCGGCTCTGCGCGCGCCCTGGCCATTGCCCAGCGCCACGATCTTCCCGAACCGCTGGCGCGCATTCTCGCGGTCTGATCGCCGGCAGACATCCATCTGGACCAACGGGTGCTTAGGACCTTTGCGTCCCGCCGACCCGGTCGCTCAAGTTTTCAAAGCGGCTGCAAGTCGTGCTGCGTCATCAGTGCCTATACGACGCACTTCTCCGTTCGTCAGCCGCAATTCCACTGCATCCAGTCCGGACACGTTATAAAGGCGAAAGCCCGGCCGCATCCGAATTCCGAAACCGTTGAAGACGTTGTTGCGTACGATCTGCACGACGGCGATGTCAGAGAGCGGCATCCGATACTTCCAGAGCCCCGGCCCGAAGTACCACTGCAATTGATTCTCGTTCACGACCACGGTCAGGGATGAGAAGAGCCATGCGAGGACGACAAGCCCAAGCGCAACAATAAGCGCGGGCCACCGTCCTGCTCCCGCATCCATGTGAGCCGCCGCTGCGAAGACGAACGCGCCGACCAGCAGGACGACGAGCATCAGCGTACCGCGTTGCGTGTGTTCGTACCGGTCGGGCATGATACCCTCCGAGATGTTGCGAAGGTCCGAACCGGTCGAACCCGTGTCAGTTAGTCTGACGCGCTCCGAGAAAGGTTCAAAAGCCGATCGGCCTTCAGACTGCTTCAGAGTTTTGGGGGGAGCAAGTCGCCGAAGTGATCAAGCTTGGCGACCTGAATCGGGCTCCCGGCGTGCCGGCACCAGAGATCGCGCCGGTGGTTCAAAAATGGCAGAAGAGGTCGCCAACCAGAGCGCGCCTTCATGAGCAACGAGGTTTGCATGCCTGAATAGGCGGACATTTGACAGTGCCATAAGAGCAGAATACGCAACAATCGCCGGGTAACGGCTTGAGCTTTGTCCCACATCCCTTGCAAACGTAGAAGAACTGGCAAGCGTCAGTCGGCATCTGTTCGGCGGTTTGATGCTTACAGAAGGGACACCTCAGCATCGAAATGAGTTCGGGGACGCGCTTTTTCACGGTGTAGATTACCCTTCCGAGAGAAGAACAAAGAAATCAAAATCTGATGCTGAAATTTCACAACACCCGCGGCGGTGGTGCTTCAACCATAAGGTGACCCAAGCTCTTTCAAACCCATGGACCGTCCACATGAAATCAACATCCACGTCTGCTGCATCGGGCGCGTCAACAGGGATCAGGCCTGGCGCATCTTCAAACGAAGACGCCACCGCGATTGAGGCAGTCCTGCGCCAATACATCTCGCTCCTCGACGCGGGTGATGCGGATTCAATCTCAACGAAGATGTACAAAGCTCCAATCTTATTTCTATCCCCAGAGGGCGGTCACACCACTTTTCCAGATACTGCGGCCGTCGGCAAATTTTTGAAAGCTTACCTTTGTGATCAGGCAAAATCCGGCCGCACCGGCACCGAAATCGAGAAAGTGCAGATCAGCTTACTATCGAAAAGCGTTGCTCTAGCGTTCGTCGATTACGTTGTTAAGCGCACCGATGGAAGCACGAAAACTGGCTGGGTTTATATATTCCAGAAGGAAGCGGGCGTGTGGCGGGCGGCATCATTGGCGCCCCGCGACTTGGCAACTACCGTGGCTCGCTAAGCGCTACAGCGACGTCAGCTTGGCCGCCCGAAAGCGGACTCAAGTCGGACACCGCGCCAATCCACGCCCTTAGTAATCGAGCCGATCCCGCGCGAATTGGTTAGGCTCGTTCCATGGGCTTCGCAGCACGCGAGTTTGCCGTGACAGACGGCCTTTTCCTTGGCGTCGAAAGCTCGGCGACAGGGCGCCGCTGGCGCGACCGGCTCGATCAGCGCGGCTCGGCGCGCGCACTGGCCATTGCCCAGCGGCATGATCTTCCCGAACTGCTGGCGCGCATTCTCGCCGGCCGCAATGTCGAGGTCGATGCGGTCGAGGCCTTCCTCGACCCGACCGTCAAGCGTTCGATGCCCGATCCCAACGTGCTCACTGCGATGCCCGAGGCAGCCGCCCGGATTGCGGACGCGATCGTGCGCGGCGAAACAGTCGCCATCTTCGGCGACTACGATGTTGATGGTGCGACCTCGGCTGCGCTGCTGGCGCGCTTCCTGCGCCGTGCCGGGGTCGAGCCGCTGATCCATATTCCCGACCGGCTGTTCGAAGGCTACGGCCCAAACGTCGAGGCGGTTCGGTCGCTCGCCGCACGCGGCGCTACGCTCCTTGTAACGGTCGATTGCGGCACCACCAGCGTCGAGCCGCTCGCCGAAGCGCGCGCGCTGGGCGTCGATGTTGTCGTCATCGATCATCATCAGGCCGACGAAGTGCTGCCGCCGGCTTTCGCCATCGTCAATCCGAACCGGCGCGACGATCTTTCCAGTCTCGGCTATCTCGCGGCAGTTGGGCTTGTCTTTATGACGGTGGTGGCTGTAAATCGCGAGCTGCGCGCGCGCGGCTTCTGGACCGGCGCGCGGCCCGAGCCCGATCTTCTGGCGTTCCTCGACGATGTCGCACTCGGCACGGTGGCCGACGTGGTGCCGCTGATCGGGCTCAATCGCGCTTTCGTGGCGAAAGGTTTGATCGCGCTGCGCCGGCGCGAGCGCCCGGGCCATGTAAGCCTGATGGACGTGGCGCGGCTATCGGGTCCGCCGGAGGCCTGGCATCTCGGATTCTTGTTAGGCCCGCGCATCAATGCCGGCGGGCGCATCGGCCGCGCCGATCTCGGCGTTCGGTTGTTGATGGAAGACGACCCGGACAAGGCGGCACAGATCGCCGCGGAGCTCGACCGGCTCAACCGCGAACGCCAGACCATCGAAATGGATACGCTGGCGCAGGCGGAAGCCGAGGCCATGGCTGCGCTCGGCATCGAGGAAAAGGGCGCCGTCGTGATCACCGCGGCGGAAGGCTGGCATCCCGGTGTTGTCGGTATCGTCGCGGCGCGGCTCAAGGAAAAGTTCGGCCGTCCGGCGTTTGCCATTGCACTCGAACCTGGCGGCACCGGTACCGGATCGGGCCGCTCGATCGCCGGGGTCGATCTCGGTCGCGCAGTGCGGCGTGCCGTGGCTGAGGGTTTGCTCATCAAGGGCGGAGGTCACGCCATGGCCGCCGGCGTGACGTTGCGCAAGGATGCGCTCGCACCGCTGCGGGCTTTCTTGGAAGCGGCGCTCAGCGCCGACGTGGAAGTGGCGCGGCGTTCGAATGGTCTTTCGATCGATGGCGCCGTGAGCGCGGCAGCGGCAGACGCCGGCCTCGTCGCGATGATCGAGCGCGCCGGCCCGTTCGGCTCCGGCAATCCGGAGCCGGTGATCGCGCTACCGGCGCACACCATCGCTTACGCCGAAGAAGTCGGTCAGGCTCATATGCGGGTGCGGCTCAAATCCGCCGATGGCGCCGGCGTCAACGCCATTGCTTTCCGCGCCGCCGGACAAAAACTTGGCGCCGCACTGCTGCAAAATCGCGGCCGGCAAATCCACGCCGCCGGCTCCTTCGCGCTCGATCGGTACCAGGGCGAGGAACGCGTGCAATTCCGCCTCACCGACATCGCGCCAGCGGAGCCGTTTGCCGGGCGGTAAGCGGAGTTGCTAAGAGTGAGTGCATGGGCGGCGGTACATCCGACCTCGACATCGCAGAGCTGCGGCGCCTTGCGGCGCGCATTCGCATTCGCGCGACCGAGATGGTCGCGATCCAGGGCTTCGGCTATCTCGGGCAAGCCTTGTCTTCCGCCGAGATTTTCGCGGTGCTGTTCGGCGGCGGCATGCGCTATGGCTACGACCGGTTCGTGCTCTCACCTGGGCATTATGTGATCTCGCTTTATGCCGCCGCGGCCGAGACCGGACTGATCGATCCGGCGAAACTCGCCGCCTACGGCAGTGACGGAGCCGACCTTGAGGCCATCGGCAGCGAGCGCACGCCGCTGGGCGATCTGGTCTGTGGTTCGCTCGGTCAAGGTCTGTCGGGCGCCATCGGTTTT
This sequence comes from uncultured Alphaproteobacteria bacterium, assembly GCA_963755885.1. GTDB lineage: Bacteria > Pseudomonadota > Alphaproteobacteria > Rhizobiales > Xanthobacteraceae > BOG-931. The sequence continues at coordinate 407,417 of CAVWLX010000013.1, forward strand.
GCCTTGGCGGCGCGGTTTGCCGACGAGGACCGGGACACATTTGCATTTCTCAGCGACGGCGAGATGGAAGAAGGCCAAGTGTGGGAAGCGGCGATGTTCGCCTCGCATCAGCGTCTCGACCGCTTGATCGCCGTGATCGACGCAAATAATTCCCAGGTTGACGGGTCGGTCACGTCGGTCACGACGATCGAGCCGCTGGCGGAAAAATGGCGCGCGTTCGGCTGGCGCGTCGCCGAAGTCGACGGCCATGACGTCGAAGCGCTGGCGCGCGCGTTCGCTTCCCGGAACGAAGCTGCGCGGCCTTTGGTCGTCATCGCGCGCACCGAGATATTAGGTCGTCTGCGCGCGATTCCGCCAACGGTCGACGGACATTTCATCAAGCTTGACGGCGATCTGAAAGCGGCGATCCTGCGCGAACTGGAGGCCGCGCTTGCGTGAACCGCCTTATCAGACCGTGCTCAAGCCGTATGGCGCTGCGCTCGTTGAGCTGGCGCGGCAGCGGCCGGAGATCATTTGTCTCGGCGCTGATCTGACCCGCCAGACCGAAACTGATCTGTTTCGCGACACCATTCCCGATCGCTTCATCAACATCGGCATGGCTGAGGCAAACATGCTCAGTATCGCCGGCGGTCTCGCGCGCGCCGGCCATACCGTATTCGTCAACTCGTTCGGCGTGTTCACGACGCGACGCTGCTTCGATCAGATCGCGATGTCGGTCGCGTACCCCAATCTCAACGTCAAGATTGTGGGCTTCATGCCGGGCCTCTCCAGCCCGGGTGGTCCGAGCCATCAGGCGATTGAAGACGTCGCGCTGATGCGGGCGCTTCCCAACATGACGGTCGTCGAGCCGGCCGATGCCATCGAAACGAAGCAGGTGGTTGCGGCGATCGCGGACCTTCCCGGCCCGGTTTATCTGCGCCTAAAGCGCGGCGAGATCCCCGTGATCTTCGACGACGATCACCGGCTCGATTTGACCAAAGCGCAGCTTCTCATTGACGGCGAGAGTTGCGACGTCTGTATCGTTGCTTCGGGCATGATGATTCCTGCGGCGCTGGCTGCGGCCCGTACTCTGACCGAGCACGGCGTCACCGCCGCTGTACTCAACGTTCCGGTGATCAAGCCGCTCGATAGCCCGGGCATTGTCGCCGCGGCGCGCCGAAGCCGCATCGTGATCACTGCGGAGAACCACACGATTGTCGGCGGCCTGGGCTCAGCGGTTGCCGAAGCTTTGTCGGAGGCCGGAACGGCCGTGCCATTGCGCCGCGTCGGCATTGCCGACACCTTCGCGGAAGCCGGCAGCCGCGAATATCTGTTCGCCAAATACGGGCTCGGCACGCAGAATATCGTCGATGCTGCCTGGCGCGGCCTCGCCATGAACCAGCCCGCGCCGGCCGCGCCGGTCATCGAAGCAAGCGCCGGCGCCTACGCGCCTGTTTGACGATCCCTGCTGACGCAGTGCCAGCCGGTGAGCCAATCACAGATCGTCCGACATAAGGCCGCTCCGTTTGGCGATCCGAGCGAGCATACGCGGACCGATTTCATCGCTATCGTGGAAAGCGAAGACGTAATCGGGCGAGCCCGCCTTTTGTAGGACTCGATGCGATCCAGTTTGCCGTTTGATCGTCCAGCCCTGCGCAACAGCGCAGCGAGGACACGCTGCGCCTTTGCCGCGGGCCACTGACTCATGCCGCTTCAAAAACGCCAGCGATTTCTCGGGGCAATGGCTCGCCGTTTTCAAGACGATCGGCGATCACCCGCAGCGCTAGAGCCTTGACCTTCGCGCCCGCATCGGCCTCGCTTGTTCCATAGGCCAATACGCCGGGAAGTGCAGGAACCTCCGCGATCCAGCGACCGTCTTCCTCTTGTTCGCTTTCTATCTTCAACATAAGAAAACCTGGGCGGCGTATGAGCACCCACACTGCAGATAGTGTCCTTGCCGCTCAAGGGCTAGCTATACCGAAATGTGACCTTCAAAATAAAGCACCGCGCGGCCGCCGATGCTGACGCGGTCGCCGTTGAGCGTACAGCGAAGCGCGCCGCCGCGACGTGAGAGCTGACGGGCTTCGAGCGCGGTCTTGCCGAGGCGCCTGGCCCAATAGGGTGTGAGCGTGGTGTGCGACGAACCGGTCACCGGATCTTCCGGCACGCCTTGCGCGGGAGCAAAGAACCGTGAAACGAAATCGATACCGTTCTCGCCGGGCGCCGTTACGATTGCGGCCCAGCAACCGACACTGGCGAGGGCGACAAGGTCAGGCTTGAGCGCAGCAATCTCCGCCGTGCTGTCGTAGACAACGAGATGATCGCGGGCGCGCAATACTTCGCGCGGCTCGCCGCCCAACGCGGCGAGGAGTCCCGGCGGTGGCTCGGCAGTAGCGGCCGGCCGCGCCGGAAAATCCATGACCATCATATCGCCGCGGCGGGCTACGGTCAGTGTTCCGGCTTTCATGGTGCGAAAGCTTACGCTCTCGCGTTGAGGCTCAAGAAAACTCATGACCACGTGACCGGAGGCAAGCGTGGCGTGTCCGCACAGATCGACCTCGACGGTGGGGGTGAACCAGCGCAGCGCATAGTCGCCGCCTTCACGGACGAAGAATGCGGTCTCGGAAAGATTGTTCTCGGCCGCGATCGCCTGCATGGTCGCGTCCGGCAGCCACTTCTCAAGCGGGCAAACCGCGGCCGGGTTTCCGCCGAACAGGCGGTCGGTGAACGCATCGACCTGATAGAGCGGCAGGCGCATCGTTCAATCTCCCGGTAGTTGCACCATTGGCCTTATTGGCATAACCCGTCGCACGCGTCATTGCATCGTGCTCGCGATGACGTTGGTGCAATAAGGGAAATCGCAATGGCCAAGCTCGATCTCTCGGTCGCCGTCGGCGACTATGACCGCACGCGCCCGCTGATTGATGGTAGCGTCGCCATCGACGGCGTCCGTCCGATCTTCATGACGCTCAGCCCCGAAGAGATTTTCTTTCGTGCATTTCGCGGCGCCGAATTCGACGTTTGCGAGCTGTCATTGTCGAGCTACACGTTGAAAACCGCGCAAGGCGATAGTCCCTATGTCGCGGTGCCGGCTTTTGTCTCGCGGGCATTCCGGCACACCGCCATCTACGTCCGCACCGACCGGGTGAAGAAGCCGGCCGACTTGAAAGGCCGCAAAGTCGGCGTGCCCGAATATCAGCTCACTGCGAACGTGTGGGCGCGCGCCTTGCTGGACGACGATTTTGGCGTCAAGCCCGCGGACATTCATTGGATCCGCGGCGGCATCGAGGAGGCCGGCCGGCCGGAGAAGCTGACGATCAACCTGCCGCCCGGCGTTCGCCTCGACAACGCGCCGGAAGGCGCAACCATTTCGGCGCTGCTTGAGAAGGGCGAGATCGACGGCTTCATCGCGCCGCGGCCGCCCACTTTGGTCGAAAAAGGGCATCCGAATATTGGCTGGCTGTTCAGCGATCCGGTCGCCGCGGCCAAGGATTATTTCAAGCGCACCGGATATTTTCCGATCATGCATGTGGTCGGCGTTCGGCGAACGCTCGCCGAGCGCCACCCGTGGCTCCCCGGCGCGGTCTACAAGGCGTTTGAGCAGGCGAAAGTGCTGTGCGTCAAGAAACTCTCAGACACTTCGGCGACGAAGGTTACGCTGCCGTTCGTTGAGGAATCGCTCCGAGATGCCCGCGCGCTGATGGGCGACGATTACTGGCCGTATGGCATCGAACCAAACCGCAAAGTACTCGATTATTTTCTCGGCCAGCACCACGCGCAGGGACTTTCGCCGCGCCGCGTCAAGGTGGAAGAACTGTTCCATCCGGGAACCCACGAGACGTTCAAGCTGTGAAGGCGCCAACATTGAGCGCGGTATGGACCATTCTTGTCGTTTTGCTGGCGTCGTCTTCACCAAGCTCGGCGCAGGAGTCCGCTACTGCGGCCGCGTGCGACAACCTGGCGACAAACGCGCAATCGGGATGCCTCGAAAAGCTCGCCAACGTCGCGGATGCCAAACTCAACGAAGCTTACCGGCGCGCCATCAAGACAATCGAAGGTTCCGACCCTGACCATGCAGCAGCATGGAAGGCCGAGCTCAAAAAAGCGCAGCAGACCTGGATCGCGTTCCGCGACGCGGATTGCGGCGCACTCACTGCCTATGAGTGGAGTCACGGCACCGGGATGGGCGCCGCGACCGAACACTGCATTCTGGAAAAGACCCAGCAGCGCACTAACGAATTGGCGTCGCGCTACAGCGGACGCTGACAGTCAGGTCTCGTCAAGCCTTCGCCGGCTTCAGCCGCACGTGGATGTTCTTTTCCTGCGTGTAGGCGAGCATTTCCTCGAAGCATTCCTCGCGGCCGATGCCGGATTGTTTGTAGCCGCCGAACGGCGCGCCGAGGAAATGCTTAGAGACTTCGTTGATCCAGACGAACCCGGCCTGCACCGCGCCGGCGGTGTTGTGCGCGGTCGACAGATCGTTGGTCCAGATCGAAGCGGTGAGGCCGTATTCGACTGAGTTCACCTGGTCGAGCATTTTTGCTTCGTCGCTCCATTTGAAGATGGAGAGCACCGGCCCGAAGATTTCCTCGCGCGCGATCCGCATGTTTGGCTGCACGTCGGCGAACACGGTGGGCTCGATGAAAAATCCCTTCGCTAGCGCCGGATCGGACGGCCGGCCGCCGCCGTGGAACAGCCGCGCGCCTTCCTGCTTGCCGGACTCGATGAAGCCGAGGATGCGTTCGTACTGCGTTTTGGAGATGATTGAACCCATTGTGGTCGAGCGGTCGGTGGCGATGCCCGGCTTGAAATGGGCGATCTTGGCTTTCACCTTCGCCAGCACCGCGTCGTAAAGTTTTTCATGGATGAAGGCGCGGCTGGTCGAGCCGCAGGATTGGCCGCACCAGGTGAAGTTCATGCCGCCGACGACGCCGCCCGCGACATCTTCCGGGTCGGCGTCAGGGTAGGCGATCAGCGCATTCTTGCCGCCGAGTTCGAGCATCACCGGCTTTAACGTGTCGGCGGCTGCTTTCATCACCGCGCGGCCGGTCGGCACCGAGCCGATCAGCGCGATCATGGCGACGTCGGTGTGCGTCGTCAGCGCCGAGCCCGCTTCACGGCCGCCCGGCACGACGTTGAACACACCTGGCGGCAGGATGCCGCCGATCAGTTCGGCAAGCCGCAGCGCCGAGAGTGGAGCCTGCTCCGGCGGCTTCATCACCACCGTGTTGCCGGTCGCAAGCGGTGCACCCGCTTTGCCGGCGCAGAACATGAACGGATGATTGAACGGGATGATCCGGCCAACGACGCCGCGCGGCTCGCGCACGGAGAAGTTCACAACACCTGGGCCCATCGGGATCGAGGCGCCCTTCATTTCGGTAACGAGCCCGGCGTAGAATTCGATCTGTGCCGCGGCAACGGTCGCATCCATCACCATCTCATGAACCGGATTGCCACAATCGGCGGCGTCGATCATGGCGAGCTCATCGGCGTTCTCGCGCAGCACATTGGCGATGCGCTTGAGCAGCCGTGCGCGTTCGAGCGGTGGTGTGTTGCGCCAGCCGTCGAAGGCTTTTTTTGCCGCGCCGACCGCAGCGTCGATGTCGGCGGCGCCGCAATCGGCGACCGCGCCGAGCGCCTCTGCGGTGCCTGGATTGATCGAGTCGACATAGCGTCCGGACTTCGGCTTGTGCCATTCGCCGCCGTAATAGGCGTCACGGTGGTCGGGCAGGCGGAGCGTTTCGGCTTTGACGGATTTGAGCGGGACTGCGGTGTTCATGGTTTCCTCTCCTTAGCTTTTGGCGCGCGTCATTGCGGCGGTCATGTTGGCGGTATAGCCGGGCTCGACGCGGACATCGACCACGGCGACGCCGCCGGCATCGACGGCAGCGATCGCCTGCTCCAGCGCGGCAGCGAGATCGGCCGGCTTGGTGATCGGACCAAAGCCGACCGCACCTTGGGCGCGGCCCATCGCGGCGAGATCGATTTCGGGGTCGGCCATGCGCTGGCCGATCCATTTGTTCTCGACCGGACGCGCCCGCATCCGCGCCATGCGCTCCTGATGCAGTTCGTCATTATAGAACGAGCGGTTGTTGGCGATCACAAACAACAGCGGAATTTTATAGTGCACCGCGGTCCATACCGCGGTCACGCCCATCAGAAAGTCACCATCACCGCAGACCGCGATCGGCAGCCGGCCGGAGTTTTTCAAAGCGAGCGCCGCGCCGACCGAAATGCCCGGCCCGCCGCCGACGCCGCCGCCGCCATCGGAGCCGAGGTAGTCAAGCGGATGACGGAACGCCCACCAGCGATCCTCCCAGGATATCGGCAAGTGGGTCAGAGTGGTCGGCCGGTCACCGAGCACCTTGCGCAACGTGTAGGCGATGATTTCGTTGGTGAAGCCCACCGGTTCCTGATCGTTCGCCTGTGCGCGCGGGCTTGGCGCAACCCGCGGCCGGCCGCTCGCGCCGATCTCCTTGACGAGTTCAGGTACGACAAGATCGGGGTCGGCGGAGAGGAACAGATCGACCGGCGGCAGAGCCTGATAGTCCATGCTCCAGGCGCTGTGAATGCGGTAGTCGAGCGAGATCTGGATGATCTTTGCCGAAGGCTGCGGACCAACCGAGCGCAGCGCACCGGCGAGATCGACCCAGTCGAGACTTAAGATCACATCGGCATTGCGTATCGCCGGAACGCTGTCCGGCGTCACGTCACGCGGCGCTCCGGCATGAAGTGGATGATCGGTCGGGAAGCTCGCGCCAATTTTCAGATCGGTAACGACGCTGGCGTTAAGCGCTTCGGCAAGTGCCACACGCGCATTCCAGGCTTCCTCGCTGCGCGAAGCACGGCCGGCGAGGATCACCACCTGCTTGGCGGATTTCAGCATCGCGGCCGCCTTTTGCACCAAGTCGACGGGCGCCGCGGTCGCCACGGGCGGCATGTAGCGCGCCGCATCGATCGGCGGCAGTTGCTCGGCGAGTTTTGCTTCCTGCATCTCGGCGTCGAGATTGATGTAGACCGGCCCCATCGGGACGGTGTTGGCGATCCAGGTCCCACGCAACAGCGCTTCGCGGGCGGCGCCCGCCGAAGCCGGCTGATCGTCCCACTTGGTGTAGCCGCGGATCAGCGCGCCCTGGTCGCGCGCGGTGTGAATCCAATCGATCCATGGTCGCCGCTTGACCGCGTCGACCGGGCCGGTTGCGCCGAGCACCAGGACCGGCATGCGATCACACCACGCGTTGAACATCGCCATCGTGGCGTGCTGGAGGCCGACGTTGGAGTGCACGGCAGCGGCAATCGCCTTGCCGGTGACCTTGGCGTAGCCGTGCGCAATCGCCACCGCGGATTCCTCGTGCACGCAAAGCAGCATCTGCGGCGTAGAGTTGCCGAGATAATTGACGATGCTGTCGTGCAGGCCGCGATAGCTCGCGCCCGGCGTCACCGCGATATACGAAATCTCGAGCGCACTTAGCGTTTCGGCCACGACGTCGCTGCCGAAGCCGGGCGCATTGGCGCCGGCCGGTGTCGGGCGCTCAAGCGCTGCGATCGAGGCGTCGGCTGCGGCCGGCTTGTCTTTGCTACGCGCGGTCGCGGATTGGGAAGGGGTCATCGATGGCGTTCCTCAAATTCGGCTTTGTCTGGGGGTGGATCGAACCGGATCACGAGCCTTGACGCAAGCGGGCGAATAGCTTCACGCCCGCGTAGCCCTCCGCTGGCTGCATACCGACCTTGCACTGGAAACGTTCGCTCGAACTCAGCGCTGATCTTCCCAATCGGTGGTGCGGGGTTGAGGTATTACCAAAGCTGCAGGTCGAAATCAGCCTGATTGCGTATCGCGTCAAGCCCGGTTGTGTCGGGGTGCAGCCCGCACATGACGCGGATGTGCGTCCCCTCCGTTACGCCCGGTGCCACGGCTTTCGTCCGAAATGCGCCGATCCACTGCTCGAATGAGGTGCGGGTGTCTTGTGCGACCGCGGCTTTCGGCAACATGCAGCTTGCAAGCGACCCGGCGATGGCCTTTGGCGACGAGCGCCTCACAACGTCCGGCATTGGCGGTCTCAACCTCGCGGGTTTTAGACTCCACTCCAGTTCCGGTTGTGCTAGCGGCAATCGGCTCGATTTTGGCGTCGCGGTTTGGCCCGCCTTGCGCCGCGCTCTCCGCCGATCGTTGCGCCGGAGCTTCGGGTTTGACAATGGCGGCCCCAGTCGAAGGGTTCATGTCGGCTGATTTCTCCGCGGGGAGCGACGCCGAATTAGGCGCCGGCGTCGCATCGCTGTTGCCTTGCGCGACGGCTTCGGGCCACGCCGCCTCAGGCTCTTGCAGCTGCTTGATGAGCGCGTCGAGGCTGTTGGCAAAGCTCTGGACATTGAAATTGAGCGGATCGTCGTGGCCGTTGCGGATATGGGCATCGATCGCCGCGTGAAACGCCGGCACCAGCCAACGCCCGGCCCGGACGCTGGCGATGGTGTAGATCAAAGCCAGCCGGTCGTACTGGGCGGTGGTGAAGCTTGGGTCCGGAGTTTGTGCGTCGTTGCGCCAGCGCCCGGCGCTCCGCCGCGGCTGGATCATTTCGACATGGAGGAAAAGCCCCTTCAGGGCGCCGGCAAAATTGACGGCGCGCTCGAACTTGGTCTCGCGCCACGGAACCGACAGCTCGTGATCCAGCAGCATGCCGCCCTCGCGATTGACGACGACATGGGCTTTGCCCCAGCCGTCGGTGCATTTGAAACCGGCGAGGCTGTTGACCTTCGGGTTGACGTCAAGATCGGACGGAAACGATCGGCGGCCGAAGCTTGGTCCACTGGTATCGTGGATCACGAGATAACGCGCCATCGGCGCATCCGGATCGTTGTCTTTGGCGCGCGACAGCGGTTGCCAAAGATAGGCGGCGAAATCCCATTCCAGATTTTGCTTTGAGAGAAAAGCGCTGAGCACGTCTCGCGCCGGGAGCCCACTGGCCTGCCCGATGTGGCTTGCGAGCGCGGGCGGCAGGGCGTCAAGCGGGCGTCCGAGATTTCTGCTCGCGTCCATACCGCGCATCAAACATCTGGCTTGCTCGGCCGGCGCGCCGGCAAAGCTCAAAGTCTCCGGATCGAACCCGCAGACGCCCATATCATTGAGGATGATCAGAGGCCGTGGGTGACTTGGCTTGCAGCCCTCGCTCAAAGCCGTAACGGCGGTGGTCGCCAGCATCGCGCATGACAGCCCGATCGTGACCAGGCGGAGGCGCGAACTCCGCTCGTCAAAAGCACCCAGCGGGGCTTTCGTCCAAGAGGCTAAGCGCGAAGCGCCGCCAAATTTTGCCGCAGCACGCACGGCTTCGATCCTGATCGCCAGACGTCCTACTACCAGACGTTCTACTATCAGTAACAACGCCGGCTTTGCCAAGTGGTGCCATGTCACCGACGACCGAAATACACGTAAAACTTTCTCCCATCGCGGAGCGCTGGTAGATGATGTTGGCACAGTGAATGAATGTTCAGACTGCGAGCCCCAAGGGCGTGCGCTTGCGGCGCATGGCGGGTTTGAAATGGGGGCCGGGCGGCGCCCCTTACCCGGCTCAAGCCCACGGTTTATGTTGTATGGGCGCGCATATAGCGGCCCCCGCGCGAAGGAGTTGGCAATGGATCAGGTCCTGGAACGGCAGTCTGCCCCCGAAACGATCCCGGAGATCGAAGCGACGCTCAACTATCTCGTTAACGATGGCGTGAAGATCTTCACCGAGGCGAGCGGCGGCGGGGCAGCCGATAAACGCGGCGGCACCACCGATCCGCGGCGCGTCGTGATCCACAACGGCCGCCCGCACGCCAAGGACTTGGTCCTCGATCGCGAGGGCTTTCGGTTCGTGCGTCATGACACCAAAATGGCGGACTTTTTCGACGAGGACGAAATACGACGGGTTTATTATCCGGAGATGGAAGCGCTGGTGAAGGCCGAGAGCGGCGCTTCCCGTGTCGTCATCTTCGATCACACCTTGCGCACGGCCGACGACGCGGTGCGGGAAACGCGTAAAATCCGCGAAGTCGTGCCACGCGTGCACAACGACTATACGGAATGGTCCGGGCCGCAGCGGGTGCGGGACATCCTGCCGGACGAAGCCGAAGCGCTGTTGCAGCGGCGCTTCGCCATCGTCCAGGTGTGGCGACCGATCCGCCTTCCGGTTGAGAGCTTTCCGTTGGCGATTTGTGACGCGCGCACCGTCTCGACCGACGATCTGGTAATTTCGGAGCGGCGCTACCCCAACCGGGTCGGCCAGACCTACGCCATTACCTGCAATCAGCAGCACAAATGGTTCTGGTTTCCGCGGATGCGGCGGGAAGAGGCGATCGTGTTCAAGGTGTACGATTCAGAGAAAGACGGCCGCGCCCGCTGGACCGCGCACACCGCGTTCGACGATCCGACCTCGCCGCCCCACGCGCGTCCGCGCGAGAGCATCGAAATCCGCACGCTGGCGTTTTTCTAAGCCTACGTTGAAAAAGATGCTGGAGGGGCGTGCCCTCGCCCCTTGTGGGAGAGGGCGGCGCAGGACTTCATCAGCCACATTTGGGTGAGGGGTGCGGCCACGAGGCCCTCACCCATTCTTGTTGTTGTATCGATGAGCAGCCCTCTCCGGGGTGGAGAGGGCAGGGCGATGACGCCTTACTACTTCGCCCGCTCGACGTAGCTGCCGTCGGCGGTCATCACCACGATCTTGGTCCCCGTCGTGACAAAGGGCGGCACCATGGTGCGCACGCCGTTGGATAGCATCGCAGGCTTATAGGACGAGGCAGCTGTCTGGCTTTTGATGGCGGGCTCGGTCTCGACCACTTCGAGGGTGGCCCGCGGCGGAAGCTCAATGGCCACCGGCACTTCCTCGTGCAGGCTGAGCGTGACTTCCATCTCCGGCTGCAGATAGGCCGCCAGATCGCCGACAATGTCGGCTGGCACGGCGACCTGATCGTAACTTTCCATATTCATGAAATGGAAGCCGTCGCTGTCCTGGTACATGAACTGGTGTTTGCGGTCCTCGACGAAGGCACGCTCCACCTGCTCGGTGGTCTTGAACCGGAGCGAGAGCTTCACCCCGTCGGCGATCCGCCGCACGTCCATCTGGGTCACCGGCGTGCCCTTGCCGGGATGGATATTTTCGGTAGAGACGATGACGCCGAGCTTCCCGTCAATCTCAACGATATTGCCTTTTCGCAGCGAGCTGGCGATGACTTTCACAGTTTCCTCGACATTTGGCGTCTTGCGTCGGGGCGCAACATAGCGATCTTGAGCCCGATCGCCACATATTTCCTCAAGCCCCTGTTTCCTCAAGCATTGCCGACAAGGACATGCCGGAAAGCTATCCCACCGCTTCGCCGTTCTGGGCCCCGCATGTCCACGCCGACCGCCGGCCCTTGCTGCTGGCGCGCGGCCGGATCGTAGCGGCATTGCGAGCCTGGTTTGCCGCCAACGGCTTCATCGAGGTGGAGACTGGCGTTTTGCAGGTTTCCCCCGGCAACGAAACCCATCTGCACGCCTTCGCCACGACGCTTGCGGCCCCGGATGGCGCCTCGTCGCGGCTCTATTTGCGCACCTCACCCGAATTCGCTTGCAAGAAGCTTCTGGCCGCAGGCGAGCGGCGCATCGTCGAGTTTGCCAAGGTGTTCCGTAACCGCGAGCGCGGGGCGCTGCACCATCCGGAATTCACCCTCGTCGAATGGTATCGCGCGGACGAGCCTTACGAGACGCTAATGGCCGACTGCGCGACTATCCTGGCGCTCGCGGCAACGGCCGCCGGGACCGCACAACTAAGCTTTCGCGGCCTTTCGGCCGATCCGTTCGCCGAGCCGGAACGGCTGACGGTCGCCGAAGCGTTCGCGCGCTTCGCGGGCATCGATCTTTTGGCGACGTTGCCGGACGGCGAGCCGGACCGTGACGGACTTTCCCGCGCGGCCCGCGCGGCGGGCATTCGAGTGAGCGACGACGATACCTGGGGCGACATCTTTAGCCGCGTGCTGGTCGAGAAGATTGAGGGGCGACTCGGCATCGGTCGCGCGACCATTCTCGATCGGTACCCGGCTAGCCAAGCCGCCTTGGCACGACCGGCCGCGGACCGGCGCGTTGCCGAGCGCTTCGAGCTATATGCTTGCAGCGTGGAACTCGCCAACGGCTTTGGCGAATTGACCGATGCCGCCGAACAACGCCGGCGGTTAGAGCGGGAAATGGCTGAGAAAGAACGCATTTACGGCGTGCGCTATCCGCTTGATGAGGACTTCCTTGCCGCTCTCGCGACAATGCCGCAGGCTTGCGGCATCGCGCTCGGTCTCGACCGCCTCGTCATGCTCGCAACCGGCGCTACGCGTATCGACCAGGTGCTATGGAATCCGCTGCCATGAAATCCGCCTCAACGACTTTGCGGAGCGTGGGTGAGCTTTGCGACCACGCGCTGGTGCCGCGCGAGCGTATCAATGAGCTTGCGGATGTCGCCGCCCGTTATGCCGTCGCCATCACGCCCGCGATGGTTGACGTGATCAACCCTGGCGATCCGCTTGATCCGATCGCGCGGCAGTTCGTGCCCGACGTCCGCGAGCTTGAGCAATCTCCCCAGGAACGGCGCGATCCAATCGGCGATGCTGCGTTCAGCCCGGTCGAAGGGATCGTCCACCGCTATCCCGACCGGGTGCTACTGAAAGTTGTCAACGCCTGCGCGGTTTATTGCCGGTTCTGTTTCCGCCGCGAGATGGTGGGGCCGGGCAGGGGCGGATTGTCGCCCGCCCCGCTCGCCGCTGCGCTCGATTACATCGGTGCGCACCGGCAAATCTGGGAGGTGATCTTAAGCGGCGGCGATCCGCTGGTGCTTTCAGCGCGGCGGCTCAAGGACGTCGTCGCCTCTCTTGCCGCTATCGAACACGTGAAGGTGATCCGCGTGCATACGCGCGTGCCGGTCGTGGCGCCGGACCGCGTTTCCGCCGCGCTCATCCGCGCGCTGCGTGCGCGCGAGAAAGCGACCTTCGTCGTCCTGCACGTCAATCATCCGCGCGAATTGACCAAAGACGCCTGCGCCGCCTGCGCGCGCTTTATTGACGCGGGCATACCGATGCTGTCGCAATCGGTGCTGCTGCGCGGCGTGAATGATGATGTCGAGACGCTCGGCGCGCTGCTGCGTTCACTGATCGAGTGCCGCATCAAACCCTACTACCTGCATCACGCCGATCTTGCCCTAGGCACCGCGCATCTGCGGACTACTATCGCCGAAGGCCAGGCGCTGATGCGCGCGCTGCGCGGCCGCTACTCGGGCCTGTGCCAGCCGGCGTACGTGCTTGATATCCCTGATGGCCACGGCAAATCGCCGATCGGCCCGGACTATCTCAGCGCAGACGGCACGATCGTCGAAGATTTTCAGGGGCGGAGGCACCAATATCCGCCGCGGGCTTGAGCATCAAATATTTTTGAACGCTAAGCGGCCGCCTGCTGCGGGACTGCGAAGAACACCGTCGTCTCGAAGCCGTAGCCGCAACCATCGCACGACCAGCTATGGCGCACGCTTCGTTCGTTGACGTGTTCGGACCAATCAGGTGCAAGCAGCCAACCACTGCACTGCGGGCAAATGTTTTTATCGTAAGTGGCAAGACGCGCGCGCGCTGTGTCTTTATGCACGGTTTCCTCCCTGTCTCCCTCCTCCCGAACCGGCACGTTAGGCAGCGTCTGTGGCATCTCCGTGACCTTGCTGAGTCACAAAGCAGACGGTGCATTGCAAAAATCTTTTGCGAGCGTTCGTGCACCGCACAATACGTCAAGCTGGCTGACGCTTCGGCGAAACATCGCCCGACAAAACATGGCCAACAATTAATTAGCCGGCCATCGAGCGGAAAGCTTCCGCGGCTTAGCCTTTTAATCGTGTTGGAAACTTTTTGGACCCTTCTCGGCCCGCAACAACAAAGAGGAGCGTGTCATGAAACCTTTAATCACCATCGGAATCCTCGCCGCTTCGCTGGCGCTCGCCGGACCCACCGCAATGGCGGCTCCGACCCAGGCCAACCCAATTCCCCGGTACGCGAAGACGTACGGGCAGACTTGGCAAACCCGCGCCCCGCTGCAGGTTGCGGCACGTAGGCCGCTGGTCCGCGACCGGCTCAATGGCGATGTTGCGCAGTTCGTCCGCGGGATGCTCGGCGGCGGCCCGGTGCCGTACGCCAACCTGGTGCGGGATGTCCGCGGTCTGCGCGGCTCTGCCGGCGGCTCCTATGACTTTACGTCTTCGCCCTCTTACGACAATTCGGCTGCAGCCAGCTCGGCCTCCAACGATGCACAAGCAGCGTCCGACGCAGAGGTTCAAGCCATCCAGCAAATGAACGACACCAATGCCTTGAATGCGTCCATGGCGGCGGCCGAGCAAGAAAACGACGCTGCGAACGCGGCAACGGTGCAGACGGAGATCAACGCCGGCATGTAGTGATGCCGGCGACCAGGCCAAGGCGAGTGTAGTGCGTGCGTGCGAAAGGGCGTCTGCTTCGGCCGGCGCCCTTTCTGTTTCTATGTGCCTGTTGGCCGGTGCAGCGCGGTGCGCGTGCGTTGCCGAATGAGCCACTTCGACCGGCCCGCAATCCCGAGTGCGGCGGCACGCAACGCCGGCGGCCACGTCGTTGGCAAGCCGAGAAAATAGGAGACGCGTTGGGTATGCTCGGTGAGGGGACGCTCCCGGCGCTCCCAGGTCTCAAGCGCGCTCGAAACCTCGCTCTCGCGCTCCAGATTAACGGCCAGCGATAGTGAATTCATCATCGCGCAGCCGCCGCCCTGACCGATATTCGGCGGCAGCGCATGCGCCGCATCGCCGATCACAGCGACGCGGCCGGCCGACCAGCGCTTGAGCTTGATGAATTCGAAGCGGTCATAGCGCCCTTGCGCGCCAATTCGGTCAATCAACGCTTCAAGGTGCGGGAACGCCCGCTTCCATTCATCCTTCCGCACCGGCACCGCTTTCGCAGCCGCGTCGCTATCAAGCATGGTGAGCGCGATATAAATTTCGGTTTCGCTGCACGGCGTGTACAGCACCCGGCGTGTACCCGACCAATATTCGATCGTCGTGGCGCCGGTCTTTGCACTGGTCTTGGCGCCGTCCGCGGGTGCGCGTTCCGCTTCGGTTTTATCGAGCAGCAGCCGCGTCGAGCCATCGACCAGATATTTTCGTTTCGACAACAGGCCCAGGGAGTCGCGCAGCCGCGAATTGCTGCCGTCGGCCGCGACAATGAGATCGGCTTTGATACTTGGGCGATCGGCGAGCATCAGCTCGCCGTCCGGCGTTGCGCTGGTGGCGGTGGAGTCGGTGCAGATTTCGACGCCGGCTTTGGTCGCTGCGGCCGCGAGCGCGTTGATGACATTCTGGCGCACGATGCTGAACACGCGGCTTCCGGTCCAGCGATGCTGCGAAATCAGCCGATCGTCACCGTCACGGACCTCGCGTGTGTGCGCAAAGGGCGCGCCCTTGATCGCGGCGTCGTAGGCGCCGATCGCTTCAAGTACGCGCAGCCCGTTCTCGTAAATGTAGATGCCGGCGCCGGTGGTGCGCAGCCGCTCGGCGCGTTCGTGCACGCGCACGCTCCAGCCGCGTTGCGCCAGCGCGCATGCTGCCGTCAGTCCGGCAAATCCGGCGCCGACAATTTCCGCGCGTCGATTTTTCACTCTGCTGTCATGCCTAACTTGCCGGCGTGACGCCGCTACTTGATGAACTGATTGGTGTAAAGCTCGTCGAGCGGGGTCTTCCTCTGAATGATGCCCTTCGCCAGATAAAAATCCTGCAGCTTGGCGAGACGCTCGGGATTGACCTCGCCGAGTTGAGTTTGCCCCGGATAAACGAGCTTGTCGTAATACGTGAATGCGGCCTTGATCTGCTCGGTCTTGCCCGTCCATTCCGGGACGAACTTGACGAAAGCGTCGGCCGCGGCGCCGGGATCGTCCATAATGTCCTTCATGCCATGCAGCGCCGCCTTGACGAAAGCGCGGACCATATCCGGCTTGTCCTTGATGATCCGATCGGACGCGCCGATACCCTGCGCCATATGCGGAAAAAATTCGTCGGTTGGGAGAATCTTCACCGCCACGCCGGTCGCTTGCAAGGGTGCAATCCAATCCGGCACCCCCGCCATTCCGGCCGACTTGCCGGAGGCCACCATTTGCCACACACCCACCGGCCCGGCGGCTTGAATGTTGACGTCGTCTTGCGTGAGGCCCGCGCTCGCCAATAATCCAAGCAGCGCATAGAACGTCGTGTCCTGATAGGACATGACTGTTATGATTTTGCCTTTGAGGTCGGCCGGCTTCTCGATATTGGAATCCGCGCGGACAACGAGCTGCATGAACCCTTTGCCGCCGAACACGGCGACGACTTTGATCGGTACGCCATTCTGCCGCACGATGATCGGACCGTCGGCGACAATGCCGCCGAGCGGCGCGTTGCCGGCGCCGACCTCTTTGGCGACATCGACGCCGCCGCGGCCGACTGCATAGTTCACGTCCAGCCCGGCTTGCGCGAAGTAACCCTTACCCTTGGCGAGTTGGATCGGCCCGAACGCCGGAAGGAGCGGCGGCGCCGGGAATAGATATGTGAGCTTTTCGTTCGCGCGTGCCGGTAAAGCTGCTGGCAATGCACCAAGACAAATTGCCCCACTGGCGACTGCCCAAAAGACCAAGCCAGTGGATCGCCTGCTCACACGACCAGACATTATTCGCTCCTTCTGCGCGGATACGGACGCATTGTTGCCGCTGCATCCTCAGCCACTATACTGAATTCACCGGACGCCGATATGCGGGCAATCGGCCCCAACAAGCGAGCTTTTGCGGTCGATTTGCCGATGTCGGATGTTTTACGCCTCGAATACCGCAACGTGACGATGCGTTTTGCTGAGCGGAGCGGCCAGGGCCTGCTCACCGCGGTGCGCGGCGTGAACTTTTCAGTCCGCGACGGTGAAGTGGTCTCTCTGATCGGGCCGAGCGGCTGTGGCAAAAGCACGCTTTTGAATATCGGTTCCGGGCTCACCGCGCCAAGCGAGGGTGAGGCCTTCGTCGATGGTGAGGTTGTCGCAGGCCCGCAAGCGCACGTCGCCTTCATGCTGCAGAAGGATCTGCTGCTGCCGTGGCGGACCGTCGCCGAAAACGTCATGTTCGGCGTCGAGATTCACGGCGTGCCGGCTGCCGAGCGCCGCGGGCGCGCCCAACAGCTTCTGGCGAATTTCAATCTCGCGGAATTTTCCGGACATTATCCGCACCAATTGTCCGGCGGCATGCGTCAGCGCGTGGCGCTCGCGCGCACCCTTGCGGTCGACCCGCACGTGCTCTTGCTCGATGAGCCGTTCTCGGCGGTGGACGCGCAGACCCGCATGGTGCTCCAGCGCGATCTTGCGCGAACGCTCAAGGACGCCGGCAAGACCGCACTGCTGATTACCCATGATTTGATCGAGGCGGTGACGCTGTCGGATCGGGTGCTGGCCATGAGCCGGCGGCCGGGCAGGATCATCGACGAAATCGCTATTGAGATGCCGCAACGCGACGACCCGATCGCGCGCCGTCAACATCCCAAAGTGAATGACTACGTGGCGCGACTGATGGACCGCCTGGGCATCGGCCATGACGAGCTTGCACCGCAAACGGCTGGGGATGCCGCATGAACGGTGCGGCGCGATCTTCCGTCCTGCGTACCGGCAGCACTGCAAGCGTCGCGCTGCTCATCGCGTTTCTCGCCGCATGGCAGTGGGGACCAGGCTTGCTTGGTATCCCCCCTTTCATTGTGCCGCCACTTTCCATGGTGGCCGCAGAATTTGTGCGCGATTGGCAAACGAGCCATCTGCTGCTGCACACCGGCGTGACCGCGGGCGAAGTGCTTGCGGGCTTTCTTCTCGGCAGTCTCCTCGGCGCTTTTTTCGGTTATCTGCTGGGAATGTCGCCGACGGCGGAGCTCGTGCTCTCGCCCTACGTTCTGGCGCTGCAGATCGCGCCCAAGGTCGCGTTCGCGCCGCTGTTCATTCTGTGGATGGGCTTTACGGTTTATCCGAAAATACTGGTGGCGATCCTGATTGTGTTCTTCCCGGTCATGGTCAACGTCCTGACCGCGATCCGCGGCGTCGATCCGGATTTGATCAATCTGGCGCGCGCTTTCAAGGCGACGCGCGCGCAGATTTTCTGGAAGGTCGAATTTCCAGCCTCGCTGCCGCCGATGTTCGCCGGGCTCCGCATCGGCTCTACTCTGGCCGTGGTCGGCGTCGTTGTCGGCGAACTGGTCGGCGGCAATGTGGGGCTCGGTTATCTGCTCAGTTTTGGCGAAGGCCAGGCCAATACACCGATGGTGTTCGTTTCAATCGTGATGCTGACCGTCGTCGGCGGCATCGCCTATCTCGGCGTTATCATCGTCGAGCGGCGGGTATTGCACTATCTGCCGGCGCGAAGTTTTGGCGGCAATATCTGAACCAAGCGGAAGTGTAATGAAGCCCGTCGGGATCAACCGGCATGATGCAGGCACGGCCCGAAAAATGATCGCGGATGGCAGCTTCACCGCGACTGAGTATCTCCACGCCTGCCTCGATCGCATCGCCGAACGCGAGGTGGACATCGGCGCTTGGACCTACCTGGCGAAGGACGCTGCGCTGGCACAAGCGGCTAAGGCCGACGCATCGCGAGGGGAGGGCGCGTTGCACGGCATCCCGATTGCGATCAAAGACATTATAGATACGCATGACATGCCGACCGAGCATGGTTCGCCGATCTACAAGGGCATTGTCCCATCCTCGGACGCGGCCTGCGTGGCGATGCTGCGGCGGGCCGGCGCGATCATCCTCGGCAAGACGGTTACCCCGGAATTCGCCGCGGTCACGCCGGGCCGCACCGCGAACCCGCACAATATCAAGCACACGCCCGGCGGCTCTTCGTCGGGATCGGCCGCCGCGGTCGCCGATTTCATGGTGCCGGCCGCGATCGGCACGCAAACCGTCGGTTCGACCATCCGGCCGGCTTCGTATTGCGGGGTGGTAGGTTTCATGCCGTCGCATCAGATTCTGCCGGTGCAAGGCGTCAAGGTGCAGGCCGGATCGCTGGACAATCTCGGAATCTTGACGCGGTCGGTCGCCGATGTCGCGCTGGTTGCCAATGCGATCCTGGGGTGTGATGCGCTGGACGCGCGGCCCTTGGCGCGACCACCACGCATCGGCTTTTGTCCGTCGCCTCATTGGCCGCAAGCGCAGGCCGCAACGCGGCAAGTCATGGAAGACGCGATCGCACTGCTACGCGGCGCCGGCGCCATCGTCGAAACGGTCGATCTGCCAGCGAGCTTTGATGCCGCGCCAGATGCGCATTGGACGATTCTCGCCTTCGAGTTTGCCCGTGCGATGGCTTATGAATTTTACAACCATGCCGACCAGCTCAGTCCGAGGCTTGCCGGTCTCCTCGAGCGTGGGTTCGCCACACCCTTCGCCGATTACGCGGCGGCCTGCGCTGTCGTCGTTGCGCGCCGCCGCGAGTTCGCGCCCATTATGCCCGGCTATGACGCGCTATTGACGCCCGCCGCCGCTGGCGAAGCCCCTGAAGGGCTCACGGGTCCGAGCGATTTATTGTTTCAGCGGTTTTGGACCGCGCTTCACGTGCCGGCGATCACGCTGCCCGGATTTGTCGGTCCGCAAAATCTCCCAGTCGGCATTCAACTGATCGGCACACCTCTCGAAGATACCAGGCTGCTCGCCGCGGCGGCGTGGGTCGAGCGCGCGATCCACGCGCGTAAACACCTCTGAGATTTTCGTGAAAAGGTATTAGGCCGCCTTCATGCCGCGTCGGGCGTGACCGATCACCAGCGCCGCGATGGCGGCGATGTACGGCAATATCACGAGAAACTGGTAGGGCAGGTCGGGATAGCGCGTTTGCAATCGGATTTGCGTCGCCTCCGCGAGACCAAATCCAAGCGCTGCCAGGAATGCGACCAACGGCCGCCGCCGCCCCAGCATCACGCAGGCAACGGCGAGGAAGCCGCGGCCCGCGACCATGTTCTCAACGAACGCATCGACCTGCACCACGGAAAGATAAGCGCCGCCGAGACCGGCGGTGATGCCGCCAAACAAAATGCAGGCCGTCTGCCGCCGCTTGACCGGCACAGCCAGCGTCTCTGCGACCTCGGCGTTTTCGCCACAGGCGCGGATTTCGAGACCGAACGCGGTGCGGTTGATGACCCACCCGGTGGCGACAGCGAGAGCAAGGGCGATGTAAGCCAGCGGGCTCTGCGCGAACAGGATCGGGCCGATGATCGGAATGTGGGAGATGGCTCCGAAATCGAGCGACGCCAGCCCGTGCACCGACGTCGGCTTTGCGCCGATCGTCAGGCGGGCAGTGAAACTCGAAAATCCAAGGCCGAAAATGACCATGCCGATGCCGCTGACAAACTGGTCAATCCGCAGCACCAGAACCATGAAGGCATGAATGCCGGCGAGGATAAGCCCGATGATCATGGCAAACAGCACGCCAAGCCACGGCGAGCCGGTGCGCACCGAGCCCCACGCGGCAGCAAACGCGCCGGATAACATGACGCCTTCGATCCCGATGTTGAAAATGCCGGAACGTTCCGAAGCAGCTTCGCCGATTGCGGCAAGCCCGATCGCCATGCCAAGCCTGATCGTGGCCGCGAGCAAGGCGGTGATGAACACCGCATCCATCACGCGATCGCCTTTCGGCTGGGTAATGCCCATTGCACCGCGGCAACGGCGAAGATGACCGAGGCCTCGATGATCCATACCAGGGGGAAGGGCAGCGCCAGTTCCCGCTGCAGCGCGCCCGAGCCGGCGAAGAAAATTCCAAACAGACAAGCGGCCAGCGGGATGGCGGCAGCCTCGAGCCGCGCGATCAACGCGACCGCGATAGCAGCAAGCCCGAAACCTTCGCTCATATTGTCCTGCAGCCGCTGATAAATTCCGCCGACTTCGACCGCGCCCGCAAGTCCGGCAAGCCCACCCGAGATCGCCATGACGATGACCGTGAGTATTTTCACCCGAAAGCCCGCGTAGGCGGCGGCACCCGGATTGGCGCCGATGACGGAAGACTCAAAGCCGAGCACGGTTTGCCTTTGCACGACGGCGCCGGCGATCACCATGACAAGAGCGACGAACAAACCGGCATGAAGCCGCGTGCCCTGCACGATGACCGGCAAAATGCAGTCGTCCGGGATGAGGTACGACTGTGGCCAGAACTTCGATGTTTCCTGCATCGGTCCGCGAATGAGGTAGCTGATCATCTGAACCATCACATAGTTCAGCATGATCGTGACGATGATCTCGCTGGCCCCGAACCACGCCCGCAGGTAGCCGACCAAAGCTCCGAGCGCGGCTCCGCCGATTGATCCGAGGACGAGAAAGACCAGAAGGCCGACGATGCCCCAGCCGGCGAAATACGGTGCGAAGAACACGGCAAGGACGGCGCCTGCGATCAGTTGACCGTCGGCACCGATGTTGAACAGACCGGCGCGCAGCGCGAACGCAACACCCAGGCCGATCAACGTCAGCGGGATCGCATGGACAAGCACTTCGCTCCGACCCAGGGGCCCGAACGCGTAGAGCAGCAAGGTGGTGAGCACGCGCCAGGGATTATGCCCGGCGATTAGTACGAACAGGCTGGGAACGAGCGCGGCAACAAAGAGCACGACGGCCACACGAGCCACGCGTATCATGCCCGCGTTCATGGCGTCGTCATCCAGTGACCGATTTCCGCCAGCGTGGTCTCGGCGACCGGAACCGGCCCGCGCAGCCGTCCCCGCGCCATCACCATGATGCGGTCCGCAACGTCCCAAACTTCGGCGAGATCAGCGGAGAGAAGGAGGATCGCGACACCTCGGGCGCGCTCCGCGACCAGCCGGTTACGGATCGCGACCACGGTGCGGATGTCGAGGCCACGGGTTGGGTGTCCGGCGAGAATGACGGCAACGTCGTCGCCGAGCTCGCGGGCAATGACGAACTTCTGCTGGTTGCCGCCGGAGAGATCGGCTATGCGCGCCCGCGGTCCTGAGGCCCGGACGTCATTATCCTTGATGGCGGCCGCAGTGGCTTTGGCGGCCGCCTGACGTCGTAACAGTCCCCAAGTAACGAAGCGAGGGTTGCTCAACTTTCGCAGCAGCCAGTTCAAGGTCAGGCTGAAGGCGGCAACCACCGCGTAATGGAGCCGGTCTTCCGGGATGTGGGCGACACCGATCCGGCGGAGCAAGGCAGCGCCTGCATTCGTCACTGGCCCGCTGCCGATCGCATAAGTGATCTCGCCGGACTGGACCGGACGCATGCCGGCCAAGGCGTGCAGCAATTCGGTTTGGCCGTTGCCTTCGACGCCGCAGAGACCGACGATTTCTCCGGCATGCAGGTCGAAACTGCCGTGATCGACCGCAACCGTGCCGTTATCGCGATGGACGACTAGCTCCTTGACCGAAACGAGCGCCGCCCCGCGGGTGCCGTGCCGGGTGTCGGGTGAGGGCAACTCGGCGCCGACGATCAGCCGGATAAGCTCGGCGCGATCGTCCGGACGAAGCTCGGAAGTGCCGACCACGCGGCCGGCGCGCATGACGACGGCGCGGTCGCAGCAATCGTAGAGATCGTCGAGCTTGTGGCTGATCAAGATCGTCGCGGTGCCGCGGCCTTTCAACAGGCGAATGAAGCGCAACAGCCGGTCCCGCTCGTCCGGCGGCAACACCGCCGTCGGCTCATCGAGGATAAGAAGCCGCGGATCGTGAAACAGCGCCCGGATCAATTCGACCTGCTGACGGCCGCCGACCGAGAGCGTCGAGATGCGGCTGTCGAACGCGATGTGGGTTCCAAGGTCCTCCGCTACGCTGGCAAACTCGGGGCGCAGTTCCTTGAAGCGAAGAATGCCATGGCGCAGTTCAGGACGGCCGAGAACCAGGTTCTCCTCGACCGTTAAATCCTCAATGAGGTTGAAGTGCTGGTGAACGAGTGAGATGCCGGCCTTTTGCGCATCGGCCGGAGAGTGCAGCGCCACCGCTGAGCCGGAGATCAGGATTTCGCCGGAATCCGGCGCCAGCGCGCCGCCCAGCATTTTGACGAGGGTGGACTTGCCGGCACCGTTCTCACCGACGATGCCGACAATTTCACCGGGAAAGATCGAGAACGAAACGTCATCATTGGCGCGCAGCTGACCGTAGGATTTGTTTAGCCCGCGCGCCTCCAGAAGCGGTGTCAACGTTGGTTCCGACCCTTAGCGGATTTTCGGCAGATCCGGCGTCTTGCCTGCCTTGATCTCGTCGATGATCGCCTGGACCTTGGCTTTGCCGGCAGCCGGGATTTTATCTTCAAACTTGCCGTAGCCCGACCACGCGATGCCGTTTTCTTTGAATCCCAGGTTGTAGATTTCCGGCTTGATCGACCCGTCCAGGATCCTGCCGATCGCCAAATCGATATTGACGTCGAAATTGACGAGTGCGGTCGCCACGATCGTATCCGGCGCAAACGAGGCGCTGTCGAAAGCCGTGCCGATCATCAGCACGTGCTTCTCCTTCGCGGCCTCCAAGGTGCCGATGACGCTTTCGTTGCCAGTGGGCGAAACCACGTCGGCGCCCTTTTCGATCAACGCTAGGGTGACTTCCTTGCCCTTGGCGACGTCGGAGAACGAGCCGACCATGGCCGTCAGCATTTTGACGTCGGGGCGCGTGCGCTTGGCGCCGCGCTCAAGGCCTTCGTTGTATTCCAGGATGACGGGGACCGGGATGCCGCCGATGCCGCCGATGATTCCGGTTTTGGTCACCACGCCGGCCAGTGCGCCGGCGACGTAGCCGATATCGCCCCAGCGATTGTCGAACGATGCAAGATTGGACGCTTCGGCGACTTTCGCGGTGTTGATGATGAACCAGGTCTTCGGGAACTGCTTGTGGATCTTTTTCGCTGGTTCGGCGAACTGGAAGCCGTGGCCGATCACAACGTCATAGCCGTTGCTGGCATATTCGAACAAAGCGGCCTCACTCTGCGCCATCTGGGTATTTTCGCGGATCGAGACGGTGATGTTGGGATATTTTGCCTGGGCGGCCTTGATGCCTTTGGCGGCCGCCGAATTGAAGGTGCCGTCGCTGACCGGCCCGGGCAGAATGAGCGCGACCTTCAGCGGCCGGTGCGGGTCAGCCTGGGCGAACGATGGAGCGGCAGGAAGCAAAACCAGTGAGAGCCCGGCGACCAACAACGCAACAAACAATTTTGTCATTCTCTCTGCTAGTTTCATCGTTCTCTCCACTCTTTCCTCGAAGTATCGACAATCGTTTGACGCCCTGCCACAATTTTTTCCGCCGCGGCAGACGGAGCAAATACCTACTCGGCGGCCACCTGATCGTTACGGCCAAGCTCGGTGCGCATTTCCTGCAGCAGATCATCGGTCGTCATGACGCGGCCGAAGAACATGTCGATGGTCTTGAGCGATGCCTCCTGCATTCCCGGATCGAAGGTCGTGTTGCAGTCACTCGGGAAAGCAACCTGATAGTCCCGGAAAAATCCGGACCGCGCCGTCGATTCGCAGCAGACGTTGGTTGCGGTGCCGACGATGATGATCGTCCTGACGCGGTGGTTGCGCAGGATCGAGTCCAGGTCCGTTTCGAAGAACGCATCGTACTTGTGCTTGACGACACGGTATTCGGTTTCCTCGGGCGGCGGCATGTTTTCGTAAAGCTCGAAACTCGGCTGGCCCTTCCAGAGGTATTTGTCCTCACGGATGGTCGGAAATTTCTTCAGCATGACGCCGCCGAACGGCGCACTGTGGTCCGATTGCGTCCAGACGATAGGCATGCGCTGTTCGCGGGCAAAGCCGATGAGGCGCTCCAGATTGGGCATCATCGTGCGGGCGCCGGGCGTTTCGTAGGTCGCGCCCTCGGCGACGAAGCCGTTTTGCATGTCGATGATGATCAGAGCGGTAGAGCGCGGATCGACCTCGAAGAACTCGCGGCCGAAGACAATGGGTGCTGCAGGCATGTTCGTCCCCTCGTAGCCAAGGCCCGGCGACAGGATCGAAGTCCGTTATGCATTCCCGCTCAACTCGGCAGCTAAGCCATGTTGCGCGGCGCACGCGATTTTCCCGGAAGTGTTAACGCCTGAGTTGAACTGGATCAGGTCGGACGATCCCCCTCACGCGACTACGACCAACCCTTCTCTCAAGCGAGTATTTTAAGTGTAAAGTGTTGCTCGAGGATTTGTCAATCGAGCGACCACGCGACTAAGCTTCGAGCGCGGACATCTGTTCGAGCTGGAATATGAAAATTATGGAACACGGAAGATTTGAATATTCGGCGATTGCCAAGCGTCCGAAATGGGAGCTGCCAAATGGCGCCCGCATCGCGGTGTGGGTGACGCCGAATATCGAGCACTTCCACTATGACAAGCCGGCGATGTCGTTGACGCCGATGACGATGGGCCTGCGCCCGGACGTGCTCAACTACGCATGGCGCGACTACGGTGCGCGTGTCGGCATCTGGCGGCTTATGGAGATTCTCGAACGGCAGGGGTTTGTTGCAACCGCCGCGCTCAATTCTGAAGTCTGTTCGCACTACCCCGCGATCATTGCGGAAGGCAACCGGCTCGGCTGGGAATGGATGGCGCACGGCGAGAACAATTCGTCGCTGTTCACCGGGATGCCCGAGGATGCGGAGCGCGGCATCATCAACAATGTGCTCGACACCATTACCAAAGCCACTGGCAAGAAGCCGCGCGGCTGGCTCGGCCCGGCGCTGACCGAGACTGACAACACGCTCGATCTCCTCGCCGAAGCCGGCATCGACTACGTCGCCGACTGGTGCAACGATGAACAGCCCTACGCGATGAAAACCCGTAACGGGCCGATTATCGCCATTCCCTACACTCTGGAAATCGGCGACATCCCGGTGTTTCTCCAGCACGGCGGCTCCGGCGAGGATTTTGAGCGCATGATCGTCGATCAATTCGACACGCTGTACGAAGACGGCAGGAGACAGCCGCGGGTCCTGTCGATGGCGCTGCATCCGTTTCTGGTCGGCCACCCATTCCGCGCGCGCTACCTGGAACGGGCGCTGGCGCATATTCGCAAGCACGATGCGGTCTGGATCACCACCGGCAGCGCCATCGTCGACTGGTACCGGTCGAAACCACATTAGCCGGCATTTTTTGACAGATCGGCGTTGTCATAATCGCCGTTGTCATTGGGAGGAACGGTACGATACCCTGCAACACCGTCACATCAAACAAAGCTGCCGCTGGCCCTTCATCTTAGACGCCAGCCGGCTAACAACGCGAGCGCGCTGATGCGGCACGAACTCCCCGAGGACGTAACGTCGCTGGTAAAGCCGGCAGCCGTCCATCGTTCGCTTTACGACGATCCGGCAATCTTCGAGCTTGAACTCGAGCGCATTTTCGGACGGGCGTGGATTTATGTCGGGCACGAAAGTCAGGTTCGCGAGCCTGGCGATTATTTTTGCACCGAAGTCGGGCGAAAGCCGATCGTTGTCGTCCGCGGTCCCGACCAAGCGCTGCATGTCCTGCACAACCAGTGCGCCCACCGCGGCGCCATGGTGGTCGCGCTCGACAAGGGGCGGACTGACGAATTTCAATGCTGCTATCACGGCTGGACCTATCACCTCGACGGCCGGCTCAAGGCGGTGCCGCTCCAGCACGGCTATCCGGCCGACTTCAACCCGAAGAGCGGGTCGATGGCGATGCTGGCGGTGCCGCGGGTGTCGAGCTATCGCGGCTTTATCTTCGTCAATCAATCCGACGACGGACCGAGCCTTGTTGACTGGCTCGGCTACATGGCGACGTCGCTCGACGATATGGTCGACCGGGCGCCGGATGGCGAGCTGGAAATCGCCGGCGGCGTCTTCAAGCACACCTACAACGGCAACTGGAAGCTTTACCTGGAAAACCTCTGCGACGCCGCGCATCCTTGGTTCACGCACCGCTCGTCGATCGACGCGGCGCAGCAGCAGAAGGACGACGTCTACACCGACGGCGCCGGCGAGATCGCAATCCGGCAGATGCGCCAGAACGGCGCGCCCTACAGCTTCTGGGAATCGCAGGTCGGCATCTGGACCTACCCGAACGGCCACAGCTACCTCGGCGATTATCACGACGACAAGAAGCTCGTGGCGGCGCTGAACGATCCGGTGTTCCGCGACTACGTGGACGCTTTGGAGAAAAAGAAGGGCAAGGAGGAAACCCGGCGGATCATGGAAGTCCGCCGCTGGAACAGCAACGTCTATCCGAATTTGTCGTTCATGAGCCAGTTTCAGCAGCTGCGTGTGATCCATCCGCTCGCCGTCGACCGGACACTGGTCTGCACCTACAACTTCAGACTGCGCGGCGCGCCGGAGCGGATGTTCCACAACACGATCCGCTTTGCCAACATCGTCAACGGCACCGGCTCGCTGGTGCTGACTGACGATCTGGAAATCTACAACCGCATCGGGCTCGGCATTTCCAGCGAAGGCGCCGAATGGCTACAGATCGGCCGCGGTTACCAAAGCGATGTGCCCGATGAGCACGGCGGCCGCCGCGGCAAGAACTCAACCAGCGAGGTTTACATCCGCAACATGTTCGATGCGTGGGTCGGCTACATGGCCGGGACCGGGACCGAGACGAAGATGAAACAAGCGCAGTTGGAAAGCATTTCCGCGTGAATGTGCGGCGAGGGGCGCAGGTGAAAGACGAGCGTGCCGGCGTCGGGGCTGGGAAGCGTCTCGATGTTGCCGAGTGCGAGCAGTTTCTGCTCCACGAGGCGCGGCTGCTGGATGAAGCCAGGTTCGACGAGTGGCTCGCGCTGTTTACCCCGGAGGCCAGCTACTGGGTGCCGAGCGAGCCGGCTCAGGTCGATCCGCTCGACACCGTTTCGCTGATTTACGACGACCGGCAGCTCCTGGAAACCCGCGTCCGCCGCTTGGCGAGCCCGCGCATCTACTCGCAGGAGCCGAGATCGCGAACCAGCCGCATCGTCACCAACGTGACGGTCGAGGATGATGGCGATGCGACGACGACCCTGGTGCGGTCGAAGTTCATGCTGATCGAATTCCGCCGCAACGAGCAGCGGCTGTTCGGCGGCACCTGCTTTCATCGGCTGACCGTCATTGGCGGCGATATCCGCATCGCCGCCAAACGCGTCGATCTCGTCAACTGCGATGCTCCGCTCGACGGCATCGTCGTGCCGTTCTAGTTCGTCTCGTCGCTGCGAGATCGAAAGCTCCACAAAAACCTCTTTCAAACCGACAGCGAGGAGTGATCGACCGTGGCCTACACGCACATCTTGTACGAGGTTGCGGGACCAGTTGCGACTATTACGCTCAATCGGCCGGAATCATTCAACGCCATTCTGCCGCAGCTTGAGAATGAGCTGCATCAAGCGCTTGATCAGGCCGACGCGGACAGGAAAGTTCGCGCCATCATTCTTACGGGATCTGGCACCGCCTTCTGTGCTGGATATGACATGGCGACCGGCGATGAATGCGACACTCGTCCGATCGATCCGGGCGGCAGGTCTGTCGGCGATTACATCGAATATTGGTGGCATTTCGACAATCGCGTCGTCGAAAAGCTCATGCACATCTGGCAGCTGGCTAAACCGGTGATCGCGGCCGTCAACGGATACGCCATGGGCGGCGGATTTTGGTATCAAATTGCCTGCGACATCACCATTGCTTCAGAGCGCGCCGTATTTGCTCAGCCCGAAGTCAGGCACATTTCCAATACGACCTTCTTGTTCGCGGCGCTGTGCGGGTGGAAGGCGGCGAACCGTTACGCCCTGACCGGCGACCACATCGACGCGCAGGAGGCGTTGCGCATCGGCCTGGTCAATGAAGTGGTTCCGCACGACCAGTTAATTCCGCATGCGCGCCGCCTGGCCGAGCGCATCGCGATGGTCCCGGAAGCGTCCGTGCGGATGAACAAAGCCATCACCATGCGGGGCTTACAGGCGTCCGGGGTGTTGAGCGGTATGAACCTCAACGGCGCTTTGTCGGCGATGGCCCACGCGTCACATGGGCCGGAACGAGACAAACTGTTTGCCGCGCAAAAGACGGGTGGCATGCGAGGATTTTTGGATGAGCGCGATGCACCGTTTCTACCCGAGCCTTTCGGTCCAAAATCGAAGCCAAAAGCTTAGGACGACGGGGCAGCCATTCGACGCGCGACCGGCGACCTAAAATCAGCGATTGGTGCGGCGGCGCAGCCGTTCGAGGACTTCATCGCCGGTCATCACGTCGCCGAACTGCTGAATCATGTTCTCCAATGCGGCGCGATGTTCGTCGTCCGACAGAGCCGCACAGCAATCCGAGACCATCACCACCTTGAAGTCGAGCATCATGGCGTCACGCGCGGTCGCCTCGCAGCAGATATTGGTCTTGGTGCCGGCCACCAGAACGGTATCAATGTCGAGGCTGCGCAGCAGTCTTTCGAGGCCGGATGAGCCGGCGATCAGCGCGCTATAGCGGTTCTTGATGATCTTGGTGTCGGCGGCATCGACCGTCAGTCCCGACCAGACTTGCTGACGGCCGGGCGCGAGACTCTGCTTGGTCTTTTCTCTCACGTCGTCGGCGACGATGTAATTGAAGAACAGCTCCCAGTCGCTGCGGCCGCCGCTCTGCGAATTAGAGCCTGATCCAGTTATATTGAAGCGTATCCTGCATTCCTGAAGTAGTTTGCGCATTCCTGTGGAGTGAAGGCGCCGAGCAGCGTGCCGATGCGCTTCCAGGTGGTTTCGACTGTTCGCTCGGCTGCCTTGCGCAGCAGCGTCTTGAGCTTGGCGAAGACCTGTTCGATCGGATTGAGATCGGGGCTGTAGGGCGGCAGGAAGAAGAGCCGAGCGCCGGTGGCGCGAATGGCGCTGCGCACGGCCTTTCCGTTGTGGCTGCCAAGATTGTCGATGATGACGATGTCGCCGACTTTGAGGGTCGGAACAAGAATCTGTTCGACATAGGCCAGGAAGCTTTCGCCGTTGATCGGCCCATCGATCACGCAGGGGGCTTCGATCCGGTCGTGACGCAAGGCCGCCAGGAAGGTCAGCGTTCGCCAATGGCCTTGAGGCACCTTGGCAATGAGCTTGTGTCCGCGCGGCGCCCAGCCGCACAGCCGCGTCATGTTGGTCTTGGCCCAGGTCTCGTCGATGAAGATCAGCCGTGCCGGATCAAGCCGGCCTTGATACGCTTTCCAGCGTCGCCGCCTTCGTGCGACGTCGGGGCGGTCTTGCTCGGTGGCGAACAGAGTTTTTTTTGAAGCTGATGCCGGCATCGTGGATGATACGCCAGACCGAGCCGTAACTCGTGACAACACCGCGCTCGCCAAGCTCCACCACCAGTGTCCGCAGGGTCAAATCCGGCACCGTGGCAAGGCGTTGCAAAAGCCAGTCGCGCTCACCCGCCAGCGAGCGGGCTTGATTGCCGCCCATTCGCCTCGCCGCTGCACTGCCGGTCGCGCGGAACCGTTGCGACCACTTCACCACGCTCGCCACGCTCACCTTGTAGGTGCCAGCAACCTTGCGGCAGCTCTCGCCAGCCAAAACCATCGCAACAACGCGTTCGCGAAGATCAAGCGAATAGGGTCGTGCCATCCATGCTGGCCTCCACTCCAGCCAGCATCTTGAATCAGACCCGCTTCGATTTGGGAATCCCAAATCGATTCCGTCCCAATGAATCAAACTCTAGCGTGCAGCACCCAGATGACGGGCACGCCGATCTTGCGCAATTCCTCGGTCAGTGTGTTGATCGGGTCAACGATGTCGCGCGATCCGGGCACCTCTGCGGCTGCTCCGGGCGCACAGAACAATTCCTGCATGTCGATGACCACGAGCGCGGTGCGGCGGGGATCAAGTTCTTCGAACCAGTGATAGCGGCCGCGCCTGGCGAGGACCCGATCCGCGATTTCCTGACGAACATTTACTTTGTGCATGGTGTCTCCAACTTTGGCTGTCACATAGGGCCGCACTCTGAAGGCGAACTCACAGCACCGGCCATCGCGATTGTGGTTTGACGTTGGCGCGGGCCGCGAGTTTTGGCGCAAGCTCCCGGCATCGGGCGTGCACTTCGGTGAGATCGAGCGTCGTGAGCTGCCGGTTTTCCATTAGGATGCGGCCGTCGACGATGGTGGTGTCGACGCTGTCGCCGCTCGCGGTGTACACGAGGCTATAGACGTAATTGTAGGTCGGCACCCATTCCGGCCGATCGGTGTTGACCAGGATGAGATCGGCCTTCATGCCCGGCTCGAGCGAGCCGATATCTTTCTGCCAACCGGTGGCGCGATGGCCGGCCAGCGTCGCCATCTCGACGACTTCCTCGGCAGTGATGACTTCCGGGTCGATCTTGGCGTCCTTCGGCAACGTCGCCGCCAGATACATCGAGCGAAACATATCCTTGTGGTCGCCCGAATTGACGCCGTCGCAGCCGAGGCAGACGGTCACGCCCTTGGCACGCATCTCCAGAAAATGGCTCATCTGCGTGGTGCCCTTGGCAAGCTTCAGGGCGGCCGGCGGGTTCTGACAGACCTTGGTGTCGGTCTCCGCCAGCATGTCGACCTCGAAAGCATCGACCGCGGTCATGTGGTTCAGATAGACGTTCGGCCCGAGCGCTCCGATGCGGTACATGTGCTCAACCGGCCGGTGGCCGGTGACTTTGAGCTCGCTCGCCACTTCCTCGCGCGAACTCGCCTTGTGCATCAGCGTGAACGTGCCATAGCGGTCCGCGAGCGCCTTGGCGCCGAGCATCAGTTCGTCGGAGCAGGTGCCGACGCCCTCGATGGTGGCGAAGCACTTGATCCGCCCGTCGGCCATGCCGTCGAAAGCTTTGATGTTGCTTTCAGTGAGATCGAGCGCCTGCCGCAGCGTCATCTTCTTGAAGTATTCAGGACACTTGTGGCCGTCGGGTCCGGCATGATCCCAAACCCAGCTCCCGGTGGTGGCGCGGATGCCGCTTTCCTCGATCGCCTTGATCGTGGTGTTGAGCCACATGCAGCCCGGTTCGACAAAACAGGTCGTGCCCGAGCGGATCATTTCAGCGATCAGACACTTCGAATACCAGTACTCGTCCTCCTCGGTGATCGCCGCCATGTACGGATAGCACCAGAACTTCAGCCAGTCGCTGGTGCGCAGCGTATCGGGAATAAGGCCGCGGGCGATCTCGCCGAGGTGCGCGTGTCCGTCGACCAGGCCTGGCATGACCAGCCGCATCGACGCGTCGATGGTCTTGGTGCCCGTGAACCGGCCGCGCAGATCAGGCGTCTTGCCGACCGCGACAATGCGGTCCTTGCGAATGGCGACGGCACCATCGGTGATGATGTGCCGATCTTTGTTGAGGGTGAGCACAATGCCGTGCTCGATCAGGATATCGACATTTTCCATTACGGCCTCGTCTCCGGCTGCCTTTGCGAACGCGCGACCTATTTGATCGGCGAGAACGGCGCCGGAATCAAAATGCGGGTTTCCATTTTCAGAATGATGTCCGGCGACTGCTTGAGATAACCCTGCCATTCGGCGTTCGCGGCCAGCAAAGCGCGGCGTCGCTCGCGCTCGGCAAGCGAGTCGTAGCCCCACATGTGGACAATCTGATTGAGCTCGCCGATCTCGGTGTGAAAATAGCCGATCAGATTGCCCAGTATCGGTTGCTGGAT
Organism: uncultured Alphaproteobacteria bacterium; assembly: GCA_963755885.1. Taxonomy (GTDB): domain Bacteria; phylum Pseudomonadota; class Alphaproteobacteria; order Rhizobiales; family Xanthobacteraceae; genus BOG-931. The sequence goes on from CAVWLX010000013.1 coordinate 439,976, forward strand.
TTTCAAGCCTCGCGCGCTGTAGTCCTGATAGTAGAGCTGAACCGTTCCCGGCTTCAGCGTGTAGCAGCGTTCCTCGACGATCATAACAAGCCCCTCTCCGTTACTATCGTTTGTTCAACATCAAACCATGACGTCGCCGCCGGCCGGACAGAGTGTCTGCCCGGTGAAATAGTCGCCGTCTTTGGTAGCAAGAAACAGCGCCGTGGCGACGACGTCCTCGACTTCGCCGACGCGGCCGAGCGGATAGGCGCCGACGATGGAATCGCGCACGTCCTCCGGCATGAAGTTGTAGAGGTCGGTGCGGATGATCGCCGGCGCGATGCAGTTCACATTGATGCCGTCGTGGCCGACTTCGCGTGCCAGCGCCCGGGTGAAGCCGATCATGCCGGCCTTGGCGGCAGACATGTGGGTGAAATCCGCGCCGCCGGTCACGCCGAAGGTGCCGCTCATGTTGATGACCTTGCCGCTCTTCTGCTTGAGCATATGCGGAATGGCGAAGCGCGTGCACAGGAACATGCCACGCAGATGCACCTCGATCATATCGTCCCAGGTCTCCACCGACATGTCGACGAGTTTGGAGGAATTGAGCATTCCGGCATTGTTGACGAGAATGTCGATGGTGCCGAATTTTTTGACGGCGGCTTCGACCATGCGGGTCACGTCATCGACTTCACCAATGTCGGCGCGGACAGCGATCGCGTCGCTGCCGTGTCTTTTGATCGCTTCGACGACGGCATTCGCAGCCTTCTCGTCTTTGAGATAGTTCACGACGACGTGGGCGCCTTCCGCGGCGAAGCCTTCAGCGATACCGCGGCCGAGGCCGCGGCTTCCACCCGTCACCAGCGCGACCTTTCCCGCCAGTTTTCCCGTACTGCTCATACTGTGGCTCCCTCTGTTGCGGCGAGATTGTCCGCACCGCCCTTCAAGCGGCTCCAGTAGCCGCTGTCGACGGCGGCGAGAAATGCGAACACGATGGTGTTGAAGAGCGCCGGCTCTTCGAGGTTCATCAGGTGGCCGGCGCGCGGCATGATGCAGAGCGCGGCGTCCGGCAGCGTTTCTCTGAGGAAGAGATTAGGCTCGACGCACGGCGTATCCTCGTCGCCGGTGATGAGGAGCACCGGCACTCTGAGCTCACGCAATGCGTCCGCCAGGTGCCAGAGCGAAGGCCGCGTCGCCAGCACGCCACGCAGCGTCATGGCCATGCCGGTCACTGCGTGCTCGCCGAGTTGCTCGGCGAAGCGATGCCAGCCGGCTTCGTCCTTGGCGCGCAGGCATTGCGCGTAGCTGCTCCCGGCGAGCTCGCGGGCGAAGGCAGCCATGCCGACGGCCTCGGCATGCGCGGCCTCGCGCTCCGTTGAGTTGCGATATTCAGACTGCTGTTCCGGCTTGGCGCCATATCCGACGCCGCCAATCGTCAGTGAGCGAGCAAGCTGCGGGTAGCGAAGCCCGAAATGCAGCGCGGCAAAGCCGCCCATCGATAACCCAACGATGTGCGCCGGACCGTCGGCGACGGCGCGCACGACATCGGCCAAGTCTTCGGCCGCGCGAATTTGATTGTATGCGTCCACGGTCGCCGGAACGTCGGAGGGCGGATACCCGCGCGCACAATAGGTGGTGCAGTGATAATAGCGCGAGAAAAAGCTGACCTGTGCATCCCAGCTGCGCGCGTCGCCGGAAAACTCGTGGGCAAAGATCAACTGCTCGCCGCTTCCCACAGAGCGAACATCAATTCTAATTCCGTCGGAAGCAGTGATCATCGGACTTCTTCGTACCCTCGCATGACCTGCGGTTCTAGCTCGCCTGCAGAATCTTGGCCGCGGTCAGCGCATAAATCCGGGTTGCCGCCTCGATGTCCGTGAGCGCGAGCAATTTATTGGGTTGGTAGACCGGTTCGCCGCCCGGACCAAAGATAACCGTTTCGCATAAGCTTCCGAAGCTGGCGGTGTCACCGAGCCACGAGCCGCCGCGGAAGGTGGCCGGTTTGCCCATGACTGTCTCCCAGGCTGACTTGAGCGCAACGACGACTGGTGCGTGCGGATCGACCATGAAGGAATCTTTGACGTCCGCATCGACCATTTCCAAAACGATCTGTGGATCGCGCGCCTTGGCCCGTTCGAGCGCCCCGTTGATGATCGCCTTCACCTCTTCGATCGGCACTCCGGGCTGAGGCCGGGTGTCGACGCGGATGGTGCAGCGATCGGGAATCATCGACGGGCCTCCGGGAAACAGCCCGCCATAAATGCGGCCGACGGCGGTGTAGAGTTCCGGCCCCACCAGCTCCTTCATTTCCTGCGAGATTTTTGGAAAGTATTTGAGCTTGGAAATTTCCTCGACCACCGGAAGCATTTTCTCGATGGCGTTGATGGCTTTGTATTTGTGGCAGGTGTGGGCGGAATGCCCGATCGTGGAAATGTCGAAATAGTATCGGCCGCGATGGGCGATATAGATCTCCATATCGGTCAGTTCGGCAAGCACGCAGTGATCGAACTTGTGACGTCGAAACAGATCGATGCTGCCGGTTTGCTGTCCCATGTGATCGGCGACCGCGACGAAGGTGATTTTGCCTTTGAAATCGACGCCGCTGTCGATCATCGTCATGATACCGCCGACCAAAGAACCAAGCCCGGCTTTCATATCCATGACGCCATGTCCAAAGAGCCGTCCGTTTTCGATCGCGCCATCGAACGGATCGCGTTGCCAGCCTTCGCACACCGGCTTCGTATCAAGGTGTCCGGTGAAGAGAAGGCTCGGGCCGAGTTTGCCGCTATCTACTTCCCATAGAGTGTTTAGACGGCCCTCATAGGTCTTCTCGCACCAGACTTTGCCGACTTTGAGCCCCTTGAGCCGCGTTTCAAGATCGCGCGCCAGCGCGTCTTCCTTCCCGTTGGTGCTGTCGATACGCACCATCTCCTGGGTGAGGCCGATCGCCGTTTCGGCCGCGGTCGAGGCGCCGATCTTGTCCAGCGTCTGCGTGTTCATTGCGTTTTTCCCTTAGTTCGACTGTCATTGACGCGCCATCGCAACCGTGTGTCCGCGGCCGACAATCGCGAAATAGCAGGTCATCTGGTTACTTCGTGGCGGCAAGCGGCGCCCGTTGTCTGCCGCTTTCATCAAAATTATCGGGCCGCAGCCACGCTTCAAATCTGCCCTTTCGCGCCGGCCATTCGTGATCGAGCATGGCAAACCACGCCGTGTCGCGGTTTCGGCCCCTTTGGATCATGTGCTGACGAAAAATGCCTTCAAACGAAAATCCGAGGCGAAGCGCCGCGCGGCGGGACGGCTCGTTGAGCGCATTACACTTCCATTCGTAGCGCCGGTAATTGAGGTCTTCGAAGATGTGCTTGGCCATGAGATACATGGCGTCGGTGGCGGCGGCCGAACGGGCAAGCGAGGTGGTGTAGAAGATGTTGCCGACCTCGATCACGCGGTGTTCTGGCGCCATGCGCAAATAGGATGCATGTCCGGCCGCGCGTCCGCTGGTATTGTCGAGGATCGTGAAGGAGAGCGGATCATCCGAGGCGGCGAGCTTGTCCAGATAGGCTCGAAACGACGCGCGGTCAGCGAACGGTTCGGCGCTCATGTACAGCCAAAGCTTCTCGCGATCCGGGCCGTGCGTGCCCTGATACAGCGCTTCTTCATGGGCCGCCGGGTCCAGCGGGACGATTGTCGCAAGCCGGCCGCGGAGCGTCGCACGTTCCGGCCGTTTCGCCGCCGATGAATCAACTTCCAGGCCGATCGGCTGCCCAGACTTTGCGTCTGTCACGGAGTCGATAGGGGTCATGTGCACCCCATCAATCTGCGTTCACGCGCCCGCGTGCCGTCACGCGCAACTGGGTTGCGAATGCATTCCTCATCGTCGTCCGCGACTTTGCCGTGCTCAGGTATTCCGCCGTCCCGACGTTTCGATATAGGCGAGAACTTCCTCGAGAGTAACGACATCGGCATAACGGCGCTGCACGTCGCGCAAATTGTCCCGATGCGGGCCTTCATCGACGTCGCCGCAACACGGTTCCGGCACGATGACGCGAAAGCCGTAGGAAAATGCGTCGGTGATGCTGGCACGCACGCAACCCGATGTGTTGCACCCGGAGACGATCACGGTATCGACCCCGTCCTTGATGAAGTAGGACGCAACCGGCGTGTTGAAAAAGATCGATGCCGCCGTCTTGCACACCACCATGTCGTAGGCTCGATCGTAGATACGTTCGTCGAGCTCCGTGCAGGGCCGGCCATGGTAGAACTCGTTAACGACGGTCGGAATCTTCCACAACGGCGCATCGCGTGCGCTCGAATAGGCGGTATAGCAACAGGCGACCGGAAGTCCGGCGCTGCGCGCTGCAGCGACGAGCTTTGCGGTATTGTTGACAGCGCGTTCGACCATCGGACTGCCGCCGAGCTTGAAGCGGCTTTCGGTAAAGCCCTTTTGAAAATCGACCACCACGATTCCGGCCCGCCGACCGAAGCCGATACGGTTTGAGTCGAAGCCAATGTCTTTGTAAGGATCGTTCATTCCGGTCTCCGAACAATCAAACCTGAAACGTGACGTCGAAACGGGTCGCAAAAACGCGCGCGAGACGATCGAAACAATGGCCGACACGGACCACCTTAAAGTTAGTAAAGTCGATGATGGTGCTGGAAAGTCCGTCAGGATGTGCGTATTTCGACTGGCCGTAATCGAACGAAATTGCAGCGGCGTCGCGAATGGCGGGCTCAATGTCGTGGTAGCGATATTTGCTGCCACTGAGCGACAGGTTGGCGGACGAACCAAAGACCGCAGTGCCGCGGGCGACCGCGCCATCGGCGATGGCGTCGTGAAACTGGCCGGCATTGAGCAGCATGTCCAGTGTGCCGCCCTTCGACGAGTTCTTCAGCACGAACGGATCGACCGCGGCAAACAGCGGATGGTCGGCGCGGAACGGCGCCACGACCGAAAACGGGATGCTCTCCTGCTCGACGATGTCGCGGACCATGGCGTGCCGAGTCTCGTCCATCAGATGAATTTCGCCGCTCATGCGCCAGTTGCCGAACATACCGGAAGGCTTGTCGTAGGATCGCCGCTTGGTTTCGAAAATGCGCCGGATGCCGCCCGGCGTCGTGGCAACCACCGCATAGGCGACATCGAGCGGCACGATGCCGAAGCCGCCGCCGGCGAGCGTGTCGAACAGCTTCGCGATATTGGCGCGCAATTGCTCCGGTACGACGGGGTCCGACGTGAGCCTCGCCGTCGCGGTTGCCTCTGCCGTCATTGGTCTCGCACCATGATGAAGATCATGCGAGCTCTCGTTCAAGCGTTAGGACAAACGACGCCCCGGTGAACCGAGCGGAGCACGCGGCGCGAGCACGTCGCGCACCATATTGGCGTGGGTGTTCGCGTACTGTCCGCCGTAAGGCCGTCGCTTGACGAAGGCCCCATCGCCGGCACGGCCAACATATTCGCCTTTCTCGATCACGACCTTGCCGCGCGAGACGACAGTCTCAGTGTAACCTTTGACCTTAAAACCCTCGTAAGCGCTGTAATCGATGTTCATGTGATGGGTGTGGGGATTGAAGGCGCTGATGGTCTCCTCGCGCGCGGGGTCGAAGATGACGATGTCGGCGTCGCTGCCGACCGCGATCGTGCCCTTCTTTGGAAACAAGCCAAAGATTTTTGCCGGCGCAGTCGACGTCAGCTCGACAAAGCGGTTGAGCGAGATGTGGCCTTTGCTGACACCGTAGTGATAGATCAGGCTCATGCGGCTCTCGATGCCGGGGCCGCCGTTGGGAATCTTGCTGAAGTCGTTGCGCCCGAGCTCCTTCTGCTCCTTAAGGCAGAACGGGCAGTGATCGGTCGAGATCACGTCGAGCGCGTGTGAGCGCAGACCGCCCCACAGTTCGTCATGGTTCCATTTCTCCCGCAGCGGCGGGGTGAGCACATATTTGGCGCCGTCGAAACCCGGCTCGTCATAGCGATCGACGTCAAGCAGCAAATATTGCGGACAAGTTTCGGCGTGCGCCATCACGCCGCGAGCCTGGGCCATGCGCAGCTCTTGCAGTGCGTCGTAACAACTCAAATGAACGATGTAGACCGGCGCGCGTGCCACCTCGGCGATGGCGAGCGCGCGGTGCACGCCCTCCGCTTCCAGCCGGGTCGGCCGGGTCAAGGCGTGATATTTCGGCTCGACCTTGCGTTCGGCGAGCGCGATCTTGACCAGTTCGTCGATGACGATGCCATTCTCGGCGTGCATGCAAACGAGGGTGCCGTCCTCTCCGGCTTTGCGCATAGCGCGAAAGATCGTGGCGTCGTCGGAAAGCAGCGCCCCCGGATAGGCCATGAATAGTTTGTAGCTGGTGATGCCGTTGTCGGCGAGACTGCGCATCTCGCCGATCCGCTCTTGCGGCATGTCGGTCACGATCATGTGGAAGGCATAGTCGACTGCCGTTTTGCTCTGGGCTTTGGCGTGCCAGTCATCGAGGGCCTTCAGGGTCGATGTCCCGCGCGTCTGCACCGCAAAGTCGATGATGCAGGTGGTGCCGCCGTATGCCGCTGCGCGGGTGCCGGTCTCAAATGTATCCGACGTTGTCGTGCCGCCGAACGGCAACTCAAGGTGCGTGTGCGGATCGATGCCGCCCGGTATGACAAGTTTGCCGGCCGCGTCGATCTGCTTGTCGGCCTCGATCACGAGGTCCTTGCCGATCAGGGTCACCTGAGACCCGTTGATGAAGATATCGGCGTGGTAGTCGTCGACGGCGGTGACGATGCGCCCGTTCTTGATCAGTACGCTCACGTTATGCCCTCGGCGGTTTGACAGGTCTCGGCTCTACTGTATCATTCGCAAATAACAGCGAGCGCACAAGAGGCTTGGTGATCAGGCTTGGCGATCGACGCGCGAGCTTCAATAACAAACAAATCGGACAGCGGCTTTGGACGCAACAAAACGGCAGCCGAGCTTGTTGGCTTGGCGCGGCCGGGGTCGCCGGGTTTGTTGGAGCCATGGAGTTCACGAGATGAACAGTATTCCGGTCATCGACATTGGTCCCTTCCTGAACGGCACGGCAAAGGACCAGGAGACGGTGGCGCGCGAGGTCGACAACGCCTGTTCCTCGCTGGGGTTTCTGATCATCTCCGGGCACGGGGTGCCAGACGGCCTGATCGATGACATGCGAAGCGTATCGCGCGCCTATTTCGATCAGCCGTTGGAGGAGAAGCTGAAGCTGCGGATGCCGCCGGATCGTTATCGCGGCTACATCTCGCTCGGCAGCGAAGCGCTGTCCTATTCATTGGACGAAGAATCGCCGCCGGATTTCAAGGAATCGTTCTCGATCGGGCCGACCGGCGCACCGGACGATGACTATCACCGCGCTGCCAAGCCGGGGAAATTCTTCGCCCCGAACTTCTGGCCGGAAATGCCGGCAAACTTTCGTCCGGTGTGGGAAAGTTACTATCATCAGATGGAACGGGTCGCGACCGAGCTGATGCGCATCTTTGCCGTCGGGCTCGGCATGGACAAGCACTTCTTCGACGACAAAGTCGATCGCCACATCACCAATTTCAGTGTGCTGCACTACCCCGACCAGCCGAAGGAGCCGCTGCCCGGTCAGCTGCGCGCGGGCGCGCACACCGATTATGGCAGCCTGACTATCTTAAAGCCCGACAACGCGCCGGGCGGCCTTCAGGTGCTCAGCAAGGACGGCGCCTGGATCGACGTGCCGACCTTGCCCGGCACTTTTGTCGTCAACCTCGGCGACCTGATGGCCGAGTGGACCAACGATCGCTGGGTCTCGACGCTGCATCGCGTCATCAATCCGCCGCGCGACAAAGCTTTGGGCAGCCGCCGGATATCAATGGCGTTCTTTCATCAGCCCAACTATGACGCGATAATCGAATGTCTGCCAACCTGCGGCAGTGCAGATCGACCCGTGCGCTATGGGCGGACCACGTCCGGCGAGCATGTGTGGATGAAGATCACCAAACATCGCACGCCCGAACTCGCCCAGGCAAAGGCGTAACGTGCTGATCGAGCAGATCACTTATGTACTGCATCCCGGCAAGGCGCCGGCGCTCATCGCGGCCTACGAGCAGGAAGGGGCTGCGATCATCAAGTCCAATCTGGGACACATGATCGCGTTCCTGCAGGCCGAAGTCGGCGGCATGGACGAAGTGAGCCATCTCTGGCTGTTCGCGGATGCTGCGGATCGGGAAACGCGTCATGCAAAATTGCTAGCTGATCCGGCATGGCAGCGCTTTGCACAAACCTACGGCCATCTTCTGGTCAGCCGGCGCAATCAGCTTTGGCGGCCGGCGTCGTTTTCGCCGGGCTTGAGCCATCCGGCGTGAACCGCAATCGGACGATATCTGCTGCTGAGGTAATCAACCGCTTCAGTTTTAGGAACGTCGTTATAGCGGTTTGACAGGCCTAGGCGCTGATGTATCATTCGCTTGATTGAAGCGGCGCACCAGAGCTTTGGCTGAACGCCGCACCGGGCTTCAATACACAAAGCGACTTTTGGCTTCTTCAACACAGGAGAGGGGCATGGCGTACGAAGGCCCAGGAAGTGTTCGGCAAGGAATGTTGTCACGTAGATCGTTGTTGAAAACTACGGCGGCCGGCGTGGCAGCCGGAGCTTTGGCCAGCACGAACTTCCGGATCGCCGAGGCGGCGGACGGTTTGCGAAGCATCGGTCTCGGCGTCAGTGAGATCAACGAAATCCAAGGTCAAGCGTCAAAGGATCTCGGTTTCCCGGTCGCCGGTCAGGCGATGGGTTACGGTGAAATGTTCGGCAAAATGCTGAACCAGAACGATCAGTACGAAATCGCCGAGGGCTATTTTAACGACATGCGCGTGATGGAACCCGCCAAGGTGTGGCAGCCCATCCCGATCAAAAAACTAAAGGACTGGGATAAAGTCACCAATCTCTCGAAGACCGGAAAGTTGACGCCGGACTCGAGCGTAGGGCAAGGCGACGCCCCCTACTTGTTCTTGTGGGTTGACAAGGACGGCAACTCGGTGAAGGGACCCTCGGACTACATCATCATGGCCCCGGCTTGGCACAATGCCGATTCCATGGGCTACAACCCGAAGGCCACCGGTCGGCCCATCGAAAGCTGGGGCGAACTACTCAACAAAGAGTGGAAGGGAAAGGTGGCGCTGCTCAACGTACCGCAGATCGGCGTGATGGACGCCGCGTTGGGGATTGAGGCGTTGGGTCTGAAGAAGTTCGGCGATAAGGGCAACATGACCAAGCCCGAAATCGACTTCCTCGTCGACTACCTCATCCCGCTCAAGAAAGCGGGACATTTCCGCGCGTTCTGGGAGAATTTCGGCCAGTCGGTCAACCTGATGGTCAACGGCGAAGTGGTGCTGGAGAGCATGTGGTCGCCGGCCGTCGCCGCGATCCAGGCCGAAGGCGTGCCCTGCGTTTATGCCTTCCCGAAAGAGGGCATGCGCGGTTGGCACGGCGGGCTTGCCATCTCCGCCAAGGTCAAGGGCAAGCAGCTCGACCAAGCCTATGAGTACATCAACTGGTGGCTGTCCGGCTGGGCGGGCGCATTCGTCGCGCGCCAAGGCTACTACCACTCGATCCCCGAAAACGCCAAGAAGTACCTCGAGGCGGCAGAGTGGGACTATTGGTATGAAGGCAAGCCGGCGGCCAAAGACCTGGCGGATCCGTTCGGCACTGTGATCATCAAGAAGGGCGACGTTCGATCCGGCGGCTCGTATTGGCACCGCTATTCCAAGATCAACGTTTGGAACTCGATCATGAAGGAAAACGACTACCTGGTGAAGCGCTGGACCGAGTTTCTTACCGCTTGAGCGGCGAAGCCAGTTTGCAATGCTAGCGAAGCGATGCCGCCGGCTGCTAAGGTCGGCGGCATTTTTGCGTATAGTTGACCCATGACGACGGTCGAAAGCTACGCGAAACTGACCAACATCGAAGCGGCGCCGCGAGGGCTGATCGGCGGCGCGCCGACGGTGGACGCCGGTGTCGAAGCTGAGCGCAAATACCGCCGGGAGCCGGGATTTCCGGTGCCGCTTCTAGTCGCACCGGCGACCCTTTGGCTCATCGTCTTCCTCTTTCTGCCGCTGGTCTCAATCTTCATCTTCAGCTTCTGGAAAACGACCGGTCACAGTATGGTGCCGGCGTTCACGCTCCACAATTACGAGGCATTCTTCACCACCGAGGGTTTCTTCGATCCAAAGAATCCCGAGTTTCTGACGCCGTCGGTTTTCATCCGTACGCTCTGGACCACGTTCCGCTTCACCATAACGGTGATGACGATCTGTCTAATCGTCGCCTATCCGATGGCCTATTTCCTGTCGATGCAGGTGGAAAATTTCAAGTGGCAGCTTACCCTGTTCCTCCTGGTTATGGTGCCGTTCTGGACCAGCTACCTCATTCGCGCGGTCGCCTGGCTACCGATGCTCGGCCGTCACGGACTGATCAACGAGTTCCTGGTCTCGTTCGGCATCGTCGAGCAGCCGGTGAGCTTCTTGCTCTATTCCGAATTCAGCTACACGATGGCGCTGGTTCAGCTCTATGTCGTGCTGGCGGTCGGTCCAATTTTCTTCTCGCTGGCCAAGATCGACAAGACGCTGCTTGAAGCGGCGCGCGACATGGGGGCGACGCCGTTCCAGATTTTCCGCGAGATCATCGCGCCGCTGTCGCTGCCGGGCGTCGCCATCGGCATGATCTTTATTTTTGTCATGCTGATGGGCGAATTCGCCACCGCCGTGGTCGTCTACGGCGGCAAGACGTCGACCACGGGCACCGTGATCCTCAACTATTACGTCATCGCCAATTATCCGTTCGCCGCGGTCAACGCGTTCATGCTGATGCTGGCGATGATGATCGGCGTCGTCATCATCTTGCGCGTCGTCGATATCCGCAAGGAGCTCTAGCGATGGCCCGCTCCACGCCGGAACGCCGCCGCAAGGCCCGGGTGAAGGCCGGCTTCAGCGTCTACTACGCGATCTTTCTGGTCTTCGTTTATGGACCGATGTTCGCGATGTTCACGCTGTCGTTCCAGGGGCGGCGCGGCGGCGTGACCTTCCCAATGCGCGGCTTGAGCTTTTACTGGTGGGAGAAGCTGACCGGACCATCGGTGGTCGGCGATCTCAAGGCATCTCTCGTCCGCTCGCTTATTCTTGCGGTCGTGGTGATGATCATCACGGCACTGTTCTCGACGATGCTGGCGATGGCTTTCCGCAAGAAATTCCGCGGGTCGGGCGTGCTGTTTTATGCCGTGATGTCGGGATTGATGGTGCCGGGTGTTCTGCTTAGTCTCGGATTGGCTTCGATGCTGCGTCAAATCGGCCTTTCGCCCGCATGGTGGTATTCCGGCCTGGGCGTTCACGTGGTGTGGACGCTGCCGTTTGGTTTTCTGGTTATGATGGCGGTCTTCAACCGCTTCGACGGCCGGCTCGAGGAGGCGGCGCGTGACATGGGTGCAGACGAATGGACCGTGTTCAAGGAGGTGACGCTGCCGCTGATCCTGCCGGGCATCGTCGCTGCGGGTCTGTTCGGTTTTACGCTCTCCTACGATGAATTCGCCCGCACCACGCTGCTGGCCGGGGCGCAGAATACCCTGCCGCTCGACATCAACGCCTCGTTGACGCAGCGCGTCCAACCGACGCTGTTCGCGCTCGGCACGGCATCGACAATCTTCTCGTTGTTGATGATCGGACTGTTTATTGTAATCTATACGGTCCTGTATCGGCGGTCCCGCTAGCCGCCGAACCCGACCGTATGACCTTGAGCACTCCGTAAATCAGGCAAAAGATCACCGTCAAAATCAACAGCGCGACCACGGCGCCGACGCGCGAGCCGAACTCGGAGTCGAGGGTGTAGTTTGGCTGCAAAAGATAGACGCAAAGGATCTGCAGCGATTGTACGGTGGCGCCGGCGCAAAACAGGATGGCGATGAAGGCCGAGCCGCGCAGCGAGGCCAGCACCATTCCATCGACGCTGTGCCGTTGCACGATATAGAGGCGGTAGGCCCGCCAGTGGTAGCCGCAGAAGCCGATGATGGCTGCGAGCAGTACAACCCAAAACATAGCGTTGTCGTAACCCAGCCCGTTGATGACCAGAGTGAAGAAGTCCTCGAAGGGCTTGTAGAAATAAAGAAATATCAGAACGACGATGAAGGCCAGATAGCCCACCAGCGCCCAAAACAGTCGCCAACCCGCCATTGTCGATCAGCCCCCGATTATCTAAAGCGGTTTTACCCCGGCGCCTAACTGGAGCATGCCCCGCCGCCATCGGCAAGAGGTTGCACGCACGACGCGTATCGAAGCGTTATCAGGCATAGGATTTCGCGGCAACGATCAGTAGCGCGGCATAGATCACGACGAACACCACATCCTTGACCGCCGGCAGCGTCTGGCGTTCGCCGTCGGACGAGGCCAGCGTGACGGCCTCAAGAACGAAGAAAACGGCGGCGACGATGAGAAACGGCCACATCGTCGCCCACCACGATACCTGCGCCGCTACCCCGAGCACAGCGTCCCAGATCAGCAGCAACACCGGCAGCACCACCAGATAGCCGTAAGCAAACAGAAAGCGGCCGCGCGCGGCGGTGCGGTCCACGATCCAGAATGCAGCAAACAACAGCACGATGTTAAGAAGGTCCCAGAAACTGACGGTATAAGCTTCGGGCTTGGCCATCCCGCGCAGATGGAGGAATGCGAGCACCAGCAGAAACACCAGCAGATCGCAGAACAGCCATTCGCGAAACGTCTCGGCGCCTCCTTTGGCACCCCAGGTCCGGGTCGCTTTGTCGAACAGGAGCACCAGTGAGAGCCCAAGCGTGGCCGGATAGATCAGTTGAACAATAAGACCGTGCTGTTGCGCCGATGGCAAAGCGATCCAGCACAACAGGATAATCGCTACGACCAACAGAAGTAGGCCGAAGATTCGCAATGGCGACGGCGCCGGCACCGGTAAGGCGCCGGGAGCCGCCGCTTCTGCGCTTGCCGCGATTGGACGGCGCACCGCCGGGCCCGGCGCTGACTGAACCAGCGTATAAATGAGCGAGACGCCAAGACCGATAACGCCCAGCGCGACCATGATCGCGGCGAAGACGATGGTGCGGGTGTCGGTTTGCCAATTCTCGATGCTTTCGCCCCAGACCCACGGCTTGCCGGTGGAAATGATCCAGATCGCGAAAGCGCCGACGGCGGCGAGCAAAAGCAGCGCCAGCGTGAATTCATACCAGCGCGGCGCTTGCGACGGCTGGCCTGGGCCGCTTACGCCCGCTTGCTGTCGTTGCGGCGCGCGTATCAATAGCCCGATCAAAAACGCCAGCACGCCGATCACGGCGATGACGATCATCGCCTCGACAAAGATTGTTGCTCGCTGTTCCAAAGTCGGTCTGACCTTCCGCTAGACCAGTTGCATGACGGGCGCTAATGGCCGTTTCGCATCAGCGCTTCAGCGCATTTGCGAAGGCTATCATCGGCCGCCTCTTGCAGCAGTTCGCCGCGCGAGCGGCCCTGGACGTTCGAAGCGACTGCGGTTTCGCGCACGGTTGAGCCGTTGGCGCGCAATTGGCCAACGACTTCGATCTTGCCGTTGTAAGCGCCGTGCCGGACGATCTCGAAGCTCCAGGCATCACCATAAGCGTTGCGTAGTGTACGCAGGGCGTCGCTGAGGCCTCGCTCATTGGCGGTCGGCTGCGAAGCCGTCGGTGAAGAAGCTGCCGCGTGGATCGGTTGTGGAGTTGAAAGCCCGGCGCCGTTGCCCGCCGGTATGGGCACTTGGCGTAATGGCACCTGTTGAGGCGGTTCTGCCGAGGCGGTCAATTTTGGGCGAGGCGCGCCGCGCATGCGCTCGCGAAGCGCTTTGGTCGCTACCTCGTCCACTGTCTCAGCAATCAGATCGACCACCACGCCATAGGCGAGGCGGGCATGCTCGACGGTGCAGAAGCCATCCAGCACGTCCTCCAGAACTTTGGCGGCGGGACGTTCCAGCGGTTCGCCATAGCCGCCGCCGCACGGCCCGTAAAAGACATGCACGTCACCTGCTGCCACCCGCAGTCCGGAGAATTTGGCCGGCATGTGCTTGATGTCATTGGGGCGGGCGACGTTATAGATATCGACCTTGCCGACCTGTCCCGGATCGCCGCCAAAGATGCCCCACGGCACGTCGTGGTGCCGCTCGTTCTCGTGGGTGATGAAAGCGTCGGTCAAAACCCGCTGCGCCTTGACCACGCCGATGCCGCCACGAAACCGCCCGGCGCCCGGCATCACGTCGTCGCGCAGTTCGTAACGGTCGCAGATCATCGGCAAATGCATCGCCAGATCTTCGATCGGGTTGTTCCGCGTGTTCGCCATTAAATTGTCGATGCTGTCAGGACCATCCGCACGCGGGCGGCCGCCGTACGAGCCTTCGTTGACTTCGAGGAACACCCAATAGTCGCCGGTGGGGCGGATGCCGGCATACGAGCAAAACGACAGGCTCGCAGAACTGCCGGCGATGATGTCGTTCGGCAGCACCGGCGCGAGCGCCTTGTAGATCAGATCGATCACCCGGTTGATTTGCGCAAAGCGCGCCTCGGCGGCGGCCGGATAAATCGGATTGTAGATCGAGCCTTTCGGCGCGGTGACCTTCACCGGCCGGAACGAGCCCTGATTGGACGGGACCTTTACATCTGAGGTTACCGCATCGAGCAGCAGCGAGCGGATGGCGCAGAAGCAAGCGACTTTGGTCGAGCCTTCGAACGGTACGTTGAATGCGGTTTCGACCTGCTTCGACGAGCCGGTGAGATCGATTTCGATGCCGTCGCCCTGGACCCTTACGCACACTTTGATCGGCAATCGGACGTCCCGGTTCTTGCCATCGTCGTCGAGAAAGCCCTCGGCGCGATACTCGCCGTCGGGAATTGCGGCAATGCGCTGGCGCAGAACGCGCTCGGTGTAGTCCATCAATTGCTGGGTCGCATCGAGCACCATCTGCCGCCCATAGCGGTCCATCAGTTCGACGAACCTTTTGGCGCCGAGCCGCGCGGAGGCGATCTGCGCTTCCAGGTCGTCCTGCAACTGCCGCGCGGCGCGGCTGTTGCGGCGGATGAATTCCCACACCGCCTCGTTGCGCTTGCCGCGCTCAAAAAGCTTGGTGCCGGCGAACAGCATGCCCTCGGCGAAAACGTCGGGGATATCGATGATCAGTCCCGGCGTTGCCGCACCGATGTCGAGATGATGCGCGGTGTTGGCCGAATATCCGACCAGCGTGCCCTCGTGGAATACCGGAACGACCACCGCGATATCCGGCGAGTGACTCGATCCGTGATACGGGTGGTTGTGAATGACGAGGTCGCCCTCATGCCATTCGCCGCCCTGTAGCGTATCGCGAATCCCCGCGAGGTAACCCGGCAGCGACCCGATATGCAGTGGAGTCAATTCTGACTCGCACAGCGTATTGAATTCAGTGTCGAACAATCCGGCGCCGAGATCCTGCAACTCGCGGATGATGGAAGAAAACGACATCCGGTAGAGCACGTGCCCCATCTCTTCGGCGATGGTCTGCAGGGCGCCGTTAAGCACCTGCAGGGTGATCGGATCGATCGGTTGTCCGGCCATGATGTGTGCGCTCAGCCGCGATGAACGTGCAGATTGCCGAATTCGGTAACCTCGGCGATGTATCCGGGCGGCAACAATGTTGTCGAATTGTGTTGGACCAGAATAGCGGGCCCGGGAATGCGGTGTCCGGCTTTGAGACGGTCGCGGTTGTAGCGCGGCGTCTCGACGGTTTTGCCGTCGTCGAACGTCGTCGGACGGCTGTAGAGCAGGGCATCTGACACGCTGTGGCCGTTGGCTTTTTCGATCCGCGCGACCTTGAGCGGGACGACATCTTCACGTCCGATGACGCGGACTGTGATCAATTCCACCTCGCCATCCTCGAAGTGATAGCCGTAGTCGAGACGATGCTGCTGATGAAAGGCGGCAACAACGTCGCCCAGATTGGCGGCCGTTATTTTTCCGTCCGGGAGCTGCGCGCGGAGTTCGAAGCCTTGGCCGTGATACCGGCATTCCGCAAGCCTTTGAAATTTCTGTCGCTCCGCGCGGACGCCGTCCTTCTCCAGATCGCGCCGGCAACGTTCAACCAACTCGTCGATGACAGTGTTGATGCGTCCAATGCCGGTTTGATCCGCGTGCTTGAGCGACACGATCAGTGACCGCGCATGCTCGTATTGCATGTCGGTCTGCAAAAGCCCCATCGCCGCGGTGATGCCGGGAGCAACCGGCACGATGATCTCCTTCGCCGCAATGGCCTCGGCGAGCGCGATGCCGTGCAGCGGGCCGGCGCCGCCGAATGGCACGAGGGCGAATTCGCGCGGGTCGATGCCGCGCGCCACCGAATTGGAGCGGATGGCGAGCGCCATGTTCGAATTGATGACCTTGATGATGCCGAGCGCGGCGTCCGTGATGGACAGGCCGAGCGGCTTCGCCACCTTGGCTTCGACCGCCTTGTGAGCCAAGTCGGGGTTGAGCGGCAGGTCGCCGCCGAGCATCTTGTCGGCGTCGAGGCGGCCAAGAACAACCTGCGCATCGGTTACGGTGGGCTCTTCGCCGCCGCGGCCATAACAGGCCGGGCCCGGCTCGGCGCCCGCCGACCGCGGCCCGACGTGAAAGCCGCCCGCGGAATCGATATAGGCGATTGATCCCCCGCCGGCGCCGATCGAGACGAGATCGATCATCGGCACTAGAATCGGGTGCCCGTTCACGTAGGAGTCGCGCGCATTCATGATCTTGATGCGCCCCTCCGGGATGGTGCTGATGTCAGCGGAGGTGCCGCCGATGTCGACGGTGATGAGGTTGGCGCGGCCGCACAAAAGGCCCTCGGCCCGCCCGCCGATCACGCCGCCCGCCGGGCCCGACATCAGAATGCCGACCGCCTTCTGCGAACAGGTTTCCACGGTGGCGATGCCGCCGTTCGATTGAATGACGCGCAGATTGGCGCGAAACCCGTTCTGGCTCAGCTTGGTCTGCAGATTGTTGAGATAGAGCGACGTCTTTGGGCCGACAAAGCCGTTCATCGCCGCGGTCGAGAAGCGTTCGTATTCGCGGATCACGTTGGCGACTTCCGACGAGGTGCAGATGTAGGCGTCCGGCATTTCGGCGCGAACGAGTTCTGCCGCGCGCCGCTCGTGGGCGTCATTCAGAAACGAAAACAAAAAACCGATCACGACCGATTTGATGCCGCGGCGCTTGAACAGCTTGATCGCTTCCGCGACTTCGTTCTCATCCAACGCGACTTCGACCGTGCCATCCGGCGGCAGAATACGCTCGGTGATCGCGATACGGTTTCGCCGTTTGACCAACGGCCGCTGCTGCCACGGGACTTCAAAATGTAGCGAGAAATTGTATGGCCGCTTGTGCCGCCCGATATGGAGAATGTCGCGGAAGTTACGCGTCGTGAGCATCCCGACTTCGGCGCCGGTATGCTCAATGGTGATGTTGGTGGCGACCGTGGTGCCGTGCACGATCAGTGACACGTCGTCGGGACGCACCTTTGAAATCTCGCACAGCTCGCGCAGTCCTTTGAGAACGCCCTCCGACTGGTCGTGCGGGGTGCTGGCGACTTTGTGCACAAAAACGCCGTGCTCAGCCTCGAGCACGAGGTCGGTATTAGTGCCGCCGACATCGACGCCTACGCGCGCCATGGATCGTTGATTATCCCTGCGCCGCCGTACCAACCCGGTAGCACAACGCCCTATTGTTCGATTTCGCGGCAAACATTGTCAGCATTATTTGGCTCGCGCAACCCCCGCCGCTTTTTTGCCGGCCTTGGCAGCGGCGGTCGAATGCATTGGTATGGAGTTGAGTGAAGCGAGTGAAAGGTGGTTGAATGCGACCTTGAATTGAAAAGGAACATCGGGCGATGGCCTTAACCGCCAAATTTGTCTGCTCCGCGTGCCGGTGGTGGAACTATCACCCAACTGAAGGCGCCGATCCGGACTCAGACCAGGCGGTTGGATATTGCCGGCGGTTTCCGCCCGAGCGCCGCGAGAACGGGGTTGGCGCCTGGCCGATAACATTCGGCAACGATTGGTGCGGCGAATACGCCGAGAAAAGCGAGGTTGCGAGGCAAACGACGCGTAGCGTCACTGCGGCGCACTGAGGCTACGGAAGTTTGCGGCGTTGCGTCTTGCCCTAGCCAAGCTCGGCGCAGCTGATCAGGGCGGCTTCGGTGGCGCGGCGAAAGGCTTCGCGTTCGTCGGAATTGCCCTCGGCACCAAGCTTAAAGTTCAACCCGCCGCTTGCAGCGGCCACGGCCTTTGCCCCGATGGTCGCGCGACCGAATTGCGTTCTGACGGCGCCCTCTTTGCTAAAAATCAGCCGGCACAAAACGATCGCTTCGTCGCCGTCGCGCTGTTGTTCGGCAATTTCAAAGCTCCAATTGCCGTCGCCGAAGCGTTCGTTAAGCCGGTGAACCGTGGGTGATTTTGGATCGAGTGGAATGGTCGATATTTTGGCGGTTGAGCCAAGCCGATCCCAGCTTTGTGTTGGTACGGCGGTGAACGACGCGCGGGCAACCGGCCGTTCGTGATCGTAAAGATCGTCAAAGCGTTTCTTGCTTTGCGCCAACATGTCATCGAATACCGACGACAGTCGTGGCGGGCGTTCGGGAATAGCCATGGTTCTACCACTCAGGCCCGCTTGGCCTGCTGCCACCAAGTGTCGAAATCGTCTTGTGCTTTGGTGGCGAATTCCGCGGCGCCGGCGAACGATTTCAGATAATCGAGCGCTTCGGAGAGATCGACGACGTCGCCGTACTTGGCATCGATATCGAACAGGTTCGCCTGATGCGGGCCGTCGGCGCGATCGCCCACAGCCTGGCGAACGACGATCGTCTGAAAACCATATTGCAGGGAATCGATTGCCGAAGCCCGGATACAGCCGCTCGTCGTGCAGCCCGCCATGATGACGGTATCAACGCCAACCGCCCGGAGATCTACGTCGAGGTTGGTGCCGAAGAACGAACTCGCGTACTTCTTTTCGACAATTCTCTCGCTAGGCAGCGGCTGTATTCTTTGATCGACCTCGACCAGCGGCGAGCCTTTTTGCAGGATCGCAAGTGACGGGACCTTTTTAACGAATACGCCGGCATCGTGCATGTCCTTGGCGTAGGCGGTCGTCGTATAAACAATTGGCAGATTGCCCGCGCGAAAAGCGTCCAGAAGCCGGCGCGTTGCGTTGATCTCCCAGGCGAAGTCGCCGCCCAGCGGCGTGTTGGGATCGGTAAAGCCATTGATGAAATCAACGATCAGGAGGGCAGGGCTGCGGCCATAGCCTGACCGGGCGGCGAAGCCCTTTCGTTCATAGTCTGCGCGGGTGCTGTTTTGCGGATCGTTCATCGCCGTCCCTCCGGACACCTGTGAGGAATGATTGAAGATGGCGTTGCTTTTGGCTTCTTGTCAACGACAGGCGCTGCAAAGAAGCGTGGTGATCAATAACGTTGCCGGCCGGCCTCTTGCCGGTCTGCGCACAACGTGGGACTGTTAAATCACGCGGGTCCGTTCGCTGCCGGTTGAATGGATGCCGATCGTTGCAACAAACCTGGGTTGAGTGGGGCACTTATGACCGACGACAATCGCATCCATCCATCTTTCGGCTCTAGCCGTGCCGGCTACGGCGCAGCCGCGGGACCGCGCTATCAGCCGCGCACGCTGGTGACGTCGCGCGGTGCGGAAGCGGCGAAAAGCGCCCGATCAATGCCGCGTGCCGGCGCCGGCGGCAAAAAGGAAATACTGTGTGCCATCGGCGTTGACGTTGATGCGGTGGCCGGCTGGCTCGGCTCCTATGGCGGCGAGAATTCGCCCTGCGACATTTCCCGTGGGCTGTTTGCCGGTGAAGTCGGCGTGCCGCGACTGGTGAAACTGTTCGATCGCCTCGGCATACCAACGAGCTGGTTCATTCCCGGGCACTCGATCGAAACCTTTCCCACTCAATGCAAGATGGTCGTCGATGCCGGTCATGAAATCGGCATGCACGGCTACTCGCATGAGAACCCGATCGCCATGACGCCCGAGCAGGAAGAGGCCGTCATGGACAAGTGCGTCGAACTGATCGAACGCCTCAGCGGCCGGCGCCCGAGCGGCTACGTCGCGCCATGGTGGGAGTTTTCCACCGTGACCAATCAGCTGCTGCTGAAGAAGGGCATCAAATACGACCACAGCCTTATGAACGACGATTTCCATCCGTTCTACGTGCGGGTCGGCGACAGCTGGACGCTGATCGATTACTCGAAGCAACCGCACGAATGGATGAAGCCACTGGTCCGCGGCGAGGAAACCGATCTGATTGATATCCCCGGCAGCTGGTATCTCGACGACCTGCCGCCGATGATGTTCATCAAAAGCGCGCCGAACAGCCACGGCTTCATCAAGCCGCGCGATATCGAGGAGCTGTGGTGCGATCAGTTCGATTGGGTTTATCGCGAATACGACTACGCCGTGTTCGCCATGACCATTCATCCCGACGTTTCCGGACGTCCGCAGGTGCTACTGATGCTGGAGCGGATGTACGATTACCTCTCCAAGCACGCCGGCGTGAAGTTTTGCACGTTCGACGAGATTGCCGATGATTTCCGCCGCCGCCATCCGCGGGAGACCGCACCCGCCCAAGCGGCGGGCGCGCTCTAGCGGTCGTACGCATGTGCGCTTTATGCGGCGTACTCGGCGGCAAGGGTCATTGGACCGATAGCGGAAGCGCACCGGAAGTGTTCGCCAGCCGGATCGAGCCGCAAACGCGGCTGCGCGAGCGTCAGGCGCGCGTACGCATTTTGAACGCAGCCCTCAAGCATCAAGGTGTTGTCGCCAAAGACTGGTCAGGCAACGCCTACTTGCTGACCAGCCGCACCGGACGAACCGCAATCGTCGACACCGTCGCCGACGTCTGGCCAGCCGCAGAACGGATCAGCGGCCGCGTCTGCGACCCGCTGGATGAGCAATATCTGAGCGCGCTCGCCGGCGCCAAGCTTTAAGTCCGGCACGATGACGAGCTACAGCGAGCTGACCCCGGTCAACGTTATCACCGGCTTTCTCGGTAGCGGCAAAACAACCTTGCTGCAGCGCCTCCTGCATTCGTCGGAATTGTCCGATGTCGCCGTCCTGGTCAACGAGTTCGGCGAGGTGGGCCTCGACCACCATTTGCTGCAAGCCGTCGCGGAAAGCACGGTGTTGCTGAAAAACGGCTGCTTGTGCTGCGCCGTTCGCGGCGATCTGCAACAGGCGCTGCGAAATCTGTTGTCGCAACGAACGCGCGGTGAGGTCCCGCATTTTCGCCGCGTGGTCATTGAAACATCGGGTTTGGCTGATCCGTCGCCGATCGCCTACACGCTGCTTTCGGAGCAGGTTCTCCGCCATCATTTTCGTCTGTCCGGCATCATAACGACCGTCGACGCCGTCAACGGCGCGTCGCAACTCGGTGAGTTTGCCGAAGCGGTCAAACAGGTGTCGATGGCCGACCGGTTGGTTGTGACCAAGACGGATTTGTCCGACGAGCCATCGCTCGTTGCGTTACGCGCGCGGCTGCGCGCGCTCAACGGTTCTGCGCAGATCTTGAACTCGACGGAAATCCGCGGAGCAGTGCACCAGGTTTTGACCGACGATATCTACGACGCTGCGGGTAAGTTTCGCGAAGCCCGACACTGGGTCGCCGAGGAAATCGACGCCGGCGTGCCGGAGCATACGGCAGGCGTTGCATCCTTCACGGTCGTTTTTGATCGACCGTTGGATTGGACCGCATTCGGCGTTTGGGCGAGCATGCTGTTGCACCGCCATGGCGCCGACGTGCTGCGACTTAAAGGTTTGCTCAACGTAGCAGGCGTGGCGACGCCGGTGCTGATCAACGGCGTTCAGCACATCGTCCATCCGCCGAGCCATCTCGAACAATGGCCGGACTCCGACCGGCGCTCGCGGTTGATCTTCATCGTCCGGGGATTGCAGCGCGCACGGATCGAGCGCTCGCTTGCCGTGTTTAACGACCTGGTTAATGCGCCAGCGGCGGTGCTGGCTTGAAACAGGTTGCGCAACGATGAAGTTGCATTCGACGGTAGAAATTTAGTCAGCGCGCTCGCGGCGGTACACTTCGCGGTCGCCAGCCGGTGCGCAACGCACGCACCACGTAGTGCAGCAAAAAGAAAATCAGCGCCAGGATCACCAAAAGGAAGATCGAAAGCAGCTTCTCACCAAAGCCGGCGTCGAAGATCGGCCCGCGGCTGACGAAATATTCGCTCAACACCTCAATGGCTTGCAGCGTTCCGCCGGCGCAAAAGATAACCGCCACCAGAATTGCGGCCTGCAGCGTGTCGAACACCAGCGCATCCACGTTCAAATCCGTGACGTTGCGGAAAATTTCGTGGCGGAACGACTGCCAGTGGGCGAACCCGTAAAGCACAATCCCGACCAGCGATGTGAACCAGAAGATGACGTTGCCAAAATGAATGAGCGGGATGTGGGCGACGAGATAGGTTTCGAACGGGCGATAAAAATAAAGGAAAATCAGGAGGATGATGAGGGCAATAAGCCCAATCCAGAATTGCTGCTGCTTTGTGGTCTCATCCGCCATAATCGTTGTCTCAGTCCCGGCACCTTCACAATGGTAAATCAATCCGGCTTCTTGTCAAAATTCGCATACACGCCGGAGTGTTAACTCCATAAGCTCGGCAAACGGAATGAGTTGACAATGGGCCGTCGCTCCGGGACTATTGAAACGCCCCGGGAACCTTTGCCATAAATATGGGCGTGCATACAAACGCGCCATTATCCGTGCGTGGACGGCGCGGATCCTATAGGGAGAGACCACAAGAGGGCTCGTTCGAGCTTCGGCGCAACGTCGCCCCGAAGTGGGCAACGCAGAGGGTAATATGAGCAGCCGGCTCGGCATTGACGTCGGCGGGACATTTACGGACCTGCTTTTGTTCGATGAGCGCTCGGGTGCGATGCGTTTGTTGAAGACGCCGTCGACGCCCAGCGATCAGTCGGTTGGGATCCTCGTCGGCATCCAGCAGCTGATCGAAGAGACCGGCGTCCCTGCCTCCGAAATCTCTTCGCTTCTTCACGGCACCACGGTGTCGACCAACATCGTGTTGGAAGAAAAGGGCGCCAAGGTCGGCCTCTTGGTCACCGAGAATTTCGAGCAGGTGCTGCATCTGGCGCGCTCGCAAACGCCCGGACCGCTGGCTGGCTGGATCATTATGCAAAAGCCGGATCCGCTGGCCGATCTCGAACTGACCCGCGGAATTCGCGAGCGGGTCAGTGCGCGTGGCGACGTTATCACGCCGCTTGATGAAGCCTCTGCGCGCAAGGCGGTGCGCGAACTGATTGAACTTGGCGCCGAGGCAATTACCATTTCATTGCTGCATTCGTACGCCAATCCGCAGCATGAGCAGCGGCTCAAGGCGATCGTCGAAGAAATCGCACCTGACATGACGGTGTCGTTATCGTCGGAAATCCTGCCGGAATTTCGCGAATATGAGCGCACGCTCGTCACGGTCATGAACGCCTATGTTCGCCCGAGCATGCGCCGCTATCTGAACGGCTTTGAGCAAAAGCTGAACAGCATTCAGTTTCAGCCCAGCGTCAATATCGTACGCTCCGATGGCGGCCTGATGAGCGTCGAGCGCGCCAGCCAATCGCCGGTGCATACGATGTTGTCCGGCCCCGCCGGTGGCGTCTCGGGCGCCGCTTTCATGGCCTCGCTCGCCGGCTATCCGGAGGCGCTCGGCTTCGACATGGGCGGCACCTCGACCGACGTGTCGCTCATTCAGGACGGCATCCCCACGATCTCGCGGCAGACCACGATCGGCTACTACCCGATCAAGGTGCCTTCAGTTGACGTGCACAGCGTCGGCGCCGGCGGCGGCTCGATTGCGCATGTGCCGATGACGGGCGCATTGCGTGTCGGTCCGGAAAGCGCCGGCGCCGTGCCCGGTCCGGCATGCTACGGCAAGGGCGGCGACCGGCCGACGGTCACCGATGCCAACGTGGTTCTGGGGCGCCTGCCGCCGCGGCTCCTCGGCGGCAAAATGATGCTGGACACCAAGGCGTCCGAGGAGGCGGTGGCAAAGATCGCCCGCGCGCTCAGCCTCGATCTGTATCAAGCAGCGCAGGGCATCCTCGACATCGTCAACGAGAACATGCTGGGAGCGATGCGGCTGGTGACGGTGCAGAAGGGCCTCGATCCCAGGGACTTTGCGCTGGTGGCTTTTGGTGGCGCGGGCCCGCTGCACGGCAACGCCATGGCTATACTCGCCGGCTGTTATCCGATCATCGTGCCGCCGACGCCGGGCGTGCTGTCGGCCTTGGGCTTTCTCTATTCCGACGTGAAGAACGAATTTGCCCAGACCTTCGTCCGCACCATCGATGAGGCTGACCCGAGCCAAATCGGCGACATTTTGACGAAGCTCGGTCGCGACGCCAGAGCCTGGCTGCGCGAGGAGGGCGTGGACGAGTCACGGCAGCGGATAAATTACGAGGCCGATGTCCGCTATTTCCGGCAGGGCTACGAATTTTCCATGGAAATCGATCCCGACCGGCTCGGAAGCGGTGCGCTCAACGACCTCGCGGCGCGCTTTGGCCTGGCGCACGAGCGCGTCTACGGCTTCAAGCTCGAACATCCGGTGGAGTTGGTCAATCTCCGCGCGGTCGGTGTAGGCGCCGTGCAAAAGATGAACCTGCCGAAGTTTGAGAAGGAAGGCCCGGATGCTGCTCACGCAGTGGTGGAGCAACACCAAGCTTATTTCGACGGCGCCTTCGTTTCAGCGAATATCTATGACCGCAACATGCTGCGCGCCGGCAACCATGTCCGCGGACCAGCTATTATCGTCCAGATGGACGCGACGACCGTCATCCATCCCAATCACACTGGCGAGGTCGACGAGTATCTGAGTATTCTGATCAAGCCCGATAGGGCGCACTAAAGGCGCCGCGGAGAGGCAACGTAATGAGCAATTTCAACCCCCTGAGCAGTTCGGTGAGTTTTGACGACCTGCTCAAGGCCAACAAAGAGCAGTTCGACAAAGTTTTTTCAGATCAGATTCAGGAACTTGGCCTGCTCGGCTCAAGCCACCGGCCGCCGACGAGCGCGGATTTGGCCTCCGCCAGTATGGCGTCCGAGGCGGCCGCGCTGCCTTCCGATATCTACGCGATCCTCAATGGCCGTTTCGGGTCGGAATGGTCGTCCGAAGTCGTCGAGCACAAGAGCGAACGCGGCTCGGTGACCGTACTCTGCAAGCTGACAGTGAACGGCAGCTCAAAGATGCAGTTCGGATCGGCCCGGGCGAACGGCGACGATGGCGCGGCGCTCCGCCGGGCGACCGAGGCTGCGCTCCGCGGCTGTGCTGACATGTTTGGCGCTAAGCCCGCCTCGCAAGCACGCGCCGAACAGCCGGCGCCGTCGGGCTCGTCGCTCGCCGGTATGAACGGCGGGCGCGGCCATCAGACCGGCTCGGCGCTGGCAGCGCGGCCGCGAGAGGCACGCCGGCTCGATACCGTTTCACTCGACCTGATCGAAAACGCGCTGCGCAATGCTCGCTACGAGATGGACGCGGTGCTGTTCCGCTCGGCGATGTCGCCGGTGATCCGCGAACAGCACGACGAATTCCCGATGATTTGCGACGTGAAGGGCCGCATGATCGTCGGCCAGTTCGGCTCGTACGTCTCCAATATGCTTAAGCAGAGCAATTTCGAACTCGAGCCGGGCGACGTCATCCTGCAGAACGATCCCTACGCCTGCGCCGGCGCGATCAGCCATCTCAATGACTGGATGGTGCTGGTGCCGGTGTTTCACGAGGGTGACCTGGTCGGTTTTACGTCGATGTTCGGGCACATGATGGACGTCGGCGGCTCGGTGCCCGGCAGTATGCCGACTGATGCCGCTTCGATCTTTGGCGAGGGCATCCGTATCCCGCCGATCAAACTTTACGAGCGCGGCGAACTCAACAAGGCCGCGCTCAGTGTCATCATGAACAATACCCGCACGCCGGAGATGAACTACTCCGATCTTATGGCGATCATCGCCGGCTGCCGTGCCGGTGAGAAGCGCGTGATCGAGATTTGCGATCGCTTCGGGCGCGAAGCCTACAAGCAGGCTTGCGAGGCGCTGCTCGATCGCACCAACCGCGCGATGCGCCAGCTGATCGTGAAGAATTTGCCGGAGGAGCCGAAATCGTTCGAGGACTATGTTGATGACGACGGCCGCGGTAACGGCCCGTTCAAGATGAAGCTGACGGTGTGGCGTGAAGGCGACAACGCCTACTTCGATTGGACCGGCACGTCGGTGCAAGCCCCCGGGCCGATCAACTTCTATCTGCACGAAGGCATGTTCAAGATGTTCATCGGGGTCTACATGATCATGGTGTTTGACCCCCAGATATTGTTCAACGACGGCTTTTACGACGTCATTCATGTCACCCTACCGAAGGGCTCGCTGGTGCATCCTGATTTTCCGGCTTCGCTCGGCTGCCGGACGCACACGCTGTCCCGTCAATTCGATGTACTGGGCGGCGCGCTGAGTTATAACGCGCCGGAAATGGCGACCGCGGCCGGCTATGGTTCTAGTCCGCACTTCCTGTACTCCGGCACGGATAAATCCGGGCGGACGTTTCAGCTGATGGAAATCCTCTACGGCGGCATCCCCGGCCGTCCCGCCGGCGACGGCATGGACGGTCATTCATGGTGGCCGTTATTCCAGAACATCCCGAGCGAATACCTGGAGACCTACTACCCCCTGATCGTCGAGGGCTACTCGTCCATCATGGACACCGGCGGCGCCGGCAAGCACCGCGGCGGCAATGGGGTCGAGAAGAACTTTTTGATGCTCGAGGAAGGCGACATCTCGATCCATGACGACCGCCATCTGTCGCAACCTTGGGGTATCCTCGGCGGCCGGCCGGGTGTGTGCTCTGAAAAGTGGCTGGTGCGAAAGGACGGCAGCCGTCAGCCGCTGCCGTCCAAAGTGGACAACGTCCGCGTTCGTCCCGGCGACCGTGTGATTTTCCGTACCGCCGGCGGGGGTGGCTGGGGCGATCCGCTCGAACGCGACCCGGTGCGCACTCGTAACGACGTGGCGCGCAAGCTGATGAGCGAAGCAAAAGCGCGGGAAGATTACGGCGTCGTGTTATCCGGCGGCCGTCTGGAGCTCGATCATCGGGCCACGGACGAACTGCGCGAGAGCATGCGGCGTAATCGCAAAACTCCGAAGCTGTTCGATTTCGGCGAGCGCAAGACCGACGCTACGCTTCGTGCCGTTCAGGCGGCGTGAATAATGTGGACAATGGCAACGCAAGAACTTCGATAGGGGCGAATGTACGATGCTTGAAGTTGTAATCAGTCTCCTCATCGCCGCGATCATCCTTATCGCGATCTTCTACATCGTTTCGATTTGGATCTATAAGCGCGCGCCTTCGAATATGGGCTTCATACGCACGGGCTTTCTCGGCACCAAAGTGTGCCTGGGCCGCGGCGCGATCGTGCTGCCGGTCTTTCACGAGATAACCTGGATCTCGCTGGAGACCATCAAGTTTGCGGTCAGCAGGGCCCGCGAGCAGGCGATCCTGACATCGGACAACATCCGCATCGACGTGAATACCGAATTGTATGCCCACGTCGGCCATACCGAGCACGCCGTTCTGACTGCAAGCCGCACGCTTGGCGAAAAGACTTTCGACGCGGAGAAAGTCCGTAATCTTCTTGAGGCAAAGGTTGTCGGCGCGTTACGCAGTTTTGCCGCTACCAAGACGCTGCGGCAATTGCACGAGAACCGCGATACGTTTGCCAAAGAAATAAAGGACAGCGTCAGCGAGAGCTTTACCGCGAACGGCTTGATGCTCGAAGAAGTGACGATCGTCGCGTTGGAACAGTCAACCAAAGAGTATTTCCGGGCCGACAACGTGTTCGATGCCGAGGGCCTCAAAGTCATCACCGAGATCACCTCGGAAGCGCGGCGCAAGGTCCACACCACCGAGAAGCAGACCACAGTTGCGATCCGCAACAAGGATCTGACGACGCAGCTCGAATTACTGGAAATCGAGCGCCAGGAAGCCGTCGCGCGCGCGAGCCAGGATAAGGAAGTCGCCAACGAGCAGGCCAAACAGCTGCGCGAGAAGCAGACTTTCGTGCTCGATCAGCGTTTGGCGGTCGAGCAGCGCGAACTGGAGAACGAAAAGGCGCTCGAGCAGCTGCGAACCGAGCGCGATATCGCCTACACTGCCGAGGCGAAACGCCGCGAGATCGCGCAGGTGCAGAAGGAACTGGCGCTGGAGCAGGAACGTCGTGACCGCGAGATCGCGCTGATCGACAAAGCGCGTGAGGCCGAGATTGCCGAAATCACCCGCAATCTTGCCCGCGAGCGCGCCGAACGTGACAAGGCCATCGATCTATCGACCAAGGAGCAGGAACGGCAAGAGGCCGAGATTACACGCGCTACCGCGGTCGCGGCGGCGGAGGAACGGGCCCGCAACGAGCGCCATAAGGTGAGCGAAGAAACCGCGCTCTCGGTGCGCAAACGCAGCCTCGACACCCGGCTTGGCATCCTCCAGGTGGACCGCGACGAAGCGGTCGCGTTGGCCAAGCAGGAGAAGGAAATTTCCGACGAGCGCGCGCGGATCCTGAGCGAGCAGCAGCGCTTTGTGCTCGACCGGCGTTGGGAGGTCGAACAGGAGGAAATCCACAAGCAGCAGGCGCTGGAGACGGCGCAGATCCAGAAGGACATCGCCATCATCGAGGAGGCCAAGCAGCGTGAGGCGGCGGAAATTCGCCGCGAGCTGGCGCGGCAGCAGGAGGAGATGAACCGCGATATCGCGCTCATCAGTAAAGAAGGCGAACGCGAACGAACCGATATTGAGCGCTTCCTCGCCCGCGAGCAGGCGGAGCGCGATCGCGAGATCGCACTTGCTGCCAAAATGCGCGAACTCGAGATTGCCGAAACCAAGCGCCTCGCCAGTACAGCGGAACGAGAACGGGCCGAGCACACCGTTGAATCCGTGCGCGTCGTGGCGGATGCCGAGCGGGCCCGCCAGGTCGAGGTTATCGAGGCCGGGAAGGAAGCCGAGGCGCGGCGCATCGAGGAGGAGAGCAAAGCCGCGGTGATGCGCATGCACATGATCACCCAGTCCGAGGCGCGCAAGCTTGCGGCGGAACTTGAGGCAGAGGCGACGCTGACGCGCGCCCGCGCCACCACCGAAGCCCAGAAGATCGGCGCGGAAGGTATCGAACGCGAGGCGGGCGCGCGCGGCCGGGCCGAAATGTCAGTCGACCAATTGCGCATCGCCAACACGCAGCGTCAGCTTGAAGCGGAGGCGACTGGCATCGAGGCCAAGGCCGAAGCGCTCAAGAAATACAACGAAGCCGCGACCTTCCTGGAACTGGCGCGGCTGCGCATTGAAGCCGAGCGTGACGTCCACATCGATCAGGCCAAGGCCATGGGCAGCGCGCTGTCCGGCGCGCAAATCCGGATGTACGGCAACGGCGAAGGCACCATGGACACCATCCGCGGGCTGTTCACGCAGGGCTTCGGCATCGGCGAAGTCCTTGAAGGCCTGGCGCAATCGCTGCCCGAAGGACTTCGCCAGCGGCTGAGCGCCAACGGCATTCAGGGTCTGCTCGGGCGGCCATACAACGGTAGCTCATTGAAGCAGACCTATGAGCACCTTAATGCCCTGGTGCAGGAACATCTGCGGACCAAAAAGGCGCGCGAGGTGCTGTTCCCTGAGGCGCTTACACAGCTGGAAGGGCATGCCGGCGAAAACGAGGACCTGCGGCAGGCGGTCAAGGTGCTCACCGAATTCAATCGCGAAGGCGCACTGGATAACGTGCCCTTCGAGTCGGTGTGGACCATGATCAACGCCGTGGCAAAATCGGCCGGCTGATGCGGCAGCGATAAATCAGAACGACGTCGTCCTCGAAAACGTCTCCAAGACCTACCCGGGCGGCGCCCGGGCGGTCATCGACTTCAACGCCGAAATAGTACACGGTGAATTCGTCGCCATGCTCGGGCCGTCCGGTTGTGGCAAGACCACGACGCTGCGGATGATCGGCGGCCTGGAGGAGGTGTCCGAAGGCACCATACTCATCGCCGGCAAAGACGTCACCGATCTGCCGCCGGCGCGGCGCGACACCTCGATGATGTTCCAGAGCTTCGCGCTGTTCCCCCATCGCACGGTTTTTCAGAACGTCGAGTTCAGCCTGAAGATGAAGGGCATGGAAAAGACCGCGCGCGACAAACGCGTGTGGGAAATGCTGGAGATGGTCGGGCTGACCACTTTTGCCGACCGCCGGCCGGGCGGTCTGTCCGGCGGGCAGCAGCAGCGCGTCGCCCTGGCGCGGGCCCTCATCAGCCGACCCACGGTGCTCCTCCTCGACGAGCCGCTGGGTTCGCTCGATTTCAATCTGCGCCAGGCGATGATGATCGAACTGAAGAAGGTGCAGCGCGAACTGAACATCACCTTCATCATGGTCACGCACTCGCAGCAGGAAGCGCTGTCGCTTGCCGACAAAGTCATCGTCATGAGCGATGCCGTCATCCAGCAGATCGGCACGTCACGCGAGGTGCACGAGAATCCGCGCACCAAATTCGTCGCGGAGTTCATCGGTAACAATAACCTGTTCCAGGGCCGCATCCGCTCGCGCAGCGGCTCGATCGTGTTCGTCGAATCGCTCGGTCAGTTGCTGTATGTGAGAGTCCCCCGACGTTCAGGAACGTGCCGGTTGGGAAGGACATGTGGTTTTCTGTTCGCGCCGACTTGATGAGCACCGGCGACAAAGAGGACATGGCCAACCGCGTCGAAGGCAAGTTTATCGCCAGTGAGTTTCTCGGCTCGCTCGAGACCGATGTGTTCGAAGTCGCACCCCGCCAATACGTCCATGTCGAACAGCACCGGCACGCGCAGGACCGCGTCTACAAGGTTGGCGAGCGCGAGATCCTGTGCTGGCACGCCGAGTCCGGCATCCTGCTCGAAGAACTCGCGGCGGCGGCCGGAATCGCTCGACGCGGCCTGATCGCCGCCTGGACCGACAGCATTCTGTTTCGATTGGGCGAGGTCGGTCTCTATCCACTTCTTGTCTGACACCCGGATATCAAGCGTCGGCGGCAGTTAGCCGATCGGCGAGCTGGGCCTTCGAAATCTTGCCAGTCGGGGTCATCGGAAACTCCGCGACGATCTTTATCGTCAACGGCGTCAGATCATAGCGGGGAAGCTTGCCCTGTAGATTCGCGCGCGCGGCGGTTTCGTCGAGCGTGGTGCCGGAGGCCAGCGTCACGCAGCCGATTGGGCGTGTGCCAAGCGCGGGGTCGGGTAATCCGATGACTGAGGCCAGCAGCACACCGGGGATTTCGCACAATGCATCTTCGACATCGCGGGGAAACCAGGTGACGCTGCCGACCTTGATCAGTTCGGAGAAGCGGCCGCGCATGGTGACGTAGCCCTCTTGGTCGATCAGTCCGGCATCGCCGGTATGGAGCCAGCCGCCACGCAACGCTTCAGCGGTCTTTTCGGGCCGTCCCCAATACCCTTTCATGAAGCCGCCGCGCAGGCCGACTTCGCCAACCTGTCCGATTGGAACCTCGCGGCCGTCGATGTCGAAGATGCGAACTTCCTTGTCCGGCAGCGGCGGCCCGACCGGGCCCAATCGTCGGTCAGGTTCAAGCTGCGGAAAGCCAAGGCCGACAAAGCCGCCGAGTTCGCTTTGTCCATAGCTCTCGACCAGTGGCAGCTTGAGTTCATCGCGCCAGGCTTTTTTCAGCGCCGCCGGAACCGGCCCGCCGCCCGACATGCCGTAGCGGAGGCGTCCGGGCGTCCGCCCGCGCAGGCGGGACTCCACCAGGACCTCTGACAGCAAAGGCGGGTTAGCGGCAAAGGCCGTCGCGCCGGTTGCGTCCATGGCGTCCCAGCCGGTTTGCTGTGTCCAGCGGCCCATCACCGTGACAGTGGTGACGCGATGCAGGCCGGGCAGCAGATTGGCGACAAGCTGATAGGAGGACGATAGCGCGGTGGGACCGAAGCACTCGTCCTCCGGGGTCAAGCGTAACCGCTCCGCGATGCAGCGCGTTGCGCGCATAGTCGGTTCATGCGCGAGACCGGCGCCCTTCGGTCGCCCCGAAGTCCCCGAGGTGTAGGAGAGGTGAGCGACCGCGTCCTCGTCGCCCGGGTCCGGCGGCGGCGCGAACTTTGCCGCCAGCAAATCGGGCAGGCTCTCG
The DNA here is from genome assembly GCA_963755885.1 of uncultured Alphaproteobacteria bacterium. GTDB lineage: Bacteria > Pseudomonadota > Alphaproteobacteria > Rhizobiales > Xanthobacteraceae > BOG-931. The sequence continues at coordinate 472,150 of CAVWLX010000013.1, forward strand.
GCTTGCTCCTGCAGCCCGTCCATGCAGACGAGTTTTTCGACCGATGCCGATTGCTTCGCCGCGCGGCGCACCGCGTCGCCCATATCGTGGGTGTAGATCACAACGCGCGGCGTGTGGTCGTTGAAGTAATATTCGAGCTCGTCGGCGAAGCGCACATTGACGAGCGCCGAGATGGCGCCGATCCGCCAGCAGGCAAACAGCCCGATCAGATAATCCATTCCGTTGTGCGCAAAGATGGTGACGCGATCGCCGGCGCGAACTCCCAGATGATGCAGCGCGCCGGCGAAATGCTCGGTCGCCTCCACCGACTGTGCGTAGGTCAGCGTCTTGTTGCGATCCACCCAACGAAACGCAATCTTGTCCGGTTCGCGAGCGGCGCCATCGGTCAATAAGTGATGCATCAGCACGGCGTAGTTTCCCTCTCGGTCAGTTGATCATCGAGGAGCGTTTGGATTGCTGAACAAGGAGCCGCGGAGGTCTCTAAAATCCACACTCACCGCTGCGGAACGTAGGTCCGCATCTTGCCGGGGTTGCAGATACCCAGCGGATCGACTTCGTGCTTGAAGCCCACCAGATCGGCGCCCGCGCTCTTATAGCCGGCGCTGTCTTCCAGCATCCAGATGTGCGGATCGGCGATGAAGACGCCGTGGCGCCGGTAAATCTCCATAATTTCGTTCAAGCGTTCGTCTGTGGTGTATTTGATCAACGGCAGGCCCGAGCCTGTCGGCAGCCCGGCGTAACGTGTGAACTCGAAATGCTGGATCACCTCGTCGGGCGAGAATAGCGCCCTAATCTCCGCCACCTTTTCGATGAAGCCGGATGCGGGATACAAAGCCTGAAGGTAGGTGATATCCCGATCGACGTTGAGTGCGTGCAAAGTGGTGTGGTTCCAGGTGAGCTCATAGAGCGGCCGCGCACCCATCAATTCGTCGGTCGGGCGTTGATAGGTAATCTCGCCCTTGTGGGCGCTGGCGAGCGACAGGAAAGGCTCGATCGAATGATCCGCGATCATGGCGATCACGGCAGGGCGTCCCTTCAGGAAATATTGTTCCATGCCTGGAAAGTAGGCCGGGATCGGCCAATCGAGCGGGGTGACGAGCTTTTTGACCACGCCATCCGCAAGCGCGAGTTCATGGCCGAAGCGAACGGCGGTCATGAAATCGTCAAAGGCAACGACCACGTCAATCCAGTCGAACGCTGGCGCTAATGGCATCTCGAGCGCGGTAATAATTCCGGTCGTGCCCCAGCCGTGACAGATCTTGAGCGCTGCATCGCCTTTGAGTTCAAAGACGCGCGGGGTTTCCTCGAGACTGATGACGCGGGCGCCGGCGATGTTGCCAAGTTCGCGCAAGCCGCCGTAGGTGACCGAGCCGATGCCGCCCGAGCCGCCGGCGGCAAAACCGCCGATCGATGCCATCCGCTTGGTCGAGGGATGCATGCGCAGCTCGTAGCCCAGCTTGCGTGTCTCGGCGTCGATGTGGTGCATCTTGCGGCCGGCTCCGACACGGAGCAAAGCACCTTTCTGCCACTCGATTTCGGCGAGCGCGCTCATGTCGAGGACAACGCCGCCCTGGACCGGTACGCATTGACCGTAATTGCCGGTGCCGCCACCGCGGATCGTGATCGGCACGCGATGGCGCGCGGCAGCGCCGGCGACGCGTATGACCTCCACCTCGTCGCGCGGCACAACGACCAGCTCGGCGACTTTGCCCTGGAGCTGGCGCTTAAGGACCGGACTAAACCAGAAGAAGTCGCGCGACTTCTTTTGCAGAACTTTGGCGTCAGTCTCGATCGGCACATCACCCAACGATTGAGCGAACGCCGCGAGATCGTAGGTTGGGGCCGGAACTTTAGTCGGTGCGTTCATCGCCATTCTTCTCCTTACGTCAGCGACGACGGCTGAACTCTATCCATTCTCCCGGATGTCTCCCCCGAAATCTCGCAATGAGTTCGATAGATTTCGGATTGCCACCCGCGACTTTTCAATAGTTGCAAGTGTGCCGACTGTCGCAAGTGTCGGTGCACGCGCTGCCGCATATGCTGTTCTCAAAACAGCGCCAGCGACGGGCGTTGCGCCGTCGGCAACGCACCTTATGACTTTGCCCAGCTAAGAGGCGCGCTTCCCGACGTCCTGCATCTTTTGCATTTTCATCAGCAAATGTTCGCCCGACGTGATGGGCGCGTATTTGGCGCGGCCATTGTCGAGGCAGCCAGGCAGACACTCGATCATCGCGTCATAGTTCGGCTGGTGGAAGAAAATCAGCGATTGTCGCCGGCTGCCGATGGCCTTGTCGCGAGGTGGATTGACGACGCGATGCATGGTCGAAACCCAGCGGTCGTTGGTCCATTGCGCCATCAGGTCGCCGAGGTTGACGATAAAGGTGCCGGGCACGATCGGTACCGGGCGCCAGTGCCCCTCGGCATCGAGCACTTCCAGTCCGCCCGGTTTGTCCTCAGCCTTGATGATGGTCATTGAGCCGTAGTCGGTATGCGCGCCGGCGCGAAGCTGTCCCTCCGGCAGCTCGCGCGGCTGATCCGGATAATTGCTGACCACGAGATTGGTCATGTGCTTGTCGACCTTGTCGTCGAACCAATGCTCATCCAGATCGAGCGCCAGCGCGAACAGCCGCATCAGGCTTCCCGCCAATTTCTCCATCGCATGGTAGTACTCGGTCCAGGCTTCGCGCAGGCCCGGGATTCCCTCCGGCCAGATGTTGGGCGCAAAAATGCGCTGGCCCAGCGGCGACGTGTAATAGGGATCGGACTGATCGATCGATACCCGGTTGAGCGAGAAGAGCTCGCGATAATCGGGCGCTGCGACGCGGTCGTCGCGGCTATAGGCGACCGCGTTGGTCTCAACCGCGTAATAGCCCCGATAGATGTTTGGATCTGGAGTACCGAAGCGGCGCTTTTCCGCGTCGGGCAGATCGAAGAAGGCGCGGCCGGTCACTTCGGTCCGGCGAATGAGTTCGTCGGGCACACCGTGGCCGGTGATGACCAGGAAGCCGATGGTGCGGCAAGCTTCGCCGATTTCCCGCGCGATGCGCCGCTTCTCGCTCTCGGAGCCGGTAAAGTAGCCGCTGATATCGATAACCGGAACCGCGCCGCCGGTTTTGGCAGGCGCTTCTGAAACAAGCGACATCGTTACTTCCCCACCTTTTGGCTGACGAACTGCAGCGTGTAGGCCGACTTGTAATCGAGCGACGGCGCATAAACGCCGGCCTTCACCATGGTGTCGAAGAAGTCCTTCCAGCGCGCATCCGTCATCGAGCCGATACCCAATTCTTTCGCGCTGCCGGATTCCAGCAGTCCCGAACCATTCATCGCCTCGATCGCCTCGGCGGCCGCCTTGTCGGTGTAATCGGGATTGTCCTTCTTGATCAGCGCCAGTGCTTTGTCGTGCGGACCATGCAGGAACGTCGCATAACCCTTGATGGATGCATCGACAAAGCGCTTCACCACATCGGGATGTTCTTTCACCATCTTTTTCGAGCACATCAGCAATTCGGAATAGGAGGAATAGCCGTAATCGGCGAGCAGGAACACATCGGGAGTGACGCCGGCTTCTTTGGCGCGGAACGGCTCGTTGGTGAGATAGCCTTGCTGAATGAGCGATTTGTCAACCAGAAACGGCGCGATGCTGAAACTGTAGGGACGGATCTGATCGTCGGTGAAGCCGAAGGCGACTTTGAGAAACTTCCAATATGTGTCGACCGCGTCGGTTGAGATCAACACCGGGCGGCCCTTGATGTCGGCGAGTGTCTTGAGCCCCAGCTCCTTGTGCGCCATCAGGACCTGCGGGTCCTTCTGGAACATCGAGGCGACTGCAACAAAGGGAATGTTCTCCTTCACCATGTTGACCGGGATGAAGGAGTTCGAAATCATCGCCATGTCGAGCGCGCCGGCGATGAGGAGTTGTGCAGTGTTGACTTGCGGACCGCCCATCTTGATGGTCACGTCGAGACCGGCGGCGTCGTAATAGCCTTCCGCCTTGGCCTGGTAGTAGCCGCCGTGCTCGGCCTGCGCGAGCCAGTTCGTACCCAATACGATCTTGTCGTTGGCATGTGCGGCAACGCTGAAACTTACCGTCGCGACGGCCAAGGCTCCGGCGGCGATCATCGTTCTAAAACGCATGAATTCTTCCCCCAATCGGGTGTTGTTCCCGCCCCTAAAGGGGAGCAAGAAACGTGCCGATTCCATGGGCGAAACCATGCTTCAGCTGCTGAAAAAGGCGGCGTCGCTCAACGGCAGTTCAGCGCGATCAGATGTCACGCAGAGCGGAGAGCGGATAGGCGGCGATCTCGCGCAGCAGTTCCACAATGCGCGGCGCCACATGCTCGATAATTTTCTGGCCACGCTGCGGGTCCGCATCGAGCGCGTTACCGCACGCGCCGTGCTCGTTCAAGTCCTGAGTTTGCCAGCCAAAGCCGACGCCGGTTCCTTCGGGCCGCAAATATTTATAGCGCTCGGCCATCGCAATCGACGCCGGGACGAAATCGCGCCGCTCTTCGTTGCGGACCAAATCGGGATGCAAATGCAACATCAGCGAGGTCTCACCGGATCCACCGTGAATGCCATGCACTCGCTCGGCCGCCGGGAACAGACCTTCGGGCATGCCGACGGCCCAATAGCTCAATGCGACAACGAACATTTTGAGCCGCACGCGCAGGTCGCGTGCGACGATATCCATTATCTGCGGCTGTCCGCCGTGGCTGTTGAGCAGTACCAGCTTGCGGACGCCGCTGCGCGCAACGCTTTCGCCGATCTCGGTCCAGAGCCGGATCAAGGTTTCCGCCGACAAAGTCAGCGTGCCGGGGAAGGCAATGTGCTCGTTCGATTTTCCGACCGGCATCGTCGGCAGAAATGTCGCCGGCAAATCGCCCGGTAACAGCTCGATGACGCTTCGGACGATGCCGTTGACGATTGCGGTGTCGACGCTGACCGGCAGATGAGGCCCGTGTTGCTCAATCGCGGCGACCGGCAGCACTGCGACGGTCCGCTCAGGGTCGAGCGCGGCGAAGTCGGCCGTCGTCATCTCTTCCCAGCGCTGGCGCGGAAATCGCGACATGGTGGCATCCTTCAGCGGCGGCGGTGTCCGTCCAGCCGGCACTCGCAGCAACAATGACACGAATGGCAGACAGTGTCGTTGCCGGCGCCGCCTAGCGATTGATCAGGCACTGCCGGAATTGCAGGCTATTGCTGAGGGCCAAAAGCCGACGACATTGCCACAACGATTCAGCTGCGGCTGGTACGAGATTTGCTGTGGAGAGTCATCGGGTTGTACCAGGATGGAGGATGACGGCCGCGCTGCTCCAAAGTAATCCTCCCGGTCGCCGTCCGTTCGATTTTGCGCGTCGGCCGAATCCCCTGAGCCTGACGAACACCGGTACAGTGCGCAGTTTCGCGCCACGGATCGCGTAATGGCAAATTCCGCCTCGGTGCTTGTGCCCAAGGCTCACGGCGCCGGTGAGGTTAAGCGGCCACTGATCCGCGTCGAAGGCGTCAGCAAAACCTATCAGAACGGGACCGTGGCGCTGGCCGATGTCAATCTCGACGTTCGCAGCGGCGAGTTCTTGAGTTTGCTTGGCCCGTCAGGATGCGGCAAATCCACATTGTTGCGGATGATCGCCGGGCTCGGTGCGCCGTCGTCGGGCACAATCGATTGGCCGCAAGCACGCTACGATGTGAGCGGAGAGCCGGAGCGCAGTCTCGGATTTGTGTTTCAGGAGCCGACGCTGATGCCGTGGGCAACGGTGTTCGATAACGTCTACCTGCCGCTGCGGATCGCGGGTGTCAGTCGCCGCGACGCCGCACCAAGGATCGCCGAAGTCATCCAGATGGTCGGACTGGAAAAGTTCGCCCGGCATTATCCGCGCGAGTTGTCCGGCGGGATGAAAATGCGAGTCTCGATCGCGCGTGCGCTTGCCGTGAAGCCGCGCGTTCTTCTCATGGACGAGCCATTCGCAGCGCTGGACGAGATCACGCGCTTTCGACTCAACAATGATTTGCTCGCCTTGTGGCAGGAACAGAAATGGACGGTGATCTTTGTCACCCACAGCGTCTATGAATCAGTCTATCTGTCTAATCGCATCGCGGTCATGAACGCGCGCCCTGGTCGCATCATGACCGAGCTCGCGATTGATGCTCCCTATCCGCGCAGCGACGCCTTCCGGATTTCGGCGGTCTATAACGAATTCTGCCGCGTGACCTCGGCAGAGCTCAAGCGCACGATGATCGACGGCGAGGAAGTTTGATGGCGACCGAACCAACCGGCGAAGCGACGTCGCGCCTGGCACGCGTTGTGGTGCCGATTGTGCTTGGAATACTTTTTCTGGGTGTTTGGGAGTTTCTGGTTCGCTGGCTGGAGGTTCCAAAATTTGTCCTGCCGGCACCCTCACAGATCTTTGGCTCGTTGTTGAGCGATTATGCGACCCTGGCCGCGTCGATGTGGAAGACGCTCGGCATCACGATCGCGGCGTTCTTTCTCGCGCTGGCGCTGGGCGTCGCCGGAGCGATCCTGTTTACGCAATCGCGGCTGTTTGAGATCAGCTTGTTTCCTTACGCCGTGGTCCTGCAGGTAACGCCGATCGTCGCCATCGCACCGTTCATTCTGATCTGGGTCGGCCTTGACCACACCGAGCGCGCGCTGTTGATCCTGGCGACGATCGTGGCGTTCTTTCCGATCCTGTCCAACACCACGCTTGGCATGAAGAGCGTCGATCACAATCTCCTCAACTTGTTCGACCTCTATCACGCGTCACGCTGGCAGCGGTTGCGTTTTCTTCAGCTGCCGAGCGCGATGCCGTACCTCCTCGGCGGCATGAAGATCTCCGGAGGACTGGCGCTAATCGGAACTGTCGTGGCCGAGTTCGTGGCCGGCTCGGGAACCGGTACCGGATTGGCGTGGCGTATTATCGAGTCCTCGAACCGGCTTAATATTCCCCGGATGTTCGCGGCGCTGCTGCTGCTTTCGGTGCTCGGCGTCACCATCTTTTTCGGCCTGTCGGCGGTCGAGAGGCTGATGCTCCGAAGGTGGCACGAAAGCGCGGTCCGCCGGGAGAACTAGACGATGGCCGGGGCACTGCCGAAAGCCGCTTCGATGCGGACGCGCGATGGTGTGCGGCTCGATGCCGATGTCTACCGCCCCGACGGCAACGGCGCGTTTCCTGTTCTGCTGATGCGCATGCCTTACGGACGGCAGATCGCCTCCACGATCTGTTATGCGCATCCGTCGTGGTACGCCAACCAAGGCTACATCGTCGTCATTCAGGATGTGCGCGGGCGGGGCACCTCTGAAGGCGTGTTCCGTTTGTTTGCGGACGATGTTGCCGATGGCGAAGACGCGATTAGCTGGGCCGCTTCGCTGCCGGGTGCGTCGGGCGCGGTCGGCATGTACGGCTTTTCCTATCAGGGCACCAACCAGCTGCTGGCGGCATCGTCCGGAGCGCCGGCGCTGAAGGCTTTGGCGCCAGCGATGATCGGCTGGGATATCGGGTCCGATTGGGCTTATGAAAACGACGCCTTTTGCCTTGCCGCGGGGCTCGGCTGGGCGACACAGATGGGGGCGGAGGCGGCGCGTCTCGCCGGTGACGAAGAGGCGTTCGACGCTTTCTTTCGGGCGTCGCGCGCCTTGCCGTTTCATTCGCCGATCGCGGCGCGGCCTGATTACGTAGAGCGGTTCGGAAAATATACGCATTATCACGCGTGGCTCGATCATCCGCCAGGCAGCCCCTATTGGTCCGATATCTCACCGGCCTTCCGCGCGCGATCCGTAAAGCTGCCGATGTTGTTCATCAGCGGTTGGTACGATTCGCATTTGCCTGGCACGATCGCCGCCTTCAAACGTTTTGCCGATGACGATCCGGCGCGAACGCGCATTGCGATCGGTCCCTGGACGCATTTTCCCTGGACCCGCAAGGTTGGCGGGCATGATTTCGGCGCTGACGCGGTGACCGCTATTGATCAGCTGCAAGTCCGCTGGTTCGATCATTGGTTGAAGGGTAAAGACACGGGACTGCTGACCGAGCCGTCAGTGCGGCTTTTCGATATGGGCGGAAACGTCTGGCGCGATTTTCAGTCTTGGCCCAAACAGTCCACAACGTTTTTTTTAGATGCAAGCGGCCGCGCCTCGATCGATGAGAGTGATGGCATGCTCACTTTCACATCGCCATCGCGCGAGGGCGATGACTTCGTCGTGCACGATCCCTGGCGGCCGGTTCCCGCCGTCGGCGGCGCCTATGGCTCACCGCCCGGTCCCGCCGATCGTTCGGCGATCGATGCGCGCCCTGACGTGCTCACTTTCAGCAGCGAACCGGCGCTCGAAGCAATGACGATCGCCGGCGATGTTGCGGCCAAACTGTGGTTGACAGCCGATGCACCAAGCTTCGATGTCAGCTGCGTCCTATCGCGCGTGGCGCCGAACGGCGCGGCGATGCCTTTGGCCCAAGGCTACCGGGTGGTGAAATCAGAAATGAGCCTCAATCAGGCGATCGAAATTCCGATGCGCGCCACTTGCGCGACCATCAAGCGCGGCGAGCGCTTGCGGCTCTCGATCGCCGGCGCAAGCTTTCCCGCTTACCCGGTCAATCCCGGCAACGGACAAAACCCGACTGCAGCATCTGCGAGCGAAGCACGGATCGTTACGCTCGGCGTTGGGCATGGCGGGCAACGGCCATCGCAACTCCGCATCGGCGTCGGTTAAGCAGGCATCAGAATGTCGGCGCCTCCACCCTTTCCAAGTGCGGCGGTGTTTCCGGGGGGCGACTATCGCCTCACGAATGCAAGCGTTCCGGTTTGCCTCGTTGAAACCAAGGATGGCGGCGATCCCGCGTCGGACGCGCTTGCACCGGCCACGCTAACGATCGCCGGCGGAAAAATCCGCCAGATCGCCGTTGGCGCGCAGGCCAAGTCGGTCCCGGATAGAGATCTACCGGCAATCGATCTTGATGCGGGAATGATTTGGCCGCTCTGCGTTGATCTGCATACGCATTTAGACAAAGGGCACATCTGGTCGCGCAGACCCAATACCAGCGGCACACGGCAGGATGCGCTGACCCTCGTCGCCAAAGATCGCGAGACCAACTGGACCGCCGAGGATGTCGCTGCGCGCATGGACTTTGCGCTCCGTTGCGCATTCGCTCACGGCACCGGAGCCGTGCGGACCCATATCGACTCGATGGGCCCACAGAGCGCGATCAGTTGGCCAGTGTTGGCGCAGATGCGGGATCGCTGGGCCGGCCGCGTCGCGCTGCAAGGCGTTTCACTCGCGATGCTCGATTCTTATCGCGGTGAGGAAGGTGAGCGACTCGCAGATCTCGTCGCTGACCACGGTGGCATTCTGGGCGGCGTCGTTATCGACGATCCCGATCCGGCTCCGGCGCTCGATCGCGTCTTTGCTCTGGCCCGCGACCGCAACCTGGATCTCGATTTTCATGCCGACGAGACCGACAATCCCGACTCAAACGGGCTCGAAGCGATCGCAGAGGCTACGATCCGGTTCGGCTGGGAGGGCAGGGTCACTGCGGGTCATTGCTGCAGTCTGGCGTCCCGGCCGGACCAGCACGCGCAACGCACCATCGCCCGTGTTGCAGCGGCGGGCGTAGCGGTGGTCTCGCTGCCCATGTGCAATATGTACTTACAGGATCGAAACGCGCCCGGACGTACGCCGCGCTGGCGTGGCGTGACCTTGTTGAAAGAACTCGCGGCCGCCGGCGTTGCGGTTTCCGTCGCAAGCGACAATACCCGCGATCCGTTTTACGCCTATGGCGATCTCGATCCGGTCGAAGTCTTCACGCAGGCGGTTCGCATTGCGCAGCTTGATAATCCGCTGGGGGGCTGGGCGCGAGCAATAACGGCGATCCCGGCGGGAGTCATGGGCACTGCTGAGCGCGGGACGTTGGGGGAGGGGCGCAGTGCGGACTTCATCCTGTTCCGCGCGCGCTCATGGTCTGAGTTGCTGTCGCGTCCGCGCGGCGCTCGCCTGGTCGTTCGCGGCGGCCGGCCTTCGAGCGCGGAGCCGCCTGACTACCGCGAATTGGATTTGCTTTGCCGCTGAACGGTGTGGCGCCGACAAATCCTGGACGTGATAGGCTGGCCAGCCCCAACGCGGTTCGCGGGCGACGGAGGAACGCCATGAAGCGAAGGGAATTTTTAGCCCTTCTCGGCAGCGCAGTGTTGGCGCAGCCGTTCACCGCGCATGCTCGCCAAACGGAGGGGCGCAGACATCGGCGCGCGCTATCGCTCACTTCAGCGCAACGAGCCGAGATTTGGCGCCGCCTGAGCGAAGAGGCAATGAAAACGCTCGTGCCTGCAGGTTTGAATGTCGGTGAAGTCGTTCCCGACACCATGCATTTGCTTTCGTTTGCCCGGGCCGTTCGCAAAAAAATCCCGGCCATACGGCCTTATCTGTACGCGCTGTTGCAGGGCCAGGTGCTGATTGTCGATCCGAAGACCAGAAAGATCGTGGCTATTGTTGCCGGGTAGGTGCGGCGCGCCGCTAGGCGAACTGAATCAAAACGGCGGCGCGGCGAGGAGCTGCACCGATGGTGTCGAACTATTGTTGTGGCGGCCCCATTGGCGTGGAAGCCGGCCAGTAGTGTTTGACGGCTTGCACCGGCTTCGGCGGCGGCACCGGTTCGGGCGGTGGTGGTACGACCAGGAGCACCGCTCTGACCGGATTTGGCACCAAAGTCGGCGGCGGTCTTTTCGAGAAAAAGGAATGCGCCGGTGGCGGCTGATCGACGCTGATCTGAACCGAGTGCGGCAGAAAGCCGTTCTTTGTAAAGGTCACCGATTGGCTTTCGATCGGCAATGCGAGGGAGCAGGGCGTTTGGCACGCCTGACCCTGCGCGGTGCGCACCTCGGCACCTGTTGGTTCGGACTGGAACTGCAGGGTCTGTGGCGACGCGGGCGACGGTCTTGGCTTCGACCAATCGAACATCAAAGCGGAGCATCCTGCGAGCGCATAACTGAGCGTGGCCACGATAGCGGCGACGACAAATCCCATGCGCGACATGGACCGCCTCCGTCCGCGAAGGGCCGGCTCGCAATTGGCTGGCGCGTACGCGACGACATGCATCGACGCCGCCGCCGCTCGACTGAGGAGTGCGGCTTTCTCGCCGAGTCGGCAAGACACCGTCAAGCTTTGCCTTGGTGGCGACCGGTGACGCCCGCGCCACTACCGTTAGCGAGCTTCAGGAATAGCCAGCTCCAGGAATAGTTTATGTGGCCAACCGATGCGTTGAAGGAGTGGCACGACTTCTATCTGCTGGTCGGAACGGCAGGTGCAACCTTGCTCGCGTTGCTGTTCGTCGCCGTTTCGCTCGGAACCGGCTATTTAACCGAGCAGCGCCGGGCGGCAACGCGCACCTTCATGAGCCCGGTGATCATCCATTTCACCAGCGTGTTCTTCGTGTCCGCGGTCGCCTTGTTTCCGTGGCATCACGCGATGGTCTTTGCGGCGTTGATTGCCGCCACGGCTTTGATCGGTGCATCCATCTCTACTTACATTACGATCGAGGTCTGAGGTGGTCGCGGTTGTCTGAACAGATTTTCCGCGTCGATAAGTGGGGCGTCTGCCGGGTTTAGGCTGCCATGCGGAGGGGCAGCGCGGTGAAGTAGGCTTGATCGGGTGTCGTGTCGTCAAGGCTCGAATGTGGGCGTCGGCCATTATAGAAGTCCAGGTATCGGCCGATCGAAGCGCGGGCCTCGCTGACACTGTCGTAGGCCCTCAGATACACCTCCTCATATTTGACGCTGCGCCATAGCCGCTCGACGAAGACGTTATCCCGCCAAGCTCCTTTGCCGTCCATGCTGATCGCGATTTTGTTGTTGGCGAGCACGCCGGTGAAAGCCTGGCCGGTGAACTGCGAACCTTGGTCCGTGTTGAAGATGTCCGGCTTGCCGTGACGGCCCAAAGCATCCTCCAGCGTCTCGACACAAAATGCCGCTTCCATCGTGATCGACAGCCGCCAAGACAGCACGCGGCGGCTGAACCAGTCGAGCACCACGGCCAGATAGACGAAGCCGCGCGCCATCGGGATGTAGGTAATGTCCATCGCCCACACCTGGTTCGGCCGCGTGATTGCCATCCCGCGCAGCAGATACGGATAGATCTTGTGGCCGGGTTCGGGCTGCGTCGTGCGCGGACGCCGATAGAGCGCCTCAAGCCCCATCCGCTTCATCAGCGTCTTTACGTGACGACGGCCGATCTTGTACCCCTCGCCAACCAGCAGGCCTCGCAACATCCGCGAACCGGCGAAGGGGAACTCCAGATGCAGTTCGTCAATCCGTCGCATCGCCTCAAGGTCGGCCACAGACGCCGGCCGCGGCAGGTAGTAGACGCTGCCACGGCTGATGCGCAGAACCTCCGCCTGCTTTGTGATCGGCAGATCGTGCTCACGGTCGATCATCGCTTTGCGCTCAGCAGGCCGGCTTTGCTGAGCGCGCCTTCCAAAAAACTATCTTGGCGCTGCGCGCCCCCTGTGGGGATAGAAACGGGGTCAGTGCTAGGCTGCGCCCGGAAGGGAGCGGCCGTTACGATTTTGGTGGCAGGTAACCCCGTCAAAAAACCTGGTCCATGGGCTGTTGCGCGCTTGAGAGTGGTGACGCCATCCGGCGATCCCGTTTAGGAATCTGATCAATAGCGCAGCCCAGCCCTTCCGCTGTCGTCAGCAGGAGGATTGGATATGAACCGGAAGAGGTCAAAACCAAAGAGCGACCACACGATGCCGATGGTCCACCCGAACGCGGCCGCCATCGATATCGGGGCGACGATGCACATGGCTGCCGTAAGAGCAGATCGCACGCCTGAGCCAGTGCGCAGCTTCGGGACCTTCACAACCGATCTGCATCGACTGGTGGATTGGTTTACAGAATGTGGCGTCGAGACAGTCGTTATGGAGTCGACCAGCGTCTACTGGATTCCGATTTTCGAACTCCTCGCCGCCCGTGGTTTTGCTGTGTTCGTCGTCAATGCGCGCGATGCCAAGCACGTGCCCGGACGCAAGACCGATGTCAGCGATGCGCAGTGGCTGCAGCGGCTTCATTCTTACGGTCTGTTGCGTGCCAGCTTTCGGCCCAAAGGCCAGATCGCCGAGCTGCGTGCATACGTGCGTCAGCGCGAGCGTCTGCTCGAGTATGCGGCCTCCCATATCCAGCACATGCAGAAGGCGCTGACAGAGATGAACCTTCAGCTCCACCACGTCGTCGCCGACGTCACCGGCGCGACTGGTCTGCGGATCATCCGCGCAATACTCGCCGGCGAGCGTGACCCCAAGGTGCTGGCGCGCTTGCGCGATTATCGGTGCCACGCTGGTGCTGAGACGATCGAGAAGGCGCTCACCGGTAACTACCGCGCCGAGCACCTGTTCGCGTTGGAGCAGGCACTGTCTCTGTACAACGCTTACAAAGAAAAGGCATCTGCCTGCGACGCCAGGATCGAAGCTGTGTTGAAGGAACTGAGCATCAGTCGTGGTCTCAACGCAGGTCCGTTGCCGTCGCCACGTCGACGCCTACACGGGAAAGCGAACGGGCCGGATTTCGATGTCCGCGCGGCGCTTTTTAACCTGCTTGGCAAGGATCTTACCCAGATCGATGGCCTCGGCTCTTACCTCTCGCTCAAGCTGATCGCTGAGTGTGGCGACGACCTCTCCGCCTGGCCGAGCGCAAAGCACTTTACCTCCTGGCTATGCCTAGCGCCGAGCAACAAGATCTCCGGCGGCAAGGTGCTCTCGTCACGAACACGCCGCTGTGGGAGCCGGGCCTCGGCGCTTCTGCGGCTTGCTGCCGTTACTGTCGGACGGACCGACACCGCGCTCGGCGCCTTCTACAGGCGGCTCTCGGCACGTATCGGCAAGGCCAAGGCGGTGACCGCCACTGCGCGCAAGATCGCAGTCCTGTTCTACAATGCCGTGCGTCACGGGATGGAGTACGTCGACCCCGGCGCATCGTTCTACGAGACACGCTACCGCACGCGGATAATCGACAATTTGCATCGGCGCGCCAAGGCTTTTGGATTTGTTCTCCAACCCACGGAGCCGGCACCTTGAGCCGCCGTTTCTTAGGAATCGTTCTCCAGCGCCAGCTCCCCGATCTTCGCATGCAGCGACTTCACATCAATCGCAGGCTGGGCTGCCGCGTTGCCGCCGCCGGGACCGAAAACGTCGGCAGCACCGCCTTCAAGCTGTGCCTTCCACGCCGCGACCTGATTGGGGTGAACGTCAAACTGCTCCGCGAGTTGAACTACCGTTCGCTCGCCCTTGATGGCGGCAAGCGCCACCTTCGCCTTGAAGCCCGGTGTGTGGTTCCGGCGCGGTCGTCTCGTCATGGTCTCTCCTGATTTCGCAGGGCACAGCGTGCCCATCATCAGGCAGAAACTCCACTTATCGTCCTGTGCAGATTTCCGAGGCCGGCTCTGTCGTGCGCACCGACATGACGAACTATGTGGAAGACTACTTAGCCTACGGCGTCTTGCCCGGCCTCGAATACGTCGCGTTATTTGCCGCCGCCTTATCGATCCATCTGGAAAAGGACTTTGGACTCGACGCGCTCGCCGTGGCTCTGTTGCTGTTGGCGGTCGTCAATATCCGCAATGCATGGGACCTTACGCTCACAATGGTCCGACGGCCCCGTCGAGAGGACTAGCCGACCGACCGTTGCGTCAATCCTTTTGCCGAGAGAGTATTTGCCGCCATCCGCGAGTAACCTCAATTCCGCGGCCGTGCGCACTTCCTCGCCGACTGGGCGAAGCAAAAACTTCGCGGTTTCCTCAATGCTCTCACCGCGTGCGAGCACATCAGCAAGGTCGCGCCTGTCGCGCGTTGACCATTTCTTTCCGTCTTTCTTGTCGTGGGCCATTTGGAGGATGCAAAGAATAACGCGGTCTATCAACGTTGGATCGTGGCCATGGTGAAATCATTGCGCCTTTGGATTGACACAAGGCGCGACTACGCAAAATCAATCGCGTGCTGCGCGCGCCGGCAATGCGTTGAGCCGGACTGGAGGTGCGATATGACGCAATTCACCGGAAACTTAAGCGGAAGCGGACAGGCCTCCGACTATGGCTTTACTGGCAGCGTTACATTGCAAGGTGATTTGCAGATGATATTGCACGAAAATAGCGCCGGCAGGATACACGGCACTTATAGCTATCAAGGCACGGCCACAGCGACGGTGTCGGGCTTTTTCCCACCTTTCGTCGATTCAGTTTCCGGCTACGGCAGTGTCCATGGCCACGGTTCAAAGCTGATATTGACGGAAACGGACCCAGCCGGAGTGTTTTCAATCGGGACCGCAACAATTCAGGGCGGGACGATCATGTATACGGAAAATTGGAGCGTTCATGACAGCGGATTTTCCGCATCGGGCGGGGCGTCCGCCACACTCACCGGTCACAAGCTGATGCCGCACAGGACTGAAGCCGTTGGGTCATTTGCCGCGGGGGGCCACGGCGGCACAAACGTCGAGCTTACGCATCTCGACGCCACAAATTTTCTCGGCGGCCATTTCTAATCGGCCGCCTCGGGAAGCGGCACATTACCGCGGCCGGCATTTGACGCCTTCCAGCACTAGTACCATGCGAAGCACGGTCGCGAGGCCTAGACCGGCTCGGTAGCACCGCCCGCGGCCAGCTGGCTCACCACATGACGCCATGTTTGACACCTATTGGACACCAACCCAGTAATGTCGACTTAGGCATCGCTATCACTGGCGCGCCCTACGGGAATCGAACCCGTGTTTCCGCCGTGAAAGGGCGGCGTCCTGGACCGCTAGACGAAGGGCGCACACCCCGCGCACCGGGCGCGAGGGAAGGGCGCGACATATAAAGAGGATTGCCGGAGGCGGCAAGCAACGTCCCAGGCCGTTCGCGCCTACCAGTGCCCGGTATTGGGCATCGATGCCCAAGGCTCCTTTGGCGGCAATGCTGAACCCTTTTGCAGTAACTCGATCGACTGCTTATCCGGTGAGCGCACGAACGCCATCATGCCGTCCCGCGGCGGGCGGTTGATCGTTACGCCTGCCTTCATCAGCCGCTCACAGAGC
Organism: uncultured Alphaproteobacteria bacterium; assembly: GCA_963755885.1. GTDB lineage: Bacteria > Pseudomonadota > Alphaproteobacteria > Rhizobiales > Xanthobacteraceae > BOG-931. The sequence continues at coordinate 488,191 of CAVWLX010000013.1, forward strand.
GCATAGATATCGTCGACCTCGTAGGCGAGATGGCCGAAATAGCGCGCCTCGCCGTAATCCTCGCCGGCATCCCAATTGTAAGTCAGTTCCACCAGCGGCGCCGCCCGATTGTCCGGTCCTTTGGCGACGAGGTCGCCGTCGCCGGGCGCCGCCAGGAAGACGAGCGTAAACTTGTTTTTGTCGTCGACGCGCCTGCGGGTCTCCTTCAGCCCGAGCTTATTGCAATAGAAGTCAAGCGCCGCGTCGAGATTGCGCACGCGAAGCATTGTGTGCAGATAACGCATGATGGCTCCATAGGCTGGTGTTGAACATGGGCCGGTGCCGATTTGCCGTTCGCCGGCAGGCCTCAGTTATCTAGGATAACGCGATGCAGCTAGGAAGAACGTCCGCGCCCGATCTCGAAGACGCCATGGCGAGCCTGCAGGACATGATCGGCGAAGCGAATGCGATCCTGCCCTTCACCGGCGCCGGGATCTCGACCGAGTGCGGCATTCCCGATTTTCGTTCGCCGGGTGGGATTTGGACCAAGAACCGGCCCATCATGTACGACGACTTTCTTGCCAGCCAGGAGGCGCGCAATGAGTCCTGGCGGCGCCGCTTTGCCATGGGCGACGAGTTCGGCCATGCCAAGCCGGGCCGTGGCCATCGCGCGCTCGCCAGTCTCTATCGCCTCGGCAAAGTGCCGGCGTTGATCACGCAAAATATCGACAACCTGCACCAAGACTCTGGCATCGCGCCCGAACATGTCGTCGAGCTGCATGGCAATACAACCTACGCCTTGTGTCTCGATTGCGAGCGGCGCTACGAATTGGCCTGGGTGCGCCAGCGGATGGATGCCGGCAACGGCTGTGCGCCCGATTGTCCCGATTGCGGCGGCTTCATCAAGACGGCGACCATATCGTTCGGACAGGCAATGCCGGAATCCGCAATGCGGCGAGCCGAGGAGCTGACGAAATCATGCGACCTGTTTCTGGCGATCGGCTCGTCACTTGTGGTCTGGCCCGCGGCGGGATTTCCTTTGATGGCCAAACGCAATGGCGCCCGACTGATCATCATCAACCGCAACTCGACCGACTTCGATGACGTCGCCGATCTCGTGGTGCACCACGACATTGGTACAGTGCTCGAACCGTTCGTCGATCGCGCGTCATGCGAAGATGTACACAGGCTGTGAGCTTTTAGGCGTTCACTGCATTTTTCGCTTTTCCCCTTGATCGCCGGTGTTATGTTTGATTCAAGAGATTCGTGACGCGCCCGCGCCGGGCGTAACAACACAAGCTGCGGCGGCCACTGCCTCATGGCGTCGGACGGGATCGAACCAAAATCCACCAGCACGGGGCTCGGGCCGGACATTGATCTGTCCGACGAATCCGCAGCTCATGTCATCGAGGTGGCCGGCGTCATCAAATGGTTCGACGTCGCCAAGGGTTACGGTTTCATCGTTCCAGACAATGGCATGGCCGACGTGCTGCTGCACGTAACGTGCTTACGCCGTGACGGATACCAGACCGCCTATGAAGGCGCGCGCGTCGTCTGCGAGGTGCTGGCCCGGGCGAGGGGCCTGCAAGCATTCCGTGTAATCTCGATGGATGAATCGACGGCCATCCACCCGGCGCAGATGCCGCCGCCGCGAACCCATGTTACGGTAACCCCGACGAGCGGTCTCGAACGGGCGCAGGTAAAATGGTTCAATCGGCTTCGCGGGTTCGGCTTCCTGACGCGCGGCGAGGGGACGCCGGATATTTTCGTCCACATGGAGACGCTGCGGCGTTTCGGTATTACCGAGCTGCGGCCCGGCCAGTTCGTGCTGGTGCGGTTTGGGCCAGGGCCCAAGGGAATGATGGCGGCCGAAGTCCGTCCGGAGAGCGGGCCGCTCGGTCCCTCGTCCCACTAGCGACATTCATAGCCTGCTTGAGATCCATAGCCGGCTTGAAATCGCGGATTCGGCTCCCCGCCGTTCTTGCCGCTGCATCACTTGTCGCCATGATCATTGCGGTTGGCGGTTCGACCTTGGCGCTGGCGGCGGAGGCGACCCTGGAGATCGTCAGCAAGACCGGAGTTCACGCCTTCACCGTTGAACTTGCGACCAACGACGCCGAGCGTTCGCGTGGCCTGATGTTTCGCAAGGAATTGCCGGACGGACACGGCATGCTGTTCGACTTCGAGCGCGAACAGCCGGTCTCGTTCTGGATGCACAATACCTACATTTCGCTCGACATGATCTTTATCCGCAATGACGGCCGCATCCTCCGGATTGCCGACAGCACCCAGCCGCTGTCCGACCGGCTGATCCCTTCCGGCGGTCCGGTCCGTGCCGTCCTCGAAGTGATCGGCGGCACGGCGCGAAAGCTCGGCATCGAAGCGGGTGACCGGGTCGATAGTCCGGCCTTAAACGGCCACTGACCGGGCAGGTCCGCTTGCCGCCGGCCGCCGAAACATGTATCCAGCGGCGCGCCCCGGCGGGGTATAGCGCAGCCTGGTAGCGCGGCAGTTTTGGGTACTGCAGGTCGCAGGTTCAAATCCTGCTGCCCCGACCATCCGCCGTCGCTGCGCTTCGGCGGGACTAAAGTCCGCCGCAGGTGTCGGTGAAGCGCGGCGACGGCGGATGTCCCGCCGAAGCCGTTGGCGAAGGCGGACCTTCGTGCGTGGAGCGAGCGCGTGAAGTACGTCTACGTTTTGCAAAGCAAGACCGATCCTGAAAGACATTATGTAGGTTGTACGGCCGATCTCAGACGACGCGTAGCAGATCACAATGCAGGTTTTTCTCCTCATACCAGTAAGTTTGCGCCTTGGATGCTTATGACTTACGTGGGCTTTTCCGATCATGCTAAGGCGGACAAATTCGAGGCGTACCTCAAAACCGGCTCAGGAAGAGCTTTTGCGAAACGGCACCTTTGATCGAGCTTAAGGAACCTCATGCCATGACTGCACGGATTTATAAGCCAGCCCGCACCGCCATGCAGTCCGGCCAGGCCAACACCAAAGAATGGACGCTCGACTATGAGCCGGAGCAGCCGCCCACGGTCGAGCCGCTCATGGGCTGGACCAGCACCACCGATATGAAACAGGAAGTGCACCTGTATTTCGACACCAAGGAGGAGGCCATCGCCTATTGCGAGCGCCATGGCATTGCGCATGAGGTGTTCGAGACCAAACCGCCGGTGCGCCAGCGCATCTCCTACGCCGACAATTTCGCCTATCAACGCCGCGAGGCTTGGACGCACTGAGCCAGGATGGACTGAAACGCTATACGCCCGCCGGAACGGGCTCAGGCGTGTTGTTCGTCCGCCGCGACACGGGCGGCCTCGGCTTGCTCGGCGGCAAGCTGCCGCCCTTGTGAAGCGGCCCGCTGGCGCAGCAGCGAACTGAAGCGTTCCTCGGGCATCGGCTGCCCGAGCAAAAATCCCTGGCCGTAATCGCAGCCCATGCTGACGAGAGCAACGGCGTCGGAAGCTTTCTCGATGCCAATCCCGACCGCGACGCTGCCGAAACTGTGCGCCAACCCGATGACGGTTTTGCAGAGCGGCGCGTTGACCTTGTCGGAGGCGCAGTCGGCGACGAAGGTGCGATCGAGCTTGAGTTCGGCAAACGGCGATTCCTTAAGCTTCGTCAGGGCCGAATAGGCGCGGCCGAAATGGTCGATCGCCAGATAGACATTAAGGTGGCGCAGTTTCTTGGCGATCTCGCTCGCTAGCGGCAGGTCGGAGATGATCTGGTCTTCTGCAACATCAATGATGAGGCCGGGCCACTTCTCGAACTGGCCGCGGTAGGTCTGCACGATGTCTTCGACGGCGATTTTGGCCAGTCCTTCGACCGGAATATTGACCGCAGGCCGCAGCGTGACGCCAAGGTTGGCGAAATTTATGCTCGCCTTGAGCGCTTTCACGAGGGCCTGCTCGGACATCGTGACGAGGCTCGACTCCGTGGCTCCGGGCATGAATGCATCCGGCATGAGGATGCCATGTTGCGGATGGCGCGCGCGGGCAAACGCCTCGGTGCCGATCAACTGTTTTTTTCGGAGGTCGATCTTCGGCTGATACCAGTATTCGATCCAGCCATTGCGCAAAGCCTCATCGAGATCGACCCGCGCAGCCAGCGATTGCGGATGCCCGAGCTTGAGGTCGTGCAGGATTTTCAGGAGCACGCTGGTATCGAATGGCTTCTTCAGCGGCGGCAGCATCTGTAGCCGCTGCTGCGTGCCGATGCTCTTGACGTGCTCGAGCACCGCCGAGCCGCGGTTGCTCATGAGCTGGACGTAGCCGCCGTAAGTCCGGCTGCCAAGCGCCATCACGCACTCGATCGCTTCGGTGGATTCAAGCGCGATATTGAGGAAAACCAGATCCGGAGCGCGGCGTGCAAGCGCGAGGCGAAACGTCTGACCGTCGGCGAACTCCTCGGTGTCTACCCCGGTGCCGTGCAGAACCAGCGACAGAAAACTCCGAATGCTGGCGTCCCCGTCGACGATATATCCGAGCGGCACGCGCGCCGCGGCGTGGCTCTTCTCCGCCTCTGCCGCGGCTCCATCGGATATCGCGGGCGCCGCTTTTGCGTTCGTTGCCAAGCTAATGTCCACCTGCACTGCGTTACCAAGTACGCTTCAATGTTGTGGCCGCTCTGAGCGCGCACCGCATCATTGAAGGAAATTGTTAACCGGCGGTTTCGGCGTGCCGCCGGCATTATGAGAATCGGGCTTCTCGGGGCCTGGGCAGCGAGATTGAACTGCCCGGGGTCTCGACGTAGCATTTGCAAAACTAAAGCCGGCAACGGGAGGAAAACCTTGAAAGTATGCATGTTCCACCTGATGCCGTATCGCGATTTGCCGGACAATTTCGGGCAACGCTACAACTCCGCCTTTATCGAGCCGGTGTGGTTCGATTTTGCCGATGCGGACAAGGTCGGTCAGTATTTCAACGCCACCCTCGACGAACTGCTCTATGCGGCCAATGCAGGGTTGCACGGAGTATGCACCAACCAACATCACCAGAACGTCTACGGCTTCATGGCCAATCCGAGCCTGATGGGCTCGGTCCTTGCCAAGCTCACCAACGGGCAAAACGTCGCCATCGTTCAACTCGGCTCGACATTGCCGTCGACCACGCCGCCGACGCGCATCGCCGAGGAATACGCGATGCTCGACTGCATCAGCGGTGGGCGGCTGGTTGCCGGCTTTCCGACCGGGCTGCCGACCGACGCTGCCATCTCCAATGCTGTAGTCCCGATCGAGCAGCGCGAGCGTTTCCGTGAGGCGCTTTCGCTGGTGATCAAGGCCTGGTCGGCGAAAGAAGTCTTCGCCTGGAACGGCAAGCACTATCAGCTCGGCATGGTGAACCTGTGGCCGCGGCCGATCCAGCAGCCGCATCCGCCGATCTGGATTCCCGGCTCGGGCATTACCGCGACGGCGGAATATGTCGTCGGGCTCGATCACTGCTTCTGCCATCTGAGTTATTTTGGCGCCAAGAATGCCGCGCAGGTGGCCGACCGCTACTGGGAGCTGGTGGCGCGCAAGGGCCGGGACGATAATCCGTACCGTTTCAGTTTTCTGCAGCTGATCGGCGTCGCCGAGACCGATGCCGAAGCCGAAGACCTCTACGCTCCGCACGCCGAATACTTCTTCAACAAGCTGCTCTACACGCCGCCGCACTACCAGCAGATTCCGGGATGCCTTGAATATCCATCGCTGGTGCAGGCAATGCGGAGCAATCAGCGGGCGGCGCTCAACCTTCGTGAGCTGAAGGCCAAGGACCTCTATGAGCGCGGCTTCATCATCGTCGGCAGTCCGCGGACGGTGCGCGAGCAACTGATGGATGGGATGAAGCGGCTCCGTGTCGGCCACCTGCTGGCGCTGCTGCATTTCGGTTCCATGCCGACCGATTTATGCAAAGCGAATATCGGCCTGTTTGCGCGCGAGGTGCTGCCGCATCTTGAGGACCTGTGGGACGACCAGTATGAGGACCGCTGGTGGCCCGAGCGTCTTCGGGCGAAGCGCCCGGTCGGGGCGATGGCGGCAGCGTCGTGAGTTATCGCCTCGGCCAACACACGAACTCGTGACCGTAACACGCGGAGGCTTGGCGGCAATTGTGATTGGCGCCGCAGGTACGCTTTGTCGTAACTGTCGCTCCGCTTGGATACCGCGTCATACCGCGTCGGAGGCGCCGCGAGTGATTTCTTGGAGGAACCAAATGACACAAGGTGCGAGCTTTTCACCTCAGGCGGTCTTGCGCGCGTTGTTGTTGCTTCCTCTGGTCGGGCTGGCGCTAAGCTCTGCTCAAGCCGCCGAGCCCGCCGTCGTTATACCGGCGCCGGCAGTTGACGCGGCGGCTCCGGCTGGCGCAGGGCCGCAAACCGTCGTCCTGGCGGGCGGCTGTTTTTGGGGCGTGCAGGCGGTGTTTCAGCACACCAAAGGTGTGACCGCGGCCATTTCCGGCTACGCCGGAGGCGACAAGCAGACCGCGCATTACGAGGTGGTCGGCAGCGGCCGGACTGGGCATGCCGAGTTGGTTGCGGTGACCTTCGACCCCCGGCAGATCTCGTACGGCCAGATCCTGCAAATCTATTTCTCGGTCGCGCACAATCCGACCGAGCTGAACCGGCAGGGGCCTGACGCCGGCACGCAATACCGCTCGGCGATTTTCTATGCCAACGACGAACAGAAGCGCGTCGCCAGTGCCTACATCGCTGAACTCGATAAGGCGCATGCGTTTCCGCGACCGATCGTGACCCAGCTTGAGCCGCTGCACGGTTTCTATCCGGCGGAAAATTATCACCAGGACTTCGCCGTACTGCATCCGTCCTATCCGTACATCGTGTTCAACGACGCGCCGAAGGTGGAAAACCTCAAGCGGCTGTTCGCGGCCGAGTACCGCGACATGCCGGTTACGGTGATGGCGTCGAGCAAACCGAGCCAGTAATTCCCCTTCGCTACGATTAGCGGTCGCACACCGGACGCCTCTTTCCAGATACAGGCGAGGGCGGCGAGCGGGGCCGTTCACAAATCGAATGTTCGCACTGCAGTGTAATCCGTCCCGCAAAGGGACGGGCTAATGCTGCGACTCCACAACTATAGCCATCCCCCCGTTTCCTGAAGTATCGTTCGTTTTAGGAAGCGGGGCGCCAAACGTCCGCTCCGCAATGGGGTAATATGGGGAGGTACGCCATGGCCATGGCTTCGACTTACATGCCGCTGCCGGAGGCCGAACACAGCGCACAATTGCGCAAAGCGGTGATCGCGTCGACGATCGGCACCACCATTGAATGGTACGACTTCTTCCTCTACGGCACCGCGGCCGGTCTGGTCTTTGGCAAGCTCTACTTCCCCAATCAGAATCCGCTGTCGGCGACGCTCCTTGCCTTCGGCACCTACTTCATCGGCTTTATTGCCCGCCCGGTCGGGGCGGCGATTTTCGGTCATTACGGCGATCGCATCGGCCGTAAGGCGACGCTGATTGCGACCCTTCTCTGCATGGGCATCGCGACATTTCTGGTCGCCTTCGTCCCGACCTTTGCATCGATCGGTATCTGGGGCGCGATCCTGCTGACCGTCTTGCGTGCGCTGCAAGGTATCGGCGTCGGCGGCGAGTGGGGCGGCTCCGTGCTGCTGGCGATGGAATGGTCGCGCACCCACGGCCAACGGGGCCTGGTCGCGTCATGGCCGCAGTTCGGCGTTCCCGCCGGCTTGTTCCTGGCCAACCTGGCGGTCCTGGCTTTCAGCGCCTGGTCAGGCGATCAGTTCCTGGTTTGGGGCTGGCGTATTCCGTTCGCGCTTTCCATTATCCTCGTTGCCATCGGCCTATGGATCCGGCTCGGCATCCTGGAGACGCCGGTATTTCAGCAACTCCTGAACACCAACAAGATCGAGAAGACGCCGATCGTCGAAGTGTTCAAGAAACAGCCGCGCGAAATCCTCCTCTCGGCGTTGCTGCGGATGTCCGAACAGGCGCCATTCTATATTTTCGTCGCGTTCATCTTTGCCTACGCGGTCGGTACGCTGCACATGTCGCGGAACCTCATTCTTACCGCGGTGATGGTGGCGGCCTGCGTCTCCTTCGTCACCATCCCGCTCTCCGGCCACATCTCGGACTTGATCGGACGCCGGAAAATGTACCTGATCGGCGTGGTCATGACCGGCCTGTTCGGGTTTCTCTATTTCGGCATGGTGGATACGGCGATCCCGTCGGCGGTCTTCATCGCCATCGTGCTCTCGCTCATTCCCCATGACATCCAGTACGGACCGCAGGCGGCGTTGATCGCGGAATTGTTTACGCCGCGGCTGCGCTACAGCGGCGCCTCGCTTGGCTATCAGCTGGCGTCGATCATCGCCGGCGGTCCGGCGCCGATCATCGCCACAGCTTTGTTCGCCGCTTATCACTCAGGCTATGCGATCGCGATTTACATCGCCGGCTGCGCTGTTATCAGCGCGGTAGCGACGGCGTTCATGCCGGACTACACCGGGCAGGATATCACCGCAGAATATGACGCATGAAGTGCCTCCTCCCTCGTCCAGCGGGGGAGGAGAATCGTCCGTCGGGGCGGTGGCAGGCGCGCAGCGGGTGAAATCATCGGCAGCGGCGCGGCCATTTTATCTGCAGCTCTGGTTCTTGGTACTCGTGGCGATGGTGGCGGGTATCGCGCTCGGCGCGCGACTCCCGGACATCGGCGCCCGCATGGAGCCGCTCGGGAGCGCCTTCATCAAGGCAATCCGCGTCCTTATCGCCCCGATCATTTTTTGTACGGTCGTCCACGGCATCGCCAGCATGGCCAATATGGCCAAGGTCGGCCGCGTCGCGCTTAAAGCGCTGATTTATTTCGAAGTGCTAACCACGATCGCGCTCGTCATCGGGCTGGTTGCGGTCAACGTGTTTCAGCCCGGCGTCGGCATGCACGTCGATTTATCGCACGTCGATACGTCGAGCATCGCGCAATATCTCGAACAAACCCAAAAGCGCACCACGGCACAATTCCTGCTGAACATCATTCCCAACACCTTCGTCGGCGCGTTCAGCGAGGGCAACGTCCTTCAGGTTCTCTACGTTTCGGTGCTGTGCGGGTTTGCGTTGAGCTGGATGGGTCCCCGCGGCAAACCGCTCACCGATCTGATCGAAGTCGCAGTGCAAATGTTCTTTCGCATCGTCGCCATCGTCATGTGGGCGGCGCCGATCGGGGCGTTTGGAGCGATCGCGTTCACTGTCGGCAAGTTCGGCGCTGGCTCGCTGTTGTCGTTGGGGAAGCTCATCCTGAGTTTTTACATCACCTGTCTGGTTTTCATCGTCGTCGCGCTCTGGCCGATCTCTCATTGGTGCGGCTTCAGCCTTCTGAAATTCATCCGCTATATCCGCGAAGAGCTTTTGATTGTGATCGCGACCACGTCATCGGAGACCGTGTTGCCGCGCATGATCGCCAAGCTAGAGGCTTTGGGCTGCGAGGAGAGTGTAGTTGGTCTGGTCATTCCCACCGGTTATTCGTTCAATCTCGACGGTACCTGCCTCTATCTCGCGACCGCAGCCGTGTTTTTGGCGCAGGCTACCGACACGCCGCTGACCCTGGAGCATCAGATCGGCCTGTTGCTGATTTTGCTCCTGGCCTCAAAGGGAGCAGCCGGTGTTGCCGGCGCAGCCTTCGTCGTGCTCGCGGCGACACTGGCAGCGGTGGGAACCATACCGGTCGAGAGCGTCGCCATCATTCTCGGCGTGCACCGGCTGCTGTCGCAGGGGCTGACGCCGACAAATCTGATCGGCAACGGCGTCGCCACACTGGTCATCGCCAAATGGGAAGGCGCGCTCGACGAGCGCCGCCTGCGCGCCTCATTGTAGATGATGCCGCCGCTTAAACTCGGCTCGGCGGGCATGCAGGATTGGTTCCGTATAGCCGTTCGGCTGAGCGGTCCCTTTGAAAACCAGATCGCATGCAGCCGCGAACGCGACGGAGTTTTCAAAATTCGGCGCCATCGGTGAATAAAGCGGATCGCCGGCGTTCTGCCGGTCGACCACGCTCGCCATACGCCTGAGCGTTTCCATCACCTGACTTTCAGCAGTGATACCGTGCCGGAGCCAGTTGGCGATGTGCTGGCTCGATATGCGCAGCGTGGCGCGGTCTTCCATCAGCGCGACATTGTTGATGTCCGGGACTTTCGAGCAGCCGATGCCTTGTTCGACCCAGCGCACGACGTAGCCGAGGATACCCTGCGCGTTATTGTCGAGCTCCTGCTGAACTTCGTCCGGCGACCAGTTCACACCGCGGGCGACCGGGACTGTCAGAATATCGTCCATGCTGGCGCGGGGCCGCGACGCAAGCTCTTGCTGCCGCCGAAATACATTCACCAGGTGATAGTGCGTGGCATGCAGCGTCGCCGCCGTGGGCGAGGGGACCCATGCGGTGTTGGCGCCGGCCTCGGGTTGAGCGATTTTCTGCTTCAGCATTGCCGCCATCAGATCAGGCATCGCCCACATGCCCTTGCCGATCTGGGCGTGGCCGGGAAGGCCGCAGGCTAATCCGATGTCGACGTTTGAGTCTTCGTAAGCGCAGAGCCACGGCTGGTTGCGCATCTCGCCTTTGCGGACCATCGGTCCGGCTTCCATGCCGGTGTGGATTTCGTCGCCGGTACGATCGAGGAAGCCGGTATTGATGAAGAACACTCGCGATTTCACGGTGCGAATGCACTCCATAAGATTGACCGTGGTGCGGCGCTCCTCGTCCATCAGGCCGAGCTTGATGGTGTTGAGCGGCATACCAAGCATCGCCTCGACGGCGGCAAACAGATCGTTGGCGAACTTGACCTCGTCCGTGCCGTGCATCTTCGGCTTGACGATATAGATCGAACCGGTCCGGCTGTTGCGCGACGGCCCCTTGCTCTTGAGATCGTGGAGCGCGATCAAGCTACTGATCGCCGCATCAAGGATACCTTCGGGAGCGGGCTTTCCGTCGCGGCTGGTGACGCCCTGGTCCATCATCAGATGGCCGACGTTGCGGATCAGCATCAGGCTCCTGCCGGCAAGCACCAATGTGGTTCCGTCAGGCTGGGTATAGCTGCGGTCCGGACTGAGGCGGCGGTTGACGGATTTGCCGTCCTTTTGAAACACCTCGACCAGGGTTCCCTGACAAAGGCCGAGCCAGTTGCGATAGGCCGCGACCTTGTCTTCAGGGTCGACCGCAGCGATCGAGTCCTCCAGATCCATGATGGTCGTCATCGCGGCCTCGACGACGATATCGGCAACGCCCGCTGCATCAGTCCGGCCGACCGGATGCGCGCGATCAATGACCATCTCGATGTGGAGGCCGTTGTTCACGAGCAAGATGACTTCGGGGGCGTCCGGGCGGCCGCTATAGGCACGCAGCTTCTTCGGGTCTGCGAGCCCCGTCGTCTTGCCGTCGTTGAGTGTGGCTGAGAACGCGCCGGAACTGATCGCATACGTCTGCACGTCGGCATGCGAACCGGAAGCCAGCGGGACGGCTTGGTCCAGAAAATGCCGCGCCCAGGCGATTACGAGCTTGCCCCGCTCCGGATCATAGCCCTTGATTTGCGCTCGCCCATTGCTCGGAATTGCGTCGGAGCCGTAGAGCGCGTCGTACAGTGAGCCCCATCGCGCGTTGGCCGCATTGAGCGCATACCGCGCATTGCTGATCGGCACCACAAGCTGCGGCCCCGCAACCGTGGCGATCTCGGCGTCGACATTGGCGGTATCGACCTTGAACGGCGGCCCTTCGGGCACAAGATAGCCGATCTCTTCGAGAAACGCCTTGTCCGCGGTCTCGTCGATGGCGCGGCCGCGCCGTCCCCGATACCAGTCATCGATCTTTGCCTGCAGCTCGTCGCGCCGCTGCAACAGCGCGTGATTGAGCGGAGCAAATTTTTGAATGATGCCGTCGAGACCCTGCCAAAACGCCGCCGCCTCAATGCCGGTATCGGGGATCACCTCGTGGACCACGAAATCGTAGAGCACTCTGGCGACCTTCAGGCCGGCGACGGATACGCGCTCAACTTCAGACATCGGGCCGCTTCGTCCTTCCTGAAGTGTGCATTGCCTTCCAGATCTGCTCCGGCGTCAGCGGCAACTGAACGTCGGTAACGCCGCATGGCCTGAGCGCATCAAGGACGGCGCTGACGATCGCCGCCGGGGCGCCGATCGAGCCGGCTTCACCGCAGCCTTTCGCGCCCAGCGGGTTGTGAGTGCAGGGCTGGCTTTCGTCGAGCTCCGATACGATCGTTGGCATGTCGCTCGCCCGCGGTAACGCGTAGTCCATGAAAGAGCCGGACAGCAATTGGCCATTGGTCGGGTCGTAGACACAGCGCTCGCGCAAGGCTTGGCCAAGGCCCTGGGCAATGCCGCCCTGGATTTGTCCCTCGACGATCATCGGGTTAATCACGGTGCCGACATCGTCGACGCCCCAATAGGCGATGACGCGAACGTCGCCGGTATCGCGATCGATCTCAACTTCGCAGGCGTGCGCGCCGTTGCTCCAGGCGAAGCCGGAAGGGTCATAGAACGCGCTGTCCTGCAGGCCGAGTTCTTCGTCGGGCGGATAGAGAGTGGGGACGTGCGCGACCCGCGCCACCTCCCGCAGCGTAACGCTCCGATCCGTGCCGGCGATGGAAAATAGTCCGCCCATGAACGTCACGTCCTCGGCTGCGGCTTCCAGGAGATGTGCGGCGATCCGCTTACCCTTATCGATGATCTTCCCCGCAGCGCGGTCGAGCGCAGAGCCGCCGACCGCAATCGACCGCGATCCGAACGTCCCTGTTCCATAAGGTACCTGATCGGTATCGCCCTCGATAATTTCGATGCCGGACAGCGCTACGCCAAGCCGCGACGCGATGATTTGTGCAAAAGTCGTTGAGTGGCCCTGGCCGTGATTGTGCGTGCCGAGCAACGCCTGCACGCTACCGTCAGGTTGAACTCGGATGGTGGCTGACTCAAAGAAGCCGACGCGGGCGCCCAAGGCGGCGGCAAAGCGCGACGGCGCGACGCCCGAGGATTCCACGTAGCAGGCGAGACCGAAGCCGCGCAGTTTTTCCTGGCTTTGGGCTTCGGTGCGTCGCTTGCCGAAGCCGTCATAGTCGGCGACGTGCAGCAAGCGCGAAAGAACTTTCGGGAAGTTGCCGCAGTCGTAGGTAGGACCGATCGGCGTTTTGTACGGCATGGCGTCAACGGGCACGAGATTCCGCCGGCGAATTTCGGCTCGGTCGAGCCCGAGTACGTGCGCGGCTTCATCAGCGAGGCGCTCCAGTACATAACAAGCTTCCGGGCGGCCAGCCCCCCGATACGCATCGGTCGGCAAGGTGTTGGTGAATACCCCGGTCGATCGCGTGGCGATCGCGGGCGTGCGGTAAACGCCGGCCAGCAGCGCCGAATAGATCGCGCTCGGGATCGCGGCGCCGAAGGTCGAGATGTAGGCGCCGAGATTAGCGACCGTGTCGATGCGGAGCGCGAGGAAATTTCCGTCGCCGTCGAGCGCAAGCTCGGCGTGGGTCTGGTGGTCGCGCGCCTGATTATCGGAAATGAAGCACTCGCTGCGCGTCGCGATCCATTTGACCGGCCGCCGCAGGCGGCGCGCGGCCCAGGCGATGACGGTCTCTTCTGGATAGTGCTTGCCCTTGTAGCCGAAGCCGCCGCCGACGTCGGGCGCGACCAGGCGGATCGCGGTCTGCGGCAGATTGAGTTGTTCGCTGACAACGCGGCGGATGTGATGCGGCACCTGTGTCGCGCAGTAGAGCGTGAGCTTGCCGCCTGCGCTGCCGTCGGCAAGGAGCGCGCGCGGCTCCAGCGCCGCACCGATCAGGCGATTGTTGACCAGATCAAGCCGCACCACATGCGCCGCGCCGGCAAACGCTTTGGCGACGGCGGCTTGATCGCCGCGTGCGAATCGGAAGCAGACATTGCCCGGCGCTACTTCGTGCAGTTGCGGCGCGTCCGCCGCCATGGCGGCCTTCGCGTCGGTCACCGAAGGCAGTGGCTCATAATCCACCTGCACGAGGTCGGCGGCATCGCGCGCCTGAGCCATCGTTTCGGCAACGACCAGGGCGATGGGCTCGCCAACGTGGCGGACCCGCTCGCGCGCCAGCGCCCAGCGCGGCGGCTCCGCCATCGGCTTGCCGTCGGCCGATGTGATGGCCCAGAGCGGCGCCATGGGGCCGACTTTGTCGGCCGCCATATCGGCGCCGGTGAGGACGGCAACGATATTGGGCGAGCGGGCCGCCGCGTCGCTATCGATCCCGCGGATGCGCGCATGCGCATGCGGCGAGCGCACCAGCACGGCGTGCAACTCGCCTGGCAGTGTGATGTCGGCGACGAAGGTGCCCTGACCGCGCAAGAATTTGTCGTCCTCGACGCGGCGAACCGGCGCGCCGATGCCTTGATGCGTCAATGTCGGGCGTGGATTTATTGGTATTCCTCGCGCAAGAGGTCGAGGCGTTCGAATGCCACGCGATCCGAGACGATGAACAGATCGGCGTCGCCGCCCGTCGCAGTATGGCTCGCGAAATTCCAGTGCGGGATCGAGAATACGTCGTGCTGTTCCCAATCGAACGTGTGCTCGCCGACCGTTGAGCGGCCGGTTCCGGAGACCACGAGGCACATCATGTTGCAAGTTGTGCGCTTCGGCCGTGTGGCCTGACCCTTCGGAAGCCGCATTGCGTAGCAATCGAGCGCAGACATCACCGCATCGCCAGTCGCGGGATTGGTGTAGCGCGCCGTGCGCGCGCCATCGTCACCGGCCGGCAGCGCCGCCAACAGGCGGCGCGTGGCCGTGCCGGAATATTGATATTTCGGCGAATGGCCGGGCGCGCGCTCAACACCGCTGCCGACCAGACCGGACTCCGACCACAGTTTCTCGTCGCCTGCGTCCACCTGCCAGAACTGATTGGATTTCGGATCGCCGGGCTCGAAGAAATTGGCATCGAGGTTGCGGATCAGCGGGATGTTGGCGGCGTCGAACCAGATGATGCGGTGATCGCTGTCGTTGATATGACCGTGCCAGCACATCGGCGGCGTCAGAATGAGATCGCCGTCGTGCATGTCGAGGCGCCGGCCGTTGACGATGGTCGTTGCGCCCTCGGCCTGGGTGGCAAACCGGATCGCAGCGAAGGTGTGACGATGCGGGCGGGCCCGGTCGCCCGGATCGAGCACGGTAAAGGCGCCGATCAGATTCGAAGTCGTCACCGTCTCGCCGTCGAACGCCGGATTGACCAGGATCAGAGCGCGGCGCTCGACGTCGTCGATCGCCACCTCCGCGCCCGCGCGTTCGGCGAATGGCTCGATGTCGCGCCATCGCCAGATCAGCGGCGGGTCCTTCGCTTGCGGCTTGACCGGCGTCAGCGTGCGGAAGCGATCCCACAGGGGGTGCAGGTTGGCCGCCTCCAATTGCGCGACAAAGTCGCTCGGTTTGGCGGCGATCGCGACATCGGCCATGCCCGGTATCCTTTATTTAGGCAGTTTTGCGTCGATGTTGGTCTTGTCGACGATGACGTGCTTGATGAAGACCTTCGGTTCAAGCTTTTCGCCCTTGAGATATTGCGCGAGCACGTCGACCCCCAGCCGCCCCCACAAATACGGATTAAGCTCGACGGTCATGGCAAGCTTGCCATCCTTGACCGCGCGGAGCCCGGGCGGCACGCCATTCATGCCGGTCACGATCGTCTTTCCCGATCGGTCTGCGGCAATCACCGCCTGCGCGGCGCCAAGCGCGACTTCGTCGTTGCAGCCATAGATCGCCTTGAGGTCCGGATTGGCGACCATCGCGTCCTCGGCCTGCTTCACGCCGCGCTCGCGCGTGAGCGGTCCGTCGGTACGGAATACGATCTGGATTTTCGGATATTTGGCCATCACGTCGGTGTAGCCTTCGGCGACGTTGCGGAACGTGGGTGTACCGCTCGGGCCGAGCAGCATGGCGACTTTGCCTTCGCCGCCGATCGCTTTTGCAGTCCACTCGGCGATGTCGCGGCCGATCTGCTTTTCATCCGGCGCAACGTGGATCGTCTGATTGGGCGAGGTTGAGCCGCGCGCGATCGATACGATCGGGATATTCGCGGCTTTGGCGGCGTCATAGGCGGCGTTGACACCGACCGCATCGATCGGCGAGATCAAAATGCCTTTGACCCCCCGGGCGACGAGGTCCTGTACGCCATTGATCTGCTTGACCTTGTCCTCGTTGGCCGAGACGGTTGCGACATCCCAGCCAAGCTCCTGAGTGCGCGACCGGATGCCCTTGAGCATGACGATGTAGAACGGGTTGTCGTCCTGCGCGAGCGCAACGCCGATGGTGATTTTTTGCTGTGCGGGGGCGGGCGCGACAGCGAAACCAAACACACTCGCCAGCGCGGCGATCCCTAACAGGACCGGACGGAGTTTCAGCATGGGAAATCCTTCCTCTCAATGGCGGGAGCGTAGCCGATCTGCCGCGGCGGCGGCAATGATGACCATTCCAATCGTAACCCGCTGCCAGTAGGAATCGACGTTAAGGAGGTTAAGGCTGTTGCCGAGCACGACCATGATGAAGACGCCGATAATGCTCTTGTAGAGGGTGCCTTCGCCGCCCTGGAGGCTGGCGCCGCCGAGGACTACGGCCGCGATTGCGGTGAGTTCATAGAATTCGCCGGCGGTCGGTTGGCCCGACTGAAGACGAGCCGTTAGCATCACCCCAGCCAGTCCGGCGAATCCCCCGCACCAAACATAGGTCGAAGCAATGATCCGCCGGGTCGGCACGCCCGAGAGGTAGGCGGCCTCCCGGTTGCCTCCGGTAGCGTAGATGCGCCGGCCATAGGGCGTGGCCGCCATGACCCACGACAAAACCAGTAACAGCACGGCGGGAACCCACACCAGATAGTGGATTCCGAAAAGCCGCGCCGAACCGAATGCGAGAAACGCAGCCGGTAAACGGTCATCGCCGACCGGCGCGCCACCGGTGACGAGATAGACGAGCCCGCGCACCAGCACCATCATGCCGAGCGTGGTGATAAAGGGGTTGATGCCGAGCTGGGCGATGATCACGCCGTTTGCCAGTCCGACCACGATACCGGCTGCGATGCCGGCCACCACGCCAGCTACCAAACCGAACTGCACCATCGCCATCGCGGCAATGCAACCGGCGAGAGCCACTGTTGATCCGACCGAAAGATCAAAGCCGCCGCCGATAATCACAAAGGTCATGCCGATGGCGATCACCGCCATGATCGACGACTGCACCAAAATGTTGGTGAGGTTGAGCGGAGACAGAAACCGGTTGGTCAGAAGTGCAGTGACGAGGCACAGCACCAGGAGCGCGATCAGTGGACCCTGGCCTGCCAGATTGAAACGTTTAAGCCACGGCGGCATGGTCATCCGCCGATCGCGGCATGCAATCGCTTCTCGTCGAAGCCGTCGGAACGCGGCACGCGATCTGTGATGCGCCCCTGGTGCAACGCGAGGATGTCGTCGCAGATCAGCGTGAGCTCGGCGAGATCGCTGGAGCGGATCAGAACGCCGCCGCCGCGTTTGGCGAACCCACGGATCAAGGCATGGATCTGCGCCTTGGCGGCGACGTCGACGCCCTGCGTCGGCTCTTCGAGCAGAAGCACGCCAACTTCGCGCGCCAGCCACTTCGCCAGGATTACCTTTTGTTGGTTGCCGCCTGACAGCGCTGAAACGGCCAGATCGGCTCGTCGAGGGCGAATGTCGAGCGCTTCCATCAGTTGTCCGACCAGAAGGTCGCTACGCCCGCGATCGATTCCGCCATAGCCGCCGCGTGCCAGACGGTCGAGGCTTGGCAGCAGAATGTTGTCGCGGACCGAAAGATTCATGATCAGGCCCAGCTGACGCTCGCCGGGCAAGAAGCCGATGCCGCTTCGGACGGCGGCCGCCGGACTTGCGATGCGACGCACCGCCCCATCGCGGCGAACGTCGGTCGTCTCGCTGCCGACGCCAAATAACCGCCGCAGCACGGCGCTGGCGCCACTGCCGAGAAGACCCGCAAGCCCGGTAACTTCACGCGCGTGCAGGCGAGTGGCGTCGGGACGATCAGCGATGTCTTCGAGGATGACGGCGCCGGGCACCAATGCTTCGGTCTCGATTTTCGCTGCAGCGCCGCCGGTCATGGCCGCAACCAGGTCGACGACCTTGAAGTCACCACGGCGGCTCGTTGCCGCGATGCGGCCGTCGCGCAGCACGGTGCAGCGGTCGGCGAGCGCGACCACTTCGTCGAGCCGGTGCGAGACATAAACGATCGCCGTGCCGTTCTCCTTCATGCGCGTGAGCACGGCAAACAGCCGCTCGATCTCGCGGGTCTCCAGCGCTGCGGTCGGCTCGTCGAGAATGAGGACGCGGCACTCCCGACGCAGCGCCTTGGCGATGGCGACAAGCTGACGCTCGGCAAAGCTCAACTGATCGACGCGGCGGTCCGGATCGGGAGCAAAATCGAGCTGCGCCAGCTGCTCGCGCGCCTCGTGCCGCATGCGCGCCCGATCAACGACCGTGACACCCAAAACGCATCGCTGCGGCGGGTCGCCGAGGGTGAGGTTCTCGGCGAGCGACAGAGCGGGAACGAGCCGTAATTCCTGAGGAATGGTGATGATGCCTGCGGCAATGGCGTCGCGCGGACCGTGGAAGCGGCGAAGGCGGCCATCGACGGCGATCTCGCCCTGGTCGGGCCGATGCACGCCGCCGAGAATGCGCACCAGCGTCGATTTTCCGGCGCCGTTCTCGCCGACCAGCGCGTGGACCTCGCCAGGCAGCACATCGAAGTCGATACCGTCGAGCGCGCGCGTCGCGCCGAACTGCTTGGTAATGCCGCGGGCACTGGCCGCCGGTTTCGTCATGCCCGCAGCGTGTCCGTGCTACCGCGCCTCGCGGGCGACGCGCATCTTCTCGTCAGTGAAGCGGCCGCGCTCGATGATCACATCGTTGTCGAGGCTGACGGTGCAGTCGCGCATCGGGACGTCATAGTGGCCCTTGGTGTTGCGCTTGCCGCCGCCCTGCGAGTTCGGGCCGGTGGAGAACAGAAAATTGCCGGCAAAGCAGCGCGCGCCGGCGTGATGGCGCATGGGATCGGCGCCATTGAGCGCGATCGCGTCCCAGCGGCCTTGCGGATTCAAGCCCCAACCGAGGTGCGAGATGGCATGACCGTCCATGTCGTCGGCGTTGGCGCGGTTGCCGTCGAGCCAGTCGCTCATCAGCTTGGCGTCGAGGCCGCCTTCGATCTTCCGGACAAAGCCGTCGCGGATTTCGAGCTTCACCTCGTCCTGCACGTAACGGCAATAGGGCAGGATGATAATGTCGCCGGGCGCGAATACGACCGTGCCGTTAGCCGAACCTTCATTAGGGAACGTATGCACGTGCCCGGCACCCCAATGGTCGAAGCGGCCGGCCGATTCCGAGTAGCCGTACTGAATCATGGTCGGGTATTCGCCGGTCATGACGGACAGATCGGTCCCGCCGGGCCGAGTGATGCGCATCGACTTGGCGCGCTTGAGCCGCTCGCCCGCATGGGTGACCGCTTCCTTCAGCCCCGGAGGCGCCATCAGCTGCTCCAGTTCGTCGGGAGCATCGATCACCATCAGCGCGCGGGTGCCGGCGTCGCGGGCCTCTTTCAGCCAGCGGGTGAACAGCGGGATGTGCAGACAGACCAGCATGTCGGCAGACTTGATGGCCTCAAGGGTGCCCTTGCACCGGCCGACCGTCTCCACGCCCACCTTGGTCCACGACGGCATCGAGTTGACGCACATCTCGTAGGCGTCGGCGCCAAGATCTTCGGCGGCGGCGAAGGCAGCTGACACATAGTCGCGGCGCGCCCCGAGATCGCTCAGGAGCACAATGGTTTCGCCCTTCTGTACATTGCAGAGCTGGAATTCGTGGCGAAACAGCATTGCTAGTTTGGCGTGATTGATGGCCTCGGACATGGAATTGCACCTCGTTGCTCAGGGTTCTGGCCGAAGCTTAGCAAGACATTTTGCGCGATGACAGGGAGCCGCGTTCAGCGATGGCGCGATACCGGCGCTGACCGCAACCTACGCGGCCATCCTGGTTTCGCGCCGGCGAACCAACTCAAGCGCCTTATCGTCGACCGGGCCATAGCGAAGGCCGAGCAGGTCGCGTACGTAGTTCTGATAGAGCCGCCACGGCTTTTTGGAGCCTTGACGCGGGAATTGATCGATCGCGCGCTGGATGTAGCCGGACGAAAAAGCGATCAGCGGTTCTGCTTCGACCGCGGGATCGCGGCGCGGCGTGCAGGTCACGTAGCCGCGCCGGTCCATATAGTTGATGAGACGGCCGACATAGCCGCAGGTCAGGTCGCACTTCAATGTCCACGATGCGTTGGTATAGCCGAACGCAGCGGCAAGGTTCGGCACGTCGCTGAACATGACGCCCTTGAAATTCATGGTGTCGGAAAATTTGACCGGCTTGCCGTCGACGAGGACCGCAATGCCGCCGAGGAGTTGCAGCTTGAGGCCGGTCGCGGTGACGACGATGTCGGCGGGCAGTTCGCGGCCAGACTGCAGGCGAATCCCGGTCTCGGTGAAACTATCGATCTGGTCGGTTACAACGTCCGCGTTGCCGGACTTGATGGCGCGAAAAAAATCGGCGTCGGGCGCGAGACACAGGCGCTGGTCCCAGGGATTGTAGCGCGGGGTAAAATGGGTGGCGACGTCGTAGTCGGCGCCGAGTTGTTGACGCGCCTGGCCGACGATCCACTGTTTGACCGCTTCCGGCTTTCTCCGGGACAGATTGTACAAATAAAGCCCGAACAGCACATTGTACCAGCGCGCCAGGCCGTAGGCGGCGCGCACCGGCAGATGGCGGCGCAACCATCCGGCGATCGCATCCTGCGACGGCCGCGAGACGATGTAGGTCGGCGAGCGCTGCAACATGGTGACAAGCGCCGCGGTCTTGGCCATGGCGGGAATGATCGTGACCGCGGTGGCGCCGCTGCCGATCACCACCACCCGCTTGCCGGCATAATCGAGGTCCTCCGGCCAATGCTGCGGATGCACCATGCGGCCGCAAAATTTCTCGATGCCGGGGAATTCAGGCGTGTAGCCGGCTGCATAGTCGTAATAGCCGGTGCACGAGAATAATAAATTGCAGGTGAAGCGCAGAGGCTGCGGTTCGCCGGCGCGTACCACTTCGATTGTCCACAACGCATCGGCAGAAGACCACGATGCGCTCTTCACCCGGTGCCGGAAGCGGATCTTGCGATCGATGCCATAAGCTGCCGCTGTTTCGCGGATGTAAGTGCGGATCGATTCGCCGTCGGCGATGGCAGAGTCCGATTGCCAGGGGCGAAACGAGTAGCCGAACGTATACATGTCGGAATCGGAGCGAATGCCGGGATAACGGAACAAATCCCAGGTGCCGCCGATCGCGTCGCGGCTTTCAAGAATGACGTAGGACTTGCCCGGGCAAAGCGTTTGCAGATGATAAGCCGCATCGACGCCGGACAGTCCACTGCCGACGATGACGACGTCAAAATGCTCCCGCGTCATGGTTCGGCCGTTTCGAGATTTGGCGCACGCTGTTCGGCATTTGCTGCAACACGCTGCGCGACCCGCGCGATGAGGGCGACGGTGCGATCGACCGATGAAATCGGCACCATATGCCCGCCGCCTTCGATCAGTTCGAGATCAAGCCCGGTGACCTTCGCGGTCATCGCGGCGCCATGCTTGACGTGATCAAGCAGGCGGTCGCCGGTTCCAAACAGCATGCCGACCGGGATCGTGAGCTGATGATAGCGCTCCTGCATGGTGGGCATATCTTCGCTGGTCGCCATCAGATCGCGTGACGCATTGACGTAGCTGTGCGGCCGTAGATTGAGCATGCCGCCACCCAGCGTCCCGTAGTCGGCCGCGACCGGCTGCGGACCAAACGCCTGTTCGAGCACGAACGCACGATTTCTGATCGACAACGGAATAGCCGATGTCCAGCCGATGAAGTGGCGCATCAGCGACGACTGCACGGCGAGCCCGCGGAACAGCGGCGGTATCTCATCCTGCGCGTGCGTCAGTGGAGCCAGTAATGCCAGGCCGCCGACCTGATCGGGATGGTCCAAGGCCAGCGAAAGCGCGATCGCGCCGCCTAGTGAATGACCAACAACGAGCGGCTGCTCAAGACCGAGTTTTTCAATAAAGCGCGCGATGGTGCGCGCCTGAGCACTGATCGCAGCCGAGGCTTGCCGCGGGCGTGTAGAATAGCCGCAGCCCGGCCGATCCAGAATAACAACGCGGTATTGGTTTTTGAGCTTGTCGAGCAGCGAATGGGTGAACACGCGGGTCTGTCCGGCGAGCCCGTGAATCATCAGCAGCGTTGGTCCTGTGCCTTCGTCGAGATAATGGATGCGCGCACCGTCGACTTCGATGAAGTGTCCATGTGGCGGCAATCGCTTTTCGACCCGCCGCGCGGTCCATGCCGAAAACAGCGCCAGGCCGGCCAGCGGCAGGAGCATGAGGACGATGACGATAACGGCGGCAATCCAGGCGACGGTGATCATCGGAGAAACTCATGGCCTGGTTCGGCCACTAGCCCGCCGGTATGCGTAGCGCTTGCACTCATTTCTTCAACCTCCGCCCCAGCAGATTCCAGTAATTGACCGGCGCGAGCCGTTCAATCAAGGCCAGCACTTTAGCATCGGAACCGACCAGAACGCGCGCTTTTCGGTTTTCGACGCCGCGGACAATGGTCTCGCCGGCAGTCGCGGGCGGCAGAGTAAGGAAGGCCTCAAACGACTTCCGCTGCGCCTCCTCGTCTTCGGGAGAATTGGTCTTTGGCATCCGCGCACTGCGGACGATCGAAGTGGCGACGCCGCCCGGATGAACTACAGTCACTCCGATGCGCGTTTTCTGAAGCTCATGGCGCAGCGATTTGGAAAAGCCGCGCACCGCGAATTTGGCCGCCGAATAGGCCGTATTACCCGGCGGCGCGATAATTCCGAAGACGCTCGAAAGGTTGACGATGCGGGCGTCGTCGCTGTGGTGCAGGAGCGGCAGGAACGCGCGCGTCATCGACACCACACCCCAGAAGTTGATGCCGAACAGCCATTCGAAATCGGTTTCACTAACCTGCTCGAACGTGCCGGCAAGCGCCACGCCCGCATTGTTGATGAGCACATCGACACCGCCGTGTTCGGCGGTCACCTCGTCTGGAAACGCGGCGACCACGTCGCGATCGGAAACATCAAGGTGATGTTTGCTGACACGCACGCCATATGTGGCGATCGCGGCCGCGGTCGCCGCGAGCGCTTCGCCATTGATGTCGGCGAGCGCCAGGTTACAGCCGCGGCGCGCCAGGGAGGTAGCAATCGCCCGGCCGATTCCCCCAGCGGCCCCCGTGACGACTGCGGTCCGGCCCTTTAGGTTTAGCAATGCCACGGTCTCCTTTAAGAACCCTGACGGCGCGGCTTCAGTCGAGCACGGCGCCTTTATGTACCGGCTGCACGGCATTCTGGTAGGTCCGCAGCCAACCTTTCAGATTTTGCGCGCCGAACTTTTGCGGGACCGAGCGGCGGCGCTCCATCTCATCGGCCAGCTCATTTTCTTGCGCCTCCCCGGTATTCTCAGACGTTGCGCTTTAGAGATCTCCGGTATGAGAAGCCGGTTGCCAGTTCGGCTATGCCATTTCAAAAGTGCCGGTTGAGGGTGCACAATATGCCGTAGGCAGCGCCCAGGCGAGGGGGACCGGAAACATGCTCACGCTCTATCACTGCCACAACGCCCGCTCGTTTCGTCCGCTGTGGACGCTTGAGGAGATGGGCTTGTCGTATGAGCTGAAAATGCTGCCGTTTCCGCCGCGGGACCTGGCGCCGGATTACCTCGGCGTCAATCCGCTCGGCACCGTACCGACGTTTCTCGACGGGTCGATGCGGATGACCGAGTCCGCCGCGATCTGCCAATATTTGGTGACGCGCTACGGCCCGAGTTCTTTGGCGGTCGATTCCGCGGAGCCGGATTTCGGTCCTTATCTCAACTGGCTGTATTTCGGCGAGGCGACGCTGACATTTCCGCTTGCGGTCGTGCTGCGCTATTCGGTCTTCGCGCCGCCCGAGCGGCGTTTGGACGAGGTGGCAGCCGATTATTCGCGTTGGTTTCTTACCCGGCTGCGCGGCATCGATGCGGTCGTCTCAAAGCAGCCGACCATCGGTACGGTTCACTGCGGCCGACATTTCCGTCGGCTATGCTTTGTTGCTCGCGGTGTTCACAAAGCTGGACGCGAAGTTCACGCCGGCGGTCGCCGCCTACTGGACGTCGCTCAAAGAGCGTGACGGCTTTCGCCGAGCGATCGCCAGGCAAGAGGCTGCCGGACGCGAGCAAGGCGTGGATAACCGGCTGAGCTCCTGAGCGTAATTCCTCAAGCGCTCAGGTATGCCAATCATGAGCATTGCTTAAATGACGGTCACACGGCGGGAGGATGCCAGCCGTAAATCCAGTCGTAGTTGCGCAACAGTTGGTTGCCGCCAATCATCCGCATGGCCACGTTGCGCGCCCTGCCGCTCATGCCGCCGAGGTGATAACGCCCGCCGTTGCGCGCTGCGAGACGCTGGACTTTCCGGGTCCGCGCTTTCCGCAGCGCGTAATAGGTTTGCAGCGCCGCGGCGGGTTCGTCGGGTTGGTGCGCCATGCATTGCGCGAGCACCACGGCATCCTCGATGGCCATGGCAGCGCCTTGCGCCAGGTACGGCAGCATCGGGTGCGCAGCGTCGCCAAGAAGCCCCACCGGTCCTCTCGACCAGCCTTCGATTGGCGCGCGGTCATGGAGCGCCCATTTCAGCCATGCATCGGGCAGACCGACCAGGGTGCGTGCCGCTAGCGCCCATGTATCGGCCGGCAGCCGCGGCACAAGATCCGCACGGCCCGCCGGTTCGCTCCAGCCGCGCGCGCTCCAGGACTCGGCGGTGATAACAACGACATTGATCACCCGACCGGCTTTGACCGGATAGTGGACGAGATGCGCGTCGGAGCCGAGCCAGAGATACACCAACGGCTCGCGAAATTCCGGCGCGACCTCGCGCGCCGGAATAAGGCAGCGCCATGCGGCCCGTCCGGCAAAGCGTGGCGGTTCGCCGTAACCGATGCGCTGGCGCACCAGCGACCACAGGCCGTCGGCACCAATGAGCGCAATGCCCCGCTCCTCGGCTGTACCGGCGGCACAGCTTGCCGATACCGTGACGCCGTCTGGGTGGGTGACGTAATCGTCCACGCCAGCACCGAGCTTCAGGGTGATTTCCGGGCTCCGCGAGACCGCCGCCAAAAGCACCGCCTGCAGATCGCCGCGATGAATCGCCCAATGGGGAGCGCCGTAACGTCGTTCGGCGGCTTCACCAAGCGGCAGACGCACAATCTCGCGTCCGCTAGCCGCACTCATCACCCGCACGGCTACCGGTGCGACGGCCAGCGGCCGCAACCGGTCTTCGAGCCCGAGGCCAATCAGAATGCGGGATGCGTTGGGGGAGAGCTGAATTCCGGCACCGGTTTCCTCGAGCCGTTCGGATTGTTCCAATACAGTGGCGCGAAAGCCGTTGCGCGCCAACGCCAGCGCCGCCGTCAGCCCGCCAATGCCGGCGCCTGCGACAATGACATTGCGCGAGGACGTCAGCTGCGCGCTCCTGCCGAACAACGCAAACCTAGACGTCGTGCAGCTCGCATTCCGCGGGTCGTGCGGCGTTCGGCTTGAGTTTTGGGTCGTGGCGATAGAGCGTCGAGCAATACGGACAAACGTATTCCGCGTCCGCTCCCATGTCGCAGTACACGTGCGGATGATCGAATGGCGGCATGGCGCCGACGCACATGAATTCCTTGGCGCCGATATCGATCACGGCGACGCCCAGGTCATTGTGAAAATGAGGAACGATCGGGTCCGTCATGCGTGCTTCCGTTTTGCCGGCGGCACCATAGCGGCGCCGCCCACCGATTTCCAGCAATCCGTGGCCGATGAGGGGTCACCGCAACCCCGTTTTGCTGGCCCAAAGACGATCAGTGCTTGACCAGGGAACAGGCCGGGTTGGGCGGTCCGAACGCTTGATCGCCCGGGATGTGCGCCAGGATCTTGTAGTAATCCCACGGATACTTCAATTCCTCCGGCGTCTTGACCTGGACCAGGACAAGGTCGTGAACCATCAGATTGTCGTCGCGCAACTTGCCGTTGCGGGCGAAGAAGTCCTGGATCGGGGCTTCCCGCATCTTGGCCGCGACCTTCAACGGATCGTCGGTCCCAGCCGCCTTGATAGCGTTCAGATAGTTCGTAATCGAGGAATAAACGCCGGCCTGCCACATCGTCGGCATCCGGTTGATCTTGGCGAAGAAGCGCTTCGACCACGCGCGGGTTTGATCGTCCATGTCCCAATAAAATGAGGTGGTGAGCAGCAGGCCTTGTGCGGCTTTCAAGCCGAGCGCGTTGATGTCGGTGATCAGCACCAGCAAGCCGGCCATTTGCTGACCGGCCTGGAAGATGCCGAATTCGCCGCCGAGTTTGATGGCGTTGACGTTGTCGGGCGGGCCACTGGCGATGCCGATGATTTTGGCCTTCGAAGCTTGGGCCTGAAGAATGAACGACGACAGATCCGGTGTCGCAAAGGGATGCGCTACCGAGCCAAGCACCTTGCCGCCGTTTTGGATAATGACCTGCGATGCGTCGCGCTCAAGCGCGTGTCCGAAGGCGTAATCGGCGGTCAGAAAAAACCAGCTGTTGCCGCCGCGCTTGGTGACCTCTTGCGCCGTGCCAACTGCGAGCGCGTGCGTATCAAAGACCCACTGGATGGCGTAGGGCGTGCAAAACTTGCCATGGAAATCGGCCGTGCCAGTCGAATGGGTGATGAAAAGCTTCTTGCGTTCGTTGGCGACGTTTTGCACCGCGAGCCCCACCGCGGACACTGGTACGTCGACAATCAGATCGACCTGGTCGCGGTCGTACCACTGCCGGGCGATCCCGGCAGCGAGGTCAGGCTTGATCTGATGGTCGGCGGAAATGACCTGGATCGGTTTGCCGAGAACTTTGCCGCCGAAATCTTCGACCGCCATTTGCGCCGCGGCGACCGAGCCGGGTCCGGTCGCTGTCGCCGCCGGGCCGGAGAGGTCGGTGAGGACCCCGATTTTCACCACATCATCTGAAACTTGGGCCCGCGCGATGCCGCTCGAAAGGGCGAACAGCGTGGCGAGCAATACGAGCCGCGTGCGTTGCATCAAGGTCCTCCCGCAATTTTCTATAACGGCGGACGTTTTAGCAGCCGCCGGTCCTAAGCCTACCCTCATCCGCGGCCGGCATCACCATCTTTGTGCATCGGCGCAAGCATCGACTATGGTCCCGGCATGCCGCACTTTGTGCATGACGGTGTGGAGATCGCCTTCCTCGACGAGGGCGAGGGCGAGCCGATCGTGCTGGTCCACGGCTTTGCTTCCAACAAGGAGGTCAACTGGGTCCATCCGGGCTGGGTGACAACGCTCAAGCGCGCCGGGCGCCGCGTCATCGCGCTCGACAACCGTGGTCATGGCGAGTCGTCGAAACTTTACGATCCGGCCGACTATCACAGCGCCATAATGGCCGAGGATATACGCGCGTTGCTCGATCACCTCGGGGTCTCGCGCGCGGATGTCATGGGCTATTCCATGGGGGCGCGTAACGCGGCTTTTCTGGTGATGGCGCATTCGGGGCGCGTGCGCGCCGCTGTGCTTGGCGGACTTGGCATCGGTTTGATTGAAGGCGTCGGTGACCCCGAAAAGATCGCGCGGGCGCTAGAGGCTCCTGCGCTCGCGGACGTGCCGGATCCAGACGGACGCATGTTTCGGGTCTTCGCCGAGAGGACGCATTCCGACCTCAAGGCGCTCGCCGCATGTATCCGCGGCGCGCGGCAGACTCTTAGGCGGGACGATGTTGGTCGCTTCGACATTCCGTTTCTGATCGCGGTCGGGAGTATCGACAGCGTTGCCGGTTCGCCGGAGGCGCTGGCTGAACTTATTCCGGGTGCGCAAGCATTGGTTATCCCGGGCCGTGACCACATGCTCGCGGTTGGCGACCGCGTGTTCAAGGCTGGCGTAGGGGAGTTTTTGGCCCAACGGCCTTGAGCCGCAGAATAGGCCATTGGCCTCGGCCAAAGGGCGCATTGACCGATCCTTGGCGGCTGCGGGGAATGGGCCCTCTGGTTATTATCCTGCTCCGCACCAATTATGCTAGAACCGTGTCCTCCGGGAGGCAGTCATGGCACAGCATCAGGCGAAAGCGGTTCTCGATAAGGTCGATCCGGTCTGGGCACGGATCCGGCGCGAAGCCGAGGAAATCGTGCGGCGCGAGCCCGAACTCGCCTCTTTCATCTATTCTACGATTCTGCACCGTGACACGCTTGAAGCCGCGGTGGTTTACCGGCTGGCAGAGCGGCTCGATCACGCTTCGCTCTCAAGCGAAATGATCCGGCAGGCTTATGCGGACGCGCTCAATGAGGAGCCGGCGATTGGCGAGAGCTTCCGCGCCGATATTGCCGCCACGGTCGACCGCGATCCGGCGACCCATCGCCTTTTGGAGCCGGTGCTCTATTTTAAAGGCTTTCATGCCATCCAGACCCATCGCCTGGCGCATTGGCTTTGGAGCAAGGGCAGGCGCGATTTCGCGCTTTATCTGCAGAGCCGCGCCTCGGCGGTATTCCAATGCGATATTCATCCCGCCGCGCGCATCGGACGCGGCATCTTTCTCGATCACGCCACCGGCCTCGTCGTCGGTGAGACCGCGGTGATCGAGGACGACGTGTCGATGTTGCACGACGTCACGCTCGGCGGCACCGGCAAGGAAGCCGGCGACCGCCATCCGAAAATCCGCTACGGCGTCATGATCGGCGCCGGCGCCAAGATCCTCGGCAATATCGAAGTCGGGCATTGCGCACGCATCGCCGCCGGATCGGTCGTGCTCAAGCCGGTGCCGAACAACGTCACGATTGCCGGCGTGCCGGCGCGGGTGGTGGGGAAGGCCGGTTGCCCCGAGCCCGCGCGCCTGATGGATCAAATGCTCTACGACGAGATTTGATTGCTCCGGTAGCCCATTCGCCAACGCATTTCGCGACACCATGAGCTCGACCGGGCGGCAAGTGGGCTCGCGCTGAAACTGCGGCCGCGTCATTGTTGTTGTCGTTGCGAACGCGTGCTATGCGGCTTGCGGCAGGAGAGACCGGTGGACGTCCAGGAAGTCAGAAAACTTGACGCTTATTTGAAGAAGCTGTTCGGCAATGCGCGCATCCGCGTGGTGCCACGGCCAAAAAAAGACGATTCGGCCGAGGTCTATGTCGGCGATGAATTCGTCGGCGTTCTCTTCGTCGACGACGAGGACGACGAACGTTCCTACAATTTCCAGATGGCAATTTTGGGCAGCGATCTCGACTAATCGCGTCGCACCCCCGCCGTTTCACCCGGCCTTGGGATGAAGCTGCCCGATTAACCGATCGAAGCCGGCGGCGAGACTTCGCCAGTCCCGCAGCGATTGACGGGGAAACCGCAACGTGATCTCGGCCGCATCGACGAGGCGCTCGTGGACGCATGTTCCCGGGACGGTGCGGACGGCGCGGGTGCAGCGGGCGAAGAAGGTCTCCGGCTTTTCCGCAAAATAGATCAGATCTTCGCCTTCGTACGGCGTGCCGGTGCGGAACGGCAGCACGGCTAGTCCGTCGGGACCCGCCGTCGCTTTGGTCTCGAAATAACGCGGGTAGACGCTGCGCAACCGCTGGGCGGGAGCGAGCAGTGTGCCAAGGCCGGTGATGGTCACGAACAAACGATCTTCAGCAACCGCCGCCGGCAGCGCTTCTTTCTTGGCGGAAACGACCGGCGCCGCGGCTGTACCTTCAGAAGTGGGCGGCACCGGCGCGGGCCACGGGAAGACGAGGTCGATCCGCTCGTGAGCTCCGGGCTGACGTTGCACGGCGGCGCGGATCGCTGCCGGCGGCACGTTGAAGAGTACGCCCGCAACCGTCACCGGGATCGTTGGCGCATCCAGGGCGACAGTCCTGGTCGGCCAAGTCGGCCACAGTTCAATCGAAATAAAGGTTGCAGCGGCGGCAATGACGACGACAAGCAACGCCAGCCATAGCAGCAAGCTGTGTGACTTACGGGGTAATCTGAGCCGAGGGACCGCGTGCGCCGTCATGCTTTGCTTTGCCGTTCATCTCGAATCGGGGGCCAGTATCGCATGGGCAAGGGGCGCGCGATGTTAACCGTTTCTTAAGCAAGCTCTGGCGGGGCGGCGCCCGCTCTGCGATGCCTTTCGTTGGTAACTGGGAGGCGTCCTGCATGTCACAGGCTTTGATGCCGGCGATTACGCCAGAAGCCCTCGAGTTGATATTCGCAATCGCCTTCGGCTTTGCGATCGCCGGGTTGTGCGCCAGTGGCTATCGCCTGTTCCGCCTGCGTTTCCCTAGCTTTCGGCTGCTTGAAGTCGGGCCGATGCCGACGCGTTTCGCCGTGGTCCCGGTGCTGGTGTTCTCGGCGCCGTTCCTGATCATGCGCAACACCTTGCGCGGACACCGCCTGGAACGGCGCAGCGTGGGATTCGTGATGATCGCCACCGTCGTCGCCGCGTTGTGGAGCCTGATGTCCGGCACCGTGGTGGTGATGGCGCTTCAGGCACTGATCTAACCCGTCATTCCGGTTCGGATTGCTGCTCTGCGGCTTGGCGGCTGACCTGCAGTCGTCCATGCGTTCAATATCTTGCCACAGCGTGCCCGATTGCGGATGCTCAACGCGGATGCGCGCGTGATGCCCGCACATGACGCATGAGAAAAAACAATGATCTATGAACTCGACGGCCAGCGGCCTGACTTGCCGGACGCCAGCCGTTATTGGGTGGCGCCGAGCGCCTCAGTCATCGGCAAGGTGCGGCTGAAGAACGACTGCAGCGTCTGGTTCGGCGCCGTCCTGCGCGGCGACAACGAATGGATCGAACTCGGTGAGCGTTCGCAAATTCAGGATAATTCGACGCTGCATACCGATTTCGGTTTTCCGATCACCATCGGGCCGGATTGCGTGGTCGGTCATAACGTCGTTCTGCACGGCTGCACCATCGGCGCGCATGCACTGGTCGGCATGGGGGCAGTTATCCTCAACGGCGCGAGCATTGGCGCACACTGCCTCGTCGGGGCCGGCGCGCTGATCACCGAGGGTAAATCGTTCCCGGAGAGATCACTGATCGTCGGCTCGCCGGCGCGTGTTCAGCGCACCCTCGACGAAGACGCTGCAGTCGCAATTGCCGCCGGCGCGGAGTTCTATGTCCGCAATTTCAAGCGTTATGCGAAGGGACTAAAACCGATCGGCTGACCGGTCCGCCCGGACTACTTTGCTTCTGCGGTTTCGCCTGCACCGGGGACGCCAGGCGTGCCGGCAATGCGGACTTTGTCGCCTGTCGCGATGCCGTCCGGCGGATTGGCGACCACGCGATCATCGGCGGCGATTCCGGATGCCAGTTCGACCTCCTTGCCCAAATCGCGCGAGATGGTGACTTGCTTGAGCACGATTCGATCGTCGCTGCCGACGGTCGCAACCTGCAGCCCGCGTTGATCGAAAATCAGCGCACTAGCCGGAACGTTGATCGCGATCTCGGGGTGCGGCAGGTCGAACGTCACATTGGTGAAGTCGCCCGTCATCAGCTGTTTGTTGGAATTGTCCACCACGAGCTGCATGCGGGTCGTGCCCGACGCGATGTCGACGGCCTGAGCGGACGCTTCGACGACCGCCGGAAAGCGGCGTCCGGGATATTCCGGCACGACGATGTGTGCCTTGGTGCCGACCGGAATATTGGGCACATAGCTTTGCGGCACGCTGACATAGACGCGCAATCTGCTGATGTCCGAGACGACAAACATTGGCGGGCCGCCGCCGCCGGCGTTGATCAGCGCGCCGACGTCGGTGGTGCGCGCGGTGACAAGCCCGTCAAATGGCGCAGTAAGCCGCTTGTACTGTTCCAGCACGCGTAAGCGATCGAGATTGGCCTGGGCCGCACGGACCAGACCCTGCTTGTTGGAAGCGTCCGCGGCTCTCTGGTCGAGGTCCTGCTGCGAAATGGCCAGGCTCTTGATCAATGACTGGCCGCGCGTCAGCGTCATGTCGGACAGTACGGAATTGGCTTTTGCGCTCGCCAGATTGGCCTCGGCCTGCATGATCTGCTGGTCGAGATCCGGCGCGTCGATTTCGGCGAGCAACTGCCCGGCTTTCACCGGCGTGCCAATGTCGGCCTTCCAATCTTTCACATAGCCGGTAACGCGGGCGTAGATCTGCGCTTGCGTATAAGCTTCGAGCCGGCCGGGAAGACTGACGGTCGCGGTTTTGCCGCGGGCGTCCGGCAGCGCTACCGCGACCACGGGCACTGCTTGAATTTCGGTCCATTCCTGGAGCTTGGCGTCGGCAATCTTACGGCTGGTAATGCCCAACACGACGATGGCCACCGCGATAATCGCCGCCGAAAGGGCAGCGATGTAAAGCCCGCGGCGGGAGACCGGGGGCCCGGCCGTATCAGGCGGCATGCGGTTCTCCGATCACGCGGGCGCCCACCAAGCCGCGGCGTTGGTGAATAAGGCTGAAGACCACCGGCACAAATATCAGAGTTGCGACGGTTGCGAAACCTAAGCCGCCTACAACTGCGCGGCCGAGCGGCGCGTTCTGCTCGCCTGCTTCACCCAAGCCAAGCGCCATCGGCGTCATGCCGATGATCATCGCAAGCGCCGTCATGAGCACGGGACGCAACCGGACAAAACCCGCCTCAATCGCGGCGGCGACGGCGTCGCCGTGCTCTTCCAGTCGCTCCTTGGCGAAGCTGACAACCAGCACGCTGTTGGCGGTCGCGACGCCCATGCACATGATGGCGCCGGTCAGCGCCGGCACCGACAGCGTCGTACCTGTGGCGAACAGCATCCATACAATGCCGGCAAGCGCCGCTGGCAGCGCCGTAATGATTACGAACGGATCGGCCCAGGACTGGAAGTTGACCACGATCAGAAGATAGATGAGGACGACTGCGGCGAGCAGCCCGAAGATCAATCCGGAGAACGAATTGTTCATGGTCTGCACCTGGCCAAGCATCACCACTTGCGCCGACTTCGGTGCGCTTTTTGCGGTTTCATTCAAGACCTTCTGCACGTCGGCCGCCACGGCGCCCAGATCGCGGTCCTGGGTCGTGCCGTAAATCTGGATCAAGGGCTGGATGTTGTATTGCGAATAGACCGCCGGTATCGCCGAGCGCTTAATGTCGGCAATAGCCCCCAGCGTTTGCGACGGCGCGCCCGCGGCAGTGATCGGCATGTCTCGCAGCGCACCAAGCGAATCGACCTGATATTGCGGTGTCTGCATGACGACGGAATAGTTCACGCCGTTGGCGGGATTGAGCCAGAATATCGGCTGCACCTGACTCGATCCGGCAAGATCGACCACCATGCTGTTGGTCACGTCGCGCTCGGTGATGCCGACATACTGCGCCCGCGTCCGATCAACATTGACGTCGAAACTCGGCGCGTTGAGCGATTGCTGAATGCGAGCGTCGACAAACCCCGGAATGTGGCGCAGCCGCCGCAACAGGCTTTGCGCATAGGCGAAATTGTCCGCGAGCTGCGGGCCGCGAATTTGAATCTCGATCGGCGCCGGCGCGCCGAAATTCAGGATCTGGCTGATGATGTCGGCGGGCAAGAACGAGAACGTCGTGCCCGGGAATCGGGCGGGGAGTTCTTCTCGCAGTGTGCGAAGGTATTCCCGCGTCGGCCGATGGCCGTCGGCAAGCTTGATCTGGATTTCGCCGTCTTGCGTGCCGATCGTCCCGGTGTTGTTGTAGGTCTTGTTGATACTGCTGATCGGAAACCCGATGTTATCGACCAAAGTCTCGAATTCACGCGGCGGAATAATCTGGCGGATGACCTTCTCGATTTCGGCAAATTGAACCGCGCTCTCCTCGACGCGCATGCCGACGTGGGTGCGGACGTGCATCAAAATCTGCCCGCCATCGACCTCCGGAAAAAAATCGCGACCGAGGTACGGCGCCAGTGCGAAACTGGCGATCACGAAAGCGAGGAAGCAAACCACGAAGGCCGTGCGATGGCGCAACGCCAGACTCAACATCTCGCGATAGGCCAGGCGTGCGCGCTCGAAGCGATGCTCGAAGCCGCGCTGTAAGTGCACCAGCGGGTTGCGCGACGGCGGCGGCGCGCCTTGGGCGCCCTCGGTGCGCGCCACGTGCTTGTGCAGCAGGTATTTCGCCATCGTCGGCACCAGCGTGCGCGAGAGAATAAACGACCACACCATTGCCGACATCACCGCTTCGGCCAGCGGCACGAAGAGGAAGTGCGGCACGCCGGCGAGAAAGAACATCGGCACGAACACGATGCAGATGCAGAGCAATGAGACAAAGGCCGGCGTGACGATCTGCTCGGCGCCGTCCAATATCGCGGTCTCAACCTCCTTGCCTTGTTCGAGGTGCCAATTGATGTTCTCGATCGTCACCGTGGCTTCGTCAACGAGGATGCCGACGGCCAGCGCCAATCCGCCGAGCGTCATGATGTTGAGGGTCTCACCCAAAGCCCAGAGGGTTGCGATCGAGCCGAGCACCGAAAGCGGAATTGACGTTGCAATGATCAGCGTCGAGCGAAAGCTGCCGAGAAAAAGCAAAATCATCAGGCTGGTTAGTGCGGCCGCGATGACGCCTTCGCGGACAACGCCGCCGATCGCGCCCTTGACGAAAAACGACTGATCGGCGATCTGCGCGATCTTGAGAGTGCTCGGCAGCGTCCGC
The DNA here is from genome assembly GCA_963755885.1 of uncultured Alphaproteobacteria bacterium. Lineage (GTDB taxonomy): Bacteria > Pseudomonadota > Alphaproteobacteria > Rhizobiales > Xanthobacteraceae > BOG-931. Next base: position 522,873 of record CAVWLX010000013.1, read on the forward strand.
TGCAAGAGCGGCAGTGTTTTCTTGATACCGTCGATAACCGCGAGCGTCGATACGCCGCCGTTCTTTAGCACCATCATCAACACGGAGCGGTTGCCGTCGACGTGAACAATATTGGTTTGCGGCGAATTACCGTCGTGCACGCGGGCGACGTCATGGACATAAACCATGGCGCCGTTGACGGTTTTGATTGGCAGGTCGCCGAGCTCGGCGATGATGGAAGGGGAGTTGTTGAGCTGGATCGCATATTCGAAGATGCCGATCTTCTCGGTGCCGACCGGCGTAATCAGATTCTGCGCTGCAAGCGCGTTGGCGACATCCTGGCCGGAGAGGCCGCGCGCCTGCATCGCCATCGGGTCGAGATCGATCTGTATCTGGCGGAATTTGCCGCCGTAGGGATAAGGGATGGCCGCCCCCGGCACCGTTACCAATCCTACACGCAGGAAGTTGATCGCGATGTCGTTTAGCATCTGTTCGGTGAGGTCCTTGCCCGACAAACCGAGTTGGATGATCGGGACCGTCGAGGCGTCATAGTTCAGAATGAGCGGCGGCACGGATCCCGGCGGCATATTTCGTAGCAGCGTTTGCGAGATCGCGGTGACCTGCGCGTTGGCGATACGGATGTCGGCCCCGGGCTGGAAGAATATCTTGACGATGCCGGCGCCGGTGTAGGAGTTGGCCTCGATATGCTCGATGTCATTGACCGTCGTGGTCAGCGCGCGCTCGAACTGAGTTACCATGCGGCCGGCCATCTCTTGGGGCGGCAACCCGGTGTAGTTCCAGATCGCGGCGATCACCGGGATTCTGATTTCCGGAAAGATGTCGACGGGCATGCGCAAAGCCGCGAGCGGCCCGATGAGCAGGAGCAGGAGAGCGAGGACGACGAAGGTATAAGGACGTCGCAGGGCGATCCGGACGATCGCAGTCATTCTGCACCGCTTCCCCAGTTCCCAACCACGGTCGCCGCCGCAATTGGCCCGTACGCCACCCCTGAGCGGGAAACTCCCGCTGTGCGTTGCACCATAACGGCCTCACTCCGGGACACAACTCACAAACGCGTTCAAACTGCCTCGCTTTTGCTCTTTGTTGGTCAGCTATGCGCATATCAGCAAACAGCTATGCGAATCCAGAAAACTCGGGTCATCTGGCCGGCGGTTTGGACGCTGGGAGGCTTGGCCAACTCAGGCCATTAAGGCGGACGCGCCCGGAGCCTGGTCGCGCCCGACTTGTCGCCGGTGGTGTCGCGTTTCCCCCACTATTCACCGAGCCGCGGTCGCTTTCTCGGTTTGTTAGCTGGCAATTCGGCGTGCCGATGCGTCTTAGTGTGTGACGGGGCTGTCGCAAGTTCCGCGTCTCGTGCGCCGGTCAACGTACGCCGAAAGATCGATTTGGCCTTGCACCCCTGCGCGTCGGTAGCCCCGAGCGATTTTCGCAACCGAGAAGGAGCAGACCGTGCCGAGCTTCAACAAACTTGGGCTGTTATTGTGTGTGGCTTTAACCACCTTTGCGGCCTCCGGCCTGGCGCGTGCCGACTCGCTTGATGAGCAGATCTTGGCGCGGCTCAAAACGCTGGAGAAGGAAAACGCCGCTTTGCGCGCGCGTGTCACTCACCTCGAAGCTTCCAAAGCAGCCACCAAAGAAGTCCGTCGAAGCACCGTTCTGGATAGCGCCGCGCCACTCGCGGTGCTGCCGCCGCCGGCTGCATTGGACGCCGGCAATGCGGTTATCGTCAAAACTCTCCCAACGAACCCTCGCCCGCATTTCGAGGTCAGCGGCTCGCTCTTGTTCTTGCAGCCCAGTGCCGGCGATTTCGAACAATACGCCACCCTGGTAAGCCCCTTGCCGATACCGACGCCGAATTGGAGCAACCAGTCGATCGATCCAAAATACAGTCCGGCCTTTCGGGTCGGGCTGCGCTACATGCCCACCGACTCCGACGATCTCGGCTTGAATTGGACGCATCTGCGCGCCACCGACGGCGCCTCAGTCAGTGCCGCTCCCAACCAGTTCGTGGGACCGCCTTATTCGGTTGGGCCGCCCGCGGGCGTGGCGTTCACCAACGGCACCGCGAACGGCAGCTTGCAATCGTCGTTCGATGCGGTCAATTTGGATGCCGGACATACTTTCTGCGCCGATTGTCCATTCCAATTGCGGGTCTTTGGCGGCGTCGAATTTGCGCGTGTCGGCGAGAATCTGACCGGCGCGTTCCAGAGCGGTGCGACTTCCCATTCGGACACGACCAGCTCGTTGTTCACCGGCGCCGGGCCGCGTTTGGGCGCAAGAGGTCAGTACAATGTCGGCCAATTTCAATTCTTCGGCGAAGCCGCCGGCGCTGGGCTGATCGGGACGTCGCAGACCGGCATCAACTTTACGACGGCGTCGCCAACCCTTTCTGCGCTCGGCATCATAACCAACAACCAGGCATTGACATCACCAAACGCGACGGAAGTGGTTCCCAGCTTCGATGCCAGACTGGGCGCCGCCTACGCTTTCCCGCTCAGCGACTACGGGTTCTTCAAGGTGGAACTTGGCTATCAGGTGGCGGTCTACTTCGACGCAGTGAACCAATATGCGCTGAGCAACGTCGCAGGAAGCCCGCTCAGTGCAGGAGTTTACCTGACAACGGAGCAGCAGCTGAAAACCAACTTGACGATCCAAGGCCCGTATTTACAGGGCAGCTGGCTGTTCTGACCGACCAGAAGTAAGAGCAAGTCGCAGTTCCGGAAGTCAAAGGCTTACGAGTAACGACACGTATCCACTAATCGTGTGCGACCGCATGTGCGTAACCGTCCAAAGATTACCAATCTCAGGACGGTCGACCCTGCTTAGGAATCGATGATCAAGAACGGCGGCAGGTGACTTACTTTGAACTGAATCCACCGCTGAAGGCCTTCAGCCGTGCCGCCGCTTGGTTTCTCATGATCTCACGCGTCGCGGTCTCGCAGTCGACGACGCCATTGTTGCGCTGCGATCCGTTCATGTTGTCGAATTCATATTCTCGACAGGTATCGTCGTCGAGCGAGGAAAACAGTATGAAGCCGGAGCGTGCGACACGGTTCGCCTCCGACGGGGCGGCTCCGGCCTCGCGTGCTCGAAAATCCAGATTGAAGTCGGGTATCCAGCCAAGCACACCAATCAGCGGTGCCGTGACCAGGAGCGCAGCCGCGGACAACACGACGAATGAGGGTGCGCGCGATTTCCTTCGGGGAGTACGCCAGGCCGCGCGTAGACGTTGGCTTCTCATCATTTGTGTCCAGCCGCATCCGGAAAGTTTTCCACATCAGTGATGGCAAGTGTGGACGACCGCGAACCTAGAAGTAAAAGGCTGCAGGTCTGTGGTCGGATTTAGTTCAAAATAATTGATTTACTTGTCCGGATTTTAGTACCAGGAACAAGGGCGGGTGAGTGGCGACGCTGCGCCTTTTTCTTCGACTCGCTTTCTCGCGCACGCACTCGTTGGGTTCGGTGACGCCTCGCCGAAGTTTAGGCGAGTAGCGTCGTCAGGAGTGGCAGCAAAAACGGCGATGGGAGTGTTGCACGCTATCGCGCAGCGATCGCGCCGTGCTGTGGACGAACCACATTTCGATCTATCTCTTTTATGCGCAATGTGCGGCGTGGATCCCGTTTATCTTTATTGCATCGAGACGCTGGAAGGCGGATCGCATCATCGGCGACCTCTCCTATCCGCTTTATATCGTGCACGTTCCGGCTATCTGGATTGTCGAAGCGACACCCTGGCTCGGCGGCAAGGAAAAAAGGTGCGGCCGGCTCCTGGGGGAGAGCCGGCCGCGCGAACCCGGTCTGGGGACGGGGAGGGGTGGGGACGTGACCGGGGTCGCAAACTCCTTTGTCTGGACAATCAGCGCGAGGTTGCCGTCGCCTGCGCCGGATGCGGTTCGCCGAGCCCGACCCACACATTGGGATCGGCTTGCGACTGGCGCTTGACAAACCGATAACCGGTATCCGACCAGAGCAAGATGTGATCGTTCTGATTGTCGAGGATGTATTCGCCTTTATCGGTTTTCACGGTGAGAACGGCGTGGCCGTCGCCGTGCTTGTCGCGCACCACCGTGATCAGCAAAGCCTCACGTGGCCAGCCGGCCCGGATGAGCATTTTGCGCTTGAGCAGGACGTAATCTTCGCAATCGCCGTAGCCGTCGTCGGGGTAGTTCCAGCGCTCAACAACACCCCAATGTTCCATGTCGGTCATCGGCTTGACATGGGTGTTGACCCAAAGATTGACCCGATCGAGATCTTTCAACGCTTGCGCTGACAGCATCACGTCGCGCGGCTGCGACGGCTTTGTTTTGCATTCCGGATCGTACTCGATGCAGAACTCGACCCAACCAATCGGAGCTTTCGCAGCTTCGCCGAGCGAGACGAACAGCGGGCGTTCATCGGCGCTGCCGATCGTCGGCATCGCCAGCGCGGCGAGCGCAATCACGCTCGCAGCCGCACCGCGCCTGAGAAACGCCTTGGGGCGCGAACAAATGGCACCCGAACTCATGTGACCCCTCTCCCGTCTTCTTGGGGTCACGTTTCTCACAAAGCTTTTTCGCGGCAGCTAAGCCGAGCGCTTCAATTTGAAGTAAAAGCCCATCAACGGTCGAGACGATACTCGGGTGATATTGGCGCGGAACTTCAGATAAAATTTTAGTTGTTCAAATTTGTTTTAAATTGCGTACAGCGCTGGATGCTTGAAGCTGCGGCGTTTTGTGCGGATACTTCTTGATTGGATCGGCCCACCTCAATCTGCGCGCGTGGCTGATCGACGCGGCCAAGCCGTTCTCGATCGTCGCTATGCGGACAAAACATCACGGTTTTGTTTACTTGGCGCTGACGCTGCCGGTGGAACGACGGTCGTAAGCCCTTGCGGTCTTGCCAGCGCCTTAAAGCTGCCGCGGCCGCTCAATCGATCTTCCGAGGGAACTTGCTGGCCCATGAGCGCGCCTGTTAAGCTTGGAGCGACACGGGCCAGCAAGGCTCGCCCCGAGGGATGGTTAATCTCGGGTTGAACAAGAGCAAACGTGGAGGGACGGCCCATGAAGGTCACGATGTTTCATTTCATGCCCTATCGTGACCTGCCGGAGGATTTCCCGAGGGGTTTGGCGTCGGCTTGGGTCGATGCGCCCTGGTGGGAGTATGGCGACGCCAACAAAGTCACCGACGTCTACAACTGGTCGATCGACGAGCTGATGTTGGCGGCAAAGCTTGGCTTCGACGGCATCGGGACCAACGAGCATCACCAGAACCCTTACGGTTTCATGTGCAATCCGAACCTGTTCGGCGCCATCCTGGCCAAGATGACCCGCGATCAAGGCTTGGATCAGGTCGCTCTCGTCCAGCTTGGCGCCACGCTTGCCGCAACCTCGCCGCCTATTCGCATCGCCGAGGAATATGCGGTGCTCGATTGCATCAGCGGCGGGCGGCTGGTCGCCGGTGTCCCGCTCGGTCTCGGCTGCGACGCCAATATCAGCTACGGCGTTCCGCCGATGGAGCAGCGTGAGCGCTGGCGCGAGGCTATCGATCTCATGCTCAAGGCCTGGACCGCGAAGGAGTTCTTCGCCTGGAACGGGAAGTATTATCAACTGCCGAAAGTCAATCTGTGGCCGCGCCCGGTCCAGGATCCGCATCCGCCGCTGCTGGTCCCGGGCGCCGCCAGCTCGTCGACCTGGGACTATTGCCACGACCGCAATCTGCCCTATGCCTATCTCAGCTATTTCGGCGGCAAATCGGCTGACAACGTCATGGATCGGTTCTGGCAGCGCGCGGCTGCCAAGGGCAAGGACGCCAATCCGTACCGCGCATCATTTCTGCAGATTGTGGCGGTTGCGGAAACCGATCGTGCCGCGGAGGAGCAATACGCCAAGCACGTCGAATATTTCTATCACAAGCTGCTGCATCAGCCGACCTACCAAATCGCGCCACCCGGCTATTCCGACTACAACAGCCTTTTGAACATCCTCAAAGGCGGCAAGAACTTCCTGCAGTTTGGCGACCTTTCGATCGAGCTCAAGCCGCTCAAAGCCAAAGACATGATCGACAAGGAATTCGTCGTGGTCGGCTCACCGGCGACGGTGCGCGAGAAGCTTGCCGACATGGCCAGGCGCCTCAACGTCGGCCATCTGATGGTGGCGCTGCAATTCGGATCGATGCCGCACGCTCTCGCCAAGAAGAACATCGAATTGTTTGGGCGCGAGGTTCTTCCGCATCTGCAGAAGATTTGGGAGGACAAGCAGTGGGAGAACCATTGGTGGCCAAAGAAGCTGCGAAAGCGGCCAGTCCGCGAACGCGAAATGGCTACCGCCTGACGATCTGCAAGAACTTCCTTCCCGCCGGCTCGCGCGACCGCCGCGAGCCAGTGCCAGCAAACGAGTTGGATGCAAAACATGGCTACGCCCAATATCCGAACCATCCCGATCCGACATTGCGACTTTGAAGCCAAGGTGAGGGTGGGCGGCAGCGGTCCACCGCTGGTTTATCTGCACGCCGCCGGCGGTCCGATCTGGGACCCGTTCATCGAGTGGCTGACCGAAAGCTTCACGGTCTACGCCCCGCATCATCCCGGCACCGGCGAGACCGCGCGCGACGCGATTTATGCGGTGGAGAGCCTCTGGGATCTGGTGCTGATCTATGACGAGATCTTCGACGCGCTCAATCTGCGTTCGGTGCCGGTGGTGGGGACTTCGTTCGGCGGCATGATGGCGTGCGAGCTGGCCGCGCATCGTCCGGATCGGGTCAGCAAGCTGATCCTGCTCGATCCGATCGGGCTGTGGCGCGAGGACATACCCGTCGCGCCCTACATGCTGATGCCGCCGGAAAAACTCGTTGCCACGCTTTACAAGAATCTCTCGTTGGAGCCGGTGCAGAAGGCTCTGCAAATGCCCGACGATCCTGATGAGGCCGCAACGGTTGTCGCTGACCTGGTCTGGGCGCTCGGCGCCACCGGCAAGTTCGTCTGGCCGATACCGGACAAAGGTCTGAAGAAGCGTATCCACCGCATCAAGGCGGAAACGCTGATCGTCTGGGGCGAAGATGACGCCCTGGTGTCTTCGGCCTATGCGAAGGAATTCGCCGCACGGATCGCCAATTCGCGGGTCGAGATCATCAAGGATTGTGGCCACGTTCCGCAGGTCGAGCAACTCGATTTCCTCAAACCGATTGTGGCAAAATTTCTTCAGATCCAGCGGGTCGCGGCTGCGGTCTGAGAAGGGAGTGCAGGTATGTCGTTAAGCAATTTCGTCTCGCCGCTAAAATTCGAGGAATACAAGGAGCGGTTCAAGGATTTCTACAAGATGGAACGACGCCCCGACGGCGTCATTCTGGTCCAGGCGCACACCAGGGGCGGGCCGATCCAGCTCAGCGTCGAGAATCACCGCTCCGTCGGACAGATGTTCAAAACAGTCGGCGCCGATCCGGAGAACGAGATCATGATCTTCACCGGGTCGGGCGACGAGTTCATGATGGACGCCGACCCCGAAGGCTTCAAGCTCGAGCAGGACGATCTGTCCTATTGGGCCTACGAATACGCCTACAAAGACGGCCGCATCAATGTCAGCTCACTGGTCAACGATTTGGAAATCCCGACCATCGGCCTCATCAACGGCCCGGGCTTCCACACCGAGATGTGCCTGATGTGCGACATCACCATCGCCGCCGAGGATGCGATCATCTACGATCTGCATTACGACATCGGCTCGGTGCCCGGTGACGGCATCCATAGCTGCTTTCAGGAATTGCTCGGCGTCAAACGCGCCGCTTATGCGTTGCTGACCGGGCAAGCGATCGATGCCAAGACCGCGCTGGAATACGGCATGATCAATGAGATCGTGCCGCGCGAAAAGCTGATCGAGCGCGCCTACAAAATCGCCGATCACATCATGACCCAGCCGCGCACGACACGACGCATGACAACGCAGATCGTCCGGCGGCCGTGGCGGCGGCAAATCACCGACAGCCTCGACGGCGGTTTCGCCATCCAGATGTTCGCCCACCTCGCGAAGAACGCGCCCGCGCATGGCCGTAAGCACATCAGCGATGTCGTCGCCTACGTGCGCAAAGGAAAGCGCAACAACTTCGACTAGCGTCAGTTCTGCAGGCTGACGCCGGCCACCCAGGTATCGAGCACTTCAATGGTGTCGCCGTCGAACGCCACCATGTCGGCACGAAATCCCGGCGCGAGCCTGCCGAGCATCTGACCAAGACCGAGAAACTCGGCCGGATTGGCGGAGGCAAACCGCAACGCATCGGTCAGCGGCACGCCGAGCAATTGCACGCAATTGCGAACCGCGCCGGCCATGTCGAGACAGGCGCCCGCCAAGGCGCCGTCCTTTTCTCTGACGCAGTGGTCGTCACGGACAACGATCGTCTCGCCGGCGAGAGTGAAAGACGATCGCGTGCCGCCGACCGGCGGCATCGCGTCGCTCACCAGGACCGGATGCCCGGCGCCGCGCAGTGCCAGCCGCAACATCGCTGGCGCGACGTGAACGCCGTCGACGATCAGGCCATAGAAGGCTTGCGGGGATTCCAGAGCCGCCGCGATCGGTCCCGGCTCGCGGCTTTCGAGCGGCCGCATCGCATTGAAGAGGTGCGTGAAGCCGGTCAGCCCCGCGGCCATCGCGGCCTGCGTCTGCGCAAAAGTCGCCATCGAATGGCCAAGCGCAACGCGCACGCCGGCGGTGGCGAGCTTGCTAACGAAATGCGCCGACACTTCTTCGGGGGCCAAAGTCACAAGCGTCACGCCTTGGCGCGGCGCGGTGAGCAGCGCAAGGTCTTCTGACGTTAGCCGCCGCAGCACGCGGGGATCGTGAACGCCAGGTTTTTTCGGCGACAGAAACGGACCTTCGAGATGAATCCCGAGTACACCGGGCTCCGATCCAGCAAGGGTGTCGACCGCCGCGAGCGCAGCCACCATTTTATCATTGCTGTCGCTGATCAGCGTCGGTAACAGCGCCGTGGTTCCAAGCCTGCGGTGCGCCGCGACGATCGCACGAATGGCGTCGGGCGTCGGCGCGTCGTTGAACAACACATCGCCGCCGCCGTTGACCTGGATGTCGACGAAGCCCGGCGCCAGCCAGACGTCGGCCCCGAGTTCACGGACTGGAATGGTTTCGCCGACTTCCCTGCGTGGAACGATTCCGGTGATCCTGTCGCCGTCGATCAACACCGCCGCGTCCCGATGCAGAGCGATGCCGTCGAAAACGTGGCCCGCCGCGACGGCGTGAACGTTTGCGCTCATCGGGTGCGCGTGACTTTCTGCAGGTGCCGCGGCCGCTCGATGTCAGCGCCGCGCCGGGCGGCAAGGCTGACGAGAAACGTATAGAAACTTTGGATCAGACAGATCGCGTCGGCATCCGCTTGATCGGGCACTAGCGCCGGCAGCCGGCCGGGCATTTTCTCACCCAACTCGGCGACAAGCACACAGGCGCCTTTGCGCCGCAAATCGGTGACGAAATCGGCGAAGCCGTATGCGGATTCATCGGTCGGCGTGAACACCAGAATGGGGTAGGTGCTCGACACCAGTGCGATCGGACCGTGCCGAAACTCGGCGCTGCTGAACGCTTCGGCATGCAGCGCGCATGTCTCCTTGAGCTTGAGAGCCGCCTCGCGCGCGATGGCAAGCGTCGGGCCGCGCCCAATGGCGACAAGGCTGTTTGCTTTGGCTAGTGGGTCGAGCGCCTCGCTCCAATCGAGACGAGCCGCATCATCCAGGCGGTCGGGCAACTGCTCGCACGCCATGAGCATTTTGTTGTCGCCAGCCCAGTGTGCCGACAGCCGCAGCACGGCGGCCAAGGAAGCGATGAACGACTTGGTGGCCGCGACGCTGAGCTCCGGTCCGGCGGCCATCGGCAGCACAATTTCGGACGCGGATGCCAAAGGACTTTCCGGATCGTTGACGATCGCCACCGTGAGCGCCCCGGCGATTCGCGCCGCGCCGGTTGTTTCGACCAGATCGTCGCTCGATCCGGATTGCGAGATGGTGAGCAGCAACTGACCGCGAAGGCGGAGAGGCTGCCGGTAGATGGTCGCGATGTTTGGCGCGGCGGCGGCCACCGGAATGCCGAGGTGACGCTCGATAAGATGCTTCGCAAACGTTGCCGCGTGCGCGGAACTGCCTCTTGCACAGGTGACGACGACATCCGGTGGCCGGCGGGCAAGCCGGGCGACAAGTTCGGCAAGCGGCGCTGCGAGGCTGTCTGCCTGGCGGCGAACGGCCGCGGGCGCCTCGCGCAATTCCGCCGCCATGCCGGCGCCGAACCTTGTCATGCGAACGTTGTCACGTCTGAGTGCTTTCTCGGCCAGCTGCGGCCATCATGCTACGCGTGTCAGCGATTGCGCGGCTGAGCGCGCAACGTGCAACGCACCTTCCAAGGCATCGCCGCATGGTTCGACCAGATGCGACTTGGTCGTTTCGGCGAGAAAGCCTTGCAGGAAAGCGGCACAGCCGCCGACCAGCGCCAGTCGCGCCGCACCGACGGCGACGAGCCGCGCCGCGAGTGCGTCGACATGCCGGGCAGCACGTTCAGCCAATTCAACGGCGACCGGGTCGCCATGAGCGGCGTAGTCAAAAATTCGCGGTGCGAACGATCCGAAGTCGCGTGGCGAGGCGGTGTCAGCCCAGCGCACGATGAAATGCGGATCGTCGCCAAATTCCGCCCCGAGATCGTGCAACAGACCGGTCCATGCGAGGCGGCCATCGAGCGCCCACAGCACCCGGCGTAGCGCTTCGCACCCGAGCCAGGCGCCGCTGCCCTCATCTGAAATCGGTAATCCCCAGCCGCCGACCCGGTATGTCTGCCCTCGTACCGCCGCCCAGCCGACCGTCCCGGTGCCCGCTACGATGACCCCGCCGTCGCGCTGGCCGTGCGCGCCGAGGCAGGCGGCGTGGGCGTCGGTGATGACGATGGCTTTGCGGAAGGGGTGCGGATAGCTCTGCGCGGCGGCGAGGTAAGTCGGCTCGCTGGCGCCGGCCAGGGCCAGGCAGGCCACAACTCGTGTTAGATGTGCGCTCGAAATGCCGGCTTGGTCGAGGGTTTGCGTGGCGGCGTCCACGATCGCGGAGAAACTTTGCTCCAGGCCCAGTCTTAGGTTCGCCGGACCGGTCGCCGCCTCACCAAGAAACTCGCCGGAAAGAGCACACAGCCGCGCCCGGCAGCTGGTGCCGCCACCATCGATGCCGAGGAGGAGCATGTGAGCGTCCACGCGAAAGTTCCTTCGGCAATAGATCGCCTCCACCAAAGTTAAGAACCAATTGAGGTCAAAATGGTTTGCTTTCGCGTGCGGAGCGGATTTTACCGGCCACGATGACGCAGATGGATACCGAGCGCGCCAGCCCCCGCTATTCCGACATCGACCTGTGGGAACCCGCAGAGGTCCTGCATGCGATGATCGAGGGTCAAATGGCCGCGGTAGCTGCCGTTCGCGCCGCACTTCCCGCGATCGAGGCGGCCGCGCTCGCGACCGAGCAGCGGCTTGGTGACGGAGGACGTTTGATTTACGTCGGAGCGGGCACTTCTGGCCGCCTTGCTGTCCAGGACGGCGCCGAGCTTATTCCGACGTTTAGTTGGCCGGAGCACAGGCTGTTGCTGCTCATGGCCGGCGGCAAGGATGCCCTGCTGCGCTCGGCCGAAAACGCCGAGGACGAGTCTGATCAGGCGGCGAGGTTGGTCAAACAACACCACATCGCGTCGCCTGACGTCGTGATCGGCGTTGCCGCCAGTGGAACAACGCCGTTCACGCTTACGTGTCTGCGCGAAGCCAAACAGCGCGGTGGGCTGACAATCGGCATCGCCAACAACCGCGACACGCCGATGTTGCAGGAAGCTGATTGTCCGATTTGGCTCGACACCGGGCCGGAGCCGATTGCCGGCTCGACGCGGATGAAGGCCGGTACCGCGCAGCGCGTCGCCCTCAATCTGTTCTCGTCGCTGGTGATGATCCGCCTCGGCCGTGTGCACGAAGGCCTTATGGTCGATGTGCGGGCCATCAATGCCAAGCTCGCGCGCCGGAGCGAGACCATTCTGCGCCGGCTGACGGGGCGCGGCGATGACGAAGTCGCCGCCGCGCTTCGGAGCGCCAATGGAAGCGTGAAGCTTGCGGTTCTGTTGCTGAAGGGCTGCAGCCTTGATGAGGCGGCGAGCGTGCTCGACCGGGCAGGCGGGAGGTTGCGCACTGCACTTGAAAATGTCGGCCGTCGCGATGCCACGGAGGAGGCAGCCGCGCCTGACGCGCCAAGTATCGCGAAAAAGCTGCCGTCGGCCGTTGGCCACGACGACTGAAGTGCACGACGACTGAAGTAATGGACTTAAACGGGAAGCCGGCTATGTGCCGCTGATCGCGTCTTCGAGGAAGTCCGGGTGCTGCAACCGGGTGAACTCCATCGCAAACCCATCCTCGAGGTGACGCACCACGCGGCCGGGCACTTTGCCGAGCGTGACCAGTGAGCCGAGCTGCGGGCGTTGGTCGGTCGCGAGACCCGCGCCCGATTGCGAGATGTCGATGATGCGGCAGCTGACGTTGAGACCATTCGGCAAGATCAGCCGCGCGATCGGTTTGCGCGGGACCATACGGCCGTGACGGCGATCTTCCGGCAGGCCGAGAATGTGGCGATTCGCAAGCCAGGTGAGTTGCGCGGCGAGTTTGTCGCGCTTGCGGGTCGTTGCCGAGATCGTCATTGCGAAGCCGTTCTGAAACAGACGCGCGACGTATCCTTCGAGCCGGCCCAAATGGTCGATATAGGCGATAACCCGTTCTCCGGGCTGCGCGCTGACCGGCGCGATCACGGCTATGCCGCCCGGGGACATATTCAGCACCTGACAGGGGAACTCGCGCCGATCGGGCAGCATGTAGCGGCCCAGCAAATCAACTCGCACGCGTTGGAAACGGCGCCGTTCCTCGCTGAGTGCACGCAATGCTGGTCGTTGTTCAGCGGCTAACGCCATCGCTCATCTGCTTGTTATCGCGTCCCGTCAGGCTAGGCGGGCGATCTTAATGTCCCGTTAGCCGCCGTTAACTTCGGAAATCGTTTTCGCCTACGCGGCGCTTGGCCCGTCTTCCTTGTTTGACGTCTCGATGACAGGGGTCGCGCGCCCGCCGTCATAGACTATGAAGCCGCTTCGCAGCCGTGATGTCATCAAGCGCGGCAGCAGACGCTTCTCAAGCTCGGCTCCGACATGCCGGCGGCCTCCAAGGGTCAGCGCACCGATTGGGCTTACACCGAGCCACGACGGCACCTTGAGCGGAGCCAACACGCCGATCGCACGCGCGAAGCTCGGCCGCGTTGTACCGAGCGGCAACAACAGCAGCTCAAGGTCGATCAGTTCGCCGTCCGCATTCTTGCCAGTCACGCCTGCAACCGTTCCGGTGCATTCGTCGGCCAGCATGGCGAGCAGACTGCCCACGACCGGTCAACTCGTTGAACTCCAAAGATTGAGGAAAGGTTCCCCCTTAAGCTCGCGGTCGAACAACGCACAAACGCGCGTACCGGCGAGACGCATAGGATGACCGGCGCTGCGATCCAGCGCGAGGATGAAGGCATCGCTCAATACACCACGGATCGCGCCCGGTTCGATTTCGGCGCGTTCGGGCGCTGGGCGTGTTCCGCGCTTTTCCTCCCAATAGGCGTAAAGTTCGCGGCTCGCGGCGTGTTTCATGGACATCGCTCCCGCACGGGAGCAACCGCTGCGTCAGTCTGTCCCGGTTTGAGACAGCAACCGCAAGGTTCGGCCGTGCGCTATCGGCTGGAGCAGGGGGTGTGCCGCGCGGCGGCTGGGCGCTGTCGCAGTCGCGGCAACACTCAATTAATCCTAACAAAACGTTGACGTTGGCGGTGTTGGTGCGGCCGCTTAGGGTGTCATTGACCGATGTTCACGCGCCGCCGACGGCTCGGTGGCCTTTTTCGATAAGGGGAGGCGAGGGATGTGACCACAGCCGGCGGCCCGCTGCGAAACCGGGCCGCTGAAGCAATCAGGGCGAAGTATATCGCTCGGTGCGTGCTGCGGGAATCCCGCGCTAACTAGAAAGGGAGGGCTCACGTCCTCCCTTTTCTTTTTGGCTCTGCAGGTGCTGGCATACCCTGCTTGTCGCCGAGACGATCACGGCCTATGTCGTCCGAACAGGCATGTCTTGGTGACCCAACGCTCAGAACCGATGTTCAACGTACCGCCTGTCGTCGTGGCGACGGTGGTCGTGCTGCTGCTTGTGCATGCGCTGCGCATTCTTGTGCTGACCGATGCCGAGGATCAGCAATTTCTGCTGACCTTTGCGTTTATTCCGGCGCGCTATGACACCGATATTCTGGTTGGCGGCTCGTTTCCGGGCGGGTTCGGCGCCGATCTCTGGACCTTCTTCAGTTACGCTTTTATCCACGCCGATCTCATGCATATCGGGCTCAATCTGGCGTGGCTTCTGCCGTTTGGCACGGCACTCGCGCGCCGTTTCGGGACCTGGCGCTATATCGCCTTCATGCTGGTGGTCGCCGCCGCGGGCGCATTCGCGCATCTCATTACGCATCCCGCAGCGATGGTGCCGATGATCGGCGCGTCGGCCGCTATTTCCGGAGCAATGGCCGCGGCGCTGCGCTTTGTCTTCCAGAAAGGTGGTCCGCTTGGATTATGGCGTGGCGAGCGTCATGACGACGCCTACCGTGTGCCGGCGGCGTCGCTTGCGGCGACGTTGCGGGATCCGCGGTTCTTGATTTTCCTCGTCGCCTGGCTCGGGCTGAATGCGCTGTTCGGGCTCGGCTCGGTATCGATCATTAACGAAGGCCAGCAGATCGCCTGGCAAGCCCATATCGGCGGTTTTCTCGCCGGGCTTTTCCTGTTCAACGCGTTCGACCCGGTCGCCCCGCGGCGGGAAGTCGACGCTGGGCGGAGCGGTTAAGTCCCGGTAGGGGATATCGCTACTTGCACAGCGCCGCGGCCGTATTCATCTGCTATAGGAGTGAGAGAGTCAGCGCTGGTTTTTTGGGCGATCCAAGCGAGACTTGATGCTGCGCCGCAACATGGCGCAGGCAGCCGAGGACGGGCCCTCCGCCTTAGCGTGGTCCGCCGGTTTTAAATGCTCGCCGAAGGAACTTCGCGCCGACCCGAAACATAACCTTCACGTTGCGACCCACACCACGGGCGCGAACTGTGAAGTCAGGGAGGCCAAGATGACTGTCGGTATTATTCTCGCGGGCAAGGGCCGCGAAATCGTCACCATAGAACCTGGAGCAAGTCTTGCTGAAGCCGCGCAGTTGCTCGCCGGCAAACGCATTGGTGCGGCGCTCATTCTTGGTGCTGACGATCGCATCGTCGGCATCATCTCCGAGCGCGATGTCGTGCGGGCTCTGGCCGAGGGCGGCGCTGCCGCGCTCAATGAACCGGTGAGCCAGACGATGACGCGCAAGGTCGAGACCTGCAGCGAGAGCGAAACGGTAGCTAGCATCATGGAGCGTATGACCGCCGGCAAGTTTCGCCACATGCCGGTCGTCGAAAAGGGCCGCTTGGTCGGCGTCGTGTCGATCGGTGATATCGTCAAACACCGGCTCCACGAGATGGAGCGCGAGTCGGTTGCGATGCGCGACTACATTATGACGGCGTAGACGACGCCGTCGGCGATTTTGCCACGGCAATTGATCGTGGCATCATGGTCCCGCTTTCGCATCGACGGAGATACTCATGCGGGCCTATGCAGTGATTATGTTCGCGGCGGCGATCAGCGCCGCCGCGCCGACCGGCGTGTTCGCGCAGGCCCCCTCACCCAGCGTTCCATCCACATCGGCCCCGCCGTCATCGTCATCCATCATCTCATCGACCGTCACCAATTGCATGATGACGTGCAATGCCACGGCCGCGCGCTGTCAAAGCAGCTGTCTGGTGCCTGGCGCGTCGCTGATCTCCCCGACAGTGACGCCGAACAATGTGACACCGACGACCAATCCGACGGCCAATATCGCCTGTCAGTCGAACTGCACCACGACGCAGCTGTCGTGCCAGACGAATTGCTCCCGGCTGCTCCCCTCACAATAGGCCTTTTTCACCGCCAGCAATTCGGCGCTGAGCGTCAGCCCAAGGCCGCAATGGTATCGGCGATCGGCTCCAGGGCCTTCTCAGTGGCAGCCTTGCCGGCCGCGATCGCCTCAGCCGCGCGATGGAAATCGAGCCAGCCGATATTGCCGATGTGCGGGGTAATGTGAATGTCGGGCGGATCGCCGGCCAGTCGCATGCGGGTCAGGCGGTCCTGCATGATGTTGAAGGCTTCGATCATGACGGTTGAGAATCCCGGCCGGGCGTCATTGGCAAGGATTTGTCGCTTGAGAGCCCGTTCCGCCCCGAATATGCCGCCGAGGCCGAGGAACGCTTTGCGCGGCGTTCCCGGTGGCGGCTCCAGCGCCGCGTCGTTCGCATCCGAGCCATGACTGGCGATGGTGGCGCCGCGGGCGAAACGATCGGCGTCGAGATTGACGGCGATGACGACACGTGCCCCGAAGGCGCGCGCCGCAGACACCGGCACAGGATTGACCAGAGCGCCGTCGACAAGCCAGCGTCCGCCGACGCGCACCGGAGGAAAGATCCCCGGCAACGCATACGAGGCCCGCATCGCTAATGCCAGAGATCCGCGGGTCAGCCAGATTTCATGGCCGGTCCCAACCTCGGTTGCGATCGCCGCGAAGCGGATCGGCAAATCCTCGATGGTTGTCGTGCCGATCGCCTCGGTCAGTTGCTTGGCCAACCGGCCGCCGCCGATCAGGCCCGAACTGCCAATTCTGACGTCGAGATAGCTGATGATGCGGCGTACCGTGAGCGAGCGCGCCCAGGCTTCCAATTCGTTCAGCTGGTTGTAGGCGTAACAGCCGCCAATTAAAGCGCCGATCGAAGTCCCGACGATAATGTCGGGTGCAATGCCGTGGTCGATCAGCGCGTGAATGACTCCGATGTGAGCGAAGCCGCGCGCCGCGCCGCTCCCGAGAACCAGTCCGATCAACGGCCGGCCCGGCTTTCCCTCAACGGGCTTCGCTCCGAGGTCTGCAATACTCACGGGATTCCTCGTTTCCCCGCGGCGTGGAAGCCTTTGACGGCCTCCATGATCGGCCACGAAGCGCAGTGTAACAAGTTGCTAGCCATATTATGGTGAAGGGGGCAATCGATAGCTTGGCCAAAGAGGGCGCTTCGGTTCTCGGTGGCATGAAATTGCCGTGATTAAGATCGAGTAAATTCACTATGTTTGGGTGGGGTTTACCGGCAATTCGGCGCGGCGGCGCATGGGCGATTGCGTCGGCTTTCGTCGTTATTGCGGCAGCGCAGGCGAACGCCCAATCGCGCGAGTTGATGTCGCCGCAAGTCACCGCGCCTATGGTTCTCACGCCCGGTACAGGCTCTCCCGGCGCCACAATTGTCCCGATGGCGCCGGCATCTCTACCATCCGGTCCTCCGCTCGCGCAGTCACTGCCGGCACTGCCGGCCGGACAAGTAGCGCTTGCAGTTTCCGCCCGTTACGGGCGCGACGCGCCGGCGATCGGCGGCGGCCTGATCTGGCGTGTGTATTCAGCCAAGGCTGACGCAACCGGCGTATTTCGACTGATCAAGGAGGAGAAAGCGGCCGCGCCTACTTTTGTCCTGCCGGTCGGCAATTACGTCGTCTATGCCAGCTTCGGACTTGCCGGCACCGCCAAAGCGGTACAGCTGCGCGGCGAGCCGGTTCGTGAAGTCTTTGAGATTCCCGCCGGCGGCATTCGTCTGGAGGGCCGCGTCGGCAACGTCCGCATTCCCACCGGGCAGATTTCGTTCGACGTCTATAGCGGCAGCCAGTTCGATACCGCTGAGCGTCGCCCGATCGTGCAGGGCGTACTGACCGGCGATGTCGTGCTGTTGCCCGAAGGCACGTATTACATCGTGTCGAATTACGGCGACGGCAATTCGGTGGTGCGCTCTGACCTGCGTGTTCAGGCGGCCAAGCTCACTGATATCGTGGTCACCCATCGTGCCGCGGTCATCACGCTGAAGCTTGTGAACGATCCGGCCGGAGAGGCGCTCGCCAACACCCAATGGACGGTGCTGACGCCGGGCGGCGACGTCATCAAGGAATCAATCGGCGCCTTCCCGCGTGTGGTGTTGGCCGAGGGCGACTATCGCGTGATCGCGCGCAATGAGGGGAGAACCTTTCAGCGCGACTTCAAGGTCATCACCGGCGTCGACGGCGAAGTGCAAGTGCTGGCGCATTAGAGCCGCAAGCGCCGTAGTCACCGAGTGCTATGCGGCCTTCTTCAAGCGCTGTATGTCGGGCGGCACGGCCTCCTGCGCGAGCGCCGCAAGGGCCGCGTCGAGAGCCATCGTCTGCTGCTTGTCACTGCCGAGGCGGCGGATCGAGACGGTGCGCTCGGCCGCTTCCTTTTTGCCGACCACAAGGAGCGCGGGGACCTTCGCCAGCGAGTGCTCGCGGACCTTGTAGTTGATCTTTTCATTGCGCAGGTCGCCTTCGATGCGCAGGCCTACGCGTCGCGCCGACGCGATCACGTCGCGCGCGTAATCGTCAGCGTCGGAGGTGATGGTGGCGACCACCGCCTGCAGCGGCGACAGCCATAGCGGCAAATGCCCGGCGTAATGCTCGATCATGATCCCGGTGAAGCGCTCCAGCGAGCCGAACATCGCGCGGTGCAGCATCACCGGAGTGACCTTGTTGGAATGCTCGTCGATGTAGAACGCGCCGAGCCGGCCCGGCATATTGAGATCGACCTGCACGGTGCCGCATTGCCAGTCGCGGCCGATGGCGTCGCGCAAAACGTATTCGAGCTTGGGGCCATAAAAGGCGCCTTCGCCCTTGTTGAGCGTCCATGGTCTCCCCGACGCTTCGAGCGCCTGCATCAGCGCTTCTTCCGCCTTGTCCCACACCGCATCTTCGCCGATGCGCTTGTCGGGCCGATCGGAGAATTTGATGCGCACGTCGTCGAAGCCGAAATCGGCGTAGATCGACAGGATCAGATCGTTGACGGCGAGCACTTCCGCCGCGATCTGCTCTTCGGTGACGAAAATATGCGCGTCGTCCTGCGTGAAGGCGCGCACGCGCATCAGCCCGTGCAATGCGCCCGACGGCTCAAAGCGGTGCACCTTGCCGAACTCGGCGATCTTGAACGGCAAATCGCGATACGATTTCAGGCCGTTCTTGAAAATCTGGATGTGGCCGGGGCAGTTCATCGGCTTGATGACGTAGGTGCGCTCGTCCTCTTTGCGCGGCTCAACCAGAAACATGCCGTCACGGAATGTCGCCATGTGGCCGGAAGCCACCCACAGCGACGAGTCGATCAGTTGTGGCGCGTTGACTTCGGCGTAACCCGCGTCCGCCTGGCGGCGCCGAATGTAGTTCTCCAGTGTTTGGAACAGCGTCCAGCCTTTCGGATGCCAGAACACCGAGCCGGGTGCCTCCTCCTGGAAGTGAAACAGATCCATCTCGCGGCCGAGCCTGCGGTGGTCGCGTTTCTCCGCTTCTTCGATCTGCTTGAGGTGGGCGTCGAGTTCTTCCTGTTTGGCAAAGGCGGTGCCGTAGATGCGAGAGAGCATTTCGCGGGTTGAATCGCCACGCCAATAGGCGCCGGCAACCTTCATCAGCTTGAACGCGTTGCCGACCTTTCCGGTCGACGTCATGTGCGGGCCGCGGCAAAGATCGAACCAGTCGCCCTGTTTGTAGATTTTTAGCTGCTGGTCTTCGGGAATGGCATCGACCAGCTCGATCTTGAACATCTCGCCCTTGTCGCGAAACACCTTCTTGGCCTGATCGCGCGACCAAACTTCTTTGGTAAAAGGTTTGTCGCGGGCGATAATCTCGCGCATCTTTTTCTCGAGGGCGTCGAAATCCTCTGGCGTGAACGGCTGATTGCGGAAGAAATCGTAATAGAACCCGTTATCGATCACCGGCCCGATGGTGACTTGCGTGCCCGGCCAAAGGCTCTGCACGGCTTCGGCAAGGACGTGCGCGGCGTCGTGGCGAATGAGTTCGAGCGCGCGCGGATCGTCGCGCGTCAAAAATTCGATCTTCGCATCGTGCTCGATCGGATCGGAAAGGTCGGCAACGTTACCGTCAAGCGCCATCGCCACCGTGCGCCTGGCAAGCGACGGCGAGATCCCCTTGGCGATATCGAGGCCGGTGGTGTTTTGCGGATATTCCCGACGCGCGCCGTCGGGAAAGGTCAGTGCGACCATGTCCTGCTCCTTTGGCTCACTCCTGCGAACGAGCGCAGGTAAGCGTCATTGAGCGCTATTTAGCGCATGGCACGACGAAGGCAAGGCAGGCGCGCCATAACCATTCAGGGCAAATGGCGCGCCGTATTGGTGCCGCGCCAGCGAGCGTAGCGCCAAGGCAGGTGCCATCGCGCCTGCGGCGAAAGCGCGTCCGGTACGAAATCGAGACCATGCGTGCCGAAGGGGTGGCAGCGAAGCAGTCGTGCCAAAGTCATCCAGCCGCCGGCCCATAGCCCGTAATGTTCTATCGCCTGGTCGGCATAGTCCGAGCAGGTCGGCAGATGCCGGCAATGAAAGCCAACTAGTGGCGACAGCGTGTAGCGATAGGCTTTGATCAAGCCGCGGCCGGCGAGGCGAGGGGCGCGCCGGGACGTATCGAAGAGATGATCGATCGACATAGCTTTTGAACCTAACGGCTACTCAGCCGCGGCTTTAGCGCTACGCTTGGCTTCGATCTGGCCGATGGCGTCGACCACGGCGTCGAACGTCAGCAGCGTCGAGGCGTGCCGCGCCTTGTAGTCGCGCACCGGCTCGAGCACCGCGATATCGGCCCACTTGCCCGCGGCTGGGGGCTCGCCGTGCTCCTTGAGCATCTTGCGTACGCCCTCACGCAATGCGCGCAGTTCGTCGGCGTTCGAGCCGATAACGTTACGCGCCATGATCGACGACGAGGCTTGGCCAAGCGCGCAAGCCTTCACCTCGTGGGCGAAGTCGACGACCTTGTCACCGTCCATCTTCAGATCGACGGTCACCGTCGAGCCGCATAGCCGCGAATGGGCGGTCGCCGTCGCATCGGGATCGGCCAATCGGCCGATCCGCGGAATCGTGCCCGCGAGTTCGATGATGCGGCGATTATAGACTTCGTTGAGCATTGCAGACCGGAATGCAGCCAGTTCTTGCTGTTCTCGGCCCTGTTCTTGGACCGTGTTCGTGTGCCAATGGTCTATATATGTAGCAGACGGGCTGCGCCAAAGTCCCCGCAATGCTGCCCAGTGATGACCGAAATGGCTGACCAAACAACGTTTTCCCCGCCCGGTACGGCTGCTGAACTTGAAGAAGCGACCGCCCTGACGCCGAAGTTCGACGCCGGTGGTCTCGTGACCTGCGTTGCGACCGACGCAGCCTCGGGTGAGGTTCTCATGGTCGCGCACATGAATGCGGAAGCGCTGAAGAGGACCATTGCCACCGGCGAAGCCTGGTACTTCAGCCGCTCGCGCCGTGCACTCTGGAAGAAAGGCGAGACTTCCGGCCACATCCAGCATGTCGTCGAAATGCGCATCGACTGCGATCAGGATGCGATTTGGATCAAGGTCGAGCAAGCGGGCGGCGCCTGCCACACCGGCCGCCGCTCATGTTTCTATCGCGCCGTGCCGCTTGGCAAAACGGGCGAGGTTGCGCTCGAATTCCGCGACGAGCGCGTGTTCGATCCGAAGGCGGTGTATCGGAACAAAGATTGATCAGGCGCGGCCATCGGCTTCCGCAGCGAGAGTTCATCATGCAATCCAGCGTCCCGGCCGCGATCGAGGTGCAAGGCGAGGAGCTGAGTTTCGACGGGCCGGTCGGACGGCGCATCATCGACACCCACATGTGGGCGGTGCGCGAAGGACTGCGTGGCGCATCGGCCTACGATTTGTTCGACGGCTACTGCCAGCGTCTGGTCATTCACGGCGTGCCATTGTGGCGAGCGCATGTGGCGATGGAAACGCTGCATCCGCAGTGGAGCGGCTACGGCTTTACCTGGCGGCGCGATCTCAACGCGATCCACCCCGAACAATATGCGCGCAGCGATGTCGCTGGCCCGGAATGGCTGAATAGTCCGATGCACGACCTGATCTGCCGCGCGCGCGCCGGGGAAGACAATCCGCAGATACGCCGGCGCCTCGAAGCTGGCCCGGAGCAACGGGATTTTCCGGTCCTCGTCGAATTCTTCGCCGCAGGAGCAACGGACTATTTCGGCCAAGTGTTCACATTCGGCGAAGAGGGCGACCCCTCACAAGGCACCGGGATCGTTTATTCCTTCGCCGCTGACCGGCGCGGCGGCTTCGATAACGACGATACCGCGCTGATGGTGGCGACGCTTCCCGCGCTATCGCTGGCGATGAAGGCGCATGCCGGGCATATCATCGCTTCGGCGTTGCTGCGGACCTATCTGGGCGAGGAGACCGGCGGCCGGGTCCATGCCGGCGCGATCGAGCGCGGCTCAGTCGAAAGCATCAATGCGGTGCTGTGGTACGCGGATATCCGCGGCTTCACGCCGACGAGCGATTCCTCGCCGGGCCCAGTCATCATCGACCTCCTCAACGGCGTGTTCGAAGTGCTCACCGCGGCGTTACGCTCGTGTGGCGGCGAAGTGCTTAAATTTCTTGGCGACGGCATGTTGGCGACCCTATCGTTTGCGGAAGCTGATCGCGCCGCAACTTGCCGGCGCGCGCTCGACGCCGCGGCGGAAGCGACGCAAGGGCTTGCGGTGCTAAATACAACGCGCGTTGCGGCGGGCCTGCCGGTCGTCATTGTCGATCTCGCGCTGCATGTTGGCGAAGTACTCTACGGCAATGTCGGTGCAGCCGACCGGCTCGACTTCACCGTCATCGGGCCTGCCGTCAACGAAGTCGCGCGCATCGAGGCGCTGTGCGAGCCGCTGGGCCGCCCAGTGCTGATCTCGGCGGAATTTGCCGCCGCGGTCGACGATGCCGATCACCGCCTTATGTCGCTCGGCAGTTACAATCTCCGCGGGATCCGCGAGCCGAAAGAGATTTTTGCTTTGGCACCGAGCTGAACGCTCGCCCTCCTTATAGACGAGGTCACTAGCGCGCGCGTGCGTCAGGTGGGTGTCACGCGAGCCAGTAATCGCTTCGCCCGTTCGAGATGCGGGCGGTCGAACATGACGCCGCCGATGCCGACCACACCGGCGCCCGGACTAGCTGCGAACGCATCGACGATTGCTTGCGCGTGTGCCAACGCTTCAGGCGTCGGCGTGAACACCTCGTTGATGATCGGTACTTGAGCCGGGTGAATGGCCATTTTGCCAGTAAAGCCGTCGCGGCGCGCCTCCTCGCATTCGCGACGAAGGCCGTCGCCGTCGCGGAAGTCGACGTAGACGGTGTCGAGCGCCGGCACTTCGGCGGCAGCGGCGCCGGCGAGGCACAGCGCGCGCGCCAGCCGGTAGGGGTCGAGAAAACGGCCCTGCGTATCGCGGTTGGTTTCAGCACCCAAATCCGCGGAAAGGTCCTCGGCGCCCCAGGTCAGTGCGCTCAGCCGCGTGCTGGCCCCACGGTAGGTGCCGGCAAGGAACAAAGCTGCAGCAGTTTCAGTGGCTAGCGCGATGATCTTAACGTGACCGTCAGGCAGATCGCCGAGCGCTTCGCGCACCGCGAGCTTGGCGTCGGCATGAATGACCGAGGCGCCACCTTCGGCCTTCGGCAGCATGATGGCGTCTGGTTTTGCCGCTATGACCGCATCGAGGTCGGCGTCAGTCAGGCCGGTCTGCAAGCTGTTGACGCGCACGACCAGATAGGGGCGTGAAGCCACCGTCCCGGCTTCCTTCAGAAACGCCGCTGCGCTTTGCCGCGCGGGGGCTTTGCCGTCGGGCGCGATCGAATCTTCCAGGTCCACGATCAAGGCGTCCGCGCCGCTCGCCATGCCCTTGTCGAGCTTCTGGGGGCTGTCGGCGGGAACGAACAGGAGTGAGCGCATCCGGCTGTCTTTCGCATTGCTCCGCGCTAATGGAGCGAGGGAGGAATTCACTTCGGCCGCCGGTCTGCGTCAATGGGAATGATGCTGAGCGTGAGTGATGGCTTCCAGGCCAGGCGGGTTGGTGCCGAGCATCGCAACGATGGCGATGATGGTGACGCCAATCGCGACTTCCAGCAGCGTGTTGACACGCAATTGAAAGAGTGCGCGGCCCGCCCGCGCGGCGCCTGCGGCTTGATCGAGCTTCGGTGTGAGCACAAGCCGGTTGATGGCCGCAATTGCGACCATGCCGAGGAATAATACAATCTTGACCAACAGCAGATGGCCGTAATCCGTCTCCGTCAGCGCCGGAATGCTGCCGGCCAGATACCAGGTGTTGATCGAACCGGTGATCAAAAGCGTCGCGACGCTGGCCACGCCGAATGCGGAGAACCGCACCGTCGCTGCGCGTGCGAGCACGATTGACGGCGCATCGTTTCCGGCGGCCGTAAGGAGGAGTGCCAGCGGCAGCAGCGTTCCGACCCAGGCCGCCGCGGCCGTGAGATGCACGAAATCGGCGGTCGGATGGAGAGCCGCCTCGATGCCCATGCCGCCGGCTGCATGCCCGGCCCAGACCAGCGTGCCGACAAGACCCACAGCCAGGGCGACAACGACGCACTTGGTCCAAAGCGATTTGACTGTCCGCGACGAAAGGAACGGAACGAACATGCCGCCAAGCAGACAGGCCAGTACAAATCGCGCCAGCCAATCGTGCCCGAAGCCGGTTTGCAGGAGCACGGCCCCAAGGACGTCCGCCGTGAGCGTCTCTGCGAGCGAAGTGTCGCTGATCGATTGGGCGACCAGAACAAGCCACGCCGCCCCCGACACTACAGTCACCGCCAGACCGATCCATGCGATCCAGACGAGGCGATGCCGAACGACGGCGGGCAGGCGTGCGCTGTCCACGGCCTTGCGAAACGTGGGCTCGGCAATGAAGACGATAAAGAACACCGCGCCCGCCACGGTGATGGTCGCGGCGAAATGAATCGCGCGCACGTAAATCAGCGGCTCGTCCACGGCGGCCTCAGGGTCGCATGGCGGCAGCGCTCAATGGCCGCCAACGTGGAATGCGAAATTGCCTTCGGTCTTATGGGTGTCGACCGAAAGCACGTGCCAGCGGACCCGGTAAGTACCTGGCGCAAGCGTTTTGAGGCCGACCCGCATGGTGTTGCCGCTGATCTGCGGCTTACCCTGATCGACCCGTGCGCCATTGGCATCGGTCACCAGCACCGAGCTGAAGGCGGGCTCGAGGTTTTGCGTGAACCAGAGCGAGACCTCGTGCGGGGCGGCAGGCACTGTACTGCCGACAAGCGGACTGGCGTGATCGAGAAAGGCGTGGGCCCGTGCCGCGACGGTCCCGGGCAGGACGAGCAGAAGCGACAGGACGATAGTGTGCGTTCGCATCGGTTGCTCCTTAGATCGGAGGTTTGGCGGGAGTGACCGTGCCGATGAGCGGCTGGCCCAGCGTCTTGGGAAACATGTCGTCGAGATAAAGATGGAACTGGCCGAGGAAGCCAACTCCGGTACCGCTGGTGCGATTGATCGGGATCATCGCCTCCAGGCCGATCTGGAAATAACTTCCAACATAGATCGCGCCGGGATTGATGGTGCCGGTGGTGATGGAAGAATTGCCGAAATTATTGGCGACCGGCGTGAACATCTGTGCTTCGACGATCGGGATCAGATGATTGATGATGTCCGGGAGCTGGAGGTCTTGGACCTCGGATTTCAGGTACGGCATGCTGTATTGCAGCGACGCGCCGTAGACCAGAACCTGCGGGATGAAGGTAGTTTGCGAAATGATGTACGACGTGGTCGGGATTTGATATCCGACCTGTCCCGTGATCGCGAGCGGTCTCGCCCAGCCGATGCTGTCCGGAAGCTGACCCAGTCCCTGACCGAAATAATAGGTTGGAGTGAGGAGACTGTAGGGCGTTCCGATACCCGCATTGGTGGCGCCGGTACCGCCCCAGTCGACAACAAGCCCCAATAGCATCGCCGTTTCGTGCGAACTGTCTTTGAGCAACTGATACTGCAGCGTGGTTTCTAAGTCCGCGAAGCCGGCCATCGTCGGCCCGCCCGGGGTGCGGATCTGGGACCAAACATCGCTGATCCCGAAACCGAGGTCCTCGGTGATGCGCTTGTCGAATTCCGCCGAGATGTCCCATTCGGTCGCCGGAGGCGTATCGCCGGTTCGTGACCAGGCTACGGTCGGAAGCGACATCTCGTCGGCGACGCAAGGGTCGTCGATCAACAGCGTTGCCGGAAAAAACCTTGGACCGACAAAGCAGTGGGCGGAGGCGTTAGTCAAAGACAACAAGACAAACAGGAGCCCAAACGCGCACGCGCGCGAACACGTTGGCAAGCGTAACATGGCTAGTCTCCATTCCAGCGTGAGATGCACTGCGGCGGGCGCAGACGGCGGCCGCCGATGATCACGCGGGAAGTGGAGGGCCTCGCGGATTAGCTATCGAATAGGCATAAAAGCGGGGGAGGGCGCGTTGATCGCTGGTCCACGGTGCGGCAACAAATTCAACATCCACACGATGAGAAAACGCAGGTGGTGCCGCAGCCACGGCGTGATGCGATCCGGCAAAACAGAAGATGCAATGCGTGCAGCCCGGATGGCTCGGCGCGCCGCCCGATGAATCGGGCGCGGATTGGCCGTCGTGGAGACAAAGCTCAAAGCCCGGCGCGCCAGCATCGGCGCGCGCCGCCAATGCAAAACCGCCAAACACGATCAACAGGCTTTGCGCTGCAACGGCGTAGGCGACGACGGCGCCAAGCAAGGGCCGCCAAAGGCGCTTGGATATCCCCGATCTGACCATCCTGCCGCGCATGACCTTAACGCTATCACCGCACTGGCGAGGCCGGAAGCCCACTTGAGAACGATCTTGCCGCAGCGAGTGCGGAAAACGCCTAAGCGGACTTGCGACGGTGGCTGTGCGCGCCACCCAGGCCATGTGTATGCGCTCCCTCCGCGGGCAGGTAGACCACGTGACCGTGGCGCACGCCGCGTTCGGCTATAATGTGATCAGCAAACTCCTGCACATCGGTGCCGCGTCCCTTAAGCACGGTGACTTCCATGCAGCTTTCGTGATCAAGGTGTACGTGAAGCGTCGCCTGCGCGAGGTCGTGGCGCTCGTGAAAATCTCGGGTGAGGCGCTTCGGTAAATCGCGCGCCTCATGATCGTAGACATAGACGAGCGCGGCGATGCAAGGTCCCGTACCGCCCACCTCCACCGCAGCCTGCTGAAGCCCGGAGCGGGCAAGGTCGCGGATCGCCTCGGACCGGTTGGCATAACCGCGAGCGCTCATGTAGCGGTCCAGCTCGGTGTCAAGCTCGTCGTCGATCGTGATGGTCACGCGCTGCATCGGTTTCTCCCGGATTGGGCCGTCATCCTTATCACAACTCGCAACTGATTTGCCGTGTTTACGGTGGCGGGATTGACAGCGAGTGGGCGGAATTCAGATTTTGATCATGATGTGCTTGCGTTGTCGTCTCGCGGCGGGCTCCAGCACAAGTATGCAGAGTTATTGACATCGTCATACTCGGTGCGGCAGCATGTCAGTTACCGGACGAAATAAGGGCCTTCACGACGAGAGGCAGGGGGCGTCTGCTACTGACTTCGCCAATAATATTGCGACGGAGTCGTCGCGATTAGAAGGCGTTGTCGGAGTTTGTCTCCCCTGCGGGACAGGGGTCGTTATGTCGCTGCGTCCGCGGTTGCTTGCGTCGACGTCGTTTCTGATTTCGACTGCTTTCGTGTCCGCTTGGGCGCAGACTTTGCCGCCTCCGCCAGCGCAGCCTTCACCGGCGGGCAAAACACCGGCGGCAGTTACTCCCGAGCAGCCGCCGACCCAATCAGACCGCACGACACTTCCAACCATCATGGTTTCCGGCGAGCGCAAGCCACCGCCGAAGCCGGCCGCCGCGGCCTCGACGTCCGAACCCACGTCGCCATCGCCCTACGAGACCGGTGCCCCCAATGTGGGGGGCGGCCCCACGCTGGCGCCGAGCATGGCGAGCCAGATGACGGTGTCCGGCGAGGACCTCAACGAACGGCCGGTCACGCGTCCCGGCGAGATCCTCGAAGCAGCGCCCGGATTGATGACGGTCATGCATGCCGATGGCGGCAAGGCCAATCAGTATTACCTCCGCGGCTGGAATCTCGACCACGGCACCGATCTCGCCACGTTTTGGGACGACGTGCCGATCAATTTGCCGACCCACGCCCATGGCCAGGGCTACACCGACCTTAACTGGCTCATTCCTGAAACCGTCAGCGGACTGGAAATCCGCAAGGGGCCGTACTGGGCGGATGTGGGCGACTTCGAGAACGCTGGCGACCTGCACATCTCGGTGCGCGACAGCGTCGAGCAAAACATTCAGTCGGCGACCGGCGGCAGCTTCGGCTACGGCAGGTTTCTCAACCTGGGCTCAAGCAAGCTCGGTGACGGCACGCTGCTCTACGCCGGTGAATTCACCACCTACAGCGGCCCGTGGACCAATCCCGACGACGTGAAAAAGTTCAGCGGCCTGTTGCGCTACAGGCAGGGAACGGCGACCGACGGCGTTTCGCTGACCGGGATGGCATACACCAACACCTGGAACTCGACCGATCAGAATGCGCTGCGGTACTACACGACCGGCCAAATGGGCCTTTACGGCACATTCGATCCGACTGACGGTGGCGACACCAGCCGCTTCTCTCTGTCGGGGCGGATCGCGCAAACCACCGATGACGGATCGTGGAAAGCCAATGCCTATCTGGTCAAATACACGATGGACCTGTGGAATAACTACACCTATGACACCGTCGATCCGGTCAACGGCGATCAGTTCCACCAGCACGACGATCGCGTTTACGGCGGTGGCGGCGCGTCGCGGACCTTTGTCGGCACCGTCGCAAGCTTGCCTGTCGAGACTGTGTTCGGCGTACAAACCCGTTACGACGACATCCTCTCCCAGCTGAACTACTCGTATCAGCGCCAGCTTCTGGCACCTTATATCGATGACCGCGTCGGCGAAGGCAACGTCGGAATCTATAACGAGACCACGGTGCATTGGACCGACTGGTTGCGGACCACCCTTGGCTGGCGCGGCGATTATTTCGAGGCGTCAGTCGATTCAATGCTGCAGCCGGCGAACTCGGGAAATTCCAAAGAAGCCTTTGGCAGCCCGAAATTCAGAATGACGATCGGACCGTTCGACAAAATCGAGTTTTTTGTCGGCGCCGGCGAGGGCTACCACAGCAACGACGCGCGCAGCACCACGCTTACGCAGGTGCCCGGCGATCCGACGACGCCGGAGGGTGCATCGCCATTCCTGGTGCGCTCGGAAGGCGCCGAGGTTGGGGTTCGCACCAAAGCCATCCCAAATCTCGACAGCTCGGCCAGCCTGTTCTTCATCCACCAGGATTCCGAGCTGTTCTTCGACGGCGACACCGGCGATACCACGCCGGGACTGCCCAGCAATCGCTACGGCGTCGAATTCACCAATGATTACCGCTTGGCCTCCTGGCTCCATATCGATGCCAATCTCGCGCTGTCGCACGCCCGGTTCATGGGCTACGACACGACCCAAGCTGCGCTCTACCAATCGCTCGCCGGCTACCCGACAGCGCAGATCGGCAACACGCCCGGCAACTACGTCTACAACGCGCCATGGATGATAGCCTCGGCGGGCATCACGCTCGGCGAAAAGATTGGCTGGTTCAGCGCGCTGCGGTGGCGCTACATCAGTTCGCGACCGCTCACCGAAGACGGTGTCTTCCAGTCGCCGCCGATGAATGTCATCAACGCCGGGGTGGGCTACCGCTTCGACAACGGCTGGCGCCTCCAGTTCGACGCCCTCAATCTCCTGAATTCTACCTCTGACTTGGCGACCTACGCCTACGGTTCGCTGCTCACGTCCGACGCGATGTACGCGCTGTGCTACCCGACGCCGAAGATTCCGGCGGCGGTCTGCGGCAACGGCGTGATGGATTATATCTACCATCCGCTCGAGCCGCTGGCGTTCCGGGTCACGCTCGCCGGACCGCTGGATACGATCGACGCCCTCAACATTCCGGCGATGGCTGCCCAGATGACGCGGTCGTTTCCGGCCGCCCCGCTGCCGGCCGGCGAGTACGATTGGACCGGGCTCCATGTCGGCGCTCATATCGGCGATGCTTGGTCGACGACCAGCGGCAACACCGTCAACACTGCAACCGCGGCAGCATCCGGTCCGATCTACGGCAATCCACCGAACTGGTACGGCGGGGTTCAGTTCGGCTACGACTACATGCTGCCGTCCCGCGTGGTGTTTGGCGTGGAGGCCGATGTTTCTTCCGGCGGCATCAAACAGGCCACAAGCACCAATGCTTCCGGCACCAGCTCGAACCTGACGACTGTGTTTGACAGCGAAACCGTGCGCGGGCGTCTGGGTTACGCCTTCGATAACTTCCTGCTCTACGGAACCGCCGGGTGGGCCTGGTCCAGCAATCAATATGTCCGAACCCAGCTCACCGGCACTCTCAACCTGGCGACCGCGGGCACCGACGAGGCGGTCAACACTTATCTTGGCGGCTGGACGGCGGGCACCGGATTGGCGGTCGCATTTGCACAAAATTGGAATGCATTCGTGGAATATCGCTATACGAGTTTTGAACCCGTCAGTCTTGTGCTGCCGTTTTCGCAACTCGCCACGACCTTGACGACCAAGGTCAGCACCGTCGAGCTAGGGCTGAACTACAAATTCAATGCCGTACTGGCAAGCACAGTCACAGGAGCGGCACCCAACTCAAGACGCCCCACGCCGGCATTAGTCTACAAGTCGCCTCCTGCTTCCGGCCCTTACAACTGGACCGGCATCTATGTCGGCGGCGACGGCGGCTGGGGATTGGAAATGGCGCGCGGCACGTTGACCAGGACGGGCGGGGTTCCGTTAGCGCCCTACAGTACCAGCGTGACCGGGCCGTTCGCCGGCGGCTTTGTCGGCGGCAATTATCAGTTCGACCATTTGGTCGCCGGCGTGGAAGGCGATTGGCAATGGGGCAATCTGACCGGCAACAATCAACAACAGGCGCCGATTGGCGCGCCCGGGGCCTTCCCCGGCGGTCCGTTCACGATCTCCACCACGATCAAGGATTACGAATCGATCCGCGGTCGACTCGGTTTCGCTTATGATCGCTTCTTGGCGTTCGGCACCGCTGGCCGGGCATGGGGCAACCCTTCGACCTCCTACGCCCTTCTTGGATCAACTCCGCCGACGCCGCCTTTTCCAGGGGCTCCGTTCGTCGCCAGTGGCGGCAATTCAAACGGCTGGACTGTTGGCGCGGGGCTCGATTATGCCTTAACAAACAATACCTTTGCGCGTATCGAATACCGATACACCGACCTCGCGACCAAGGGCTTCGTGAACGTCGCGACGAATTCAGCCGACGCCGGGAATAAAGCACCGATCAACGATGTCCGCGTTGGCGTGGCGTACAAGTTCGGCGGCGGTTGAAGTTGCGGACGAGTTCCGAATTCGCCGCGCCTCAAGCGCGTGGGCGCATGCGCATAAAAGCCTGACGGCGGCATTCCGCGACCAGCTTGTTGTCCTGGTTGTAGGCGCGGTGGTGCATCTCGACGATGCCGGCTCCGGGGCGCGATTTCAATTCGCGCTTGCCGATCACCTCGGTGGTGGCGTGCAGCGTGTCGCCTTCGAACACCGGATGCGGAAATTTTACATCGCTCATGCCGAGATTGGCGATCGTGGTGCCGACGGTGAGGTCGCTCACCGACATCCCGATCATCAGCCCGAGCGTGAACAGCGAGTTCATCAGCGGCTGTCCCCACTCGGTCTCCTGCTCGCAGAAATGCCGATCGATATGAAGCGGTTGCGGGTTGAGGGTCATGTTGGAGAACAGCATGTTGTCCATTTGGGTGACGGTGCGCGTATAGCGATGCTCGACCAGCTCGCCCGGAACGAAATCCTCGAAATAAAGTCCGCCGCGTTTGTGCCGCACGGCTGTCTGCTGGCTCATCTCCACCTCCCTCACTGACTGTCCGTTAAGGTCATGTTTACCATAGTCGTTAATGCTTCCTAACGCTCGAACGGGCAGCCGGTGGGAGCCGGCAGGGGAGTTGTCTTCATGCTGGTCGATTCCAGCAATTCCGCCGCGAGCTCGTCGGTGACCGGCGCTATTCGTCAGGCGGCACAGGCCACCGGCACGAGCTTCAATTACCTCTTGGCGACCGCTCAGGTCGAGTCCGGTTTGAACGCGCTGGCGGGCGCGGCAACGTCGTCTGCCAAGGGTCTGTTCCAGTTCATTCAGCAAACCTGGCTTGCCACTATGAAGCAAGCCGGCCCGGCGCTCGGTTACGGCCGCTATGCCGATGCTATCACCAAGACGGCATCCGGCCAATACGAGGTGAGCGACCCGGCGTTACGCAACGAGATTCTCAATTTGCGCACCGATCCAGCCGCGAATGCGGCGATGGCCGGCGCGTTTACGCAATCGAATGCGGCAGCGTTGAGCGATCGGCTTGGACGTTCGCCGAGCGAAGGTGAGCTCTATATCGCGCACTTTCTTGGCGCCGGAAATGCGGCACGGCTGATCAATCTTGCGAGCAGCAATCCCAACGCCAAAGCCGCGGACATTTTTCCCGAGGCGGCGCAGGCCAATTCGCCGATTTTCTACGACCGCGCCACCGGTACGGCCCGAACCGCGGCGCAGGTCCGCAATATCCTGACCGCCCGCTACGAAATGGCGCTGAAGACCCAGGGGCTGCCGGCCGCGACAGCGCAAACTGCCCAAGCCGCAACGACGGGCGCCGCAACGGCGCAGACCGCCCCGGACACCGCGGGCATCACCAACGCGTTTGCCGCGGCCACTCCACCGCGCCCGGCGCGTGACGAACAGGTCTTTTATGGGCTGTTTGCGGATCGCAATCGAACCGCGCCGTTGGCGCCGCTCGTGAGCGCGCTCTGGGGTGTGCCGAATGCAACAGCAAGCGGTGGTAATCCGTCGGTGCCGAAATTGAGTTCCGGCGGCATGCTCAATCTCTTTAAGGACCTGCCAGTCAAGAGCTCGTGAACGCGAGGAAACGATGATCGTCCGTCACTTTCTGGATTGGGTACGCACCGCGCCCGCCGGCCAGCGCGCCGAAGCGACCGGCGCGCTCGCGCGGGCGTATCTTTATTCCGATCTGTCGCCAGACGACGCCGCCGCCGCGGAGGGCGCGCTGTTGATGCTGCTGGACGATTCTTCGCCGCTGGTTCGCCGCTCACTTGCGGACGCCTTGGCGGCGAGCGAACACGCTCCGCCGGCGATCGTACTGGCGCTCGCCGCCGATCAGCCACAGATCGCAGCACCTGTGTTGGCGCTGTCGCCGCTTTTTGTCGACGCCGACCTGGTCGATGCGGTGGCAACCGGCGGCGGTGCGGTGCAGGCCGCGATCGCAAGCCGCGCGCCGCTGCCGCGATCGGTGGCCGCCGCCATCGCCGAGGTCGGCTCGGCGGAATCCTGTCTGGTGCTGCTGGAAAACAGCGCTGCCGAAATCGCGCCGTTTTCGATCGATCGGATCGTCGAGCGTTATGGCCATTTGGCGGCGATCCGCGAACCGCTGCTGCAACGCCGAGATATCGCGACGGCGACGCGGCTGTCGCTGGTCGCCAAGCTGTCGGAGACGCTGGCCGGTTTCGTCGTTGCGCGGCAATGGCTCGATGCTGACCACGCCCAGCGTATCGCCCGCGACGCCTGTGAGAAGGCTACCGTCGTACTGGCTGCCGACACGCCGACTACGCAGATGCGGCCGCTGATCCGTCATCTGCGTGTGAGCGGGCAGCTAACGGCGGGTCTTATCTTGCGCGCACTGTTGTCCGGCAACGTGGTGCTGTTCGAGGAAGCATTAGCCGAGCTCACCGATATGCCAATTCGACGCATCTCAACCCTGGTCCAGGACGCCAGCAGCGCCGGTTTGCGAGCGCTGTTTGACCAGGCCAAGTTGCCGCTCTCTACTTATCCCGCTTTCAAGGAAGCAATTGAGGCCATGCGGGAGGGCGGATTGATTGGCGAGCCGGGAGGACCCGCGCGTCTGAAGCGGCGCACCATCGAGCGCGTGCTGTCGCGCTGCAAGAGCGATGCGCTTGGAGAACTCGCGCCGCTCAATACGCTGCTGCGCCGTTTCGCCACCGAAGCAGCGCGCGAGGAAGCACGGTTATTCTGCGACGAACTCGTCACCGAAATGCTCGACCGGGAACAGCACTTTGAGGCTGCCTAGACCGTTCCTGAACTTCGAAACGTGTCAGGTCCCGCTTGGTGCGAGCGGCGGCGCGAAGATACTTTCCAGATAATCCGGTCGCTCTTTGTTTTCGACACGCAGGAACTCGTCGGTGACTTGGCGAAGACGCCGCGTGAGCGCGTCGGCAACGTCGGCGCAGTCCTGCCGGGTGTGCTCGCGGGCGATGGCGCGCACCGCATCGACATGCTGATCGACCAATGCCAGCGGAATGCGGGTTATGTCGGGCGTATGTTCGAGGAGTCGCCACAGGCTTTCGGCGACGTCGGCGAGACCGGGAAAGCCGAAGGTGACGGCTTCGCCCTTGATGTCGTGGCTGGCGCGAAACAGCTCCTCGTGGGTCTTCTCGGTGAACCCGAGCAGCTTCACTTGCTGTCGCGCCGCTTCAAGCCGCTCGCATTCGGCGTTCATCCAGCCCGCAAATTCGCCGGAAAGCTGCGCCAGTGCGGCTTCGGCGCGCGCCACCGGGTCGTCGCCCGGATCGGTTACCGGCGCCAGCGCCTTGCGGAGCTCGTTGGGAGGCGTGATCACCTCGTGGTCCGCGAACGTTGCGACCGACGGCGTGATGTCCTTTTTGGCGGCCATTTTTCTTGTTGCTCCTGGCGCTCAGCTCACGGCTTTGTCGAGCAGCGGCTGCTGGCGGATCACATCCGTCTTGCCGCCCTTGCGCCGCTCCGGTCCGACATAGTTCGGGTTGACGATGCGCCGGCGGTCAGGGCCGAAATAGGTCTTGGTCTTGATAAACGGACGCGGATTGGCAACCACGTTGAGGATGCGTTCGTAAAGCGCCTTGGCGGAAATCGGTTTGGCCAAGAATTCAGTAATGCCGGCGTCGCGTGCGCTGACGACGCGCTTCTTCTCCGAATGTCCGCTGAGCATGATGATCGGCACGTAGGGATTGGCGTTGGCGCCCGGCTGCCGAATCATCTGCGCCAGTTCCAGACCGTCGAAGATCGGCATCACCCAGTCGGTGAGCACGATGTCGGGCATGTAATGGGTGAAAGCTTCGAGGCCGGCGGCACCGTCTTCGGCTTCGTAGACCTCGCGGGTACCGAAGCCGTGCAGCAGCGTTCGCAGGATTCGCCGCATGTAGGCGTTGTCGTCGATGACGAGAAACCGCAGACGGTTGAAATTGATGCGAACCATAGAGCCTCCGAAGGCGGATGCGCCGCACCCGGCCTCGAGACAGCGATGCTAAGGTTTTGCCGTTAAGGCCCGGTTAAGCATGGGAGAAACGGGTGACAGACGACAGATGACGGAAGTCCCGCCTGCTCCGCGCTCTGTCGTACGTCCCCCGTCCTTAGTACCCGAACTGCTCGCGCAGGATGCGTTCGTCGAGGCTGTGGCCGGGATCAAACAGCATGTGCATGGCGACCTTATGATCCATGCTGATCTCGACAGAGCGGACCGAACGGACTTCGTTATGGTCGGCAACCGCGGCGACCGGACGCTTGGCCGCTTCGCGCACTTCGATCGTCACTTGAGCGCGATCGGGCAGGAGCGCGCCGCGCCAGCGCCGTGGCCGGAACGGACTGATCGGGGTCAGCGCAAGGAGCGGCGCATCGATCGGAATGATCGGTCCCTGCACCGACAGATTATAGGCGGTCGAGCCGGCCGGGGTCGCAAGCAAAATGCCGTCCGCAACCAGCTCGGAAAGCCGCTCCTTGCCGTCGACCATGACACGCAACCGCGCCGCCTGATAGCTCTCGCGGAACAGCGAGACTTCATTGATGGCGCGGTGGCGGTGCACGCGGCCGGCCGCGTCGTGCGCACGCATCAGGAGTGGATGGATCACGGTGACCTGGGCGGCAGCTAACCGCTCGGCAAGGTTCTTTTCCGAGAACTCGTTCATCAGAAAGCCCACCGTGCCACGGTGCATGCCGTAGATCGGCTTGCCGGAATTCATGAACCGTTGCAGGGTCGACAGCATGAGGCCGTCGCCGCCGAGGGCGACGACGACGTCGGCGGCTTCCGGCAGGGCGTCGCCGTAGCGTCGAACGAGGCTGCGCCGGGCGCGCTCCGCCGGCGCTGTATCGCTGGC
The DNA here is from genome assembly GCA_963755885.1 of uncultured Alphaproteobacteria bacterium. GTDB lineage: Bacteria > Pseudomonadota > Alphaproteobacteria > Rhizobiales > Xanthobacteraceae > BOG-931. The sequence continues at coordinate 559,122 of CAVWLX010000013.1, forward strand.
GACGAAGGCAATGTTCTTATAGTGGGGTGTGGTGCGGCGCTGGGGCATAAGCGGTTCTGGCTCGGTGGCCTTTCGATGCGCATTGCGGTTGTTGCAAATCGGCGGCCGTCGTGGCGCCGCTGGAGTCTGGTATGGAACGCGCGGTGCTCGTGTATACGACGTATCCATCCGTTGTCGAGGCGGAGCGGGCAGGGCTCGTGCTGGTCGAACGCCGGGTATGCGCTTGCGTCAACATTCTGCCGGGGATGATCTCGCTCTATTGGTGGCAGGGCGCGATCGAGCGCGGCGAAGAAGTCGTGATGATCATAAAGACCCGCGCAAGCCTTGCCGAAGCAGTGCGCGGCGCGGTCAAGGAGATGCACTCCTACACCACACCGGCCATTCTCGTTATCCCGCTGGAAAGTGTTGACCCGGACTATCAGGCCTGGATCATCGCGGAGACGCAGAGCGCGGGTTAGCGGCGCCGGCGGCTCTAATACGTCACCGTGCCGTCGATGACGTCCTTGAGCATCTTGTAGGCGCGGCAATCGGTGTTGCCGCAGCTCAGCCGCACCTTCTCCAGATCGTCCTTGGCTTTGAGCACATTGCCCTGTTCGGCCTGCCACATGCCGTAGTACGACCAGATCACCGCATGGTTGGGGTCGGCCGCAAGCGCGCGCTCGTACCAGAATTTCGCGTCGTCATAGCGGCCGAGCTTGCGGCTCGCATAACCGAGGAGCGTCGCTACGTCGGCGTTGTCGTCGTAGCCGAGCGCGCGCAGCGCGGCGATGCCGGCAACGTAATCGTCCTTGTCGTAGATGAGCGCGTAGGCAGCATGGTATCCGCGCAGGAAATCTTCCGCCGAACTGCTCTTGTCGCTATTCGTCTTCGGCTTTTTGCTGTCCTGGGTTTTCTTCTTGGTTTGCGACGGTTTTGCGGTCTGCGGCGGCGGCGCCGGATTCTCTTCGCCGGCGGCGGCGGCGATGTCGGGAGCCACGAGAACGGCAGAAAACAGCAATGCGGCTGCAAGCGAAAGCGATAGCGTCATGGCTGCTTCTCCAAGATCACTTTGGCCATTCTACCGCGTTGCACGCGATTTGACGCGACGCTTCGGTGTCATCGAGACAATGTGATCTACAAGTTGGGCTGCCACTCGACCGGCACGTGCTCGTAACCGCTTGCGGTCTTGATCAGATGGCCGCAGGCCGGGAACGGGAAGTGATAGCCGGTCACCAGCATGCGGTCGGCGGCGGCGCGATCGAACAGTTTTTTGCGCGTGGCGACGGCCGCGCCGCCATCGATATCGAACACGGCCTGCCAATCGGGATGGCGCGCGAACACGGCTGGATGCTGCGCGGTATCGCCGAGCACCAGGAGCGATTGATCGCCGGAATGAATGGCGACGACGGTGTGGCCCGGTGTGTGGCCCGGCGCCGCCAGCGTCACAATGCCCGGCGCGACCTCAGCTCCAGTCTTAAAGCGTGTGACGTTCTTCGCGATATCGGAAAATATGCGCCGTTGATTGCGGAACGTGAGTTTGAGATCCGCCGCGGCAGCGTTCATGTTGGCGTCGTCCATCCAGAAATTCCACTCGGCCTCCGGAACCGTGATCTCGGCGTTGGGAAACACCAGATTGTTGTCCTTGTCTTTGATGCCGTTGATGTGGTCGGGGTGGAAATGCGAAATGACAATGAGGTCGACGGCTTTCGGATTGAGCCCCGCGGCGGCGAGATTGTCGCGCAGTACGCCGGCCGACGGCGCGATTTGGCCGCCGGTGCCGGTGTCGATCAGCACAACGTTGCTGCCGGTGTTGACGATCAGCGTCGTGAATGGCGTTGCCAGCTTGTCGACCAGCATGAACGCCTCGGCGAGCGCGCTCTCGACTTCGGCGAACGGAGCGTTGCGGATGAATTTGTCGGTGATCGGACGATACCAGATGCCGTCATAGAGCGCGGTCAGTTCGAACGTCCCGATCCGGTAGCGATAGATGCCGGCGGTCGGCAAGCCAACCGCCGGCGCGGCGGCTTGAGCCGGATCGGTATGCGCTCCGAGCGCGGCAAGCGCTGGACTGGCGAGAAGAGCGCGGCGTGTAATTGTCGGCATGGCCTGCTCCGGTCGCCGCGATCCGGCGCACCTTCATTTGCAATGCTTGAGTTGGCACCTCTCACTGCAGGCCGTCGTGTTTTTCATGGCAAAATTCTTTACACACCAATTGGTGCAGAACGCAACGCACTTCGGGGACGCAGCAGCAGCGCTCGTTACTGTTATGGGTGTACCGATCGCCACGATCAAAATGGCCATCACCGCCAGTGCCAGGCTGCGCGCCATCTTTGCATCCCTTTGTTAGCGGACCCTCACCAGCTGAATTTGTAGTTGATGCCGCCGCGCACGATGTTCTCGGTTAAACTGAGGCCACCGGTTCCGCAGACGACCGGCAATTCTGTCGTCGCCGAACAACGAACGTTGGGGAAGTTGACGTACAGATACTCCGCCTTTGCCGTTAGGTGGTCGGTAAAGGCGACCTCAATTCCACCGCCAGCGGTTCCGCCGGTAAAAGTTCCGCCAGTGTTGCCTACGTCGATATCGCCGACGGCCAAGCCACCTGTCGCGTACAACAGAACGCGGTCGATCGCGTAACCAAGTCGAGCGCGCCCGGTGCTGAGCCAGTGGCTACCTGTTTCGCAAGTCGCTCCGGCCGGGGCGCCAATAGCTGCGCAACCGGCCGCAGAGCTACTGCCGCCGATCCTTGACCAGTCGAAATCGCCCTCGCCGCCGAATACAAACCCGTTGATCTGGAAAAAATTGGCGCCGAACGTGCCGCCGAGAATCAAACCGGAGACATCGAAATTACCAGTCGATAATCCGCTCAAACTCCAATTGCTGGTGCCAAAACCGTAACCGCCGTTGATGCCGAAATAGGGGCCGCTCCAACGGTACTCCGAGGCAGGAAAGTAACTCGCAGGCGGAACCGGCGCCGGTGACGGAAGGTCGGCCCCGAGTGCCTGCCCCAGACCGACAAGACCCAACATGGCCGCTACAACAATCGGCTTCATCAGAAACTCGGATATTGAGGCGTTAAGCCTCGGCCGCTGGTCTCAAAACTTATCGGATCAAAGCCCCAAATACTGTGGCTCCAAGGCCACTACCCACAACAATGTCGAGCACGGGCTTGGCCCGCTGGTGTCCGGGCCAAGACGCCATTGAAGGGCTTCGCGTTTCTCGGGCTACATTTTGGGTAAGACGGCCGCACATCTGCGAAACATAGCGGTTTGACGGCCGGTCGCGCGACGTTCTCAAATTGTTCTCATGGCCGAGGAGGCAGTCAAATGCATACGCTGGGGCCGGGTGGTGCCAGGTGAGAGGATTGAACTCCCGACCAACGGTTTACAAAGGCGCTATCAGTCATTGTTTCTAAAGGAAGTTTTGCCGCCATGTCGCACCTGTGTCGCACTCAGGCGAGATAGAACTTTTCGGCCTCTTCCATTTCAGCGCCGTCGTCTTTGCTCGGGAACAAGTGCCCGTAAACGTCGGCGGTCAAAATGATCGTCGAGTGGCCTAGCCGCTCCTGCACCACCTTTATCGGCAGTTCGAGTCCGCCATCCACTTTGCGGTTGATGCACCAGCTCGCATAGAAGTGCCGCAGCGCGTGCAGGCCCGGATACTTCGGGGCGACAAAGGGCTTTCCATCCTTATCGCGAACCGGCTTGCCCGCGGCGTCGAGCACGGGAACCGTGATGCCAGCGGCGATCTGCGCCGGTCCTAGCCCGCGATGCACGATGTTGGCGTGATGCTCGATTTTGCCTGCGGTGGTCGGGAAAACAAGATTGAGTTCGCTTTTAGGACAACGAAGTTTCCACTCGCGCAGAGTGTTCACCACCATTGAGGGGAGGGGGATGGTGCGCTCGCCAGCATGCGATTTCGGGTCGTCGATCTCTAAGTATCGGTCCGCGCGCTGACAAACGTGCAACTTGCTCTGCTTGAGGTCGACGTCCAACCATCGCAGCCCGCGCAACTCGGAAGCGCGCAAGCCGGTGAAGGCGGCTGTAAGCAACAGTGGCCGCCAGCGATCCGGCGAGTGTGCGATGATCGCCTTGATTTCCTCGGGTGTCGGGACGTTGACGCCGGCCTTCAGCTTGCGCCGTGCGGAGCGACCTTCCGCTTTCTTATTCCCGCGTTTTCTGCTGCTTCTCTTGAGGCCGCGCACGACGTTCATCGCTACAAGCCCACGCTCCTGCGCGTCTGCCAGCATCGTGCCGAGGCTGACGAGTACGCGCTTGGTCATCGCGGGTGAGCGTTTCTCGTCGTCGCTAAATTCACGACGTTCCGCTACCGCTCGCTCGGGTGGCAACTTGCCCTTGCGAAGGTTGTCCGCGAAGTCGCGGATCAATGGGGTGGTCAGTTGCGCGAGCCTATACCTGCCCAGATAGGGAACGATGTGCAGGGCTAAGTGCTGGCGATAAGCTGCGATGCTGGCGCGCTGTAACTCAGCCGCTTCGCATGCCGTGATCCAAAGTTGTCCGGCCTCTGCAACGGTCGGGGTCTTGTTGGGCGCGATGTGGAGGCCCTTGCCGACGTTGACGGTGACTTGCGCTTCGCGCACGTCGGCATCCTTCTTGCGCTCGAACGTCTCGATGTGGCGCGAGCCGTTGACGCTGTAGTCAACAATCCACGCTTCCTTCGTCTCACCATTCCGGGTAGTCCATGTTCGCTTGCGGACTGACATGATGGCCCCTACCTTGTAATCATTCGCAGCATGTTGCAGTATGTTGCAATCTGATCCGCTGGTCAATAGGGGCCGCTGGTGGATTTTGGCGTCATGCCGCACCTTGGGGCTGTCCCGCACGCGGAAACGCATTGGCGAAGCCCGCAGGCGTGCCTCAAGCCATTAAACCGGACTGCGCCCGTTCCGGGGCAAGGCCGGCCACGACCCGCAGCCGCTTCACATTCCGACCTACCATGCCCCACACGTCTTCTGTGACATGGGCAGTCGGGCTGGATGCGCGTTTAATTGCGACGCATTATGATGTGAGCGCCGATTATCGGGGTGGTTGCTGGACCTATTTAGGATGCGTCTTTGGCGTTCATCGGGATTTTAATCGCTGGGATAATTTTGGTCCGCCCGCAGCTCTGTGCGGTGAAAGACACAATTTTGCGGCGGTTCGAGGTGGCGATGCCTAAGCTGCTCATATTTCTGTGCGTCCTGTTGCTCGGCTTTCGCACTGCCGCATTTGCGCAAGAAGCTCCCGTTACCGTGTGCGATAGGTATGCCGCATCAGACCTTGATCCTCAGCGCAAAGCCACGGGCGTTCCGTTTGCCGATGTGAATCCCATTTTGGCTGTCCCTGCGTGTGAAGAGGCGGTGCGGCAATATCCAAACAGTATTCGCCTGCCTTACCAACTCGGTCGCGCCTATCAAAAAGCCAATAACTTCACCGGGGCACTACAGCAATACCGCAAAGCGGCCGATCGCAGTTTTGCACTCGCGCTGACCAATCTGGGCTCAATGTACGCCAGCGGCTTAGGCGTCCCGCAAGATTATCAGCAAGCCATCGTTTTCTACCGCAAGGCAGCCCAGCAGGGGAATGCGCTGGCGCAACACAATCTCGGCGTCATGTACGCCAACGGCCAGGGTGTGAAACAGGACTACGCCGAAGCGGTGAAATGGTTTCGTAAGGCCGCAGAGCAAAACTACGTCCAGGCTCAAGCTGCCCTTGGTGGAATTTATGCCGCCGGCCACGGTGCTCCACCGAATTTTGCCGAAGCGGTGAAGTGGTATCGCAAGGCTGCCGATCAGGGACTAGGCACGGCTCAGAATAATCTCGGCGTCATGTACGCCAAAGGCCAAGGGGTGGTGCAGGATTATGCCGAGGCCGTGAAGTGGTATCGCAAAGCCGCAAAGCAAGGCTACGACTTCGCCCAGGCAAACCTTGGGGCGATGTATCGCGACGGTCAGGGCGTGCCGCAGAATTTTGCCGAAGCGGTGAAATGGTTTCGTGAGGCCGCAAAGCAGGGAAACGTCATAGGCCAACACGGCCTCGGTGCACTTTATTACTCGGGCAAGGGCGTACAAACAAACCACGCTGAGGCGATGCACTGGTTTCGTAAAGCTGCGGACCAGGGCAGCGTTGAAGATCAGGAAATTATCGGGGGAATGTACGCCAACGGCCAGGGTGTGAAACAGGACTACGCCGAAGCGGTGAAATGGTTTCGTAAGGCCGCAGAGCAAGGAAATGCTGAAGCCAAATCCGACCTCGGCAAACTTTACGCCCAATTTCCGTCCCTACGCCGCCTAGAACCGACGCAGATTGCAGGCGAGCCGAAGATTGCGGCTAGCGTCGTCGCGCTTCCGACCATGCCTGAAAATGAAAAGTTCTTCATCGCAACTGTCGAAAAGGCCCGAGCTGCCTATGCCGCTGGCGCCAACGAAATGGCCCAAGGTGCGGCCCGTCCTGGCCGCGCAAAAGAAATTTGCGGAGTGCTTAAAGATACACGGGTCAACAAGTGGATCGGTGAAGTTGAAACTTTGTCCTCCAACTCAGATGGATTAGGAGTGCTATCCATACAGATTGCCGAAGGCATTTCGATCATGACTTGGAACAACACACTCTCGGACGCAGACTATCGGACTTTAATCAGCCCGGGGTCCGAGTTGTTCAAACAGGCTGTTAAGCTCGCAAAAGGGCAGAGGGTGACGTTCAGCGGCCAATTCTTTTCAGATTCAACTGACTGCATCAAAGAGAGCAGTCTTACTTTGGGAGGATCATTGACCCACCCTGAGTTCATTTTTCAGTTCTCTGACCTCGAAGCCGTTGAAACCGAAACATTGCCTACCGCGCAACTTCCTGCGCACACGGCAAGTGAAGTGTTCAATGCCTCGCCCCACCCACCATCGCCCAAATATCTGTGGGGGTGTCTTTAAGAGCCGCCGACTTGCCAACACTTGTGAGCACTTATCGTGATAATGAAATGCGCTTTCAGCGTGATTTTGTTGGAAGACGGTTTTCTGACGTGCTTCCATTTTTGAGCGCGAAAGAAAATATGTTCATCAAAGGAACGTATCGAGTGGGTTTTTGGACTGGCCGTTTCGTGAGCGGCGTTGACTGCAAAGTGACATCACCGGGGGAGATTTCCGAAATTGCGAACTGGAACAAGGGAGACAACATTCGCGTCGAGGGCATCGTGGAAGACGTCACGATGAAATCGGTAGAGTTAGATCAGTGTAGTCTGTCCAAATAGTCACTACCGCCCATTGTTTTCTCCTTTTGGTTCGATGCACTGTCAAACAACAAAATCGCAAAAGGCGGCTTAGGTGGTTCTGATGGCTTATCGCCAAAACGGATAATGGTGTGTTGGGTATGGTTTGATTGGCGTTTGATCTAGGGAGGATATGCCGATGCTGGGGAGGCTGCTCGTTGCAACGTTGAACTATACGTTGGGGCTAACGACCATAATTGTCATCTTGTCTGCAACGTTCATGGTAGGCGATTGGTTGGCGCGTGCAAATGCTGGCTTCCTCGGTTATGGTGATCGGTTTTGTGGCAGGCCTGGTTATCAGCAGCATTCTATTTGGTACGATCAGCATCCTTCTCATGATCGAACAGAATACACGCCAGACCTCCCAAAACACGCGACGGATCGTTGAAGCTTTAGATAACTCCGCACCCTTGCCGGGCCGCTAGTAGCTGCCACGTACCGCGCGGTTCCGCTCACGTGCACCACTTCTCGCGTCACTCGCGGCTCCTGACTATCGGAGACTACATTCACCTAGCTCGGTGTCTTCGGAACTGGGTGCAAGTCCGGATGTCGTTCTGCGCGAATAATTCATGGTCCCAAACGGCAGGAGCTGGCGGCGAATCGAGGGGTGCGATTTTCGGGTTGCGGATGGTGCTGTTTCTGGAACGCGTCGAATGCCGGCCGCAGTGATGGCGCTTCTGCGCTCTCGCTGTTCAAGCTCTAGCGCGCGTCTATCCGTGGAGTTGCAGGCAAGCGGTTGATGTACCGGCAACCTGACTAAGCCAATTTTCAAACATCTGGCCGCGCGTTTGGCCCGCTGGCGGCGCAAAAATAAAAGCCGGCGACTGGCAAATCAGCTTGAAAGTTGAAGTTCACACGTTAAAGGCGGGGTTGCAGCCCCGCCTTCAACGAAACCCGCGATCGAATGAGCACCGCGCGGGCCAAGAATCAATTGTGCCATTTGCATCGCACGATTGAGACTCTTTGGTCAAGACGGGCGCTCTATTAGGAGCAACCGTCAAAATGGCCGCGATTAGAAAAAGGCTTTTGGGAATATCAAATGCGAGAGGACATAAACAAACTCTGGATTTCGATATTACAATCGTTGTTGATGGTGGCGAGCCAATAGATGCTATCGTGAATTTTTCGGCGGTAGAGCAAATGTTACCTGTGCTTGCCAAATTGGCAAATGCCGCTCGCGAACAACTACACGGGACTCCCCAGGTGGTGATTGCTCAAGATGTAAGTCAATGCGTGGTGGAAAAAGATCAATGGAATGATCTTGTAGTAATCCGCCTTGTGACGCTGGAAGGCGTCCCACATACATTTGCTGTTGCGCCGCAAAACGCACTAAACATCGCCGGTCAATTGAAAAGCGAAGCTGAAAAACCCCATCAGGTTGGAACGGCATGACAAGCAACTCCGTTTCTATTTTAGTGCACTGGCTCCCACGCCGGTACTGTCTGTTGCAGGCATTTCATAATCACACCTTGCAGGCGCGGATTCACAGACGCGATATAAGATTGGCAGGCCTTTCGGTCGTGGAAAATCATTGACGGTTTTGAGGCACAAGAGTTGTGTCCATTGAGAAACAAAGTGCAAAGAAAGACGCCATAGATCGTTGTCATCGGGTTCGTGATTTCTGTTGTTTCTTCGATTGCGCCGGAACGCCTTTCGGGACGATACTCTTTAGGGGTTTGGCTTGGTATTCAGGCCAGCTTTGACTGCAGCTAGGAAGCGTCGTTGCGCTTCTTCTTCGCTGTATTGATCGTTACCGTTTTGCGGGTGGCGTGCCATGACGAAAGCTCCAAAAGACAAGCACAGAATGAGACGGCCTCAGCCGGCTAATTCTAAGCCGGGAAGGCGAGTCCAGGATATCAAGAAAGCTTACACGGAAAAGCAACTTATCGAAATAGCGGCGATTGCCCTTACATGGAATCAAGTCGATGCTCAGGTCGATTATTTATTGCTAGTTGCCCTGAGACTTCCGCCCTCTCTCTATCTCGATATAACGAAACGCATCAATGGAATGGATGGCAAGATCCAAATCTTGCGCTTACGTAGCGAACAAGCGCAAATTCTAACAAAGGAGGCGAAAGCCTGCGTCAAACTAAGTTTGGACGCAGTTGAGGAATACAAAAAGTATCGTGACGCCATCGTGCATTCAATCACGTTTGATGTGGACAGAGGAATAGCCCAGCGAATAGGTAGCCGCGCTGAAATTCATCAAATATTGGTAACGATAGACGCTTTGAGTGGCCTTTATCAGAGGCTCGCTATCCTGCAAGACGAACTGCAAAATGTTGGATTACTGTATCGAGTAGCAGACGAAATAGACGCGTCGATCATTTATCCCGCCGAGCGCGATCCATTTCAAGCACGACGGACACGAGACGTTCCAGTCGCCATCTCTCTAGTCCAAGAGTATCAGAATTGCCGGCGATCTCTGCCGCCGCTTCCAGAATTTCCGGAGGAATTACCGTCTCCGAGGGAATGGATGGCTCAGTTTGCGGAACCTGCGCGTCTAGCGATTTTTCCTGTATTGCCGCTGACGACTGATCAAGCCATTCCTCCACCTTCCCAGCCATTACCGAAACCATCTGGGACGTGACTTCAATCTCGGCGCGCCAGCCCTTTCTGGGGCGGCCCTTATCTACATCTAGCGTCATGTGGAATCACCTCCGTAATTAAGTTTCTCGTCCTTAAAATTGAATTGCGCGCACCGGCAACCTTGTCGGGTCATATGACGCGGGAGCCCAAGCCCGAGGTTCCCTTTCTAGGAGCCATCGACCTGCGCGCTAGCCGACGGAGGAAATCCTGGACTCCCGATCAGTCAAATCTGGTCCGGATCACGCTCACGTTTCTTTCTGCTTCGGATTGATCATCGTCACAAACCGCGAACGACCGTAAGCGAATTGGCTCATCCAAGCATGCGGCGTACCGATGAAAGTGTTCTCGGTATGGCCACCCGGCATCCTTCTTGAGACCGTGCGAAGCATGCCCGCGGGCACGCTGTCCGGGGAGTTGGCGGCCAGAGCAGCGTCGGCATAGATTTTCAGCTCTACGGCATCGAACACAGCCGGATCGGTGATCGTCTCAAGGTCCGACGCCTTGTACTGCGGCGAATAACGCTGATAGCGGCGAAGCTGACGACATCGGTATCCCCGCAACGACTCTCCCGCCAGAGGCGGATCAGCGCGCTGCCCCCAGCTCATCGCGACGGTGTCGGCTCTGGTCTGCGCATCCGCGAGAGCATGGCGGCGCTTGGCATCAGTGTCGGCGACGACAGGACGGGCCTCGCCGGGTTCCTGACCTAGTTCTTCGCGCCGTTTTCGCTCTTCTTCTTCGCTCGGCCGCTCGACATCGTCGTCATCATCATCCCGGCGCTTGGCGTCTTTGCGCTTGGCGTCGTCGCGCTCCATCGCGTCCAGGCGCTCGTCCATGCCATCCAACTTGTTCAGGCAATCGTCGAGCCGAGCAAGCAATTTGTCGAGCAGCTGCCCACCGGCTTCTTCGTCGGCGCGCTTTTTCTTATCCACGTCATCAATCGCCTTCTGAATCTCGGCGGCGCGTTCGAGTTTCTCTCTATCGTCAGGCATTTTCCGGTTCCTTCGTGATTTCGACGCCGACATCGGCGCCATTTATGTCGCGGTTCCACACGCCTTTCGTCACCAGCGCGAGATGGTCGAGCAGGACTGGCTCCTCCTCGATCAAAAGATCATCGTCGCCGATTTCCACGAATGTGTTTTGGCTCGGATCAAATAACACGCACGGACTGGTATCGACTTCGACCCGATCTAGTATCTCCGCTACCCGTTCGTCGAAAACCCGGACGATCGCCATTAAATCGGTGCCTTCAACAAATCCTAATAAGCAGATTCCCAGAACCCGCTCATGAAAAGCCGGGCCGTCGAGCGTTGCCCGGAACGGTGGATGTTCGGCAATTACCGGACAACCCGGCACTCGCTCGATCATCCTATCGCTCAGCCAGATGGCTGGCGGGCGAAAGCAAAATTCACGATGCGCATTTCGCCACGCAACTCCGGTGCCGGAGACTCTCATTTTATAAAATCGCGAGTTCTTGAACGCTGTCGGCGATGGCAGCTCGCCGGAGGCGACGGCACGAGCGATGTCGAGTTCAGTTGTCATCGTCAGTTCGCCTTAGCGCGGTATGGGTTCGTAATCCCCAATGCCGCAAACGTTGCATCTCGGCACCTGCAAGCTTCAGCATACGCTTCGGCCTGGTCCGGAAAAAACGGACCGTGCTTTAGCCGAGCGTCGAGGAACAAAATTGTTGTTTGAGCATCAACGGCCAAATCGAGATAAACGCGACGTAACTCGTCTCGTTTGCGGCCCTTACAGGCGCGAGAGAGAACACGGCGTACGACCTTGGCAACTCGCCCATCGGGGTCGATTTCAGCTAATGTTCCCATGTTGGTTTGATCCTTTTCTTGCGGCGCTACGCTTTTGAGTAAGAGAGTTTTTCATGCCGCTCTCGCCTTTAAGGTTCGGCCTTCATCAAGCGCGAGGGCAATGCCAACTAGGGCCGCTGTTCGGAGTGGGTCTGATAGATCGCTGCCAGTGGTCAATTCGAGAAAGCTGAAAGGATGATTTAGGCTCTTATCGAGCGCCTCAGCACAAATCGTCACACGCCTTGCCCGATGTGGACGGCGGCCGCCAGCGCCAGCACGCTGTCATCCTGGCTGGCGATCTCATCGACCACATCGGTAACGCGATAACCTAGGCGCTCCATCTCGGTCGCCAGAACGCCAGTGGTGAATAGAAAGGCACCGCTCCTAGCATTCGTCGATTTGTTAAGCTCAATAAGACGAGCGGCGACAGCGTGAAACAATGTCGGCGTTAGCGACGCGGTCGCACAATCGATGATCATCAAAGGGCTGCTGGTGATATGGCTCTTTGTGAAGAAGACGGCGCTAGCGTCGCGCTGTCCGGCCACAAGCACGGCGAACACGCTGTCGCATCGAGTTGGCATTCCTGTCGGCGTACCAAATGCCTCCCGCGTCCATAATGTCGTTGTAGCAACAGCGAGCAACCGCGAGACGCCGCAGACGGCATTGGCATAGTCGTCGCTGCCATTACGACCGTGATCAACAGTGTCCCGCCCGCTGCGGTGCGTATGCCGCTCCAGCAGTCTCAGCTCACGCAGCATGCGCTGATGATCGGGCAGCCGGAGGACGCCACGCGCGAAAAGCGGCAGAGCTTCGAGATAGATCGCGCTTTTGGGCAACTCGCTGCGAATGTAGGTCACGCCACAGTCGCGCCAAGCGCCGGCAACCCATTCGGCGCCGTAGTGGTCGCCCGCCACTTCGCCGACGCCATAGTCCTTTAGGAGCGCAGCGTATTGTCTGGTGACTTCATGTGGATCGAATGGTGGATGGGTGCCACGGACGAGGTCGATGACAAAATGTTCGCCCTCGTTGTGGCCAATTGCGATGGTGTAGGCATCGCCACGGCCGCCGAGGCGTCGGTGAAAGCCCGATAATAGCTGTTGCTGCCCGCGAGCGGCGGAAGCTCAAGCGGACGCCCGTGCTCGATAGCGCCATCGATCAGCGCATCGTCCAAGAAAGCAGCAATGTCGTCGCGGAAGCCGCCGCTCCATTCCGGCGCAGCGGCAGGGTCGGCTGCGAGCTGGGCAGCAATGGCAGTGTCGTCGATGGTTTGGTTAAATTGCTTGGTCCCGCCCTGACTTACCAAAACGTCATCGCCATCAATGCCGAAATGGTCTCGGTGTTTCTGGTAGAGCAAGCCTGCACGGCGATAGCCGGTGGAAATACCTATCATCAGACCGGCCGTAGTGATGAGACTAGGCAACAATGCCGTGTAGGTTTCAACATCCGGCGTTGCGCTGGTGTTGTCTCTCCAGAAAGCGACTTCATCAAGAAGTGCAGCGCAGAGCATTCTGCATCGCACAGAGCGAAAGCTGTTGGCGTGGATTGCGATGGTGATGCCATTCTTCAGCCTAATCTCGCTGCGGGTTACCTCGGCGATCTCCTTCCTCAGCACAGGGCTTTCTCTCAGGAAGGCCAGCGCATAACCAAAAACTACCTTTGCTTGCTCCAGAGATGCGGCCAGCACTAACACCATGCCACGCTCACCTTGCGCCAGCTTGTGCTTAACGAAACAAGCGAAGAAGACTGCGAGCGCTGCAGCTATTCGGCTTTTGCCGCCACGTCGCCCGATGACGGCCGAAACTGATGAACATGCTGGGTAGGCGGCGATCGATTACCGGCAACGTCGGCGAAGATTTTCAGCTCGTTGTCGTCGAGCGACAGCCCAAATGCGGCACGCAAGACGACAAGCCATGTGGTCCAAGAGGCTGGATCAACAAGCGCGGCGCCCAGCAGCTTGGGGTCCCGAAGAGCGGCATCAATCGTGGTCGGCATCTGCAGCTTCTGTCATTGCCAAATACTGAGCGAGCGATGGCGTCACATCGCGCACTACGCGGTTAAAGCCAATAGTCGCCAAGACTCGGCGCTGTGAGTTGATCGCGGCGAGATAATCCGCCAGATCGACAGCGTTGCCGCCAAGCCATTGCGCCTCGCAATTCTCAATGAAAGCACCGAGCACTGCAGCGCGCTGAATGAGCTGCCGCGAACCCTCGCTGAGGCGGTCTCCGCCGCCGAGGTCCCGTTCTATTGCATCGATCAGCTCGCGGGCTCGCCTTGCCGCAGCCGTCCGGCCGTCGAGGTGGCTAAGCGTAAGGAGCCGCATCTTCTTGGCCGCCGTTTGCGCCAGACCGGCAGTGTTTCGAGCACGCATTAGGCTCGTATCGGGGAGCATTTTTTCCGGTCAGAACGTGTGGTTTGAACACAACATTTCACACGTCGAGGCGATTGACCAGCGGTTTCTATATCCGTCTGTTGCGAGTAAGTTACTGTTATTACGATCTATTGCAAATCATGTCGCGAACATGTTGCGTTGCCAGTCGTCAAGTTCAAAGGTCACCGCCCAGCGAATAGAGCGGTGAGAATTTTTCGCGAGGGGAGCGGGCCGCGAGCGGGTGACGGGAGGTGACGCCTCTACTGCTTATCGCCGTTACGCGCGCGCGTGACGTGGATAACCGAAACTCCCGTCACAAGCGTCACCGTTGGCAAACGTGCGCCCTCTACTTGGGGGCGCACGTTTGCTAGTACGCCGGGCGGATTTATCAAAGTAGCAGGTTGCGACTTTGATCGGCGATCACCGCCATTCAAATGCTCGCTCTTTGCTAGCCTTCGCCCTTAATTCAACCACTGCTAGATAATCGAATAACCCGTGCTTATGTGGGCGGGAGTAAGGCGATGCTTGGCGGGCAGCAAATCCAAACGAGTTTTCCATGGCAAGCAGCGAAAGAACCACCCAAACCACCGCCGAAACCGCCATCGCCTCCAGCTCCGCCCCCCAAGCCTCCTCACAGGATTCCGGGGCCGTTTCACGGGGGGCAGGACAGCGGGGAGAACGTCCGGAAGGATTCCGAAATCCATCCGGGGCCTCGACCCCCGAGAGACAAGCGTTAATGGACGGGTTGCGTTGCGACCTGTTGATGAACGCGCGCTACCATGCATCGCGGGAAGCTTTTCTCGATACGGTCCATCGCGTCCTGATGTTTTTGATAATCGTATTGGGTGCGGGAGCCGTGACCGATCTTTTCAATACACCTTGGATCAGAGGGGCATTTGCTGCATCAGCGGTTATATTCGCAGCGCTTGACTTGACTGCTGATCTTTCAAATCGCGCCCGTACGCATTCGATGATGAAACGCCGCTATTTTGAATTGCTGGCCGATCTGGCAGATGGCCTAAAAACCCCCACTCAGATCGAGGCTAGTATGCATCGGTGTAGCGCAGAAGAAGAACCGGCGTTCCATGCGCTCCTCGCCGAGTCATGGAATGCGGCACAAGAGATGATATACGGCAACAATGCAGATCAATATCGGATTCCGTGGCGGCATCATCTGTTGAAAAATATTCGCCGGTACGGACAGGCGAAATATCGCGTGATACAGGGATCGCGCCCGGCTACCGCGTAAATCTCATATCCGCAAGCGTGAACACATTCACGCTTCCGAAGTTATCTTATCGGACGGAGGTGGAGGATGCGTATACGTCTGTGGGTAGTAGCCGTGACGGCCCTATCGGTCATAGCAGGCGTGCCGATTTTGCCTAACGTCAGTGTTTCGGAAAATCTTTCAGCTCTGTTGCTTAGCCGCGTTGCAGCAAATAGTGCTGGTGCGCAAAGAGAGGAAACGCTCCCAGCGGAAATGCTGAAGTCTGTTACTGGTGTGAGTGTACTTGACATCGAGCGGTATGATTGGAAGGGCGGCCCCCGAAGCGTAATAAATCGGCCCTTCGGTACATTGGGTCCGCTTCTCGGGATCGACTGGAAGCCACGCTGGGCACCGATCACTTGATCCCAGAATTAGCGCCGCTGGTAGCTAGCCAAAGTTTTCCAGTTTCCGAATGACGATTGCTCGCGCCATGCAACCTCTTGCGTGTACCGTGAGCAAACTAGCGCCCGCCATACAGTGATGGTGCCAGACTTTCGGCGCGACGCATCCAACTGAAAAATTCGTTGGCCTGATTTAATAGCCGTCGCCGTAGAGGTCGCCTTTAAGCTTGAGACCGCGGAAGCCGCGTCCGTGCTTCATGCGTTCCGGCGTGAGGTCTCGCGCCTCAATGTTCTGGACAAATCGTTTCATCGTTCCGGCGTGTTCGCCGGCGCGATCGGCCCAGGATTTCCACGAGGCGTAGAGGGCAGTCGTCTTTTCCCAAGCGTTCGGATCGCGGGTGCCTGCTTCGTCGATCCACGCTGCGAGTGCGTCCTCGCCTTCAAGGTAAGCGGCCGTGGCGCGCGTCACGGCTGCCGGCGGCGCCAAGCCCTGTCCCTGCCATTCCATGCAGCCCGCGATCATCCAAGCGAGGATGCCGGGCCATTCTGCGCGGAGGTGGTCCCCCAGAGTCTTGTCGCGCTCGTCCGGTGGAAATTGTGACGACAAACGGCACGAGGTGAAAACGTCGCCGGATGGCTTCGTCTACTGATCGCAAGCCGGGTTTGTGGTTTCCCGCGATCATGAGTTTGAAGGTTGGCGTGAACTCGAAGAAGTCCTGCCTCATGAAACGTGCGGCGATCTTGTCGCCGCCGGTCAGTGCCTTGATCTTGCTTTCCGCCCACCGTCTGCCTTCCTCGGTCTCTACGCTGGTCACAAGGCGCGCACCTCGAAGTCCAGCGAGATCGGTGGGGTGACGTTCGATCGACGACGCTGTAAACGTCTCGATTGGTGCGGTACGGTGATAATCTGCGGCAACGCCGGTCACCGAATTGACGAAGGTGGACTTGCCATTCGCGCCGAGCCCGTAGATGAAAAACAGAGCGTGCTCGCTCGTCAGGCCGGTGAGGCAGTAGCCCGCCATCCTGCGTAGGAAGGCAACGAGCTCGGCGTCACCGTCAGTAATACGGTTCAGAAACGCCACCCAGGTCTTGGTCGAGCAAGCGGCGTCAGGGCTGACGGCCGTAACCCTCGTTATATGGGCGGCGGCACGGTGCGGCTGCATCTTTCCAGTCCGCAAATCCACAATGCCGCCAGGCGTGTTCAGGAGCCATTGATCACTGTCCCATTGGTCTGCTGTTGCCGCGAGACGGCGATCCGACCGAGCGAGTCGCTCGACGGCCGCAACTGTCTTGGCACTCGCCAATACCGTTGCAATCCTTTCCTTGTTGCATTCTGCGGCCGCGGCTCGGCAAACCTTGCGGACTAGGTTATACGCGGCCAGTGTATCGTCGAATTGCCAGCGCACGCCGTTCCATGACAGCCATCGTCCCCATACGGCGACATAGCGGAGAACGTCCGCATGAAGCTCCGCGAACCGCAACGCCAGAGCTTCATCGCTAAATGCGGGCGGGCGCGGTTCCTCTGGCGAGCGTTTGCGGTCCAATTCGACAATTTTGTCGTCGAGTTCGGCACTGGTCACGGCCGACATGCTCCGATGAAAGCGCGGGCCATTGTCGATTGCACAAGGTCATCGCCGACATCATCGGCTAAGCCGGACCACACCGCTGCATCGTAAAGGCAATCAATTCCAAACAAAAACGGCACCGCACCGGAGTTTATGCGCTCGACCATCTGCCGGCATCGGCCAGCGAAAAGTTCGAGGCGTAGTTGTCGTGCGCGATTTTTGGCGGTAGTTACGGAGTTGATCTGTCCAAGATCGTTTTCTGGAAGCCCGTTCACCGTCTCAGCGGTGGCGGGCTTCGTCGCTTTTGGATGTCCCATTCACGCAGCGTTATCGCGGCTCTGCCGCGCCATCGCCGGCGAAAACGCGTCGTAGCCGCCGTGGGGTTGAAGTCCATCGCCTGCCTATTTTGGAGGCGGGCAACAACCCTTTTTCCAAAAGATAAAATGTCTTTCTGAGATCGATTTTCCCGTCGTCGTCGACCAGTCCAGCTTCGCGCGCGATTGCCGCCGCGCCCCAGATAGGGCGGTCTAAATTTTGATTTTCCATTTGCTTGGTACTCCGCTTTATTCATGCGAAGCACCAGATATTACGATTTGCGCACAGGCAGTATCAGTTTCGCTTGCCAAAAATGGGCGCAATGGACCAACATTTTCGCAAGTCAATCGGGCTTACAGGATTTGCTTGTCTCTTTTTGCTTCCGCGACTGTTCGGGTCACCGTCGGTAATTCATCGAGACGTTTGGCATCAATGAAACCGATCACGGCGTGAACGAACATCATCGCCGGATTAATCGGCTCTCGCCGGTGCCAATTTCGGGTCATCGGCTTACCAGTCGTTTCCTTCCAGTAAAGTCCAAGCAATTCGACGATTTTTTCAAGATCGTCCGACTTTTTGGGTTTTCCCCTACCGCGCTTTGCAATGCGGGGCGGAGGTACTCTGCAGGCGATCTTGTGCAGATCGACCAAAAGACCTTCGTACCGCGCTGGGACTTCTTGGCGGTTCAGCCGCTGCAGCCCGCGCCCTTCCAGGCAGAGTAAAACCCAATCGCGGCACCGCTCGTCCTCCAGTATTTCGATCACGCGCGTGAGCGGCGCGCCGATTTCAGCAATACGGGTAATGAAGGATAGATACTTTGCGACGCCTGGGGGAACGACGTAGTACAGGTCCGCGACGATCCGGATAATCTCCTCCAGTCCCTGGTGCTGCCCAGGGAAAAGTTTTCTTTGTGCTCCGGCCTCGACAATTTTTTTGAGGTTTTGCAGCAGTGGTTGGTAATCCGCGCTGGCCAACAGCTCGTCGGTTCGGCTCACCGACATTCGTTGCCGATCACGAAGCTCTGCCTTCGTCGCCCGAACTCTCATGTCGCATGTGTGTTGCATGGAGCCGCCGACAGTCAATGTCGGCCATTGAAATTACACGCAAATATATTGCAACATACGCGACAAAAATTGAGTGAGAAAAATGCGCTAAGTCTTTGAAATTGTTGGTGCCGGGTGAGAGGATTGAACTCCCGACCAACGGTTTACAAAACCGCTGCTCTACCGCTGAGCTAACCCGGCTAATTGGGCGTTTCTAGACGCTCCGAGCCCGATTTGCCACCGGATTTGGCGCCCGGCTACGCAGCAGCGGCCTGGCGCTGCGATTGCCGGATCATGTCGGAGGCTTTCTCGCCGATCATGATCGTCGCCGCATTGGTGTTGCCGGAGATGAGCGTCGGCATAATCGAGGCGTCGACCACACGCAGCCCGGCGAGCCCGTGCACGGCGAGATCCTGACCGACTACCGCCATGCGGTCGTCGCCCATCTTGCAGGTGCCAACCTGGTGCGCGATCGACAGTCCGGTCTCCCGCGCATAGGCGAGAATCTCGTCGTCGGTCCGCACCCGCGGCCCTGGCGCATGTTCGGCGAGGATGTGGCTGGCGATCGCCTGCTGGCTCGCGACTTTGCGGCCGATTTTGATCGCGTCGAGCAGCGTCGTCCGGTCGATTTCGGTTGCCAGATAATTCGGCCGCATCGCCGGTGGTTCATGCGGGTTGCGCGACTTGAGAGTAAGCGTGCCGCGGCTTTCCGGGCGCAACGGGCAAACGGCGTTGGCGAAGCCGGAAAACTTGTGCAGTCCGGCGTCATATTCGTCGTGGCTGAAGGTCTGGAACAGGAATTGAATGTCCGGCGAGGCGAGTTCCGGGCGGCTGCGGATGAACCCGCCGACTTGCGATGCGCTGATAGTCAGCGGTCCTTTGCGGAACAAAATGTATTGCAGGCCTGCCTTCAGCTGCCGCGCGCGGCTTGTCATAATGTCATTGACGGTCAGCGGCAGACGACTCCGGTAAGTAAGGAGCGCGCCGTAGTGATCCTGCAAATTCCGGCCGACCCCGGGCAGATCGTGGACGACGGGAATGCCAAGTTTGGAAAGATCCTCCTTCGGCCCGACGCCTGACAGCAGGAGAAGTTGCGGCGAATTGAGCGAGCCGCCGCAAAGGATCACTTCGCGGCGGCAGCGGACGGTGCACTTCTCTCCGCTGCGGCTGAATTCGACGCCGCACGCGCGCCGTCCCTGAAACAATATCTTTTCCGCGAACGCCTCGGTCATGACGCGCAGGTTCGGGCGCTTCATCGCCGGATGCAGATAGGCGACTGCGGCCGAGCAGCGCCGCGCGCGGCGGGTGGTCAACTGATAATATCCGACGCCTTCCTGGATAGCACCGTTGAAGTCGTCGTTACGCGCGATCCCGCAGGCGACCGCGCTTTCGATGAAGGCTTCGCAGAGCGGATTGCGCTCGACCAGATTGGAAACGGCGAGCGGCCCGTCGGCGCCGTGGAATTCGTCGGCGCCGTTCTCCTGCCGTTCCGAGCGCTTGAAGTACGGCAATACGTCCGCATAGGACCAGCCGGTGGCGCCGAGTTGCCGCCAATGGTCGTAGTCCTCCTTCTGGCCGCGGATATAAAGAAGGCCGTTGATGCTGGACGAGCCGCCGAGCACTTTGCCGCGCGCCCAGTACATGCGCCGGCCGGCAATTCCCGGATCTGGCTCGGTCTCGTAGCGCCAGTTCAGCCGCGGGTCGACAATGGTTTTGCCATAACCGATCGGGATGTGAATCCAGATGCTGCGATCGGGAACGCCGGCTTCGAGCACGGTGACCGACACTGACGGATCTTCGGACAGGCGCGCGGCGACAACGCAACCCGCCGAGCCGGCGCCGACGACAACATAGTCGGTCTCGATGATTTCCGATTGATCGGTCATGGCGCTGTTGCGGCTCCCCCGTGTCAGCCGGGCTGCGGCCTTCTTCCCGGCGGCCATAGACCGCCTGACGTCAGGCTGCCTCCAGCGCGTTCTCTGCGTGCACCGTGCGGATGCCACGGGCTTCGAGGATCGGCAGCACCGTCTTTGCGAAATACGGAAGCTCGTCGGCGTAATTCACGAACGAAAGCGCGGTCCCGCTAAACCCGGCACGATAAAGCTGCTCGATGCCGTCGGCGACCTGCTCCGGATTTCCGGTCAGCGGAAAGCCACCATGCCCGGCCGCCATCCGCTCGCGGATTAGCATCAGAAGATCGTGCGGAAACGATTGCGCGGTGGCGAACTGCATCTTCATGACATAGTCAACCGAGCCCTGGTCGCTCTCGCCGACGAAATAATTGTAGTAGTCCTTCGCTTCCTGTTCGGTGGGCCGGCACACGACGTGGGAGAACGTGACCACATCGACTTTGCGGCCAAGTTTCGCCGCCTCATCCTTGAGCGCGGCGACCTCGGCAGCAGAACGCGACACGTCGATCGCCGGCGTGAACAGAAAGTCGGCGTTGCGCACCGCGAATCCGCGGCCCTCGGCGGAGCCGCCGGCATTGATGATCGGCACCTTGCCGCGCAGCGGCTTGGGATCGCCATAGACGTCCTTGAGCTTGAAATAGGTGCCGTCCCAATCGAAGCGCTCGTCCGTGGACCAGAGCTTGCGGACGATATCGAACCATTCCTGCGCATAGGCGTAACGTACGGTGTGCTCGGTCGGCAGCGTCAGGCCGAGCGCCTCGTATTCCGGTTTGAACCAGCCAGCGACAACGTTGAGTCCGGCGCGCCCCCGCCCGATCTGGTCGAGCGTCGCCACCTGCTTGGCGACCACGACAGGATTATGGGCCGCGGTGTGGACGGTGGTGAGCACGGCGATGTTGCGGGTCGAGGCCAGGAGACCGGCCGCCCAAACCGTCGTCTCCAGCACCGATTTCATGAAGGTCATGTCGCTGCCGGGAAATCCGATCCAGCGCGCCACCGGCAACAGAAAATCCAGCCCGACTTCGTCGGCAATTTGCGCAAGGCGCAGATTGCTCCCCCAGGACGCATCCCAGCGCTCCGGCACTTTGGTGATCGAAAGCCCGCCGGAGCAATTGGCCGAAAACAGGCCAAGCTTGAACCGCCCCTCGCGTAGCAATGGGTTCACCACCTCAATCATCGATTTTCGCCTCTTTGCGCACTGCACAATTATTGAGAGGCATATTTTAGGTGTAAAGCAATTAAATTAGGCGGCGTGCCGATTTGCGGTTCTATGCTGCTCGGCTTTGGTCCGCGGGCGAACCAAAAAGCCAATCGCGTCAGCGCAGCGAAAAGCGGATCGGGACGGTCAAATCGAGCTGCGGTTGCGGCATGCTGGTCGGAAACGCCGGCAGTGGCTCCGCGCGCATGATCATCGCCATCACTTCTTCGTCGAGATCGGAGTAGCCGGAGCTGCGCGCGATACTGTGCGCAAGCACGTGGCCGTTGCGGTCGATGCTGAAGCGCAACAGCACGACGCCCTCCTCACTGTGCGATTGTGCCTCGCGCGGATAACGCTTGAATTGCTGCAGGCGCCTGACCAGGGTGCTTTGCCAGGAGGGTTCGACGCGCGGCGCGCCGCCCTTGACCCGTTGCGCTGTGATCGGAGCCGGCGGCCTCGCCTCTTCGACTTTTTCCGGCGGCTTCGGCAACGGCTCCGGAACAGCGGTCGGCGTGTCATCGGGCGGCGGCGGCTCGACCTTGGTTTCTTGTTCCGGCGGCTTGTCTTGCGGTTGCGGGACTGCCTTCGATTCGATCATGGTCTCCGGCGCCGGCGCAACGTCGCGCGCCTCGGCGTCGGGCGTGCTGTCGATCGGAGCAAGCTCGAGCGTCACCACCTCGGCATCGTCGCCGATTTCTTCGGTCGGCTGGTGCCAGAGCACGTAGCCAGCGATGGCCGCCGCATAAATGCCAGCGACGATCGTCCCGGCAACGGCCCAGCGCATCAGGTCGCGCGGGTTGTCGTCCTCGAGCCACGACGGCAAGAGGGCGCTCATTTGGCCTCCCGCATTTCCATCCCGACCAAAGCGATTTTGAGGTAATGCGCAGCCCGCAACTCATTCATCACCCGCATCAGCTCGCCGTAGGGAACGGTGCGGTCGGCGCGCAGAAAGATGCGTTGGTCCTTGTTGCCGCCGCTTGCCGCATCGAGCGCGCTGGCGAGCCCGTCGTGGCCGATCACATCGTCGCCGATCGCAAGGCTGAGATCGGCCTTGACGGTGAGGTAGATCGGCTTGTCCGGTTTCTGCTGCGGCTCGGCGTTGGAGGAGGGCAGGTTTACCGGCACGTCAACGGTCGCGAGCGGCGCCGCTACCATGAAGATGATCAGAAGCACCAGCATCACGTCGATGAACGGCGTCACGTTGATGCCATGCACTTCCTCAAGCTCATCCTCGCCGTGATCGAGACTCATCGCCATGGCGCTACTCCGCGGCCTGCGCCAGCAGCGGCTGGGCGCGGTCGAGATCGCGGCTGACAAGCTTCATGACTTGGGCGGACGCGTCGCCGATCAGCGCCCGGTAATGCGCCGTCGAACGCACCAGCACGTTGTAGATCACGACCGCCGGAATCGCGGCGACAAGGCCCAGCGCGGTCGCGAGCAAGGCCTCGGCGATGCCCGGTGCCACCACCGCGAGATTGGTGGTGTGCGCCGTTGAGATGCCGATGAAGCTGTCCATGATGCCCCATACCGTGCCGAACAGTCCGACGAAAGGTGCCGTCGAACCGATGGTGGCAAGGACGCCGGTGCCACGTGAGATCCTGCGGCTCGCCGCCGACTCGATGCGTTCGAGCTGCCAAACGACGCGCTCTTTGACACCGTCACCGCGCAAATTTGCCGACAGCCGGATCTCGCTGACCGCCGCCTGCACAAGCTGCGCGACCGGGGAGGTTCCGTTGCGTAACTGGGCGTAAGCTTGCGCGAGCGTCGTGCAATCGGCGAGGGTGCGCAGTCCTTGGCGCACCGCGACGCGCGTGCTGCGCAATTCGAGGCTCTTGGCGACCCACACCGTCCAGGTGACCAGCGAGGCGAAGCCGAGCCCGATCATCACCGTCTTCACGATGATGTCGGCATGAAGAAACATGCCCCAGGGCGAAAGGTCGTGCGGCAAGTCGGCAGCGATGGTGGATGGTTCAGCAGCAGGCCGGGACGCGGCCGCCGGTGCCGCGAGCTGTCCGGCGGCAGCAACGCCGGAGATGGCGCCGTCTTCGGGGAAGGCCGGATTGCCGGCGGCGACAACAAAGACCAGCGCAACGAAAAATGCGGCGAGTGTTGCGAAACGGCGTCGCCAAGATCGAAAAGGCGGCGTTGAAGTAGATCGCTCGACGCGACGATCGTTCCGCATTCTTTACCGTCCCGATTGCACCGGCTCTGTCGGCACGCGGCCCGAAACCGTTCCTAACACGCCACAAACCAGACAGTGCGCGGCAAAGTGGTCTTTATCATGGGCGAGGCGCCGACCGCCCAACACGTGCGCGGGCGGTTCGTGCTGGCCGAAGCGGCCGGTCGGATTGTTTTTGAAACTGCAATGTCGTCATCATTTTCCTGCGCGCCGATGTCTGTTTCCGCAGTTCGCTGACCACCAATTGCTCACGAGACCGTCTCTTAAGGCACAGCAGGCGAATGAGCTGTGCCGCAACTTCACGATCCACTCAAGACCCGCTTGAGCGCACATTTGAATTCTACTAATTCAAAACTGAAAACTACAGATGTCGTTGGGTAATGTGAGATTATTGTTGTTAGTTGATCGCGGCGAAATTATAGACGGTTTCGAGGTGAACATCAAAACTATACTTAAAAATAGTTCTAAAGTACTTGGTGTGCGATGGTGGGGCGATCGGTATCACGGCTTGCAGGTTCGTTCGTCAATCGCGCCTGGCTGCCGAACGGCATTGCACTTTCCATTCTAGGGGCAGCGTTTGGTGCCGGCGCGCAGGAACTGCCCGCACCGCAGCAGCAACAGCTTCCGGTGGAGCAACAGCAAACTCCTCCGTCAGCGCCAGCTGCCGCTCCAAACGGGGACCACGCACAGCTTCCGCAAATCGTGGTGAGCGGCTCGAAGCCGAAACCAAAAGCCAAGCCAAAGTCCAATGCGGCGGCTCCACAACGCACGGCGCAGCAAACTGACGCGCCGACGCCCGCGCAGGCGGCTTTGGACAACAAGATGAAGGCGCTGGATCAGGCGCGGGACAATCTGCTGCCGAAGATCGGCGCCACGTCTTACACGATCAGCCGCGAAGCGATCGAGGCCTTGCCGCAGGGTGACAACACGCCGATCGACAAGGTCATCCTGCAATTCCCGGGCGTGTCTTACAACTCAGCCGCATCCAATCCCGATTTCCACGTCAGAAACGAATATGCCAACGTCCAGTATCGCATCAACGGGATTGTAATTCCCGAGGGGGTCTCGGCGCTCGGCCCGGTGCTCGATACCAATTTCATCGGCAGCCTGGCGCTGCTCAGCGGCACGCTGCCGGCTCAATATGGGCTGCGCACGGCCGGTGTGCTCGATATCACCGCCAGAGGCTTTGCTGTGCCCGGCGGCGAGGTCAGTCTCTACGGCGGCAGCCGCCAGACGTTCACGCCGAGCGTCGACTATGGCGGCAGCTTCGGCAACAGTGAGTATTTTGTCAGTGCCCGCGGTAATTTGAATGCGCTTGGGCTGGAAAATCCCACGGCCAGCCCCGACGCCAACCACGACTATACCCAGCAGGGCAAGTTCTTCGGCTATTCGTCGACGCTGATCGACAAATCGACGCGGTTCAGTCTGATCTCGGCCGCGTCCTACAGCCCGTTCCAGATACCGAACAACCCCGCTCAGATGCCGCTCGGCGATTTCGGCCCGGCAAATTACAATTCCTTGTGGCTGAACGAGAACGAATTCGACACCTACGTCGCCAACATCGCGGCCTTGCAAAAGAAGGGCACGGATGGCGATATGCAATTCGCGGTTTTCTCGCGTTACGCCAAAGTCAACTTCGTTCCCGACGTTTACGGCGACCTGGTGTTCAACGATGTGGCATCCAATGTAACCCGCGAGAGCCTGCTCAACGGCACCCAGTTCGACATGTCTTATATCGTGGACGCCCGGCATACGCTGCGGACCGGATTCGCTGTGAGCGAGGAGCAAACCAACGTCAACGACATCGCCACGGTCCTGCCGGTTGACCCGGTCACCGGGGCCATTTCGCCGACGCCGTTCCCAATCGACGATCTAAATTCGAAGCTTGGCTGGAACCTCGGCGCCTACATCCAGGACGAATGGAAGCTGACCAACGAGCTTACGCTGAACGCAGGCCTGCGCTTCGATCAATTGTATCAGTACGTCAATGCCAACCAGCTTAGCCCGCGCATCGCGCTGGTTTACAAGCCATTCGATGGCACCACCCTCCACGCCGGGTACGCGCGCTATTTCACACCGCCTTATCAGGCGCAGGCAGCGCAATCGGATATCGCGCTGTTCACCAACACCACCAATCAGCCGGAGGTCCAGCTGGCCAATCCGGTACTGCCGGAGCGCTCGAACTATTACGACGTCGGCGTCGACCAGACGGTGCTGCCTGGCCTGACGGTGGGCGTCGACGGCTATTACAAGGACGCGCGCGATCTGCTCGACGACGGCCAGTTCGGCGCGGCTGTCGTGCTGACGCAATTCAACTACGCGCGGGGCTACAGCGAAGGCGGTGAAGCCAAGGCCAGATACGTGAACGGCGACTTTCGGGCCTACGCCAACTTCTCGTTCAACATCACCAGGGCCATCGACGTCGACTCGAACCAATATCTGTTCGACCAGGCAACCTACAACTACCTGCTCACCAACTGGCATTACACCGACGACATGCAGATGATGACCGGCTCGGCCGGTGCGTCGTATCGCTGGTACGGCAATCTGTTCTCGACCAGCGTGATCTATGGCAGCGGCCAGCGCACCGGCGACCTGTCCGATGGTGTGGCGCCCAATTCGCTCAGCACACCGCCCTATGTCGTGGTCAATGCCGGCGTGTCGCGGGAAATCAGGTGGTCGGCGGACTCCAAGCCGATGACGCTGCGTTTCGACATCGTCAATCTGCTGGACAAGCCTTACGTGATTCGCGACGGCAGCGGCATCGGCGTCTTCGCGCCGCAATTTGGCGCCCGCCGTGGCTTCTACGTGGGCGTATCGCAGAAGCTTTGAGCGAAGGTGTGGTGCGATTGCGTGCCTGAGCCGGCACGTACCGCGATTGCGCGCGCCGGGCAAATTGCCGAGACTGGAAACTTGGAGGAACGTCCAGTGACGGCGCAACGTCTTCGACTAACTTGAAGCACGCTTGCGCCGTCGCGGCGTTGATCGTCCTTGCCGGCGGCCCAGTGAACGCACAATCCTTCAATCAGTTCGTCGGCTTCGGCGATAGCACCATCGACAGCGGCTGGTACAAAAACGCGTCGCCCAATTCCACCAACGCGATTTTCAATCGCGATTTTGCCATCGCGGTGAAGGAGGGCGCGGGCGTTGCGACCACCAGCCCAGGGCTGGTCAGCGCGCAGTACCTCGCCGGCCGTTTTGGGCTCACCGCCAATCCTGCCAACCAGTCCGGCGGCACTGATTACGCGACCGGCGGCGCGCGCGATGCCGCCTTCAATATCGGCTGGGGCAATCAAGGCGCCGTGCCGACGGTCACGCAGATCAACAATTATCTCGGCGCGACCGGCGGCGTCGCCAACGGCAACGCGCTTTACCTCATCAGTTCGGGCGGTAACGACATCCTCTATGCAACCGGCAATCTCACCGCCGCGGCACAATCCGCTTATGTCACCACGGCAGCCAACGCGCTCGTTGTGGGCATCACGCGTCTTGGACACGCGGGCGCGGGTTATATCCTGATAGCCGACCAGCCGCAGTCGTTCTTCGGTAATGCGGCGAGCCAAGCTTTGGCTACCAGCTATAACAGCACGTTGTGGGGAGGCCTGGCGGCGGCCGGCGTCAATTTTGTCCCGGTCGACGTTAACGCCATGTACCGGGCCGTCACCTCGAATTTTTCCGAGTTCGGTCTTGTTGCCGGAGCAGGACCGGCTTGCACGCAGCCGGCAGGTGTCACCAGTGGTTGGGCGTCGCTGTGCTCGCCGACGTCGACGATTTCGACCTTGGTTTCGCCGAACGCAGCCCAGACCCACTTCCTTGCCGATGATTTACATCTGGCGACCGCGGGCCAACAAATTCTCTCCGACTACGAATACAGTTTGATCGTCGCGCCGAGCGAGATTTCGTTGCTGGCGGAAGCGCCGCTCAAGACGCGCGCGGCCTTGGTCGATACCATCCTCAATCAGACGGCGATCTCGCAGCGGCAACGCGATGTTGGCACCTATAATGCCTGGGCGACCGGAGATTTGTCTTCGCTTGGCATGCAGTCCGGCTCAACCGGATTTCCGAACGATCCGGGCGTGCCGATCTCCGGCAGCGTCGGCGTCGATTACGCGGTCGCCGCGGGCTGGCTGGTCGGCGGCGCCATGTCGATCGGGACGACGATGCAGACTTTCAGCGGCGGAGGCAACTTTCTGCAAAACGAATTTGCCGCGAGTGCCTTCGCCGCCTTCAACCATGGTCCGGTGTGGGCCGACATTGTCGGCAGTTTTGGCGTGCTGCAGGACAGCGTCAATCGCGTCGTCCCGATCGGCATCACGTCACAATCCAACACCGGGCAGACCAACGGAACCAATGTCTCGCTCGCGGTCGAGGGCGGCTACAATTTCTTCGCCGGACCGATCACCCACGGACCCGTGGCCGGAATGGTGCTGCAACAAGTCCACATCAACGGTTACACCGAAACCGATTCATTCAGCGCGGTCGGCGGCTTCACGGCGTTGTCGTTCGGTAGCCAGATCCGCAATTCCGCAGTCAGCGTGCTCGGCTATGAAGCGAGTGCGGATATCGGCATCTGGCATCCCTTCGCCAAGCTTACGTGGAACCACGAATTGGCCTCAACTGATCGCTCGGTAACGGCGTCGCTGACCAGCATCAGTGCGCCCGCCTATTCCATGCCGGCCATCGTCCCTGGCACGGATTGGGCGACGCCCACCCTTGGCGCGAGCGTCACGATCAGCCGCGGCGTGACGGCGTACGCGACGTTCTACAGTGAGATCGGCCAAAGCAACGTCACCTATTACGGCGGCGAAGTTGGCTTGAATGTCGCGCTGAACACACTGGCGCCGGGCGCCAGGAGTTACTGAACCCTAAACGTGCTCGTGCCGGCGCGGGCCTCGACAAAATTGGCGATCGGTTGCACTAATACGACGCTAAGTAGAGCCGAGACGGGCACCGGACCATGAACCTCGTTCACGCCGATGAAGTAGAGTGGAAACGCGGCCTGCAACATCGCGGCGGGACGTTTCATTACCGGCATCTGCTTGAGGGCGAGGCGGGCACGCCGGGCAATTTTCATCTCGGCATCGGGCAACAGGACGGCGACTTCGTCTCGCCGCGTCATCGGCACAATTTCGATCAGTTCCGTTTCCAACTCGAAGGCACCAGCAATTTCGACCGCAACGGGAAGATGACGGCCGGCACGTTTGGCTACTTTCCGGAAGGCGCGTCGTACGGTCCGCAAAGCTCGGAGGGCCGCTCCGTGACCGCGGTGCTGCAGTTCGGTGGCGCCAGCGGCAACGGCTACCTGTCTCCGAAGGAGGTCGCCGCCGGCACCGAAGAGCTGAGAAAATTCGGCACCTTCGAGAGCGGCATTTTTCGTCGCCACGAGGACAGCGAAGGCCGCCGCAACAGCGATGCCTATCAGGCGATCTGGGAGCACGTGAACAGCAGGCGCATGGATTATCCGAGGCCGCGCTACCGCGATCCGATTATGGTTGAGCCGGAGAACTACCAATGGCTGCCAATTGCCGGCATGCCCGGCGTGAGCAAAAGACCACTCGGCATGTTCACCGAACGCCAATGCGCGGCGGAGATTATCGGGCTCGTGCGTGGGGCGAGCTATCAGGCCGGCTCTCGCAGCGTCTATCTGATGTTGTCGGGTTCCGGCATCGCCGGCGAGCAGCCCTATCGCCCATTGACTTCGTTTTACCTTGGTGAAGGCGAGGCAGCCGACATTGTGGCGCGCGACCAAACGGAACTGCTGCGCTTGGTGTTGCCGGATCTTGCCGGCGTCGAAGTGCACCAACCCGCTCGGGTCGAGGCGGCGGAATAGGCCATGCCGATTCCGTCGCTCTATCTGACAAGTGACGGTCCGCGCGCCTGGAACGTCGCCCGAGCGGCAGCTTATGGCGCCGGCATCGGTACCGTAGCCGGGCTGTTCAAGACGCTCGGGCAGTTGCGCACGACTGAGATCGGTCCCGGAGCTGTTATGCAAGTTTTAGCCGCGGCGTTGGCGTTTGCGTTGCTCTGTGCCGGCGCTGCGACCGTGCGCAATTTCATCGCCCGTCGGGTCGTCTGGCACGAATGACATAACCATTCGCCGGAGCTTGCCGCGTGAAGCAGTGCGCCATCCGGGAAATAGCGCATGCAAAAGGCTGATGTCATCGTCGTCGGCGCGGGATCTGCCGGCGCAACTGTCGCGGCGCGACTGTCGGAAGACCCGTTGCGACGGGTGCTCCTGATTGAAGCCGGGCAGGACACGGCGCCAGGCGCCGTGCCGGCGGACATCCGCAGCATCTTTCCGGCCGCTTACATCAACCGTGATTATTTTTGGCCCGGCTTTGCCGCAAGCTTGCGCAAGGACGAACCGCCAGTGCCATTTTTGCAACCGCGAGTGATGGGCGGCGGCTCGAGCGTCATGGGCATGATCGCGCTTCGCGGATTGCCGACCGACTACGACGGCTGGGAGCAGATGGGCGCGCGCAACTGGGGTTGGCGGGATGTGCTGCCGACCTTTCAGGCGATGACCAACGATCTCGACGAACCGGCGCCAAGCCGCAATGTGCGTGGGCCGAATATGGTCCGCCGACTGCCGCGCGAGCGTTGGCCGCTTTACATGCACCGTCTCGAACAGGCGGTGACGGCGAGCGGCATCGCCTCGCACGCCAATATTTATGACACCGCCGATGATGGATTTTTCGTCACGCCGCTCAGCCAGGACCATGAGCGCGCGACCAGCGCACGCTGCTATCTGACCGCGCAAGCGAGGGCCCGCAGCAATCTTGAAATCATGACCGACACCCGCGTGCTGCGCATCACCTTCGACGGCGTGCGGGTGAGCGGGGTCGTGGCCGAGCGCGCCGGGGAAGCGACCACGATCACCGCAAGTGAGGTCGTGGTATCGGCAGGCGCCGTGCATTCGCCGGCGTTGTTGTTGCGCTCGGGCATTGGTCCGGCGCAAGAGCTGCGCGAGCTTGGCATCGCGATCACAGCCGACCGGCAGGGCGTGGGCCGCAATTACCAGAACCATCCGCAAATGCATTTCGCCATGACGCTCAAGGCGAACTCGCGTCTCCGCGCTGACGCCCAGCATTACATCATGACGAGCCAAAGATTCTCCTCCGGCGTCGACGGCTGTCCGAAGGGCGATCTGTCTCACTATTATTGCGGTCGGGTCAGTCCTAAGCGGTTCGGGCTGCGCATGGCGCTGGCGGCTGCGTGCCTTAATGCGCCGGTCTCACGCGGCGTCGTGGCGCTGCGCTCCGGGGATCCGAATGCGCCGCTCCGCGTCGAGCAGCGGCTGCTGTCGGACCCGCTCGATGCAAAACGGATGATCATGGCGGTGCGGCACGCCGAGCGTTTGTTGCTCGATCCCGCGGCGCGCGATTGCTTTGAGGAAGTTTATTTGATGCCGCGGCAGCCGCCGCTGCGGCTGATCAACGGCGTTGGTATGTCCGGCGCCGCGAAGGCGATTGGTGCCATGGCGGTGCTCGCTGCTCCGGCGCCACTGCGGCGCGCGATGATTGGCGCAGCGATCAAACCCGGACGGCTCGTCGCCGCCGCCGCCGCCAACTATGCGGTGTCAGACGATGAAATTCTCGCCGCGAGCGGCGCCAGCTTTCATCCGAGCTCGACATGCGCGATCGGCGGTGTGGACAATCCTTTGGCCGTCGTCGATCCGGAATGTCGCGTCTACGGCGTTGACGGCCTGCGGGTCGCCGATGCCTCAGTGATGCCGCAAATCGTCAGCGCCAATACCAACATGCCGACCATCATGATCGCCGAACGCGTGGCGGAGTTCATGCGGCAAGACGCCTGAAGCCTAAGGGCAGGGGAGTTTGGCGGCTGCCGGTAAGTCGGCTAAACCGCGTAGCTATGGAACTATCGCGGCGGCGAGGCTGATTTTTCCGCTCCAAATCGCCATCTAATGAGAAGCCGCCTGCGACAAAGCGAGTGATTTCATGTCGGATTGCCTGCACTGCGATATCAATGACATCGTGCAAAAGCACATCGATAAGACCGAGGCACCGGACGCCGCCGATCTTGCCGCCCGGATGGCCGAGAGTCTTGCCGACATGATTCTGACCTTCGTGCCCGAAGAGGACCAGGCCAACGTCCTGGCTCACACCATCGCCCATCTCGGCGAGATGTTTTTGCAAAAAGGTGGAGCTGTCGAGGGCGACACCACGCATTGACGCTTGCCGGGCAAAAAAAGCGGGAGGGCAAAATGCCCTCCCGCTGCCGTGCGCTACCGGCGTCGCGTTACATATGCGTGATATCGCGGTCCTTGGTTTCCGGCAGGAAAATGAGCCCTACGACGAAGCTCATTGCTGCGATCACGATCGGGTACCACAGACCGGAATAGATGTTTCCGGTTGCCGCCACGATGGCGAACACAGTCGCCGGCAGGAAGCCGCCGAACCAGCCGTTGCCGATATGGTAGGGTAGCGACAACCCGCTGTAGCGGATGCGGGTCGGGAACAGTTCAACCAGCCAGGCGGCGATCGGCCCGTACACCAGGGTCACGTAGACGACGAGGATCGCAAGCAGGATCACTGTCATCACGTAATTGATGTCGTTCGGATCGGCCTTTGCCGGATAGCCGTGCGCCTTGATGGCGGCGGCGATCGCCTTGGCTGCGTCGGGCGCGTTGCCTGCAATCGTCTGCTCGCCGATCTTCACGCTCGCAACCGTCCCGGCGGCCGCCGCGACGTTCTGGTAATTCACCGACAACCCGACCAGCGCGGCCTTGATGACGTCGCAGGGCGTGGTGAACTTCTCCGTGCCCGTCGCCTTGAACTGGAACGAACACTGGCTCGGGTCGGCAGTCACCGTGACCGGAGCCGCCGCCAAGGCTTGCTCAAGCTTCGGATTGGCGAAGTGGGTGATGCCCTGGAAGATCGGGAAGTAGGTCACGACCGCGAGCGCAAAACCCGCGAGCATGATCGGCTTTCGTCCGATCTTGTCGGACAGCCAGCCGAACAGGACGAAGCACGGCGTGCCGATAGCGAGCGCGATCGCGACCATGATCTGCGCAGTGACGCCCGGAACCTTGAGCGTCTGGGTGAGGAAGAACAACGCGTAGAATTGACCGCCGTACCAGACCACGGCCTCGCCGGCGGTGGCGCCAAACAACGCAAGGATAGCAATTTTAGCATTGCTCCATTGCCCGAACGCCTCACCCAGCGGCCGCTTCGATTGCTTGCCCTCCTCGACCATGCGCTTAAACAGCGGCGATTTATTGAGCTTAAGCCGGATCCACAGCGAGACTGCGAGCAGGATGGCGGAGAGCAGGAACGGTATGCGCCAGCCCCAATCGCTGAAGGCAGCTTCGCCCATGCTGGTGCGGATGCCGAGGATCAGAAGCAACGCCAGGAACAGGCCCAGCGTCGCCGTCGTCTGAATCCAGGACGTGTAGTAGCCGCGCTTGTTCGCGGGGGCGTGCTCGGCGACGTAAATCGCCGCGCCGCCGTACTCACCGCCAAGGGCCAAGCCTTGAATAAGGCGAAGCGCGATCAAGAGGACCGGCGCCATGATGCCCCAAGAGGCATAGCCGGGTATCACGCCGATGAAGAATGTGCCGATGCCCATCAGCGACATGGTGATAAGGAAGGTGTACTTGCGGCCGATCAGGTCGCCGAAGCGGCCGAAGATCAGAGCGCCGAACGGGCGCACCGCAAAGCCGGCGGCGAACGCCAGCAACGCAAAGATGAAGCCGACATTCGCCGGCACATTCGAGAAAAAGTATTTCGCCAGGAACGCCCCGAGCGTGCCGTAGATGTAAAAGTCGTACCATTCGAAGACGGTGCCCAGCGAGGAGGCAAAGATTACGAGACGTTGTTCGCTCGTCATCCCTCCCGCGCGCGGCGTATTAATAGCCATGGTCGTCATCGGCGTTCCCCCCAGCTTGTTGTGGTCGGGGCAGTGCGACTAAGCGTTGCCGGCAAGTGCCCCCCAAAGGCAGCGTAGTCCGCAGGGGGGCTCATGTCTGTCAGCCAGAGGTCGTAGGCCAAAAGTCGCGGGTGCTTTATTCATTCATTCTTCGATGGGCGATTCCGGGACACGCGCCGGCGACCGGTCAGTCCGCTGACCCGGTACCGCATAAGTCCCATTCGACAATACTGCTGGCGTAATCAGTACCGGCTCCCACTTAACGGCAACAATGGACGCAATCTCCAATGAGTTCCGGGCCTCTCATCGATCGCATCCGCTCGATCGTGGCCAAGGGTGGGTTCGGGCAAAGCTGTTTCAGCACCCCGGTTGGGCCGTCGCGGCGGTCCTGCTGATTGCATTCAATCTGCGCCCGGCCATCACGACCGTAGCCCTGTTCCTCACCGACATTCGGCGGGATCTTGGTCTCTCCGCCCTCGAAATCAGTGTCCTGACGATGGCGCCGGTGGTCTGTCTTGGCGCATTCGGGCCGCTCGCGCCGGCTCTGGCCCGCCGCTTTGGCGTTGAAGTTGTGCTTCTGGCCTCGCTGCTGGCGCTGGCGATCGGATGCGTGGTGCGCAGTTTTGGAGCCGCGCCGCTGTTTCTCGGCACTGTGATCATCGGGGCATCGATGTGTCTGTTGGGCGTCTTGACGCCGGTGATGGTCAAGCGCGATTTCCCGCGCCACGTCGGTCTGATGATGGGCCTCTACACCATGCTGATTTGCCTTGGCCCTGCCGTCGCCACCGCTACCGCAGTGCCGATGCAGCATGCGCTCGGCGATAGTTGGGAGAGGGTGCTGCTGTTCTGGGGCCTACCGGCGCTGGTCGGCGCGATCCTGTTCTTGCCGCAGCTTCTCCGCAAGGCGACGACAAACGGCGTGGCCGAAGCCCATGTCACCAGCGTGTTGCGCGATCCGCTGGCTTGGCAAGTTACCGGCTATTTCGGCCTCATCAGCTCGCTTGCCTACGCTGTGTTCAGTTGGGGGCCGAGCATGTTGCAAGCCCGCGGTCTCGATCCCACGGCGAGCGGCGTGGTTGTGTCGATCAGTTATATCGCTCAGATGGTCACCGGCCTCCTGGCACCGGTTATTGCCGGGCGACAACGTGATCAGCGGCTGATTATCGTGATCGCCGTGGTGCTGACGGCGGCCGGTCTCCTCGGCTTTATTTTCGCGCCAGTGTGGTCGCTCAGCTTTGTTTCGGTCGTGTTGGGGCTGGGTCAAGGAGCCGCCTTTGGGGTCGGACTTTTGCTATTCGTGTTGCGCGCCGGCGATTCACACGCGGCAGCCAAACTGTCGGCGCTGGCACAAAGCATCGGCTACGTCCTCGGCGGCGTGATAGGACCATTTGCCGTCGGCATCATTTACGAGTGGGCTGGATCTTGGTCCGCGGTCGCGGTTTTCTCCACCGCGGTCGGCTTGGCATCTCTGATTTTTGGCCTCGGCGCTGGGCGCGATCGCACCCTCAGTGTGCGATGAATGCGGGCCGCGAAGGCTTGGGCCGACCGGCCCGACCCGCGGCCGTAGCGGGCAATTAATATTACCGCGCAATTCACCGAACCGATCAGCCAGCTCTAAACGAATTTGATGGGTCTGCTCCCCTAGAGTCCCGCGGCTCGAGGCGGTCCTCATGCGGATTCTTACTGCGGCCCTGCTGCTTACCCTTGGTGGCTCACCGGCGCTCGCCCAGCGCGTGCCGACGATCGTCATTCCGGGCAGGGCGGACGTGCCGGTAATCATCAATGGAGTGGATGCCTCGTGGTCTGTGGTCGAAGGCGACTACGGGCTCGATCGGCCGATCGGCATGGCGCCGACGGTGATCTACCGCCCGTATGCCGTCGTGGTCCCGGGACCCGGCCCAGCTATTCCGCGCCGGCGCCAAGCACTCGGCCCCGCGTACTTTCCTAGCAATGGCGAGCGGCCAGGCTATGGCCGACTGGAAGTCGAGCCACCCGCCAACCGGCCGTTGCCGCCGCCGGCCGAGAGTTTCTCCCAAAGCTGGTCGAGCCAATCAGCGCCCGGCCCCGTCACCCAATATCCGCCCTTCGCTGCGCCGCCGATTATCTGGAACGGTGGTGGTGGCCGTCCTTGGGCGCGTCCCCGCCGATGAACGCAGCCAAGCATCTCGGACAGCGCCGGTCCTCACTCGCCCCCTCCACACCAATTTTTCAGTAGGAGTACCATGGTGTTTCATCGCGCAATTCTCGTGGCTTCGGCCATATTCTTCGCCGGCATGAGCCCGGCAGCCTTTGCGGGCTGCGGCGGGTGCGGATTTGAATCCGGCCCCCCGCCCGGGTATGGGCCGCAGGTCTACGCGCAGCCGGCCTATGCACAGCCGCTGGCTATCCCGGCGCCAGTTCCCCTTGCTGTGCCGGTCGCTCCCGCGCCAATCGCAGTCGATCATTGGGATACCGGCGGCTGCGGCGGGTTTGGTGGTTGTTTCAGCGGTTGTGGCCTCTTTGGCGGCCCATCGTGCGGCGGCGGCTTCGGCTTCGGCGGTTGCAATTGTGGCCGTTCGGTCGGTTACGCCCCATCTCCGCTTTACGTCGTCGATCAGGGACCGGATTATTCCGGTCCAGGCATGATGGTGCCTTACGGGACTTACGCACCTGGCGCAGCGTACGCTCCGGCCATCAACTATCCCTACATTGGTCAGCGCTACGGCTATCGTGGGCCTGGCTATCGGTATGGTGTCTATCGTGGCGCACGGTTTGCTTACCGCGCCAACGTTTATGCCCGTCCGCGCTACTACCGCGGACGGTACCGCTGACGCTCTGCCAGTCGGCAGCACAATCGACAAAGGCCCGCCTCGCGCGGGCCTTTGTTTTTTTGGTCCGCAGGCTGTCTTCACGGCCGCGCCAAACTGAACGAACCGAAAAACGCCTCCTTCATGTCAGTCGCAGTGTCACGCTGGCCCTCGGGAAATTGGACCAGCAAGATGTACTGACTGCCCTCGACACGGATCACCCGGAAATAGAAGCCGCGTTGATGCGCAGCGAGCACAAACGATACGATCTCCATCTTGTCCTTCCGGTCGCGGGACACGTCGGACAAGACGGCACTGGTGCCTAATCGCCGTTTCAGGTTGTCCATGAAGGTGTCGACAGGCGCCAATTGGCCATTTGGATCCGGCATTTCCGCGGCGCTCAATCTGATCCCGCTCTTGGTTATGCCGGTCACCATGCGCACCATCATGTCGGGGTCGGCGCCGAAACGGTCGCCCCTTTCCGCCATGTCGATGAACGGGATTGGAAAGCGGATCGAGAAGGTGCCGCCCGTGGGTGTCGCATAACCGGCCGGGACATTTGCGCGATTAATGATCTGGGCGTGGGCGACGGCAGCGAGCGTCGACCAGAACAAAATCGCCGTCGCAAAGCGCGAAATTATCATCGCCATTGTGTTCTCATTCCACCGCGACGTCGCCCAACTCTACTGCTGCGGACGGATCTTCAAATCTGCCGCGCGTTGCAACGTAAAGCGAAAGCGCGGCCGCGTTGGAGACATTCAGGCTTTTGATCGCGCCCGGAAGATCGAGTCGCGCCAGCCGGTCACAAGCGGCTTTCGTTCCTTGCCGCAGACCCTTTCCTTCGGCGCCCAGCACCAACGCCAGCGGTGAGGAAAGTTTAATCGCGGCGAGATCCTCTGACGCGCCGCTGTCGAGCCCGACAACGAGGAAGCCCTGCTCTTTGAGTGCGCCGAGCGCGCGCGCAAGATTTTGGACGATAACGATCGGCACGTGCTCGAGCGCGCCCGACGCTGATTTGGCGAGCACGCCTGTCGCCTCGGGGCTGTGGCGCGCGGTGGTCACGATAGCCGCGACGGCGAAAGCGGCGGCGGTGCGCAAAATCGCTCCGACATTGTGCGGATCGGTGATCTGGTCGAGTACGAGAACAATTCCGGCGGCGGTCAATTCTTCCAGTTCAGGCGAGGGCAATGGGTCAGCTTCGGCAAGCAGGCCCTGATGGACCGCGTCCGGCGAAAGCCGCGCGGCGATGGCGTCCGGCCGCACCAGTTCCGGCTCGGTCGGGAGCGCTATCCCTTCGTCGCTCAGGCGCCGCAAAGCATTCTCCGTCGCCCAAAGCTTGCGGATGCGACGGGCCGGATTGGCCATCGCCGCTGTGACGGTGTGCCAGCCGTAAAGGATGACGCCGCCCTCGATGTCTGCGTGCCGCGGAGGGCCGGCGCTCGCCGGCCGCCGCTTAAACCGCGCACCGCGGCCAAACGCGGGTTTTCTCGAGTGCTTCACTTAAGGTCGCTCGTTGAGCTTGCCTTGCGCAGCGCCACGCGGCGGCAGAGCAGGATGGTGGGGGAGGTAGGACTCGAACCTACGAAGGCGTAAGCCAGCGGATTTACAGTCCGCCCCCTTTGCCACTCGGGACACTCCCCCGGAGCGCGCCTAACTAAGGCGCTACAGCGGGTTAGGCAATAGCGGCGTCGCGACCGCCATTGTCATTCTGAATCGTGTCCTGATCCGCATACTGAAGCGTCGTGTTCGGTTCATTCGCGAGCCTATGCGGATGCCGCTTGCGAGTTGCCGCCAGCGCTCGTTCCATGGTCCGCTTTGCGTACCCGGAATAAGCGCAGTCGGTCCGATGCAATTATTCTACAACGAAAAATCCCGGGACATCGCCCGGGGCAACGGACCAATCGTATTGTGAGGCATCACGCGGTCACAGCGGCAGCGGAGCCATTCTGGGCCGCCCGATAACCAAGGAAGGCCAAGCCAGCCAACCCGATCAACAGCATGGACCAAGTGCCGGGCAGCGGCGTTGTAGCAACTGAGAGGTTAAGACTCCCCTTGGTGTCGTAGATGTATCCGCCGGGCGCCGAGTCTCCGAAATAATAACCGCCGAGGCTGATGCCGGTGAGCTCAAAAGTCCCGATCGTTCCTGTATAGCCGATGTTGTCCAAAACTAACGTCGAGCCATTGTAATAGTACCCAATCTCCGACGAACTGTTCATCGTGAAATTCAATCCGTCGATCAGAAAGTTCATGGACGTAAGGCCATGTCCTTCCGTCAAGTTGCCGCTGCTGCCGAGTGCAGGAGTGGTGATGGTGAAGGATCCGGTTCCACTTTCCGGACCGCAATTCGTGCAAGAAGGAGTCAGGGTGACGTCGTAGGTAAGTGTCGAGGCTGTGGCGGCGCCCGGCATTTGTACGGCAAACAACGCAGCCGTCGCCGCAATCAAGAATGCAGACACCAGTAGTCGAATCATTGGAGATTTCCCTCGGATCAGTAGTCAGTATACGGAGGAAACGGAATGGAGGTCAAACGAGTTGGCGATGTTCGGGCTACTACCGATGCCCAGCGGTCGGATTTTTTGGCCGAATTGGTACTGAATTACCGCGACATATTGATTTTGCTATTCGCGTTAGACTCTGCCGAGGAGAACGTTCGCCATGCGGGCGGCAGAATTGGTTTATCCAGCAAGCTGCCAGTCCAAGATTGATACCAACGCAGCGTTGATGCAACCGAAGGGTAGCATGTC
This sequence comes from uncultured Alphaproteobacteria bacterium, assembly GCA_963755885.1. Lineage (GTDB taxonomy): Bacteria > Pseudomonadota > Alphaproteobacteria > Rhizobiales > Xanthobacteraceae > BOG-931. The sequence continues at coordinate 598,350 of CAVWLX010000013.1, forward strand.
GAATTTGTCCAGGTCGAAGGCCGAGCGGAAAAAGCAGAACCGTGCGTTGGAGCTTGCTCGCGCTTACGATATGGGAAGGCTAGCGAGTGACACGGTCACGAAGCTGGTCGATGCCTTTTTCGAGGATAAAGTCGTACCGGTCGCACGCAAAACAAATGCGGCCTTCGAGCGGCAAATGCAACGCCACTATCGCGACAGCAATACCGACGATGCCATGGCGCTTCGGATAGATTATTCGGCCCGGCTAAAGGAGCTGAAACGCCACGCATTAAATGGAGTGTGGCATAGCTTGATCAAATGGAAACATACTTTGGTGCAAGCAGAAATGAAGGACGACCTGGATCGTTACATCGCGCACAAATTCGATCCGTTATGGGATGAGCTGGAAAAAAATGCTACTGAGCAAATGACCTATTGCGCCGTTCGAATTGCAGAACATGCCAACGACGACACGACGCCCGAGAGATCAAAGAATTCATAGGCTGACCCACAGCGATTTACGCTCCTGGGCGCGCAGTGTGACCCAAGAGGAAGACAGAGGCGGAAACCGCCCACCGGTCTACTGAAACAGTCCTGCCGCCCAATACAAAAACGACGAGAACTGCCCGGGGCAGACCGCAGCGTAAACCAGGACTCCTATTGGAGCACAGATCAGCAGCAAATCCTCCATGGAAGCACCCTCGGAGATTGCGCCCTTACATTCAGCCTGTGCGCGAGTTCTTGCGATTCGCTTACGAGTACCATGTTCGTTTTAGTCAAACTGTGCCCAAAAATCCGCGTCACATTGTTATGCCGAGAGGAACGAACCGCATCCAGATTGCCGCTGCCATTGGCATTCTGAATCGCCTTCTGATCGCGTCCCGGAGCGGTGCGCTCGGTTTGCAACTCCGATCATTGTGATGCAAACGGCGCGATCGCTATGCCGCAACCCAGGCCGTCGGCGTGTGGGCGATGCGGTGTAAACCGAAGGGCCTATTAGCCAACTTCTCTAGCGAAGGGCCGCGAGATGCCCGGCCATAAGGGTGAACAAAACGTCGCGCAAAGCGTTGCAATTCAATGCTTAATCATAGCTCCACCGCGGCAAATAAACCCTATTTTTAGCCTGTCTTTTAAACTGATCTTAGACCCTGCCGAGTACGGTGACGCCCATACGATGGGAAAACAGGGCCCGTCGAAGACAAGATAAAACAGCACGGGAAAGGCGTCACTATGAAAGCCGTCGCCAAGACGGTCGAGCCTGCCGAACGCGAGGCGCGCTTCGACCATATCCGACCGCACTATCTGGAGGCGCTGACTTTGGTCGAGCGTCTGCACCGGCGTCTTCTCGACGTCATCAAGGACGAATTCGATCGCCGCGGCCGTGCCGACATCAACTCGGTGCAGGCGCTACTTCTGTACAACATCGGCGACAAGGAGTTGACTGCCGGCGAATTGCGCACGCGCGGCTACTATCTCGGCTCCAATGTCTCCTACAATCTCAAGAAGCTCGTCGAAATGGGCTTCCTCGATCATCAGCGCTCACGCGTCGACCGACGCTCGGTGCGCATCAAGCTCACGGAAAAGGGCCGCGACGTGCGTGACATCGTCGATGCGCTCTACCAGAAGCATGTGCGCACGGTGGAGCAGGTCGGCGGTATCAATGCCGACGAGTTCAGCGTTCTCAACAAGGCGCTGCACCGGCTCGAGCGGTTCTGGACTGACCAGATTCTCTACCGGCTTTAAGCAGGGCTTCGCCTTTCGCCAGAATCCCATCGTCATGGCTCGTCTGAACCCCCGGCGCAAATGCCGGGGTCTTTTTTTTGCCCGGTCAGTTCTTGCGCCGGAAGCAAAGCCGCTGGGGCGCCTGCTTCGGATCGGAGTTGCTTGGTCGCCAATCAACTCGCAGCGCCGTTCAACCCGGCCGTATGCCTGTTAGCTTGCCAAGCCAGGTCAGGACCGGGAACGGCGTAAAAATCTGCAACAGAATGGCTGCCGCGACCAATACCGCCGCATAGATCATCACCGCGCGGACGATACGCTGCGCCAGCGGCGGGTAGGGCGGCATATTGTCGGGCGGCCAGGCAAATGTCTGTTCCCATTTTTGTTGCGGAACATGCGCCGGCCTGATGCGTTCAAGCGGCTCCCACGCGCGGTAGGCGGCAATGCCGCGCTCCTGAGCAATCGTGTTTCTCAGCCAGAGAAAATTGTTCCGTCCGATAAAATCCATCAGCCGCCTAAACGCGATGCGCACAAAGAAAGCGATAACCAGACAGACCACGTAAACATACGCAATGATGAGCCCGACCTGCAGCACCGGATCGGTCAGAATCCCGATCCGAAAATGCTCCGAGAAGAATCGAACGCTGGTGTCGACCAGCGTCTTCAGACCGCCGGAGATTTCGCGGAGCGGCGCGTAGTCGAATGAGTAGTAGTCCAGCAACAGGATAATCGCGAGGACCACGGCGAGCTGAAACAGCCGCGATCGCATGACACTTCGGATCGGCGCCGCGATCAGCCGGATGATGCCCATAATTGCTCCTGCACGCTTGGACCTGTCCCCCAGACCGAGCGCCTAGCCGAAGGTTTGGTGACTACTTATACCTAGGCCAAATTCGGCCTTCATCCCGTGTTCGATAGACGCACATGGACAAACCCCACGACCGAGACGATCAAGCTTCCCATCGGCGCGCCTTTCTAAAGCGCACAGCGGGCGTTGCGGCTATTGCTGCTGCCGGATGGGCTACACGCGCTTTTGCCGGGGATTCGGCGCTCGACGCGCTGATGGGCGACGCCCAGCATGGCGGATTCGGCCAGGGCTTCGATGACGCGTCGCGCAACATCCATATGCCGAAGCAATCGGAGCCGACGGTCTCTGCCGCGACGGCCCAAACGACGGATGAGGCTATCGAACGCTATGCCGCGATTGTCGCGCGCGGCGGCTGGCCGCAGGTGACTGGCATCAAAGTGCTTCGGCTCGGCGATCGCCATCCGAGCGTCACCGCGTTGCGCGCCCGTCTCGTTGCCTCCGGCGATATCGATCCGAACGCGGTCGGCAACGACGTCTACGATTCCTACGTCGAGGCAGCGGTGCGACACTTTCAGACCCGCCATGGACTGACCGTCGATGGCGTGATCCGGGCGGAGACGTTAGCCGCGCTCAATGTGCCGGCGCCGGTGCGGCTCGCGCAACTGAAAGTCAATGTGGCACGGCTGCACGGGCTCAGTACGAATCTCAGCGCTCGCTACGTGGTCTGCAACATCCCGGCGGCGCGTATCGAGGCGATCGAAAACGGCGTTGCGGTGTCGCGGCACACCGCGGTGGCCGGCAAACCCGACCGGCCTTCACCTGAAATCAACAGCAAGATCATCCAGGTCAACTTTAATCCGTATTGGACCGTGCCGGCGTCGATCGTGCAAAAAGATCTGATCCCCAGAATGCAGGATCAGCCGGATTACCTGACCAGCAATCACATTCGCATCTTCGATGGGCGTCACAAGGAGCTCGAGCCGTCGCAGATCAACTGGTACTCGGAAGATGCGACCCACTACTCGTTCAAACAGGATCCCGGCAGCTTCAATTCGCTCGGTTCGATCCGCATCAATTTTCCGAGCCAGTACGGCGTGTACATGCATGATACGCCGCTGAAGAATTTGTTCGGTGACGATTTTCGCTTCCATTCATCCGGCTGCGTGCGGGTGCAGAATGTGCGTCAGCTGGTGGTGTGGCTTCTCGAAGGAATGAAGGGCTGGTCACTGGAAGACATTGACCGCGTGATCAAGTCCGGTGAACAAAAAACCGCGCAGCTTGTGAAACAGGTGCCGTTGCATTGGGTCTACATCACCGGGTGGGCGACCCCTGATGGGGTGGTGCAGTTCCGCGATGACATCTACGGCAAGGATGGACTTCCCGGCGTGCAGGCGGTGACTACCAATTTGTGAACATTCGGGGTCTGCAGTCCCGACGATGCGAAAACGCAGTGCGTGGATCGGGCGCCGCTGTTGGCGCCGCGGCCGACGAATCCCCAAATGTAGCGGGGGTGGCCGTCAGTAATCCTAGAGCTTGCGTTGGCCCCCCGGTATGCTATCGCCGAGCGGTTGGCTGCAGGGTCGCAAATTTCGGCCGGGCCGACGCACAGGGCAGGGCAAAGGCATGTCGGTTTCGCACGGTACGGCGTTTTCAGCCGAGGGCTTCTTCTCCGCCGCGCTCGCCGACAGCGATCCGGATATCGCGGCTGCCATCGCCGGCGAACTTGGCCGGCAGCGCGACGAGATTGAGCTGATTGCATCGGAGAACATCGTCAGCCGCGCCGTGCTGGAAGCGCAGGGCTCGGTGCTCACCAACAAATACGCCGAGGGCTTGCCCGGAAAGCGCTATTACGGCGGCTGCGAGTTTGTCGACGTGGTGGAGCAGCTCGCGATCGACCGCGTCAAGAAGCTGTTCGGCTGTTCGTTCGCCAACGTGCAGCCGCATTCCGGCGCCTCCGCCAACGCCGAAGTGTTCATGGCGCTGATGCAGCCGGGCGACACCTTCGTGGGGCTCAACTTGGCCGCCGGCGGTCACCTGACCCACGGGTCGCCAGTTAATTTGTCCGGCCGCTGGTTCAAGCCGGTGCCCTATGGCGTGCGGCGTGACGACCATCTCATCGACATGGCGGAAGTCGAGCGGCTTGCGAAGGAGCACCGGCCCAAGGTGATCATCACCGGCGGCTCGGCATATCCGCGCATCATCGACTTCCGGCGGTTTCGCGAGATCGCTGATGAGGTTGGCGCCTACCTCATGGTCGACATGGCGCATTTCGCCGGCCTTGTCGCCGGCGGTGTGCATCCCAGTCCGTTCCCACACGCGCACGTCGTAACAACGACGACGCACAAGACGCTACGCGGGCCGCGTGGCGGAGCTATCCTGACCAATAGCGAGGAGTTGGCCAAGAAGGTCAACTCGGCAGTTTTCCCGGGTATGCAGGGGGGACCGCTTATGCATGTGATTGCGGCCAAGGCCGTGGCTTTCGGCGAGGCGCTTCGCCCGTCGTTTAGAGTTTACGCAAAGAACGTCGTCGAAAATGCCAAGGCGCTGGCTGAGACGCTCAAGTCACGCGGTCTCGATATCGTCTCCGGTGGTACCGATACCCACCTCATGCTGGTTGATATGCGCAAGAAGCGCCTGACCGGCAAAGTCGCCGAGGCGGCGCTCGGCCGCGCCCGCATCACCTGCAACAAAAACGGAATCCCGTTCGATCCGGAAAAGCCGACCGTCACGTCCGGCGTCCGGCTCGGTACGCCCGCCGGCACCACGCGTGGCTTCGGCATCGCCGAATTCCGGCAAGTCGGCGACATGGTCGTCGAAGTGCTGGACGCGCTGGCGCGAACCGGGGCCGAGGAAGACGCGCAGGCAGAAGCGAACGTGCGCGATAAGGTCAAGCGCCTGGTCAGCCGCTTCCCGATCTACGAGGGGTAGGGCACGGCATGCGCTGTCCGAGTTGCGGAAGCCTCGATACCCAGGTGAAGGATTCGCGGCCGACGGAAGACTCATCCGTCATCCGCCGCCGCCGTGTTTGCCTGTCCTGCAACTTCCGCTTTACCACCTTCGAGCGCGTTCAGCTGCGCGAACTGATCGTGATCAAGCGCAACGGCCGGCGCGTGCCGTTCGATCGCGACAAGCTTCTGCGGTCGGTGCAAATCGCTTTGCGCAAGCGTCCGGTCGAGCCGGAGCGCGTCGACCAAATGGTCTCGAAGATCGTACGCGAGCTGGAAAGCCAGGGCGAAAGCGAAGTGTCCTCCGAGACGATCGGCGAAACGGTCATGGCCTATCTGCGCGACCTCGACGACGTCGCCTATGTGCGGTTCGCTTCGGTCTATCGCAATTTCCGCGAGGCCAAGGACTTCGAAACGGCGCTCGCGGAATTATCCGGCGAAGAGGCGACGGAGATCGCCCGCAAGTGAGCGCGGATGTTGTCGCGCGCGCCGAGGCGTTGACGGAAGATCAGCGTTTTATGGCGCTTGCTCTAGCGCTCGGCCGGCGCGGGCTTGGCCGGACGTGGCCGAACCCGGCCGTTGGCGCTGTGATCGTGAAAAACGGCGTGATTTTCGGTCGTGGCTGGACGCAGCCCGGGGGCCGGCCGCATGCGGAGGTCGAGGCGTTGCGCCGCGCGGGACAAGCGGCGCGTGGTGCGACGCTCTACGTGACGCTTGAGCCGTGCTCGCATCACGGCAAATCCGCGCCCTGCGCCGACGCCATCGTCGCCGCAGACGTGGCGCGCGTCGTCTCGGCGCTTGAAGATCCCAATCCGGAAGTGGCCGGCCAGGGTCATGCACGGCTTCGCTCGGCTGGTATCGTGGTCGATGTTGGCACCGGCGCTGACGAAGCGCGCCACGACCATACCGGACACATCAGGCGCATGCGCGACGGCCGGCCCCACGTCATGCTCAAGCTCGCGATCTCGGCCGATGGTAAGGCCGGGGCGGCGGGCCGGACACCGGTTGCCATCACTGGCGCGGAAACGCGTGATCGCGTCCATCTCCTGCGGGCACAGAGCGACGCGATCATGATCGGCGTCGGAACGGTGCTGGCCGACGATCCGCTGCTGACGTGCCGGCTCCCCGGCATGGAGAAACGCTCGCCGGTGCGCGTCGTGCTCGACTCGGCGTTGCGTCTGCCGAGAACTTCGCGGCTGGTGCAAACAGCGAGCGAAGTGCCGCTATGGGTCATCGCCGCAGCAGGGGTCTCTCGCGCCGCCGAGGAATGGTTGGTTGCGGATGGCGTTGTGGTGCTGCGGGCGCCGAAGCTGGGCAATGGTCTTGATCTTGCGGGTGTGCTCAAGCAGCTCGCGGATCGGGGCATTACCCGGTTGATGGTCGAGGGCGGTCCGACGCTCGCCGCTGCCTTCATTGCGGCCGATCTCGTCGATGAGGCGATATTGTTTCATTCTGCGAAGATTGTGGGTGCGGACGGTATTGATGCGCTCGCCGGTATGCCGCTCGCTGCGCTCACGCAGGCGCCGCTGTTGCGCCGCGTAATGACAGAACTCCTCGGCCCCGATAGGTGTGACGTTTTCGAGCGAAGGTGAAGGCCAGTGTTTACCGGCATTGTCAGCGACTTAGGCGAAGTTCTTGAGGTCCGCGAGCAGGCCGAAGGTCTGCGGCGCCTGAGCATCGCCTGCGGCTACGATCCCGACACGATCGACATCGGCGCTTCGATCGCCTGCTCCGGTCCGTGCCTCACGGTCGTAGAACGTGGCCGAAAGGGTAATCGCGGCTTCTTCGCGGTCGACGTGGCCGCAGAAACGCTGCGCGTGACCACGGCTGGCACGTGGCAGAGCGGCACCCGGCTCAATCTAGAACGCTCCCTGAAGCTCGGCGACGAACTCGGCGGGCACCTCGTCAGCGGACATGTTGACGGCATCGCCGAACTGCTTACCCGCGACGACCTGCCCGGCATGGCGCGACTGTTATTGCGGGTACCAGCCGACTTGTCCCGCTTCATTGCGCCCAAAGGGTCGGTCGCGCTTGATGGCGTCTCCCTTACCGTCAACAACGTCGCGGGCGATACGTTCTCGGTCCTGATCATTCCACACACGCTGCAGGTCACGACATTCGGAACGCTGCGCCCTGGCGCCCGGCTTAATCTCGAAGTCGACCAGATGGCCCGCTATGCGGCGCGGCTTCTTGAGACTGCCCGACCGCATTGAACGCGCGCTTGTTCGCGCCTCGTGCCCTTGCTACGACCGCGCTGCACAAGAGGGCGACCATGGCTGGACCGCGGCGAAGCAAAAACGAAAAGGGTGACGCCGAAGGTGCGCGCATCCTCATCGTTGAGGCGCGCTACTATGACGACATTGCCGATTTCCTTCTCGCCGGCGCGATGAAGGTGCTCAAAGCGGCACACGCCGAAATCGATCGCATCACCGTGCCCGGCTCGCTTGAAATTCCCGGTGCGATTGCGATTGCGCTCGACGCCGCGAAACGCAAGCGTCGCCCCTATGAAGGTGTCGTTGCGCTCGGCTGCGTGATCCGCGGCGATACCATCCATTTCGAGATCGTCTCGCAGTTGTCCGCCCAAGGCCTGCTGGAGCTTTCGGTCGCGCGAGCCCTGCCAATCGGCAACGGGATTGTTACCGTCAATACCGTAACCCAGGCCATGGCCCGCGCGCGCATCGAAGAGCAGGACAAGGGTGGCGACGCCGCCTCCGCCGCGCTGGCTCTGGTTCGGCTGAAGCGTCAGCTTGCGCGGGGTAAGTGAGGCCATGGCCCGCGCGGCGGTAACCGAGCCTAGGAAGGCAAACAAACGCGGCGCAGCGCGCCTTGCCGCCGTGCAGGCTCTTTATCAGATGGATCTCGCTGGCACCGGCGTGAATGAGATTTTGGCCGAGTTCGAGAGCCATTGGCTCGGCGGCGAGGTCGAAGGCGCGCAATACCGTCCGGCGGAAGTTGCTTTTTTTCGCGACATTGTCGGCGGCGTTCTGCGCGAGCAGACCCGGCTCGATCCGCAAATCGATGCCGCGCTGACGCGCGGCTGGCCGCTCAAGCGCATTGAGGCGGTGTTGCGGGCGGTGCTGCGAGCCGGCGCCTACGAACTCGCCTGCCGCAATGACGTGCCGGCGCAGGTGGTGATGTCCGAGTACGTCGACGTGGCCTCCGCCTTTGTCGACCGCGACGAGACCGGCATGATCAATGCCGTGCTGAACGAACTTGCGCGGCAGGCCCGCCCGGACGAGTTCGGACGCGGCTGATCCGACACTTCGGTGTGAGTTTGTCTCCGGCTTTTACCGAGCAATGTTGCGCGGAGGCGGCTCCATGCCGGAACCTTGGGCTTGTTGCCCAAAAGGCACAGGAATCGCCCCGCTGTCGTGCTAGCGTTCGTGTAACTCGCTCGTATTCGCCGAGCAATTCGGGGGCTATCATGCAAATAAAATCTCTTGCGGCCGCAGCTTTGGTGGCGATTGCGGCCTGTAGCTCAGCCAACGCAGCCGATTTGCCGATGCCGCCTGCGGTTTACAAGGCGCCCCCGCCTCCCGCCCCGACTTGGACCGGTTGCTATGTCGGCGGTGGTGCTGGCTACGGCATGTGGAATCAAGACAGCTCCGTCCAGGTGGGCGGCGTGCCTATCACGGCGCAGACCACCAATGGCGGCAAAGGGTGGTTTGGTCAGGGCCAGCTCGGTTGCGATTACCAGTTCAACGCGCCAATCTTTAATATCCCTTTGGTGGTCGGCGGTTTCGGTGACTATGCCGGCGGCAGCATCAGCGGGACGTCGGACTTTCCAGGCGTGGTTGGAACCGAGCGTAAATCCGCCGCGTGGTCGGTTGGCGCCCGCATCGGCACGCTCATCGCGCCCCGGGTTCTCACCTACTTTGATGGCGGTTGGACACAGGCGCGATTTGACTCGGTCAACTACAACTTCGCCTTTGCGGGCGGCGGACCGTCCGGCATCAGTCTGGCGGCACAAACCTACAACGGCTGGTTCCTTGGTAGCGGCTTCGAATATGCGTTCAATTGGCTGCCAATCTCCGGTCTGTTCCTCAAGACCGAATACCGCTACGCGCAATATTCCGCGGCCGCTGTTCCTTTGGGTGGTGTACCGGGCGGCATAGTGGCGACGCTCAACTCGCAGAAGAACACCCAGTTGATCTCCACTGAACTGGTCTGGCGCTTTAATTGGTTCGGCCGCTGACGCCGAGCCAGCGGTTCGGCGCTTAAGCCCGGAGTGGGTCGGGGAGAGCGGCTACATCGAGGTCGGGGGGCTAATTCCGCGCGAACGGCAGCGCCGTCGGGCTGCGGAAGTTCGATGACGAATTCCAGCCGATCTTGTCGACCGTCAGATGATAATCCGGCACGCGCTCCAGGAACCGCCGCATCGAGATTTCGGTGACGAGGCGCGCCATCTGGCTGCCCAGGCAAAAATGCTTGCCAGAGCCGAAGCCGAGATGGCCGAGCGGCCGCCGTTCGATATCAAAACTGTCCGGTTCCGGGAATTTGCGCCCATCGCGATTGCCTGACCCGAAGGCGAGCACGACTTTGTCTCCGGGTTCGAGCGTCTCGCCGTGCAATTCAATCTTGCGCATAACCACGCGTTTGAAGCGCTGGGCGGACGTATTGAAGCGCAGCGATTCTTCGATCGCCGGCGCGATCTGCGAGGGATCGGCGACCAGCCGGCGGCGCGCGTCGGGGTAGTCGTGCAGGTTGAGCGCAAACACGCTCATGAAGCTTGAAAGCGATTCCACGCCCGCCATCACGAACGTCGCGGTCGTGAGCACGACCTCGCGCTCCGAGAGCCGGTCGCCGTCGATTTCGGCTTCAGCGAGGTGCGTGATCAGGTCGTCGGTCGGGTTGGCGCGCCGGGCCGCGACCTCGGCTGTCAAGAACTCGCTGATGTCCTTGAACGCGGCGATGTGCTCGGGCGTGCGGCCCTTTACGGCTTTGTCCGTCGAGATCGCCAAAATGACCTTGCGCCGGATGTCGGCATGGTCGCGCTCGGGGAGCCCCATGGTGCGGAACAGAAGCCCGACCGTAATCTGGCTGGAAAAGTCGTTGATGAATTCGAACGCGCCTTGCTCGACGATGCGGTCGAGCGAGCGATCGGCGATCTCCAGCGTCGGCTCAACCAGCCGGTCGAGGTTGCGCTTGAGAAACGCCGCCTGGCTCAAGGCGCGCAGGCGGTCGTGACGCGGCGGGTCGGTTGTTCCCAAAGTCGCGCCGGCGCGGCCGGGCAGCTCATCGATCAAGTTGCCTTGAGTTGACGAGAACGTTTCCCAGTCGCGCGCCGCTTCGACGATGTCGTCATAACGCGACAGAATCCAGAGCCCGGCATTGTCGCTCCAATAGCAGGGGTATTCGTCGCGCAGTTTCGCGTAATACGGAAACGGATCGGCGTCGATTACGGGCGAATACAGGTCGAACGGTTCCACGGCATTTCCCCGGCGTTTCGTGACTGCTACATGACTAGCACAATTCGCCGGTGCGCTGCGCGATGCCAGACTCAACGGAAACCGCCGAGGAACGCCTGATCGCACGCTATTTGCGTCCGCTCGCGACCCATCCTGGCGCGTTGGGTCTGGTCGATGACGCCGCCGTGCTGACGCCTCCGTCCGGATGCGATCTGGTCCTGACAACCGACGGCGTCATTGCCGGCGTACATTTCTTTCCGGACGATCCGGCGGACGGCGTCGGCCGCAAGGCGCTGCGCATGAACCTTTCGGATCTGGCGGCAAAGGGCGCAAAGCCGCTCGGTTTTCTGCTGGCGCTGGCGCTGCCCGCGGGAACCGATGGGGCGTGGATCGCAGCCTTCGCCTCCGGCCTCGGTGACGATGCAGAGCGTTACGGCTGTCCGCTGCTCGGCGGCGACACCGACCACACGCCCGGACCAATTTCGGTTTCGATCGCGGCGTTTGGCGCTGTGCCGCACGGGCGGATGGTTCGGCGCTCGACGGCAAAGGTTGGCGACCGCATTGTAGTCACCGGCACGATCGGCGACGCGGCGCTCGGCGTGAAACTGCGGGGCGATGCAAGCCTCTCGGCGCGCTGGCGGCTTGACAGCGCGATAGCCCGCCACCTTGAGGAACGTTATTTGTTGCCGTTGCCGCGCAATGCGCTGGCGGAGGCGGTTCTGCATCACGCCGCAGCAGCAATGGACATCTCCGATGGACTTGCCGGCGATCTCGGCAAGCTGTGCCGCGCCTCAGCGATCGCGGCCGAAATCGACGTCGCGCGCGTGCCGCTCTCCGACGCGGCGCGTGCTGCAATCGCGGCCGAGCCAGCACTGATTGAGGCGGCGCTCACCGGGGGCGATGATTACGAGATCGTCCTGACGCTGTTGCCGGAAAAGCTTCCCGCGTTCCGCGCGGCGGCGGATGCAGCCGGTGTACTGGTGACCGAAATCGGGCAAGTTCAGGCGGGGGAGGGCGCGCGTTTTATGCACAATGGCAAGGCGCTCACGTTCGCGCGGTCGTCATACAGTCATTTTTAGTGAACGTCGTCATTGCGAGGAGCGAAGCGACGAAGCAATCCAGAACCTCTACGCTGCGGTGGATTGCCTCGCTCCGCTTGCAATGGCGATCAAGCTATTTCCGCCGCGAGATCGGCTGATAGTCGCGCCGCGGCGCACCGGTGTAGAGCTGGCGCGGGCGGCCGAGCTTCTGGTGCGGGTCCTCGATCATTTCCTTCCACTGCGCGATCCAGCCGACGGTGCGCGCGAGCGCGAACAACACCGTGAACATGGTGGTGGGGAATCCCATCGCGCGAAGCGTGATGCCCGAATAGAAGTCGACGTTGGGATAGAGCTTCTTTTCGATGAAATACTCGTCGTGCAACGCGATGCGCTCGAGTTCGATGGCAACGTCGAGCAGCGGATCGTTGACGCCAAGTTCATGCAAGACCTCGTGGCAGGTCTTCTGCATGATTTTCGCCCGCGGGTCGTAATTCTTGTAGACGCGGTGGCCGAAGCCCATCAGCCGAAACGAGTCATTCGGGTCTTTGGCGCGTTTGACGTATTCAGGAATGTGTTCGACGCTGCCGATCTCGCCCAGCATCTTCAACGCCGCCTCGTTGGCGCCGCCATGCGCGGGTCCCCATAGGCAGGCGATACCGGCGGCGATGCAGGCAAACGGATTAGCGCCCGTTGAGCCGGCGAGCCGCACAGTCGAGGTCGAGGCGTTTTGCTCGTGATCGGCGTGCAGGATCAGGATGCGGTCCATGGCGCGCGCGACCACCGGATTGGCGACGTATTTCTCGCAGGGCACCGCGAAACACATCCGCAGGAAATTCGAGGCATAATCCAGATCGTTATCCGGATACATGAACGGCTGGCCGATCGAGTATTTGTAAGCCATTGCGGCCAGCGTCGGCATTTTCGCGATCATGCGGATCGATGCGACCATCCGCTGGGTGGGATCTGTGATGTCGGTGGAGTCGTGATAGAACGCCGACAGCGCGCCGACGCAGCCAACCATCACCGCCATCGGGTGGGCATCGCGGCGGAAGCCTTGAAAAAACCGGTTCATCTGCTCGTGGACCATGGTGTGATGGACCACGCGATCGTCGAAATTCTCCTTCTGCGCGGCGGTCGGCAGTTCGCCGTACAGCAGCAGATAACAGGTCTCGAGAAAGTCGCCGTGCTCGGCCAGGTCGTCGATCGGATAGCCGCGGTAAAGCAGCACACCTTTGTCGCCGTCGATAAACGTGATCTTCGACTCGCAGCTGGCGGTCGAAGTGAAGCCGGGATCGTACGTAAAGATGCCTGCCTGGCCGTACAGCTTAGCGATGTCCATCACTTCGGGGCCGATCGTTCCCTCGTAGAGTGGAAACGAAAAGCTCTTGTCACCGAGTGTCAGCTTGCCAGTCTTGGTGTCCGTGCCGGTTTTTGCGTCCATAATCGCATCCTCGCTGTCAGACAGCTTCAACAGTGCGGCGCACGCGGCACGGTAGCCAATGCAAGGCGCAGCCCTGCCGATCCGGCCTTGTTGCCGTAGCGCAACCAAGTGTGCACCGCAAGAAAATAGGCTTTCAACCGGGTTTGCACCAGCGGGATCCGTATAGGTGGTCGGCCGGACCGCGGCTTGCCAATTCACACCGGGGCTTACGCATTGCTCTGCTCCGCGCCGGCAAGTTTGGATTGATCAGCAATGCGCGCGAGGCTCTCGGCTTTGCCGAGCACGGTCAAGACTTCGAAGATGCCCGGCGATGTCGTCCGGCCGGTCAGTGACGCGCGCAACGGCTGCGCGACCGCGCCGAGTTTGGCGCCCTTGCGTTCAGCGAACGCGCGCACGGCCTGTTCGGTCCCCGACGCCGTCCACGGTTCGACACGGCCGAGCTCCGGCCCAATGTCATGCAAGAGCACCCTTGCCTCCGGCGTCAGCAACGCCTTCGCCGGTTCGTCCAACGCTAAGGGCCGATCGGCCAGCAAAAAATGTGCTCCGGCAATGAGATCAAGGAGGGTCTTGGCGCGCTCCTTCAAACTCGGCATCGCCGCCAGCCATTGCTGTCGCAGCTGCGGCGTCAGCTTGCCGATAATGGCGGCGCCATCCGCCAGATACGGCAGCAGCTGCTCGATCGCCTGAAGCAGCGCCTCGTCCGCGCTGGTGCGGATGTAGTGCCCGTTCAGGCTTTCGAGCTTTGCGAAATCAAACCGCGCCGGTGAGCGGCCGATCTGCGGCAGGTCGAAGGCTGCGATCATTTCTTCCGTTGAGAAGATTTCCTGGTCGCCGTGGCTCCAGCCAAGCCGCACCAGATAATTCCGCAACGCCGCCGGCAAGTAACCCACGGCGCGGTAGGCATCGACGCCGAGCGCGCCATGGCGCTTGGAGAGTTTCGAGCCGTCGGGGCCATGGATCAGCGGAATGTGCGACATCACCGGAACGGGCCAGCCGAGTGCGTTGTAGATTTGTTTCTGCCGCGCGGCGTTGGTCAAATGGTCGTCGCCGCGGATGATGTGGGTCACCACCATATCGTGGTCGTCGACGACGACAGCGAGCATGTAGGTCGGGGTGCCGTCGGAACGAAGCAGCACGAGGTCGTCGAGATTCTCGTTCTGCCAGACCACGCGGCCCTGGACCTGATCCTCGATGACAGTTTCGCCGGTCAGCGGCGCCTTTAACCGGATCGCCGGTTTAGCGTCGGCCGGCGCGTCGCCCGGATCGCGGTCGCGCCAGCGGCCGTCATAGAGCCTGGCGCGGCCCTCGCGCCGGGCCGCCTCGCGCATCTCCTTCAGCTCTTCCGGGCTGGCGTAGCACCGATAGGCATGTCCGGACGCGAGCAGCTGCTCGGCGACTTCCCGGTGCCGCGCTGCGCGGGAGAATTGATAGATAACCTCGCCATCCCAATCGATGCCGAGCCAAGAGAGCCCGTCAAGGATGGCGTCGATCGCCGCCTGAGTGGAGCGCTCGCGATCGGTGTCTTCGATGCGCAACAGCATCTTGCCACTGCGCCCGCGGGCGTAGAGCCAGTTGAACAGCGCGGTGCGGGCGCCGCCGATATGGAGGAATCCTGTCGGCGAGGGAGCAAAACGGGTGACGACGCTCATGGTCGGTTCGAGTTCCTCACGCTGGCGGGCCCCTGTAGCACAGCTAAATATGAATGGAAGTAAACCCGCTTCGGTTTCGCATCGGCGGGCTTGACCGCGCAGGCCATTTTGTCCAATCCGGGCGCGCCGCAGGTGTCTTCGCGGTAAACGGAAGCGATCAGGTCATGACGGCTGCGGAAACGGCGATACGGGAAGCGGGTCAGGATTTCATCCGCGACATCGTTAGCGCCGATCTTGCGTCCGGCCGGCACAAAACCATCGTCACCCGCTTTCCACCTGAGCCGAACGGTTATCTCCATATCGGCCACGCCAAATCGATTTGCCTGAACTTCGGCGTCGCGGAGGAATTTGGCGGCCACTGCAATTTGCGCTTCGACGACACCAACCCGACCAGGGAAGCGCAGGAATATATCGACGCCATCGAGTGCGACGTCCGCTGGTTGGGCTTTGATTGGGGCGAGCATCTTTATCACGCGTCCGACTATTTCGAGCAGCTCTACACCTGGGCGGAGTATTTGATCCGCGCCGGTAAGGCCTACGTCGACGACCAGACCCAGGAGGAGATGCGGCTGACCCGCGGCACCTTGACCGAGGCCGGCACCGAAAGCCCGTACCGCGGGCGCGGCGTCGAGGAAAATCTCGATCTGTTTCGCCGGATGCGCGCCGGTGAATTTCCCAACGCCGCACGCGTGCTGCGGGCCAAGATCGACATGGGGTCGGGCAATATCAATCTCCGCGATCCGGTGCTCTACCGCATCCTTCACGCCGAGCATCCGCGCACCGGCAAAGCCTGGTGCATCTATCCGAGCTACGATTTCGCCCACGGCCAGTCGGACGCCATTGAGGGCGTGACCCACTCGATCTGCACGCTCGAATTCGAGGATCACCGGCCGCTCTACGACTGGTGTCTGGAAAATCTGCCGGTGCCGTCGCGGCCGCATCAATACGAATTCGCCCGGCTCAACCTCACCAACACCGTGCTGTCAAAGCGCGTGCTCACCGAATTGGTGCGCGGCGGCCACGTCCACGGCTGGGACGATCCGCGGATGCCGACGCTTGCGGGCTTGCGCCGCCGCGGCGTGCCGCCGGCCGCAATCCGCGATTTCGTCAAGCGCATCGGGGTCGCCAAGGCGAACAGCGTGGTCGATGTCGGAATGCTGGAGTTCTCGATCCGCGAGCATCTCAACAAGACCGCGCAGCGGCGCATGGCGGTGTTGCGGCCGTTAAAGGTCGTGATCGAAAACTATCCCGAAGGCCAAAGCGAAGAACTCGAGGCGGTCAATCACCCGGAGGATGCGACCGCAGGCACGCGGCGCATCCGCTTCGGCCGCGAGCTTTTCATCGAGCGCGACGATTTCATGGAGAACCCGCCGAAGAAATTCTTCCGCTTGTCGCCGGGCAGCGAGGTGCGGCTCCGCTATGCGTATTTCATCGCCTGCCGTGAAGTGGTGAAAGACGCAGCGGGTGAAGTGATCGCGTTACGCTGCAGCTACGATCCCGCCACCAAAGGCGGCAACGCGCCCGACGGCCGCAAGGTCAAGGCGACGATGCATTGGGTTTCTGCGGCCGACGCCGTGGCGGCCGAGGTGCGACTCTACAATCCGCTGTTTGTGAGTCCTGATCCAAATGCCGCCAATTTCGCTGCCGAACTCAATCCGCAATCGCTCGAAGTCATCGCGGATGCGCGGGTCGAACCGGCACTGGCGGTGCAAACCTCGGATGATCCGGTGCAGTTTGAGCGGCAGGGCTATTTCTGCCGCGATCCGGATTCGAGGCCGGATCACCTCGTATTCAATCGCACCGTCGGCTTGCGCGACACTTGGGCCAAGGTCGCCAGTAAAAACTGAAAGACCCGATCAGTAGCCTCGCTTGAAAGGGTCCCAGACAAAACAGACCGCGTTCACTACGCTGCTCGATGAGCTTCGAGAGAATATCCCAGGCCGGTTATTAGCTCTCCATAGCGTCTTTCGAAACTCGCAAGCTGCCTAGGGGAAAGCATTGCTCGCCACTTGGATGTTTGGCGGGAATAGATGTGTGGGTTGCTAGCGACCATTGCATCATCCATCCGAGCCATGTCCTCGGATGCTGCCAACCGAACGGCCAGCTCGCATTCGTGCCCTTGGAATCCAAGATGGGCGAAGATGAGCCTCATCGTTTGATCAAAATTTGCAACGACGTCCTCCAGCTTGACATCGAGCGTATGGAGCTCTCGGAGCCGCCATTCCTGCATCGCTTTCAGCGTGCATCCCGTGTAACCGGCTAATTCGAAATCAAGCCCGTCCTCCTGATTCCGATTGAGTAAATTCTCCTGGTATGATGTCCCACGGAGGCTCGTCAGGTAATTCCGCTTCCAAGTTTCTGGATAGTGCTGGAACGAGAAGTCTACGCGTGGATAATTGATCGGCGCGGTCGGATCAAAATTGGTATTGACACACCAGCCTTCCTGACAGCGCCGATGGTACAAATACCCAGACACCCAAATGTCACGCGGGTCCCGAACAACTCGTACCGCACGGCATGGCCAGGTTATCTCACATGCCACGAGCGAGTGCGGGAGAAGCACGATGTCCTTGGTCGGGTCGAGCACCGACACCATTCCGAAATGCTTTGCGACAGTTCGCTTCAATTGTTCCGCGACACGCCTGATGACGCGTTCGAATAGAACCGTCCCGGTTTTGTGGTAGCCGAAAACCATGATCTGCGGTCTGGTCGATGATATCGACACCGGATGTCCTCTGCGGGTAAACGCAGCCTGATTCCTGCCGCGGGACGAGGGCTCGTGTCTCGTGCCAAAGCCTCGCCTGGCGTCGGCACGTCGTGTAGCATGATGGCGTTTTTGGCGCGCGAACGGGCGGGGGCGCGCAATGGTGGACGACGGCAATACACCAAGCCGCGCGCGGACCGGCGTAACAACCTGGCCGGTCGGGCGAGCGCGGCAGGCGTGGGGCGCAGCCTGGCCGCGAGCCGAGTTCGCTGTGCCGGCGCGGCTGCGCGAATGGGCGGTCATTGAGGTCGGCGCCGGGCGCTTGCTGCCCTGGTTTGCGGTCGCCTTCGGTACCGGCATTGTCCTTTATTTCACTGCGGATCATGAACCCGCGATCTGGGCGGCGGCAGCGGCCGCCGTCGCGGCCATTATCGTCGCCGTGCTGCTGCGCCACCGTCCGGTTGGTTTCGTTGTTAGCCTTGGATTTTTAGCCATCGCAGCCGGCTTCGCCGTCGCCACGCTGAAGACCGCGCTGATCGACCATCCGGTGTTGCGCTATCCGGCTTACAGCGTCTTGCTCTCCGGCTTTGTGGAGTTGCGCGAAGAGAGCCAAAAGACCGATCGCTTTGTTGTGCGTGTCGATCGTCTCGACGGCAAGCGCATCGTTGGCAAGCCTGATCGTGTGCGGCTCTCGGTACGCCGGGGTCTGACGCCGCCCGCTGGCGCCTTTGTCGAAGTCAAGGCGCAGCTCAATCCTCCGCTACAGCCGCTGCGGCCCGGCAGCTACGACTTCGCCCGCGATCTTTATTTCCAACGCATCGGCGCCTCCGGCTTCGTGCACGGCCCCATCAAGATCGTGACGCCGCCTGGCGCTGCGGGCGTGCGGCTGCGCGTCAACGCGTTCATTCAAGGGGTGCGTGACGGCATCGATCAACGCATCCGCTCGGTCCTGTCGGGCGATGTCGGCTCCATCGCCTCCGCGCTGATTACCGGCAGGCGGGATGCGATTGCGCCCAACGTCTACGATGCGATGTTCGTGTCCGGCATCGGCCACGTGCTGTCGATTTCCGGCTATCACATGGCCGTGGTCGCCGGCATCGTGTTCTTTATCGTGCGCGCGGGGCTGGCGCTGATCCCGGGACTTCCTGATCGCGCGCCGATCAAGAAGTGGTCGGCGTTCGCCGCGCTTATTGTGACCGCGTTTTATCTCGTGCTGTCGGGCGCCGAGGTTGCGACCCAACGCTCCTTTATCATGATCGCGATCGTGCTGATCGGCGTCATGCTCGATCGGCCGATCCTGACGCTGCGCACGGTAACGATCGCCGCGCTGCTCGTCTTGTTGCTGGCGCCGGAAGCGGTGGTACATCCGAGCTTTCAGATGTCGTTTGCGGCGACCCTGGCGCTGGTTGCGGGTTACGAGCGTGGCATGCCCTGGGCGCGCGCCGGCGCGGACTTTTCGCTGGGCGCCCGGGCGGCGCTTTGGGGTGTGCGCGAGATGTTGAGCCTCATTCTCGCTTCGCTCTTGGCCGGTCTCGCCACCACGCCTTACGCCGCCTATCACTTTCATCGCATGGCGCCCTATGGCGTGCTCTCTAATCTCCTCGCGATGCCGATCGTGTCCGGGTGGGTGATGCCGATGGGCATTCTCGGCGTCGTCGCCATTCCGTTCGGCTTCGATGCGATGTTCTGGCGGCAGATGGGTTACGGCATCGAATGGATGGACACGGTCGCGCTCTGGGTCGCAAGCCTGCCCGGGGCGTTCGGCCGCGTCTCAGCGTTCGGCACCGGCCCGCTGTTGCTTGCGACCGCTGGCTTGCTTCTGATCTGTCTGCTCAAGACGCCGCTGCGCTGCAGCGGCCTGGTGTTTGTCGCGCTCGCGATCATCGTCGCGGCGCGGACACCGCGGCCGGACATACTTGTTTCGGCTGACGGACGAATCTTCGCGGCGCGCGGCGCCGGCGGCAGGCTCGCGTTCCATCGTACCGGCGGTGATACTTTTGCAATGAAGGAATGGCTTGCCGCCGATGCAGATGGCCGCAATGTCCGGGATCTGGGATTGGGGCAGGGCATTGCTTGCGATCCCTCGGGCTGCATCGGCAAACTTCCTGACGGGCGGCTGGTTTCCTACGCGCTGACGCCGGACGCGTTCGAGGATGATTGCCGGCGTGCCGTTGTCATCGTGACGACGCGCGAGGCGCCGCCGGATTGCGCCGCGACCGTCATCGGTCGCAGCACTTGGCGCGCGCGCGGCGCGGTGACGCTGAGCCGCAATGGCCCAGGCTTTGCCATCGAGTCGTCGCGGCCGCCGAATTTTGACCGACCGTGGTCGCCCAATCCGGCGCCGCGCCAACCTCGCAGCGCCGGTACCGCAAGCTCCAACAATGCTGGAAGCTCGCGTGCAGCCACGCGCGCACCGCCGCGCGATGCAACGCCGAAAGCGGAAGATCTGCAAGCCGACGATTAAATCTCACCGTCATTCCGGGGCGCGCCGAAGGCGCGAGCCCGGAATGACGGAGGGGATCAGTACCGCCTGAACAAACCCACGAGCTTGCCCTGGATGCGGACGCGATTGGGCGGCAGAATACGCACCTCGTAGGCGGTATTGGCAGGCTCGAGCGCGATCGAAGCGCCACGCCGCCGGAATCGTTTCAGCGTGGCTTCCTCGTCGTCGATCAAGGCGACGACAATATCGCCGGTGTCGGCCGCGTCGGTGCGTTTAAGCAATGCGATGTCGCCGTCGAGAATGCCGGCCTCAATCATCGAGTCGCCGCGCACTTCGAGGGCAAAATGCTCGCCCGCAGTCAGAAGATCGGCCGGCATGTTGATGGTGTGGCTGCGAGTTTGGATCGCTTCGACCGGCGTGCCGGCGGCGATCCGGCCCATCACCGGTACCGCGATTGGCCGGCCGCTTTCCTCTTCGGAAGCGGCGCGGACGCGGCCGAGATTGCCTTCGATCACACTCGGCGTGAAACCACGGGCACGGTTCACGGCGATGCCGTGGGCCACTGACTCAGGAAGCTTGATGACCTCAATGGCGCGAGCCCGATTGGGCAGGCGACGGATGAAGCCGCGTTCCTCAAGCGCCGTAATCAGCCGGTGGATGCCAGACTTGGAGCGCAGATCAAGCGCGTCTTTCATCTCGTCGAAGGACGGTGGAACTCCAGCCTCCTTCAGGCGCTCATGGATAAAACGCAAGAGCTCAGCCTGCTTGCGTGTAAGCATCGGCGCTTCCTCTCTGGCCGCCCCAGCAGCCGAAACAAATCATGAACGGACACTATCCGTTCCATATGTGTTCTGCAACCATTTAATTTGAAGTGAAGAAGACGGGGGTCGCGCAAAACCGGCGCTTAACGCTCGAACTTAACAATCCTGCACGCAGCACCGGCTTTCTCCGCGGCCTCATAAGGCTCGCGGATCAAAAGACAATCGGCTTTCGCCAGCGGCCCGATCATGGAACTGTCCTGGACCGGGAAGGGCGTGGCGACGGGCCCTTGCGGACCCGCTTTTAGCGCGGAGCGCAAATAGTCGGCGCGTTCATCGTTCTCCGGCAGGTCGGAGCCGAGCACCGCCAATTCGGTCGGCGGCACGAGATCGTTGCGCCCGGCAAGGCGGCGGATGAGCGGCGACAGGAATAGAAAGCCGCAGACGAAGGCAGACACCGGATTGCCGGGGACGCCCAGCACCTGCATTGAGCCGAGCCGGCCGTGCATCAGCGGTCGGCCGGGCCGCAGCGCCAGTCTCCAGAACGATAACGTCATGCCCTCGGCGGCAAACGCCTTCTGCACAAGGTCGTAATCGCCGACTGACGCGCCGCCGCTGGTGACAAGAATATCGGCGTTGAGTTCGCGCGCGCGGCGCACTGCATCGACGGTTGCCTCGAGCTGGTCGCCGACAATGCCAAGGTCGGTGACGTCGGCACCCTGCTCGCGTGCGAGCGCAGCGACGGCGAAAGTATTGGAGGAGACGATCTGGCCGGGCGCCGGTTCGACACCAGGTGGCACCAACTCGTCGCCGGTCGCAAACAACGCGACTTTCGGCCGCCGGTGCACCGGCACGAGCGGATGATTCATAGCGGCGGCGAGCGCGAGGTCGCGTGCGGTCAGCCGATGGCCCGCGGCCAACAGCTCTTCGCCCGTCTTGAAGTCGAGGCCTTGCACACGGATGTGCCGGCCTTTTGCCGATGGCTTTTCCACCTCAACGTCATCGCCGTGGCGCTTGGTGTGCTCCTGTATGACGATGGTATCGGCGCCCTCGGGGATCACGCCGCCGGTGAAAATACGCGCGGCTGTGCCTTGTCCGACAGCGCGCGAAAACGGCCGGCCGGCAGCAACTTCGCCGATGACTCTCAGGCGAACCGGCGCGCTCGCCACGTCGGCGGAACGCACGGCATAGCCGTCCATGGCTGAAACGTCGGCCGGCGGCTGGGTGCGCAGGGCTTTGAGCGGATAAGCTAGAACGCGGCCGTCGGCTTCGGCGAGCGGTGTCTCTTCGGCCGGCAGCGGTACGGCGTGTTCGAGCACGCGTTCGAGCGCGTCGGCGACCGACAGCAACGGCACGACCTTACTCCTTCGCGCGATAGTGACCGCTGCGACCGCCGCGCTTTTCCAGGAGCCGGATGCCCTCGATGCGCATGCCGCGATCCACCGCTTTCACCATGTC
The DNA here is from genome assembly GCA_963755885.1 of uncultured Alphaproteobacteria bacterium. GTDB lineage: Bacteria > Pseudomonadota > Alphaproteobacteria > Rhizobiales > Xanthobacteraceae > BOG-931. Next base: position 620,702 of record CAVWLX010000013.1, read on the forward strand.
ATAGACGGTAAGGCACGCAACCGCGACGGCGGTGAGCGCCTCCATCTCGACCCCGGTTGGTCCGGCGACCTTGACGCGCGCCGTGACGGCAACCCCCGGCAGCTTGGCATCAGCAACAAGATCGACTTCGACTTGCGAGATGGCAAGCGGATGACAGAGCGGAATCAATTCATGAGTGCGTTTGGCCGCCATGATGCCGGCGATCCGCGCGGTGCCGAGCACGTCGCCTTTTTTCGCGTTACCCTCGCGCACAATATCGAGCGTCGCCGGTTGCATCACGACACGGCCTTCGGCGACCGCTTCGCGCGCGGTCGCAGGCTTGCCTGAAACGTCGACCATGCGGGCTTCGCCGCGCGCGCCGAGATGGCTGAGTTTCGCCCGCCGCGCCAATTTGTTCACCGCGCCGGAGCGAGCACATCGCTGCGGGCGAGCAGCGTGCGCGTGGCCGTGGCGACATCGCTCTGGCGCATCAGGCTTTCGCCGACCAGAAACGTGGAAATCCCGACTTTGGCGAGCCTTTCGAGATCACTCGGCGCGAAGATGCCGCTCTCGGCGACCACGACATAACCGGGCGGAAGAAACTGCGCCAGGCGCTCGGATGTCGCCAGCGTCGTTTCGAATGTTTTCAGGTTGCGGTTGTTGATGCCGAGGAGCCGTGATTTCAGCCGAAGCGCCCGCTCCAGCTCCGGCTCATCATGGACCTCGACCAGAACATCCATGCCGAAACCGACCGCCACATCTTCGAGTTCGGCGGCGCAGCGATCGTCGACCGCGGCCATGATAATGAGAATGCAATCGGCGCCGGCGGCGCGCGCCTCCACCACCTGGTAAAGATCGAACATAAAATCCTTGCGCAGCACCGGAAGCGCGCACGCGGCGCGCGCCTGACGCAAATAGTCGAGCGAGCCTTGGAACGAAGGCGTGTCGGTCAAGACCGACAGGCAACTCGCGCCACCCTCGGCATAGGCCGCGGCCAGTGCCGTCGCATCGAAATCTTCCCGGATCAGTCCCTTCGACGGACTGGCCTTTTTAATTTCGGCTATGAGTGCGTAGTCGCCGGCTGCGAGCCGCCGTTCGATCGCAACTAAAAAACCTCGCGATGGCTCCGCGAGCTTGGCCTCGCGTTCGATCGCCGCGAGCGGGCGATGGCGCTTTGCCGCCGCAATCTCCTCGCGTTTGTAGGCGCTGATTTTAGCAAGGATGTCAGACACTGTTGGATACCGCGATGAGCCGGTCGAGCCGGCCCTCGGCTTCGCCGGAATCGACCGAATGGGCGGCGGCATGCAGCCCGTCTTTGAGGTCTTTCGCCTTACCCGCGACCACGAGTGCTGCGGCCGCGTTGAGGAGCGCCACGTCGCGGAAGGCGGATGCTTTGCCCTCGAGCACGTTCAAGACCGCTTCGGCGTTGCTTGCCGCGTCGCCGCCGCGTAGCGCCTCCGGCTTGACCTTTCGCAGGCCGAGTTCCTCCGGCGAAATCTCAAAAGTTTTAACCTCGCCGTCCTCGAGGGCGGCTACGCTTGTTGGTCCGGACGTCGTGATTTCGTCAAGGCCATCGGAGCCGTGCACGACCCACGCCCGCTCGGCGCCGAGATTTCGCAGAACCTGCGCCAGCGGTTGGGTCCATTGCTTGGAGAAGACGCCAACCATTTGCCGGCGCACGCCCGCCGGGTTGGACAGTGGGCCGAGCAGGTTGAAGATCGTCCGCGTGCCAAGTTCGACGCGAGTCGCGGCGACATTCTTGGTCGCCGGATGATGTGCCGGGGCGAACATGAAGCCGATCCCGGCCTCGGTGATGCATTGCGCGATCGCATCAGGAGCGAGATCGATCTTGACGCCAAGAGCAGCCAGTACGTCGGCTGCGCCCGAGCGCGACGACAGCGCCCGGTTGCCATGCTTGGCGACCGGAACGCCGGCGCCGGCAACGATCAGCGCAGCGCAGGTCGAGATGTTGAACGAGCCGGACGCGTCGCCGCCGGTGCCGACGACGTCGATGGCGTTGGGCGGGGCGGTTACGCGCAGCATTTTACCGCGCATGGCGGCGACCGCGCCGGTGATCTCGTCGACGGTCTCGCCGCGCACCCGCAACGCCATCAGCAGCGCGCCCATCTGCGACGGCGTCGCCTCGCCCGACATCATCTGGTCGAACGCGCCCGAGGCTTCCTCTCGCGTCAGCGTCGCGCCGGTCGCGACCTTGCCGATGATTGCCCGAAATGAGTCGGTCACGATGAAGCCCTCAGTTCGGCCGCAGGCGCGGCTGCTGCGGTGCAGAAGCGGCCCGGCGTCCGCTCGAACTCGTTCCAGGACGCAGCGATGTCGAGAAAATTTTTCAACATCAAGTGACCGTGCTCCGAAGCGATGCTCTCCGGATGGAATTGTACGCCGTGGACCGGCAGGTGTCTGTGGGCGAGCCCCATGATCAGGCCGTCGTCGGTGTCCGCCGTCACGGTCAGCTCGTCCGGCAGGCTCCCGCGCTCGACCACGAGCGAATGGTAGCGCGTCGCCTGGAACGGCGCGTCGATGCCATGAAAAATGCCGGCCCCGCCGTGGCGGATTTCCGAGAGCTTGCCATGCACGGGCACCGGAGCGCGCACCACCTTGCCGCCGAAAGCATCGCCGATGGCCTGGTGGCCGAGACAGACGCCGAGGATCGGGATTTTGCCGGAGGCCGCCGCGATCAGGTCGAGGCAGATGCCAGCCTCCTTGGGCGTGCAGGGACCGGGCGAGAGCACAATGGCGTCAGGGTCGGCGGCGAGGACGTCGCTCGCCGAAATCTTGTCATTGCGGTGCACGCGCGCCTCCGCCCCGAGGTCCCCGAAGAAGTGGACCAGGTTGAAGGTGAAGCTGTCGTAGTTGTCGATTAAGACGATCATCCCGGCCGGCGCTTTCTGCTGCCGGCTGGCTCTTACCGCAAATTCGGCCTGGATGAAATCGAGGCTATCGGGGTGAATGCCGGCGCGTTGCGGCTAGCGCGAGGGGCTTCCCGCCACGGACGCCAACCGATCGGTGGTGACGATCCGGACTTCGCGTGCCTGGCCGAACGGATTTCGCGTATCGCGCAGACATTTGGCCTCGAAATAGGGCCAGCCATTCTGCGAGCACTTGCCGGCGAGCGGCCGGATGTCGGCGCGATCCGCTTTGGCGCTCGGGACCGATCCGCGGGCTTCGACTTGCTCGGAAACGCTCAGCGTGGCGACGAAGGCGGCGGCAACGATCGCGGCGGCTGTTATGGCGTAGATGGTCTTGAGCATGACACCGATCCCCTGTCTTCCAGTTTCGCGCCCTGTTTTTGGCCCCAAGGCCAGTACGCTTTTGCGTGGGTCGCCGTCTCTGAATGACAACTTGGATCAGGCCGGAACAGCCTTCGTTGATGCAGATCACATTTTTGCTGTCTTTGCGGTTACCAAACAATAACCGGGATGTTCAGGATTCCAGGGTGTTTGAGGCAGTTTCTTGCCGCCCGGACGAGAGAACTAAGCCATGTTCAGCGTGCGCATCGCCTTCTCGTAGTCGGTCAGCCGCATCTCAGTCCGTCCGCTCCACGTTATCGTGGACGCGCGTCGCGAGCGCCGCGAGATCGATCTGATGGACACTGCCGGTGCCGGCAAGATCGAGCGCATGCGCTGCGGCCGCGCCCATGGCGATGCACGGACCCATCACCCGCACGCTCGACAACGCCGCCGTGTCAGCATCGATGCAGCGCCCGGCAGCAACGACGTTGTCGGCGTCGGCCGGAGTGAGGCTCGCGAGCGGGATGTAGTGCACGTGATCTTCGGGAAAGGTGTGCCAGCGGTGGCCGCTGCCGTGATCGTGCAGCTCGATCGGCCACGCGGTGCGCCCGATCGCATCGGGAAAGCGCCTGCCGGTCATCACATCGTCCTCGGTCAGCTGTTGGCGTCCGACGATCCAGCGAGTTTGCCGGATACCTGGAAAGCCGTAGGCGCGGACGCGGCACTTGCCGAAGCAATCGGGAAACTCGTGACGCAGAAATGCGACGGCGCGATCGGCCTGATCGCGGCCGTCGAGTGTTCGCGCGGAGGCCTCGAGCGGATCGAGCGGCGTTTCAACGTGCGTCATGTTCATGGCTGCTATGCCGCGTCCGGGAATGATGAAGGCGAGCCCCTCGCGCCGGACCAGGCCGTTCTCATCGCCCTTTTCCTTCATGCGCGCGCCAATCTCGTCGCGCGTCGGCTGTTTGGCTTCGTCGATGTTCTCCAGAACCACCATCTGGGTGCCGAACACCTTGCGGTCGGCAGGCTCGCGGCAAGCGTAGCCCGCCTGCCAGACCAGCGCCGCGTCGCCGCTTAAATCGATGAAGCCGATCGCCTCGATTTGCACGTCGCCATAGCGGGTTGCGAGCTCAAGGCGCTTCACGCGGCGGCCATCCACCTCGACCCGCCGCAGCACCGCGCCGAGCACGACTGTGATCCCCGCCTTACGGATGGCCTCTTCGATCCAGCGGGCGAGCGCGACTTCATCGTAATACACGACCGTCGTGACCGGGCCGCGGCGGTAATAGAGCGTCTGCTCCTTGGCGCCGAGATCGCGCAAAATCTCGTCGGCGATGCCGTGGGTAAATTGGTGGCCGTGGGTGCCATTGGCGAACAGGCCGCAGAACGTCCCGATAATGGAATTCACCGCCTGACCACCGAGCACAGGTAGCCCGTCGACCAGCACGACTTTGCGCCCGTTGCGCGCGGCGGTCAGGGCGGCGGAGGTCCCCGCGATGCCGGCGCCCACAATGCAGATATCGGCGACGACCCGCTTGGGGCCGGCGTCCGCCTGGCGCCGGACGATTTTGGTATCGGCCGCGGGTTGCGCGTCCATTGGCGATTTCACTCCCGCATTCAGATCTAACGGACTGGAAAGCGTTTACACAGACGATATAGCGTCACGTAGAAGCGATAAACCTCTACGCTCACCTTCGTGCCATCCGCCTTGCGGTTAGCCGGAACGCGGGCTAGACCCCCGCCATGCCGCGCACAGCCCTGTTTGCCGGGTCGTTCGACCCCATCACCAACGGTCATCTTGACGTCGTGAAAAGTGCCGTACGGCTCGCCGACAGGCTGGTGCTTGCGGTGGGCATTCATCCCGGCAAAGCGCCGCTGTTTTCGGCGGAGGAACGGGTTGCGATGCTGGAGGAAATCTGCACGCCGCTTGGGCGCAGCGCCGGTTGCGAGGTCGTCTGCACGACCTTCGGCGATCTCGTCGTGTCGGCAGCGCGACGAGCGGGCGCGGCGATCCTCATCCGCGGGCTCCGTGACGCCGCAGATTTCGATTATGAAATGCAGATGGCCGGGATGAATGCGGCCATGGCGCCGGAGGTTCAGACCGTGTTCCTGCCGGCCTCGCCGGAAGTTCGCCCGATCACCGCCACCTTGGTGCGCCAGATTGCCGGCATGGGCGGCGACATTTCCGCTTTCGTGCCGGCTCTGGTCGCCACGCGTCTGAAAAAGAAATTCGCCAAAGCCTAAATTCTTCTTATCCGGGAGACGACATGATCCGCTTGATCGCAGTTCTGCTTGCACTCGTGCTTACAGGTCCGGCCTGGAGCCAGGGCCTCGGCAACCCCGCCGCCCTGACCGAACCGGCGCCCGCGGTCTACAAAGCCAAGTTCAATACCAGCAAGGGCACGTTCGTCATTGAGGTTCATCGCGATTGGGCGCCAAACGGCGCCGACCGCTTCTATAACCTCGTCAAGAACGGCTTCTTCGACAACGCCCGCTTCTTTCGCGTCATCAGCGGCTTCATGGTGCAGTTCGGCATCAATGCTGATCCGAAAATCTCGGGGGTATGGCGCGAGGCGCGGATCAAGGACGATCCGGTGCGGCAGAGCAACAAGCGCGGCCTGATCACGTTCGCAACGGCCGGTCCCAATACCCGCACGACTCAGGTGTTCATCAATTTCGCCGACAACAAAATGCTCGATCGTCAGGGCTTTGCACCGTTCGGCCAGGTCGTCTCGGGCATGTCGGTTGTCGACGCGCTCTACAGCGGATACGGCGAAGGCGCACCGGGCGGGCAGGGACCCGAGCAAGGCCGCGTTCAACAGGAAGGCAACGCTTATCTGGTCAGAGACTTTGGCAAACTGGATTACATCAAGAAGGCTACAATCGAGCCGTAGCATTGTGTCACGTGGCCGTGAGGCTAACCATTGAGTAGATGGAGGAAGACCACAGATGGATAAATCGCTCCCCGCGGGTACCGATCCGCAAAATACGCTGATCGTGGAAACCACGCCCGGCCGCATCGTCATCAAGCTGCGCGACGACGTCGCGCCCCAGCACGCCGAACGGCTAAAGCTACTGGCGCGCGAAGGCTTTTACGATGACGTCCCATTCCATCGCGTGATCGACGGTTTCATGGCGCAAACCGGTGACGGCGAGAACGGTAACGGCACCGGCGGCTCGGAGCATCCGGACCTGCCGGCAGAGTTCTCCAAGGTTCCGTTCGAGCGCGGTACGGTCGGTATGGCGCGGTCCAGCAACCCCCATTCCGCCAACAGCCAATTCTTCATCATGTTCGACGAAGGCTCGTTCCTGAACGGCCAATACACCGTGGTCGGCGAAGTCGTCGCCGGCATGGATGTTGTCGACAAGCTCAAGCGCGGTGAGCCGCCGTCTAAACCTGACCGCATCGTCCAGATGCAGGTGGCTGCCGACGCGAAGGGATGAATTTATGCGCGCGTTCTGCGTGGCGATCGTGGTCGTCTGCGGGGCGATCTATGTCGCGGGACACAGCGCAACGAGCCAAGCGACGCAGCTGAATCATGTGCCCCCGGCACGCGCGCCATGCAGCGTGCTCAGCGGCCATCCGTGTCATCCCTCGTTCTGCAGCGTGTTTCAGCGCGGGCCCTGCTTTCCCGAATTCCTACCGCCGATCGGTCAGGATTTGCGGCTGACGATCGTGTCGACCGACGAGAACGATCCGGCCAACAAAAAGACCGGCGATGCCGCCAAGAGCGCCGACGATGCAAAAGGCGCCGAAGACCTAAGCAAGAAAAACGAGGATGCAGAGAACGCCACGGACGATCACACGCTGGATACCATCCGCGCGATGTATGCCGCACTGCGCGAATGCTGGGTGCCGCCGCCGAAGGACGAGGCGCGACACGGCATGGAATACACCGTCCGCTTCGCTTTCAAGCGCGACGGCGAAGTGATTGCGCCGCCGCGCATGACCTATGTGAGCCACGACGCCCCGGCCGAGGTACGCACCATCTATCGCGATGCCATCGACGCAACGCTCAAACGCTGCACACCATTGCATTTCAGCGACGGCATGGGCGGTGCGGTCGCAGGCCGGCCGATCGCCATCCGGTTCGTCGATGACCGGACCATCGACAACGGCTCCGGAAAGTAATGCCCGCACCGCTCATGTTCCGTCACTGATCCATGCGAACGGACCTGTTCGACTTCGCGCTGCCGGAGGACCGCATCGCGTTGCGGCCCGCGCATCCGCGCGATGCCGCGCGGCTCCTGGTGGTGCGTCCAAACGGGGCGCTTGAGGATCGCACCATGCGGGACCTCCCGCAGTTGCTGCGGGCAGGCGATGTGCTTGTCGTCAACGACACCAAAGTCATCCCCGCAAGCCTCCATGGCCGCCGCATCGGCCGCGGCGACCGGGAGCCTGCGATCGCTGCGACGCTGATCAAGCGCCTCGACGGCTCACGCTGGCGGGCGCTGGTGCGGCCCGCCAAGCGGCTTGCCGTCGGCGACGTCGTGCGTTTTGGCGGCGAAGGCCGCGTATGCTTCCTCGACCAGCTTGACGCCAATGTGGAAGCCAAAGGGGAGGGGGGCGAAATCACTTTCGCCTTCGCTTTCCACGGCGCTGTGCTCGATCAGGCGCTGGCCGAGCGCGGCGAGATGCCGTTGCCGCCCTATATCGCCGGCCGTCGCGGCACCGACGAGCAGGATCGAACTGACTATCAGACGATGTTCGCACGTGAAGAAGGCTCGGTGGCAGCGCCGACCGCGGGGCTGCATTTCACCGAGGCCGTTGTTGAGAAGTTGCACACCGGCGGCATCTCGGTTCACCGTGTGACGCTTCACGTCGGGCCCGGCACCTTTTTGCCGGTCAAGACCGACGATACTTCGGGTCACCGTATGCAGGCTGAATGGGGCACGGTCAGCAGAGAAACCGCGGCCGCGCTTAATACGACGCGTCGCGCGGGTGGTCGCATTGTAGCGGTCGGCTCGACCTCACTGCGGCTTCTTGAAAGCGCGGCCGGTGAAGATGGCACGCTGGCGGCATTCTCTGGCGAGACCGATTTGTTCATCACCCCCGGTTATCGCTTTCGCGCGGTCGACGCGATGCTGACCAACTTCCATTTGCCGCGCTCGACCTTGTTTATGCTGGTCTGCGCCTTCTGCGGTCTTGAGGTAATGCAGCGCGCCTATGCGCATGCAGTCCACGAGGGCTACCGTTTCTATTCCTACGGCGACGCCTGCTTGCTGTTTCGTGCATCGTGAAAAACATGTCCGAGGCTTTCTCGTTCCGCTTGACTGCCGCCGACGGCGCTGCCCGCACCGGCGAGATCACGACGGCGCACGGCGTCGTGCATATGCCGGCTTTCATGCCGGTCGGCACCCAAGCGGCGATCAAGGGCGTGCACCACGATGATGTGCGCGCCTCCGGCGCGGAGATTTTGCTCGGCAACACCTATCATCTGATGCTGCGGCCGTCGGCGGAGCGCATCGCGGCGCTCGGCGGGCTGCATGCCTTCATGCGCTGGCCGTATCCGATCCTGACCGATTCCGGCGGCTTCCAGGTGATGTCGCTGGCTCCGCTGCGCAAGATCACGGAAGCGGGCGTGATTTTCCGGTCGCATCTTGACGGTGCGATGATCGAGTTAACCCCGGAGCGCGCCATGGAGGTACAGATTCTGCTCGGCTCCGATATCGCGATGCAGCTCGATGAGTGCGTCAAGCTTCCTGCAGAGCGGAGTGAGATCGAGCGCGCCATGAACTTGTCGCTGCGTTGGGCCGAGCGATGCAAGCGTGCCTTCGAGGGTGCGGCTGCCGGCCGCGCGCTGCTCGGCATTGTGCAAGGCGGCGACGATCTGAAATTGCGTGAAGCCAGTGCCCGGGCGCTGGTCGATATCGATTTTCCCGGTTACGCGATCGGCGGACTTGCCGTCGGCGAACCGCAGAGCGTCATGCTCGACGTCGTAGCCGCGACGACGCCAGTGCTGCCGGCCGGGCGGCCGCGCTATCTGATGGGCGTTGGCACGCCGGCGGACCTCCTCGAAGCCATCGCCCGCGGTGTCGACATGTTCGACTGCGTGATGCCGACCCGCAACGGCCGTCACGGTCTTGCTTTCACCCGCTTCGGCCCGATCAACATCAAGAATGCGCACCATGCCGATGATGCGCGACCTCTCGATGCCGAGAGCCGTTGCCCGGCGGCGCGCGATTTTTCCCGCGCCTATCTGCATCACCTGTTCCGCAGCGGTGAGGCGCTCGGCGGTACACTGCTCTCGGTCGTTAATCTGTTTTATTACCAAGACTTGATGGCGGGAGCGCGCGCCGCGATCAGTGCCGGCTGCTTTGCCGATTACGCGGCGTCGACCCGGGAACAGTGGCTGACAAAGCGTGACATTCGCGCCACCGACGCATAAAAAAAAGAACCCGCCGGTCGCGCAATACGCCGGACCGGCGGGTCACTTCATTTCGCGCCTGCACTCAACGCAACGAGCGGGCGCGAACACAACTTTTTGGAGCTGACGCACGCAACAAACTAACGCAGTGTGAGTGGCCCGGTTCCTGATTTTCAGGTTCGTTGCACTTAACGGTGGGGCGTTTCCTCCGGTCCGGGCACGCCAATGACGCAACAACTGAAAAAGGCCTAAGCCCGGCGTGGAGCCGGATCTAAACGCGGCCACAACGTAATCGAGGTAACGAACTCGTGGGCGCAACCGTCGCACGACCAGGTGTTGCGAATGCGGCCTTTGACGTTGAACTCCGATTCCTCAGCGATCAGAAGCATGCTTCCGCAGCGTGGACATTTGGGCCGGCCGAACTTTTGGGTCGCGACCGCTTCGGTGTTGCAGGCGCATTGCAAATTCATCGTCGATCTCCTCGACGTTGTGCTCACCGCAACCCCAAACTGTCCCTATGCTGGAAATTCTGCACAGCGTCTGTGGCGCCGCTGCGACGCCTTTATGAAACTCTCGTGGCCGTTGCAGCGCACAAAGTTCGATAAATGAATATCGATTGCCGCCTATTCGGCCGCCTGGGCGTGAATGTGCTGATGGAACTTCGGCATGACCTGTTCCGCCATCAGCTGCATTGACTGGCGTTCCCAGGCCCCGTTCGGTCCGGTCCAATCAAGACCGGTCAGCAGCAGCGTGCCGAACGGCCCGACTTCTTCGCGGAAGGCGACCAGCTTGTCGAGCGTGGTCTTGGGCGAGCCGTAAAGGCTGCAGCCCTCGGTGATGACTTTGACGGTCGCTTCCTCGTCGGTCATCTCCGGCTTCGGCTTGAGGACCGACAGGATCCCAGCGCCGGCAAGCGCCGCGCGAATGTAGGTAAAGAAGTAATTGTTGGAGGCGGCCTCGCCATAGACCCGATCGTGGGCTTCCGCGTCGGTTGGCGCGACCATGATGTTGCGCGACACCCGCCAATTCTCGCCCGACGGCTTTTTGCCGATCTCCGCGCAAGCTTTGCTGTAGATCGCCCAGTGCGATGCCACCGAGAAGGTCGGCACGATATTCGCCGAAATTATGCCCCAGTTTTGCAGCGCGGCGGTCCGCGCCGAAGCCGAATTGGGGCTGGCGATCGAAAGCGTGACCGGTGGTCCGCCCTTCTGATAGGGCTTGGGCATGTAGCCGATGCCGAGTTCGGCGTTGACGGTATCTTTCAATCGAAAACTCTTGAACTCGCCGTTGAATTCGTATGGCGGATCCTGCGACCAGACCATCTGCATGATCTTGACCGCTTCAATGACCTTGCGGTTGCGCACGCCGACGTCGTTGTGGCCGAACAGCTCGAAGTCCGACAACAGGCCACCCGGTCCGATGCCGAGCTCGAACCTGCCGCGGCTCATATGATCGAATTGCGCCACCTCGGCGGCGACGACGAGCGGATCGTGATTGGGAATGCAGATGACGCCGGTGCCGAAACGCAGGTTCTTGGTCTGCGGCACGAGGCCCGCCATGAACATCAGCGGCGAGGGGATCGGCTCGCTGGTCGCCGAAAAGTGCTCCCCGAGCCACAATTCCTCGTAGCCGAGCCGGTCGGCCAGCAGTGACTTCTCGGTGTCCTCAGCAAGCGTCTCGGTGAAGCTGCGGGCCGGCGGGTGCACCGGCATCATGAAAAATCCGAGACGCATGTTTTCCCCCAATGCTTCGACGCACGATCGATTTTGACGGACGATCGGCGTGATTTGGCGTTGACCATGATGGCATCGGAAGCCGGACCTGATCAAGGACGCCCCGGGCGGCGCTTGATTCCCGCCCGGCGCTGACGCAATGTCGCAAACAAACGGAGGAAACCCAATGAGTGTTGCCGAATTGCGGACTGCTGCCGCAGCAGAAAAGATTCCGACCGCCGACGAATTGATCGCTCGCGCCCGTGCGCTCGCCCCAAAGTTGCGCGAGCGTGCAGTCAAGGCCGAGCGTGATCGCGAAGTGCCGCGTGAGTCCGTGGAGGAATATCTCGATTCCGGTTTGATCCACGTGCTGCAACCGAAACGTTGGGGCGGCTACGAGCACGACCACGAGGTGGCGTTCGACATCTCAATCGAACTCGGCCGGTCGACCTGCGCCTCCTCGGCGTGGGTGCTGAACTATTTGGCCGATCATGCCTGCATCCTCGCGCATTTCCCCGAACAGGCGCAGCACGACGTCTGGAGCGAGAACAACGCCGCCTGTATCGCGACATCGGCGGCGCCGACCGGCAAGGTCACCGTGGTGCCGGGCGGTTACCGCCTCGATGGCCGGTGGTCATGGTGCAGCGGCTTGCGGCATTCGCAATGGATTTTGATCGGCGGGCTTGCCTTCCGCGAGGGCGAGGATCATCCGGACATGCGGCTCTACTTGGTGCCGGTGTCGGAGGTAAAGCAGGACGACACCTGGTATTGCGCCGGACTGCGCGGTACCGGTTCGATCACCAGCGTGCTCGACAACGTATTCGTCCCGGAGCATCGCAGCGTATCCTTTGCGACGCTGCGTGACGCCCAGTCTCCGGGATCGAAGATCAATACCAATCCGATTTACCGTACCCCGTTCATCGCCGTGCATTCCTATGCGCTGCTCGGGCCGGCGCTCGGCTCGGCGCGCGGCGCTTACGCCGACTTCGTGGAATGGACGCGGCAGCGCTATCTCACCTACACCCAGCTCGCCATCGCTCACCACGTGCCGGTGCAGATGAAAGTCGCGGAGATCGGCGCGCAGATTGACTCGGCGGAATTGCTGGCGCGCCGGGCCCTTGCCACCGCGCGCAAGGATTACTCCGGCATGACCCTGGAGACGCGGACGCTGCTGCGGCGCGATTTCAGTTATGCGATGCGCATGCTCCGCGACGCGATGGACGAGCTGATCAATATCAGCGGCTCAAGCGGACTGTTGGACAACAACTCGGCGCAGCGCTGCTGGCGCGACGTGCACGCCATCGCTTCGCACGTGGTCATGAGCTGGGACGTGCCGGCAGAGAATTTCGGCCGCACCCAGTTCGGGCTGCCGCTCAACCCGGCCTATCCGATGTTCTGAACGTGCCGGTTCCCCCGGCGGCGCAATCTTACGCCGCCGGCCGGTTGTGGCCGACGGTCTTCAGATATTGCAGCGTTTCGTCGAGTGAGACGACGTCAGCGTATTTGGCGTTGAGGTCGAACAGGCTCTGCTCATGCGCCGCGACCGAGCGGTCGCCGACCGCTTCGCGCACCACCATCGGACGAAAGCCATTCTGCACCGCATCGACCGCGGTCGCGCGCACGCAGCCCGAGGTGGTGCAGCCGGTCAGGATCAGCGTGTCGATGTGGCGGCTGTTGAGCCGGGGCACGAGGTCGGTGCCGAAGAAGCACGAGGCGTATTTCTTGACCAGCAGTATGTCCTTCGGCCGCCTCTCGAGACGGGTGTCGACTTTTACCGCCTCGGAGCCCACGGTCAGCGTGCGCGCGCCCGACTGTTTCAGCGCCCAAATCCCGGCGTCCTTGATGTCGGGTTCCTCGTACAGCACGGTCGAGAAGATCACCGGGATGTCGCGTTCGTGCGCGATTTCGAGCAGCGGCTTTTGCGCCTCGATCTGCTGGTCGAGGTTGGCGCCGAGCGGCATCGAGGCGTCGGTAAAGCCATTGATCATGTCGATCAGCATCAGCGCCGGCCGTTCGCCGAAGCCGATCTTGATGCCAAAGCCGCGCTGCCGGAAAAACTCCTCGTCATCCTTGCCGCTGGTCACTATCCGTGCTCCTTCTCGCCAAGTTTTGCCCGGCGCTGTAGCGGCGAAGGTTGCAACCTGCAGAACCCTTCACCGATGTCCCCTTTATATGCGAACAATGGTCCGGCGAGAACGGGAGGATGAGGAATGGCGAAAAAGCATGAGGGTAAGACCGCGGTTATTTCCGGCGCGGCCTCCGGGATCGGTCAGGCGTCGGCGGTCAGGCTGGCGGAGGAGGGAGCGCGCATCGTCATTGCCGATCGCGACAAGGCCGACCAGACTTTGGAGTTGATCCGCGGCGCCGGCGGGCACGCCAAGGCTGTTCAATGCGACATCAGCAACCCGGCGAATGTCGCGGCCCTTAAGGCGGAGGTCGAGAAGGATGGCGGCCGTTGCGATATCCTGGTGAATAACGCCGGCATCTATCCGATGCAGCCGTTCGACGAGATCACGTTCGAAGACTGGCGGCGCGTGCTTTCGGTCAATCTCGATTCGATGTTCCTGATGACCAAAGCGCTGGCACTGGGAATGCGGCAGCGACGCTGGGGCCGGATCATCAATCTCGCGTCGGATACCGTCAGTCTTCTGGTCCCGAACTTCATCCACTACATTACCAGCAAAGCCGGCGTCGTCGGCTTCACCCGTTCGCTCGCCACTGAATTCGGCGAACACGGCGTCACCGTGAACGCCATTGCGCCCGGGCTTACCCGCACGCCGGGCACGCTGAAGGACAAGGAGATTCCGGGCGGTATGTCGAAGGAGGCGCTGTTCGATCTGATGGCCAACATGCAGTCGATCAAACGCAGCGAAAAGGTTTCCGATCTGATCGGCGCGGTATCGTTTCTCGCCAGCGAGGATGCGGCCTTCATTACCGGGCAAACGCTTTACGTCAACGGCGGCCTCACCCGCACGACGTAAGTCGCAATCTCAGGCGTGCGCGATGTCAGTTCCGCGGGCGGGGGTGAGACAATTGCCCTTTCTCATGGTTCAACTATCATCAGTTTTGCTGGCGAAGAATTAAGATTAAACGCCTCGCCAGATGAACCAAAATATTGGGAGGACATAAGTGAGGACCATGGCGCCGGTGCCTACAGCGGTGAGCCGGTGGCGTATGTGCGCAGGTCACGGCGGCACGTTGATTGGCGCTCTGCGATGGACGTAACTGCCACGGCCTTCACCTTGGACGGAGCCGCACTGAGCCGGGACGTACGCGGTGGCAGCGAGGGGACAACGCTGCGGTCTGGCGGCGATTCTGCATCAGTCGTCGGACTGCGTCGCGTATCGAAAAGCTTCGGCCCGATCGCCGCGCTCAAAGATGTCTCGCTCGATATCGGTCCTGGTGAAATTCGTGGAATCTGCGGCGAGAACGGGGCGGGCAAGAGCACCCTGGTCAAGATCCTGACGGGAGTCTATCGGCCGGATCAGGGCACCGTCCTGGTCAACGGCGTTCCCGCCATCGTGGCGACGCCGCGCCAGGCGCAGGAGCTTGGCATCGCGATTGTATCGCAGGAATTGAGTTTGTGCCCCGATCTTTCGGTGGAGGATAATATCTGGCTCGGTTCGCTGCGGGTGCCGTTTTTGCACAAGCGTCCGGAACTGCGCCGGCGCGCCGCTGAGACGCTGGCGCTGCTTGGCGCCGATCACATCAAACTCGACGCGCTGGTGGCGAGCTTGAGCATGGGCGAGCGCCAGCTCGTCGAGATTGCGCGACTGCTCACTCGGGACGCGCGCGTGCTTATTCTCGACGAGCCCACAGCGACGCTGACCGACGTCGAGATCGAACGCATTTTCGCGGCGTTAATTGCGCTCAAGCGCGAGGGGCGCTCGGTACTCTACATTACGCACCGGCTGGCCGAGGTCTACGCCATCTGCGACCGCGTCTCGGTTCTGCGCAATGGCGAATTGGTCGCGACCTCCGCGCTCTCGAGGCTCGACCGTGCGGCGCTGATCGAGCTGATGCTCGGACGTCCAAGCGGTGAGATGTATCCCGAAGAGACGCGTGCGCGCGGCACGCCGGCCCTCGTCGTCGAAGGGCTTTCGCTGCCGGGGATCGTTGATGACTTCGCCGTGACGGTACGCCGAGGCGAGATCCTATGCATTGCCGGTCAGGTCGGCTCCGGCGCGGCCGAGATCGTCGCAGCGCTCGCCGGCTTGGTGCACAACGCCAGCGGACGCGTCAGCGTCAACGGTCGGCCGCTCAAGCTCGGCTCGTCGGCGCGCGCAGCACAGCGCGGCATCATGTTCGTCTCCGGCGATCGCGCCGCCGAGGGCGTGTTTCGCAGATTGAGCGTGCTGCAAAATCTGGTGGCGACGCGGCTGCGCGATCACTCGATTTTCGGATTTTTGCGGACCGGTGCGCTGCGAGCGGCCGCCGGGCGCCTGGCAACGCGCGTCGGCGTCGACCGTCGGCGCATGCGCTCGCGCGCCGAGGAGCTCAGCGGCGGCAATCAGCAGAAACTCGCCTTCGGCCGCAGCATCGAGCGGAAGGCGAATGGTGTGCTGCTCATGAATGAGCCGACGCGCGGCATCGACGTCGGCGCGCGTGCGGAAATTTATCGCCTGATGCGTGCCTTCTGCGAAGAAGGCTACGCGCTAGTGATGTCGTCGAGCGATCTCGAGGAGATCGTCGGCGTCGGCGATGTCGTGATCACGCTCTATCGCGGCCGCCAGGTCGGCCATTATCGGCGCAGCGATGTCTCGATGCACCGTATCGTCGCCGACATCACCCACCCGGTGGACGCGGCGCCATGAGCGAACAAACATGAGCGAGCAAACCCTGCCGGGCGCTTGGCGGTTTGATTGGCGGCTGCCGTTGCCGCACTCGAGGCGCGGCAAGGTGCTGGTGGCGATCCGCGCGATTGCCCTGCTGGCGCTGCTCGCTGTCGCTGTCGCGACGCCAGGCTTCTTTACATCGGTGAGTCTGTTCTCGCTCTTGAACACCACCTCGTTCATCGGCTGCGTCGCCATCGGCATGACCTTCATCACGCTCAGCGGCAACCTCATGTCGTTCGCGCTTGGCGTGACGCTCTCGACCAGCGGGATCGTCTTTATGGCGGTGCTGCCGCTTGGACTGCCCGCCGCATTGATCCTCGCGCTCGCGTTCGGCGCCGCGCTGACGGGCATCCAAGGATTCGTCGTCGGCTACTTCCGCGCCAATCCCATCATCGTCAGCATGGCGGCATTGGCCTTGATCACCGGCGGCGCGACGTTAATCACGCAAGGCCAGGGCGTTTATCCCCAAGGTGAAGCTGCAGCAGCGCTTAAAGGACGCTTTTTCGGCGTTCCGATGCCGGTTGCCGCCTTTATCTTTACGGTGGTGGTCGCCCAGATTGTGCTCACCTTCACCCGCTTCGGGCGTCAGCTTTATATGGTCGGGAGCAACTGGCGCGCGGCACTTGCGGCCGGGCTCGAGCCGGCGCGGATCGTGCTTGGGGCTTACATCGCCGCCGGGCTGTGCACGGCGCTCGCCGGCATCCTGATGGCGGCGCGTTATTCGAGCGGCGATCTGGAGCTCGGCCTCGGATACGATTACAGCGCGATCAGCGCCGTACTGGTCGGCGGCACGGCGATCTCGGGCGGCGAGGGCTCGGCGGTCCGCAGCCTGATCGGCGCGTTCATCATCGGCATCTGCCAGGTGCTGCTGCTGCTCAACGGCTTCTCGACGCAGATTCAATACCTGGTGATCGGCGTGATCGTTTTGCTCGTGATCATGCTGCAAACGCTCGCCGACGCCGAGTGAAGAAGATGCGCCCGTTGCTCGCCAACCGCTCCGTACGTCCCTACCTGCTCCTGGTAGTGATCGCCGCAGTGCTGTGGCTCCTTGACGGCGGTCGCGGCCAGTTCCTCACCACGGCGACGGCCTATAGCGTGTTGCAGCAATTCGCCACCATCGGACCGATCGCGCTCGGTCTCGGCCTGTCGATGATCATCCGCGAGTTCGATCTTTCGGTCGGCGGCATGATCAGCCTCGCCGGATGCATCGCGGTGCTCACCGGCGCAAGCCACCCGGAACTCGGTGTTGCGCTCGCGGTTCTCGTCGGCCTCGCCTGGGGGCTATTCCAGGGCGCGATCATGGTCTGGCTACGGCTCGGCTCGATCGGGGTGACGCTCGGCGGGCTCCTGACGCTTGGCGGGCTCGCTTACGTCATCACCGGTAATGTGTCGATCAGCTATCCGCGCATGGACGTGGCGCTCGCTGTGAACAATCCACTGTTGCATGTCTTTTCGTTTCGCAGCCTGATAACGCTTGCCGTTTTCCTGATCGCCGCCTTCTTGATGGCGCGCACCCGCGTCGGCCGCGATGTCTATGCGACCGGCAGCGATCGCCGCGCCGCCATGGTTGCGGGTGTGCGCACCTGGGCGATCATTCCGGGGGTGTTTGCGTGCTCCGGCATGCTCGCCGCGCTTGGGGGATCGCTCTTGAGCTACAGCCTGGCGGCGGCTTCCGGTGAAGCGCTGACCAATGCGCTTGTTCCGGCGACTGCGGCGGCGATCATCGGCGGGGTATCGCTCTTAGGCGGCCGGGGCACGCCGATCGGAATGATCGGCGGCGTGCTGGTGCTGTGCCTGTTGCGCGCCGGCCTCAGTGCGGTCGGTACCGCGCCTGCGGTGCAGGATGTCGTGACCGGCGGCGTCCTGTTCCTGGTGGCGATCGCCGATGCGATCGATCTCGACCCACGCCTGTTCGCTATCCGGCGCTACTGGGGGGAAATGCTGTTCAGCGGTGATCCACTCGTGCGGCCGCGCGAAACTTCGCCCGCAGAGTAGAACGGCGCCCAACAAAAAGCGGCGCGGCGTCGAGCGCCGCACCGCCGTTTGTTCCAAACCGAGTTAGAAGGTGCACTCGGTCTTATATTTGGCGACGTTGGCCTTGGTGATGATATCGAGGCTTCTCGACTGCTTCTTCGGCACCGCTTGCCCGTCGAGAATTTTCTTGACGGTATTGGCGGTGTCGCGGCCCATATTGATCGGCGTCCAATAGAGCGTGGCGTACATCGTGCCTTGCTCAATGTCGGCGATGCCCATGGCGAGGCAATTGCCGCCGACCACGACCAGCTCACCCTTGCCGGTGCCAAGCTTTACGCCGGCCGACTGCGCGGCTTGCACGGCGCCGTTGGCGAGCGGATCGTTCATGGCGTAAATGCCGTCGAGGCCGCCTTGCCCCGAAAACCGCGCCAGCAACTGCCCGGTGGCCCGCTCGGCTTCGGGCGGCGCCCAATGGGTCTCTTCGACCGCGACGACGGTGATGCCCGGATGCTTGGCCATTTCGCTCTTGAACGCAGCGACGCGGGCTGGAGCTATGCCTTCATCCATGCTGCCGGCGATGATCGCGACTTTCGCGCCGGAACGACCCTTGAGCCCCTCGGCCATCGCCTTCGCTGCGGTCGCACCCAAATTGCTGCTGTCCTCGCCGACAAACGCCGTATAAAGGTCCTCCTCCGGAATCGGGGTGTTGATCAGGATGACCGGAATGTGAGCTTCCTTGGCGCGCGTCAGCGCCGGGATCAGCGCCTTCTGGCTCATGATCATCATCACGATGGCATCGACCTTCTTGGCGATAGCATCGTCCATTTGCTGGGCCTGCAGCGCCGGGTCGAACGGACTTTGCACGACCGCCACGTTGAGTCCCGCGGCTTTTGCCGTTTCGGTAAAGCTGCGCGTCAGCCCGCCGATATATTTGTCAGCGATCGGGCCATCGAGAAAAGCGACCCGCTTCGCATCGGCGGCCAAGGCGTGAGGTGCCGCTAATCCGATGGCAGCCGTAAGCCCTGCGCAAAACGCGATTGTCTTCGATTTCATAGTGCGTCTTCCTCCCTACTGATTGAAGCGATTGATAGCCGTTGCCGGCCGCCGCTCTCATTGACGATGATGGGCTTGGCCCATGCAAAAGGCAACCGCGCTCGCCGCAGGTGGTAACGCCGAAAGCGCGATCAATTCCGGCGCCACACGCCGTAGGCGTGGCCATTGTGCGTGAACGGAATTACCGGGCAAACTCCACGTCAACCGCGGTCTCACCCGCACGACGTAAGTCGTGGTGTCACAGGTCGCGATTCTCAAACAGGAACATTTGCACGCCGGAATCGTCGGGCGCGAAAATACGGCGGTCCGTCCCCGCGGCCTGCCCTTCAGGGGAGGCGAACGCCTTTTGGATCGCCGCCAGATCGTCAAAGTGCAGCGTCCCGATCAGATGGACATCGAAGCTCCGGCCGGCGTCGCAATCGGACCCCGGCTGACTTCATATTTTCTCAGACCGGGAAGTTTCTTGGCGAGCGGAACGTGGATTTCATAATAATGTTTGTCGAATGCTGCGACGTCAGCCGGCACTTTATAAATTACGACCATCCGGGCCATTTCATTTCTCCTGGGTTACCTGTGGCCAGCCGGGTTCGACGGGCCTCCAACTCAAAGACGAACGGGCAGGGCGATCGGAACGCTCGCAAAGAATTATTTTCTTCGCAGGTTCCTTTGGGCAATCCCAGACGTCTATAGGGCGTGGCCGCGGGCAACGTCATGCCCATGACCGCCCCGAGCTGCGTGAGACTTGCACCCGAGACTTGCACCCGAGACTTGCACCCGCACCCGAGACTTGCACCTTTGAGAAATGCCGTTACTGAGGAGTCCGTTGGTGACTGACAAT
Source organism: uncultured Alphaproteobacteria bacterium (assembly GCA_963755885.1). GTDB lineage: Bacteria > Pseudomonadota > Alphaproteobacteria > Rhizobiales > Xanthobacteraceae > BOG-931. The sequence goes on from CAVWLX010000013.1 coordinate 640,709, forward strand.
GTGGCAATTCGCGAAGAATTCGACAGCTTAATCAGTGGCTTGCGCCCCAAGTTGCATGGCTATTGCGCCAGGATGACGGGCTCGGTCATTGACGGCGAGGACGTAGTCCAGGAAGCGCTTCTCAAGGCGATCGAGGCTTTACCCCAGACCGGACCGCTGACCAATCCCGAGGGTTGGCTGTTTAGCATCGCCCATAATGCGGCGCTGGATTTTTTGCGGCGCCGGGCTCGCTATCAGGCCGTTCATGCCGATGAGGACTTGGACATGGTCGTCGATCCCATAGACCCGGTTCATGATCGTCAGATGGCGACCGCAAGTCTTCGAACACTTATGCGCCTTCCGGTGAATCAGCGAAGCGCCGTCATTCTGAAGGACGTGCTTGGCTACTCATTGCACGAGGTTGGCGAGGTGATCGGCGCCGACGTTCCGACCGTCAAACCCGCGCTGCAAAGAGGCCGCATGCGCCTTCGCGCGCTGGCTCAGCAGCAGGAGGGCGTTGTTGAACCGGCTTTAGCTGAGCCCGAACGCTCACGCCTCAAAAACTACGTCGAGCATTTTAACAACCGTGACTTTGATACCATACGCCAAATGCTCGCCGCCGACGTGCAACTCGAGCTCATTAACCGGCTTTGCGCGAAGGGTCGGGACAAAGTGGGCAACTACTTTCACCGCTATTCGCTAGTCGACGATTGGCACTTCGTTCCTGGCTTTGTCGATACCCGACCCGCAATACTCGCTTGCGATCCACACGATTTATCAGGGCGGCCGGCGTATTTCATTCTCTTGAATTGGGATGGTGACAATCTGATCGGCATTAAAGATTTTCTGTTCGCACGATATGCGATCGAATGCGCGGAAATATCCGTAATGAGTTGATCGCTCTCTGGCGTGAACTATCGCTTTTTCTTCTTCCCCTTCTTCTTTGCGAAGATCGCGTTCCAGTTTTCCTTGTAGGCCGCGGTGACCGGTTTCTGGCCTTCGCCCCGGCTATAATTGGAAGGGGCAGCAGTGGCGGTCTCGCTGCCCGTGGCCTTCGCTGCGGGTTCGGCGGCAGGGCTCTTGTCCGTTGCCACGGCCTCGGTCTTCGCAGCGGGGTCGGCTTTCGTTTTTTTGGTGTCGGTGGCCATCGTCTTTCCTGTGCGAGAATCTTTGCTAATGTTAAGCAGGGGAAGTTTGCATCTTATGTCGTTCCGTCAAGGGGGCGCTGGCTTACCGGCACGCGAAGCAAGGCGGGAACCCGCCGCAAAAATCCGGCAGAGCGAGCGGTGCCGCGGAAGCAACTCGGACATGACGGGTCTTTACCGAATCGGAGTCAGTGAAATAGTCATGCCTGTGCAAATCCGCTCGAATTTGGTGCCATTCGAAAGCAAGACGCTCTGAATTGCCGGCACTCCACTATTGCCATAGACGCTCAGGCCATTGCTTGCGGTCCACTTCGTAAGTTTGAACCCGGAAGCGGTAAATGTCAGACCGGTATACAGCCCGGCAGTGAAGGTCCCCGTGGCGGTCCCCACATGAAGTGTGAAGCTGCCATCCTTGTTGGGTCCGGCGAGAGTTGAACTGAATATAGCCTGATACGCGTTCGCCGCAGGCACGTGCATGCGCGGCCCGACTCCGAAGGACGCGCTGTCGACCGATTGACCGACCTCCGTGATCTTGCCGTCAGCGTCGGCGCTGCCAACTGCATTGAAGGTTGTTCGCCAAGCGACGCCCGAATTGACAGGCCGCAATTTTGCGTCGAATCCAAACGGCGAAACAATGCAACTTCCACTACTTGAGTAAACCAGCACTGGATCCGCAAGCGCCAAATGGGCGAGCGGCAGGGTTCCGAGAACAATTGCCGCGCAACACGAAAAAATCCGTCGCATCTTGCCCCGGCCTTGCTGGGATAAAAACTGACAACGGGACCAACGAATGCAAGCAGCTGCTGCTGCCGCAGAATGCACTTTTCCGGCAGCAAAATCACCCCGTCGCGGGAAAACGATCCCACTTGCTGCCGCGATCATGCCTGGTATCGGCGAGGCGCCGCATGGCGCACATCCAGCTCCGACCAATTCGATTTATAAAAACACCCGCCGGCTAATTCCAGCGCCACACGCCGTAGGCGTGGCCGTTCTGCATCTGCGGCGCGATGTAGTTCGGCTTGTGATTGCCGATGGCGCCGAGCATGGCGATCCAGTTCAGCACTTCGCCGCCGACATTACCGGCCTTGAGGAGCTGGTGCTCGGTGGCTTCGCTGATGAGTTTCTCGATTTGCTGCTCTTCCATGAGTTTGATGATCCGCCAGGCCCAATCCGGATCGGGCACGCCGTCGGTGCGGCCCGGCGCCATGCGGGGGCCGGCGACGTCGAGCGAGAAGCTGCCACTGCCCATGACCACGACCCGCAACGCCGCGGGCCATGACGCAATCGCGCGCCCGACGGCTTGGCCGAGCGCATAGCAGCGCTGCGCCGACGGCAGCGGCGGCAGATGTCCGCTGATGAAGAACGGAACGACCGGCACTTGCATGTCCGGGGTGAGAAAGTGCAGCGGTACCGCGACCGAATGATCGACGGAGAAATGCTGGGTCAGCGCCGCATCAAAGCCCGCCTCAATGCTGACCTGCCGGATATGCCCGGCGAGATCGACGGCCGACGGGATTTTGTAGACCGGCATTTCCCGCGGCTCGTCGTTCGGGCCGGTGAAGCTCTTGTCCACGCCCACGGCGAAGATCGGCAGATTGTCCAGGAAAAATGTGTTGAGGTGGTCGGTATCGAACATCACGATGACGTCGGGCCGCACCGCGGCGAGATGCTCCTTCTGCGCCGCGAACAGCTTGGCGGTTTCGCTATCGGGACCGTCGCGCTTGACGAAGAACGGAAACACCGGGGTATGCGGTACGCCGAACCCGGCGACGACATTTGCCATTTCGCTAAACTCCTAAGCCATTCGCTTCCATGTGAGCTTGTGCGACATTAGCCCGGGCGGCGCAGTGCCGCCAGATCAATGCAACGCTTTGGGAAACCCGGGAGGGATTAAGTGGCGCGCAGACCGGCGAAGAAGATTGTGAAGCGATCGAAAGTGCGGAAGCCGCCACCGCGCCCGGCCGTACCAACGGAGCATGACCGGTTCGACTATTCGGCGATCATCGATCGCCCGCGCCTGTCATGGCCGAACGGGGCCCGGGTCGCCGTCTGGGTAATTCCGAACATCGAACATTTTCTGTTCGATCGGCCTTCAACCCGCATGACCACTTTGCCGGTTAACCCGGATGTCCTCAATTACTCATGGCGCGACTATGGCGTCCGCGTCGGCATCTGGCGGATGATGGAGGTGATGGAAAAATACGGCGTCAAAGGCACCGTCGCGCTCAATTCCGACGTCTGCAAACACTATCCGCGCATCATCGAAGAGGGCAAGAAGCTCGGCTGGGAATGGATGGGCCACGGCACCAACAATTCGACCCTGTTCTCCGGTCAAACCGAGCCGGAAGAGCGCGCGCTGATCAAAGAGGTGGTCGGCACCATCACCAAGAGCGTCGGCAAGGCGCCGCGCGGCTGGCTCAGCCCGGCGTTAAGCGAAACCATGCGGACGCTCGATATCCTGGCCGAGAATGGCATCGACTATGTCGGCAACTGGGTCAACGACGACCAGCCCTATCCGATGCGGGTGAAGAAGGGCTCGATGATCTCCATGCCCTATTCGACGGAAATCAACGATATTCCGGCGCTGCTCGACCTGCACCAGAGTCCCGAAGTGTTCGGCCAGATGATCTGTGACCAATTCGATGTGCTCTATGAGGACGGCGCCAAGACCGGCCGGGTGATGTCGATCTGCCTGCATCCGTTTCTGGTCGGCTACCCGCACCGAAGCAAATATTTCGCCAAGGCACTCGCCCACGTGACGTCCCGCCAAGAGGTATGGCTGACGACCGGGAGCGAGATCGTCGATTGGTACAAGCAGAACTATCTGAAAAGGTGAGAGATCGGCGGAGGCAGAAGTGAGCGACGCCCACGGCGCCGACTGGCGCTCGATGATCTTCGCTACGCGCGCGCCCGGCTGGAGCATTCTGATCCGCCTGGTTGTCGGTCTCGTGGTGTTCTTTCCTGAAGGAATTCAGAAACTGGTCTTTCCCGAAATCCTGGGGGCCGGACGCTTTGCCAATATCGGCATTCCATTTCCACAAATCATGGGACCGTTCGTCGGCATAGTCGAGACCATCTGCGGCGCACTCGTCATTCTCGGCCTCCTGACCAGGCTTGCCGCCATCCCGCTGATCGTCATCATGATCGTGGCGATTGTTTCGACCAAAGTGCCGATCCTGCTTGGGCACGAGCTGTGGATTTTTCATCTGCCGAAGCTCGCGCGCTACGGCTTCTGGAGCATGATGCACGAAGCCCGCGACGATTTCGGCATGCTGCTGGGGTCGCTCTATTTGCTGATCGAGGGCGGTGGAAAGTGGTCGCTCGATGCGCTGCTCAGCCGGGATCGTCCGTCAGGGTAAAAAAGGACGATAGGCGGCTGCAATGAATTTTTCGTGTGGGGCCTTTATCTTTAGGGCTTCGTGGACACGTCGCTGGTTGCTTATGCCCCTAGATGCGCGGCGCGTCCGCAGCGGAAAGGAATGTCACCATGACAATCGACCGCCGTTCGCTGCTCAAATATGCAGCCACCCTTCCGGCAATGGGCGCAACGGCTCGCATTGCGCGCGCGGCCGGCGATCCGCCGGCCGAAATGGCGGATTACACGCTGCGCATCGCGCCGATGTCGCTCGAACTCGCGCCGGGTAAAACCATCACGACCACCGGCTATAACGGCAAAGTTCCGGGCCCGCTATTGCGGCTCCGCGAAGGACGCCCAGTCGCCATCAATGTGATCAACGACGTCAGCTATCCGGACATCGTTCATTGGCACGGACTTTATTTGCCCGCCGTTCAAGATGGCGCGACCGAGGAGGGATCGCCGATCATTCCGGTTGGACAATCGCACCTCTATTCGTTTACGCCAAAGCCCGCCGGCACACGGTGGTATCACAGCCACGCTATGGCGATGACCGATCTCACGCGCAGCACCTATTCGGGCGAATTCGGATTTCTGATCGTCGAGCCGGCGGCTGGGGATCCCGGCCGCTATGATCGTGAAGTACTGCTGGCTGCTCGCCGCTGGGAGGGCGAATGGGTCAGCATGCAGGACCTGCGCAAGGGGCCACCGCCAGATAACGGCCTCGAAGTGATGTATCACGCGGCTACGCTCGGAGAGCGGATGTTGGGCCACGACGAACCGATCCGCGTACGCCAGGGCGAGCGTATTCTGTTCCGCCTGCTCAATGCCAGCGCAACCATGGATGTCACACTGGCATTGCCCGGCCATCGCTTCACCGTCATTGCGCTCGACGGCAATCCGGTGCCGAGACAGGCTTCGGTCGAAGTGTTGAAACTCGATGTCGCTGAGCGCGCGGATGTGAACAATCCCGGCGTTTGGGTTTTCGGATCGGCCGATGACGACGATCGCAACATGGGAATGGGGGTCGTTGTCGAGTACGCAAACCGCCAGGGCGAGCCGCAATGGCTGGCGCCGAATGCTACCTGGAATTACGCGGCGTTCGCTCTGACGACGCCGGCAAAGACACCGGACGAGACCATCAAGTTGACCTTCGAGAAAGTCCCGGGTGGCCGCGGCGGTTACAACCGCTGGACCATCAACGGAAAATCCTGGCCCGATACCAATCCGCTATTCACGGTTCAGGAAGGCAAGCGATATCGGCTGGTGATGAACAACAACAGCGGCGATACGCATCCGGTCCATACGCACCGGCACACCTTCGAAGTGAGCAAGATCGGCGACACGTCGATCTCGGGGCTGATGAAAGACACGCTGAGCATGCCGCGATATTCGACGGCCGAGATCGACTTTTTGGCCGATGATCCGGGCCCGACGTTCTTCCATTGTCACCATCAGGACCACATGGACGAAGGCTTCGCCGGGCTGATCACCTATTCGTAGAAGCTCGCTATGTGTCGCGGCGATCACAAGGGTCGGGGCATCGGTGAACGTGTCATCACCCAACACTGAGACAAAGGATACTAACGGACGGCCCGCAGGCTCGCCCCTTGAAGTTCTGCGGGTTTTTCTCAAGCTCGGATTGAGTTCGTTCGGCGGGCCGATCGCGCACATCGGCTATTTCCGGCAGGAATTTGTGGTCCGCCGGCGCTGGCTCGACGAACAGGCTTTTGTCGATCTGGTGGCGCTGTGTCAGTTTTTGCCGGGGCCGGCGTCTAGCCAGGTTGGCTTTTCGATCGGGCTCACGCGGGCGGGTTATCGGGGAGCGCTCGCGGCATGGACCGGCTTTACGCTGCCGTCCGCGATTGTGCTGGTTTTGTTTGCGTACGGCGCCGGCGCTCTCAGCGGGACGGCGGGAGCGGGCTTGCTTCATGGTCTTAAGCTCGTCGCCGTGGCCATCGTGGCGCAGGCGGTTTGGGGCATGGCGCGCACGCTATGCCCGGACCGGGAGCGGGCGTCGATCGCGGTTTTGACGGCGCTGATCATTCTGTTCAGCAGCTCATCGCTCGCGCAGATCGGATCGATTTTCCTTGGCGGCCTGTTGGGCCTATGGCTGTGCCGCGGCGCGCCGCCACCAGCCGAAGGCCATATCGTCATGCCAGTCTCGCGCCGCGCCGGGTTGGTGGCACTAACAGCGTTTTTTGTGTTGCTCGGCGGCCTGCCGATTTTGCAGAGCTTTCAGATTTGGTCCGGTGTGGCGCTGTTCGACGCGTTTTATCGTTCGGGTGCGCTGGTATTCGGAGGCGGTCACGTTGTGCTGCCGCTGCTGCGCGAGGCGTTTGTCGCGCCAGGCTGGGTGAGCGACGATGCGTTTCTCGCCGGCTACGGCGCGGCGCAGGCAGTGCCCGGGCCATTGTTCACCTTCGCCGCTTATCTCGGCGCCGTCGTCGGGCCGTCGCCGCACGGCGTCGCCGGTGCGGCGCTTGGCCTCGTTGGCATCTTCCTTCCCGGCATTTTGATACTGCTCGGTGCATTGCCGTTCTGGGATGCGTTTCGCAAGCGTGCCGACGCCCAGGCTGCGATGCGCGGCGTCAATGCGTCAGTCGTGGGACTCCTTGGCGCCGCGCTCTACAACCCGATCTGGACGACCTCGGTCAAAACGCCCGGTGACTTCGGCGTGGCGCTGATCGGCTTTGTTCTTCTGATGACGTGGCGCGCACCGCCGCTGCTCGTTGTCGTCGTCGGTGCGCTCGGGGGAATGGCGTTAGCACTGGCCGGGCGGTGATCCGCGACACGCCAGCACAGCAGCAACGAACGCGCCTAGACCGGCTGGCCGACTTCGTCGACCTTCACCGCGCGCATGCGCTGGTTGTAGATTTCGACGTTGAGCCCGCAGACTTCGAAGCGGGCGAGATAGCCCATCAGAAAGCCGTTGACGCCCATGCGGTAGAGCGCGCCGACATCTCCGGCAATCAGCGTCTTGCGCTCGTCGTCGGTAAGGTCGAGCGGCGCCAGCGCCTTGGCCGGATCGGCCTTCATGGCGGCGCGAAAGGCATGGTCCCGCAAAATTTCACGGCACAGATAATTCACGGCAAAAATCGACATAACGGCTCCCGATGCCGGCTCTGCAGGCTCGGCTCATGTTGCATAAACGTACGCGCATTGCCAAGCACGTGCAGCATGTGGATGACGCCTGTAACGCGCGGCCACTTGCCAAAACCATCGTGAAGTCGGAGCATTGCACGGACGTCGTCGCCCACGGAGCAAGCCATGTTCCTGCGGAATTTCTGGTACGTCGCCGCGGCGGACGATGAGATCGGCCGCCAGCCGCTTGGCCGTATGATCTTCGGCGAGCCGGTCGTGCTGTTCCGCACCGAGGACGGACGCATGGTGGCATTCGAAGACCGCTGTCCGCACCGCCACCTGCCGCTCTCGATGGGAAAGCTCGTCGGCGACACGCTGCAATGTCACTATCACGGGCTTCGTTTTGGCGCCGACGGACGCTGCGTACGCATTCCCGGTCAGGACCACATCCCGAAGGCAGCGAAGGCGAAGACCTATCCGCTGGCCGAGCGCTATCACTGGATCTGGATTTGGATGGGCGATCCCGCACTCGCCGATCCGGCCGCAATTCCGGATTTCCATTGGCTCGACGATCCGGACTGGGGCGCCAAGACCTCCTTTCTGCACGTCGACGCGAACTGGCAGCTCATCGTCGACAATCTTCTCGATCTGACGCATCTCGCCTTTGTGCACGAAACCACGATCGGCAACGCAGCAATTGCAGAGCACGCTCAGGTGAAGGTCGAGCGGACGCCGAACAATGTGGTCATGACGCGGTGGGTCATCGATCAGGATGCGCCCCCGACCTACAAGAAAGTCGGCAGTTTCACCGGCAATGTCGATCGCTGGCAGATCATCGATTTCTTGCCGCCGGCGTTCCTGCGTCTCGACGTCGGCGCAACACCGACCGGAACCGGTGCGCCAGAAGGCAAACGGGTTGGCGGCATCAGCATGCGCAATCTCAACGCCATTACGCCGGAGACCGAAACCACGACGCACTATTTCTGGGGGCAGGCGCATAGTTTCGACGTTAAAAATCCGGAGACCACCAACACAATATTCGAGCAGGTCCGCACCGCGTTCCTTGAGGATGTGGCCGTGTTCACGGCGCAACAGCGCGTTTTGAATCTCATGCCGGATCCGCCGCAGGTCGACATCGCGGCCGATGCCGGTGCGATCGCGGCCCGGCGCATCATCGATCGACTGGGCGAGTTGGAACGGAGCGGGGCACATGTAGCAGCAGCGGAATGAGATCATTTCTTCAATGCTGATGTGCCGGGTTTTATCCAACGTTCCCCAGGAATCAAATGATGCGAATTGCCGTTACGCTGCTCCTCGGCGGGTTGCTGCTTGCCGAAATCATCAACAACGCCTCCGCCCAGATCTCCGATGGCGTCATCAAGATCGGAGTGTTGAGCAATCAGTCGACGGTCGGCGCTGACGCCAGCGGCGTCGCTGCCGCGACCGCCGCGCGGCTTGCGGTCGAGGACTTCGGCGGCGCCATCAATGGCGTGCCGATTGAGGTGATCGACGAGGATTTTGCCGAAAAGGCCGATGCCGCGGCGCTGATCGCGCGGCGCTGGTTCGATACCGAGAAGGTTGATGCGATCGCCGACATGCCGGTCTCTTCTGCGGCGCTGGCGGTACAGGAAGTAGCGCGAAAGGCCAAAAAGACGTTGTTGGTCGGCGGCGCCGTCACGGCGGATTTGACCGACAAAGCCTGCTCGCCGTTCACCACCCATTGGACCGACAATTCGCGGTCACTGACGTCTGCGGTGGTCCAGGGCGTGACGGAAAAGCCGGGTGAAACCTGGTTCTTCGTGTCGGTGGACTATGCGCTCGGCGCTTCGCTGCAGCGCGACGCTTCGGCGGAAATCGGGCACCAAGGCGGCAAGGTCATCGGCGGGGTGCGTTATCCGTTGGGATCGCCGGATCTCGCCTCGTTTTTACTGCAAGCTCAAGCCTCGAAGGCTCACTTTATCGGGCTCGCCAGCGTGGGTAAGGACACCATCAACGCGATCAAGGAGGCGCAGGAGTTTCACATCCAGGAGTTGGGACAGCAGCTGACGGCATTCCTGGTCTTCATCACCGACATCCACGGTCTTGGCCTTGCGGCAGCACAAGGCCTCAATGTCGCGTCCGGGTTTTATTGGGATCAAAACGAGCAAACCCGAAAGTTCGCGCAGCGGATGTTTGCGCATCATCAAAAGATGCCGACCAAAGAGCAGGCCGCGGTCTACGCCTCGGTGCGCCACTACTTGAAAGCCGTTCAGGCGGCCGGCAGCGACGACGGAGGAACGGTCAACCGCAAGATGCGTGACATGCCGGTCGACTATTTCGGCCAGACCGGCACGATCAGACCCGACGGCCGGGTGCTTTATGACCTGGCGCTGTACAAAGTGAAGTCGCCGTCGGCGAGCAAATATCCCTGGGACTACTATCAACCGGTTCGCATCATTCCCAAGGAGAGCGCATTCGGCAGCGCCGAGGGCAGCGCCTGCAACCCGGAGAAGCTGCAGCCTTAAGAGGCAGAAGACCAAACAGGACGGCGCATTAAGCGCGCCGCCGAGTTATCGTCAGCCTAGCTTGCCGGATTCGATCACCCACCCGGAGTGGGCGTTCTATTCACGCTCCGCGCCGCCTTCCGACATAAGCGCTGCACGAGGGCGACAGTTGGGCCCGATGCGCTTTCAGACACTGGACCTTCGCGCCGCCGCCGGATGGAGCGCCGGCACACAATCGCCGCAAGTCTCCTGCGCAGGCCTCGCGCAGTTGCATTGCTTTAGCTGACCGGCCGGCAGCAGGCGGTGGAGGGCCTGGAGGCGGAGGCGGCGGATAAGCCGCCCGGCGTGGCGGCGGAGCGCCCGGAGGTGGAGGTGGCGGGTATTCCGCAGCCGGAGGTGGTGGGCCGCCGGGCGGCGGTGGTGGCGGATATTCGGCAACCGGCGGCGGCGGTTCCGGCGCCGGCTCCCAGAACGGCCGCTGGCCGGCGCAGGCCGCGAGCAACAACGCAGTTGTTCCGACAACGACAAAGCCCCGAAAGCCGCCCAAATTCATCGAAACCCCCGCAGAATGTAATCAGCGTGCCGTTTTGCAGATCAGTAAACGAGTTGGTCAACTGCCACAAATGACAGGCCAACAGTTGCACCAAGACTTGCATGAAGACTTGCGGGAGATGCGTGGCGGAAGTTTGATGCGAGCTTGCAGCCGGCAGACTATCCCGGTTTGTAACCAAACTCGCCTAATCGATTGATTCCATGGGCGAGTGCGAGGGAACCAAGCCAAAGCCCAATGACCGGCGATTGGGAGTAATCCACTGAATGACGCCGCGCAGCGACATGCCCGGAACGCGTTCGGCTCAGTTATGATCTGGGCGCAGCAGGTGATCGTCTCACGCTCGCGTTGCAGCGGGCTTGGTGTTCCGCGCGCTTCACCTGAACACTCACTCGGGAAAAGCTTATGCGGCTCTATCGAGCGTACATCGACGAATTATGGAGTGGCAGAATCAGTCGGGGAAAACTATGGCTGATGCGCAGAGCGAAATTGGTTGCCGCGGCGGAATAGCCATGGATGACCTCGACAAGAACATTTTTTGGACCGGCATAGTCTACTTTGTGGGCTTCATTCTGCTGCACGTTTCATGGTGGCAAGCTTTGATGGCAGCCGTAGTTATGGCTGTGTGCTGGTTTCTTAGCTACGGTCAACGCTTCATCCGCACGGTTGGCGTGTTTGTTCTGCTTCTGGGGTTCTGCACCTGGACCGGGCTGGTACCTCAACCGGCTCATTGGCCACAGGTGTTGGCCGCAATCCGGTAGGTAGCGAACAACCGCGCTTTGCGGTCCGGCGGCAGGTGCTTCACTAGCGCGCGCGCCGAGCATCATGATTGTCATGACGTCGGGGAAGACCGTCGGCACGCGACAATGGGCGGTCGGCAAGATCAAGGTTGTCGCGTGTCGACCATCGTTTGCCGTCATTCATATCGGGCATCGCAGCGCACGCCTTCCAGCATCAGCACAATGCGCAGCGCTGGCGGACGGTCAACGGCCCGCCAAAAAGCAACTAAAAAGCCATGTGTTCAAACTTAGCTTCATCATTGTGTCCTCCACTGCCGCCCCGCCAGCTATATCCGGAAGCGGCGGGGTTTCAGGACGAAGTTCGAACCTTCACCACGCTATCAGGGGAAGGCTCGCGAGGGACCTCCAAGACCAGCGCGGGCGGCCATTCGGAGAGGGCGCGGAGCGCTGCCACGGTATTGGCGGCTAGCGGGACGCCGGGTCCAATCTCGACCTTCGTGTCGTGCTCAAGGCCATTCAGCAGCCTACGTACGCCGCCCATTTTCGTTGGAGCGAATCGCTTCATCGGTCGAATATTGCCGTCCCAACGAGCGATCAGTCTAGCGAGAAACCTTCGAGGCTTCGAAAACCAATTCGGCGCGCGATAGTCCTATATGGCGTAATCCTTGATCGCCGCGGCCCTCCAGCTCGCAGTGTTGCACGCGCTGCTCGCGCTCCCGTAAGAGACGTTTCATCTGCTTCCAGCGTAACGGGCGGTTGGTTCGGAGGGGCGCGGCGCTCATAGTCAAGATGCTCATGGCTCGCTCCATTGTCGGGCAACAAACAGGCAAATAATCCGACCCTCCCGCGGGAGGTGATGTGTTCGGCAGCACAAGTTGCCGGATTGTTTCATCAGCGTTCGCACATGCCAGTGGATCGCCGCGAGCGGTCGACTTGGCATCGGCGAGCGTCTTGAGCGTCATGACGTCGGGGATAACGAAAGGACGCGACAGTGGTAGCGACCGGTTCGAGCGAGCCACGTTTGTTGATCAGGTCATGGCTGTGCCCTGATCAAAGACCAAGTCGAGATGCCCTCAGACTTTGCCGGCGTGGGCTATACCGACGTGGACAAGCGCGGCGCTTGGAAAGGTGAGCTGCTCAGGGAATTGGTTGCTGCCGGCTATGCCGTCGATTGGGGAAAGGTGTCAGCGATAGGACGTACGTTGTGAGATCGAGATGGCATGCCTCTCTTAGCCGAGCAAATTCGTGAGTATCTTCCCCGAAGACCTGCGAAAGAGTCGATTTAATCCGGGCTTCTAGGGCTTGGACTTCGGGGGCGTCGCCGTCGTCGAGCGATTGCGGATTGAACTCGCCTAACTCTCGGATGCGCGCCTCCAAGCGAGTGATGGCAGTGCGGATCCGCTCAGCCGAAAGATTGGCCAGTCGCTTCGTGGGTGCACTTCTCTTACGGGTGGCCAGCAGCTTTCCATGTTCCGGTGTTTCCCATGTGCTTCCCAATCAGGTTTCTGGGAAGCAAAGCCGCTCATAAAGGCAGGTAAGTGTCTGATTTTATTGGTGAGCGCGGTGGGGATCGAACCCACGACCCCGTGATTAAAAGTCACGTGCTCTACCAACTGAGCTACGCGCTCGTGCGGGCACTCCATACGCAAAAGCCCGGCGCTTTGCTAGGCCGTGTCGCGGATCCGCGCAAAACTGTAGGAAATGCACAGCTTCCACGGTTTGCGCATAGATCGGCGCGCGCCCGCCTTACCCGTCGGCGAAGCCCATGGAGGGTCGCATGTCGAACAATCGGAGGGCGGACGCTGCACTTCGTTTCGCGTCAAGGTCACAGTCGTCGCCGTGCCTTGCGTTCACGCTACAAGCCCGTCAGCCAATGAGTTGGGAGATCCGGGCGGTTGCTTCTGCACGCTTGTCTGCAAACAACGCCAGATATTTTGGATTGAACCAGCGCTCAACGCCTTCAGCCACTGATGGCCTTTTGGCGACGCGGTCCGACCATTCGGCGACGCGCGGATGCCGCTCGAACAGCGGATCGAATCCCAGATGCCGAAGACGCGCGAGATAGGGTGCATAACCAATTTCGGCCAACGAAAAGCTTTGACCGACAAGCCACGGCCCCCGATCAAGTGCGATTTCGAAGTCATCGAACAATTTGACGTAGCGTTCGAGAGCGGGTGCGAAGTACGGCGAATCAAGGCCCAGCTCGAGAGTAGACTGCAAACGCTGTCGCCGCTCCGGCTGAGGTATGCCTGCCAGCCACTTGGCGCGATCTTCCACAGGACGAGCCAGCCATTGATGACGGAAGGCGACGCAGAAAGACACGGCGCCCACTGCAGTGTGCAGGCCTTCGTCGAGTTGCTTCGTCCACAGACGCATCTGCGCGCGGCCAAATGCGTCAGTCGGCTTGAGCGGCTGATCGGGCCACTGGTCGTCGACAAATTCGCAGATCACCGTGGACTCGGTGAGCGCCCGGCCGTCATACACGAGAGTCGGAACCACAGCGTTTGGATTGAGCTTCAGATATTCGGGTTTTTGCGCATCGCCGGCGCGCAGATCGAGGTGGACGCCATTCCAGTCGAGCTTCTTTTCCGCCAATGCCGTTCGCACCTTCGCGGCACAAACCGACATGTCGTTATGATAGAGCGTCAACATGCTGACACGCTCATGATGGCTCGACCCCGTTTGCAGATAGCTTATGATTGATTTCGATTGAAACACAATTGGGCGAAGAAGCCACCAGAATGTCTGGAGTCAGCAGCGATTCATCCGTCCACAGGCCAAGGCGCAACTGAAAAGATTGCGATGCGCGGCACATACGCACTTGCCGCTGTACGGCAGCGCGGGCGCGATGGAAACAATTTAGTCTTCTCGAAGGAGGACGCCATGAAGAAGCTTCTCGGCACTCTGTTGACAATCGCAGCCTTAAGCGGCGCCGTTCTCGTGACACACGTGAGCCCGGCTTCGGCGGAACCGCCGGACCCTTGTTTCTATTGCGGCGAATAATTTCAGGCCGCTATGGCTTGCGGCAGGATCGAGGAGTCAGCGTCAAACCGTTTGCCCGCGCGCAGACAAAATGCCGGCCGCAACAGCCGCTCGGCGATTACCTCGGTGTTGTCGTTGTCGCGGAGGATGAAACGTCCGCGATCGTCCCACAGCACCGTTACGTCGGCGGTGAAGCCTGGCGTGAGCGCGCCGAGACGGTCGGTTAGTCCGAGCATCTGCGCCGGATGCGACGTGACCATCGGGACCACGCTTTCGAGCGGCAGGCCGAGCGCCATCATTGAGCTCATCGCCTGGGTGAGGCTGAAGCGCGCCTGACCGCGGAACGGATGGTTTTCGTCGTCGTAATGCTGCGCGGGTGTGCCGGCAGGTGCCGGCACTTCGGTGTTGTAGCCGTGCATGTCGGCGCCGAGGGTGTGCGGAACCACGCCGGCATCGAGCGCCTTGCGCGCGATGCGGTATGAGAAGTGGCTGCCGTGGCCGACATCGATTTTCAGCCCGCGGTCGAGCGCAGCGCGAATGACCTTATGGACTTCGCCCTGCCGGTTGACGAAGCCGCCGGGATGGCGCGTGAACGGATGGGCGAGGATGTCGCCTGGCCGCAAGCGCGGGATCACGCGTTCGAGGATGGTGTCGGCGTCCTCGCCATTCGCGCCGCTTTCGGGAAGCCCCCAGAGCGTGCCGAAGTGCACATAGAGCGGAAGGTCGGAGCTCCGGCCGATCTCGGCGGCCATTTCCAGAACTTTGATGCCCCAGCGCGCGAAGCCGCCGATTTCGGCGTGGCCCTTGATGCCGCGCACGATGTCCTTGTTGGCGTTGGCAGCGGTTACTGTCGCGTCAACGTCGACGCAATCGGGGCTGTACAGATTGGGGTAGTAATGGCCCTCAAGACCGCCAACCAGATAGGCGGATAGAAACGCATAAACCCGGGTCTCCGCCTGCTCGACGATGAAGTGGCGGAAGCCGGGCAGCGTCATGCAGGAGGGACCGCCCTGGTCGACCACGGTGGTCACGCCTGAGCGCACGCCGACCATATCGGGATTTAATCCGAAGCGTCCGGTCACGTATTGGTAGACGTGGCCGTGAGTGTCGATCAGGCCCGGCAAGACCAGCTTGCCGGAAACGTCGATCGTCTCGGTTGCGCTCGACGGCAGGATCGTCTCTGCAACGGCGGCGATGCGGCGATCGCGGATCGCTACGTCACGGATGCCGTCGATGCCGGACGCCGGGCAAATGACGCGTCCGCCACGGAGAACGAGGTCGTATTTCGGGCTCTCGGCCATGGTCTTCGCATTTCCTTGTCGGTCCCGGCGTGAACGTCAAAGATCAAGCATACTTAAGCGTCTGACCTCGGAAAAGGCTCGCCTGTCGCTTCTCGCCGGCCATTTGCTACACTGTGCATCGCTCTCGCCTTACGCCGAACGAGGATCGATGCGATGCCAATCGTGAACCGCGTTGCCGACCTGCACCCGGAGATCACCGTGTGGCGGCGCGATTTTCACGCTCATCCGGAGCTGCTCTACGACGTGCATCGCACGGCGGCATTAGTTGCGGAAAGGCTCAAGAGCTTCGGCTGCGACGAGGTGGCGACCGGTATCGGCCGAACCGGCGTCGTCGGCGTCATCCGCGGGCGTAAGACCGGCGGCAAGGTGGTCGGGCTGCGTGCGGATATGGACGCGCTGCCGATCGAGGAAGAAACCAATCTTCCCTACAAGTCTACGGTCCCCGGCAAGATGCACGCCTGCGGCCACGACGGCCACACCGCCATGCTGCTCGGCGCGGCAAAGTATCTTGCCGACACCCGCAATTTTGCCGGGACTGCGATCGTTATTTTCCAGCCGGCGGAGGAGGGCGGTGCTGGTGCGCGCGCGATGCTGAAGGACGGCCTGCTCGATCGCTTCGGCATCGAGGAAGTGTTCGGCATGCATAATCATCCCGGGCTTCCGGTCGGTCAGTTCGCGATCACGTCGGGCCCGGTGATGGCATCGACCGATGCGATCGCGATCAATCTCGAAGGCATTGGCGGGCACGCAGCATGGCCGCATGACAGCGTCGACACGATTTTGGTCGGCGCGCAGATCGTCAACCAGCTGCAATCGATTGTTTCGCGTAACGTCGATCCCCTGGAGGCCGCGGTCATTTCGATCTGCATGTTTCAGGGCGGCCACACCGACAATGTCATTTCCCAGCATGTCCAGTTGCGCGGTACCGCGCGCAGCCTCTCGCCCGCCGTGCGCGAGCTGTTGCAGAAGCGGGTGCGGGAGATCGTCGAAGGCACGGCGCGGCTTTACGGCGCCAAAGCCGACCTGACCTACAAGACCGGTTATCCGGTGCTGGTCAACGATGAGGGCAAGACCCAATTTGCCGCCGCGGTGGCGGGCGAGATCGCCGGCAAGGACAAGGTTCAACATTACCCGCCAAGAATGGGCGCGGAGGACTTTGCCTACATGCTGCAGGAACGGCCGGGCGCCTTCATCTGGCTCGGCAACGGCGATAGCGCGGGCCTGCACCACCCGGCTTATAATTTCAACGACGAGGCGATCCCGGTGGGGACGTCATACTGGGTGCGGCTTGCGGAGACGGCGCTCGCCGGGTGACGCTTACTGCGCCGCTTCGACCCGATTTTCGGCTGGAAGTTTCGACGGTTCGACGATGACCTTGGAACGCGGCAGCAACTCGACCGCCTTGGCCTCAAGCGCACGCCAAAAGGCAAAGGAGTTTAGGCGGGTTCCCTCGATGAAGGCCAGCGCGACGGCCGAGAGGAACGGCAGGCTCTGCACCACAAGAACCACCGCGAAGATGTTGATTTCGCGGACCTGTTTATAATTAGTGACGACCAAAGTCAGAGCGCCGATCAGCAGCAGCGCCGCAATGATGCCCTCCCAGAACGCCGGGAAGTCGCCTTTGCGCCGCGTCGCGCCGCCTTTGGCGGTGCGCAGGAACGGCAATCGCTCTTTGAATACGCCGGCCCCGACCGCAGACGCCACCGTCCATTGCATCGACATCGCCGCAAAGACCGCACCCAGCATCTGCCCCGGCGACACTCGCACCCGCAGGCGATAGAGGGCGCCGAAATGGGCGACAGAAATGACGAATGCGGCAAGGATCGGAACGGTCAGAATCCGATCAGGCACGGCGATGTTGGCGAACGCCACCACCGGCACCCAGACGATGTTGAGAAGTGCGACGACCACACCGACGCTCTCCGCGCCAAGCCAGTTCAGCCAGCCGAGGCCGTATTCGCGTTTTTGCTCCCGCGAAAGGCTTTCCGCCCAAGGCAGCAAATGCCGCCAGTGCTTGCGCAGCAACTGGACGCCGCCAAACGCCCAGCGTTGCCGCTGCCGCTTGTAGGCCTCGAAGGTGTCAGGCAGCAGGCCGAAGCCGTAACGACGATTGGTGTAGTGCGCGAGCCAGCCGCGTTCGAGGAGCGCAAGCCCGACATCGCTGTCCTCGACGATCGTGTCGCTCGACCAGCCTCCGGCCTGTTCGATGGCGGTGCGCCGGATCAGGCACATGGTGCCGTGGACGATGATGGCGTTGACCTCGTTACGCTGCACCATGCCGATATCGAAGAAACCGGCGTACTCGGCGTTCATCGCCCGATGCAGCACCGAACGGTCGCCGTCGCGGTGATCCTGGGGCGATTGGACAAGGCCGACGCGCTGATCGGCAAACAGCGGCACCAGCGCCTTGAGCCAGTCCGGATCGACCACGTAGTCGGCATCGATCACGCCGATGATTTCCGCGTCACTTGCGGTATGCGCCAAAGCGAGCCGCAGCGCGCCCGCCTTATAGCCGGACAGATTCTCAACCCTGAGGCATTTGAAGCGGTCGCCGAGCGTGGCGCAGTGTTCCTCAACCGGCCGCCACAGCGCGGGGTCGGGCGTGTTGTTGATGACCAGCACGCATTCGAGGTTGGGGTAATCGAGGCGGGCAACGGCGTCGAGGGTTGCATTCAGCATCGCGGGCGGTTCGCGGCAGGCCGGAATGTGAATTGATACTTTCGGCGCGAACACTTCCGGCACCAGCGGCGGCGAATAGGCAAGCCGGCGCGGCCCTCGCCCAAAGGCGATGGCGGCAATCTCGTCGATCCGGGCCAGCGCGATCGCAACAAGCGGCACGAGCAGGATCAAGCCAAGCCCGAGCGCAAAGGCGGCGCCAAAGACAAAATAATGCCCGGTCCAAAATGCGGCGATGGCCGCAACCCAAGCACCGACCAGGTTGGCCGAGCCCCCAAGCATCAACGCCTGCGGCACGGTTACGCCCCGGATCGCGAGGATCGGCAACGACAGCAAGAGCCCGAGCAGCACCGCAAGGCCGGCACGCTTGATGTAATCCGGATCGGTGATCGGACCGGTCCATGAGAATTTCGGCTCGCGCGAGGCATCGAGCAGTCCCCAATACGGGCCTACGCCGCCTTCGGCCGTTTTCCAGGGCTGATCGATTGCCTCAATGATGTTGTAGTCGATGCCATAGGCTTCGGCGCGGTGGACGAAGTCCCGCAGCATCACCGCCTGCTCCATCCGGCCCGGATTGGCATCGCGAAAGTTGTAACCGGCGCTCGGCCAGCCGAACTCGGCAATCACGATCCGCTTGCCGGGAAGAAGACGCCGCAATCTGTCGTAGATTTCGATGGTATGATCGACTGCCGTCGAAGCGTCGAAACCGGCCCAATAGGGCAGGATATGAGCGGCAATGAAATCGACCGCTGACGCCAGCTCCGGGTGGTCGATCCAGGTAGACCAAATTTCTCCTGTTGTTACAGGGACGGGGCTCGATTTCTTTACGCGTTGTATGAGCTTGATGAGATCGTCGACGCTGGTTTCGTTACGCAGCATCGTCTCGTTGCCGACCACGATGGCGTTCACATTGCTGTTGTGAAGGGCGAGATCGAGCGCCGAACGGATCTCCCGTTCGTTGCGTTCGTGGTTCTTGTCGATCCAGGCCCCGACCGTAACCTTCAGGCCGAACTCGGCGGCGATCGGCGGCACCAACTCGGCGCCGCCCGTCGCCGAATAGGTTCGAATGGCGCGGGTATAGGGAGCGATGGCTTTGAGATCGGCCCGGATCTGCTCGACGGTTGGCCGCTCGCCCCAGTCGGGATGTGAAGACGCCACAAACGGCGCATAAGAAACGCTGGCGAGCTGTCCCCTAAAATCCGGAGCTGCTTCTTTGGTTCGTAGCGAAGCCCACAGGCCGGCATGCACGCACGCTACAAGCGCGAGCACGGCAGCTACGGTGCGCATTGAGTTCTTAACCACGAGGGGCGTGAGGAGTAACGCACCGAACCCGACCCCGAGGCTCGGTAGTAAGGAAAAAGGCCACCTGCGACCGGCAAACAAAAAATTAGTTTCGCGTAGTGGCAAATTCAAGACAACGACTTGGTGTCCTGATGTTTTTTTGTCAGCTCAGCCGAGTGACCGGTCGATAAGGCTAACGGTTCGTCGTCGGACTCGCTGCCGCGGCCGCGGGGACCGAAATGGCCGGCGTCGACGGGTTGATCCAGCACGACTGAATCCTGGCGTTCAGGCTATCGGCGGCTTTCGGGTCGATGTTGTTGCCGTGCAAGATGAGGCAGCGGAACGAGGCTTGGACGTGGGCGCTCGGACAGCCGAACCGGTCATACAAATCGAGGTGGCGAAAGGCGGTATCGAGGTCGTCGCGCCACAGCAGACTAACGACGCGACGGCCTAGCCAGACACATTCTGGATTGCCGGCCGGACCAGTGAGGGCATGTTGCGCCTCGGCGAATTCATCGACCTTACGGGGCTCTTTTGCCGGCTCCTGACCGGCCGCCGGCGCTTTGTCGGCAGGTTTGGCGTCGTTGCTCTCGGCGAAAGCCGTCCGGCTATAAGGAACGAGTAGGGCCGCAGCGATCAAGAGCGCGGTACACAGCCCGCCGGCGAGGCTCAACGAACGATGGTGCATGGTCTTCTTAAGATTTGGATCGAGAGGGGACGTTTCCCAGGCCACCTGATTGCACCGCCCGTGCGGCGTCTTCTAGGCCAGCCCCACATGACAACACCCCAACTACCCGGGTTTGTCCAGCGCGTATCGCGACGCAGCCTCCGATCTTGCCGCGAGTCTCGGCACGAGTCTTGGCACGGCGCGATTGCAAGGTTAATGGCAGTCCATGTCCATCGCGCGAGAAGCTTCTGCAATTGGCTCAGCGCTCGCATCCTTTGTGACCACGGCGTTCGTGATCGGCCTAGTGTGGTGGTGGCTCGGCACACCGATTGAGGTCACGTCGTCGGCAACGGCGGTAGGAAAGCCTTACTGCTTGTCCTACGCGCCATTTCGCGATGGTCAGGATCCGCTGGTGGAGGGAACCCGCGTTGAGCCTTGGCAAATCGAAGAGGATGTTGCGCTGTTATCGAAGTACACCGGCTGTATTCGTACCTATTCGGTGGACGATGGGCGCGCCGACGTGCTGGAGAGTGCAAGGCGGCACGGACTGAAGGTCCTGTATGGGGTGTGGGTCTCCGGCGATCCGGCCAAGACGCGCCGGCAAATCGAGACCACGATCGCCTTCGCCAAAGCTTATCCCGATGTCATTGCTGCCGTTGTTGTCGGCAACGAGGTCCTGTTGCGCGGCGAAATGACGTCGACCGACCTCATCGCCTACATCCGCCAGGTCAAGGCGCAGGTAGCGATGCCGGTCACCTACGCCGACGTTTGGGAGTTTTGGCTGCGCTACCCGGACGTCCAGAACGCAGTCGATTTCGTTACCATCCATGTCTTGCCGTATTGGGAGGACTTTCCGATTCCGGCGGCGCGTGCGGCCGCCCATACGGCGGCCATCCGTGAGCGCATAGCCGCCGCCTTTCCGGGAAAGGAAATCGTTATTGGCGAGTTCGGTTGGCCCAGCGCCGGCCGTATGCGCGAAGGCGCGCGGCCGTCGCCGTCGAATCAGGCCCGCGCCATTATCGAAACGATGGCATTGGCGCAGCGCGAAAATTTCCGGATGAACGTGATCGAGGCTTTCGATCAGCCCTGGAAACGCGCGCTCGAGGGCGCGGTCGGCGGCTACTGGGGCATCATCGACCGTGCGACCGGTGCGCCGAAGTTCAGTTTCGACGGCAAAGTCTCAGATCATCCGCACTGGGTTGACCAGGCGCTGGCCGGCGTGCTGTTGGCCGCCTTGACCTTCGGTGGTGCGGTTTTGGCCGGGCGCAGGAAGGGGGTGTCCGCATGGTTGTGGCCGAGGATTGCCATATTGGCTGTCGTACCCGCCATTCTGTTCGGCTGGACGATCGAGACGGTTGCGATTGAAAGCTTCAGCCCGGGGAGCTGGCTGCGATCGCTCGCATTCGCCACCGTTGCGGTCGCGGCTCCGATTGTCTGCGCGACCGCTTGCGCAACTGGCCGGCCGCCGGCTTCCTTCGCTTCGCTATTGGGCGGCCGGAACCAAAGTCGCGACGGGCTCGATTGGGCGTTGGCCGGTACCCTGATCGCGCTGATGCTTGTCACGGTAGAGGCGGCGCTCGGGCTGGTGTTCGATCCGCGCTATCGCGATATCCCGTTTGCCCCGCTGACCGCCGCGGCCGTACCGTTTCTAGTGTTACTGGTCACGACGCCGCGCCCGATTGGACGGAGGGCCGCTGCCGAAACGGCGGCAGCGGCGGTTCTCGCGGTCTCGGCCGTCTATATTGTTTTCAACGAAACGTTCGCTAACTGGCAGGCGGTCTGGTTCTGCGCCGGATTGATTGGCCTCGCCGTCATCCTGGCGCTGGTGCGGGACGTGCCAAGCTCAGGATAAGCACACCGGCGGCGAGCGCTGACAGATCGGCGTTGTGCATCACCACGCCGAACGCCGCCGCCGCGAGCGCTACGGCAAAAAGGATGAGCGACGGCCGTATGAGATTGAGCAACGCGACTGCCAGCGCGATCCCGCCAAAGACCTGATGGTTATAAAGGACGATCGCCAGTCGAAAGGTGGCGCACAGCCACGTGCTGAGCCCGCCTTGGCAGGCGAGCGACACGACGCCGTTCTCCATCGCCTGATAACGCAGATAAAGCGCTTCCCCGAGCGACAGGAAGGCGATCGCGAGAAGCCAGTTCGTCTGCCGCGCAGTGGGCAGGAAAAGTCGGCGCGGCGGCATCAATTCAGGCATCGCAAGCACTATAGCGCGACAATCATTCGAGCGCGACGTTACGCCCGTCGAACATGGTCGGAACGCAGGAAAGCCGAACCGCCGTCAGCGATGCACACAGCTGTGCCGCCGCGGCTGCATTGGCAAGCGGCCCGACCACAAGTCGCAACTCGGTCCTATGCGAACGCGAATTTTCCCGAACCGCCACCACCGGCGTTAAGCCGTCAAAAAGCTGCAGATGGCCGGAACGGATCCCCACCCAGCGGGCGTGGAGCGCCTTGATCGAGGAGGCGCTGCCGATCTCAACGCCGTAAGGGGCGCTGGCCGCTGCCGGTGCGGGCTCTGGTGGCGGTTGTGCGGCGGGCGGTTCGGGGGGACTAGGCTGCGGCGTCGCTTCCCAGCCGGCCGGCGGTGTCGCTTCCGGCGTGACCAAGAGCGCGGTGTTCGCAAGCGCGACCCACGGCTCCACGGGTGGAGCACTCGAGGCTTTGGCGGCTTCGATCTGCTGGCTGATCGAACCCGTCATATCGTCAACATTGCGCTCCACGGCGGCAAGCCGCTTGGCGATGCGGTCGCGGTCCTCCGCCAAGCCGCGAACAGTCTGGGTCAGTTGGCGCACGATCGAATCCGAGTCGGGCGAACGCGAGGCTGATGGGCCGGGTGCTTGCGCCTGCGTGGTGTGCTGAGGCGGAGATGCTGCGCCGCTCAAAGACGACAAAACCAGCGCCACCCGCTGCGCACCGGCTTCAGTGAAGCCGGCCAGGATGGCGAGCAGCAACGCGGCCGCAGCAACGCAGCCCCACGCCACCTGGCGCCAAAGCCGCTCCATGGTGAAAGCCGTCTGCGCACCAGCCTTTTTCTTTGAGGTCGCGTTCACAGTGCGCGCTCCCTCCAACATGCGTCCGCTCCGGGTGCTTTGGGCCGAATCGACCCTAAAGTAGCAGATTCCTGTTTTTGAACCGCGGCCGGCAGCCGCTTGGGAACTTTGAAATGTCGTCTACAGCGCCGCGCGAGCTGGGCGACGCCTCGTCATCGCGACAAGGCTCGGCTATGAGAGCGCCGCGGAGACGTGCTTTATGACCTCACGAACCTGTCTCGCGATCGTGCTTGCGGCCGGCGAGGGCACCCGTATGCGCTCGGCGCTGCCCAAAGTCTTGCATGCGATCGCCGGGCGCTCACTGCTGGCGCATGTGCTTGCGGCGATTGCCGAAGCACGTGTCACCGCGACGGCCGTGGTCGTTGGTCCCGGGCAGGAGGCAGTCCAGGCGGAAGCGCAGCGCGTCCTGCCGGACGCCGCATGCTTTGTGCAGCAAGAGCGCCGCGGAACAGCGCATGCGGTCCTGGCGGCCAAAGCGGCGATCGAACGGCATCCCGATGATGTTCTGATTGTTTATGGCGACACGCCGCTGATCCAGGCGACGACAATTGAGCGGCTGCGCGCGCCTTTGGCCACGGGAGCTGCCGTTTCCGTACTTGGCTTCCGGCCAGTCGATCCGTCCGGCTACGGACGGCTGATCGTTGACGGGGAGAAGCTCATCGCCATTCGCGAAGAGGCCGACGCTTCTGCTGACGAACGCGCGATCGGTCTTTGCAATGGCGGGGTCATGGCGCTTTCCGGCGTGCATGCGGTCGCCATTCTGGAACGGATCGGTAACCGAAATCGCAAGGGTGAATTTTATTTGACCGATGCGGTCGAGATCGCACGCGGCATGAAGCTCGACGCGGTCGCGATCGAAGTCGAGGAGGACGAAGTGCGCGGCATCAACACCAAGAACCAACTTGCCGAAGCTGAAGCCGTTGCGCAGCAGCGCCTGCGCAAAGCGGCGCTCAATTCCGGCGTCACGTTGATCGCGCCGGAGACGGTGTTTCTTTCCGCCGATACCAAATTCGGCAGCGATGTGGTGGTCGAACCGTACGTCGTGTTCGGCGAGAAAGTGACGGTGGAGGATGGCGCGGTCATCCGCTCGTTTTCACACCTCGCCGGCGCTCATGTTGGTAAAAGCGTCTCGGTCGGACCGTTTGCCCGGTTGCGGCCGGGAACGCGGCTCGGCGACGGTGCTCGCGTGGGCAATTTCGTCGAGGTTAAGGAGGCCTCGATCGAAGCGGGCGCCAAGGCCAATCATCTGAGCTATATCGGCGACGCTGTCGTCGGCGCCGGAGCAAATATTGGGGCCGGCACCATCACCTGCAATTACGACGGCAGCGACAAGCATCGCACCACGATCGGCGACGGAGCCTTCATCGGCTCCAATTCAGCGCTGGTTGCACCGCTCGAAATTGGGGCTGGAGCCTACATCGGCTCCGGTTCGGTGATCACAAAGAACGTGCCCGCCGGCGCCCTGGCTCTGGGGCGCGGGCGTCAAGTCGTTAAGGAAAATGCCGCGGCGCGCTTGCGCGACCTTAAAGCACTCGGCAAAAAGAAGGTGCATCCGCGCGATTGAGCCGCATATTACGTCGGCTTGCGGTGATTTGGCCGTTACCGAACGAAACTTTATTTTATTTGGTGTCGGTTAGGATTGCGCCCTAACAGTTAACAGCGCAGCAGCTTTGCCGCGACAGGGGCCGAGGAGGCTACCAGAGGAATGTGCGGGATTGTCGGGATCGTCGGCGGCGAACCGGTCGCGCCGCTTCTTGTCGATGCGCTCAAGCGCCTCGAATATCGCGGCTACGATTCAGCGGGCGTAGCGACGCTCGAACATGGCGTACTGATGCGCCGGCGCGCCGAAGGCAAGCTCAAGAATCTGGAACAAAAACTCGCACGTGAACCATTGTCGGGGACCATCGGCATCGGCCACACCCGCTGGGCGACCCACGGGCGGCCGACCGAGAATAATGCCCATCCGCATGCCACCGAGCGCCTTGCCGTGGTGCATAACGGCATCATTGAGAATTTCAGCGAGCTGCGCCGCGAGCTGGAAGGCAAAGGAGCTAGGTTCGCGACCGACACCGACAGCGAGGTGGTGGCGCATCTCGTCAGCGAGGAATTGAGGCGCGGCCTTTCGCCCGTTGATGCGGTCGCAGCGGCGTTGCCGCGGCTGCGCGGCGCGTTCGCGCTCGCTTTTCTGTTCGCCGGCGAGGATAACTTGCTGATCGCCGCGCGCCGGGGCTCGCCGCTCGCGATCGGTTTCGGCGACGATGCGATGTTTGTCGGCTCCGATGCGATTGCGCTCGCGCCCTTCACCGACACGGTGAGCTATCTGGAAGATGGCGACTGCGCCATCCTCAACCGCGCCGGCGCTGAAATTCATGACGCCGAAGGTAATCTCGTCCATCGCACCGTGCTCAAGTCGCAGGCTTCGATCCTGCTCCTCGACAAAGGCAACCATCGCCATTTCATGGCGAAGGAAATTTACGAGCAGCCGGAGGTCGTCGGTCATACTTTGGCGCATTATCTCGACATGGTGACCGAGCGCGTCGCCTTGCCGATGGCGCTGCCGTTCGATTTCCGCGCACTCAAACGCATCTCGATCGCCGCCTGCGGCACTGCCTATTACGCCGGCATGGTCGCGCGCTATTGGTTCGAGCGCTTTGCGCACTTGCCGGCCGAAGTCGACATCGCCTCGGAGTTCCGCTACCGCGACGTTCCTCTCGATCCAGGCGCGCTTGCAATCTTCGTTTCGCAGTCCGGCGAGACTGCTGACACGCTGGCGTCGCTGCGCTACGCGCGCGAGCACGGTCAGCACGTCCTCTCCACCGTCAACGTGCCGACCTCGACCATCGCCCGCGAAAGCGACATCGTCATGCCGACGCTTGCCGGCCCGGAAATCGGCGTCGCCTCGACCAAGGCCTTCACCTGCCAGCTGGCCGCACTGGCGACACTGGCGATCGCGGCTGGGCGCGCCCGCGGTGTGCTCGCGGAAAGCGACGAGACAGCGCTGGTCCGCGCGCTGATCGAAATTCCCCGACACCTCACCGAGGCGCTGGCACTCGAGCCACAGATTGAACACCTGGCGCGCGATCTCGCCAAATCCCGAGATGTGCTCTATCTCGGCCGCGGCACCAGCTATCCGATCGCGCTCGAGGGCGCCCTTAAGCTCAAGGAAATTTCCTACATCCACGCCGAGGGCTACGCGGCCGGCGAACTCAAGCATGGGCCGATTGCATTGATCGACGAGACCATGCCCGTGGTGGTGATCGCGCCGCACGATCGGGTGTTCGACAAGACTGTTTCCAACATGCAGGAAGTTGCCGCGCGCGGCGGCCGTCTTATTCTGGTGACCGACGCCAAGGGCGCTGCCGCCGTCGCTGGTCAACCGCTGGTGACCGTTATCATGCCGACGGTGCCGGCGACGGTCGCGCCGCTGGTCTATGCCGTGCCGGTACAGCTGCTCGCCTATCACACGGCCGTCAGTTTGGGCACCGACGTCGATCAACCGCGCAATCTGGCCAAATCGGTTACGGTGGAATAGGCGCGCTGCTGCGGTATACCGCAAACGCTGTGCCGCCGCGTCATATCCGTATATAAATGCAGTGGCAGAATTGGCTGCCGGCGACAAAAGCCATGACCGATCAAAGCGAGCTGGGCGCGGCATTATCCGCAGACGCGAACAAATCCGCGCCCACATCCGGCGTGGTCAGCCGCATCCGCAATTACTTTTTGACCGGGCTCGTCGTCGCCGGACCTGTTGCGGTGACGGCGTGGCTGATCTGGTGGTTTGTTACCTGGGTGGACAATCTGGTGCGGCCGCTTTTTCCGGTGGCCTACCGCCCCGAAACCTATCTGCCGTTTAATATTCCCGGGCTTGGTCTGATCATCGTGTTGCTGGCGCTGACCCTGCTCGGCTTTCTGACCGCCAATCTGGTCGGCAGCCGGCTAGTCAGCTTCGGCGAGAGCCTGCTCAGCCGGATGCCGATCGTGCGGCCGATCTACCGCACCACCAAACAGATTTTCGAAACGCTATTTTCCGCCTCGGAGTCGAGTTTCCGCAATGTCGGGCTGGTCGAGTTTCCGGCGCCGGGGATGTGGTCGCTGGTGTTTTTGACCCAACCGCCAAGCCCGCAGATTTCGGCGCACCTGCCGGCGAGCGAGCATGTGTCGGCGTTCCTGCCATGCACGCCGAACCCGACCACCGGCTTTTTCTTCTACGTGCCGCGACGCGATGTTGTCGATCTCAACATCACGGTCGAGCAGGCGATGACACTCTTGATCTCGGCCGGCATTATGCAGCCGGGCGTAGATCCGCAGAACCGGCTGGCGGCCATGGCTGAAACCGCCCGTGCGGCGCAAGCAGCGCGCAAAGTGGAACCGACCCCCGCGACCTAGGCGCAAGTAACATCGCCGGAGCGACGTGGTGTCGCACCCATGCTATCTTGCTCTCCGAGAATCGAAGCGACTCAGGGGGGCAGCATGAACTTCGGCCAAGCCATTTCGTCCGGATTTTCGAATTATGTGAAGTTCTCCGGCCGCGCTGTGCGTTCGGAATATTGGTACTGGGTGCTGTTTACCGTGCTTGGAACGATTGTCGCCGGGATTATCGATGTCGTGCTCAGCATATCGGTGATGAGCGGGCTGTTCGGTCTTGCAACAATTCTGCCGAGCCTTGCGGTGGCGGTACGGCGCTTGCACGATCTGGATCGCACCGGCTGGTGGATTTTCATCGGCGTCATTCCGCTGATCGGCTGGATCATCCTGATCATCTGGTACTGCTCGCGCGGCACGGCCGGCCCGAACCGCTTTGGGCCCAACGCGCTGGCGACGGACGGCTGGGCGCGCGCGGCAGCCTGAGCGCGTGGCCTTTTACTGAAGGGGCAGCTGGGTATCAGCCCGCGCCGAGAAGCCTGATCGCTTCATCGCGCGCGAAGAGATAGAGCAACTGCCGGAGCGCGGCGCCGCGCGGTGAGGCTAGCCGCGGATCGCGGTTGAGCACGAGCGCTGCGTCTTCGCGCGCCGCTCTCAGGAGTTTGCCGTGGACTTCGAGCCGGGCGAGGCGGAAGCCGGGCATGCCGCTCTGCCGGGTGCCGAGCACGTCGCCTTCACCGCGCAGCCGCAAATCTTCCTCGGCGATACGGAAACCGTCGTCGGTCTCGCGCAGAATCGCGAGGCGCGCTTTTGCGGTTTCGCCGAGCGGAGCTTTGTAGAGCAGCAGGCAGATTGAGTGCGCGGCGCCGCGGCCGATACGGCCGCGCAACTGATGAAGCTGTGCGAGCCCGAAGCGCTCGGCGTGCTCGATGACCATGACGCTTGCTTCCGGCACGTCGACACCGACCTCGATCACCGTGGTGGCGACTAGGATGCGCGCCGAGCCTTCGGCGAAGCGCGCCATCGCCCGGTCCTTCTCAGGCCCGCGCATGCGGCCGTGGATCAATTCGACCGTGTCGCCGAAGCGTTCGCGCAACGCCTCGTAACGTTCCTCGGCGGCGGCGAGGTCGACCGTTTCGGATTCGCCAACCAGCGGACAGACCCAATAGACCCGGCGTCCGTCATCGAGCACACGCGCCACCGCATCGATCACCTCGCCGAGCCGTTCGAGTGGCAGCGCGCGGGTGTCGATCCTCTGCCGGCCGGCTGGTTTTTCGCGCAGTTCCGAAATGTCCATGTCGCCGAAATAGGTGAGAACCAATGTGCGCGGGATTGGAGTCGCGGTGAGCACCAGGAGATCGACCGCTTCGCCTTTACGTGTCAGTGCCAGCCGCTGATGCACGCCAAAACGGTGTTGCTCATCGACAACGGCGAGTGCGAGATCGTGAAACGCCACGTCGTCCTGGAACAGCGCGTGGGTGCCGACGATCAGATCGATATCGCCGGCGGCGAGCGCCGACAAAATCTCGGCGCGTTCGCGGCCGCGCTCGCGGCCGGTGAGAATGGCAAGCCGGATACCGGCGGCGGGCGCGAGCCGCGCGATGGTGGCAAAATGCTGACGCGCCAAAATCTCGGTCGGGGCCATCAAAGCGGCCTGGCGGCTGGCCTCGATCACAGTTGCGGCGGCCAGGAGCGCCACCACCGTCTTGCCGGAGCCGACGTCGCCATGGAGCAGGCGCAGCATGCGATTGGGCAGCGCGAGATCGGCGATGATGTCGGCGACCGCGCGCTGCTGCGACAGCGTGAGCGAATAGGGCAGGGCGGCAACGATCCGCGTGCGTAACAGTCCCTCGGCTGCGCTGCCGCGGCCGGCCCGCGTGCGCATGTGGCCGCGCAGCAGCGCAAGCGCGAGCTGACCGGCCAGCAGTTCGTCATAGGCGAGCCGCGACCACGCCGCGTTGGTGGGCTCAAGATCGGCGGGAGCTGCCGGGTGATGCACGCTGCGCAACGCTTCGGCGAAGCTTGGAAACCCGTTGCGCTTGAGCCACGCGGCGTCCTGCCATTCCGCGAGATCTGGCAGGCGATGGAGCGCCAGATCGAGCGCCTTGCGCAGCTGGTTCGGGTGCAGCCCTTCGGTCAGCGGATAGACCGGGTCGATCAGCGGCAGCCTGGCAAAGCCCGCGGCATCGACGACGCGGTCGGGGTGCACCATTTGCAGATGGCCGTCGTAGAGCGTCGTGACGCCCGAGACGTAGCGGGTCTCGCCCTCGGGGAAGAGCTTCTCCAGATAATCTTTGCGCGCGTTGAAATAAGTGATGGTGAGCGTGTTGGTGTCGTCACTGGCATCAATGTTGTACGGCGCGCGGGGACGGTTCGGTGGCGGCGGCCGGTGGCGGTCGATAGTGACGGCGACGGTCACCACCGTTTCGGGCGTCACGGCGGAAAGCTTCGGCTGATTGCGGCGGTCGACGAAGCCGGTTGGCAGGTGAAAGAGAAGATCGATCAGGCGCGGCGGTTCATCATCGCGTCCGATCAGCCGGCCGAACAGCTTCTCCAGCTTCGGTCCGATGCCGGGCAGCGCCGACAGCGCCGCAAACAACGGATTGAGCACCGACGGACGCATCTAAATCTCTGCAACGGCCGCTGACATCGTCTGCTTCGCCCTCTATATAACGCCTCGCCCGGCTGCGTCCGGGCTTTTGGCGTTGAGCGCGAGCATGACGGAACGATCGAGCGAAGGGTTGGACCCGCGGCGGCGGCGGGTTTTGTTCCGCGCGTGGCGGCGCGGCGTGCGCGAGATGGATCTCATCATCGGCCGCTTCGCCGATGCCCACATCGAGGCGTTCGATGATTCCGGCCTGGACGATTTCGAGCACCTGATGGAAGCGCCCAACGCCGAGCTTTATGCCTGGGTGGTCGGCGCCGAGAACGTTCCGGCGGCTTACGACACCGCCGTTCTCGCCAAGCTGCGAAGCTTTCACATGCAGACGAAACCGATCGCCGCCGGGGAGCTACACTGACCGTGCAAGTACGATCTCCCGTGCGCTCGCCGGCGGAGCGGCTCAAGCCCGGGCGGCCGCTCCTTCTCGCCGGCGTCGCGGACGGTGCCGAAGGGCTGGTCCTCGCCGATCTCGCCCGCGCCGTTGCGGCGCGCCCAAATGCGCCCGCGATCAGTCTCGCGGTTGTCTGCCGCGATGGGCCGCGCATGGCGGCGCTGTCGCGCGCGCTTGGGTTCTTCGCGCCCGACATCGAAGTGCTCGAATTTCCGGCCTGGGATTGCCTGCCTTACGACCGCTCGTCCCCGCACGCGGCCGTCGTGGCGCAGCGCATGAAGACGCTGTCGCGGCTCGCCCACGTCACCAGCCGCGAGCACCCGGCCGTTGCGCTCACCACCGTGAACGCAGCACTGCAGCGGGTCCCGCCGCGCGAGACGCTTGCTCGCCAGTCGCTATCGGCGGCGCCGGGCAACTTCCTGCCGATGGCGGGCGTGACCCATTGGCTCGAACTCAACGGCTTCAACCGCGCTTCGACCGTGCGCGAGCCGGGCGATTACGCGGTGCGCGGCGGCATCGTCGATTTGTTCGCGCCGGGTATGAATGCGCCGGTGCGGCTCGATTTCTTCGGCGACACGCTGGAGTCCATTCGTAGCTTCGATCCGGAGACCCAGCGCACCACTGACGAATTGCGCGCGCTTGAACTCGTGCCGATGGCGGAGTTTCAGCTCACCACGGAGACGATCCGGCTGTTCCGCACCGGCTATGTCGCCGCGTTCGGCGCGGCGACACCCGACGACGTGCTCTACGAAGCGGTGAGCGAAGGCCGCCGCGCCGCGGGCATCGAGCACTGGCTGCCGTTGTTTCACACCCGGCTGGAAACGCTGTTCGACTATGTCGAAGGCACGCCGATCGCGATCGAGCCGCTCGCCGAAGAAGCCGCCCACGAGCGGCTCGCGCAGATCGCCGACTATTATCAGGCGCGCAAGGACGCGCTCGACCAGCCGGGTGGCGGTGCGCCCTATAAGCCGTTGCCGCCGGATCGGCTTTATCTTGCCGAAGCCGAATGGCGCGAACGGCTCGACGATTCCACGCTTGCCCGCCTGTCGCCGTTCGCCGCACCTGAAGGCACCGCGGACGCGATCGAAACCGGCATGCACGCCGGCCATAACTTCAGTGCCGAAAGGAACGAGTCCGCCGCCGGTGTCTTTGACGCGGTGACCAAACACGTTGAAGGCCTGCAAGCCGCCGGCAAGCGCGTCGTCATCGCCATGTGGAGCGAAGGCTCGCGCGAGCGTATGGCGCACGTGCTCGCCGAGCACCGGCTGCTCAATCTCGCGCCGGTGGAGTCGTGGCCGCAGGCGCAGGCGCTGTCCCGCCACCAGGTTGCGCTCGCCGTTCTCGGCCTCGATTCCGGCTTCGAGACCCAAGACGCGGCGCTGATTACCGAAGAGGACATTCTGGGCGAGCGCCTCGTTCGCCCGCGCCGGGCGTCAAAGCGCGCGGAAAATTTCATCGCCGAAGTCACGAGCCTCGCCGCCGGCGATATCGTGGTCCACGTCGATCACGGCATCGGCCGCTTCGTCGGCCTGCGCGCCATCGAGGCCGCGGGCGCGCCGCACGATTGTCTCGAAATCCACTATGCCGGCGGCGACAAGCTGTTCGTGCCGGTCGAGAACATCGAGCTTCTGTCGCGCTACGGCTCGGACCAGGCGAGCGTCGAGCTTGACCGGCTCGGTTCGACCGCCTGGCAAGCGCGCAAGTCGCGGATGAAGAACCGCATCCGCGAGATCGCGGGCGAGCTGATGAAGGTCGCCGCTGAGCGGCTATTGCGCGAAGCGCCGCGGCTCACCGTCGAGACCGGGCTCTATGACGAATTCGCCGCCGCCTTTCCTTATGAAGAGACCGACGACCAGGACGCCGCGATCGCCGCCGTGCTTGGTGATCTAGATTCCGGGCGGCCGATGGATCGCCTGGTCTGCGGCGATGTGGGCTTCGGCAAAACCGAGGTGGCGCTGCGCGCCGCCTTCGTCACCGCGATGACCGGCCGGCAGGTCGCGGTCGTGGTGCCGACCACGCTGCTGGCGCGCCAGCACTTCAAGACGTTCTCCGAACGCCTGCGCGGCTATCCCATGCAGATCGCCCAGGCCTCGCGGCTCGTCGCCGCGACCGAACTCGCGAGAGTGAAGAAGGGCCTGACCGACGGCACGATCGATATCGTTATCGGCACCCACGCGCTGCTCGGCAAGACCATCAGGTTCAAGGACCTCGGCCTCATCGTCGTCGACGAGGAGCAGCATTTCGGCGTCGCCCACAAAGAAAAACTCAAGCAGATGCGCGCCGAGGTCCATGTGCTGACGCTCACCGCAACGCCGATCCCGCGCACGCTGCAACTCGCGCTCTCCGGCGTGCGCGACATGTCGATCATCGCCACCCCGCCGGTCGACCGGCTCGCGGTCCGCACCTTCGTCGCGCCGTTCGATCCGATCGTGGTGCGCGAGGCGCTGCTGCGCGAGCGCTATCGCGGCGGGCAATCGTTTTACGTCTGTCCGCGCATCGAGGATCTCGCCGAGACCAAAGCATTCCTCGACAAGGCCGTGCCCGAAGTGCGCGTCGCCGTCGCCCACGGGCAGATGCCGTCGGCGGTGCTCGAAGACGTGATGTCGGCGTTCTACGACGGCAAATTCGACGTGCTGCTTTCGACCACCATCATTGAATCCGGCCTCGATATTCCGACCGCCAACACTTTGATCGTCCACCGGGCCGATATGTTCGGGCTGTCGCAAATCTATCAGCTCCGCGGCCGCGTCGGCCGGGCGAAGCTCCGCGCCTACGCGCTGCTGACGCTGCCGAGCGCGCGGAAAATCACCCCGCAGGCCGAGCGCCGCCTCAAGGTGCTGCAATCGCTCGACACGCTTGGTGCGGGCTTCCAGCTCGCCTCGCACGATCTCGATATCCGCGGCGCCGGCAATCTCCTCGGCGACGAGCAGTCCGGCCACATCAAGGAAGTCGGCTTCGAGCTTTACCAACAAATGCTGGAAGAGGCGGTGATGAGCCTCAAAGCCGGCATCTCGGCGCCGGTCGCCGACCAATGGTCGCCGCAGATCACCATCGGCACCGCAGTGCTAATCCCCGAAGAATACGTCGCCGATCTGCCGGTGCGGCTGGCGCTCTACCGGCGGCTCTCGGAAATCGAGGACGACCGCACCATCGAAGGGTTCGCGGCCGAGCTGGTCGACCGCTTCGGCACGCTGCCGCAGGAGGTGCAATATCTCCTGCAAGTCGTTGCCATCAAAGCGTTATGCCGCCGCGCCAATGTCGAGCGGATCGAAGTCGGCCCAAAAGGCGCGGTGCTGGCCTTCCGCGACAACAGCTTCGCCAATCCCGAAGGCCTCATCGGCTATATCGGCAAGCACCCCGAGGGCGCCCGCGTACGCCCGGACATGAAGGTCGTGTTCTTCGACGAATGGGACGCCCCCGCCGCGCGGCTGAAAGGCGCCGCGGGGATTTTGCGGACGCTGGTGGGGATTGCGGAGAAGGCTGCGAAGGCGGCCTAGTAATCCGTCACCCTGAGGTGCCTCGGCGCAGCGCGCCGAGCCTCGAAGGGCGACGGCCCCGGCGCCTCGGCCGCATCCTTCGAGGCTCGCTACGCTCGCACCTCAGGATGACGGATCACAGCCAGCAAACGTTGCCCCAGTGACCGAAGCCAGATCCCGGATTTTCAACTCGCCTATAGGCGGGCTTTCTTCCGTGCGCGAGCGACGGAACCGCCTGCCCGTCACCGATCAGACTGGCGGAAGCTCAATCCATTTGCGATTGGGCAGAATTAAATGGGGTAATTGTCCAGCTTTGTCGGCTTCCGCGTACTGTTCTTTCATTTCGTGGCCGAGCGCATCATGAAGTACTGCCAGCGCCATACTACTTTCTTGGGTCGCGGTAACTACTGCTCTTGCGGTGGTAAACGAACATGGCGGGCAAAAAATCTTCGCGTTACGATCGGCTGGAGGATGCCCAAAGGCATACTTGCCGAAGGCCGGGTGGATTGCATCCGCAAATCTCTTAAACGAAACGATCAGAGCCACTCTGCGAAACACGCCACTCATTGTAATCGCGTTTTCGCCCACCGGAGTGTCTAGTCCTAGCGGCCAATCGTCGTAACCCTCATCGTTTGTTCGGGCTAGCGCAATTGCCACAACAAGTTCGGGTCTGATCTCATTGAACGCCCGCGATGTCGCAACTCGTTCTCGCAGCGTATATATTCTGCTGTACTTCTCGGTGTTATGATCTCGGAAGATGCTCCATTGTAAGCCCTCGAACTTCCACAACCACCGGACAAGCAATTCGGCATCATTGTCGCTTATACTTTCTTCCCGCTCCAACGCCCGAAAGATCACGGCGGCCGGGCTCTCTAGTTCGTTTCCGAACACGTTATTGCATTGCTTGCACAGCGGCACGACGGCCTTTTCCGGATTAACATTGCTTTTTTCAATCCACTCGAGGCCTACTTTCTGAGGCCACGTGATGCCGTCGCGCCGGACATGAGCGTATTCAATCAACCAGGCGGGAAAGAAATGCTCATTGGTCATGCGCTGCCCCGTGCGGTCGCAGCCCGCACAGCGCAATCTCAACGGCCGATTTCCCAACCGCAGCAACTTCTCTCGCTTCCTTCGTTCGTGACAATTCATGTTAAACGTATCTCAAAGAGCACTCATATAAGAGCGAAAGATCGGGCGCGCACCCCCGCTCTAATCTGCAGGGCTGCTTAGCTGAAGCCGTAATCCGCCGCCTGTCGCCGCTCTTTTTTCGTCACCACCGGGCGTGACCCGGTGGTCCATGCTGACTAGCGGACTGCGCCGCAGCGCCGCGCGAAACGCCCGGCCCGTGAGAGGTGAGACATGAAATATTGGCTCGACACCGAATTCATCGAGCGGCCTTACAGCATCGATTTGATCAGCGTCGGGCTCGTGGCCGAGGACGGCCGCGAATTCTATGCCGAAAGCAGCTCCGCAGCGCGGTGGTTGCGGGTCCGCAGCTTTTGTGTCAAACTATGTGTGGAGATGCACACATAACGACGAAACACACATGGCGAGACACATATGGCGACGAATTTGTCGATCGATCCGGAGCTTATCGACCGCGCGCTGGAAGTGAGCGGCGAGCGCACCAAAAAAGCGGCGGTCACCAAAGCGTTGCAGGAATTCATCGCGCGAAGACGGCAGAAGCGCTTGCTCGATCTGTTCGGCAAACTCGAATGGGATTCGTCCTATGACTACAAGGCGGAACGGGCGCGCGATTGAGCCTATTCGTTGATACCAGCGTTTGGTCGCTCGCGCTGCGGCGCGATACTCCGTCGCAAGCCGCGCAAGTGCGGATGCTGGTTCGCGCGATCGAAGCGGGCGAGACGCTGCTGACGACGGGCCTTGTGCTGCAGGAGCTTCTGCAGGGCTTTTCAGGACCGCGCGCCCGGGCGCAAATTTTGGATCGGTTTTCAGCGGTGCCGCTTCTTATCCCGGATCGCGAGGATCATATCCACGCGGCGGACCTAAGGAACGAATGTCGCCGCGCGGGCGTCCAGGTCGGCACGATCGACGCTCTCCTGGCGCAGCTGTGCGTTCGCCACAGCCTTACGATGCTCTCAACCGACAATGACTTTATGCGCATCGCCACCCATTGTGCTCTGAAGCTGTGGCGAGAGGTGGATTAGCGCCGCCTGTTGTGTGCTATGCGCAGCGCCCAAGGTATTTATTCCTTGACGCGCGTCCTTCTTTCAGTTACAAAGCTCATCGAATCTCGCTCTTGAAGGGCGCTTTCTAGATGCGATCCTGAAAGTGGAGCGAGTGCGGTGCCCGCGTGCGGTCTCGCAAACCGCACCCGGGCGGCTTCGGACAATACGCCCGGCCGGCACTATGACCGGTCTGCGAGGAGCTCGCTGGACTGGGACAGAGGAAACTCGCGTCCCAGGAAGCGCGTGTCCGGAACTGAGCGGTGGCGTTCGGTCGCCTACGCTAGAGCCGCGGTGGAACGCCGATAGGCGAGCGCACCCGCTGGTGCGCGCCGCATCGCAAGATGCGGATGGTATGATCACGCGTCTATCGGCGTTCTGCCCCCTTCGCTTCGTTGTCGTGAGTGGGTTGTCGTGAGTGGCGGGTCGCGAAGATACTTCAGCCGCTCATTCCCGCATCAGCGGGAATCCAGACTGGGTCCCCGCGTTCGCGGGGACGAGCGGATTAGAATTCGCCATTCGCCGTTAGCAAAACTCGGACGCCGATGCGTCGCGAGAAGGATGTAGCTTGCCCGCCCGTTCGCTCGGCGAGCGTAGGGTGGGCTAAGGCGCGAAGCGCCGTGCCCACGTCCCGTTTCTTTGGCTCCGATTCCGCGTGGGCTTCGCTTTGCTCAGCCCACTTTACAGTTTGCTAAAGTGCTCGGCCGCGTGAAACGTCCGACCCGTGAGAGGTGAGACATGAAATATTGGCTCGACACCGAATTCATCGAGCGGCCTTACGGCATCGATTTGATCAGCGTCGGGCTCGTGGCCGAGGACGGCCGCGAATTCTATGCCGAAAGCAGCGAAGTCGACTGGACCAAAGCGAGCCTTTGGACCCTGCAGACCGTGCGGCCGCAACTCGAGGGCTCGGCGATGCCGCGCGTGGAAATCGGCTACGCCGTTCGCCGCTTTGCCGAGCACGACGAGCACCCGGTGTTCTGGGGATATTTCCCGGCTTACGACTGGGTGGCTTTCACCTGGCTGTTCGGCGATATGAACGAGCTGCCGTTTCACTTCCCGCAGCTTTGTCTGGACGTCAAACAATGGGCCATCGAGTTGGGCGACCCGGAGCTGCCGCACCAAATCGGCGCGCGCCACCACGCGCTCGCCGACGCGCGGTGGACCAGGAAGGCCTGGGCCTTTCTCGCCGGTCTGCATCCGGCCGGCGCCGAGCGCCATTGTGTCGGCTCGAAATTCGAGGATCAGCGCACGGCGAAATCGGCGTGAAGACGGCGTGGACATTTGATCCGTCACCCTGAGGTGCCCGCGCAAAGCGCGGGCCTCGAAGGGCGACGGCCCGGGCAGCGTCGGCGCCTCGCCCGCATCCTTCGAGGCTCGCTTCGCTCGCACCTCAGGATGACGGATCATAAGTTGGTTCGGATCGCGAGCCGCTGCACGGCGCTAACGGCAGGGATGCCGCGCGCCGTCAAAGCCGAGATATGTTCCGGTTGCCGCGTTGTATGACCGGAAGCGTGCCTCGCAAGCGGCGACCGTGGCGTTCGGAACGTGCGAAGGAGCAACGGCCGTTGGTGGCACATAATTGTAGATCGGCGCGCCCGGCTGCTCGGCGTAATTGTCGGCTCCGCGCCGCATCGCGACCCAGGTGCCTTCGCAGGCGCCGCTTGAGCCTTGACCCTTCCAGACGCCGGAGCCGCGATTGGTATCAAGACGACCGGAGCCGTCAGCCCACTGGTTGCCCGACTGCACCAGCACCCTGACTTTTCCGTTCGGCCTGACCTCGCCTTGCACCGATGCCACGCCGTTGCCCGCATTGATGACCGCGCCGTTCGAAATCGCTATCGGATAACGGAACGTGGGTTCGCAAGCGCCGCCGCTGGTCGCGATCACGACGCTCCAGTCGCCGTCAAATGCGGTGCGGGCAAAAGCCGGCCCGGCAACCGCAATGCAGGCCAGCGCGAGGAGTGAGGCTTGCAAATAAGCCTTAAGCCGCCGGCCGAGCGGGAATCGGCTGCGGTTTATCGATGCGGACTTCGACATGATGTCGCTGGACATCGTGATCTCCTGACGGAAGGATATGGCTGGGCTGTCAACAGCGAGGCGTTCGCGATGGTTCCTTGCGGCGGAATCAAAACTGCGGCCTTTTTGCAAAGGTCGGGAACCTCAACGGTGTCGCGTATTGCAGCCGATCGCTGCGAGCGATTTTGCCGCTCGCAGCGCAGGCAATAAGAACTTAGGCGCGCTTGCGCGCTTGCTGGCCGGCGCTACGCTCGATGGCGCTGGCGAGATATTCCGGCGACTGCGCACCGGTGACGATGATGCTGCCGCCGAAAATGAAGCACGGCACGCCGTCGATGCCGGCCTCTTTGGCGCTGTTGGCTTCGCTTTCGACTCGATCGACGTCGGCGTCGCTGGCGAGAAGCCGCCGCACCAGGTCACCGTCCATGCCGCAATCGACCGCGGCCTGGATCAGCGTCCGCGGATCGGTCAGGTCGGCGCCTTCGGCGAAGTAAAGTTCCATCAGCCGCTGCTTCATCTGGCCGGGATCGGTGGCGCTGCGCGACCACAGGATCAGGCGGTGGCAGTCCAGCGTGTTAGGCTGCCGGCTGACCTTGTCGGATGCGTATACCAGTCCCTCGAGGGCTGCGGCCGACGCGACCCGCTCGGCAATCATGGTGTAACGCTCGACCGAGCCGAACTTGGTCTCCAGATAGGTCTGGCGGTCGACGCCTTCGCGCGGGATCCAGGGATTGAGAAAGTACGGCCGCCAGTTGATGTCGACGCTGATCTCGGGGACGAGCGCCAGCGCCATTTCCAGCCGGTGCTTGCCGATATAGCACCACGGACAGACCACATCGGAAACCACTTCGACGTGGACGGAGGCGGACGGATCGGGAGAGGCGTTCATCGGGGGACGTCCGATCGCTGGCTGTGCGTTTGGTGTCGGGCCAAGCCTAACCGATCTGCCTGCCCAACGGGAAACGATGTTTCCCAAGGTTCGTAGTCCTATGGCTCGTCGGCCATACATGGTGTGAGCCTCAGCCGGCGGCAACCTCGTCCACGACCCGGGCGATCAGAGAATCGACGCTGTCGGTCGGCTTCAGCGTCGCCAGCGTCACCGCCGTGTCGACGCCGCCTTTGTTGCGGTCCGGCGCCAGCATGGTGTGCTTGAGCACGCTGGCGATCCGCCGGGTGATGACGTGGGCGGCGCGCAGATCAGTCTCGGTGAAGACGGCGAAGATCGAATCGTCGGCCTCGCGGCAGGCGAAATCGACCTGGCGCATCAGCCGGCTGACCAGCCGGGCTGCGTCGAGGCTGATGCGGCGGTCGGTGCGCGCAAACGAAAAGCGCGCGATCGAAAGCCCGACGCCGCGTTTTTCGGCGTCGCCGACGGCGCGGTTGAGGTCGCGCCAGAACGCCTCGTGGGCAAGGAGCCCGGTATGCGGGTCGATCATGCCTTTGGCGTCGAGCGATTTGAGCATGCGCTTTTGCCGCTCGCCGAAGGCGTGCAGCCGAACAAACGGCAGAAAGCGCTCGACCAGGCGCGATGGCCCGCCGGTAAGGCGATCGAGATTGGGCAATAGCGGCAGAAACTCTTCGATCACGCCGGGATGGCCGCCGAGCACGGCGACCGGCAGATCGCGAAAACGGACGTCCTCGGCAAGCACGGTCAACAGCGCTTCGATGATACGCGGTCCAAAGCCGTCACCGATGATCATGCCGTCGATGTCACGGGCGTTGAGCGCGCGCGCCGCGCTCTCGACACTGAGCGCGCCGACAAGGCCGACCCGCTCGCCAACCGCAACCGCTAGCTCCGGATAGCGCCGGCCGCGGCCGGTGACCAAAACCGTCGCCTCATCGAGCGCATCGTTGGTCGGCAATTCCGGCAGCGCCTCGCCGTGGGAAGCGAGTGTCTCCAGACGGCGCAAGACCGTACCGTGCAAAGCGCGAATGCGCGACGCCGCGCCAAGCCGCCGGGCAATTCGTTCCGCCGGCACGCTTGCGGCAATGGTCAGCGCATGCGGCACCGGAGCAGGGCCGTCCTCGTGCATGCGGGCGATGACCGGCGTGAACGGACCGTTGGCAGCGTTCAACCGAGCGCCCAGCGCGCGGGCATATTCATCGGCACGTTCGTGATCGGCGCAAGGTTCGGCAAGCACCACCGCTTCCGGTTCGACCGAAGCGATGGCGGCAACGGCGTCAGGCCAATTGGTCTCGATGACCGGGAAAGCGCCCGCCGCGCGCAAGGCTTCGACGACATCCGCTGCCGGGCTGTCTGCAACAACAACGAACGGACCTTGCAACGCCATGGCCAGATGCGGACTTTCTTCTCAGCGCCGCCGCAACCATGCCAAAGTGCTGTTAATGCCGCGTCAACGGCCGCACTGCGATCGGTCAAGTTTCGACGAGGCCGCGTGCGCTGCGGTCGCGAAAAGCCGCAACGACGATCGGGTTGGCACCGGCTGCGCTGAGGGTTGCCTGTATCGCGGCACGATCCGGGGCGTTACCGATCAGCCGCTGTCCGATCAGCGGATCCGGAAGCGCCGCGAGTGTTGCGCCGTCTTCGATGCGGCTGACCGCATTCTGAAGATGGCGAAGTGGGAAACGATAGCCACCAACGCAGGCGACGCCGGACAGCGGCCCGGTAAGGCTCATTGCCTGGGTGGCGGAATCGACACGGCAGGAATAGCCGGTGTCGACCAGCCCTTCCGGCCCGATTTTGAAATGGGGCAGGCTCGAGCGCTCAATTCCGGACGGAAACGAATGGTTCGGGACCATCGAGCCGCGGACTACGAGGTTGCCGGTGTCGTTTCGTGCAAATTCGCCGATCGCCAGGCCATCGATCTGATCCCGCGGCAGGGTTTGTCGACCTAGAAGAATGGGGCTCGGTTTGCCGTCGGGTCCGCGGCGGGCGGGAACAATTGCGGTTTCGCCGAAAATCAAAACGTCAACGAGCTCGGAATTGGTCTCGTGCCAAGCCGGGCTCGCCGCGAGCAGTTCCGGGGAACGCCAAGCCGCAATCACCGATATTCGCTCTGCACCGGCGAAGATGCCGGTCTCAAGTAATGCAAAGGCAACGGGAGCGGGCAAAATGACAGCGCCGCATCGACAGTCTCGCCGCTGGCGCGTCAAAACATCCGGTTCGAACGGATGATGCAGCGCGAGAGTTCCGCCGCCCAGGAGCCACGGTAAAAGAGTGAGGCTAAGGCCCGCGAAAGAAGTGGGGGCGACGGTAGAGAGAATGTTCACCTCCGGCGATAGATGACTTTCGAGAAGCACGGCGAGACCGCCGGCGAGCAGTTCAGAATGAGTGCGTGCAACCGGCACAATGCCACCTTCGCCGCTATCGAAAGTGACGGCGGCGACGTGCGAAGAAGCATTACCCTGCCGCTCCCAGTCACCTTGCGTAACGGCGTCGGACGTCTCCGCGGCCATCAGATCGTCGAACGGGACCACCCCGTCAGGCAGATTTTGTCCGAACGCGCAGACGTAACGGATGGAGAACACATCGGCCGCGAGATGCCGAGCAAAACCCGCATGGTCGAATGTGCCAACATGGCCGCAAGTGATCAGGGCCTTCGGGTCGATCCGTCCCAACGCCTCGACCGCTTCGGCGCGGCGCCATAGGAGCGGCAGCGGCGCCGCAATCATCTCCGCCCGCATCACGCCTAGTATGGTCAGAATATTCTCGACGATATTGGGAAGCTGGATGCCGATGATCGAGTCGGTCGGCAATTCCATGCTGCGCAGCCGTCGGGCGATTGCTGCGACGGTGCGATCAGCTTCGGCGTAGCTGAGGCGGCGCGGCTTGCCATCGGTGAAGCGTTCGCGATTTTCGGCGTCGACTAGGGCAGGCGCGTCAGGGCGCTGCCTGACGATGCAGCGCAGCACTTCGTCGATGGTAACACGGCTCGAATTGAGCGGCGGTTCGGCCAGTCTGTGTACCGCATCGCCAAGAATCACTGCAGCGCCCGCTTCGGTTGATGCCACCACGTTTCCGGCAGGTAGCCGGACAGCGATGTGCGCGCCGGATGCCCGATCGAGGTCCAGCGCGCCACCCATTGGTCGGGCAGATAAAATAGAGGCACAACGTAGCAGCCGGAAATCAGCAAACGATCGAGCGCGCGCACGGCGGCGACGAAGTCGGCGCGCTCGCGCGCGGCCAGAAGCGCGGCAATCATGGCATCGATACCGGCGCTGCGGACTCCCATATAATTGCGCGAACCCGGCTGATCGGCGGCCGCCGAACCCCAGTAGAAGCTTTGCTCGTTGCCGGGCGAGAGTGATTGCTCCCAGCGGTATTCGATCATGTCGAAATCGAACGATACCCGGCGCTGATCGTACTGTACCGCATCGACAAGCCGTACTTGTGCGTCGATGCCGGCGCGCGCGAGATTGCTGGAAAAGGTCAGCGCCATCCGCTCCTCATCGCGGCTCATCACCATGATTTCAAAGTGTAACGGCCTGCCGCTGGCGCGCTCGCGCAGCGTTGTTCCTTGCAGCGCATAGCCGGCGGCGTCTAGTAGGGCGAGTGCCAGCCGCAGGCTGGCGCGGTCCCGCCCGGAGCCATCGGTGACCGGGGGTGACCAAGTGCCATCGAGCACGCCGGCCAGGACAGAATCGCCATAGGGCTTCAGCAACACGCGTTCGCGCTGGTCGGCCGGGCGGTGGTAGGCCGACAATTCTGAATCGTCGAAGAAGCTCGCGCTTCGCCGGTAGAGGTCATAGAAGAAATTGCGATTGACCCATTCGGCGTCGAACAGCAGCGCAATCGCCTCGCGCACGCGGATGTCGGAAAAGATTGGCCGCCGCGTATTAAAGACGAAGTCTGAAGCTATCTTAGGTAAGCCCGAAGGAAACGCCTCCTTGACAACACGGCCGTCGCGCAGTGCTGGAAAGTCATACCCGGTCTGCCAGCGGCTCGGGTCGCGCTCGGCGCGCACATCGTAGAGCCCGGTTTTGAATGCTTCGAAATAGGAGTTGGCGTCGCGGTAATAATCAAAG
Organism: uncultured Alphaproteobacteria bacterium; assembly: GCA_963755885.1. GTDB lineage: Bacteria > Pseudomonadota > Alphaproteobacteria > Rhizobiales > Xanthobacteraceae > BOG-931. Next base: position 684,097 of record CAVWLX010000013.1, read on the forward strand.
CGCAGCTTGGCGAAATTCCACAAGCCGCGATTGATCGGAAGCGCTCGGCCCCAGTAATTCGGATCGCGCTCGAAGGTAATGCTCTTGCCCGGATCGATTTTGCTGATGACGTAAGGCCCGCTGCCGACCGGTTTCGCCAACGTCGTGTCTTCAAAGGTGGCGACATTGATCGCATGCTCGGGCAGCACCGGCATCAGACCGAGGATGAGCGGCAGTTCGCGGTCGTTGCCGCCGCCGAAGTCGAAGCGCACCATCCGCGCATCGAGAGCCTCGGCCTTGAGCACCTTTGAGTAGTAGATTCTGTAATTCGGCCGGCCGTGATCGCGCAAGAGCTTCCAGGAAAAAACCACGTCCGTCGCCGTCACTGGAGTGCCGTCGGAGAAGTGCGCGGCGGGATCGAGCCCAAAGGTCACATAGCTGCGCGCCTCGTTGGTCTCGATTGTGCGCGCCAGCAAGCCGTAGAGCGTGAACGGTTCGTCATAGCCGCGCGCCATGAGGCTTTCGATCACGTAGCCGCGCAAACCCTGCACCGCGAGACCTCTGACGATGAACGGATTGAGGCTGTCGAAGGTGCCGAGCACCGCCTGCACCATCCTGCCGCCTTGCTGGGCATTGGGATTGGCATAAGGAAGTGCGACAAAATCGTCTGTCATCGCCGGCGCGCCGTGCATGGCGATAGCGTGAGCGGCCTCCGCCTTCGCCTGTGTTTCACAGACGAAGATCGTGCAAGCGGCGCACAAAACGCCCCTCAAGATCGCGGACGCAGTACGGCCGTTAAGCATAGTGTGCATCGGTGCAGACAGCGCTTGATACAATTCGCTGTCCCGAGGATGTAACACAGCGGTTTCGCGTGACTAAGCGTTCAGGCCATAACCGACCAAGACCAACCGTTTGCTGTCGCATACGGCTGCGCTTTATCTTTCGATAAAAGCGGGCTATTTGAGCGTCTGGTCGCCGGGTCGCGGTGTCACGCTGCTGCCGCAATCGGCGTCGAATGACCGTTGACCAGGGGGCGCCCGCTTAGTTTGCGTGGCAGCAATAACGAGGGACTGCATCTCATGACCTATCGGACCACGCCGGCCACAGCGAGGCCGGCGAGCTTGGCGCTGGCTGCCGTCGTCACTAAGCGCTCATCGAATTTTGCCCGCGGCGCCGCACTAGCCGTCGCGCTCGCGTTTGCGATCGGGTCTCAGGCGATCGCCCAACAGCCTCCCGCTTCGTCGGCGAAGCAGAAGCCCTCCCGAAAAGCGGCGCCTCCGGCAGCCGCCGAACCGCAGCCGGCGCAAGCCCCGCCCGGCCAGGCGCCGGCCGGTCCGCAGGTGCAACTGGTGTTTTCGCCATGGACGAAGTTCTGTCTCAAAGGCCAGCCCGGTCAGACCCCTGATCCGAATGCCAAGGAAGTCTGTTTCACCGGCAAGGATGCGCGCGTGGAGTCAGGACAGCCCGTGGCCGCGGCGGTCGTTATCGAGCCCCAAGGGCAAGAGAAGAAGATGTTGCGCATTACCTTGCCGCTGGGCATGCAGCTCGTTCACGGTACGCGCCTCATTATCGACCAAAACCAGCCAATGACCGCGCCTTACGTTATCTGTTTCACCAATGGCTGCATGGCCGACTACGAGGCCACTGCGGAAACGATTAGCAAGTTGAAGAAGGGCAAGGGACTTGTTCTGCAGGCGATCAATGCGACCGGGCAGCCGATCAGCGTGGTGATGCCGCTTGCCGATTTCGCCAAAGCCTATGAGGGACCGCCGACCGATCCAAAGGTGTTTGAGGAGCAACAGAAGAAGTTGCAGGAAGAACTGCAGCGGCGGGCCGATGAAGCGCGCAAGAAGCTTGAAAGTCAGCAAGGCGCGCCCACCTCTTCGGCGGCGCCACCGTCGGGCGGGAAGACACAATAGGCCGGGCTGTCACCCTGGTCTGATGGTGTTAAGCGGCGAAACGTTCCGCGCTGTTGTTTGTTGATACGACAGCCGCTCAGGCTTGCACAACAAGCCTTTGATTGTCGCGTAAAGCGGGATCGCCAATCTCAGGGCGCATGCGCGCCGCGTTTAATGGCGCATCGAAGAACGTGGGCGATAACTGCCCTTGTCATCGCGGTCGAAAACCTCGGCGACCTGCGGATGCCGGACCGGTTCGCCGCTGTTGTCCGGCAACAAATTTTGTTCGGAGACGTACGCGACGTATTCGGTGTCATCGTTCTCCGCGAATAAATGATAAAATGGTTGGTCTTTGTGCGGGCGAATTTCCGCGGGAATGGACTCGTACCATTCGTCGGTGTTGCTGAAGATCGGATCGATATCAAAGACGACGCCGCGGAACGGAAACAGACGGTGCCGCACCACCTGACCGATCTGATATTTGGCATTGCGAATTTTGTTCATAGTGGCGGTAACTCTAAACCTGTTTGGCGGCACGGGCGTCATTTACAATGGAATGACATAATTGTGGCAGGCAACCGACCGAACGCTGAATGCTCGTTCATGCCACGATTCATGGTTTTTTTCATAGGCCGTAACGCGTCGCCATTTCCGGATCCTTGGCGGCCACCAGCCGAGCGAGATCGACCAGTACCTTGGCCTGCTTCCAGGTGGCGTCATCCTGCATCTTACCGTCGATCATCACCGCGCCGCTGCCATCAGGCATGGCAGCAATGATCTTTTGAGCGAACGCGACCTCAGCGGGGTCTGGTGAAAATACCCGCTTGGCGATTGCGACCTGGTTGGGGTGCAAGGTCCAGGCCCCGACGCAGCCCAACAGAAAGCTGTTGCGGAACTGTGCCTCACAGGCGGCGGCATCGGCGAAATCGCCGAACGGGCCGTAGAACGGCTTGATACCCGCGGCGGCACAGGCATCGACCATTTTCGCCATCGTATAATGCCAGAGATCCTGCTGGTAGACGGCGCGCGGGGCGCCCGGCGCGCTGCCGGGAGTGGCATCAGCCAGAACCTTGTAGTCGGGATGGCCGCCGCCGACCCGCGTCGTCTTCATCGCTCGCGACGCGGCAAGGTCGGCCGGACCGAGGCTGATGCCGTGCATACGCGGCGACGCGGTGGCGATTGCAGCGACGTTGTCCACGCCTTCGGCAGTCTCCAGAATGGCGTGAATGAGGATCGGTTTGCCGACCGCATGCTTGGCTTCGAGCTGGGCGAGCAGCTGATCGAGATAGTGGATGTCCCAGTCGCCTTCGACCTTGGGCAGCATGATGACATCGAGCTTTTGACCGATCGCCGCAACGATGTCGCAGATGTCGTCAAGCACCCAGGGTGAATTGAGCGCGTTGACGCGGGTCCAAAGTCCGGTGGCGCCGAAATCGGTCGCTTTGGCCATCGCGATGAACCCGGTGCGCGCAGCTTCCTTGGCATTGGCGGGGATTGCGTCTTCCAGATTTCCCAAGACCACATCGACCTGATGGATGAGTTCCGGCACTTTGGCCCGCATCTTCTCAAGATGCGGCGGCACGAAGTGAATCATTCGCTCGAGCTTGATCGGCAACTCGCGCAGCGGCGCCGGCGCCCCGATCGCCAGCGGCTTAAAGAAGTTCCGCGGCAGTTTCATGCCAGATCCCTCAGCCCCGAGCCTCACGGTAGGATGAACGGCACGACCCCGCCAAGCCGTTTTTGACGGCAGCCATGCCTACGAAATACCGGGCGCCTCAAACCATTTCGCCGCGCATCAGACGGGGCTGTGAGGCCGCGGGGCTAACGCCCTCGCGCATAAGCGCCCGCCGCAGCGGTCCGATCCGGTCGACAAGATGGAATGAAAGCCCGCGGATACCTTGCACCGGGAGAAAATCAGTCAGCAGACTGCGGTTGAGCAGGTCAATGGCAATCCTGCGGCCGGTCACATCGGCCCGACGGCTCGCATCGTAGCGGGAAAGCACCTGCGGCGAGCCGATGTCGAGATCTTGCCGCCGTGCGTCGGCGACGAGTTCAGCAAGCATTGCAGCATCGCGTAATCCGAGATTGAGCCCCTGCGCGCCGATCGGCGGCACCACGTGTGCCGCCTCGCCGACCAGCGCAATGCGCGAGTTCGCGAACGAATTCGCCGTTTCGATCGCGAGCGGAAACAGGCCGCGACCCGGTTCCGCTGTCATCTTGCCGAGCACGGAATGTGAGCGGCGCTCAACCTCGGCCGAAAGCTCGGCATCGGCCATTGCGCCAAATGCTGCGGCGCGCGCCGGATCGAGCACGCAGACGAGGCTTGAGCGCCGGCCGGGCAGGGGGACGAGCGTGAATGAACCGCTTTCGGTATGAAATTCCGTCGCGGTGTCGTGGTGCGGCCTGGTGTGCCCGAGATTGAGCGTGAGCGCGGTCTGCGGATAGGCATGGCGCCGCGTGCCGATCCCGGCCGCCGCCCGGCATAGTGAGCGCTGGCCGTCAGCCCCAATCGCCAGTGGCACGCGCACCGTGCCGCCGGCGAAGTTGACGGTGACGCCCGATAGATCGCTCGCGACCGCCAACGCAGTCGCTCCAACGCGCGCCAGTTTTAGCTCCGCAGCGCGCGCGGTCAGTGCCGCGATCAAATGCCGGTTCTCGATATTGGCGCCAAAGGCGTCGAGGCTGATTTCCGCGGCGCTAAAGACGACTTCGGGCGCGCGCAAGAGCCGCCGCGTATCGTCGACGATGCGCAACGTGACGAGTGAAGCAGCGTGTGGCCGGCACGCCTCCCAACACCCCAATGTGGCGAGCGCGGTCACCGAGCTTGCCAGCAGCGCTGTGGTGCGCTGGTCGTTCTCGGCCTCCGGGGCAATGAGGACGACGTCTAGGCCGGCCGCTTTGAGCGCGATCGCGGTAACGAGGCCTGCGGGCCCGCCGCCGATGACCGCGACTTCAGCGCTGATGTTTTTCGCTACGCTACTCAACCCATCAACTCACGAATTCACAGGCTCCGATGAGATGTATAGCCGGACGACGAGCAATCGTAGAGAGATTACGTATGATTGGTTTATGGAGCCCAAGCCGTCAGAGAGCCGCACCAGCCTTCGCCGGGCCGCCGCCTTCGCTGTTCACATTTTTACCGCATGCGGCGCCGCGTGCGCGCTCCTGGCTTTGATCGCGGCGGTCGGCGCCGCCTGGACGCAAATGTTTGTCTGGCTTGGGGTTGCATTGATCATTGACGGCATCGACGGCACTTTTGCGCGACGGCTGCATGTTGCCGAGGTGCTGCCGCGCTGGTCGGGTGAACTGCTCGATTTCGTCGTCGATTTCGTCACCTACGTATTCGTTCCGGCGTTCGCCATGGTGGCCAGCGGCCTGCTGCCGCCACTGGTGGCGGTAGCGCTCGGCCTGATCATCACGGTGACCGGCGCGCTCTACTTCGCCGACCGGCGGATGAAGACAAGCGACAGCTACTTCCGTGGCTTTCCCGCGCTATGGAACATCGTCGCGTTCTATCTATTCGTGCTCAAGCCCCCGCCCTGGCTTGCAGCCGGCGTCATTGTCGCGCTGGCGGCGGCGACGTTTGCCCCGATCTATTTTGTCCATCCCGTGCGCGTGCCACGGTGGCGGCAAGTCAACATGGCAGCATTGGTGCTTTGGGGCTCACTTGCGCTTTTGGCGCTGGCCCAAAACCTCGATCCGCCGCTTTGGGCCGCGGCGGCGCTCGCGGTGATTGCCCTCTATTTCGTGATCGTTGGACTGTTGCGCCGCGCGACCTAAAGTCTTGCGCCGGTTCGACGACTACCTATGATCGCGCCCTCGCAAAAGACTGCGACAGGAGAGGAAAATGGTAGCTGCGGTTCGTGTCCACAAAGTCGGCGGCCCCGAGGTTCTGACATACGAGCAGGTTGACGTGCCTGCGCCCGGGCCAGGCCAGCTTCGGGTCAAGCAGCACGCATGCGGCGTCAATTTCATCGACGTTTACTTCCGCATGGGCCTTTATCCTGCTCCGGGCGGGTTGCCATTCGTCGCCGGCAATGAGGCCGCCGGCGAGGTCGTCGACGTCGGCTCCGGCGTTAGCGAATTCAAGCGTGGCGACCGCGTCGCCTACGTAAACGGACCAGCGTGTTACACCGAGGAACGCGTGGTGCCAGCTGACCGCGCTGTCAAGCTGCCTGCCAACATCAGCTACGAACAAGCCGCCGCCATGATGCTCAAGGGCATGACGGTCGAATATCTGCTGCGCCGCACCTTCAAGGTGGAAAAGGGCATGACGGTACTGATGCACGCTGCAGCCGGCGGTGTCGGTCTCATCCTTTGTCAGTGGGCCAACCATCTGGGCGCCACCGTCATCGGGACGGTCGGATCAAAGGAAAAAGCCGAGCTCGCGCGCGCCAATGGCTGCCACCACACAATCCTCTATCGCGACGAGGATTTCGTTGCTCGCGTGAAGGAGATCACCGCCGGCAAACTGTGCGACGTGGTCTACGACAGCGTCGGCAAGGACACCTTTCCCGCATCGCTCGATTGCATCCGTCCGCTCGGGATGTTTGCAAGCTTTGGCAGCTCTTCTGGCCCGATCGAGGCTTTCAACATCAATCTGCTGCAGTTCAAGGGCTCGCTGTTCGCTACCCGGCCGACGTTGAATACCTACGCAGCCAAGCGGGAAGACCTGCTTTCGATTGCCGGCGATTTGTTTGCCGTCGTCGGCAGCGGCGCAGTGAAAATTCCGATCAACCAAAAATACGCGCTGCGCGACGCGGCTAAGGCGCATCGCGATCTTGAAGGCCGGGCGACCACCGGCGCCTCGATCCTCGTGCCGTAAGGGCCGGTCTGCAGCTCATGAGGATTTGGGGTTACTGGGCAACACTCGGCTGGACGCTTCTGGCCTTTTTCGTTGGCCAGTTCGTCGCGCTCGTCGCCTTGGTCTGGTGGCGCGTTGGGGAATTAAGCACGGTCCTCGACGTGCCGTTCGACGGGATCGCGGTTGCGCTTTTTATTTTGGTCGCGAACCCAATTACGATCGCCATTCTGGTGCTGGCCGTTCGCCTGGCGCGAGCCTCGGAAGTCGAATACTTGGCGCTGGTGGTGCCGCAGACGAGCTACCTGCGGCTCGGGATCATCGGCCTCGTCATACTGATCGCGGGCAGCGATGCGCTCCTCTATTTCACCGCGCAGCCGCTGGTGACGCCGTTTCAGCTGCAATCCTACACCACGGCCACCGCCGAGGGCTGGTTGGCGCCGTTTTTGATCGCGGCGGTGATCGTCGCGCCGGCAAGCGAGGAAATCATATTTCGGGGATTTCTGTTTCGCGGCTGGGCGCGTTCGGATCGCGCGGCATGGCCGGCGATTGTGGTGATCTCGCTGTTATGGGCGGGACTGCATGTTCAGTACGACTGGACTGGCATCCTGCAGATTTTCGTGATCGGACTTTTTCTCGGCTGGATGCGCTGGCGCAGCGGCTCTCTGCTGCTGACGATTCTGCTGCATGCCTTGTTCAACCTTGAGGGCATGGCCGAAACGATTCTTCAGATCCGGTTTTTCAGCTAGCTGGCATCTGCGCCAAAGCGCGGTCCAGGAAGTACCGACACGTAAATTAGCCCCGCGGACGCGGCAGCCCGATCACCGGTTCGGTGAAGCGGTTGATGGATGCGACGACGTCGTCGAGCGGCTCTGTGCTGTCCGGCGTCTCGCTGACGATGGTCGCAAGCACGTTCAGGTCACGTCTGAACAATGAATCGAGCGCAGTGAGGGTGTGGCTGACGGTCCCCCGATAGGAACCGGCAACCAGAATCAGCGGTAAACTCAGTGCCATCATCACGTCGAGGATGGTGCGGCTTTCATCGAGCGGCACCATGATGCCGCCAACACCTTCAATCAGCAGGACATCGCGACGCCGCTCGATGGCGGATTGGCAAAACGCCACGACGCCATCGACATCGATGGTGCGCCCTTCATACCGGGCGGCAAGATCCGGTGACATCGCCGCCCGAAAGCGCCAGGGCGAAACACGGTCGATGGATTCCGGCGAGAACGGCAGACCAAGCGCGGCAATCAGCGTGCCCGGATCGCTCGCCGCGGCACGTGCGTTATCGTATCCGCTGACAATCGGCTTGATCGCTTCGACCGTTCGCCCGAACTGCCGCAAGTGGCGGATGAGCGAAGCAACGACTTGGGTTTTTCCCACGTTGGTTCCGGTCGCGGTGATGAAGATCGCGGTCACGGTTCGGTGCCTCGGGGGGCATGAAAGCGCCGAACGTCCGGCAATACCAGCGAAAATCAAAGTATTGCCGCGTTGGCCACAACGCGGGCGACCGACGGGCAGGCTTAATAGCCTACTGCAGTTCCATAAAGGTCGTAGGCTTCGGCGCGCTCGATTTTCACAGTCGCGATTTCGCCAACTCGCAAGGGCCTGCGACTTTGCACGAACACGGTGCCGTCGATCTGCGGCGCGTCGCCTTTGCTGCGGCCCTTCGCGGTCGTTGGACCTGATCCAGGCCTGACGGAGCCAATCTCATCGATGATGACGCGCTCGCGCCTGCCGATCTTGCGTTTGAGGCGCTTTCTTGAAATGTGCTGCTGGCGCTGCATCAACCGGTCGAAGCGTTCGGCCTTGATCGGTTCGGGTACCGGAGCGCCGAGATCGTTCGCAGCGGCCCCGGCAACCGGCTCATAACGGAAGCAGCCGACGCGATCGAGCTCAGCCTCGCCGAGCCAGTCGAGCAGCAGCGAAAAGTCCGCCTCGGTCTCACCCGGAAAGCCGACAATGAAGGTCGAGCGGATGGTGAGATCCGGGCAGGCCGCGCGCCATTTTTGGACGCGCGAAAGCGTCTCTTCTTGTGCGGCGGGCCGGCGCATGCGCTTGAGCACAGCGGGGCTGGCGTGCTGAAACGGCACGTCGAGATAAGGCAGCACTTTTCCGTCCGCCATCAGCGCGATTACCTCGTCCACGTGCGGATACGGATAGACGTAGTGCAGCCTTACCCAGACGCCGAATTCGCCGAGCGCGCGCGCCAGATCGAGGAATTTCGCCCGTACGTCTCGGCCTTTCCACTCGCTCCCCGCATACTTCAAATCGACGCCATAGGCCGAGGTATCCTGGGAGATGACTAGCAACTCCTTGACGCCAGCTGCGACCAACCGCTCGGCCTCGCGCAGCACGTCGGCGGCCGGCCGCGAGACCAGATCGCCGCGTAATTTCGGAATGATGCAGAACGTACAGCGATTATTGCAACCCTCTGAAATCTTTAGGTAAGCGTAGTGCCGTGGCGTCAGTTTAATGCCTTGGGGCGGGATCAGGTCGGCATACGGGTCGTGCTGCGGGGGCGCGGCGCGATGCACCGCTTCGAGCACGCTCTCGTATTGTTGCGGCCCGGTCACCGCCAGCACGTTCGGATGCAGGGCAGTGATTTTTTCCGGTTCTGCACCCATGCAACCGGTCACAACGACTTTGCCGTTTTCGGCGAGCGCCGCGCCGATGGCATTGAGCGATTCCGTCTGCGCACTATCGAGAAATCCGCAGGTATTGACGATGGCAAGGTCAGCATCAGCGTGACCGCGCGCCAGCTCATAACCTTCGGCGCGCAACCGCGTGATAATGCGCTCGGAATCGACCAAGGCCTTCGGACAGCCGAGCGAGACGAAAGAAATTCGGGGCGCGCGCTTCATCACGGGCTAGCTGGCCCAGCTAGCCGCCGATTTCAAGGCCAACGAACCGGCGCCCCGCCGATCACGCGCATACAGGAGCTTTCCGGCGGCACCGCAAAGCTCCCGCACGGCCGCGCCCTTCCTGGTAGTCAGCAGCGCGGCGCGAAGCAGAGTCCACTATCCTCACCGCAACTGAAGGGGAGCACGATCGTTTTGTTGTCGCTGCAGGCGTAAACTTTACACCAATGGGTTTTGTCGCAATCAGCGATACAGCGCAGCTGCGGCTTGGCGCACGGGTTGGGCGCTCTCGATGAATGCTTCATCGGCCTTGCAACCGTCAACGATACCGACGCCAACACGATAATTCCAGCCAATACGATTTTGTTCAGTGAAGTGCTGCGCATTGATTTCCAACTCCGTGCGAATCTTGCGCGCATCATCCACAAAGCTGCAACTTCGGACAAGAGATCCGAACTGCGGCGCGGCCGCACACCACGAAACAGCGCTAGCGCGCGCGGTAAGTGCTGACGCCCTGGTCGGGAACCCAGGTGTTGGCCGGAAGTTTCCCGGCCTGCCAGAACACGTCGATCGGCATGCCGCCGCGCGGATGAAAATAGCCGCCGATGCGCAGCCATTTTGGCTTGAGCAGCGCGACCAGCTTCTTTCCGATCGTCACGGTGCATTCCTCGTGGAAGGCACCATGATTGCGGAAGCTGTTCAAATACAGCTTCAGCGATTTCAACTCCACGAGCCACGCCCGTGGCGCGTAATCGATCACCAGCGTGGCGAAATCCGGCTGGCCGGTCACCGGGCACATGACGGTAAATTCCGGGAAGGTGAACCGGGCGACGTAATCAGTGTTCGGATGCGAATTGCGCACTCGATCGAGTACGGCTTGGCTTGGCGATGCCGGGATCGACGCGGCGCGGCCGAGTTGGAGGGGTCGTTTTGGCATTTGGCGCGCCTCGGTACGTTCGCTGTCCGATAACATGGCCGAAGCTGAGGGTAAAATGCGCAACAGCGCCGTGCCGAAAGCGATAAACGCCCGCCGCGGTTTATCCTCGCGGCTCACCGTCAGACACGTGGCAATGGGCTCGCCGATCCTGTAGAAGCCCGCTTCTCAGGTGAATAGACGACCCCGGAGCGCGCATGACTGCCATTGTCGATATCATCGGCCGCGAAATTCTCGACAGCCGCGGCAATCCGACCGTTGAGGTCGATGTTGTTTTGGCTAACGGCTCGCGCGGCCGGGCCGGCGTCCCGTCAGGTGCCTCGACCGGAACCCATGAAGCGGTCGAATTGCGCGATGGCGGCGCGCGTTATCTCGGCAAGGGCGTGCGCAACGCCGTTGAAGCCGTCAATGGTGAACTGTTCGACGCGCTCAGCGGCATGGACGCCGAAGCTCAGGTCAAGATCGACGAAACCATGATCGCGCTCGACGGCACGCCCAACAAGGGCCGGCTCGGCGCCAACGCCATCCTCGGCGTCTCGCTGGCGGTCGCCAAAGCGGCAGCGGCTGCGAACAACCTGCCGCTCTACCGCTATGTCGGCGGCACCGCGGCACGGCTGCTGCCGGTGCCGATGATGAACATCATCAACGGCGGCGTGCATGCCGACAATCCAATCGACTTCCAGGAATTCATGATCGTTCCGCTCGGCGCTACCTCATTCGCCGAAGCGTTGCGGGCCGGATCTGAGATTTTTCATACACTGCGCGCTGCGCTCAAAGCGGCCGGCCATAACACCAATGTCGGCGACGAAGGCGGCTTTGCGCCCAATCTACCCTCGGCCGAAGCAGCACTCGATTTGATCGTGGAAGCAATCCAGAAGGCCGGATATCGGATCGGCGACGACGTCATGCTCGCGCTCGATCCGGCCGCCAGCGAATTCTTTAGCGACGGCGCCTATCGCTACAAGGGTGAAGGCAAGACGCGGTCGGTCGAACAGCAAGTCGAGTATCTGGCAGTGTTGGTGAAACAATATCCGATCGTGTCAATCGAAGACGGCATGGCCGAGGACGATTTCGCGGGCTGGAAACTACTGACGCAGAAAATCGGGACGCGGTGCCAGCTCGTCGGCGACGACGTCTTTGTCACCAACGTCACCCGGCTGGCGGAAGGGATCAAAAACGGCATCGGCAATTCCATCCTGATTAAGGTCAATCAGATCGGCACGCTGACCGAGACGTTGGCCGCGGTCGAGATGGCCCACAAAGCCGGCTATACCGCGGTGATGTCGCATCGCTCCGGCGAAACCGAGGACGCGACCATTGCCGACCTCGCGGTCGCCTGTAATTGCGGGCAGATCAAGACCGGCTCACTCGCTCGTTCCGACCGCACCGCGAAATACAATCAGCTTTTGCGCATCGAAGAGGAACTTGGCGCCCAGGCCGTCTACGCCGGGCGAGCGACATTCAAGGCACTGGCATAGCTTTGTTCCCACGGGGCTTGTCGCGCGCCGGCAATCGGGGCTACATCCTGTTGCTTCGGGACACCCAATCGGGGGCGCACGTCTCGCGTAATTGGCTATGGACCAGTCGCTGGAACTGAGAGCGGGCGACCGTGGCCTTGCCACAGCACGGCTGCGCGATTTCGTAGTCGCGGCGGTAGAGGGGGCGACCGCTTCCGAAACGCCATTCTATCATCTCGTGCTCCACGACGTGTTTCCGCAGGACATTTACGCGGCCATGCTCGAACATATGCCGGCGGCGACCGAGTACCGGCCGATGCATGGCCGCAGCAAAGGTCATGACCTTCCCGACGGAACCCATACCCGGGTCAAGATTGATTTGTTCCCCGAATACATCCGGCACCTGGAGCCGCAAAAGCGTACGGTGTGGAATCTGGTCGGGCGGGCGCTGTGCTCACCCGCGGTGTGTGACGCGTTCATACGGCGTCTGGCCGCGCCGCTCGAGCGGCGCTTCGGGCCCGGCTACGCCAAGGTGGGGATGTTTCCGATCCCGGTGCTGACGCGGGATATTCCCGGTTATCTGATCACGCCGCACACTGACACCCGCTGGAAGGGCATCACCGTCCAGCTCTACCTGCCGCGCGACCTTTCCACCGCGCATATCGGCACCATTTTTCATCGCAAGCTATCGGACGCGACGCTGACGAAGGAAAAGCAAATGGCCTTTGCGCCGAACAGCGGCTACGCCTTCGCGGTCGGCACCGATACTTGGCATTCGGCCGATCGGATCGGCGCCGAGGTCACGACCCGGGACAGCATTCTGCTGACCTATTTCGTCGACGCGGGTCTGCTGCGTTATTTGCGCAACCGCGGCAAGCGACTCGGAAATTTCGTCATCAACGAATTCCGCAACCATCTGCCCGGGCCCGGACGCGCCAGGCATTAAGGGCGCCTTAAGCCCGTGCTTTCATGGTTGTGGTATGGTCACTCGCAAGCGTCTGCGCTCGATCCTGACTGCACTCGGCCTCTACGTCATCGCGGCCCTGCTGATCGGCTATTTCGGGGTCAACGCGTTTTCCGGCAATCACGGGCTTAAGGCCAAACAGGATATCGACCAGCAGATTGCGCTGCTTTCGGTCGAGCTCTCCGGGCTGCAGGTCGAACGTGCGAAATGGGAGCGTCGCATCGCCTTGCTCAAATCGAGGGGGCTTGATCCCGATATGCTCGACGAACGCGCCCGCGCGCAGCTCGATTACGTGCACCCCAACGACTTGACCTTGATGCTCGACAAGCCCCCGCGCTCGCCCAACAGCGGACCTTGAACTCGACGTCTGCGTTCCCGAAATAGTTTTTACGGCTAGCGATTAACCGCCGGAACCAACCGCCGGGCGCTGACTTCCGCCATGGGCCGATTTCGGCTATGGGGTGGAGCTCCCGATGCCTCGAGGACGCTGATGGCCGTCGCCAAAACCAAAGAAGCAGATGAAATCGCCGACGAACACCGTCTTACCGTCCAGCCGGCGGCGCAGCCGGGCCCGGTCGGGGAATTCAGCGAGGAGCAGGAGTTCGCCGCACTGCGGCAAATGCTGTTGATCCGGCGGTTTGAGGAAAAAGCCGGTCAGATGTACGGCATGGGACTGATTGGCGGTTTCTGCCACCTCTACATCGGCCAGGAAGCGGTTGTGGTCGGCATGCAGATGGCCAAACGCGACGGCGACCAGACCATTACCGGCTATCGCGATCACGGTCACATGCTCGCTTGCGGCATGGACCCGAAAGGCGTGATGGCCGAGCTCACCGGCCGGCGCGGCGGTTACTCCAAGGGCAAAGGCGGCTCGATGCACATGTTCTCCCGCGAGAAGAATTTCTACGGGGGACACGGCATCGTCGGCGCCTCGGCACCGCTCGGGACCGGCTTGGCGTTCGCCAACAAGTATCGCGACAACGACAGCGTCTGCCTGACTTATTTTGGCGACGGCGCCGCCAACCAGGGCCAGGTCTACGAAAGCTTCAACATGGCCGAGCTGTGGAAGCTGCCGGTGGTCTATGTCATCGAGAACAACCGCTACGCCATGGGCACCGCGGTGACGCGGTCCTCGGCCCAGACCGACTTCTCCAAGCGCGGCGTTTCGTTCAATATTCCGGGCGTGCAGGTAGACGGTATGGACGTGCGCGCGGTCAAGGCCGCCGGCGAAGAGGCAATCGCGTGGTGCCGGGCGGGCAAAGGACCGACCATCATTGAAATGCTGACCTACCGTTACCGCGGGCACTCGATGTCGGACCCGGCGAAATACCGGACCAAGGAGGAAGTCGACAAGGTACGCACCGAGCACGATCCGATCGAGCAGGTGCGCGCGCGGCTTCTCGCCAGGAAATGGGCGAGTGAAGACGAATTGAAAAAAATCGATGCTTCGGTACGTTCCGTCATCAACGAAGCGTCCGAGTTCGCGACGCACGACGCCGAGCCCGACCCCGCGGAGCTCTACACAGACATCTACCGGTGAAAGCGATTATGCTTGCCGCCGGAGCCCGCTGTCCGCTTAAGGCGTGACGATTGACCGCGAGTTAGCCCGCAATGCCCGTCCAAATCCTGATGCCTGCGCTGTCGCCCACCATGGAGAAGGGCAACCTCGCCAAATGGCTTAAGAAAGAAGGCGACTCCATCAAGACCGGCGACGTCATCGCCGAGATCGAGACCGACAAGGCGACGATGGAAGTCGAGGCCATCGACGACGGCACGCTGGGCAAAATTCTGGTGCCGGAAGGCACCAGCGATGTCGCTGTCAATACGCCGATCGCGATAATCCTCGCCGAAGGCGAGGACAAAGCCGCACTCAGCGACGGCAAATTCGCGCCGCCGCCGGCGGAAAAGCAACAACCGGCAGAAAAAGCCGCGACGCCATCGCCAGCGAAAACCGAAACCACCAAGCCGCCATCACCCCCATTGATGCCCGAACCCGAAGTCCCCGAGGGTACCGAGATGGTCACCATGACCATGCGTGAGGCATTGCGCGATGCCATGGCCGAGGAGATGCGCCGCGATAGCGACGTGTTCGTAATCGGTGAGGAGGTTGCCGAGTATCAGGGCGCTTACAAAGTGACGCAGGGGCTGCTGCAGGAATTTGGCGCGCGGCGCGTTATCGATACGCCGATCACCGAGCTCGGCTTTACCGGCCTCGGCGTTGGCACCGCGCTCGCCGGACTAAAGCCGATCGTGGAATTCATGACGTTTAATTTCGCCATGCAGGCGATCGACCACATCGTCAACTCGGCGGCGAAGACGCGCTACATGTCGGGCGGGCAGGTCGACGTCGCGATGGTGTTTCGCGGACCGAACGGACCCGCCTCGCGGGTCGGCGCCCAGCACAGCCAGGACTATTCGTCGTGGTATTCGCATGTTCCCGGCCTGAAGGTGATCGCGCCATCGAACGCCGCCGATGCCAAGGGCCTGCTCAAGGCCGCCATCCGCGATCCCAACCCGATCATTTTTCTCGAGAACGAGCTGCTCTACGGCGTCTCCTCGCCGGTGCCAAAACTCGACGATTATGTGCTGCCGATCGGCCGGGCGCGCGTCGTGCGTGCCGGTAGCGACGTGACGCTGGTCGCCTGGTCGATGGCTATGACCTACGCTCTGAAGGCTGCGGACGAACTTGCGAAAGAGAACATCGCCGCCGAGGTGATCGATCTGCGCACACTCAAGCCGATGGACATCGACACAGTGATCGCGTCGGTGAAGAAGACCGGACGTCTGGTGACCGTCGAAGAGGGCTGGAAGCAGTC
This sequence comes from uncultured Alphaproteobacteria bacterium, assembly GCA_963755885.1. Taxonomy (GTDB): domain Bacteria; phylum Pseudomonadota; class Alphaproteobacteria; order Rhizobiales; family Xanthobacteraceae; genus BOG-931. The sequence continues at coordinate 699,810 of CAVWLX010000013.1, forward strand.
CGGCGTCGGCGCCGAGATTGCGGCGCGGATGATGGAGGAGGCGTTCGACTATCTCGATGCGCCGGTCATGCGCGTCACCGGCAAGGATGTGCCGATGCCTTATGCGGCCAATCTGGAAAAGCTCGCACTGCCGTCCGTCGCCGAAGTCGTCGAAGCGGCGAAGGCCGTTTGCTACCGCTGACAATTTTTCGGTGAGATTGCCACCTCATGCCCATCAACATCCTCATGCCGGCGCTGTCGCCCACGATGGAGAAGGGCAATCTCGCCAAATGGCTGAAGAAGGAAGGCGAAGCGGTCAAGACCGGGGATGTGATCGCCGAGATTGAGACCGACAAGGCGACGATGGAATACGAAGCCATCGAGGACGGCGTGATGGCGAAGATCGTGGTGCCGGAAGGCACCAACGATGTGCCGGTCAATCAGCTGATCGCGGTGCTGGCGCAGGAGGGCGAGGATCCGAAGGCCGCTGCTGCGGCTGCGGTGAAGACGGCGCCCAGCGCCGTAGCCCCCTCACCCTCTCCCGCGAGCGGAGAGGGGGCTGCCCCGCAAGCTCCCGTTCCTGCGACTGCACCCGCTGCAAAAGAGGGGAAGTCGTCTGCGCCACAGCCATCACCGCGCGCTCCCTCTCCCCGCGCCGGAGAGGGTGGGGGTGAGGGGGCTCTGACCAACGGCCACGGCCCAAATCGCGTCTTCTCTTCTCCCCTTGCGCGCCGCCTCGCGAAGGAAGCCGGCATCGACATCGGTCGCATCACCGGCTCCGGGCCGCATGGCCGTGTGATCGCCCGCGACGTGGCGGCGGCGAAGGAAGGCAGGGGGCTCCGTGCACCGGCCGCCGCACTACCTGCTGCGGGCGCCGGCGCTCCCGCCATTGCGCCGGCGATGTCCGATCAACAAATCCGCGCGCTCTACGAAGAGGGCAGCTACGAACTCATTCCGCACGACGGCATGCGCCGCACCATCGCGCAGCGGCTCACCGCGTCGATGCAGACCATTCCGCATTTCTATCTCACGGTCGATTGCGACATCGGCAAGCTTGTTGCAGCGCGCGAGGAGATCAACGCGGCGGCACCCAAGGACAACGACGGCAAGCCCGCCTACAAGCTTTCGGTCAACGACTTCGTCATCAAGGCGTTGGCACTGGCGCTGCAGCGCGTGCCTGACGCCAACGTGAGCTGGAGTGAAGCCGGCATGCTCAAGCACAAGCACTCCGATGTCGGGGTTGCCGTGGCGCTGCCGGGCGGCTTGATCACGCCGATCATCCGCAACGCGGAAACGAAGTCGCTGTCGGCAATCTCAAACGAGATGAAAGAGCTTGCCGCGCGGGCGCGGGCCAAGAAGCTCAAGCCACAGGAATATCAGGGCGGCGCAACCTCGGTGTCGAACCTCGGCATGTTCGGCATCAAGGACTTCACCGCCGTAATCAACCCGCCGCAATCGACCATTCTTGCCGTCGGCACCGGAGAGGAACGCGCGGTGGTCCGGAACGGCAAGATCGAAGCGGCGCAGCTGATGAGCGTGACGATGTCGTGCGATCATCGCGCCGTCGATGGCGCACTCGGCGCCGTACTGATCGGCGCGTTCAAGGCGCTGATCGAAAATCCCGTGATGATGCTGGTGTAAGTGCATGGCTGACACGAATTTCGACGTCATCATCATCGGCTCCGGACCTGGCGGCTATGTCTGCGCCATCCGCGCCGCGCAGCTCGGATTTAAGACCGCGATCGTCGAGCGGGATTATTTGGGCGGCATTTGCCTGAACTGGGGCTGCATTCCGACCAAGGCGCTGCTGCGCTCGGCGGAGATTTTTCATTACCTGCAGCACGCCAACGACTACGGGCTATCGGCGGGCGAGGTCACCTATGATCCGTCAGCGGTGGTCAAGCGTTCGCGTGCCGTTGCCAAACGCCTCAATGACGGCGTCGGCTTTCTGATGAGGAAGAACAAGGTCGCGGTGATCTGGGGCGAGGCGGCGATTGACACTCCCGGCAAAATCACCGTGAAAGCCGCCAAGAGCGAAGCGCCGAAGGGAGCGCTTGGTCCCGGCGCCTATCAGGCCAAGCACATCATCCTCGCTACCGGCGCGCGGCCACGCGTGCTGCCCGGCCTCGAGCCGGATAAGAAGCTGATCTGGACCTATTTCGAAGCCATGGTGCCCGACAGCATTCCGAAATCGCTGCTGGTCGTTGGCTCCGGCGCCATCGGCGTCGAGTTCGCCTCTTTCTACCGCACCCTTGGCGCCGAAGTGACAGTGGTCGAGGTGCTACCGCAAATCCTGCCGGTCGAGGACGCCGAGATTGCCGCCTTCGCGCGCAAGAGTTTTGAGAAGCAAGGCATCAAAATCTTCACCGGCGCCAAGGTGACCAAACTCGACAAGAAAGCCGACAGCGTCACCGCGACCATCGACGACGGCAAGGGTGGCACCCAAACCCTGTCAGTCGATCGCGTGATCGCGGCCGTCGGTGTCGTGGGCAATATCGAAAACCTCGGCCTCGAAAAGCTTGGCGTGAAGACCGAGCGCGGTGCGATAGTGACCGACGGTGCGTGCAGGACCAACGTGCCGGGGATTTACGCCATCGGCGACGTCGCCGGCCCGCCGCTGCTCGCCCACAAGGCCGAGCACGAAGGCGTCATCTGCGTTGAAGCCATCAAGGGCTTGCACCCGCATCCGATGGACAAACTGCTCATTCCCGGCTGCACCTATTGCTCGCCGCAGATTGCTTCGGTGGGCTTAACCGAACAGGCGGCAAAGGATAAGAAGCTCGACATTCGCGTCGGCCGTTTTCCGTTCGTCGGCAACGGCAAGGCCATCGCGCTCGGCGAGGATCAGGGGCTGGTCAAGGTGATCTTCGACAAGAAAACCGGGCAACTTCTCGGCGCCCACATGGTCGGCGCCGAAGTAACCGAGCTGATCCAGGGCTACGTGATCGCGATGAATCTCGAGACCACGGAAGAAGAGCTGATGCACACGGTGTTCCCGCATCCCACCTTGTCGGAGATGATGAAGGAAGCGGTGCTCGACGCCTATGGCCGCGTGCTCAATATGTGATGGTGCAGCCGCCGCCGTAAAGGTAAGCGTGGCAGGGCAGGGCGGAGACTAACCGACCAATCCCGTCATCGGTCTTATATGCGCGCTTGCCGGAAAAACATTTTCCGCGAGCGCCCGCTCGTCCGCACGCAGATGATCCTTCAGCAGGCCTTTGAGCACGGCGCGCAGATCGGTGGTCGGCTTGAGATCGCGGTTCTCATAGAGATCGGCGTTCTTCAGTCCCGGCCAGTCGGCAATCACGCGACCACCCTTGAGCGCGCCGCCGGCAAGGAGTGCCACCGTCGCGGTGCCGTGGTCGGTGCCTTCGGTACCGTTGAGGCGCGCGGTACGGCCGAACTCGGTCACAACCGCCACCACGGTCTCACGCCACGCCGGCCCCATATTGGTCTCGACAGCCGCGAGTCCGCCGTCAAGCGCGCCGAGGAGCTGCGACAAGCGCCCCTGGGCGATGCCTTCGTTGTAATGGGTGTCCCAACCGTCGAGGGCCAGCGCGCCGACGCGCGGCCCGTCGGGTTGCGCCAGGAACTTTGCTGCGGTGCCCGCCGCTTCGGCGAAATAGGCGCGTGCTTGTCCGGCGCCGGGCCCGCCCGGCTTTTGGCCCATACCGCCGATCTGCTCGATCGCCCTCAGCTTGGCATTGTCCTCGAGCACAGCCGCGAGTTTGGGATCGGAATGGCGATAAAGTTCGAGCAGGCGCTGCGCGGTATCGGCGTTCGCCGGCTGCACCCGCTGCGGCGCCCATGATAGCACCGGCGCCGGGCCGCGCACGACAAGAGGCGTGACCGGACCGACGCCGAACGCTTTGCTTCCGCCGGGATCGGCCCTCCCGCTTGGCGCCAAAGTAGCCAGCGCGCGATTGAGCCAGCCGCTGTCGCTGGCGCCGGCCTTCGGCAGGCCGCTTTCGAGCACGTCCTGCCCGTCGAAATGAGAGCGTTCGCGATAAGGCGTCGCGGCGGCGTGAATGACGATGGCTTGTTTTGCCCCATACATGCGATGCAGGTTGGTCATCGCCGGGTTTAGCGCGAAGAAATCATCGAGCTTAAGGGCAGGGACCTTGCCGCCGAGCGTCAGCGCGCGCTCGCCGCGCAACGCGATCCAGTTCGGATCGCCGACCGGAGCGACCGTGGCGAGGCCGTCAAGCGCGCCGCGCAGCACGATGGTGAGAAAGCGGGGATCGCGGCCTTCAGCGCGCGCGAGCTTTGGCAGATATGCCCAGGCGAACAGCGCGCCGGAGGTCAGCAGCACGTTCCGCCGCGACGACGCGTGGAGGAGGGGCATGTTCATCTCCTTCATCTCCGCAGAAATTCCGGCGTCATCAACAGAAGCGCCAGGGCCTGGTTGCGGCTTTCCGCCCGCGCGATCGTGTCGCGCGTGTCGGCCGAAGCGAGCGGACCGAGGCCGCTTTCGACCAGCGCCAGCGGGTCAGTCGCAGCGGCCAGCCGGCCGGCGAACTCGGTTGCAATGTCGAGCCGGCGCGGCACGCCGTCGATCCACGCCGCTTCGACGTCGGCGTAGCCGTTCGGCGCCGGCGGTCGCCATAGTGGCTCGCCAAGAAAAGCTTGCGCATTCAACAAACGGCCGATTGGGACGGAGCCCTGAGCACCGGTGACGCGTAAAATCCCGACGATCCAGTCGGCGGGACGTTTGAGCTTGGTGCGTTGCGACGCCCACGACTCCTCGACGTTGAGCAGCGTTTTGCTGACTTCCTTCAAATCGCCGTTAGTGTCATTGAACGTCTTCGCTAGTTTGGCCACCAGCGTTGGCGGCGGGTCGTCGGCGACAAAATGACAGGCAAGCTTTTGCGCGATGTGCTGCGCCGTCGCCGGATGGCGTGCGAGATCGCCAAGCACGCGGCGGCCTTGTTCGGCGCCGCCATCGGAATAGCGTTTGCCAAGGACGATCTGATCGCCGGGCTCGTGGAGGCGTCTGTCGAAAACAAAGTCGCCGCCGTGCTCGGGCTCGGAAGGCGGGATCCAGGTCCAGCCGGTGAGCACGTTGGCAAAACTGGCGACGTCCTTCTGTGAATAGCCGCCGCGAACGCCAAGCGTGTGCAATTCGAGAATTTCACGAGCCAGATTTTCGTTCAGACCTTTGTCGCGATTGATGCCGGTGATCGAGTCCGGTCCCATCGATTCGACATTGTCGAGATAGAACAGCATCGCCGGGTGGCTTTCGACCGCGTCGAGCATGTCGCCGAAGCGCCCGAGAACATGCGGCCGGATCGCTTCGCGTTCATACGGGCCTGCCGTCGCGTTGACCTTTTCGGCCGATACGCAGAAGTGGTTCGACCAGAACCACACCAGGCGTTCGACAAAACCGATCTCGGCGCCGACCGCGGCACCGATACGCGCCGTTGCTTCGTGCTGCAGCAACTGTTGTGGCAGCGGCGGCCGGTTCGGCTCTAGCTTTGCGAGCGGGACATTGATCGCCGTCGCATTGGCGATGTCGGAGAGATTGAAGTTCCCGCCGCTCGCTCGCGCCTGTTTTATGCGGCGCTGTTCAAGTTTCTTTTCGGCCCGCCGTTCGGCGCGAAATTCGAACACCGCGCGCGTCGTCTCGCCGCTCGACGGCAGGTTGGCGCCAACGATCTGGCCGGCGCCGTGGCGTTCCAGATCAGCGAGCACTGCGCCGCGCGGATCGGCGGAGATCGCGGAAATTAAATCATGCGCAGGTCCGAATCCGAACCGATGCAAAGCGAGCGCCGCGTCCCGCTTCCGATCAGCGGTCATGATTTTCTCCGTGATGCCGAAGGTCGCGCGGCATCAGGGAGCTCTTTTATTGTGGCAAAACTTAAATCTTTGCGAGTGGGACTAAGTGGAATTTCTTACAAATTGTTCATTAGGGTCATATCGGCAGATCGGCTCGATCGGTGCTCGGGTGAGACCGCCTTCGCCCTATGAGCCTTGCGACGCAGCAACCCGCCTCGTAAGTATCGCTTGAGGGTAAGCTGCCCTTCGGAGCCGTTATGGCCGTTCTGATTGACACCGTGTCGGGCGCCGCAGCGGTACCCCGGCACCCCGAAAAGGCGCATCGGCCGGACCAGCCGGTGTTGCAAAAGCCGGCTTGGATCCGGGTCAAAGCGCCGATCTCGCCGGGCTACGTCGAGACGCGAGACATCGTGCGCGCCAACGGGCTGCACACGGTTTGCGAAGAGGCGGGCTGTCCCAATATCGGCGAATGCTGGGAAAAAAAGCACGCGACCTTCATGATCATGGGCGACACCTGCACGCGCGCCTGTGCGTTCTGCAACGTCAAGACCGGATTGCCGGACGTGCTTGACCCTGCCGAGCCGGCGCGGGTGGCTGACGCCACGGCGAAGCTCGGGCTCTCCCACGTCGTCATCACGTCGGTCGATCGGGACGATCTCGGCGACGGCGGCGCGGCGCATTTTGCCGCGGTGATCTCCGCGATCCGCGCCCGCTGCCCGCAGACTACGATCGAGGTGCTAACACCGGATTTTCTGCGCAAACTGCGCGCGGTCGAGACTGTGGTCGCGGCGCGGCCCGACGTATTCAACCATAACCTTGAAACCGTGCCGTCGAAGTACCTCACGGTGCGCCCCGGCGCGCGCTACTTCGCCTCCGTCCAGTTGTTGCAACGTGCCAAAGACCTCGACCCACGCATCTTCACCAAATCGGGTGTCATGGTTGGGCTCGGCGAGGAGCGCAACGAAGTGCTGCAGGTGATGGACGATCTGCGCGCCGCCGACGTCGACTTCCTCACCATCGGGCAATATTTGCAACCGTCGCGCAAACATCACCCGGTGATTCGTTTTGTGCCGCCGGATGAATTTAAGGCGTTGACGACGATCGCTTATGCCAAGGGTTTCTCGTTTGTGTCGGCGAGCCCACTCACGCGCTCGTCCCACCACGCCGGCGAAGATTTCGCGCGGCTGAAAGCGCTGCGGGCTACACGCTGAGCCATGCCGGAACTGTCCACCACCAGACGCGTCAGGCATGGCGCCGCCGAGATGTTCGATCTCGTCGCCGACGTCGAGCACTATCCCGAGTTCGTTCCGTTATGCCAAGCGCTCAAGGTCCGACAACGGATCAAAGAAAGCGGCAAGGATGTTATCGTCGCCGACATGACTGTCGCCTATAAGCTCTTGCGCGAGACCTTCACCAGCCGCGTGACGCTCGACCGGCCGAACATGCAAATCCTGGTAGAATATCTCGAAGGACCATTCCGCCGCCTGAACAACACCTGGAAGTTCCGCGACGTGGACAAACAAGTCAGCGACGTCGAGTTCTTCATCGCCTATGAATTCCGCAGCCGAACGCTCGGCGTACTGATGGGCGCCATGTTTGATGCAGCGTTCCGGCGTTTCGCGGCCGCGTTCGAGCGCCGCGCCGATCTGGTCTACGGCACCCAGGCAGCGTAACGCCGGCTATTAGGTCGGTCGCAGCAGACGACCGTCAGATTTCGATTGAAGATCGAGGCAATCCCATTCAGGCGTCCGGCCAAGTCAGGATCGGCGCCGATTTGGAGCCGGTGTCTAGGAGCAGCGCGTCGATGTCGAAGGTCGAACGGTGATTAAGGTCGTGGAAATGAGTCTTAAGCCAATGATCGGTGCTCGCGCGGCCGAGTTCCTTGAGATAAAGCAGAAAGTCGAGGTCGGTGCTGAGTTCGCTCAACATGCCCAGCGTTCTCATTGCCTGCTCGGCCTCGATAATGTGAATGAAGAAATTCTTCTTCCTGATGCGGTTCACCTCCGGGCCGCTGCTGCCGGGTTCGTTGATGATCTGCATGATCATTGAGAGCGCCCGCAGTTGCGCCATGAGCGCGGCATTGAAGACGATTTCGTTGAGACGGTTAGTAACCTCAGCGGCATTGCTCGGCACATCCTCCCGCCGGATGGGATGGACTTGCACGATCATGATGTCGCGCGAATCGCATTCGTAGATGATCGGCCATAGCGGCGGATTACCGAGATAGCCGCCATCCCAATAGGCTTCGCCGTCGATGATCACGGCCGGATAGAACTGCGGCACGCAGGCCGACGCCAAGAGCGCGTCTACGCTGAGTTCGTCCTGGCGAAAGATGCGCGGCTGGCCGGTACGGACGTGGGTGGCGCCGACAAAAAGCTTGATCGGGCTTCGCTCGCGCAGCGCGGCAATGTCGATCGTTTCCTCGAGCAGCTTACGCAAATGCAATTGATTGTGGTTGAAAAATTCGGTCTGGGAGGGCGAGAACATGAGGGCCATCTCTTCAACCATCAGCGCAACCGGACTGTGGTCGAGGTTCCAAGTGCCCTGCATCTTTTCAAGCCAGGTTCGCCGGATCGGATTGAGCCAGCCCTGTTCGCTCATGCGGCGCCAAAAGCCGTCGAGCGCAGCGCGCGCCCCCGCCGCACCGCCAACGCGAAGCCCGTGCGCCAAGACAGCGCCGTTCATGGCGCCGCCGCTGGAGCCGCTGATGCCTTCAATGACAATGCGCTCGTCTTCGAGGAACCGGTCGAGGACGCCCCAGGTGAAGGCGCCATGAGCGCCGCCGCCCTGCAGCGCCAGATTGATGGTGCGCCGATGCGGATGATGGGAACGGTGTGCAGGATTCATAAATGGCCTTCTTCACGGCTGCGCTATAGCAACTCGCCGCACGCTCCCTCTTTGCGGTCAGGGCCCTCGGTTGCGGACGATTTTATAGCCAATTTCGTAGCACACCCGCGCGCCTCAAAGTTGATCCGAATCAACTAACGGACCACGGACGCTCTTATGCTTGAACTTTGTTCGTCAACATTCAAACTAAACCGCGCGCGCTTTGCGGTCGGGGCGATTTTTCTGGTGGCACCATCAAACTGTACGTTATCGCTGATGCTCACACGGCATGTCGCCGCAAGCGCACCTTCTGCGCTGTGAGGTAGCCGACTTTCGCGGTGACAAGAAGAGAGGCCGCCGCTGCAATGATGACAAAGGGCATACTGTCCGCCGAACGCCGCGAGAAGATGGCCTCGGTAAGATTGATCGCGGTTCCGGCGGTCATCGCCACAGCGCCGAATGCCATCACCGCAAGCAGCCTGTTCGACATTCTGGCGGCATAACGCTCCATTCCTTCCCGCAGCGTGATCCGCTGGTTCGAACGCGGCAGGCCGGCCAACAGCGGCCGCAGCCTTGAGCTTCCGTAGACATGGAGCGAAGCGATATACAGTCCGAACAGGCCCAGTGTCAGGAGACCACTAAAAACGGCAACTGCGCCGGGATTTCGGCCGGCGCGTCCCACAAGCCTTACGATTTTCACGGTCTCGTTGCTGCTGTTGTTCATGTTGATCACGGTCCCACCTGACCCGAATTTGACCGCACAAGGCGCGCCGGCTTTGCCGTTGGCAGCGAAGCCGGTGATCGCGACGGTAGCGCCGGCACCAGGGGGACCGCTGACTTTGAAGACCACATGCGAGCCTTCGGCACCGGCGAGCGTCCCGGTAGTGCCGTCGGGGCCGATCGGCTGGCTGTAGCTGATAGTCTCGTGCCCGGGTTCGGTAATGGTGACGTTGAGCGTCGCACCTCGGGTAGCAAACCAGAAGACCGCAGCCACCAGGATAGCGGCAATCAGGATCGCAGCGGCGAGAACGAACGGCTTGATGCGCCGCAGGGTATCGCGCAGGCATGCCGCGATTTCCGCCTTTTTCGTATCGGTCACAAAATACCGGCGGCGCGGGCCGATCAGCCAGGCGTTGTTGGTCTGGAAGACATATCCGCCAGGTACCGCTTTGAAGGGGATCTCTTCGAGACCGTCATAAAGCCCGGCCATGGCCTGCTCCTCTGCAGCGCTAGCGTGCGATGATTGTCTTGTGTCGGACGAACGCCATTCGAGGTTCAAAGGGGCGCACAGGTTTCGTCGTGAAACCAAGAGTGTCGCGGCGCCGGCTCGATCTCGCCTTGGCGGATCGCCATGTCCCGAAGGTGAATACCGGCCCGCGTTACGCGATGACGGCCGAGTTCGTTAGCTGACCGACTGTTGCAGTGAGTGCGTCCGGTTCGCCCTCAGGCGTCCGTTTCCTCGGCCAGCAGCCGCAACAGCTCGAGCGCCTCGGCGACGGAGCGCAGCCGCACCCGCCGTCGTCCGATCTTGCCATAGCGGCGGCTCCGCGCGAGGACGCGGCCGCCGCGGCGCGCTGTGGCGAAGTAAACGAGACCGACCGGCTTGGCTTTCGACCCGCCGCCGGGACCGGCGATCCCGGTAATTGCTACTGATAAGTCCGCCCGCGAATTTTTGAGTGCACCGGCAGCCATCGCCGCGGCGGTTTCTTCGCTGACCGCGCCGTGCTGTTTCAGCGTTGCTGCCGGCACGCCGACTAACGACTGTTTCGCCTCATTCGAATAGGTGACGAAGCCGCAGTCGACGACATCGGAGGAGCCGGCAATTTCCGTGAGCGCCGCGGCGACGAGTCCGCCGGTGCAGGATTCCGCGGTGACGATGCTGAGGCCGCGCGCACGACACAACGCAAGCACGCGCATCGCCGCCTTGCGCAACTCGTCATCGATCACGCCGCACTCCACGGTAGCCGCACGGTCGCGGTCGCCATCGCGACAATTCCCTCGCCGCGGCCGGTAAATCCGAGCTTTTCGCTGGTCGTTGCCTTGACCGCGACGCGCTCCACGGGGAGCTCGGCGATCGCGGCAATCCGCGCCCGCATGGCGTCGCGATGTGGCCCGACGCGCGGCGTCTCGCACACGACGGTAGCGTCGAGGTGCGCGATCAAGCCCGAACGCGCGCGCACCCGCTCGCAAGCGAAAGCCAGAAACCGGTCGGACGATGCTCCGCGCCATTGCGGGTCGCTCGGCGGGAAGTGTGATCCGATATCGCCATCGGCGAGCGCGCCCAGAAGCGCGTCGACCAAAGCGTGAAGCACGACGTCGGCATCGGAATGTCCGCTGAGCCCGTGCGAATGCGGGATGCGGATGCCTCCGAGCATGACATGATCGCCTTCGCCGAAGGCGTGCACGTCGAAGCCGTTGCCGGTGCGCACGTCGGCGAGAGCCACCATGCGCAGGGCTTCGGCGCGGATAAAATCGTCGTTGGTCGTAAGCTTCACGTTGGTGGTCTCGCCAGGGAAAACGGTGACACGGTGGCCGGCCCATTCGGCAAGCGCGGCATCGTCGGTAAAGTCGTCGCGGCCCGCCGCCGCGGCACGCTGATGGGCCTCAACGATGAGATCAAAGGCGAAGGCCTGCGGTGTCTGCACCAGGCGCAGGCGGCTGCGGTCGAGTGTCTCGGTTACGGCTTCCCGTTCATCGACTCTCTTGACTGTGTCGGCGACCGGAACCGCGGGTACTGCGGCGCGGTGTTCTGCCGCCGCGTCGATCGCGCGCGTGATCAGCGCGCCAGTCAGGAACGGCCGTGCCGCGTCGTGGATGAGGACGAAATCCGGGCGTGTCGCGCGAAGCGCCTCAAGTCCGGCGCGAACCGAGGCTTGCCGTGTAGCGCCGCCGGAAACCGGGGACAGGCTGTGAAGAAGGCCAGTGGTTGCAAGGCGAAACGCCTCCGCGTCCCGTACGTGAATGACGGGCTGCACGGCATCGATCCCGGGATGCCCAAGAAAGGCCGCCAGCGCGGGGCGGATCACGGGTTCACCTGCGATGCTGCGGTATTGCTTTGGAACGTCGCCGCCGACGCGTTGGCCACGTCCGGCCGCGACAATAACGGCCGCAACTCTGCCCGCCATATGGCTTCACTCCGCTCCCGATTGCGGCATTCGCTTTAGCGCATGTCGGCGGAATGTGCGATCTGGTGCCAAGTTCAACCGTCCGGCCCAAAGCGCCCACGCGCTCAATCCACAGCTCAATGGCGCAATCTGCCCGCGAATTGACTATATTGCAGTGCAGCACTTGCACCCGGCGCAGATTTGGCTAAACTATATGCAGAAACGAAGTGACGCCTAATTCGTGTGCAACAGCCCGTTTCAATCAACTTGCCATGAAAGATTCGGCCGTTCTCGGCCCTTTCTGTCATGGCCTCTCGCTTTACGGCAGCCGGAGGCCCGCTGTTTGCGTCAAAACCTGAGCATCATGGCATGAGGACCGCAGAGCCATTGCTGACCGCAACGCCTGCCGACGCGGTTCTCAACGCGTTGCCGCATCCCGTCATCGTTGTGAGTTCTGACGGCAGGGTAGCCGACGCTAACGTCGCAGCCGAAGCCTTTTTCGAGGTTTCAGTCTCGTTGCTCCGGCGCAATCTGCTGCACGATCTGGTGCCGTTCGGCAGCCCGTTGCTTGCCCTTGTCGATCAGGTGCGGGCGAGTGGCGCGGCCGTCAACGAATACAAAGTCGATCTCGGCACCCCGCGAAATCCGGGCGACCGGCTCGTCGATCTGCACGTAGCGCCGCTCGCCGAGCGGCCGGACTACGTGGTGGTGATGCTGCAGGAGCGCACCATCGCGGACAAGATGGACCGCCAGCTCACGCACCGCGGCGCGGCGCGTTCGGTGATTGCGCTCGCCGCCATGCTCGCGCATGAGATCAAGAATCCACTCTCCGGTATCCGTGGCGCCGCGCAGCTGCTGGAGCAGTCGGCTGGCGACGACGACCGCACGCTCACGCGGCTTATTTGCGACGAAACCGACCGCATCGTGAAGCTGGTCGATCGCATGGAGGTGTTCGCCGATGAGCGGCCGGTCGAGCGCGAACCGATCAACATCCACGTGGTGCTCGATCACGTGAAGCGTTTGGCGCAGTCCGGCGTCGCGCGCCACATCAAGTTTGTGGAAGAGTACGATCCGTCGCTGCCGCCGGTGCTGGCGAACCGCGACCAGCTCGTTCAGGTGTTCTTGAATCTTGTGAAGAACGCCGCCGAGGCGATCGGCGACAATTCTAGCGGCGAGATCATGTTGTCGACCGCCTTTCGTCCCGGCGTGCGATTGTCGATTCCGGGAGCCAAGACCCGCATTTCGTTGCCGCTCGAATTTTGCGTGAAGGACAACGGGCCTGGCGTGCCCGACGAACTAATGCCGCACCTGTTTGATCCGTTCGTCACCACCAAGCCGACGGGATCGGGCCTGGGATTGGCGCTCGTCGCCAAGATCGTCGGCGATCACGGCGGCATCATCGAGTGCGAGTTGCAGCCGCGGCGCACCATCTTTCGTGTGCTCATGCCGATGTACACCGGGGCAGGTGGCGATGGCGCCACTTTAGCCAAGGAAGATCGACTAGTAGGGGATCATTGATGCCGGCGGGAAATATTCTCGTTGCCGACGATGATGCGGCGATCAGGACCGTGCTCAACCAGGCGCTTTCGCGCGCCGGTTATGAGGTCCGATCGACCGGCAATGCCGCCACCATGTGGCGCTGGATCAGCCAGGGCGACGGCGACCTCATTATCAGCGACGTCGTGCTGCCTGACGAAAATGCCTTCGATCTGTTGTTGCGCATCAAGAAGGCGCGCCCGGATCTGCCGGTCATCATCATGAGTGCGCAGAATACCTTCATGACCGCCATCCGCGCTTCCGAGCGCGGCGCTTACGAATATCTGCCCAAGCCGTTCGACCTGAAGGAACTGATCGCCATTGTCGGACGCGCTCTATCCGAACCGAAGGAGCGGCCGCGGCCGCCGGTCAAGGCGGAAGATTTTGATTCTATTCCGCTAGTCGGCCGTTCGCCGGCGATGCAGGAAATCTACCGGGTGCTGGCGCGGCTGATGCAGACGGATTTGACCGTCATGATCTCGGGCGAGTCCGGTACCGGCAAGGAATTGGTGGCGCGCGCGCTGCACGATTACGGCAAGCGGCGGACCGGGCCGTTCGTTGCCATCAACATGGCGGCGATTCCGCGCGATCTGATTGAATCCGAATTGTTCGGCCACGAGAAGGGGGCCTTTACCGGCGCCAATAGCCGCAGTGCCGGACGCTTCGAACAAGCCGAAGGCGGCACGCTGTTCCTCGATGAAATCGGCGACATGCCGATGGAGGCGCAGACGCGGCTGTTACGCGTACTGCAGCAAGGCGAATATACGACGGTCGGCGGCCGCACCCCGATCAAGGCCGACGTGCGGATCATCGCGGCGAGTAACAAAGATCTCCGTCAGCTCATCCAGCAGGGGCTGTTCCGCGAGGATTTGTTTTTCCGTCTCAACGTCGTGCCGCTGCGGCTGCCGCCGCTGCGCGAGCGCACCGAGGATATTGCCGATCTGATCCGGCACTTCTTTGCACAGGTGGAGCGCGAGGGTTTGCCGCCGAAGCAGATCGATCAAGCCGCGCTCGATCGTCTGCGGCGGCATCGCTGGCCCGGCAATGTGCGCGAACTGGAAAATCTCGCCCGTCGCCTCGCTGCGCTCTACCCGCAAGAAACAATCACCGCCGCTGTCGTCGACACCGAATTGTCTCAACCCGCGCTGACCGCGCCCGGCGACAGCTACCGCGGCGATGAAAATCTGGCGAACTCGGTCGAGCGTTACCTGGCGCGCTATTTTTCCGGCTTCGACGAGGGCTTGCCGCCGCCCGGCCTCTACCACCGCATCTTGCGCGAGGTAGAGGGGCCGCTCCTGTCCGCGGCTCTCGCCGCCACCCGCGGCAATCAAATCCGCGCGGCCGACCTGCTCGGCGTCAATCGCAACACGCTGCGCAAAAAGATCCGAGACCTGGAAATTCAGGTCTATCGGACGGGCGGCGCCTAGTTTGCTCGACTTGCCCTAGGCTGGCGACCGCCGACGCCTAGGAAATGTCGCAATCGGGCAACATTGTTGTATAAAAGCATCACTCGTAGAGTGATATTGAAAGTCGCTGGCGCGAATGGCCGGGGCACATTCGTTCTCTCTGCCGCATCAGTCCCGTTTAACGGCTCCATGACCACAGCCGATCAGGTCGCTCCACTCGATCCGGCCGCAGCCCTACCAATGCTGGTCGGCTCCCGCCTGATCGGCGCGATCGCAGTAGGCGCGGCGCTCCTTTCCGCGACCGCGACCTTTCTTGTCCTATCGGACTTTACGCCGATTGCGCCGGTCCACGAAGTCGTCGTCGCGCTGCTCCTTGGAGATTTTGCGACCGGCCTTTTGCTCTTGGCTATCATCGGACGGGAAGTCTGGACGGTGGTGCAGGCGCGCCGCCGCGGCTATGCCGGCTCGCGGCTGCACTTCCAGATCGTCGGCCTGTTCGCCGTGATCGCGGCGGTACCGACGATCCTGGTCGCCGTCGTCGCCTCAACGACGCTTGATCGCGCCCTCGACCGTTTCTTCTCGACACGCACCCGCGCCATGATCGAGCAGTCGGTGATTGTCGCCAACGCTTACGTCAACGAGCACGCGCAGGCGATCCGCGGTGAGATCATGGCCATGGCTTTCGACCTCGGCCGCGCCAAGCCGATGTTCGATTCCGATCGCGACCGGTTCCGCACATTCTTCACCGCACAGACGAATGCGCGCGGCCTCTCCGCAGCCATGATGATCCACAGCGACGGCTCGACGGTAGAGCGCGCCGACGTCAAAATGAACAAAGCGATCGTGCTCCCTTCCAAAGAGCTGCTCGGCAAGATCGGCGAGACCGAGCCGCAGGTCGCGCTCATTCCTGAAGGCGATCACGTTGCCGCAGCGATAAAGTTGCATGGCTACGACGACATGTTCCTCTATGTCGCGCGGCTTCTCGATCCGGTCGTGGTCCAGCAGTTGCGCGCGACGCAAGAGAGCGTCGGCGAGTACGCCAATCTTGAAGCCCGCCGGCTCGGCATTCAGATCGCGTTTGCGCTAATGTTCGCCGTCATCGCGCTCATTGTCCTGTTGTCATCGGCGTGGATCGGGCTCGATTTTGCCAATCGGTTGGTCGCCCCAATCCGCCGCCTGATTGGCGCCGCCAACCTCGTTTCCACCGGCAATCTCCAGGTCCAGGTGCCGATCCACCGCTCGGAGGGCGACCTGGCTCGCCTCGGCGAGACCTTCAACACGATGACGCAAGAACTGCGCACACAGCACGACGACATCGTGCGCGCCCGCGATGTGATCGACAGCCGGCGGCGCTTTACTGAGGCGGTGCTCGCCGGCGCCAGCGCCGGCGTTATCGGCGTCAATGCGGAGGGCCGCATCACCATCCTCAACCGCTCCGCCGAGCAACTGATCGCGCGCAGCGAAGGCCAGTCGCTGGGGCACCTGCTCACGGAGGTTGCGTCCGAACTCGCTGATATTTTTCAAGCGGCGCGCCATGGCAACCAACGCCTGGTCCAGCGCCAGGTCACCGTCAACCGCAACGGCCAGGAACGAAACTTCTCAGTACGCGTCACCAGCGAACAGGCTCCCGAATCCGAGCACGGCTACGTCATTACCATCGACGATGTGACCGAGCTGGTGCTGGCGCAGCGCTCTTCGGCCTGGGCCGATATTGCGCAGCGCATCGCCCACGAGATCAAGAACCCGCTGACGCCAATCCAGCTGTCGGCCGAGCGGCTACGGCGCAAATACTCGAAGGTGATCGTTGAGGATGCCGCCGTGTTCGAGCAGTGCACCTCGACCATCGTGCGCCAGGTCGACGACATCAAGCGCATGGTCGACGAGTTCTCCCGCTTCGCACGGATGCCGAAGGCAGTCATCGCCGCCGAGGACGTAGCCGACACAGTGCGCCAGGTCGTGTTCCTGATGCGCGTCGGTCATCCGGATATTGACTTCGAGGTCGATCTACCGGCGGAGAGCATGCCGGCGCGCTTCGATCGGCGGCTCATTTCGCAGGCGCTCACCAACATCGTCAAGAACGCGACCGAAGCGATCGGCGCGGTGCCGCCCGCTACGCTCGGCCGCGGCCGCATTGCGGTGAGTGCGCGTCGCGACGGCAAGGATCTGGTTGTCGACGTGATCGACAACGGGATCGGCCTGCCAAAGGAAAACCGCGCGCGATTGCTGGAACCCTACGTGACGACGCGTGAGAAGGGCACCGGGTTGGGATTGGCCATTGTCGGCCGCATTCTCGAAGAGCACGGCGGGCGGATCGAGCTGCATGATGCCTCGGAAAAAGTTGCAGGCGCGCGCGGTGCGTGGATGCAGTTGCGCTTCGCCGCTGAGCCGATCGAGGCTCCCGCCGCGCCGGTGGAAGCCCAAAGAGCGACGGTCTGATCATGGCGTCCGATATCCTGATCGTCGATGACGAGGTCGATATCCGCGAGCTGGTCGCCGGCATTTTGCAGGACGAAGGCCATGGCGCCCGCACCGCCGGTGACAGCGAGGAAGCGATCGCCGCGGTCATTGCCCGCCGGCCCGGCCTGGTTTTCCTCGACATTTGGCTGCAAGGCAGCCGGCTCGACGGGCTGCAGCTGCTCGACGTTCTCAAGCAGGACCACCCCGAGCTGCCGGTCGTGATGATATCCGGCCACGGCAATATCGAGACCGCGGTTTCGGCGATCAAGCGCGGCGCCTATGACTTCATCGAGAAGCCTTTCAAGGCCGACCGGCTCTTGCTGGTCGCCGAACGGGCGCTTGAGAACTCGCGGCTCAAGCGGGAGGTCAAGGAGCTTAAACAGCTTGGCCCGCTTGCCGCGACGCTGGTCGGGCATTCGCCCGCCGCCAATCAATTGCGGCAAACGATCGAGAGAGTGGGACCGACCAACAGCCGCGTGCTTGTCGTTGGGCCGTCGGGCAGCGGCAAGGAGCTTGCGGCGCGCACCATTCATACCCTGTCCGCGCGCGCCAGCGGACCGTTCGTCGTCATCAACGCCGCCGCCATCATACCGGAACAGATGGAGGTGGAGCTGTTCGGCATCGAGGCGGGAAACGGCACACAAAGCCGCAAGGTCGGCGCGCTCGAAGAAGCTCATGGCGGCACGCTGTTTATTGACGAGATCGCCGAGATGCCGCGCGAGACCCAGAACAAGATCCTGCGCGTGCTGGTCGATCAGACCTTCCAGCGCGTCGGCGGCACAACCAAAGTCACGGTCGATGTGCGCATCGTGTCCTCGACCAGCCGCAATATCGAGGCCGATATCGCGGCGGGAAAATTCCGCGAAGACCTTTATCATCGGCTCTCGGTGGTGCCGATCCGCGTGCCGCCGCTCGCCGAGCGCCGCGAGGACGTGCCCGAACTCGTCGACTATTTTATGATGCAGATATCGCAGATCACCGGCCTGCCCAAACGCAACGTCGGCGGCGATGCGCTCGCCGTGCTGCAATCACACGACTGGCCGGGGAACGTGCGGCAGCTTCGTAACAACGTCGAGCGGCTGATGATTCTGGCCGGCGGCGAGCCCGACGCCGAGATCACCGCGGCGATGCTGCCGCAAGACGTTGGCTCGATGATTCCCTCGATGCCGAACGGCAATGGCGGCGAGCATCTGATGAGTTTGGCGTTGCGCGAAGCCCGCGAAGTGTTTGAACGTGAGTACCTCGTGGCCCAGATCAGCCGCTTCGGCGGCAATATTTCACGCACCGCCGAGTTTGTCGGCATGGAACGCTCCGCGCTCCACCGCAAGCTCAAGGCGCTTGGAATCGACTGACCGCAGGCGACTGACCGCAGACGATTGATGTCCCACGACTGATGTCCCGCATTGCCTATGTCAACGGGCGCTACCTGCCGATGCACGCGGCAACGGTCCAGGTCGAGGACCGCGGCTATCAGTTTGGCGATGGTGTCTACGAAGTCTGCGAGGTGCGGGGAGGGCGGCTGATCGACGAGCGCCGCCACATGGCGCGGCTTGTTCGCTCGCTCAATGAATTGCGAATCCGGATGCCGATGTCGCTTGCCGCGCTCGGTGTCGTGCTGCGCGAGGTTGTCGCGCGCAACCGGGTCTCCTACGGCGTCGTCTATCTGCAGATCACCCGCGGCGTGGCTCGCCGGGATCATGCTTTTCCGGTTCCAGATGTGCCGCCAAGCATCGTGGCAACCGCGCGCGCGCTCAACAGAGCGCGTAATGAAACGCTGGCGGCCAAGGGCATCGCGGTGATCAGCGTCTCGGACAACCGCTGGGGTCGGGTCGACATCAAGACCATCGGCCTCCTGCCGAACGTATTGGCGCGGCAGGCGGCCATCGAAAGGGGCGCCCGCGACGCATGGTTTGTCGACGCCAGCGGTAACGTGACCGAAAGCGCTTCGGGGAACACCTGGATTGTTACCCAAGCCGGCACGGTGGTAACGCGCCCAGCTGACCACGCCATCCTGCGCGGGATAACGCGGACCGTGCTGCTCGAAGCCATCAAGGCGCGAGGTCTCGCAGTGGAGGAACGGGCGTTCACACTCGAGGAGGCCTTTGCCGCGCGCGAAGCCTTTATTACGTCAGCGAGCCAAATCGTTATGCCAGTCGTCAGAATCGACGATCGGGCGGTCGGAAACGGCAAACCCGGCCCGATCGCGACCGCGCTTCGCCGCGAATTCCACGATTTCGCGGAGCGCGGGTAGTGTGAGAAAACCGCGCTTCAGTCCAAAGGCGACGCCCGCGGCCACATTGGCAGCGCTTGGCCATCAAAACTTGGGCTTGCATCCCCTTCCGTCGTACCGTCTAATCATCCGCTTAGATCGCTAGCGGGGGTAGGCTGGTGGGGTAGGTTGGTCTTTGGGGAACCTGTAGAATGGGCCGAGCGAAGCGCGGCCCATAGTCGAACGAAGTCGTGATGGTGTGGCTTTCGCTTCGCTCCACCCACCCCATTACGAGGCGCAAGAAAAGACCCGCGGGATTGGGGCCTGCGGTACAAGAACGGAAACAACGGCCATGGCAGCCGACCGCTCACAAAATCTGCAAGACACGTTTCTCAATCACGTCCGCAAGGCCAAAATTCCACTCACCATTTTTCTGGTGAACGGCGTCAAGCTGCAAGGCGTGGTGACCTGGTTCGATAATTTCTGCGTGCTGCTGCGTCGCGATGGTCATTCGCAGCTGGTCTACAAGCACGCCATCTCGACCATCATGCCCGGTCATCCTGTCCAGCTGTTCGAAGGCGCCGAGGATGCGCCGGCCGGGGAAAAGGTCTGATTGGAGCCGCGCCGTCGAGACAAGGGCTCTGATCGGCTAAGCCTTGGCCGGCTAAGTTCTGGCGGCTCGACAACCGGCCATGCACTGGTCATCGAACCGGCGCTGCGGCGTACGGCGGCACACGCGACATTTGCCGATCGCACGCCGGCGGCGCGGCTTGACGAGGCGGTCGGGCTTGCCCGCGCGATCGATCTCGACGTTGAGCAATCCGGCATCGTGATGCTCAACGCAGTGCGACCGGCGACTTATCTCGGCAAGGGCAAGGTCGAGGAAATCGCCGGACTGATCAAGACGCACGAAGCCGGCATCGTGGTGATGGATTGCGCGCTCTCGCCGGTGCAGCAGCGCAATCTGGAACAGGCCTGGAGCGCCAAGGTCGTCGATCGGACCGGGCTTATCCTTGAGATTTTTGGCCGGCGCGCGCGGACGCGGGAAGGCGCACTGCAAGTCGAGCACGCGCATCTGACCTATCAGAAAAGCCGCCTTGTCCGCACCTGGACGCATCTCGAGCGCCAGCGCGGCGGCTTCGGCTTTCTCGGTGGACCCGGCGAAACGCAACTCGAAGCCGACCGCCGCATGATCGAGGAACGGCTCGCCAAGATCGAAGCCGAGCTTGTGAAGGTCAAGCGCACCCGCGAACTGCACCGTGAGAGCCGCCGCCGCGTGCCGTATCCGATTGTCGCCTTGGTCGGTTACACGAATGCCGGCAAATCGACGCTGTTCAACACCATGACGAAGGCCCGCGTGCTCTCGGCCGACATGCTGTTCTCGACGCTTGATCCGACGCTGCGCGCGGTCGAGCTGCCGCACGGTGCGCGCGTCATCCTGTCCGACACCGTCGGCTTCATATCGGATCTGCCGACGATGCTGATCGCGGCCTTCCGCGCCACGCTCGAAGAGGTGATCGAGGCCGACGTTATTCTGCACGTGCGCGATATTTCACACGAGGACGCCGCGGCGCAATTGCAGGACGTTGAGAATATCTTGCGTCAGCTTGGCATCGCTTCGCGGCGGGGCGCCCACGAAAAGCCGGCGCTGATCGAAGTGTGGAATAAGATCGACCGGCTCGACGCCGACGGCCGCGCGCGCGTGCAAAACTTGGCCGAGCGCCGCCCGGCGGACGAGCGGCCGGTGCTGGTTTCAGCAGCAACCGGGGAGGGGCTCGATACGCTCGGCGCTGCCATCGAAGCGCGGCTTGCTGCCGGCCGCGTTCTGATCGAACTTGTGGTCGAAGGCAGCGACGGCGCGGGCACGAGTTGGCTGCATCGCCACACCGAGGTGATCCGAAAAGAAGTCGACAAGAAATCCGGCCGCATTGCTATGACCGTGCGGGTCGACCCCGCCAAGGCGGACGCCGTGCGGGCGAAGTTTTGTGGCGCGGGACAGCACTAATTCGGTTGGTCCGCGCGATCCTCGGGGTTACGGATCGAAGATGACGAACCGCGTTTGGCTCGCCTGATCGACGAATCGAACGCGGGAAAAATCCGCGATGGCGGCGTCTGAAATTCTCAGACGAAGCTTGCGAATTATTCTCGCGCTTTTGCTTCGTCCCAGAGCGCATCCATTTCGGCGAGCGTAGCGTCTTGCGGCGCCTTTCCTTGCGCCGCCAACGCGCGCTCGATTTCTCCAAAACGGCGCTCGAATTTTTGGTTGGTCTGCCGCAACACCGCCTCCGGGTCGGCGTGCAGATGGCGGACGAGATTAACCGCCGCAAACAGGAGGTCGCCGACTTCGGCCGCAGCGCTGGCGTCGTCGCCATCAAGCGCGGCCTCGATCTCGTCGGCCTCTTCGCGGATTTTGCGCAAGACCGCGCGCGGGTCGTTCCAGTCGAAGCCGACCCGGCTCGCCTTGGCCTGGAGCTTCAGAGCGCGGGTGAGGGCGGGTAACGCTACCGGTACGCCAGCCAACGCGCCCTGCTCGACGGGCCGGCCGTTAGCGGCTTTTTGCCGTTTTTCCTGCGCCTTAATGTCTTCCCACAAGCCTTTGACGGCCTGCGGATTCCCGGCTTGCTGATCGCCGAACACATGCGGATGCCGCCGAACGAGCTTCGCAGTAATCGCTTCGACCACATCGCCGAAGTCGAAGGCGCCTTGCTCCTGCGCCATACGGGCGTGAAAAACGACCTGCAGCAGCAGATCGCCCAGCTCGTCTTCGAGGTCGTCAAGATCGTGGCGCGCGATCGCGTCGGCAACCTCGTAGGCTTCCTCGAGGGTGTATGGGGCGATGGTCGCGAAGTCCTGTTCCAGATCCCACGGGCAACCGGTCTTGGGCGTGCGCAGCGCCGCCATGATTTCGATCAGCCGGCCGATGTCACGCGAAGGTGTCATGACGCAGTCTCGCACATTTGAGAGCCCAGCAAATCCGGCCTTAAAGGCTGCGATTCGCATAAGACATATTATGGAATATCTCCGCGCGAGGTTACATTTCACATACCCAACCGCTAACGATAGAATAGCGGAATCGTATGGGGGTGCGCCGTGAGCGCGCCCGTGCGATTTATGCCGGAAGGCATCGCGGCGCTGACCGCGGGCCTTTTCTGGCGCGCTGACGCGAAGATATTGGCTATGTGGGGCTACTACGACGAAAGCGGCGAATACGACGGATCTGGCAACCTACTGAATATGACTATCGGCGGGTGCTTTGCGTCGTTGGATCGCTGGCAAGCATTCGACGCGGCATGGCTGGCGGCCCTCACCGATCATGGACTGACCTATTTCCACATGACCGATTTCGAGGCTTGGAAGCCGCCGTTCGATTTCACTTTAGCAGATGGTGGCCAGGATCAGACAAAGCACAATCGTCTCCTCAATACACTCCTTGATATAATGCTGGAGCATATCGACGGATTTTACGGGTTCGGCGCGGTTTCGATGTTCGATCCGGTTGTGCCGGCACTCACTCATAAGAATTTGATGGAGGATTGCGTCGGTGGTGCGATCAAGAACGCGGTCCTGGATGTTGCCGACTTTTACCAACAGCCGCTCAATTTGGTGTTCGGGAAACAGAAACATTTCCCGGAAGGTCGTATTCGAAAGTATATCGAATTTTACGACTACGGTGCTGCCGAAGTCCGAATAAAGAGTTTTACGACGGCAGACCCGAAAGACATCCGGCCGCTGCAAGCTGCCGATATTTTTGCGTATGACATGGCGCGAGCACAACGCGCTGGCCGGCCTGAGCGCTACCCGTATCAGAGGCTGATAGATGGGGCGAAAGCCAAGAGCCTCAGAATGACGATCACATGGGGACCAGTTAGGTGGCGGCGGCTGGACCTTTCTTCTTCTCACGTTTCGACGAGGCGGAGGTGACGACCTTCTTGAACGCCTTATCAAACTCCTTTGGGTCATCTGTGGCCTCCACTTGGCGCGCCATTTCGACAAAGCGCTTGTGGCGTTCGGCGTCTGTGAGTCTTGGCTTGGGGACTGATTTGCGAGGCATTGCAAAACCTACCACGGGAAATGAGTTATCCGCGAGTGCTATATTTTTCCGCGACTACGCCAGCGGCGAACTTGTTGCGGGCATAGCGGCCGACGCTGAGACCTTCCTTGCGGCACCACTCGGGAAACGTATCCGGGTCTATGTAAACACGCTCGGTCATTTGCCCTTGATCGTTCAATCCCTTTTCGGCTTTTTCTGCTCCCTTTACCCACTCATCCCAAGTGGGAACAAATTTATCGCCATCTTCGAAGATTTCGAGGATGGCGGGGTAATCTTCTTTTCGGAACCAGACAACGCCGACAACGCGGACGGGATAACCATGGAAATCGGTCATGGAAATCACTCCTGATTGGTCCTCGATTTTCGCCCGTCAGGATAACGACGGCGGGGAAGGGTGTCAGTGCCCTTCCCCGTCATCAAACGGCTATTTCGTGCCCCAACTATTCCTTGGCGATCAGGTGCCGTCTGATCATTTGCAATTCAGCGATCACAGTAACGAGGCCAAGCAGAACAAGGGGCAATTCGACGTAGGCAATCAAGTTCATTTTGCGACTCCATACGCCTCTTTTGTCAGTGCTTGAGGAAAAGGCCGATGATTGAAAGCGCAATACTAATGGTGGCTGCGATAAGTGCAGCCGTCGCAATAATATTGCTGCTACGCGCTGCCTTGGCACTCAGTTTTGCAGAAGAGGCGGAACTCGCGGGCAATGACATTGGCTTCTGAGGCGGACGAATTGGCCTTGCGCGCTAAGTCATTGGCTTCCCGAGCTAACGCTAAACTATTTGCTCTAGACGCGGAGGAATCGAATGATTCGCGATATTCGATCCACTGACGCGCTAGAGCTTCTTTTTCCTCAGACCACATATGCGCGGCGAGGCGCTTTCGGACCTCAATTTCACCGAGGCTTTCGAATTCCTGCCAGCGAGCGTCGTTTGGGTCCATGTCGCGGCCAAATCAGCGGCAATTCTAACTGTTCGGGTTCTGACGGCGGTTTAGGCTTCCGCGCTCGCAGTTGTTTCGTAAGTCAACCGCTTGCCCTTTACGCCTTGGAGCGCAAGATCGGCGCGCTGGCTGTCGTTGATGCCAAGTTTGGCGCGGTTATTCATGCGGAAGTCGAATTCGGCCAAGTAACGGTCAAAATGCTTGGCATCGACGTGCTGATAGACGCCGATGATGCCGCGCTTGAATACCGAGAAAAATCCCTCAAGCGTATTGGTGTGCACGTCGCCGCGCGCCCATTCAAACTTGGAATGGTCAACCGCTTCGTGCTTCGCGGCACCGACGAATTTAAAAACCGGAGCGCTGTCAGTCACCAAGCGGCTATCCCGGTCAAAGTGCTTATAGAACAAGCCGCCGATACCGCGATGGTCGATGACCATAGAGCGGATCGGACCGCCGCGCTCGACAAGGCTCAGAACCTTGACGTTGCCCTTACGGCCTTCGGGTCGCCTCCGGGTGTGCCGCGAGCGGCCCATTTCGGTATCGTCGGCTTCAACCGTCTTGCCAGCACCGCCCATCGGGCCGGTGTAACCGGGGTCCATCGCCAGCCTAATTCTGTGACCAAGGAACCACGCGGTTTTCATGCTGCAATTCAGCATCCGCTGAACCTGCCGCGTGGCGATGCCTTTCTTGCTGCAACAGAACAGGTGGATGACTTGCAGCCACAGATGCAGGGGAAGGTGGCTATCCTCGAAAATCGTCCCCATGCGCACCGTAAAGGGCTTACGGCAGGCGTAGCACTTGTACAGGCCCGGACGGGTCGTCTTGCCGTTAAGAGCGCCAATGCGCTTGGTTTCGGCACAGTGCGGACAAACGGGGCCATTCGGCCAAAGGCGCGCTTCAACGTAAGCAAAAGCGCCTGCTTCGGTTTGAAACTGTGGGGCGGTCAAAACGGGCTTAGCCATGACTAGTTCCTTTGCCTCGCATATGAGCGAGCGACTCGAAGGGCGGGATCAAGTTGCGCCGCCAGATATTCCGCCTGCTGGATCGTCAGCTTTAGCCGGACTTGACCGGGAACGGCTGGCGTATCGGCAACAATTACAGGCGCAGTCACGATTACGTTTTCTCCTTGGGCAGTCGTTTCGGGTTCTCGCGTGGCGATTAAATCAACTAGCTCGATGGATTTCGCCATGACTTATCCCTCAACAAACCTAAGACTACATATTGCCCCTAGGTATGTCAAGTGTAACCTCGCGTATCTCCGCTAAGCCCATCGAAAGCGGGCTCGACATTGCGCGGCACTTCCTTGCGGACCGTTTCGTAGTCGAGATCGGCATGCAGGTTGGTCAGGATCGCACGCTGAGGCTTCAGCCGCTCGATCCAGCCAAGCGCGCCTTCGAGTGAAAAATGACTAGGATGCGGCCGATAGCGCAGTGCGTCGACGACCCAGATTTCGAGGCCCGCCAGGGCCGCGATACTCTCAGGCGGCAGTCCGCTGAGATCGCACGAATAGGCAAACGAGGCGAACCGAAAGCCGAGCGAAGCAATGTCGCCGTGCTCCTGCAAGATCGGCAACGCCGTGATCGGGCCGCCGGGCCCCTCGATGGTCACCGGCTGGCCAGCCGCCAGGCGATGCTCGCGGACGATCGGCGGATATTCGCTGCCGGGCGGAGTCTCGAAGCAGTAGCCGAACCGGGTGCGGAGAACCGCAGCCGTGTGCTCATCAAGGTAGATGTCGATCAGTTGCCGCTGCTTGATGAAATACGCGCGCAGGTCGTCGATGCCGTGGATGTGGTCGGCGTGCTCGTGGGTGTAGAGCACGCCGTCGAGACGATCGACGTTGGCATCGAGAAGCTGCTCACGGAAATCGGGCGAGGTATCGACCAGCACGCGCGTGACACCGCCGTTGTCGTGGCGTTCTACGAGCAGCGAGGTACGCCGGCGGCGGTTCTTCGGATTGGCCGGATCGCACGCGCCCCAGCCGAGCGCCGGCCGCGGCACCCCGCCCGACGATCCGCAGCCGAGAATCGTGAACTTCAACGTCATGCAGCGGCCGCCGCGGGCCGCGGCACCTTGCTGAACAAGGCAAAAAAGTTCTCGGTGCTCTGCCGCGCGATCTCGTCAAAGGAGACGCCGCGCGTTTCCGCCAGCACTTTGGCGGTCTCGACCACATAGGCCGGCTCGTTGCGTTTGCCGCGAAACGGATTTGGCGCGAGATACGGCGCGTCGGTTTCGACGAGAATGCGGTGCGGCGGCAGTTCGGCGGCAATGGCGCGCAGCGCGGTTGAGTTCTTGAAGGTCAGAATTCCCGTGAATGAGATGAAGAGCCCGAGTGCTATGGCGCGGCGGGCGAGGTCGGGGCCGCCGGTGAAACAATGCAGCACGGCGGGGAAGGCGCCCTGCCCCATTTCTTCCTCGAGAATGCGAGCGGTGTCGTCGTCGGCTTGGCGCGAATGGATCACCAGCGGCAGCCCGGTCTCGCGCGCCGCCCGGATGTGGGTGCGAAAGCCGCGCTCCTGATCTTGCCGCGGGCTGCGGTCGTAGTGGTAGTCGAGCCCGGCTTCGCCGATGGCAACCACCTTGGGATGCCGCGTGTGGGCAACCAGGTCGGCCGCAGTCACGTCCAATTCCTCGTGGGCGTAATGCGGATGGGTGCCGACCGAACAAAACACATCGGCGAAGCGATCCGCGATCGCCAGCAATTCATGATGACGACGAACGCGGGTCGAGATCGTGACCATGCGCCCGATACCGGCGCCGCGCGCGCGAGCAACGACAGCGTCGAGCTCGTCGGTAAAATCCGGAAAGTCGAGATGGCAGTGGCTGTCAACGAGCATGGCTTTGCAGCATGGCTATTGCGCCGCACTTGCCGCCGGCTCGACGTAACGCGGAAAAATCGGCGCCGGTGACGGCAGTGCGGCGCCCGTGGCGAGGCGGTGTTTACCGTCGAGGAACGAAAAGTCCCGTTCGGCCACGGGCATCGCCAGGAGATCAAGCAATTTCCCCGCGGAGGCCGGCACGAACGGCTGCGCCAGGATCGCGATCTGCCGCAACACCTCCGCGGTCACGTACAGAACAGTGCCCTGCCGCACCGGATCGGTCTTGGCCAGCGCCCAAGGCGCTTCGCCGGCGAAATAGCGGTTGGCGTCTGCCACGACCACCCACACCGCATTGAGCACCTGATGTAATTGTTGCGTGGCCATCGCTTCGCGCGCCTTGCCGAGCATAGCGTCGGCCGCGGCGAGGATCGCCTGGTCGGCTACGCTCAAGGTGCCCGGTGTCGGTAGTACGCCGCCGAAATTGCGCGCCACCATGGTGAGCGAGCGCTGGGCCAGATTGCCGAGATCGTTGGCGAGATCGGCATTGATGCGGTTGACGATCGCATCGTGGCTGTAATTGCCGTCCTGCCCGAACGGCACCTCGCGCAGGAAGAAATAGCGCAGCGGATCGACCCCATAAGCTTCCGCGAGCGCGAACGGATCGATGACGTTGCCGACCGACTTCGACATTTTTTCGCCGCGGTTGAACAAAAAACCGTGGGAGAAAATGCGCCGCGGCACCGCGACCCCGGCCGACATCAGAAAGGCCGGCCAGTACACCGCATGAAAGCGCACGATGTCCTTGCCGATCACGTGCAGGTCGGCCGGCCAGTAGCGGCGGAACATTTCGCTCTCGGTATCGGGATAACCGACCGCGGTGATGTAATTGGTCAGCGCGTCGACCCAGACATACATCACGTGCCGCGGATTGGCCGGCACCTTGACGCCCCAGTCGAACGTGGTGCGCGAGATCGACAGATCCTGCAGGCCGCCCTTGACGAAGCTCATCACCTCGTTGAGCCGCTCGCGCGGCAGCACGTAGTTGGGGTCGGCCGCGTACAGGCCAAGGAGCTTGTCCTGATAGGCGGAGAGGCGGAAGAAATAGCTCTCCTCCTCGACCCATTCCACCGGCGTGCTGTTGGGGCCGAGGCGCTGTCCCTTGTCATCGAGCCTGGTCTCGCTCTCGTCGTAATAGGCTTCGTCGCGCACCGAGTACCAGCCGGCATATTTGTCGAGATAAATGTCGCCGTTCGCCTCCATGCGCTCCCAGATCGCTTCCGAGGAGCGGTGATGGCGCGGCTCGGTGGTGCGGATGAAAGCGTCGTTCGAGCAATTGAGCATCTTTACCATGGCCTGGAAGCGCGGCACGTTGCGCTCGACCAGCTGGCGCGGCGTCAGATTTTCCTTGGCGGCCGTCTGAAGCATTTTGCTGCCGTGCTCGTCGGTGCCGGTGAGGAAGAACACGTCACGGCCGTCGAGCCGCATAAAGCGGGCGATCGCATCGGTGGCGATCGCTTCGTAGGCGTGGCCGATGTGCGGCGCGCCGTTCGGATAGGCGATCGCGGTGGTGATGTAATAGGGTTTGCCGGGCATCGCGATGTCGTTGTTCAAAGACATGCATGGCCGGGACGAGCCCGGCCATGACGTAGCGGATAGGTATCAACCGCCCGTAGCCTCCGCAAGCAAGCCGAAGACACTGAAAACCAGCGGTTTTCGCTCCAGATTATACTCGGCGGCATCCTGCGCAGCCTGATTGATCCGCTCCCAGGCTCCGGCCAATTGCGCAAGGCGGCCCAGATCGCTCCGGCCATCGTCAACGCGCTGGGACAGCCAGTCGTTAACAGTGTCGACGAAGGTGGCGAGCGGCTGCTGGTCAACGCCGGCGAGCGCGTCGCCGAGCGCATGTAGCGCGCTGGCGTTGATGGTCGGCAAGCGATCGAGTTCACCGAGCGCTCGCTGGCGCAGTGCCAATGCGTCTTCATCCAGGAAGGTCAAGGCGCGCGCGACACTGCCGTCGGCCGCCGCGGCAGCCGCCGCAATCTCCGGATCGCCGGCCGATCTGCCGACGGCGGCGGCGAGTGCCGCCGCGACGTCCGTCTGCTCCAAAGGCCGCATGGTCATGACGGAGCACCGGGAGCGTAACGTCGGGAGCACGCGCGCGGCGGAATGGCAGACCAGCAGCAACAGGGTGCGTTGCGGCGGCTCCTCAAGCACCTTCAGCAGCGCATTGGCGCCAAAGCGGTTTAGCTCATCGACGGCATCGACGATGGCGATGCGACATCCGCCCTCTCCGGCCGTCGAACCAAAGAACGTGATGGTGCGCCGGATGTCGTCGACGGCAATCTGCTGGCGCAGGACGCCCTTTTCGTTCGGCGTGCGTTCAAGGATTAAGAGATCGCCTTGCGCCCGCGCGGCCATCCGGTGGGCGACCGGATGCGCGGCATCGACCGCAAGCGAAGCCGCTTCCTGTACCTCGGGCGCCGCCGGGTCCGGATGAGCGAGGACGAAGCGGGCGAACCGATACGCCAAAGTCGCCTTGCCGATGCCCTTTTGACCGATCAGCAGAAAGGCGTGCGGAACGCGGTTACTACGATAGGCGGCAAGAAGCGCAGCTTCGGTGCCGGAATTGCCATAAAATGCATTGGTAACGAATGGCGGCGACGCTTCGTCGGTTTCAGAAGCCTGTGCACTCACGAGGCCACAGTCTCCAATTCAGGAGAGCCGCTGCCCAGTTCGAACTTCTCCTGCACAGCGTCCCAGATGCGGTGCGCCACCATCTTTTTCGGCGCCTTGGCGTCGATTACGATGCAGCGGTCGTTCTCGGTGGTCGCCAGCGCCAAATAGGCTTGGCGCAGCTTCTTGTGAAAGGCGATGTCCTCGGCTTCGAAGCGATCAGCTTTGCCGCCACGGCGCCGGCCGGCGGCGCGCTTCATGCCCAATTCGGCCGGCACGTCGAGCACCAGCGTAAGGTTGGGCTTGAGATCGCCGATGGACACGCGTTCGAGCGCCCTGATGAGGCGCAGATCGACCGCACCAAGCACTCCCTGATAGATCCGCGTGGAATCGGCGAAGCGGTCGCAAATAACCCATTTGCCGGCGTCGAGCGCCGGCAGGATGGTTTGTTGCACGTGATCGTCGCGCGCGGCTGCAAACAGCATCGCCTCGGCGTCGGGCCCCAACGGCTTTGCCGCGCCGGACAACAGCACGTGCCGGATGATTTCAGCGCCGGGCGAACCGCCCGGCTCGCGCGTGAGCTGCACGGCTATTCCAAGGGAAGCCAACCGCAGCGACAACAGCGAGGCCTGCGTCGACTTGCCGGTCCCCTCCCCGCCTTCAAAGGTAATGAATTTGCCTCTCATCCCGGATGTCTCACGCGGCCGAATCCCGCCGCCTATGCCAATATATGCGCTACGCGGCCCTGGACCGAAAACTCGAATTAAATAGGCTTAGGTCCAATGACTTAGGCGGCCATCTTCAACTGCGAGACGAGGACCCGCGAAAACGCCCGACCACGGAAAAATCATAGCTTATTCACGCCGGCCCGAAACAGACCGATCATCAGCTCGGTCGCGGCATCCATCGCCCGATGCGACATGCTTCCCGGGCCAACGTCCTCGGCGGCCTGCAGCGGGACTTCAATGGCGAGGCTGTCGCCCCGCCAAACCTTAAGCTTGCCGATGCTTTGGCCCTTGCTCACGGGGGCCGGCACTGGCCCGGAATAGACGATGCGGGCGAGCAGGTGCTCGCCGCCGCTTCGAGGCATCATTACCCGGATAGTGCCGGGCGCAATGAGCGGGACGTAGCGCTCGTCGCCGCCGAAGACTCGCGCCTCGCCCACTGTTTGCCCTTCCGCGAACAGCACCCGCGCCTCGAAGCCGTGGAAGCCCCATTCCAGCATCTTGCGCGCCTCTTCGGCCCGTTCTTTGTCCGACCGCGCGCCAGTAACCACGACAATGAGGCGCTGTGTGTCTTGCACCGCCGATCCCACCAGATTGAAACCGGCCTCCGACGTTTCGCCGGTTTTAAGTCCGTCGGCGCCGATACCCATGGCTAGCAAAGGATTGCGGTTCGACTGGCGGATTTTGTTCCAGGTGAATTCGCGTTCGGAGAAATACGGATAGAAGTCGGGATAAGTCTGCATGATGTGGCGCGCCAAATAAGCGAGTTCACGCGGCGTCACCCGCAGGTTTGGGTCGGAATAGCCGGTCGCATTGGTAAAGGTCGATTTTTCCAGTCCGATTTCGCGTGCGCGTTTGGTCAGTATCTCGCCGAACGCTGCCTCGTTGCCGGCGACGCCCTCGGCAATCGCGATGCACGCATCGTTGGCAGAGTCGACAATGATGCCGTGCAGGAGGTCGTCCAATGCCATCCGGCTGTGGATCGCGGCAAACATTGTGGAGCCGTGCGACGGCGCGCCGCCCTTGCGCCAGGCGTTCTCGCTGATCACGAATTCCTGGTCGAGCTTGAGGCGGCCCCGCTTGATTTCGTTGAACACGAATTCGAGCGTCATAAGTTTGGCGAGGCTCGCCGGCGCGACCAGCTGATCGCCGCCCTTCTCGAACAAAACGCTGTCGCTGTTAACATCCAGTAGCAGCGCGTTCGGCACGCTGGTCTGGAACGAGTCGTCCTTTTTGACATTCATATTCGAGGCGGCATGAACAGCAAGGACGGTCGCGACCAACAAGCCAGCGGTCACAGCCGCCAGTTTTGGTACCGGCAGAAAAACCTGACAACTCACGGCCGGCACTACCGCCTCCACCTCAACGCAATGAGCGCAAAATCCCTTCTCACGTGAAGTTGGCGCACGCAAGGCCACGGCGAGCAGCAAACCTAAATGCCGCACGGCAATGTGAAATTAGTAGAGGCCGCGACCGTTAAGCAATTGGTCGACGCTTTGTGACGGCGCATAGGCAACTGGCTGCACGGCCGCTCCGACGGACGCAGACGACACGTCGTCGTCCGCGGCGCTGGCGAGCCGGGTATTGCGTACCGGTACCGGCGTGCGCACGACAGGAACGATTGATGTCGCGGCGAGCTTGACGCCGTAGGGAGCCGGCGCCGGCTCGTCCTGCCGCAGCGTCGCCATCAGCACCCTGTCGTCGGAGCCTTCAACCGGCGCGCGCCCGACATATTCGACCCGCACCCAGGCGGTACCGCTGGCGTGGAAGCCCAGAAGGTCTGCAGTCCTTCGCGAGACGTCGATAATGCGGTTGCCGTGAAACGGTCCGCGATCGTTGATGCGCACGATGATGGAACGGCCGTTCGAGAGATTGCTGACGCGGACATAACTCGGCAGCGGCAGCGTCGGATGTGCCCCAGAGATGCCGTTGAGATCGAAGACTTCGCCGTTCGCCGTCATGCGCCCGTGGAAATCATCGCCGTACCACGAGGCGAGGCCAACCGCCTGGTAATTGGGATCTGCCATCGGAACGTAGGTGCGGCCGGCGACAACGTAAGGCGCACCGACCCGATAAACACCGCCTCCCTTGGGCACCGGCTCGCCGTCCTCGACGACGCGCGGACTTGCCGAAACGCCATAGTGCGGATCGACGCTGCTGGAGCAGTTGGCGAGTGAAAGGCAAACAGCGGCACAAGCACCGATCGGAGCCAGCCGGCTGAACGCCACCCTCAGTCGAAGCCGCATCGTCCCCGATCCCTGCAGCAGAGGTATCGAATCCGAGCGTGGTCAGATTGTGGCGAAATTGGGCGACAGGGCGCTGATAGTGAATCGAGCGTTGCGGGCGCCCGAATAGGGTCAGCGTCCCTATTCGGGCAGCGGTGACCTACAGCCCGACGATCGGCACGTTGGCGTAGAGCAGGATGAGCAGCACGACGAGACTGCCGATGAAAGCCCCGAAGGTGACGCGTACAAATATCTGCGAGTGGGCGACGAGTTTCTTTTGAACGTACTCAACCACTTTCGTTCCACGTTTCAGCATTTGGCAGCGGTGCCTTTCTTGATTGTTACAGATTTTTTGGGGGTCGATCGCCGGCGCGAATGCCCGGTAAGGGCGGGACTAACCATAGGCTGGTTAAAAAGTCCATACCGCCAGCGAACTCAAAATTCGCTTTCCGATAATCGGGGTTCGCAGGGTCACCGTTGCCGCGCCATTATTACGACACAAAACCGAAGCGGCAGCCGCAGCCGCTTGAGGCGGGCGCTTGCTTGTCAATTGTCAAACGCGAAATTGTCGCCATTGTTTGCTGCAGCAGCCGCTGCCGCGCTGTATTTCGGTTATTTGTTTGGGCGGTTCTGCAAGCGGCCAGCTCTGGTTGCCGGATTCTTCGAATGCGACACCCGTTTCTAAGTGACCCGGCTTTTAGTTCGCGCCTCACGGCTGCTTATCGGGAACTTGCACGGATACATAGCCCCGCTTGCTCATACAGCTTTGCATAGCGGCTTCCAGCGTCTGATTTCCCTGGCCTTTGGCGACGGCTAGAAGATTAATGTACGGATAGTTCGCTTCAGGTGAGTTCGCCGCGGCGGTTTCCGCCTGGCCGCGACATTCCTGCTGAGATTGTTGGAAGTCAGACTGCACGGCTGGCTGACCGTCACTGCGCTGCCATGCCATGCGCGCTGTTGGCGCGCACGCCGATATCCCAGCACCCATCAGGACCACGACGAAAAACGAACGCACATGACCCCCGGGCGGCGCCAAGCCACACCATGCAATCGACGCGGACATGCGGGCGAGTTCAGATCGAAGCCGGACGAAAGCTTCCGCGGCATTTCGCACGAACCAAAGCGTCACAATTTCAAACAAATGCAAGATAAATCCCAGGTCGTGCGTTAGCGCCGCCGCAATCGCCGTCTGATAAGTGATTCCACTAACAGGGGGCCGGGCTCAGCGCGACGCGGTGGCGTCGCAAAAGGAGCGGGCTATGAAGATCACAACGCTTGCGCTCGGCCTGTTTGGTCTGGCTCTGACACCAATCGCCGCGATGGCCGGCGCGCAGGAAGACCGGGAAGCGTGCATGAACGACGCTTTGACGGTCTGCGGGCAATTCATCCCTGACCGCGGCCGCATCGAGAGCTGCCTGTTCGCCAATCGCAGCCGCATTTCGCAGGCCTGCCAAGCCGTGCTGGCGCGCAGCCAGCCAACGGTGGTGCCGGCCACATTGACCAACGCCCACTGACATTTTGGACGCACGCCGGCGCGCCTTTTTCCGGCAGACCGGAAAATCCGCTCGACTTCGCGCTGCGTCGTGACCCAGCCCGCAAGCCGCCGCCAGCGGCAGCGTCGAAGCCGTCGCGGCATCGATCGCGCTGTGCCTGATAACGATGTTTGAAGGAGTTGAGCACCGGGTACGGAAGTACCTTGGCGATATTTGACTATGTCGTGCGCCTTCGATAGTTCGTGGCGCAAAGGAAATTCCTCATGCGCATGCTAACGTTAACCAGTGCTGTAGCCGTCGTGCTGCTTGCCGGTTTCGTTTCCGCACCGGCCAATGCTGTCACCGTCGATTATACCCTGACCTTTATGGGAACCAACGGAGACCGCGCGAACGGCACTGGAACGTTGGTCGTAAATGAGCCGACGTTTCTGAATTCCTTCACTGAGAACACTTACGGAGACTTGGTGAGCCTGACCGCCAACATTGGCGGTCGCACATATGATTTTGTTCCGTCCTCTGTTTCCGTCGACCTTGGCACCAATCAAACCTTCTACAGCATCACGGGTTCATCTTCGCCAGGCGTGCTCGGATCGAACGGTCTTGTCGGAACCCTGGTGCTCGGCGGATTCGGTTTCAACATTACCAATACCAACGGCCCCAATCTCGATGACGGGACCTTCACTATTGGTCGAGGCGTCGTTCAAGCCCCAGCCGCGACGCCGCTGCCGCCGACTTGGACGATCATGCTACTTGGCCTCCTCGGCGTCGGTTTCCTCGTTATGCCCGGAACAAAGAAGCGTTCCGCCAGTCTGGCCGCCTAGCCATCCGGCTCTATCGCCTCAGGCTTGATCAGCCGCAGGATGTCCAGCTTCGCTCCGACGTGTTCATCAGTCACCCGATCGATATGGCGATCGATCGCGACGGCAGGCGGGAGCTTGGCACCACGGTCGCCCGGGCGACGATGGTGAACTGCAGGCCAAAATCAAAGCCGCGCTGAGGCGTTGCATTTGCGCCGCGATGGTCGCGATGGAATTACCCCACTCAGCTCTGCTTCACCTCCAGTTGCTAGGCTACCCGACTGCTGCAAGGTTTCCGCAACGGTTTCGTGAGAACGTGGCGCACCACAGCCACGCAACCCCGCCGCAGACTGGCGGCGGCGTTCAGCCGGGCAAAAGCGTGAGATCATGAAGAACGTCGGGCTCGGAAAATATGTTAGCCGAAAGGCAAAGGACAGGCGGTCCTCGACACGGCGCAGCTCTGGAGCTGATGCCTGGATCAGGATCGGTGGGATAGCTCTCCGCCGATGTGCCATTGCTGACATGTCGGTGTCTGGCGTCCGATTGATCGCAGATGCCTCAGTCTCGGTCCCGCAAGAATTTGAATTGATGACCGCCAAAGGCGCGCCCGGCCGCAGGTGCAAAATTAAGTGGCGGAATGCAACGCAGCTCGGCGCGGTATTTGTTTAGTCTGGCGCTACCTCGTCCAGCAACGCCTCCACCTCTTTCAGATGGCAAATGCAAAAGGGGGCAGCGCCGGTCGCCCGGCCATTGCCCACGTTCCACTAAACGGCTAGGTTGTGTTGCGCACTCGAACCGTGCGCAGTGTTGTCACAAAAATCCTTAGCCCCGGTCACACCCTGGCACCCTGCCACATTGCGACCGGGGCTTTTTCCCCAGCAACGGAGGGGCGGCGATTGCCGCTGCAGCGTCGATCCGATCGATCGATCGCGTTGCGGGCATGGTGCTAATGCTCGAAGACGTCGAATGCCGGCCGGGGGTGAACACGCCCTCGGCCCCGACCGCTCAATAAAGCTTCAGGTGATTTCAGGGCCTATAGAGGCGACACGGTAAACGTCGCCGTGCCGCTGCAGATGGCGTTGTCGCTGGAGGGCCTGGAATGTCGGACCAGGTGACTTTGCGGCGCTCGCCCGCTTGCCGATCTTCTACTTCCGAGCCTTCGAGGGGTGGCAAGTGGCGGACACGGCACCCCAGGATTCGGCACGAAGACGTCAGCCCTATCCAGAGCCCTATCCGGCGTCATCGGCGCCACGTCCTGTTGGTCTTTCACGTTCGGCTGAGGGACTGAGACCGCCACGCTCTGTTGGGATGTTGCCTGCTTGCCGTCCAGTTGCCTGGACCTCAACGTCAATTCATAGTCTCCAGCGGGAAGCTTGGGGGGGACTATCACGAATTCTCCGGATTGATCTGCGACCGCTCGGTCATGGAGCAGCTCGCCGTTGCGCAACAATTCCACAGTGGCGCCTGGCGCTGCCGTACCTGCGATGACCGCGTCACCGGCGCGCCCGACAACTGCAGCGTCAAAGACTGGCTTGATCGCATCGACGCTAGCCGGCGAGCGGGGCGGCACCGCAGATGCAGGTCGTGTTGTGAGAGCGGCCGAGCCTTCGCCTCCGACGCTCGTTTTAGGTAGCGCAATCGCCGGTGCGGCGGTCGAAGCTTCGGCTTCAACCGGCGGTTCGGTTTTGTGCGAAACCCCGAAAACAACTGCTGCCGCACCACATACAACAGCAAGTGCCAGAGCCGGAACGGCAATTCGGCCTATCGATGTGGGAATCATGGTACGCCACCTTAGCCAGATCGTGGCTCGTCAGCTTCCCTAAAATCAAACGTGCGCCGATCGGTCCCGATAATCAAGTCAGGCAAGCCTCGCGGTTCCCCTTTGATGCTCACAGTCGGCCTGGCGAGGGCGCGGATGAGTTGATCGCAGCCCCGGGTAGCCGGGCGCGGCTTACCTCGTCGAGTTCGAGCAATGGCTTTATGCTAACCGATCTTGGCGCTCGCGAAATTCTGCTTGGGGTCAAGTTGGGTCGAGAGCGCGCAAAGTTGCCAAAGCGTTCATCATTGATATACCGCTAAGCGCTTGATGTTGCAGTGATGGAAGGGTGGCCGAGTGGTTTAAGGCACCGGTCTTGAAAACCGGCAGGCCCGCAAGGGTCTCGTGGGTTCGAATCCCACCCCTTCCGCCAAATTAATATTGAAACTACATGCCGGCGCGCATGGCATTAGGACTCAAAGCGGACCGCTCCCGCCAAACGCCCTTCAGGCAATCGCCGGAGCCTCATTCCTGGAGCCCGGCGCTCTCCGCGTCCAGGCCAGGGCGCCAATAAGTAGGAGGCCCGCGCCAAATAATACGAATGTGGGCGGCAGCGGTGTCGAGGGCGGCGCCGGGTCAACTGCCGAGATGCTGCCCTGCGAAAGCGTTCCGCCGAAGATACCTTGTGCCAGATCGTAGCTAGTTCCCGACGTATTGAGCGTATCAAACGTGAACCAGCCCGTTGTGTCAGTGCCGTCGAAGCTCAAGCCGCTGAAAACACCGTTGTGAAAGCTGACCGTGGCGGATTTGTCTTGTGACAACAAGAAAGACAGGCCGTCGACCGTCATCGACAGTTCGGTAAGGCTGTAGGTGTGGTTGCCATTGGTGCTGATCGGGCCGTTCAATTCGAAAGTGCCGGAACCGCCAGTGTCGGCAGCGTAAGGCGAGCTCGCCGCGAACGTAAGCGTGTAATCGACGGTCGATGCGTGGGCCGGCACCCACGCCAGCGTCGCAATAACCCCGGCCAGAACCGCAAATAACAGACGAGACATCTACAATTCCCTCTTCGACGCGCTCATGAGCCCGCACGTTCCTTTTCGCAATTGCAGCAGGGGGGAGTCAACACACTTTACAAGATAGCTAAAATTGAAATTTCCCTTATTATGCATGGCAGTAGTGCTATCTTACCGCGGTCGGCGCGCCGCCAATCGGCCGGAGCCGAATTCTCTGTTCAGGTTTCGAAATAGCGCGGCCGGTCGAGATCGGGAATAAGCCCCGGCTGCTTCGGCTGCCATCCCAGCAGTTGCCGCGTTCGCTCACTTGATGCCGGGTTGTCGAGCGCTGCAAAATGCGCGAACCAGCCAAAGTGCTCGGCGGCCTCGTCTGGGGTCTTGCTGGCGACCGGCACGTTCAGGTGGCGGCCGATCACGCCAGCGATGTCGCGGAACGGCACGCCCTCTTCGGCGGCCCCGTGATACCGGACCCCCGCGGATCCCTTCTCAAGCACAAGCTTATAGAGATTTGCCGCATCAAGCCGGTGCACCGCGGACCAACGGTTGAGCCCGTCGCCCGCATAGGCCGAAACACCCTTCTGACGCGCGATGCCGATGAGAAGCGGAACGAAGCCATGATCGCCATCGCCATGGACTGTTGGAGGAAGGCGGACCACCGACACCCGCACACCCCGCGCCGCAACCGAAGCTGCGGCCTGTTCCGAAGCTACCCGGGGAATTGCGGAAGCAGCCGCATTTTCTTCGGTCGCGAGGCGGCCTGGCGTAAGAAGCCCTGTCCCCGAAGTGACGATCAAGGGCCGGTCGGACCCCGCGAGCACTGAGCCGAGAGCCTCGATGGCGTGCCTGTCGGCCTCACAATTAGCCTTGAACTTCGAGAAATCGTGGTTGAAGGCGGTATGGATCACGCCATCCGACTTTTTTGCTCCGCTGCGCAGGCTTTCGAGGTCTTCAACATCACCTCGATGCACCTCGGCACCAGTGGCGGCAAGCGACTTGGCGGCCGCGTCCGAGCGGGCGAGGCCGACCACTTGATGGCCGGCGGCGATCAGTTCTCTGACAATGGCGGAACCCACGAATCCAGTGGCGCCGGTAACGAATACACGCATGAAGAGATTCTCCGGGTCTAGACCGAGGCCACTATCAGCTCATGACTTATCCGGGTAAACTAGTGACCTTATACGGGTATACCGGCTAATAGGACGCGCGTGCATGCTGGTTAAGAACGACAACAACAATGCGCTTGGAAGCTACTTGAAAGATCGTCGCGCCAAACTCGATCCGGCGGCATTCGGCTTTTCATTGACGCGTCGGCGAACGCCCGGGCTCCGGCGCGAAGAAGTGGCGCAGCGCGCCAACGTCAGCGCAACTTGGTACACTTGGCTCGAACAAGGGCGCGGCGGTGCGCCCTCGGCCGACGTGCTCGACCGCATTGCTCGCGCCCTGATGCTGACCGACGTCGAGCGCGAGCATGTCTTCCTGCTCGCGCTCGGCCGCGCACCCGAGGTCCATTATCGAGCAGCCGAAGGTGTTACGCCACGACTACAACGCGTGCTCGACTCGCTGGAGCTGAGCCCCGCCTATGTGAAGACCTCCACATGGGACATCGTCGCGTGGAATCGCGCCGCGTCGGTGGTGCTGGCCGACTACGGAGCGCTCGCGGTCGAGCAACGCAATAGCCTGCGCCTCGTGTTCTGTAATCCCCGCATTCGTGCCGCGATGCCGAATTGGGAGAGCGATGCCCGATTTGTGGTGGCGGCGTTTCGAGCGGACACAGCACGGGCCGGGGCGGCGAACAGTGCCAAAGCATTGGTCGACGAACTGTGCCGATTAAGCCCGGAATTCGACGCCATGTGGCGTGACAACGACGTGCGCAACGCGTACGGCGAGGCCGCCAAACAGATCCGGCATCCAGTCGCCGGGCTGATCGCGCTGGAATATTCCGCCTTTGCCGTCGATGGCCGGCCCGATCTCGGCATGGTGATCTACAATCCGGCAACGCCGGCGGACGCCGACCGGATCAGATCGCTCGTCAAGCCACAAGGGTCGAGCACAAGGATCCGATCGCGCCTTTGACCGCGGCCGGCTGTCGATCAATTCAGGATGGTCTTCAGCAACATGCAGTGCGCGCCTTTGGCCGTATTGACGGTTTGCGTTACATGCAGATCCGCGGCCAGACTGCAGAGAGTGTAGGCGTCGCTCGCCGACAAACCGCGAAGTTGTCCGATCCAGCGGATCATGTCGCGCAGGGCTTGTTTGACGGCGTCGTCCAGGTCCTCATCGAAGCCCATCGTGATGTAGTGCGTCGGCGTCTCGGCCCGCGGCGCGGTCAAGTGCATGTCGTTGCGCACGCTCAGGCGAAAGCGTCCGGAGAGAGAAGTTTCCACGGCCGTGATGCAGACTTCGCCATCACCTTGCACGGCATGACCATCACCGCACGAGAAAAGGGCGCCTTCGTTGAAGACCGGAAAGAATACCGTGGTGCCGGCCACAAGTTCCTTGTTGTCCATGTTGCCACCCATGGCGCGGGGAATGACCGACGTGATCCTTCCCCAATTCGGCGGCGGCGCGACGCCCATCACACCAAAGAACGGGCTAAGCGGAAGCTTGCCGCCCCAAGGCAACTGTACGGTGTTGGCTTTTTTGTCGAGCGGCAGGATCTGCAACCTAAACTCCGGGAAATCTTCAGGAAGCGTCCCTAGCAAGGGGATGATGAGATTGAACCCCCAGTTCTGCCGCAGCATGACATCCAGAATGTCAACTTGCAGGACGTCGCCGGGTCGCGCGCCCTCAACGTAGACCGGGCCGGTGAGGAAATGCGGGCCCGGTCCGCGCTCGGCGCTTTCGATGATCGAACGATGCTCGGGAAGAATATCAAAACCCGGTTCGGTCGGCAGCGATGGCGTATCACCGGAAACGGTCTCGATGAGAACCTCGGTCCCCGGAGCGACTCTGATGACCGCGGGCGTCGTGGCATCAAAGAAACCCAATTTCGCTGTTTGCGGCGTGGCGGCGATTTTGACCGTTGTGGCGGCATCCATTTTTCTGCTCCTCGCTGAGGCGACCGCTCGCGCCAAATTCGACGCGAGCGGTCGCCTGTGCCGCTATTTCTTACGTCCGTTCGCGCCCATCGTCTGCCAGTTGCCGGCGCGCTCGAACGCATCGGCGGCGCGATAGAGAGTCGATTCCTGCCAGTGTTTGGCGATCAGCATCAGCCCGATCGGCCGGTCGCCTTCGCCAAAGCCGCACGGGATCGATATCGCCGGATGATGCGTGATGTTGAACGGACAGGTGTTGGTGATCTGCTCCCAGCTATGCTGCATCAGCGCCTCGTAGGGCGCGTCCGGCGGCGGAATTTTCGAAGTCATCATCCGCGTCGTCGGCATCAGCAGCAGATCATACTCGGCGAGCGCCTTGTCGTAGGCGGCGCGCAACGGGCGGCGCAGGTTCTGCGCCTTGAAATAAAAATAACCCCGATAATATTTGTCGTTGTACGCGGCGAGCAGCATGCCGGTTTTCACCGTGTCGGGCAGTTCGTTGGCGCGGTCATGCATGGCGCCGAGACGTCCCGCCAGCGAGATCGGATAGACGGCCTCGATGTTCCGCGGCAGCGCGCTTGTGACCATCGAATGGAGCGTTCCCTCGAGCGCTATGGCGGCCCAGATCGGAATGCCGATCGGGTGCCACGGAATGGAAACTTCGCTTACCTTCGCACCGAGACCCTCCAGCACCTCGGTCGCGGCGCGGACGCCGGCGTCGACATCGGGATGGGAGTCGTACTGTCCGAAGCCTTCCTGCACCACGCCGATCTTGAGTTCCGCAATCCCCTGCCCGATCGCCTTGGTATAGGTGTCAAGCTTGAGGCCTTTCTGCCGGGAGTCGTAGCCATCTTCGCCGGCCATCACCTCGAGAAACAGCGCGTTCTCCGCGGCGGTCGCGGTCAGCGGCCCGGCATGATCGATGGTCGGATCCATACCCATGATACCGGTGTAGGGAACGAGACCCCAGGTCGGCTTGATGCCGACCACGCCTGAGAGCGAGGCAGGAATCCGGATCGAGCCGGCCTGGTCGCCACCGGTCGCCATGTCGACTTCACCCGCCGCGACCAGTGCACCGGAGCCGGTCGAAGAGCCGCCCGGCGTGTGGCCCCAGGCGCGCGGATTTTGGACCGGCCCGGAGGTGCTGGTGGCGGCGCCGCCCGAGAAAGAAAAATATTCGCAAACCGACTTGCCGACGATTTCCGCGCCGGCATCGAGGAGGCGCGTGACGACAGTCGCATCGAATTCAGGTACGAAACCTTCCAGTACGGATGATCCGTTAGTCAGGGGAACGCCTGCGATCGCGTAGGTGTCTTTGATTGCCACCTTTTTGCCCGCGAGCCGGCCGCTTGGCGCGCCCTTGATGTGAGTCTTCACGATCCACGCGCCGTATTTGTTCTCGTCGCCTTCCGGCCGGTAATAAGCGCCGCGCGGGTGCTTGATCGCCGGCACATCGTCAGGTAGCGACGCCAGCAGGCGAAATCCGTCTGCGAACGGCCGGATGTAATTGATGAACGAATTGGCGTAATCGGCGGTCACATCGAAGCCAAGTCCTTCGCCAAGCTGACGTACCTGATCCGTCGACGGCAGTTTGAACATCAGATCGCCTCCCATTTATCAGAAGCGCAGGCTCCGCTTCCGATTGAAGCAGAACGCGCTGCGCGAATGCAGCAGATAACATAGCAATATCGGTGCCACGCAAACCGCGCGATCCGGCAAAACAGCGCCGACGCTCAAAATAGATGCGTCCCGCATATCGCCGATGCACGATCGCACTTGAAGGTCGCCGTTCGATGGCGAAGCTGAAGGCTAACGTCAGGCATCGCATGAAAGCTGCGCAGTATTATCGGTGAGACCGGCCTGCGCCGAAACCCCGATAATGGCATGGTTTTTGCTCACTTTGCCTCGCACCACGGCACGGGGACAACAGCCATGAACACGACGCGCAGAGCATTCCTGAAGACGACAGCGGCAGCGACGGTGTTCGCGCCGGCTGTCATCCGCGGCGCCGCCGCGGCGGATGAGCCCATTGTAATTGCCAGCATGTACGATCTTTCCGGCGGTCTCGAATCCGCCGGCAAGCCGATGTACGACGTGCTCACTTTCGCCGTCGATGAAATCAACAGCTCCGGCGGGCTGCTTGGCCGCAAAATCAAGGTCGTGAGTTTCGACACTCAGACCAATATGCAGCTTTACGCGCAATACGCGCAGGAAGCCGCATTGAAGGACAAGGTTGCAGTCGTGCACGGCGGCATCACGTCGGCCTCGCGCGAAGTGATCCGGCCCGTGCTCGACAAATACAAGACGCTCTACTTCTACGATATGCCATACGAAGGTGGCGTCTGCGACCGCAACATCTTCATCGACGGCCTCACGCCGGCGCACAACACCGAAGTTCTCGTCAATTATGGAATGAAGAACTGGGGCAAAAAGGTCTATACGCTCGCCGCCGATTACAATTACGGCCAAATCACCTCCGACTGGGTGAAGAAGTACGTCAAGGATGGCGGTGGTGAGGTGCTCGGCACCGAGTTCTTTCCGCTCGACGCGACAAATTTCGGCAGCACGCTTTCAAAGATCCAGGCGGCGAAGCCGGATTGGATCATGACCGTGCTGGTCGGTGGCGGGCCGATTTCCTTCTATCGCCAATTCCACGCCGCAGGCCTGTCCGGAAAGATCCCAATCGCGTCGACGACCTTCGGCGGCGCCAACGACCAGATGGTTCTCACTCCAGATGAGAGCAACGGCATCGTCGTTGCGTACAACTACATCGAGGCGCTCGACAATCCGGTCAACAAGGATTTTCTCAAGCGCTTCCGCGGCAAATACGGCGCCAGCTATCCGCCGATCTCCGACCTGACGATGTCGAGCTATCAGGGCATGCATCTGTGGGCCGCCGGCGTGAAGAAGGCCGGCACGCTCGACCGCCAAAAGGTCATCGAAGCGCTCGAAACCGGCATCAGCATCGACGGGCCAAGCGGCAAGGTGACGATCGACCCGCCGACCCATCACTGCATCTTCGACGTGCACCTTTCCGTGTTCAAGGACAAGGTCATGAACCTGATCGAGACCTTCCCGCAACGTAAGCCAACCGACACCCAGGCAGTCTGCGATCTGAAGAAGAATCCGCGTGAGGCCAAGCAGTACATCATCAAGGTGAACTGACCGGGAAGCACACGCGCGGAGCGCCGGTCGCTGCAAGACGTGCGGGTGACAGGCGGTCGGGTCGTCGATCGCCTGCGCCCCGGCGCGAAAGTGCCGACTGTCGCTTCAGGAGGGCCCGCAGTGGACCTAGCGATCATCGTTGCGATTGATTTCGTCTATGCCATCGCAACGCTGGCCCTGATCAGCCTGGGGCTTGCCATCGTGTTCGGGATGATGCGAATCATCAACCTGGCGCACGGCGAGTTCATGGTAATGGGCAGCTACAGCGCCTCGGTCGCGGTCCATCACGGCATCAACATCTGGCTCGCGATACTGATCGTCCCGCCGATCGCGGTCGGCATTATCGGTGCCATCATCGAACGCCTGATCGTCCGGCAACTCTATGGCCGCATGGTTGAGACCATGCTGGCGACGTGGGGCTTGAGCCTGTTTGTCGTCGGCATCCTGACGATGATCTTCGGCGACATCACCGAAGGCGTGCCGACACCACTGCCCGGCATCACCATCGGGGCGTACCAGACCAGCGGCTACAGTCTGTTTGTCATCGCGTTATCGGTTGCGACCATGGGTGGCGTTTACATCATCCTGCGCTCGAGCCGGCTCGGGCTGCTCGCGCGCGGCACCATGCAGAACGCCGATATGGCGGCCGCGCTCGGCACCGACACCTCCCGCATCTACGCGGTGACATTCACCTTCGGCGCAGCTCTTGCCGGTTTCGCCGGCGGTGTGCTTGCTCCGGTCTCCGGCGTGTTTCCGACCATCGGCGGCTCGTATATCGGCCGCGCCTTCATCACCGTCATCGGCGGCGGCGCAGCGCCCCTCGTCGGCACCGCTTCGGCCTCAATCCTGTTCGGCACCATCAACCAGGTGGCCACGTTCCTGTCCAATCCGGTCTACGGCGAAGTC
Source organism: uncultured Alphaproteobacteria bacterium (assembly GCA_963755885.1). Taxonomy (GTDB): domain Bacteria; phylum Pseudomonadota; class Alphaproteobacteria; order Rhizobiales; family Xanthobacteraceae; genus BOG-931. Next base: position 744,700 of record CAVWLX010000013.1, read on the forward strand.
GCGCTGCTGCTCGCCGCGATCGTCCTTATTCGCGCGTTGCCTCAGGGTATTACCGGGCGCTACTTTCGAGGCAGCCTATGATCGGGATGCTGCGATCGAATTGGCGCCTCGTTGCCGTTGGCGTCGTCGGGCTCGCGCTTGTGATCGGGCTCCCGCTTTGGCTCGATACTTATACGCTCCTGCAGATCACGCTCTACGCGATCTTCGGCATCCTTGCGCTTAGTCTCGCCTTCATCTGGGGTTACGGCGGAATTCTCTGCTTCGGCCACTCGGCTTTCTTCGGCCTCGGCGCTTACGCTTATGCGGTCGCCGTCATCAACATCGGCGAAAGCACCGGCCCGGCTTTGATTGCGATTGCGTTGCCGGCAGCACTGGCGGCAGCGCTTGGCTATTTCATGTTCTATGCGCGCATCAGCGACGTCTATGTCGGGGTGATCACGCTGACCGTTACATTGATCTTTTATAACGTCATCAATTCCACCGCGGGGCCGAAATATCACATCGGCGACGCGCTCCTCGGCGGTTTCAACGGCATGCCGAACGTACCGTCGATCAACATCCCATTCCTGCCGGACAGCACGCTCGAGCCGCAGGACATGTTCGTTCTGTCGATGGTTCTGCTGCTGTTGGCCTATTTCGGTTTGCATGCGCTGTTGGCGACACGGTTCGGACGCGTCCTTGTCGCCGTGCGCGAGAATGAACGCCGCGTTGAGTTTCTGGGCTACGACGCGCGATTGCATAAGCTGGTGGCGTTTTCGATCGGCGGCGGGCTCGCGGGCCTCGCCGGATGCTTGTTCGTGTCGTGGGGCAATTATGTCAGCCCGACCGTGTTCAGCGTGGTGCAATCCGCCCAGATCATCATCTGGCTCATGGTCGGCGGGGCCGGCACGCTGCTCGGCCCGGTGTTTGGCGCACTGGCGATTTCGTGGGCGACGGTGGAAATCGGTACCCAGCAGCTCGTCAATGCGAACGTTGTGCTTGGCGCCATTCTGCTGATCTTCGTATTGCTGGTTCCGAAGGGCATCGCGCCGGTGATCACCGAGCGGCTGGTGCCATGGCTCCTGGCGCTGCGCCATCCGGCCGCCGCACAGCCTGACCTGCCGCAAGGACGCCGGGCATGAAGCCCCCGCTGATCGAGACCCGCGGCCTGACCAAGAACTTCGGCGGTGTCCAGGCGGTCCGCAACATCGACTTCGCGCTCGCGGAAGGTGAGTTGCGTTGTTTGATCGGACCCAATGGCGCCGGCAAAAGCACGTTCTTCAAGCTCCTGACTGGCGAGATCAAGCCGACCGGCGGATCGGTGCTGTTTCGCGGCACGGACATCACCGGTCTGCAGGCGCATGAAATCGCGCGACTTGGCATCGGCATCAAGACGCAGGTGCCTAGCGTATTCAACGGGCTTTCGGTACGCGAAAACCTCTGGATCGCCGCGGCCAGACATCAAAAAGGCAAAGCCATAACGCAAGCGGTGGATGCGAAGGTCGAGCGGCTCTCGCTAGGCCGTTTTGTTGACAAGCTGGTCGGCCAGCTCGCGCACGGCCAACGCCAGTGGGTCGAGCTTGGCGTAGTTCTGTGCGGCGATCCCGGGCTTATCCTGCTGGATGAACCGGCCGCTGGAATGACCGAGGAAGAGCGCGGACGGACCGCCGACCTCATTCGCGAGATCAACCAAGACCATCCGATGATCGTCGTCGAGCACGATATGTCTTTCATCCGCAACATCGCCCGGCGCATCACGGTGTTCGACCGCGGCAGTATCCTGATGGAAGGCGACGTAGCGCAGGTCTTTGGCAATCAGGCTGTTCGCGATGTCTATCTCGGCAAGCAGGTCGCTGCCTGATGCTTGAAGTCCACGATCTCCACGCTGGCTACGGCCGTATTCCGGTTCTGTCCGGGATCAACTTTACGGTCGGCGAGCACGAGGTGGTTGGTGTACTCGGTCATAACGGCATGGGCAAGACCACGCTGTTGAAGACTCTGATCGGCCAGGTTCAGCTCACCAGCGGCAAAATCCGGTTTGCAGGCGCAGACCTCAGCCGCAGTCCATCGTTTCGCCGCGCGCGCGCGGGCTTAGGCTACGTGCCGCAAGGCCGTCAGATTTTCCCAAGCCTGTCGGTCTACGAAAACCTGCGGATGGGCTTTGTCGAGAACGGCATCAACTCTGAGGAAAACATCATCAAGGACGTGCTGGCGCGCTTCCCGCGGCTCGATCCAATCATCGATCGCGTCGGCAGTGCACTATCCGGCGGCGAGCAGCAGATCCTAGCTTTGGCGCGTTGCCTGTGCGGCAGTCCGAAGCTCCTGCTGCTCGACGAACCGACCGAGGGAATTCAGCCTTCTATCGTGGAAGAGATTCTCGATATCCTGATCGGACTGCACCGCTACAACGGGCTCGCGATCATCGTTGTCGAGCAGAGTCTCGATTTCATTCGCCGTCTCTCCGAGCGGGTCCTTCTGATTGAAAGAGGCACGATCACGGGAGAAGTCTTGCCCGAAGCTTTAGGCCATTCGAAGGAGCTCGGCAGCTACATCGCTGCTGAATGACAAAATTTATTCGGGACTGTTAGGCTCGATCCCGAAGCGTGGCATAACCGGCGCTCGACCAGCGCGACAAAAGGCGCGTCGCGCGCGCTGTAACGATGGAGGTGGATCATGCACAAGATCGAAATGTCTCCCGAAGTCCTCGACCGTATCAAGGGACTGCGCAACTCGTTCCACATCTTCGACAAGCTCGACCCGGCGCGAACGGCCCATATCATCGTCGACCTGCAGAACGGATTCATGGCGCCGGGAGCGACCGTCGAGCTTCCGATCGCGCGCGACATCGTGCCCAACGTCAATAACATCTCCAAGGCAGTGCGGGCCGCCGGCGGCATCAACGTCTTTATCCGCTTCCTGATCGACGGAGAGGCGCAAACGAGCTGGTCGAGCTATTTCGCGGATTTTGCCTCACCGCAGCGTCGCGAAGCCATGATCGACACGTTCGGCAAAGATTGCCACGGCTTTGCGCTGTGGCCTGATCTGGAAGTGAAACCGGAAGACCTGATCGTCGATAAAACGCGCTTCGGCGCGTTTGTGCCCGGCTCCTCGCAACTGCACGAAATCCTGCAAGCGCGCGGCATCGACACGCTGATCATCACCGGCACCGCGACCAATGTGTGTTGTGAATCGACCGCACGCGACGCGATGCAAATGAACTACAAAGTGATCTTCGTCGCCGACGGCAACGCCGCGCGGACTGACGCCGAGCACAACGCTACGCTCGACAACATGGTGGTGCGGTTCGCCGACGTGATGACCACCGCGGAGTTGGTCGGCTTCCTCGACAAGGCAGCCGCGATGCGTCAGGCGGCGGAATAATTCCGAACCGTGGCAGAGCCCGCCGGCCCGAAGCGCCGGCGGTTTTGCCGACTTTTTAATCAGTAGAAAAAGGAAAACGCGTGTCAGCCAAGCCCAAGGTCAAGATCGCCCACCTCGCCGGCCCCACAGCGACCATCCAAAACACGCCACCGCTCGTCACGTCCAACAAGGCGCGCAAGAAATACGGACTGCCGCCGCGGAATAATCCTGACGGCAGCGAGCAGCGTTTCGATACGCTCCGTGCCCAGCGCCTCGCGGCGCCGGTGACGGTGTATGTGGAATGCTTCTCGGCCCATCCGCTCGAAGCCGACGCTGCCGAACTTTACGGTCCGCCGGACGGATACCTTGACGCCAAGGGCGTATTTCACAAGGATCGTTCTAGCCCGCGGGATAAGGCGGTGTTCGAGATCGAGATCCGGCCTGAGGACGGTGTCTATCCGCTGCCTTACATGGCGCGGCAGGTAAACGGTCAAGCATGGGAGGAAGAATGCGCCGTACCGGGTGCGCCGGCCGAGCAGGCGCGCCAGGGCTTTTATCCCGATGGATCGCGCAGCTTCGAGGAGATCGATCGTTTGTCGGTCGGCGCAGCGGGCGTCGGCAATCTGATCTCTTCGTTCGCCGACGTCGATTTCTACCGCATGATGCCAACGGGCGGATATACCAAGGGCCTGCCGGCAGCGCTTCGGACCGATGTCGGCGAGGGCGATATCCCGCCCGAGACCCGTAGTAAGGACTTCTTCGCCTACAAGCCGTTTCATCTTGGCGAGTCGCCGCCGCGGCCGAGCCTGGCGCGACTGACCAACGCCGCGCGGCGCATTCTCGCCACCGGGAAATACGACGGCGCCATTTTCACGCAAGGCAGCCCGCAGGTCGAAGAGACGGCTTACTGGCTCAATCTGTTGCTCGATACGACCGTGCCAATCTGCGGCAACTCCGCCCAGCGTCCGCACGGCGAGATCAGCAATGACGGGGCGAAGAACCTGACCAACTCGGTCGAATACATCGCGTCACGGGTCTGGGCCGACGAGCATGGCCGCGACCGCGCCGGTGTCATCGTGCTGCAGGAACAACAAATCTTTGCCGCCCGCGAGGTCATGAAGGTCGATGCGCGGCCCGGCGGCTACGTCGCAACCGGCGGCCATGGCGGCATTCTGGGCGGCATGGGTTATCATGGCGCAGCCGTGCTGCATTACGTCCCGGCCCTGAAGCACACCTATCTGTCGGACGTGAATCTCAGCAAGATACCGTCGACCGTGCTGGTGGCGCGCACGGCCGGAGGCCGCATCGAGCGCACCGAAACGAAGATCAGGGCCGCCAACGGGGATTTGTTTGAAGGCGCAATCCCGTCGGTTGCGATCGTCAAGGATGGTGGCTATTTCGCCGAAGAATATTTCGACGATCCGTCGGTGACGGCAGACCTGGAGGCGCTCGTCGCGCAGAAGCTCGCCAACAAAAGGCTCGCGGGCTTCGTGGCCGAGGGCCTGACGCCCTACGGCGTGATGACGTCATCGGTCCGGCAGGATGTGCTGCAAAAGGCGGTCTACAGCGGCCTGCCGGTAGCGCGGGTCGGCCGCGGCAGTCCCGAAGGGTTTGCCGATCCACACGACTACTTTATCGCGGGATCAAATCTCACCTCGACCAAAGCGCGCATGCTGCTGATGGCCTGCCTCCTCAAGCTTGGCAGCCTGCCGCCGGCTAAAGACCCGACCAAGCCGACCGCCGACGAACTCGCCGCGACCAGAAAAGCGGTCGCGGCCTATCAGGCCATCTTCAACACGCACTGAGCGCCGACACGGGCTGTAACGGCGTTAGACGGCGCCCGGAGCGCATGTGATCATTCGCCCAGATGACGAGTGCGGCCCATGCGCATCCTGTACGTCTACTGCCATCCCGTGCGGGAAAGCTTCCACGCGGCCATCCGGGCCACGGCGCTTGCTGCGCTCGGCGATGCCGGCCACGACGTTGATCTGCTCGATCTTTATGCGGAGAAATTCGACCCGGTGCTCTCGGAAGCAGGCCGCCGGAACTACCATGACGTCTCCCGCAACCAGGCCGGCGTCGAGCAATACGTAGCCCGGCTCAAATCTGCCGAGGCGCTCATCGTCCAATTCCCAACCTGGAGTTTCGGACCGCCGGCCATGCTCAAGGGATTCTTCGATCGGCTATGGATGCCCGGCGTCGCCTTCGACCTCACCGATCCGGCGCACGCCCGACCGACGTTGCACAACATCAAGCGCATCGTCGGCATCGTCACCTACGGACGCCCGCGCTACATGGTCCTGTGGATGAGCGATCCGCCGCGCAAGATCATCACGCGCTACCTGCGATGGTTCACCGGCGGAAAAGCCCGAACCGATTACTATGCGCTGTATCATCTCAATGTTGCGACACAAGCACAGCGCACGGCGTTCATCGGCAAAGTGGATCGGGCCATGCGCGCGCTTTAACCGACCGCCACAGTACGCTCCAGGCAACTCCTCGTTCAGCCGCGCTTGTCGCCGCCGGCAGCAAGCCATTCGGCGTAGGTTTGCCGTACCATCGTGAACGGCTTGCCGAGCGGTGCATAGAGATTGGCGAACAGACGTGCCACTGGTCTGTAGGCGTCGAGGTCCACATACATGCGCGCGGGATCGACGATGCCGGCGCGTGCGTGCAGATAGACAACTTCACCGATGCACAAACGGCGGCCGTTCTTGACCTCGAGGGTCTGGTAGTGGCGACACTCCAGTGAAGCGACAGCCTCGGCGATGCGCGGCACCGGAATTGCGTTGCTCGGCAATGTGCTAAGGCCCGCCGCATCAAGCTCGCTGATCTCAGCCGGAAAATCGACCGCGCAAATGTTCATGCGCTCGGCCAGCGCCTCGTCGACCAGGTTGACGACAAACGAGCCGGTGTCGCGGATGTGCGCGGCGGTGTCTTTCAGCGAACCGTCGGGGCGCGCCTGCAAACCAAGAACAACCAGCGCCGGGTCTTCCGAGAACACATTGAAGAACGAAAACGGCGCCGCGTTGACGACGCCGTCGGGACCGATGGTCGTGACCAGCGCAATTGGCCGCGGCACCACGAGCCCGCACAGGAGCTTGTAGCGATCCTGCACTGGCAGCGTCGCGAGATTGGCTTCGAACGGGGCGGCCATTTCAAAACTCCGGCGGCAAGATAACGCCAGTCTGGCTGGTGATGCGGCCGTAGTGCTCGATGCGGCGGTGGCGTTGGAAGTCGAAGATCGTCTCCTTGCCAAAAATGGTCGCATCGAGATCGCAATCCGCGACAATCAACTCATCATCCTCCGTCTTGGCCTCGACGACGATTTCGCCGTCCGGGTTGACGATCATGCTGCCGGCAATCATGGGGAAGCCATCCTCGGCGCCGCCTTTAGCAACGGCGACAACCCAAGTCGAGTTTTGATAGGCGCCGGCCTGCAGCGTCAGACGGTTGTGGAACAGCCGCTTCTGCGGACCCTCACCCGAGTTCTGCGAGTTGATCGAAGGCGTGTTGTAGCCGAGCACGATCAGCTCGACACCCTGCAGGCCCATAACGCGGTAGGTCTCGGGCCAGCGCCGGTCGTTGCAGATGCACATGCCGAGAATGCCGCCCATGGTGCGCCAGACCGGGAAACCGAGGTCGCCCGGCTCGAAATAGCGCTTCTCCAGATGCTGGAACGCACGCTCCGGATCGAACGCGGAATGGCCGGGCAGGTGGACCTTGCGGTATTTGCCGACGATGTTGCCGTCGCGGTCGACCAGGATCGAGGTGTTGAAGTGATGACCGTCGGCCGTCAGCTCGGCGTAGCCGAACGACAGCCCAATGCGGTATGCGGCGGCTTTCTCGAACAGCGGACGCGTCGCGGCATTGGGCATCTCGCGCTCGAACCAGGCGTCGACCTCGGCTTGATCGGTCATGTACCAGCGCGGAAAGAAAGTCGTCAGCGTCAGCTCCGGATAGACCACAAGGTTGCAGCTTTGCGCCTTGGCCTGATCGAGCAGATCGAGCATCCGCCGAACCGCCGCCTGGCGGCTGTCCGCCTTGTGGATCGGCCCCATCTGAGCGCCGCCAATCCGAAGCACTCGGCTCACGAAATTCTCCAGCAGTTCACGTGGCGATCCGCCGTTCCAGTCGGCTGATCAGCCGCACCACCGGCCACAATAGAGCAAGGTAGATTGCGGCAGCCAGCACGATCGGCGATGAATTGAACGTCACCGAACGCGCCATGTCGGCGGAGTACAGTAACTCCGGCAGCGCCACCACGCTCGCAATCGAAGTGAGCTTCACCACTTCAACCGTATTCGACACCAGATCCGGCAGCACGTTTCGCACCGCTTGCGGCAAGACGACATAGGCAAGCGTCTGATAGCCGCGCAGCCCGGTCGAGCGCGCCGCATCCCATTGGCCAAGTCCGATGCTTTCAATGCCGGCGCGGTAGACTTCGCCGTAATAGCTCGAGGTGTTGAGCAAAAAGGCGACGGCAACAGCCGCCATTGGCGACAGCCGAAGCCCGGCGAATGGGAGCCCGGCATAGACAAAGATCAGCAGCACCAACGGCGGGATCGAACGGAAGAAATCGATCCAGGCGATCACCGCCCAGCGCGCGGTGCGCCACCGCGACCGCGAGATCAGCGCCACCGCAAGCCCTCCAATCAGGCCCAGCGGAATGACGATCAAACAGATGATGATGGTTTGCTTAAGGCCCGCAAGGATCAACGGAAACGCCTCCGCCATGATCCCGAGGTTGAAGAATTGCTGGATGATCGCTTCCATCAGATTCTCCGCCAGGCGAAGCGGGTCTCAAGAAAACGGCCGAACGCCACCACCGGAACAAATAAAATCAGATAGGCAATCGCGCCCATCATCAGCGGCGTCGCGCTGCCGGAAAACGATTCCGCGGTGGTGGCCTGATTGAGGATTTCGGCGACGCCGATCACAGTGCCAAGTGCCGTATTCTTGGTAATGGCGATGGTTCGGTTGGTGAGCGGCGGCACGGTCAGGCGGATTGCCTGGGGTAATATGATGTAGGCGAGTGTTCCGAGAAAAGTTAAGCCCGTCGAGCGCGCCGCCTCCCACTGGCCTTTCGGGATCGAGAGAATGCCTGCCCAGAAAATTTCCTCGGCGAAAGCCGCGAGCACCAGCGCCAGCACAAGCCACAGCACCAAAAAGGATGGCAGATTGACGCCGAGATTGGGCAGGCCGAAAAAGACCAGAAGAATAAGAACGAGCGGCGGCAGCGCCCGGAACACATCGACGAAGACAACGATCAGCGCATTGACCACGCGGATGCGAAACGATCGCAGCACCGCCAGTGCAAGCCCGAGCAAAATCCCGGTGACGACGACCGCCACAGCGACTTCAATCGTCACCACCATGCCGTTGGCGATGGCGGGGAAATAGCGCTCGATCACGTCCCACTTGAAGAACGTGTCTATAAACCTCGACCTCGCCCCCATCCAAGTCCCCTGCCCGCGCTGCCCGTGTCAGCGTGTGAGTTCGGCGATGAAAGCGCGGGTGCGCGTTTCACTCGGGGATGAAAATATTCGCTGTGGAGGCCCCTCCTCCACGATCACCCCGTGGTCCATAAAGATCACCCGGTCAGCGGCGTCGCGTGCGAAGCGCATTTCGTGGCTGACGACCAGCATGGTCATCCCGCAGCGTTTCAGCTCACGCATGACGTTGAGCACGCTGCCAACCAGCTCCGGATCCAGCGCGGATGTGGGTTCGTCAAACAGCATGATCTTCGGCTCAAGCGCGAGCGCGCGCGCAATCGCGACCCGCTGCTGTTGACCGCCTGAAAGCTCGCCGGGATAGGAACGGCTTTTGTCCGCAAGACCCACGCGATCGAGGGCGGCAAAGCCGATGCGATCCGCCTCGGCCCGGGATTTGCGAAGCACTTTGACCAGCGCGAGGGTGACGTTCCGCAGCGCGGTCATGTGCGGGTAAAGGTTGAACGCCTGGAACACCATGCCGATCTGCCGCCGCATGGCGTTGACATTGGTTGTCAGCGCCATGATGTCGGCGCCATCGATGCGGATTGAACCGGCGGACGGCTCTTCCAAACGATTGCAGCAGCGCAGCAGCGTACTTTTGCCTGACCCGGACGGTCCGATCACAAAAACCAGCTCCTGCGCTTGCACCGAGAGATCGATGCCCCGGAGCACCTCCACGTCACCAAATGTCTTGCGTAGACCGCGGATTTCCAGGATCGGCGGCCGCGTGTTGTTCATCAGCGATCAGTGCTCGGGCCAGGGCTTGCGCGGCGGCCGCGGCAAAACATCGGGCCAGCCCGTTCAGCCGCACGACGGTGTGTGCGGGCTTGGGTCATAACCCGGCATGCCGGGAACGCCGTAACCTGGAAACACGGTAGCCGCCGCGGAGCCGGGCGCCGGCGTCGAGCCAAGCCATTTTTCGTGCAGCTTGGCCATCGTGCCATCGATCTTCAGGCATTCAATGCCGACGTCGAGCGTCTTGCGCAATGCGACGGAATCCTTGCGCAACGGCGCCGCGAACACGAGGCCCGTCGAATACAGATACGACAGTTCAAGCTGCGGATTAATCTTGGCCGCCCACGCGACCGCCGTATTGCCGGCGACGTTGGCATCGGCGCGGCCGGCCAACACCGCCTGCACCGCGTCGGTCTGGGTGCCGAATGACTCGACCTTCCAGCCTATCTTGGCCTCAAGATTGCGCGCCCATGCATCGTAGGCCGACCCCTTGTTCACGGAAACGATCTTGCCCTTGAGGTCTTCGAGTTTTTCGATCTTCGGCGCGCCTTTCTTGATCATGAATTGAAAGTCGGTGTTGAGATAGCCTTCGGTGAACAGCATGTTCTCGGCGCGTTCCTTGGTCACCGTCGTCGGCGCGATCAGAAAGTCATAGGTCCCTGCCTGCATTGCCGGGACCAATACGGAAAATTGGGTGTAATCAATAACGATCTTGCGTTTGAGCAGCTTGGCGAGCGCGTCAGCGAGGTCGATGTTGAAGCCCTGATAGCCGCCACCGGAGAGATTTGGAAAAGCGTGCGGTGCGAATGTGGCGTCGATCCCGGTGCGAAGCGGCGGCAGGTCTTCCGCCCGGGCTGGCGCAACAAGAAACAGCGCGGCACCGGCCGCACAAAGCAAATATCGCTTCATAGTGCTTCCCCTCAATCAACGCGCTGCCCGGCGCCCCTTGGACTATAGCAACGGTCTCTCTCTGAACAAGGCGATCGCATTGAATGGACGCTGGCCCGAGGTTTCGACAGCCGGTTCTTCAATGAGATGAAGAAAGATCGGTTGGCATGGCCCGGTCCGGCTTTGCCGGCGCCCCTGGCGCGACATACTGCGGACGGCGGCTGAAGACAGGGGGGACCGATCCACGCCACTGTTATTTATGGCAGTTGCCAATGATTACCCGCGGCTTCACTGGTCGACGGGCGTCCGCTGGCACCAAGTCGCCCCCGTTGGCGGAACGCCAAGTGGGGGACGGGCCTCGCGGCCCGTCCCCCCGGCGGGCATCAGGACCGCGCCGACACGTCGGCAACTTCCGCGCCAATCGCCTCCAGCAACACCTCGACCCAGCGCTGCGGAATGCTGCGGGTAATGAAAACCATGCGGCTGCGCCGATCGGTCGACGGCCAACGATCGAGCCATGCCGGGGCGTGAAAGACGTGCTGGACGCCGTGAATAACGGCTGGCCGGCTCGGACTCTCGGCGATGTTTACGATGCCCTTGAGGCGCAGGAGGTCGACGCCGCAATGCTCGGCGAGCGCCTCCAAAAAGAGCGTTAGTGCGACAGCCTGAATCGGCGCCGTGCGAATGACCGCGAAGGTCTTGATCTCGGTATCGTGGTCGTGGTGAGCGTGACCATGTGCTTCCGCCACCCATGCATCACCCGCCCTGCAATCGTAAAACGCGGCATCAAATAGACTTGTGGATTCAATGCAGCCATGCGCGGCGCGCAAGGTCGGCGCGCCGGGATTCAGCGCGTCGAGTTGCCTAAGCAAGGCCGACTCCGCGACACGCTCCGCCAGATCAAGCTTGCTCAGAACGATACGGTCGGCGACCGCAACTTGCTTTCGTGACACTGGTTCGCGTTCGAGCGTGGCGCGGCCGTTCACGGCATCGACCGCCGTCACCACGCTGCCAAGCGCGAGCCGGGCGGCGATGGTCGGGTCCGTCATCAGCGCGTGAAGGATCGGGGCCGGGTCGGCGAGCCCGCTGGTTTCGATCACGATCCGATCGAACCGCGAGCACGAACCCTCGTCGCGCCGGCGCAGCAGGTCTTGAAGCGTTTGCGACAAATCGGTGCGAACTGAGCAGCACAGGCAGCCGGTAGTCAGAGCGATGATGTTGTCTTCGCTGGTTTCGATCAGCTCGTGGTCGAGCCCGATTTCGCCGAATTCGTTGATGATGACCGCGGTGCGCGAGAATTCCGGCTGCCGCAGCAGATGACCGAGCATCGTGGTCTTGCCGCTGCCGAGAAAGCCGGTGAGAACCGAAACCGGAATGACGTCCGCTCCGGTCATTGCGGGACCAGTGGCGCAATGGCGACTCTGACCCTGTTGGCGGCGTAGTCAGGATCGAGCGCCTCGCGGACCTGACGAAGCACAGCCAAAAGCGAAAGCGCCGGGCGCTTGCGGCCGCCGATGGCGACCATCCAACGGAACATCGAATCCTGCGGCGTCGGTTCGATCCTGATCCTGGTGTCGCCGCTGATCACGATGGCGCCGTCACCGGTCCGCTCAACACTGCGGGTAACGTGCCACGCGGCAAGACTCTCCGTCAGCAGCTCACAGGCAAGCTCCACCGGCGCACCACTCACAGCGGAGCTCCTTTTAGAGTCTGCGGAGAAATTTTGCGTTTGAGGTAACGGCCGTCCCGGGGAGTTCCGAAATAGTTGCCCTGCTCCACCATCACCTTGCCGCGCAGGATGGTCATCACCGGCCAGGCAAAGATGTCGTGGCCCTCCCACGGCGTGTAATCTGTCTCGTGCAAATCGGTGGCGCGGACCTTGCCGCGCCGGGTCGGATCGAGGATGGCGATGTCGGCATCGCTGCCCGGCGCGAGCACGCCTTTTCGCGGATAAAGCCCCATGATCTTGGCGGCATTGGTCGAGACCAGATCGACGTACTGCGAAAGCGAGTAACCGCGCCGCGTGACCATTTCGCTGTACATGACGCCGAGCCGCGGCTCGACACCCGAATTGCCGCCGGTAGTGTTGTCGATGCGATTGCCGACCAGCTTGTCCTTGAGCGTGCAGCACAGCTCATCGGTGGCGACGCAATGAATCAGGTCATTGGCGGTCCCGTGCCACAACGCATTCTGATCGTCGGCCGATTTCAGCGACGGATAGGTGTGATAAATCTGGCCGTTGGGGCGCTTATAGTCTTCTGACGAATAGAGCAGATATTGGTGCAGCGTCTCGCCATAAACCGGGAGACCCTTGCCGCGTGCCTCGGCGATGGCCGCGACTCCAGTGCCGGCCGAAACGTGCATCATATAGAGCGCGGTGCCGGGGACGCTTTCGGCGAGACGCAGAATGCGACGGAAGCTCAAATCCTCCGATAGCTGATTGTGGACCTCGGCGAGATGTTCGAAGCCAACGCGGCCCTCGCGGATCAGCTTGGCGTACATATGCATGACGATGTCGTTGTCTTCAGCGTGGACAACGCCGAGCCCGCCCTCCTTCGCCAGGACCCCAAATGCTTCCCAGATGTCGCCGAAATCGATCATGCGGCCGGAGCGCGACGGCAGAATGTTGGTGGTGAATATCTTTAGTGTCGGATAGCCGGCCTGAATGGCTTCTGCGAGCTGGCCGGAAAATTCGGGCGGCGGCTCGGAATGCAGCATGATGTGGTAGGCCCAATCGCACGGAGTTTTTCCAACAAAGTCCTTGTCGCGGGTTTCGATGGCCTGTAGGGCCGAGACGCCGCCGCGCCAATAGGCGAAATCGATGAGGGTGGTGGTGCCGCCGTAAAGCGCCGCGGGGCCGACCTGTTCCGGCCCGGCGGTGACCAGTGGTGTGCCATCGGGCTTGGTCCACTCGTGATGCAGATGGACATGGGGGTCGATGCCGCCCGGCATGACGATGTGTCCGGTGGCATCGATCACGCGTGTGGCGGACTCTGCCGAAAGCGCGCCCGCGGCTGCGATCGCAGCGATAGTTTCGCCGGCGACGGCAACGTCACCCTGCACCACGCCGTGAGGCGTCACGACGTCGCCGCCACGAATGATAAGATCGAGCATCGCTTCTTCTCTCGCCTGGCTGAGAGGCTGGCATCACGACGGCGAAGCGAGCGGCACGCCGCCCCCGCCCCCGGGGCAATCACACCAGATCAGACACCGGTGCGAAAGCGCGTCATGACCACGATGATGGCGATCTGCATCATGCCCTGCAATGCAACCGCGTAGAAATAGCGCTGCATCCAGAAGCCGATCTTTTTCATGTTAGGATTGAGCTTTTGCAATTCGAGGCAGACGAACACATTGACCGGCGCCAGAAAGCCCAAACCCAGGATCGTCATCAAGGTAACCAATGCCAGCGCGGCGACGACCCAGCCGTATTCCGGCCATGGCAGCGCGGTGTAGCCGAGCCTGACGGCGAGGAACCACCCGGTCGTGCCGGCGACGATGGCGAGCGCCGGCATCAGAAACAGGGTCCGTGGCACGAGACGCCGCACGACTTCACGGCGGACCGAAAGATCCATGCGGCGCAGGATCGGGCCGAGCACGAATCCCATGAAAAGATCGATCCCGGTCCAGAGTAGACCGGTGAAGACGTGAACGAAATCGAGAAACCAGAAATTATCCGCGGCGATTGCCGCGATCATAACGGCGACGGCCGCAAGCGCCCACCAAAGATAGCGCCATACGATGAGGCTCTGAGGTGTTTCGATGGCGGCCGCGACGGTCATTAGCGCGCTGTCCTTGCTGCGAGTGCCGGCTGCACTATACCACTTCTGACTTGCTCTACACCGCCGCGCGGACAACTCTGTATCCGGCTTTTTCGCGGTCCCAGGTCGCGGACGTCACGCCGCGCTCCCGCAGTTTGTACTTGGTCACCTTGCCGTTTTCGGTCACCGGCAGCGCGTCGACAAATTCAAGAAAACGCGGCACGGCGAAATAGGGCATACGCGGCTGGCAGAAATCGAGCAGCGCCGCGTGGTCGAGTTTCGCGCCAGCGCGCAGCACCACTGCTGCCATGACTTCATCCTCCGCGAGCTCCGAGCGCACCGGAAAGACGGCGGCGTTTTCGACCTCGGGATGGCTCACGATCACCTGCTCGACCTCGTATGAGGAAATGTTCTCGCCGCGGCGCCGAATGGCATCCTTCATGCGATCCATGAACCGGTAGTAGCCATCGCTCTCGCGCACCACGCGATCGCCGGTGTGAAACCACAAATTCCGCCAAGCCTCGACGGTCTTTTCCGGCATGCCGAAATATCCGGTAGCGAACGCAAACGGCTCGTCGGCGCGGAGCATCAGCTCCCCCGCCTCACCGTCCGGAACCTCATTGTCGTAGGCGTCGACAACGCGCGCGCTAAATCCGTTCAAGAGGCGTCCCATGGTGCCGGGGCGTTGCTCAGTCAGCGAGGTGCCCATGATGCAGTTTGTTTCGGTGGAGCCATAACCGTCGATCAGGCCGATGCCGAAGCGCTCGGTGAACTGCTGATGAAAATGAGCGGGCACGGCCGGCGACAACGCCAGGCGGACGCGATGCGCACGGTCGGCGCTGTTTGGCTTCTGGGCCAGGAGGATCGGCACCATAGCGCCGAGTACGAAAGTCACTGTCGCGTTCTGCTCGGTCACGCCACGGATGAAGCCCGACGCCGAAAACCGCGGCTCGACCACGAGCGACGCGCCGGTCAACAGCGCCTGGTAAAAGCTGTTCAGCGCATTGGTGTGGAACATCGGCAGGGTCGTCATCAACACGTCGGTTTCGCCGACGCCAAGAAGTCCGCCGGTATAGAATGCCCACCAGAAATATTGGGCGTGCGGACAGCACACGCCCTTCGACAGGCCGGTAGTGCCGGAGGTGTAGAGGATCGCCAACATGTCGTTGGGCTCGACGGGATGTGTCGGGAGGCGTTCGCCAGGCGGCGGAAACGGGTCGGACTTCAGATGCGGCAAGTCAGGCCCCTCCCCGTCACCGGCCAGCCACAGCGCTTCAAGAGCGATCCGCTCCCGCGCCAGGGGCGCAAGCACGGGCGTCAATCCGCGCTCGATGACCATCAGGCGCGCACCGCAATTGCTGAGAATGTGCTCGAGCTGCGCGCCTCGCGAAGCGGTATTAATCGGAACAGCGACCGCACCCAACCAGCCGCAGCCAAGGATTGTGAGCAGCAATTCCGCCCGGTTGCCGCACATGATGGCGACCCGGTCGCCGGCCTTGACACCTGCTTGCGCGAGCGCGCCGGCATAACCTGCGGCTGCGGCACATGTCTCGGCGTGAGTCAGGGTCTTGCCGCCGATGGTTACCAGGCGGCGGTCACCATACCGCTCCGCCTGACGCGCCAACATCTTCGGCAAAGTGCGATCAAGCGGTCGAAATAGCTCGGGAAGCTCAGCCAAAGACATGGGTCGCCAATCTCCTAGACCGTAAACTGCGACGAAAAATCCGTGAAACCCATTAGCACAAAGGCCTCCGTGACATTATTTTAGGCTTAAAGTATCAGAGCTGACCGAGCCGATCGAGTGGCTTACGCAGCAAGGAGGCCGCGATGGCCGAAGATACCGCGATTGAGGTCGTGCTCAAGCGCTCCGGCCTGACCTTCATCGTTCCGCCCGACAAAAGCATTCTCCAGGTGCTGATAGAGGAAGCCATCGATCCGATGTACGATTGCCAGCGTGGCGAGTGCGGGATCTGCCAGGTGACCGTCCTGGAAGGCGTCCCCGATCACCGTGACCACATCCTGAGTGAGAGCGAACGGGCCGAAAACAACGTGATGCAGATTTGTGTATCGAGAGCCAAGACCCCGCGCCTCGTTCTTGATCTTTAAAGAATCGGATTAGGAGACCGCTATGAGCAAATACAACGCCAACGCAGCAGCGGTTCACGGCCTGGTGCACGAGACCGAAGTGCACCGGGACGTCTACGTCGACCAGGAGGTCTTCGACCTCGAGATGGAGCACCTGTTCGCGAACACCTGGATTTATGTCGGCCACGACAGCCAGGTGCCCAATACCGGCGACTATTATGGTACCACCATCGGCAAGCAGCCGGTCATGATGGTGCGGCACACCGACGGCGTCGTGCATGTTCTCTATAACCGCTGCCCGCACAAAGGCACCCGCATCACCATCGATACGTGCGGCAATGCCGGGAAGTTCTTCCGCTGCCCCTACCATGCGTGGTCATTCAAGACCGACGGCTCATTGCTCGCAATTCCGCTGCGCAAAGGCTACGAGCACACGGGCTTCGAGGAGGGCAACGCGATCAAAGGCATCGCCCCCGTCAAGCATGTGAAGAATTATCGAGGCTTCGTCTTCGCCAAGATGAACGACGCCGGCGAGGACTTCGAGGACTACTTCGGCGAGAGCCTTTCAACGATCGACAATATGGTGGATCGGTCGCCCGCCGGGCGGCTGGAAGTGGCCGGCGGCGTGCTGCGCTACATGCACAATTGCAATTGGAAAATGCTGGTCGAGAACCTGACCGACACCTGCCACCCAATGGTCGCGCACGAAGCGTCAGCCGGCACGGCGGTCGAGGTGTGGAAGAAGATGTTCCCGGGCAGCAACAAGAAGCCGGCCGCGGTCGAGATCTATGCGCCGTTCATTTCGCCGTACGAGTTCTTCGAAAAGATGGGCATCCGGGTCTGGCGCAACGGTCACGGCCATACCGGCGTGCACCATTCGATCCATTCCGATTATTCGGCAATTCCGACCTACTTTGAAAAGATGGTCGCCGCCTACGGAGAGCAGCGGGCGAAAGCGATTCTCAACGAGAACCGTCACAACACGTCGTATTTTCCGAACTTCACCGTGAAGGGGCCGATCCAGTCAATCCGCCTGTTCAAACCGATTGCGCCCGACCGGACGCTCGCCGAATCCTGGACCTTCCGTCTGGTCGATGCGCCGGATCAGCTCCTTGAACGCACGCTGATCTACAACCGGCTGATCAATGCACCGACCTCGATCGTCGGTCACGACGACCTTGAGATGTACGAGCGCGCCCAGGAAGGACTGCACGTCGACGCCAATCCTTGGGTCAACATTCAGCGGCTGTACGACCCCGCGGAAGTCGAACAGGAAACCGCGGTCATGAACGGCACGTCGGAATGGCAGATGCGCAATCAGTTCCGCGCTTGGTCGAAATTCATGACCATGACGATGTAGCTTGCACGAACGCGATGAGCGCGCCGACCGACCAGGACCTGATCAGCTTCGTGGTGCACGAAGCCCGCCTCATCGACCAGCACCGGTTCGAGGAGTGGCTCGATCTGTTCGCCGACGACGGCTATTACTGGATGCCGCTGGAATGGGGCCAGACCGATCCGCGCCTCACCACTTCGCTGATGTATGAGGATAAGCTCCTGCTGCGCATCCGGGTCGAGCGCCTGAAAGGCAACCGGACGTTTTCGCAGAAGCCGAAAAGCCGCTGCCATCACATGTTGCAGGTGCCGCAGGTCGACAAGCGCGACGAAGCCGCCAATGAATACGTCACCTGGACGCCGATGCATTATGTCGAGACCCGGCTCGATGAGCAGGAGCTCTACGCCGCGTGGGCGACCCATACGCTCGCGATGATCGGCGGCGAGCTGAAGATCAAATTAAAGCGCGTCGATCTGATCAATTGCGACGCGGCCTTGCGCAGCATCCAGCTTTTCATGTGAGACCAGAATGAGCGAGCGCCCGGTCGCCATCGTCACCGGCGGTAGTGCCGGCATTGGCGCTGCGATTTGCCGGCAGATGCTGGATGCCGGTTATGAGGTCGTATCGCTCGCGCGCCGCCCGCCGGACTGGTCGCATAAATTCCTCCACGCGGTTGAGGTTGATCTGATCGATGCGCGCGCGACCGAAGCTGCCGCCGCCGACGTCGCCAGACAATTTGCCGTCAGTACCGTAGTCCATAACGCCGGCGTCATTCGGCCAAATCTCCTCGCCGACGTGAAACAGCAGGATTTGCACGATCTGGCGCAGCTTCATCTCGGCGCGGCGCTCCTTGTCGTGCAGGCGGTGCTGCCGGGGATGCGGGAGCGCAAGTTCGGCCGCATTGTGCTGATGTCGTCGCGGGCAGCGCTCGGCCTGCAAACCCGCACCACCTATTCGGCAACGAAAGCCGGCATGATCGGAATGGCGCGGACCTGGGCGCTCGAGCTGGCGCCGTTCGGCATCACCGTGAATGTCATTGCGCCGGGACCGATCGGCGATACCGAAATGTTCCGGGACGTGATCCCGGCGGGCGACGCCCGCGAGATGGCCATCGCCAAATCGATTCCGGTCGGCCGTTTGGGCCGCAGCGATGACGTCGCCCGCGCCGTGATGTTCTTTGCCGACCCGCAAAACTCGTTCATTACTGGCCAGGTGTTGTACGTCTGCGGCGGCGCCAGCATCGCAAGCATCAGCCTTTAGCGAAGGCATGAGGACAAACCCGATGGACCCGATCCGCATCTGGTATCAGAGCTTCGTCGATGAGGAGCATGGCAAACTCTATTGGGATCGGTTGCGCGCGCATCTCGCGGCCATTGCCGATCCCGGCACGACGGTCGACATCAAAGGCATTACCCCGCACGACAATTACGCGCATCCGATCGTCGAATTCCGCTGCGCGCGCGAAGTCATCTGCAATGCGGTGAAAGCGGAACGCGAAGGTTATGACGCTTTCATCGTCGGCCACTTCCAGGATGCCGGGCTTTATGAAGCGCGCTCGGTCGTTGACATTCCGGTGGTGGCGCTCGGCGAGTCTTCGATGCTTTATGCCTGCCAGCTCGGCCAGCGCACCGGTATCGTCACCATCAATCCGCGCTACATCACCTGGTTCCACCACCAGATCGGCAAGTACGGGCTGGAAAAGCGCGTCACCGGCGTGCATGCGATGACGTTCGAGCCCGGACAGATCTTGAAGGCCTATGAATCCGAAGCGCTTGCCACCGACGTGGCGCGTTTGTTTGCCGAACAAGCGCGCCCGCTGGTCGCCGCCGGCTGCGACGTACTGATCCCCGGGGGCGGAATTCCGATGCTGTTGTTTGCGGCGATCAAGGGACACGCGGTCGACGACGCGCCGGTCATCAACGGCATTCCGATCGTGGTCAAAATGGCGGAGCTTGCGGTCAAACTCAAGCGATTGACCGGCCTCGGCGTCAGCCGTGTATCGGATTACGTCAAAGCCCCGCCGGAGATCATCGCGGAATTTCTGGCGAATCCAAAGGGGCTGTAATGCCATCCTGTTTCTAAAACTACTGCACCAGCTTCCACTTGCCGTCGACGAGCTTCACCAGCACCAGCGCGCGTTTATCAACGCCAAAGCTTGCGCCCGGATGGAAGGTATAGATGCCGTGGGTACCGACAACATCCTTGGCATTGACCAGCGCGTCGCGCAGTGCGGTGTGAAATTCCGGCGTGCCCGGCTTGGCGCCGGCGGCCAATGCGCGCTTGGCCGAATCCAGCAGCACGAGCCAGCCGTCAAACGCGTACGGAGCGAAGGCGCCGCGCGCCGGCTCGTTGTTGGTCTTCTGATATACTTTTTGGTATTCGAGCGAGACTTTCTTGGTCGGATAGCTGTCGGGAAGCTGGTCCGCCACTACGACCGGCCCGGTCGAGGCGATCACTCCCTCCACGGCGGGGCCGCCCACACGGATAAAGTCCGGGTTGATAATTGCGGGCGTGCCATAAATTTCCTTGGTATAGCCGCGCTCGCGCAGCGCAATGAATGGTAGCGCCCCTGGCGTGCCCGATCCGCCGGTCAGCACTGCATCCGGCGCTGCTGCCATGATCCGCAGCGCTTGCGCGGTGACGGAGGTGTCGGCGCGAGCGAAACGCTCGTTGGTGAGGATTTTCATTCCGTCGGCGGATTTTTGCAGGCCGCCGTAAACGAGATCGCCCCAGCCGTCGCTGTAACCGATATAGCCGACCGTCTTTGCGCCAGCGGCCCTCATGTAATCGACCACCACGGAAACCATCAGCGTCGGCGGCTGCGGAATCGAGATCATCCATGAGCCGGGCTCGCCGGGCATGTTGACCGGGGACAATGTGATGCACGGAACTTTCAGTTCGTGGCACACGGCGGTGATGGCAATTGAGGCTGGCGTGCTGCCCGCGCCCATCAGCACGTCGACTTTGTCCTGTTCGATCAGTTTGCGCGCGTTGCGCGTCGCGACTGATGGGTCCGTCGCGTCGTCGAGCTGGATCACCTTGAGCTTGGTGCCACTGACCTCGTCCTTGTAGGCGACACCGGCCAAGGTGCCTTTGGAATACGGGATGCCGATCGAGGCCCCCGGACCGGTCATCGACGTGATCAGACCGACCGTGATGTCCGCAGCCTTGGCGGGCAGGGTAACGGCTGCGGCAATTGCCACCGAGCCGAGGAGATGCAGAAAAATGTTCATAAGAACCTCCAGGGTCGACGGCTGCCGCCGGTCGCCACCGTGTTCCGTCCGTGATTGCAGGTAGGAGACTTTTTAAGCTTGAAACAATTCCGCCGCAATGGCTTTGTTGGAACTCAACTGCGACACCGAGGCGCTTGGGGCACGACGAATGACACCGGACATCGCCGTCATCCTCGGCATCGACGGCATCGCCACCGGATCGATCTACGTCCTCGTTGGGCTTGGCCTCGTTCTCATTTTCTCGGTCACGCGCGTCGTCTTTGTTCCGTTCGGCGACATCGTCGCATTCTCGGCGCTGACGCTTGCCGCCATGCAGCTCAATCGTATGCCGGGCACGGTTTATCTGATCGCGACGCTGGCGGTGCTGGCTTGTCTGGTTGACGCCGGCCACTACGTGCGGCGCGGACAATATAACCGCATCGCCCGCGGGCTCCTTGGCTATGGCGTGCTGCCGCTTATTCCGGCGGCGATCGCCTGGCTGACTGCGGGCGCAAGCTTGCCCGCAGCGGTGCAAATTCCGCTTGCGATCGCGCTCGTCGTGCCGATCGGGCCGCTGCTTGAACGGATCGCGTTGCGACCGCTCGCCGACGCGTCGGTTCTGCTCCTGCTCATCGTGTCTGTCGCGTTGACCTTTGGCCTTTCAGGTCTCGGCCTTTTGTTTTTCGGCGCCGAAGGGTTCCGCACCAAACCGCTGACCAGCGAAATTTACCGTTTCGGGACCGTGATTGTGACCTCGCAGACGCTGTTGATGGTTGCGAGCGCGGCGGTCTTTAGCCTGCTGCTGTTTTTGTTCTTTGAACGCACTTTCTCGGGCAAGGCATTGCGTGCGACCTCCATCAACCGCACCGGCGCGCGCATCATCGGCATTCGGCCGGCGAGAACGGCTACGCTGGCTTTCTTTCTTGCTTCGCTGCTCGCTGCCATTTCCGGGATTCTGATCAGCCCGGTGACGACGCTGTACTATGATTCCGGTTTCCTCATCGGACTAAAGGCCTTCGTCGGCGCGATCATCGGCGGCCTGATGAGTTATCCGGGAACCGCGATCGGTGCCCTTGCCGTCGGCATTCTCGAAAGCTTCGCTTCGTTCTGGAACAGCTCGCTCAAGGAGGTGATCGTCTTCGGCGCGTTGATCCCCGTGCTGCTGTGGCGATCGCTGTCACTCACGCAGGTCGATGAAGAAGACGAAGAGGTCCAAGGATGAGCCGCGGGATCACCTATCTGCCGGTGATCGCCGTGATCGCCGTTTTGGCAGCGGCGCCGTTCTGGGCGGCTGAGTTCACGATCACTTTGCTCAACTACATCGGCATCTACGCGCTCGTCGTGCTTGGCCTTGTGCTGTTGACCGGCGTCGGCGGATTGACGTCGTTTGGCCAGGCTGCATTCGTCGGCATCGGCGCCTATGCCACCGCCTGGCTGACCACGGTTCATGGCGCATCACCGTGGCTTGGACTTCTGTTTGCGCTCGCGATGACGGGCGCCGTTGCCGCTTTACTCGGTGCGGTCACGCTGCGGCTCGGCGGACATTACCTGCCGCTCGGCACCATCGCCTGGGGTCTGTCGATCTATTTTCTGTTCGGCAATATCGATGCGCTCGGCGGCCACAATGGCCTGACCGGCGTACCGCCGATCTCGATCGGCCCGATTTCCCTCGAACGGACCGCGGCGATCTATTACCTGATCTGGATCATGCTGGCGCTGGCCATGCTGGTGGTCGCCAATCTGCTGGAGTCACGCGAGGGCCGTGCTATTCGCAGCCTGCGCGGCGGCGCCGTGATGGTCGAAAGCCTCGGCATCAACGTGTTTCGGGTCCGGCTTATCACGTTCGTGATCGCAGCGCTCCTGGCGGCAATCTCGGGCTGGCTCTACGCGCATATGAGCCGCGTTGTCAGCCCCTCGCCTTTCGATGTGCACATGGGCATCGAGTATCTGTTCATGGCGATACTCGGCGGATCGGGGCAAATCCTCGGAGCGGTGGTTGGCTCGGCGTTGCTGACGATGTTGACAAACGCGTTGCAAGACATCCTGCCGAATTTTTCCAGCAACGGCGAACAATTGCAGGCCATCGTGTTTGCGGTCCTCTACGTGCTGGCGCTGCAATTCGCCCGTGGCGGCGTGATGCCGCTCGTTCTGAAGTTTCTGCCGCGTCGCGCCAGGCCGCCGATTGCAACTTCTGCCGAGCCACTGGCGCGACGCGAAATGCCGACGTCTGGAACGCCGCTGTTGGTGGTCGACCGTCTGATCAAGCGCTTCGGTGGCCTTGAGGCCGTCAACCAGGTTGGATTTCAAGTTGCAGCGGGCGAGATCGTCGGCCTGATCGGCCCGAACGGCGCCGGCAAGAGCACCATCTTCAATCTTATCACCGGCGCGATGCCGAGCGACGGCGGTACGGTCTCGTTCCTTGGACAAGACATTACGCGCTCCAATCAGCGGCGCATCGCCAAGGCCGGCATCGCGCGTACCTTTCAGCACGTCAAGCTGCGGTCGAGCATGTCGCTAATCGACAATGTGCTGCTCGGCGCCTATCTGCGCACCCGCGCGGGCTTTCTTGGCGGTGCATTGCGGCTTGACCGGGCCGAGGAAGCGCGCGCGCGTTGCGAGGCTTTGCGGCAGCTGGAGCGCGTCGGGCTTGGCACCAATCCGTATGATCTGGCCGGCAATCTGCCACTCGGCCGGCAGCGTATTCTCGAAGTTGCCCGCGCGCTTGCGGCCGACCCCGCGCTAATCATCCTTGACGAGCCGGCCGCCGGTTTGAGTCGCCCAGACAAGCAGGCGCTTGGCGAACTGCTGCGCGCTTTGCGCAAGGAAGGCGTGACCGTTCTTCTGGTTGAACATGACGTGGAGTTCGTTATGGGTTTGGTCGACCGGATCGTAGTGATGGATTTCGGCTCCAAGCTCGTTGAGGGAACGCCGGCTTCCGTGCGCGCCGATCCGCGGGTCCAGGAAGCCTATCTCGGCAGTGTGGCATGAGCGCTCTTCTCGAGATCAAGGATCTTCATGTCGCGTACGGCAAGGTCGAAGCCGTCCGCGGCGTCGCGCTGACGATGCAGTCCGGCCAGATCGTGACCGTCATCGGGCCGAACGGCGCTGGTAAGACCACGCTCCTCGCAGCCGCCGCAGGCCTGCTGCGTTTCCGCGGGACTGTGACCTACGACGGGCTCGATCTCGCCCGTCTCGACGTCGAAGAGCGCGTCGAGCATGGTTTCTGCCTCGTGCCGGAGCGGCGCGAATTGTTCGGCGATATGCCGGTCGCCGACAATCTTTTGCTCGGCGCATATGTGCGGCGCCGCAATGGTAGCGAAGTGAAGCATAGCTTGCAGGAGGTCTACGGCCGCTTTCCGCGTCTGGCCGAGCGCCGCAGCCAGAAGGCGCAGACATTGTCCGGAGGCGAGCGGCAAATGCTGGCGCTTGGCCGCGCCTTGATGGCGCGGCCGCGACTCCTCATGCTCGACGAGCCGAGCCTCGGACTTGCGCCGCTGATCGTTCGCGAGATTTTCCGCATCGTCGCTTCGCTCCGGGATGCCGGCGTCTCGATTTTGCTGGTCGAGCAGAACGCGCGTGCAGCGTTGGAGACGGCCGATTACGGCTACGTGCTTGAGACCGGCCACGTCACGCACCACGGTCCTGCCGCCGAGCTCGCCAGCGACCCGCGGGTGGTCGCCACCTATCTGGGCGGATCGAGCTGATGGGCCGCAATGGCTATGACGATGTCGTGCTGGCCGTTCCGGTCACGGTGCCTTATGTGCGTTATTCGATCCGGAGCGCGCACTGGTTTCTTGGCCGCGCTATGGCAGCGCTGATCGCTGCTGCAAAAATTCCCAAGGCGCGCATCGACGGCCTTACGGTTGCGAGTTTTACGCTCGCGCCCGATACGGCAGTCGGCCTCACGCAACATCTCGGCTTGACCTTACGATGGCTCGATCATGTGCCGATGGGTGGCGCGTCGGGTATCGTCTCAATTCGCCGCGCGGCGCGCGCGGTGCAGAGCGGCGACGCCGAGATTGTTGCGTGCATTTCCGGCGACACCAATCACACCGACAGCTTTCGCCGAAACACCGCGTCGTTCAGCCAGTTTTCACAGGATGCGGTTTATCCGTATGGATCGGGTGGGCCGAACACGAGCTTTGCGTTTCTGACCTCTTATTATATGCGCTGTTACGGGGCCACATGCGAGGATTTCGGCAAGCTCTGCGTCGCGCAACGTAACAATGCGCTGAAAAATCCGCTGGCACTCTTCAAGCAGCCGCTGACGCTTGATCAATATCTCAACGCCCGGCCGATCGCCGATCCGCTTCGGTTATTCGACTGCGTGATGCCGTGCGCCGGAGCCGAGGGCTTTCTGGTCATGCAGCGCCGGACCGCAGAGAGTTTGGGTCTACCGTTCGCGCGGCTCCTTGGCGCAATCGAACGGCACAACGCCTTTCCCGATGACCCGATACAGTATCGTGGCGGCTGGGCGTTAGACCGCGATGAACTCTACGAACAAGCCGGCATAGGACCTGACGACATCGACTTTCTCGAAACCTACGACGACTACCCGGTGATCAACGTGCTGCAACTCGAGGATCTTGGCTTCTGCGGGAAGGGCGAAGGACCCGAATTTATCAGGGCCAACACCTTTGAGGCCGAAGGCACATTTCCGTTCAACACATCGGGCGGGCAATTGTCGGTTGGGCAGGCCGGCGCCGCCGGTGGCTCGCTTGGTCTTGTCGAAGCGATCCGTCAACTGACCGGACAAACGCTCGGCACCCGCGTCGCCGATGCCCGGCATGGCCTGGTGTCGGGCTTCGGCATGATCAACTACGATCGCGGCATTTGCTGCGGCGCCGTCGTGCTCGCCGCGGTGTGATTTAAAAGTTTGCAGGACGAAACCGGTGCCTGAGCCCTTCAAGCGGCCGAAACGAAAAAACCCGATCGTTCGCACGCGGCAGCCGACGCTGCCGCCGCAGATGCGAAGCCGCGTCGCGCTCGGGCTCACCGCGGCGGCGGCGCGCGGAAAACTGGAACTGCAAGTCTGCAAGGACTGCGGCGCGGTGCAGTATCCGCCGCGGGAGGTGTGCCGCACCTGCCTTTCGCACCGGCTGGTGTGGCGGCCCAACGATGGCCGGGGCGAACTCTTGACCGACACCGTGCTGCACATTCCGCAGGAATTGTTCTTTCGCGAGCGAAGCCCGTGGCGCATCGGCATGGTTCGCCTCGACAGCGGCGTCAATGTGGTCGCGTATGTGCACCAGACCGTGGAAGCCGCGCCGTGCTGCGTGCGCATTGAAGCGTCGCTTGATCGCGCCGGGCAAGCCGCGCTTGTCGCGGTGCCGGAGAATGGGAGGCCGGATTTGTCCGACGATCCGAAATTGCGCGAGATGACTTGCGATCCGCGGATGCGCAAAATCCTCGTCACCGACGGCAAGTCCACCGCCGGTCAGGCGATTGTGCGCGCGGTGGCGGCGGCAGGCGCCGACTTGATCTGGATCGGCCAAGCCGAGCCCTGGAAGAAGGTCGCCGGCTTCGAAGCGCTTCGTGAACTACCAAAAGCCGTCATCGTTCCGCTTGACGTCACCGACGGCCGCTCGGTGCGCGAGCTTGCCGGCGAGATCGGCGGCAAAGTCGATATTCTGATCAACACCGCCGAATGCCATCGCACTTCCGGCATTTCATCGCATCGCGGCGTTGAAACTGCGCAGCTCGAAATGGACGTGAATTATTTCGGCCTGTTGCGGCTCGCCCAGGAATTCGCGCCGGCCCTGAAAGCGCGCGCCGCAGACGGGCCGATGAGCGCCATCGCCTGGGTCAACCTGCTTTCCATCTTCGCGCTCGCCAACTATCCGGCGCACGGCACATTTTCGGCATCGAAAGCGGCGGCGTTTTCGCTGTCGCAGGCGCTGCGCGCCGACCTGAGACATTCCGGCGTGCGCGTCATCAACATATTTCCCGGCCCCATCGACGATGAGTGGGACCAGTTGGAACTGCCGCCGAAGCTTTCGCCTAACGCGCTGGCGGGCGCGGTAATGCAAGCCCTCAAAGGTTCGGTGGAGGATGTCTATCCGGGCGACGTGGCCCAGGATTGGCTTGCACGGCATCTCGATGACGAAAAAGCGCTGGAGCGCGAAATCAGTGATGGCGGCCGATGAAGGCCCGGCGCAAAAATAAAGTGTCCCCCAAAAGAACGCGCGCCAAGGCTGCGATTAAAAAGCAATCGCATAGAGCCCCGACCGATCTGCGTGCACACCTGAATGGCCTCGTCGCGTCCGGCGGGGTGCGGCTGGTGGACCTGACGCAAACGCTGTCGCCGGATTTTCCGCCAATCGTTCTGCCTCCTGAAATGGGGCAATCGCGTCCGTTCCGGATGGAGACAATCTCGCGCTACGACGAAAGCGGGCCGGGCTGGTACTGGAACAATCTAAGCTTCGGCGAACATACCGGCACGCATTTCGACGCGCCAATTCATTGGATCTCCGGCCGCGACCTGCCGAACAACGCGCTCGACACATTGCCGGTCGAAAAGTTCATCGCACCGGCCTGCGTGATCGACTGCAGTGCACAGGCGACCGCCGATGCCGATTTCGTTCTCACCGTCGGCGCCATCGCGGTGTGGGAAAAGCGGCACGGCCGCATCGCCGCCGGCTCCTGGGTGCTGATGCGGACCGACTGGTCGAAGCGCAGCGACCCCGTGGCCTATCAAAATCTCGACGAAACCGGCCAGCACACGCCCGGCCCTGATCCCGATTGCGTGCGGTTTCTGGTGAGCGAGCGCGACGTCCTTGGCTTCGGCACCGAAACGATCGGCACCGACGCCGGCCAGGCGGCCCACTTCACGCCGCCCTACCCATGTCATTACTACATGCACGGCGCCGGCAAATACGGACTGCAATGCTTGTGCAACCTCGATTTGTTGCCGCCGACCGGCGCGCTGATCATCGCCGCACCGCTCAAAATCCTCGAAGGTAGCGGCAGTCCGTTGCGCGTGTTCGCGCTTGTGCCGTCGCGCGCCCGCGGCTGAAGAAAATTAAACCGACCGCTGGGCGCGGTCCTTCTCGTTCTGCGCCTTGATGGCCTCTCGGGCGGCCAGCCATTGCGCGTCGGTCCAGTCCCGCAGCTCGTAGAAATTGGAGCCGGTGGCGTGGCTCTGCCCTCCGTCGAGCGTAATCGTTTCGCCGGTGAGCCACGCGCAACCGTCGGCGATCAGGAACGTCGCCAGATTTTGCAGCTCCTCCATCGTGCCGACCCGGCCCATGGGATTGGCACGCTGCGTGCGGTCGGTCGGCCCTTCGCCGGGGCTCAGCCGTTTGCTCGCGCCTTCGGTCGGGATGACTCCGGGTGCGATGGCGTTGAGCCTGATGCCGTGCTTGGCCCATTCGGTGGCAAGCGACATGGTCATGGTGTTGATCGCCGACTTGCTCATCGCCGACGGCACCACGTAGGGGCTGCCGTTGTAGACCCAGGTCACGACGATCGAGACGACGTTGCCGCGGTGCCCACCCGCGATCCAGCGTCGGCCGACCGCATGGGTGACGTAGAACGTGCCGTGCATCACGATGTTGGCGATGGCGTCGAAGCCGCGCGGGCTCAGATCTTCGGTGCGCGAGATGAAGTTTCCGGCGGCATTGTTGATGAGATCGGTGAGCGGGCCCGAGGCAAAGATGTCGGCCACCATGGCGTCGACCGCAGCAGCGTCGCGGATATCGATGCCGTAGACGCCGACCTTGCCGCCATGCTTGCCTATCAGCTCGGCGGCGGTAGCTTCACACACCGCCTTGCGGCGTCCGCAAATGATGATGTCGGCGCCGAGCTCAAGAAACTTTTCGGCCATCCCCTTGCCGAGCCCGGTGCCGCCGCCGGTGATGAGGATGCGCCGGCCGCGCAATAATCCATCCTTGAACATGATTCAGCCCTCACGATGTTTTTTGAAACACACTTTCGCTGCTCACGATGTCCGCCAGCATCTCAAGAGTGTGCAGCGACGCGCGATGCGCCGCCATGTCGCCCGAGGCGCAACAATCCGCGAGCAGCCTGACGCGATAGCCGATGTCTGCGCAGTCGCGCACCGTGTGCTCGACCGAAAATTGCGTCGCCAGTCCCATGACGTTGACCCGGTTAACCGAACGTTCCCTCAACTGCGCTTCGAGATCGGTGCGCCGGAAGGCGCTGTTGGCGTTCCCGGTAACGAAGATCTCGCCTTCGACAGGCTCAAAGCCCGCAAACGCCGCCGCACCCCACGAGCCGCGCTTGAGTGCGCCGAGCGTTTCGGTCTTCAGGAACAGCCGGCAGTTGCGCAACAGGTCGGAATAATCCTCGGCAAACACGATGTGCATATGCGCGATGGTCCAGCCGGCGCGCCGGGCCGCGTCGAGCGCGCGTCCGCTGGCTTCGAGAAAGCGCGCCGCTTCGCCCGTGGTGCGGTCCAGAGAAAACGGAATGCATCCTTGCGGATGGCAGATGTCGTTCTGGAAATGCAGCGCGATTAGCGCTTCACTGCTGGGTGAATAACTGCTCGCTGTTTCCGCCATAGGCGCCCTTCCCGAACTCCTCAGCTTGACGTTTTAAGCTTAAAATGTCCAATTGCGCCGCCGCGTCGGCGGCGAACGAATAACGGAAATCTTGTCAATGAGCGATATGTCGAGTGCTGCGCCGCCTGCACCTGTTGTTGATCCGAGCGCGATCAAGGAAATCGCCACCGGCGTTTTCGTCATTTGCGACCACCGCGTCCCACTGGTGCCGAACATCGGGATCATTCTCGGCAGCCATACCGCGCTCGTCGTCGATACCGGCATGGGGCCTGCCAACGGCAAGAAGGTCCTCGAAGCGGCGAAGCGAATTGCCGGTCAGCGGCCGCTGGTGCTGACACTGACCCATTTTCATCCCGAGCACGGCTTTGGCGCGCAAGTGTTCAAAGGTGCGGCGAAGATTCACTACAACCGGGCGCAACGGGACGAACTGAAGGCGAAGGGCGAAGGCTATATCGGCATGTTCAAGACCTTCGGCCCGCATGTCGCCGCGGCGCTCGTGGGCACCGAACTGGTCTACCCGGACGAGGTCTACGAAGGCCCTTCAAGCTCAATCGATCTCGGCGGCCGCACCGTCGAGCTGCGAACCTGGGGCCTGGCCCACACGGCGGGTGACCAGGTGGTCTGGCTGCCGCAGGAACGCATTCTGTTCACCGGCGATCTCGCTGAGGAGCGGATGTACCCGATCTTTCCGTGGTTCCCGCCGGACGACGTCCATATCGATGGCGCGCGCTGGGCGCAAATCCTGACCGAGCTGGTCAGCTGGAATCCCGCCATCGTCGTCCCGGGCCATGGCGATATCGGCGGTGCCGAGATTCTCGTCGCGGTGCGCGACTACATCATCGATTTGGGGAAGCGTGTCGCCGCGGAACGGAAAGCCGGTAAGGATGCCGATGCCATCGTGACATCGCTGGCGCCGAGAATCCGCGCTCAGCATCCCGACTGGTCGGCACCGGAATGGATCGATTTCGCAATCAAGTATTACGCGTCGCTCCATTAGCTTCGCGGGTGTGCTGTCTGTTTGTTCATCCGTCGCAGTAACTTGTATGTGTTTTGACGCTTGCCTGCCGCCCATGCCACCGTCCGACTTAGTTGTTCGTACAATTGATTAATCTAACGCCCCGAGGATGCCGCCGAAGTATGGGAGTTAGTCATGTCGCACGCAAAGCGAACGTCCAAGCGAAAGCGCAGCAGGAAAGCTGTTCCCGCCTTGGGGGCGGCTGGGCTGGCTTTGTCGCTCGCGAGCGGAGCATCCGCAGCGATCGGCGGGCCGGCGGCTGATGCGCCGGCTGCACAGACCACGGTAAGTCACGAGATCATTCTGGCGGAGGAAGAAATCCGTGACGTGAGCTTGGCGACATTCTACGTGTTCGACAACGAACACGCCGGAACGCGGCGACTTAGTGTACGGCTCGCCATGGCCGGAGGCGGCGGCTGCGCTGGCTGCAGTGGCAGCGGTTGCTGGACGGGCACCTATTACGATGGCTCGGTGATCGGAAACGAGGCCAATCCGCCGCATCATCCGGTCAAACCGGCGCACAAATACGCACGTCCGGTTAAGCACAAGCGCGTCGTCAAAAACCCATAACGCGCACAGTTGCGCCAGGTCGCGCTGGTGAACACGAGTCAAATTGCGGAAATCAGATCGGTTTGGCGATCCGAAGTGGCGTAAAGTCGCGCGTTCCCACTGTTATGACGGGCGATCGGGTGACCAGCTTTAAGCCTGAAGACGGCGAAGACGTTACACAGTTCGCGCCGAACTTCAGCGTCTATGTGCTGCCGCCCGATGTGGTCTGCCTCTATTCCGAGGATCGCAAATTCTTCCTTCATGGCGAACTTTACTGCGCGCTTGCTTCGGCAATTGAGAAGGGTGGAAAGACTTTTCGGCAGCTCGTTCGCGAGCTGGCAGCGGATTTTCCATCCAACAAAATTCACGAAGCACTGACGAGGCTTGTCGATCGCCGTTTTGTCGTGACCGCATCGCGGTCTGCCGCTGGAGTGACGGCGGCTTATTGGGCGAGCCTCGGACTGACGCCGGCGACCGCCGAGAAAAATCTCCAAAAATTTCCGGTGCGCATCCAGTCGATCAACGTGCGGGGTGCAGCGGAACTGAGCGCGGCTTTGACTGAGTTCGGCGTTCGCGTTCTCAAGCGATCGGCCGATCTCACGATCACACTGGTAAGCGATTATCTCGATGACCGGCTGGCCGAATTGAACCGGCAGCATTTGTCGGACCGTACGCGCTGGCTGCTCGCCCAACCTACTGGCATTTTTCCGCTGGTGGGGCCGGTATTTCACCCAGGCAAGAGCGCTTGCTGGGCCTGTCTCGCCGAGCGCATGAAACGGAACCGCGAGGTCAAGGCGTTTCTCGACCGCGGCCCTGCGCGCCGTGTCGCTGTTTCGCCGCTCGCCGGGAACAGCCTCGGGCGAAGCGGTGTCGCGCTTGCAGCCATCGAGATCGCGAAGGCGATCGCGACCGGCTTCCATACCGAATTGCGCGACCACATCATCAGCCTCGATCTCCTCGGCTCGACGACCGCGAAGCATTACGTCGCAGCGCGACCGCAATGTCCCGTGTGTGGCCGAAAGAAGTTGCGCGACCCGCGCCGGACCGCCGTGCCGGTCGAACTTGGCATTGGTAGCAAGTCGCTCATGACCAGCGGCGGCTATCGGACCGTCTTGCCGCGGCAAACGCTGGCGCGTTTTCGCAAGCACGTTAGTCCCCTGACTGGCGTGGTTTCGCGTCTCGAGCGGATCGAAGCCGATTTGCCTTTGAACACCAACTACCTTGCCAGGCACAATTTCTCGGCGCGCGCCGAGACGGTCGATGAACTCAGAGCTGGCTTGAGCGGCGGCAGCTTCGGCAAGGGCAGCACCGCCGAGCAGGGCGAGGCCAGCGCGCTCATGGAAGCGATCGAGCGCTATTCCGGCGTTTTCCAAGGCGACGAGATCCGCATGACGCGGCGGTTTAACGACTTCCCATCAGGCGACGCGATTGCTCCAAACAAAGTCCTGCTGTTCAGCGACACGCAATACCGGCGCAGCCAGATGGCGACGATTGCTTCGAACGCTTCGAAGATGCCGGTCCAATTCGATCGATCGGCCGAGATCGAGTGGTCGCCAATTTGGTCTCTGCGCGACAAACGCTTCAAATACCTCCCGACCGGTCTGCTGTATTTTTTCTATCAGGGGCCTGCAGCGCACCCGGCGGATTCCAATGGCTGCGCCGCCGGCAACACACTTGAGGAGGCGATCGTCCAGGGCTTCCTCGAACTGGTGGAACGCGATGCCTACGCGATCTGGTGGTATAATTGCGTGCAGCGGGCGGAAGTGGATCTCGGCGAGTTCGACGATTCCTATATCCAGGAACTGAAAAGCCGGTTTGCCGAAACCGGGCGCCGGCTTTGGGTACTCGATGTCACCAGCGATTTTGGGATTCCAAGTTTTGTGGCGGTCACGCATTGGATGGACAACGGGCGCGAAAATATCGAGTTCGGCTCTGGTGCGCACTTCGATATGCGCATTGCCTTGTTGCGTGCGCTAACCGAGTTGAACCAATTTTTGTCGATCGGCCTCGCCGGCGGCCGTAAGGCCGTCAAATCCGATATTGATGGCGCGGCCGCGCTGCGCTTGCGGGATCATCCGTTTTTGACGCCAACTCATAAGCCACCGGTCAAACCGGACTCCGGCGCGAAATTTGGCCGCCTTGATACGCGCGAACAAGTGACCCGCTGCGTGCAGATCGCCAAGCAAAAGGGTCTCGATTTCCTGGTCCTCGATCAAACGCGCCCCGACATCGGCGTTCCGGTCGTCCGCGTGATCGTTCCGGGCATGCGGCATTTTTATCGCCGCTTCGCGCCGGGCCGGCTTTACGATGTCCCGGTAAAGCTTAGATTGCGGGATCGACCGGTGTCGGAAGACGAACTCAATCCGTTTCATCCCCGCACCTGAGAGTCATCCCGGGCTTGCGCGCGCGTCAAACAAACGGTCGTCGGGACACACCGCCAAGTCTTTCCGTCCGCCTTGACCCTCACGTCACGCTCAAAACCGACCCGAACGGCAAAATCACTGCCTGCTTCGATCGCTTTTCACTGCCCTTGGGTACGCTCAGCGCGGCCGCGACCGATCGTGCCAAGAACCTGGGTACCGGTCTGTCTCTTTGCTCGTTTGCCCGCGGCGGCGGGAAAATTGCCAAGGAGATAGACTTGCTGGTCCGGCGATTGGCCCGGCGCGGTCTATTGGAGTATCGCCTCGGGCGCTCGCCAAACGGCGTGAACCAAATTGTCATCGAGCCGCAAGTCGGGGACTACTGGCCGCGAACGCCGCCGCTCCGCAATGCCGACATTCTGGTGCTATCGCGCTTTGCATACATGCGCCGTCGCGGCAACGAGATGGTGCTGGAATCGCCGCGCGCCGGCGCGCTGTTCAGAATTTGCGATCCAAAACTTGTGGCCGCCCTCGCCCTACTCTCTACGCCGCAAGCCATCAAAACGCTCAGCAGGCAAGATGCTTTTCCGGGGACGGAGCTTCTCGCTTTGCTGGTCGACAGCCGGATCCTTTTCAAGGTCAGCACTGTCGCCGACACGGATCTCCGCCTTGCCGAGGGCGATGACAAGCTCGCGCTCTGGGACTTTCACGATCTTGTTTTCCACGCGCGCAGCACGGCGGGCCGGCACGCCAATCCGCTGGGTGGGGTTTTTCCCTACGCCGGTGTCGTAACGCCGCTACCCGCGGTGCGGCCACGCTGGCCCGGAAAGAAAATCGATCTGCGAAAGTTCTCGGCCCCGGATTCGGCAGCGATGCCGCGGGTGGCGAAGCTGCTGCGGGACCGTCACTCAACTCGCAGCTTCGATGATCAGCAACCGATCATGCTCGCCGAGCTTGCGCTCTTTCTCGACGGGACTGCGCGGGTCGTGTCGCGCTTCAAAAGCCGGCTCGATCTTGCTGGCGCGCGGGGTCCGCTGGTCACTTACGCCGCCAGGCCCTATCCGTCGGCAGGCGCCGGATATGAGTTCGAGCTCTACGTGGCCGCCAACAAATGCCAAGGACTTGCCCGCGGGTTTTATCATTACGACGCCGGCGCTCACGCACTGGTGCCGATCGGCGTCGCGGCGAATGAGCTTGAAGCGCTGCTGACGGGCGCAAAATACGCCATGGGCGCAGCCGCTGCGCCGCAGATCTTGATTACGATTACGGCGCGCTTCGGCCGCATCTCCTGGAAGTACAGCGGGATCGCCTACGCGCTCATCCTCAAGGACGTAGGCGTGTTGATGCAAACGTTCTACCTGATGGCGACCGACATGGGCCTCGGCGGATGCGCGATCGGGACCGCCAACATCGATCTGTTCGCGAAAATGACCGGGATCGAATTCCACATCGAAGGCCCGGTCGGTCAATTTGCGCTGGGTCGCAAGCCGACATCAGTGACTAGGCCCTAGCGACTAAAAGGCCACGTCAGCTCCCGCCCCGCGGCAATGCCATCGGGACGAAAGAGAATAATCAGCAGCATGACGAGCGCGAGAATGACGTCGCCAATGCCGGCCGGCGCCGCGATCGTTGTTGTTCCGACCTGAAAACCGATCTCGCTCTGGCGCAGCAACTCTGTGAGCGCGGCGATGACGAAGGCACCGGCAACAGCACCGGTCAGGCTGCCCCGGCCTCCGATAATCAGCATGGCAACGATCAGAAACGTCAGGTCCAGATAGAAATTATCCACTCTTACAATTCCAAGGAAATGCGCGAGTAAAACGCCGGAAATACCTGAAAGAAAACCCGAAATGACGAATGCGATCAGGCGGTGAAGGACCACGTTTACGCCCGACGCCTGCGCCGCCGCCTCGTCCTCGCGCGAGGCGCGCAAGAGTAGGGCCGAACGGGTCTCTTGATAGGCGAAGGCGATCACGATGGTCACGACCGCCCACCAGAATGCGGTCCACAGATCGACATAGGCCGGCAGTCCCATCAAGGAGTTTTGCCCGCCGGTGACCGCCGTCCAGTTGCCGAACACGACATTGGCGACAACGAGGATGGCGAAGGTCGCGATGCTCGCCGAGACACCAGTGAGGCGCATCAACGGCCAGCCGACCACCAGCGCCACGATCGCAGCCGCAACGCCGCCCGCGAGCGCGCCCGATAAGCTCGACCATTCGGCGTGAGCGATGATCGTCGGCAGATCCGGTAAAAAAACCGACTTTGCCGTGGGTTTCATGGTGAGAAGCGCCGAGACATAAGCGCCGACCGCCATGAATGCGACGTTGCCGAAGGAGAGCACGCCGGAATTACCCGCGAAAACATACAGTCCGACGACGGCGATGAGATCGATCAAACCTTGTGTCGCGCGCCGTTGCAGCACGGCGGGAGCAAACGATGCCGCGAGCGCAATAACCGCGACGATCACGATCAGCGCGACGAGCGGCCAAAGCCGCGGCAGCATGTCGGCGACGCGGTCGCTCAACCGCGCGCGTTCGGACATCAAATCCTCTCTTTCAGGCCGCGGGCCGGGATCAGCCCTTGCGGCCGGAAGAGAAGAATCAGCGCCACGGCGGCAAACACGAAGGCTTCGCGAAACGGGCGCAAATCCGGCGGCAGCAAAGCTTGCAACAGGATCGAAGCAGCGCCGACCAGGAACCCGCCAAGCGCGGCGCCAGAAAGACTGCCTAGGCCGCCGATCACGGTGCCGACAAACGCGATGATGACCAGTTGCACCCCCATGCGCGGCTGTACGACTCCCGTCTGCACCACGACCAGACACGAGACCGCGGTAGCGAGGACTCCGCTCAGCGCAAAGGCCATGGCGATCACGCTGTTGGCGCGAACCCCCAACACCCGCGCCATGCGGAAATCCTCGGCCGCCGCCCGCATGTGCAAGCCGAGCCGCGTGCCTTTGAGGAACCACGTCAAGGCAACAAGCAGCACCACACTGACGATGATGGTGGCGATCTGAAGCATTTGCAGACGCACACCGCCCAACTCGATCTGGTGGCCGAGCGCCGGGAGGAAATCGAGGCCCTTCAGCCGCGATCCGACCACAAGGATCAGAAGCTTCTGCAAGAAGAAGCTGACCGCGAACGACGAGATCAGCAAAGTCGTCGGATCCGCCCTGCGCAACGGACGGAATGCGGCGCGTTCGGTCACTAGGGCCAGAGCAACCGCCACCGCAAGCGCACCAAACAGCATCACTGGGACTGGCAGCCCGAACAACGCGAGCAACGTGTAGGCGGCCATCGTAATCAGCTCGCCGTGAGCGAAGTTGATCAGCCGCATCACCCCGAAAATCAGCCCGATGCCGAGCGCGGTCAGCGCGTACAGACTTCCCACGCTCAACGCATCGACAACGGTCTGGACCAAGCGCTCCATTACAAACGGCCCGCCGCCTCTCCCGCCTCGCGCATGTGCACGCCGAAATACGCGGCATCGAACTGCGGATTGTTTTTGATCGCGGCGGCAGTGCCGCTCAGACCGAACTCGCCGCCGCTCATCACGTAGACGCGGCTCGCTACGCCGAACACCCGCTCGGCGTTCTGCTCCACCAGGAGGATAGTCACGCCTTGCTCGCGGATCGTGCGAAGAAGCTCATAGACACGATCCACCACCGTCGGCGCCAGACCAAGCGAAGGTTCGTCGAGCATAATGAGCCGCGGCGCCGACAACAGCGCCCTCGCAATGGCGAGTTGCTGCTGTTCACCGCCAGAGAGGAGCCCGGCGGGCTGACGACGCCGCTCTGCAAGAATAGGAAACATGACGAAGAGGCGATCGATGTCGGCCGGCACGGCCTTAGCATCGCGCCGGGTGGTCGCGCCGAGCAGCAGATTTTCGGACACTGTCAGACTGGCAAAAATGTGCCGGCCTTCCGGCACCAGCGCGATGCCATGCGCGACCACGTCCTCAAGCGCAATTCCGCCGAGCGACTTGCCGCCGAATGTCATTGTGCCCGCGGCTGGCGTGACGATCCCCGCAATGGCGGAAATCAGCGAGCTCTTGCCGGCGCCGTTCGGGCCGACGATGCTGACGATCTCGCCTTCATCGACCTGCAGATCGACGCCGCGCACGGCTGTGACGGCGCCATACCGCACGACCAGACCAGAGACGGCGAGAAGCGGAGTTCCTGGGATCATTGCAACGTGTTGGGCCCAAGATAAGCGCGGCGGACCCCGGCATCTGCGCGTATTTCCGTCGGCGTGCCTGCCGCAATCGTCCGGCCGCTATCGAGCACGTGAATTCGCTCGCACAAATTCATCACCAGCGCCATATTGTGCTCGATCACCAGCACGCCGCAATCGTATTTGGACCGGACGTCGACGATAAGCTTGCGCAACTCGTCCGCTTCGGCCGCCGCAAGCCCGGCCGCCGGCTCGTCGAGCAATAGAAACTGCGGATTGACCGCAAGCGCCCGCGCCAGCCCCACGCGTCGCTCTTCTCCGTAGCTCAGCCCGGCGGCGAGACGATGGGCCTTTTCGGCCAGCTTGAGTTCGGAGAGGATGTCAAGCGCGCGCCGCCGCGCCTGCGCACGCCCGAGCCCTTGCGCCACGTAGCCGATCTCGACGTTCTCGCTTACACTCAAACCGCGGAACAGGCGCACGGCTTGAAAAGTCCGCACCACGCCAGCGTGTGGAAAGCGGTGGCGGGGCAGCCCGGTGCAGTCGCGCTCGCCGACGACGATCGCGCCGGCGAGCGGCCGCTCGAAACCGGACAAGACATTGACGAGTGTGGTCTTGCCGGCGCCGTTCGGGCCGATCAAGCCGAGGATCTCGCCGCGTTCGAGCCGGATACTGACTTCGTCGACCGCGACCAGACCGCCGAACCGGACGGTCACACCTTGCGCCAGAAGGGGCATGGTTGAGCGTCCGGTTCGAAACAGATGATTATTTACAGGGGCGGAATCTTCTCCACGGAGAAACGGCCGACGCAGGAGAACTTGCCTTTGGTGGCGTTCAGGATCGCCATCGGCCGCGTGGTCTGGATGTGCAGTGCCTTGGTATAAGTCGTAGGCCCTATCACCAGCGGCTGCTTGTCGAACGTGTCGAGAACGGCCGCCACCTTGGCGCCCTCCAGCGACTTGGCTTTGTTGGCAGCGAGCGCCCAGGCCTGCACGATCGAATAGCCGCGCAGCCCGTACGACACGTCGGCCTTCCGTTTGAACTTGGCTTCGAAGCGCTTGAAGAACG
This sequence comes from uncultured Alphaproteobacteria bacterium, assembly GCA_963755885.1. GTDB lineage: Bacteria > Pseudomonadota > Alphaproteobacteria > Rhizobiales > Xanthobacteraceae > BOG-931. The sequence continues at coordinate 783,234 of CAVWLX010000013.1, forward strand.
CATTCACCTCGGCGTCCGGATCGTCGCCGTATTTGGAGCCGTAGCTGGTGACGTAAAAGTTGCTGAGATCAGGCACCGCGCCGATCCAGTAATCGCCGTCAAGTGACTCGCCGGTCAGGATCGGAGCGTCGATGCCTGCGGCGCGCAATTGCCGGATGGCGCTGGGGCCGCCCGGCGCATAGGAGCAGAAGAAAATCAGATCGGGCTTTTTGCTCAGGCTGGTGATGCGCGTGATCTGGGCGGCGATGGTGGCATCATTGTTGAGGAAGGTGTCCTGGCCGAGGAGGTTGTCCTTGCCGGCGAGCTCGGTCCAGCGCGTCGCAAAGCTGCCGCACAGCGACTTGGTGAAGGCGATGGTGTTGTCCAGCAACACATAGGCCGTCTTCCAGCCCTTCTTCTGGTACGCCCACTCGGCCATCATGTAGCCTTGGGCCTGACTGGCATTGGAGCCCGAATAGGCGAGCGAGCCGATGCCCTGGACGCCGAACTTCGGATCGGAAGCGCCGGAGAACGCGACCACATCCTTCTGCTGCGCGACGTAAGCGCCCGGCGCGCCGAAATCGAAATCGCTCGGGAACAGGATCGCCTTGGCGCCCTTGCCGATGACGTCGACCGCACCGTCGGCACCGAGCGGCGGTTCGGACTTGTTGTCGAACTCGACGATCTCGATCGGCTGACCGAGCACACCGCCCTTGGCATTGATGTCGTCGACGGCGAGCTTGGCACCGGCGATCGTGTCGGCGTCGATCGGCGCAAACCAGCCGCTAAATGACATGACCAGGCCGAACACTGGCTTATCGGCGCTCCAAGCCGTCGTGGTGCCGAGAGTTGCGGTGGCAAGAGCAGCCATGGCACAAGCCGCCAAAGCGACCATTCCGGCTTTTCTGATCATGGACTTGAACTCCCCTACTCCCCCGGTGTCGGACGGCGAGACGCTCAGACATCTTAGGTCCGGGCAAGCATACTTCAAGCTTAAAGTTTTAAGCTTAAAGGGTTTCACCGAAACGTCTTATGCGTTGGTGGCAACGCGCTTTGCAACCTTAACTGCTCAGGCGCCGTTCACGTTCAAACGCCGAGATAACGATGCTGGATATCGGGAGCGTTTGCCAGTTCCGGCGAACTGCCTGACCACACGACGCGGCCGCGCTCGATGATGTAGTGCCGGTCGGCGATCCGGGTGAGCGCATCGACATTCTTGTCGATCACGAGGATCGACTGCCCGGCGGCGCGCAAAAGTTCGAGGCAGCGCCAGATCTCGTCACGGATCAGCGGTGCGAGCCCTTCGGTCGCTTCGTCCAGGATCAGCAAGCGGGGATTCGTCATCAGGGCGCGACCAACTGCCAGCATTTGTTGCTCGCCGCCGGAGAGCAGGTTCGCCATGCTACCGGCGCGTGCGGCCAGGCGCGGAAACAAGGCGAACACCTTCTCCAAAGTCCACGGATCGGCGGCGCCGTTACGGTTGGCGGCAGTAGCGACGAGATTTTCGCGCGCGGTGAGATTCGGAAAGACTTGCCGTCCTTCCGGCACAAGTCCGAGACCAAGTTTGGCAATGCGATAAGCGGGAAGCGCGCGAATTTCGCTGCCGGCGAAACGGATTGAGCCTGCAGCGGAGGGCGTGAGCCCCATGATCGAGCGGACGGTCGTGGTTTTACCCATGCCGTTCCTGCCCATGAGCGAGACCATTTCGCCCGGCGCAACAGCAAGCGAAATGCCGAACAGCACGCGGCTTAAGCCGTAGCTCGTTTCGATCCCGGCAACTTCAAGAAGCGCCGCGTCAGCCATGACGGCCCTGGGCGCTGACCTTTTCGCCGAGATAGGCCTGGCGCACGCCGGCGTCGGCTCTGACAGTCGCGGGATCGCCGCTGGCGATGATGCGGCCATACACCAAGACGGTGAGGCGATCGGCGAGCGCGAACACGGCTTCCATATCGTGCTCGATCAGGAGGATCGCGATACTGCCTTTGATCTGGCGAAGCATCTGCACCATACGCACGGACTCCTCTGGCCCCATGCCGGCCATCGGCTCATCGAGCAGGAGAAGGCGCGGCTCGGTCGCCAGCGCCATGGCAATCTCAAGCTGCCGATGTTCGCCATGGCTCAGTTTGGCGACGCGCACCGCCGCGCGCTCGGCGAGCCCAACCCGGGCAAGGGCGACCAACGCCGGTTTGCGCAGTTCGTCCGCGCGCCGCGCGTCGCGCCAAAAACGAAACGAATGGCCGCGATGCGCCTGCACGGCGAGTGCGACATTCTCGAGCGCAGTCAGGTCGGGGAACAGCGAGGTGATCTGAAATGAACGCGCAAGCCCGAGCCGGTTGCGGCGGTAGACCGGCAGCCGCGTGATGTCCGTGCCGTTGAAACGGACGGTTCCGCCTTGCGGGGCGATCTCGCCTGCGACGAGGCTGACCAGAGTAGTTTTGCCTGCTCCGTTCGGTCCGATCACCGCATTGACCTCGCCGGGCAGAATATCAAGCGAGATCGCGTCCGCCGCCAGAACGCCGCCGAAGCGCCTGGTTAGACTGGCTATTTGCAAAAGCGGTTCAGTCACGGCGCCGGCCTTCGAGCAGAGCTTCAATCCCGCCCTGCAAATAGATTGCGACGACGAGCAGAATCGGCCCGAGAATCAGGTCGGGATATTGGGTCAGCCGCGAGAGACCCTCTTCCAGCAAGAGAAACGTCACCGCACCGATAACAGGCCCAAACAGCGAACCCAAGCCGCCCAAGACCACCATGACGATCAAGTCGCCGGAGCGGGTCCAGTGCATCAGCGCCGGACTGATGAAATTGGTGTGATTGGCAAGGAGCGCTCCAGCAAGGCCGCAGAGCGCACCGGCGATGACAAAGCAGACCAGTCTGTAGCGAAAGGTCGGAAAACCGATCGCGCGCATGCGCCGGTCATTGGAGCGCGCGCCGCGAATCACCAGACCAAAGCGGGAATTGACGATGCGTGCGACCAGATAGATGCTGCCGAGCAAAAGCGCGAAACACAAATAATAGAACAGCGTTTTGTTGCTGAGATCGATGCTACCGAACTGGCTGCGCTTGTAGATCGTCAGGCCGTCGTCGCCGCCGTACCGATCGAGCCCGATCGCCACGTAATAGATCATCTGCGCGAAGGCGAGCGTAATCATAATGAAATAGACGCCGCGCGTACGCAGGCTGAGCGCGCCGACCACCAGCGCGTAAAGCGCCGAGACTGCAATCGCCACCGGCCATTGCACGAATCCAGAGCCGATCCCCTCCTTCGCCAGGATGCCCACAGCGTAGCCGCCGATGCCGAGATAGACGGCGTGGCCAAAACTCACCATGCCGCCATAGCCCATGATCAGATTGAGGCTCACGGCGCCGATCGAAAGGATCAGCACCCGCGTGAACAGGGTCACCAGGAAGACATCGCTGGTCAGCGATGAATAGACCGGCAATAGCGCAAGAAGTATCAGCAGGACAATTGTAAACACCGTGCGCGGCGTGACCGGCCGGGCTGAAACCGTATCGAGCTGAGGATCGACCGACGCGGTCATCGGCTCGCCGCCGGAAACAGTCCTTCCGGCCGAAACACCAGGATCACCGCCATCAGCACATAGATCGACATCGAAGACAGCGCCGGGCCAAGCGTGGCCGCGGCATTGGTGCTGATCAGAGCCTGCAGCATGTCAGGCAAAAACGCCCGCCCGACGGTGTCGATGAAGCCGACGACGATCGCGGCCACGAACGCGCCGCGGATCGAGCCGATGCCGCCGATGATGATCACCACGAAGGCGAGGATCAGGATGTTCTCACCCATACCGATCTGCACGGTCAGGATCGGCGCCTGCATCACGCCGGCAAAGCCTGCAAGCGCGGCGCCGAGCCCGAACACCAGCGTGTAGAGGAGCTTGATGTTAATGCCCAGCGCACCCACCATTTCGCGGTTGGAGGCGCCGGCGCGGATCAGCATGCCGAGCCGGGTGCGCATCACCACGACGTAAAGCAACGCCGCAACCGCCAGCGTTGCCAGGATAATGACCAGCCGGTAGGCCGGATAATAGACGCCGGGAATGATCTAAATCGCGCTCAGCATTTGCGGCGGCAATGAAAGCGTCATGCCGGCCGGCCCCCAGATCAGCCGCACAAGTTCGTTGAAGAACAAAATGAGCCCGAAGGTGCCGAGCACCTGGTCGAGGTGGCTGCGTTCATAGAGCCGTCTGATGGCGACGACTTCGAGCACCATTCCGGCGACGAGCGAGGCCACCACGGCGAGAATGACGGCGACAACAAAGCTGCCGGTCACGACGGCCAACGTGGCGGCAAAGTAGGCGCCCAGCATGTACAGCGAGCCATGCGCCAGATTGACGAGATCCATGATCCCGAAGACCAGCGTCAGGCCGGCCGCCAGCAGGAACAGCAGCATGCCCAACTGCACGCCGTTCAAGCATTGCTCGAAGAAATACAGCATGCGGTCCGACAATAACCCGGCGACGTCATTCCTAAGACGCCAGCCGCGATGCGGCCAGCGCTAAGGATTACGGCTTTAGCGACCGATCAGGCAAATATGATGCCGCGCGCTATTTCATCGGGCACTTGTCGTGGAAGCGGTCCTGGTCGTTCTCAACGATGGTCGCGACCGTCTTGAGCACGAAATCGTTGCCCTGTTTCACCGTATCGGTGAGATAGTAGTTTTGGATCGGGATGTGATTGTTGCCGAATTTGAAGTTGCCGCGCACAGATTTGAAATCGGCCTTCTGCATTTCCTTGCGCATCTCTTCCTTTTTCGACAGGTCGCCTTTGACCGCCAGAACGGCACTGTTGAGCAGGGACACCGCATCATAGGTCTGGGCGGCGTAGTTCGAAGGCCGCTTCTTGTATTTCGCGATATAGTCGGCGACGAACTTCTTATTGGTCTCGTTGGGCAGGTCGTTGACCCAATTCGTCGAACCGAGAATCCCGACCGCCAGATCCTTGAGCCGAGGCAGCGACAGTTCGTCGATGACGTAGTTCTGATAAAGCGGGATCTGTCCCTTTAGGCCCGATTGCACGTACTGAGTGATGAACTGAATGCCGGCGCCGCCCGGATAGAATGCGTAAAGCGCGTCGGGCTTTGCCGCGCGGGCCTTTGACAGTTCAGCCGAAAAGTCGAGCTGGTCCGGCCAGCGTGTCATCTCCTGGCCGACGAATTCGCCCTTAAAGGTGTCGCGCAAGCCTTGCAGCATATCGCGGCCGGCAGCGTAATTCGGGCCCATCATGAAGACCTTCTTGATGCCCTTTTGATTGAGATAGAGGCCGAGAGACTGCGGGGCTTGATCGTTGTTGAACGAAGTCGAGAAAACGTACGGCGAACACATTGCGCCGGCGAGCTGCGATGCGCCGGCATTGGTGATCACGGTGATCGTCTTTGAATCCACCAGCGGCTTTAGCGAGCCCAGCATGACGTTCGACCAGATGTAACCCGCGACGAAGTCGACGTGATCGGATTCGAGCAGTTTCTGGGTCTTTTGGACGCCGATTTCGGGTTTTTGCTGGTCGTCCTCGTAAATGACTTCGACCGGCAGCCCGCCGAGCTTGCGACCGAGATGATCGAGCCCGAGCTCAAACGCGTTTTTCATGTCGGCACCGATCGCGCCGGCGGGGCCGCTGAACGTACTGATGAAGCCGATCTTGATGGTCTTGTCCTGGGCCGTAGCCGGCCCGGCCAGCAGCGCGAGTGTGGCTGCCGCTACAACTGCTATTCGCCTCATGGGGCTTTCCCCTCTGATTACCGCACACGCCGGTGCGACGTCCCGATGATCGTTTGATGTATGACTTTAAGTCTTCCCACTGTCGATATGAACGCGCCGCAGCCTCCTAAGCAAGCCGGATGTGAGGTTTGGTAAATTGCGCCCATGCCGTAAGTAGCCTTTAGCAGCACGTACAACAGCAAACAGCGAGCCAATTGCCGGTCCGGGATGCCGGTTGCGACGTTGCGCCGCTGCGCCAGCCACCCTACCTGACGCAAATTGCGCAAGCGTACCGCTTTGGCGCGAAGGGCGAATTGGCGACAACCATGGCAACAGACTTCCAGTTTGGTCTCGATACGTTCGGCGACGTCACCACAGGTCCCGACGGCGACCTGCTAAGTCACGCCCGGGTTATCCGCAACGTGGTGGACGAGGCGGTGCTGGCCGATGAGCTCGGCGTCGACGCTTTTGGCGTCGGCGAGCATCATCGTCCCGATTTCTCCGTATCCGCGCCCGAGGTATTGCTGGCGGCGATCGCCGGCCGCACCAAACGTATCCACCTCGGCTCGGCGGTCACGGTGCTTAGCACGGACGACCCGATCCGCGTCTTCGAGCGGTTCTCGACGCTAAACGCCGCTTCGAGCGGCCGCGCCGAGATCACGCTAGGGCGCGGTTCGTTCACCGAATCCTTTCCGCTGTTTGGCTACGACCTTTCCAATTATGAGGTGCTGTTCGAGGAAAAGCTTGATTTGTTCGTGGCGCTGCTGCGGTCGGACAAAGTGACCTGGGAGGGGCGGTTGCGCCCGCCGCTGAAGGATCAGGGCATCTACCCGCAGATCGAAGGCCCGCCGCTCAAGGCCTGGATCGGTGTCGGCGGCAGCCCGGAATCCGTGGTCCGGGCCGCGCACTATGATCTGCCGCTGTCGCTCGCCATCATCGGCGGCGAGCCGAAGCGGTTTCACCCATTCGTCGACCTCTATAAGCGGGCGTTTGAGCAGCTCGGCCAACCGGTCAAAGAGATTGCCGTGCACTCGCCCGGCCATGTCGCCGACACCGACGCGCAGGCGCGCGAGGAATATTGGGTCGGCTATAAAGGCATGCACGACCGGATCGGCGGCGAACGCGGCTGGCCGCCGATCGGGCGCGCGCACTTCGATCAGGAAGTCGAGCGCGGCTCACTCTATGTCGGCGCACCGGAGACCGTCGCGCGCAAGATCGCCGCAACCGCCAAAGCGCTCGGCCTTGTGCGCTTTGATATGAAATACTCGGCCGGCACGCTCGCCCACGATAGGCTCATGCGCAGCATCGAGCTTTACGGCAGCAAAGTGATACCGCTGGTGCGCGACATGCTGGGCTGATCTGATGGAGCAATTCAGATGCGCACCGATAAATCCGCTCGGGTCAGTCACGTACTCTAGCTTGACGCCGCGCTTCTACGTATCTACATTGTAGATACTGCGCGCCAAGGACTATTACGCCATGAAAGTTGAATTTCTGCGATGGGGCAACAGCCTTGCGCTGCGTGTGCCGAAGGCATTTGCCGAGGAAATCGGCGCGGTGGAAGGAAAGCCGGCCGAGATGACGACGGAAAATGGCATCCTCGTTGTCAAAGTCGCGAAACCACGGCAGCGGCGCCGTTATAGTTTGCAAAGCCTGATCGATGGCATCACCGAAGAGAACCGCCACCCGGAGGTCGAGTGGGGGGCAACAGCGGGCGGCGAAATCTGGTAGCCCCTACTGCCCTGACGCGGGCGACTTCATTTGGATCAGGCTTGACCCCATCAAAGGGCGTGAACAGCGTGGGCGCCGCCCGGCGATCGTGCTCAGTCGGCGGGCGTATAACGAGCGTGCCGGCCTGTGTATCGCCTGCCCGGTCACCAGCAAGGTCAAGGGCTATCCATTCGAGGTCGCAATTCCGGGCGGTCAGGGTGTGAACGGCGTGGTTCTCGCCGATCAGCCGCGCAGCCTTTCTTGGTCGGAACGCAACGTCGAACTGATCGATCGCTCGAGGCCGGAGCTCCTCAACGACGTACGCGAGAAGATTGCCGCACTGATTGAGGTTCCTTAGCCTCGCCTTTTACCAGCGCGTCGAACTCCATCAAGCGCGAAAGAAGCGGCTCCATCGCTTTGAGCGGCATCATGTTCGGGCCGTCGGAGGGGGCCTTGTCGGGGTTCTGATGGGTCTCGATGAAAAGGCCGGCAACGCCGACCGCGACGGCCGCGCGCGCCAACACCGGCACGAACTCGCGCTCGCCGCCGGATGAAGTCCCCTTCCCGCCCGGTTGCTGCACCGAGTGGGTCGCGTCGAAGATCACCGGCGCGCCGAGCTTCGCCAGTGCCGGCAGCGCCCGCATGTCGGAGACCAGCGTGTTGTAGCCGAAGGACACGCCACGCTCGGTGACGAGTACGTTGCGATTGCCGGCGCCGGTGATTTTTTCCACGACATTCTTCATATCCCACGGCGCCAGGAATTGGCCTTTCTTCACGTTGACCGCACGTCCGGTTTTGGCGGCGGCGACCAACAAGTCGGTCTGCCGGCAGAGAAAGGCCGGGATTTGCAGAATATCGACGGCTTCGGCCACAAGAGCGCATTGGTCAGGCTCGTGCACGTCGGTCAGCACCGGCACACCGAGCTTGGCGCGCAGATCGGCGAAGATGGCGAGCGCCTTATCGAGACCGATCCCGCGCGCGCTCTTGGCACTGGTGCGGTTCGCCTTGTCGAACGATGTCTTGTAGATGAACCCGATCCCGCGCCGCGCCGCGATCTCTTTGAGGGCTGACGCCATCTCGAACGCGTGCGCACGGCTTTCGAGCAGACACGGCCCTGCGATCAGCGCAAGTGGCAGCTTGTTGCCGAAACGCACCTTGCCGACGGCGACGGTCGAGTTGGGTTTTGCGTTCATCGGTTCTCGCGGCGGACCATGATCGCCGAGCCCTGCCGGGTCAACCGGCGGCGCTTACTTCAACGCCGAGAACGCGGTCGGCCGCAAGAACGAACTCTTGATGTTGGCGATGATCGGCCCGTCCCGCTCGCTGTCTTCGCGGACTTTGAGCCACGCCGGGTCGGCGGCAAAGGTGTTCCATTTCTTCTCGCGCTCGGCGAGCGAGTCCCAGGCGAGCAGGTAATGCAAATCGTTGTTGCTGTCGCCGACAAGCACGGTCCAGAAGCCGATCTGCTTGATGCCGTGCTTGTCCCAGATCTTCAGGGTGTGGTCTTCGAACCGCTTGAGCAGCGCCGGCAGCCGGTTGGGTAAGCAGGCGTAAATGCGCAACTCGTAGATCATGCGTACCTCGCGATATTTGGTGCGATACGATCGTAGCGCCAATCAGTTCAGGCGCCATCATATCCGGCACCACGCCGGCCATGACGTACACATGAAGAGACCACGAACGCTTGCGGAATCAGATCGCTTCCTTGAGTTCTTTCGAAGCGCGAAAGGCGACTTTCTTGCTTGACTTGATCTGAATTGCTTCGCCGGTTGTCGGGTTCCGTCCCATTCGCGCGGCGCGCTTTCTCACCTGGAGAATGCCAAGGCCACCGATGCGGATGCGCTGGCCCTTTTTTAGGTGCTTTACAATATTGCCGACAAAACCACCGAGGATAGCTTCCGCCTGCTTTTTTGAGAGCTCGTTATCTGCCGCAAGGCTTGCCGCGAGGTGCTTTAATGTGACAGTTGTGGCAGCCGAACTTATCCGACTGCCGGCGATGGCTCCGGTGTTGGTCTTCATGGGAAGATCGGCTTCGGTGTCAGACTGAGAGAGGAATTGCGGATCGACGAGATCGACTTCTTCGTATGCCGCAGCACCAAATATCCTTTTGAAATTCTCCGGACCCAGCAGCTCAGCAGCGCGATCGAACATTTCTTGATTGCTCGTATTTATCTCCTCGGCGCTCGGTGGGTACGATTTGGACCATTGCCGCGATGAAAGACCCTGTGCTTGCGTCCGCAGCGCGCGCAATTTGGGAAGAAGTGTGCGGCTTTGACCTTTGAGAGCCTTGCGGGCGCGAATTTCAAAATCGTCGGGTTTCTGCGTCATCTGTCCGCTCCGGCGGTGTCTTCTCGACTGCTTGCCGCGAGTACCGCAAGAATTGCGTTTATCTTTCCAAACATCATCGTTCAATCCGTAGGTCCCATAGCGGAAGCTGCTGAGGATATAACCACGCGCGTCCGCGACTGTAACCGGCTCGATGTCGTCACCGCCAATTGAGTAGAGCACCTGATTGGCCAATTGATGGCACACCCCATCACGCCCATACCTCAAAATTGTCCCGCGCGCGGCAACCACCTTTCGTGAGTCCGCATTTGGTTCGACCAAACACCTAGCGTAAACCGAATCTCCCTCACCCTCCCCTAGAAATCTACCCTTGGGATGGAAGTTGCCCCAGCAAAGCCAGTAAAACTGTTTGGCGGCGGTGACTTGCCCGAGGCTTCCAAACGAAGCGCTTCGATTATCGTAGCTCGTCACCCAAGTATGATCGACGGGCGATCCGGCTGTAAACGCCGGAACCGCCCACGCGTACAGCCTTACAAAAGTCGCCACCGAACGCCCCCACGCCTCATAAACTTCGGTTGACGGGACTATGCCAGACCCGCGTCAAATTCATTCGTCTCCAGAGTGGTGCCCATCTCAGTTGCACTATTGTAATCCGCAACCGCAAGAGTTGCAAACTACACCAGCCGGCTCTGCTCCACCGCCGCGCCGATGAACGATGAAAACAGCGGATGCGGCGCGAACGGCCGCGATTTCAGCTCGGGATGAAACTGCACGCCGATAAACCACGGATGATCGTCGTATTCGATGATTTCCGGCAGTAAGCCGTCCGGCGACATGCCGGAAAAGCGTATGCCATGCTGCGCCAGGCGGTCTTTGTAGGCGGTGTTGACCTCGTAACGGTGGCGGTGGCGCTCTGAAATCTCGGTCGCCTGATAGATGTCGGCGACGCGGCTGCCGCGCGCAAGCAAAGCCGGATAGGCGCCGAGCCGCATGGTGCCGCCGAGATCGCCGTTGAGCCCGCGCTTCTGCTGCTCGTTGCCTTTCATCCATTCGGTCATCAGACCAACGATCGGCTCCCGCGTCGCGCCGAATTCGGTCGAGTTGGCGTCCTCGATGCCGCAGAGGTTCCGCGCCGCCTCAATCACCGCCATCTGCATGCCGAAGCAGATGCCGAAATACGGCACCTGACGTTCGCGCGCGAACTGCGCGGCGCGAATTTTCCCGCCGGTGCCGCGCTGACCGAAGCCGCCCGGCACGAGGATACCGTCGACGTGTTCCAGATACGGCGCCGGGTCCTCGTTCTCGAACACCTCGCTCTCGATCCAGTCGAGATTGACTTTCACCTTGTTGGCGATGCCGCCGTGCGAGAGCGCCTCGATCAGCGATTTATAGGCGTCCCTCATGCCGGTATATTTGCCGACAATGGCGATGGTCACGTCGCCTTCGGGATTGCGGATGCGGGCGTCGATGTAATCCCAGGTCGCGAGATCGGGCGGCGGCGGCGATTCAATGCCAAACGCTGCCAGCACTTCCCCATCAAGCCCGCCGGCGTGATAGGCCTGCGGCACTGCATAGATATTGTCGACGTCGAGCGCCTCGATCACGGCGCTCTCACGCACGTTGCAAAACAGCGCGAGCTTGCGCCGCTCGCTCTCCGGGATCGGCCGGTCGGAACGGCACAGCAGAATATCGGGCTGAATGCCGATGGCGCGCAGTTCGCGCACCGAGTGCTGGGTCGGCTTGGTTTTCAATTCGCCGGCGCTCGGGATGAACGGCATTAGCGTCAGATGGATATAGACCGCGTGGTTTCGCGGCAGGTCGTTGCCGAGCTGACGAATGGCCTCGAAATACGGCAGGCCCTCGATGTCGCCGACAGTGCCGCCAATCTCGCACAGCACGAAGTCGAAGCCTTCGTTGCCGTCGCGGATGAAATCCTTGATGGCGTTGGTGACGTGGGGAATGACCTGGATGGTAGCGCCGAGGTAATCGCCGCGCCGCTCCTTGGCGAGGATATCCTGATAGATGCGGCCGGTGGTGATGTTGTCGGTACGGGTCGCCGGACGTCCGGTGAAGCGCTCGTAATGGCCGAGGTCGAGGTCGGTCTCGGCGCCGTCGTCAGTGACGAACACCTCGCCGTGCTGATAGGGCGACATCGTACCGGGATCGACGTTGAGATAGGGGTCAAGCTTGCGTAGCCGGACCTTATAACCGCGCGCCTGCAACAGCGCGCCGAGCGCAGCGGAAGCGAGACCCTTGCCCAAGGATGAAACCACGCCGCCGGTGATGAAAATGTACCGCGCCATGGGATTTAACCTCTAGCGACGATCACCCAATTCGACGAGCGATATTCTGGAATGGCTACCGCGCGACGCCTGCGGCGAATTCGGAAAATGACGCCTTCACAATAGCCTTCAGCGAAATCCTCATGCCGCGCTGAAGCCTCCCCCGCTGCTTTCGTGATCGGCATCGGGGGAGCTGTTTGCGCCATGTTGGGCACTTATTTCGATTGCGGGACTTGCGGCCCACTCGGCGCGGCTGGCGGGGCCTCGGGGGCTCCTCTCGACCGCAATTGGTCGAGAATGCCGCGGCCGCCTGCGCTGAGCGGCGCCGGCGAACCCGCTGGCGCCTCCTGCGTCGGCGCACCACCCCCGGTATTGATGATCGACGCCGGGTGGCGGCCAAGACCGGCCAACCACGACAGCGCCAGACTGGTAATGAAGAATCCGACGGCCAGCAGTGCCGTCGTCCGGGTCAGGACGTTGGCGGTGCCGCGGCCGGTCATAAAGCCGCTGGTCGAGCTTACGAGGCCCCCGCCTTCGGACTTTTGCAGCAGCACCACCCCGATCAAGCCAAGGACGAGCATGAGGTGGATGACGATAATGACAGTCAACATCGATAGTGTCCGCTCGCGGCCGCAGGCCTTCTGCCGGCGATATAGGAAGTCGCGCCGGTCTCTACATGATCCGGCGTGGATTTTCCATGGCGGCTGGTGCCTAGCGGTAAAAGCCGGCGATAGCCAGGAACTCATCGGCTTTGAGGCTCGCGCCACCGACCAAGGCCCCGTCGACATTGTCGACGGCTAACAGTTCGCGTGCGTTCGCGGGGGTGACCGAACCGCCGTAGAGAATGCGCACGGCCTCGCTCCCCAATCCGAAGCGTACGCCGAGCCGCTCACGGACCAAGCTGTGCATCTCCGCGATATCCCCGCGGGTTGGGGTCAACCCGGTGCCGATAGCCCAGACCGGTTCGTAGGCGATGACGAAGCCCGTGGAATCATCTGAAAGCGAGCCTTCGAGTTGTGCGCTCACCGCCGAGAGCGCACACCCGGACTCGCGCTCGGCACGCGTCTCTCCCACACACACGATCGCAACAATGCCGGCGCGGCGCGCGGCTTCTGCCTTCGCCCGCACCGCCGCATCGGTCTCACCGTGGTATCGCCGCCGCTCGGAATGACCGACGATAACGGCGCTAGCGCCGGCATCTTTGAGCATTTCGGCGGAGATGTCGCCGGTGTAGGCACCAGAGGCCAGCGGATGGCAGTCCTGACCGCCGATTTCAACACCAGATCCACTCGCAACCGCGGCAAAACCCGCAATTAACGTCGCGGGCGGGCACACCATCAGCTCGACCTTGGGAAGGCTCTGCGCGCCGGCGATGATATTCTCTAATTCGCCAGCCGCGCTTTTCAGACCGTGCATTTTCCAGTTGCCGGCAACCAGCGGGCGGGGCGCCATTGTGTATGTCTCGACTGTGTCTGGGCGTGTAGGCTCGCAAAAGCTGCGACAGGACAGCCGTTAGCAGACCGCCTGGATGCGGAAAAGAGGCGTTTTATCAGGAAATCCCGTCAGTTGCGGGCTGGCGCGCCGCTCCTTATGATGCGCGCCCTTAAAGCACGCAGCGCCACTCCAGCAATCGGACCGTTATGCTTCGAGGTATCCGCAAAGCCTCCGCCAATTGGCTTGGCCGCGCCGTCATGGGCGTGGTCTTAGGGCTATTGGCCCTGAGCTTTGCGGTCTGGGGCATCAACGATATTTTTCACGGTTACGGCCGCTCGACGCTTGCCAAGATCGGCGGCACCGAAATCTCGGTTGAACAATTCCGCCAGCTGTACAACGAGCGCCTGCAGCAAGTCGGACGCCAGTTTGGCCGTGCGCTCACGCCGGAGCAGGCCAACGCCTTCGGTCTTGATCGGCAGGTGCTTGGCGAAATGGTCGCCGAGGCCGGCCTCGATCAACGCGCGCGGCAGATGGGGCTCGGCCTGTCCAACGCCGACGTGGTGCAACACATTACCGCCGACCCGATGTTTCAAAGCAATGGCCGCTTTGACCGCGTAAGGTTCGAGCAGGTGCTCCGTAATGTCGGCTACAGCGAACAGCGTTTCATCAATGAACAGCGGCAGATCATGCTGCGGCGGCAGATTGCCAACTCGCTGACCGGCGGCCTGCCGGTCCCGAAGGCCTGGCTCGAAGCCATCAATCAATTCCAAAATCAGGAACGCAGCATCGAATACGCCACGCTCGGACCCGCGCAGGCCGGCGACATTCCCGCACCGACCGCCGAAGAGGTCAACAAATATTTCGAGGCGCGCAAAATCCTGTTCCGCGCGCCGGAATACCGCAAGATCGCAACCGTGCAGGCTACGCCCGCGGAGATTTCCAAAACGATGGAGATTTCCGACGCGGATATGAAGACCTATTACGATGAACACCGCAGTCGTTACACGACGCCGGAGCGCCGGCACGTCGAGCAAATCGTTTTCCCGAACATGCCGGAGGCCGAGGCCGCCGAAGCCAAGCTCAAGGACGGCTTAAGTCTCGCAGCGCTTGCCGCCGAGCGTGGTCTGAAAGATCAGGACATCGATCTCGGTACCGTGCCGAAAACCGAGATCATCGATCCGGCCGTCGCGGACGTCGTTTTTTCGCTTAAGGAGGACGAAATAAGCCAGCCGATCAAGGGACGGTTCGGCACGGTCATCGTCACCGTGCCCAAAATCGAGCCCGAGGTGGCAAAAACGCTGGCCGAAGTCACGCCGCAAATTCGCAGCGAACTCTCGGCCGAGCGCGCCAAGACCGAAGTGCTGAGCCTGCACGACAAGATCGAGGATGCCCGCGCCGGCGGCGCCACGCTGCAAGAGGCGGCACAGAAGGCGAAGCTGCCGGTGATGACCTACGACGTCGATCGCTCCGGCCACGATCCGAGCGGCAATCCGGTCGCAAACCTTCCCCAAGCCACGGAAGTGATCAACGCCGCTTTCGCCTCCGATGTCGGTGTCGACAACGATCCAATCTCGGCCGGTGGCGGCTACATCTGGTACGAAGTCAGCGGCATTACGCCGGCGCGCGAACGAACGCTCGATGAGGTCAAGAGCCAGGTCGAGCAGCGCTTGCGCGAAGACCAGATCGCCTCGCGTCTGAAGACCAAGGCGACCGATCTGGTCGACAAGCTGAAGAACGGCAACGCGTTCGACGTGCTCGCCAAAGCGGAGGGCCTCACTGTGCAAACGGCGGACAAGCTGAAGCGCGAGCGGGCGACCGGGTTTGTGTCCGCTAAAGTCGCGGGCGCGGTATTCCATACCGCCAAAGACGGCTTCGGCAGTACGGAAGCCGACAAGCCGAGCGAATGGGTGGTGTTCCGCGTCACCGACGTGACCACGCCAAAACTGGACACCAACTCTGCCGACAGCAAGCGGCTCGAAGAGACGGTGCAGCGCCAGGAGACCAACGACATCTTCGCTGAATACGTCACCTGGCTCCAGGACGATCTCGGCACCAGCATCAATCAGGCGGCGCTCGCCCAAGCGCTCGGCAACAGCGCGCCGGATACCAACTGACATGCAGGTCGAGCCTTCGGCTGCCGCGTTCGCCGCGCGTTACGCCGCCGGCGAGCCGCAGGTGGTTTGGACGACGCTCGTCGCCGACCTGGAGACAGCGGTCTCGGCCTTTCTCAAAATAACCGCCGCCAGGGCAATGAGCTTCTTGCTCGAGTCGGTCGAGGGCGGCGAGGTGCGTGGACGCTATTCCATCATCGGTCTTGAGCCCGACGTCATTTTTCGCGTCAACGGCCCGGATGCCGAAATCAACCGCACGCTGCAGAACAATCCCGAGGCGTTCGCACAGGTGGGCGCGCCGCCGCTGCAAGCCTTGCGCGCCTTCATTGACGAAAGCCGGATTGTGTTGCCCGATGCTTTGCCGCCGATGGCCGCCGGCGTGTTCGGCTATCTCGGTTACGACATGGTCCGGCAGATGGAAGATTCGCTGGCCGCCCCGCGTTCGGATCCGATCGGGATTCCGGATGCAATCGTCGTCCGGCCGACGCTGGTGATCGTGTTCGATGCGGTCGAAGATGCCATCACTGCCGTTACGCCGGTGCGGCCACGCGCCGGCGTAACGGCAGAGGCGGCGCGCGCGCAAGCGGTCGAACGCCTGTCGGCGATCATCGATGCGCTCGAGCGTCCGCTCGGCAAATCGGCCGCTGCCCCTCCCTACCCTCCCCCGCAAGCGCCGGAGAAAGCGGTGGGGGCCGTCGCCCCGCGCTCCAACACCAGCGCCGAAGACTTCAAACGCATGGTGCTGCGCGCCAAGGACTACATTTTCGCCGGCGATATCTTTCAGGTCGTCCTGTCGCAGCGGTTCGAAGCCCCGTTCTCGCTGCCGCCCTTTGCGCTTTACCGCGCATTGCGGCGCGTCAATCCCTCGCCGTATCTGTTCTTCCTGGACTTCGGCACTTTCGCGGTCGCCGGCTCAAGCCCCGAAGTGCTGGTCAAAACCCGCCACGGCACCGTGACCATTCGCCCGCTCGCGGGTACGCGACAGCGCGGCACCACGCCGCACGAAGACAAGGCACTGGAACAGGAGCTGCTCGCAGATCCAAAAGAACGCGCCGAGCATTTGATGCTGCTCGACCTTGGCCGCAACGATGTCGGCCGGGTCGCCGCGATCGGCAGCGTCAAAGTGACCGATCGGTTCTTCATCGAACGCTACAGCCAGGTGATGCACATTGTCTCCAACGTCGAAGGCAAGCTCCGCGATGACTGCGACCCGCTCGATGCGCTGGCCGCAGGCTTTCCCGCCGGCACGGTATCCGGCGCGCCCAAGGTCCGGGCGATGCAGATCATCGACGAACTGGAGCAGGAAAAGCGCGGACTCTATGCCGGTTGCGTCGGCTATTTCTCCGCCGGTGCCGACATGGATACCTGCATCGCGCTGCGCACTGCCCTGATCAAGGACGGCACCATGTATGTGCAAGCCGGCGCCGGCATCGTCGCCGATTCCGATCCGGAATTCGAACAGCAGGAATGCATCAACAAGGCGAAGGCTTTGTTCCGCGCCGCCGAAGAGGCCCGACGTTTCGCGAGCGCCACGAGCCGGGGGCAATAGGATGAGTGTCGCTACACCGGCCGAAATCGTCTCGTTCTGGCGCGACGCCGGGCCCGAGAAATGGTTCAAGCAAGACGACGGGTTCGACTTGGCCATTAGCTCGCGGTTTCTGGAGACTCACGAAGCAGCGGTCCGCGGCGACCTCATGGCGTTCGAAGAAAACGCCGAAGGTGCGCTCGCGCTTGTCATTTTGCTTGATCAGTTTCCCCGAAATATGTTTCGCGGCACTGCGCGCGCGTTCGCGACCGATCCGCTGGCGCGAGCAGTGGCGGAACGCGCGATCGCGCGCGGCTTCGATCAAGCGGCCGACAAGGCGATGCGGCAATTCTTCTGTCTGCCGTTCATGCATTCCGAGCTTATCGCCGATCAACATCGCTCAGTGCAGCTCTACGAGGCTTTCGGCGATGCCGACCTGTCGAGCTACGCGCTGAGCCATCGCGACATCGTCGTAAAATTCGGACGATTTCCGCATCGCAACCGCATGCTGGGGCGCGATACGACGCCGGCTGAACAAGAGTTTCTCGACGCTGGCGGCTTCGCCGGATAAGGCTGCGGACGCGCCGCTGGCCGACCAAGTCCCGGCGCATAGGATCTCGGTCATGGCGCCCGGCTCGCCTCACGTTCCAGCAGACTTCCTGTGGGGCGTGTCCACGTCGAGTTATCAAATCGAAGGCGCCGCCCACAAGGATGGCCGCGGCCCGAGCATCTGGGACGCCTATTGCCGGCAGCCCGGACGCATCAAAAATGGCAATACTGGCGACATTGCCTGCGATGATTACCATCGCTATGCCGAAGACATTGCGCTGATGCGCAATCTTGGCGTCAAGGCCTATCGCTTTTCGGTTGCCTGGCCGCGGGTGATGCCGACCGGCCGTGGCGCCACCAATGAAGCGGGACTGGTCTTCTACGATCGCCTGATCGACGGACTCCTTGCCGCCGAGATCGAGCCTTGGCTTTGTCTCTACCATTGGGATTTGCCCCAGGCGCTGGGCGGCCGTGGCGGCTGGGCCAACCGCGAATGTATCGATTGGTTTGCCGATTACGCCACGCTGCTCGGGGACCGCTACGGCGACCGGGTCAAGCGCTACGCAACCTTCAACGAGCCTTCGGTGTTCACGCTGTTCGGCTATTGCTTTGGCGGAATGCCGCCGGCAATGACCAATCACGAACTTCTTTTGCAGGCCGTTCATCACGTGAACCTCGCGCACGGCGCGGCCGTTGACCGGCTGCGAGCAAGCGTGCAGGACGCGTCGATTGGCGCGGCTCACAATTACCAACCCTGCCGGCCGGCGCGGGACGAGCCGGAGCACTTGCTCGCATCGCAAAAACTGGACGCCTATTGGAACGGCGCGTTTCCCGATCCGCAATTGCTCGGCAAGTATCCCGCGCTGCTCGCCGGGGCGATGGCGCCGCATCTGCGGCCTGATGATTTGGCGCAGATACAGCGCCCGGTCGACTGGTTCGGGCTGAACCACTATTCGCCCCTTTACGTCGTCGCGGACGCCAGCAACCCGTTGGGCGCCGGTTTCGGGCCCGCTCCGGAGAGCGTCCCGCGCTCAGGCATGGGATGGCCAATCGAACCGGATGCCTTCCGCGAAACGCTGGCCGAAGTAAACCGCCGCTACGGCTTGCCGATTTACGTGCTGGAGAACGGCGCGGCCTTCAGCGATGAGATCGACGCTGACGGCGCTATCCCCGACCGGCGACGCATCGACTATTTGGACGCTTACACGGCCGCTATGTTCGACGCGATCACCGCCGGCGCCGACGTGCGCGGCTATTTCGTCTGGTCGCTGCTCGATAATTTTGAATGGGCCTCAGGATATAGTCAGCGCTTCGGGCTGGTTTACGTGGATTACCCAACCCAGCGCAGGATTCCGAAGGCGTCGTTTCGCTGGTACGCGAAGCTCATCAAGTCGACCGCATCGCCTCCGATAAGTGCTGCTTGAGAGTCATTCGCGGGCAGCTGCTTGCAGCGCCTCTGCCGGTTGTCGCTTGGCAATTTCCTCGGCCACCAGCTCTTTCTTCGACAATTTCCCGACCGGGGTCTTGGGCAAGCTTGCTCGAATCTCCATCTCGGTCGGCATTTCGTATTTGGCGAGCTTGTCGGCCAGAAATGCCTTCAGTTCGTCGATCGCAAACGGCGCGTGTCCGGGTTTGAGCGCGATGAAGGCCTTGGCCGACTGCCCGCGGTACGCATCCGGGATGCCGATGACAGTGACCTCGGCGACGCCGGGATGTTCGTAGATCGCTTCTTCGATGTTGCGTGGAAACACGTTAAAGCCGCCGGACAGGATCATGTCCTTCTTGCGGTCGACCAGGGTGAGAAAGCCGTCCTGGTCGAGGTAGCCGATATCGCCGGTATGAAAGCGCCCGCCGCGAAACGCGTCCGCGGTTTCTTCGGGCTTTTTCCAGTAGCCCTTCATGACTTGCGGCCCGCGAAAGCAGACTTCGCCCTTCTCGCCGGCTGACAGCACCTTTGTGCCGGTTGCCAGATCGACCACATCCAAAATCGTGTGCGGCGCCGGCACGCCGACGCTGCCCTGGCGTACCGGCGCGTCTTTGATCTGCAGCGTCCCCAAGGGCGCGACTTCGGTAAGGCCATAGCCCTCCTTCGGACAAAGACCGGTGAGCGCTTCGAAGCGTTGCTGCACTTCCAGCGGCAGCGGCGCGCCTCCGGAGCCCCAGGTGGAAACCGAGGAGAGGTCGAACTCTTTCACCTTGGGATGATTGACGAGCGCGGTGTACATGGTCGGCACCGCCGGAAACGCCGTAATTTTCTTGCGCGCGATGTCGGCGAGCACCCGGTCCGGATCGAACCTGATGTGCAGCACCATCTGTGAGCCGGTGGCGACCGCAAGCAACATGACAAAGCTCAGGCCGAAGATGTGGAACAATGGCAGCACAGCCAGCACTTTTTGCGGTTCCTCATCCGGGCCGAGCCCGTTCCAATAGGAATAGATGTTCAACACCGCACAAAAGTTGGCATGGGTGAGCATCGCTCCCTTGGGCTGGCCGGTGGTGCCGCCGGTATATTGCAGCACGGCGACCTCGTCCTTGAGCGGGCCGCGCCGGCGCCGCTCGAGCGCGCCGTCATTGGCGATGAGTGCAGCGAACTCGATCTCGCGGCCGGCGCCTCCGACGCGCTCCGCCGCCGGTCCAAACATTTGCGCGATCGGCGCCGGCAGGAAGTCGGCGATGCTGCAGACAACCAGCGTCTCGAACTTGGCTGTGCCCTTTAGCGCCGCAATCTGCGGATAGAGCATCGGCAACCCGAGCGTGACCATCACCGTCGTCTCGGCGTCGGCGATCTGATATTTCAGTTCGCGCGGTGCAGACAGTGGACTGAAATTGACCACACGTCCGCCGGCCATCAGCACGGCAAAGAACGCGATCACAAAATGCGGCGTGTTCGGCAGGTGCAGTCCGACGTGGACCCCGGGCCCGACGCCAAGCGCCTGTAATCCCTTCGCCGCCCGCGCCGCGAGATCGTGGAGTTCGCGAAACGTGAAGGTGCGGTCGTAAAAGTCGATCGCGATCCGTTCCGGCCATTGGTTCGCCGCCGTTTCCAGCAGGCTCTCAAGCGGCACCGGGGGCGGCAATTGTGCGTCCCACGACACGCCGGGCGGATAGGATTTTTCCCAAAGGTACGCCATCACGTCCTCCCTGGCGGGAGCCCCTTGCGCATGGCTGGCGCTCCCCGTTGTTGTCGTTCGCGTTTAAGTTAGCGGGCCAGGGGCGCGCGGTCGATGTCAGCTGTTGATGATTGGCGTTGGCTGGTAAGCAACGAACTTCCAAGCGCCATGCTCGCGCAGCCAAACCGCCAGATAGCGATTGTCGACATGCACGATTCCTCTGCCGGCAACCGACACCTTGGCCGTCATCCTTCCCGTCACGAGCGCGGCGCCGGCGACGACCAGGATACGGTCCGCCGGATGCGTAATCTCGAGGTAGGTGAAGTGCCGGGAGCCGACCTTGTGCAGATAGCTCTGTTTGTCATCGTGGTCGCCCTTGGAATGCGTGTAGATCAGATCACCCGAACAGAGTGCGTCGAGAGTGGCTGTGTCGCTGTCGAGCATGGCTTGATAGCGCCTATCCTCGAGTGCTTTGATTTCGTTGATTGCTGAATCTTCCTTCGGCATACAGATATTCTCTCATGCGACCGTCATTAACGGAAGCTATGCGGTGCGGCCCCATACCTGTGCAAGCGTGTACATCGTGAATGACGTTCCGGGTTTTTTGAGGTGCTGGCGGCACTCGTCCAGAGCGGTGGCAAGATCGCTCTCGCTGAAAAGACCAAGCTTGAGGATAGTCGCTCGCAGCGACTCGACTGTCGATGGCAGATAATCGACCATCGGATCGACGGAGCGGACGCCAAGCAGGGCAGTCCGGTACTGCACGTCGCGAAGGCCGGTCTGCCGCACCACGAAATAGAGCTTCCTCGCCAACTCGAGATCGGCACCAACTCCCTTGAATACTGCCAGCAAGACAGATTGCAGCCGGTCCCATGCCGGATGAGGCGGATAGCAGTTCAACGTCGATCCATCTGGTTCCTGGAGTGCGACGAGGCCTCCCGGCCGTGCCAGACGGATCGCCTCATTGAGCAATCGCTCAGGATTTCCTGCGGTACTTGCGACAAAGCGCATGTGAACGAGGTCAAAGGTGCCGGCAGGTAAGCCCGACCCGTAGGCGTCGCCGAGCCTAAATTCCACATTGTTCGGCGCGTTTTGGCGGGCATGCTCCAGAAACTCCGTATCCATATCGAGTCCGATCACCCGGCCCGCAGGTCCGACGCGAGCACTGAGAAGATCGGTAATGCCCCCTGGTCCACAGCCAATATCGAGACAGCTCCAGCCCTGCATTGGTCCGAATAGCTCCAGCATTGCAAGTGCGTCGGGTGCCATGGCTTTCGACTGAACACGCAGGCGGGCGATTTCGCCGGCGCGGTGTTCGATTGGGTAATTTCCTGAGAACGTGCTCATATTACTGCCTCCTCGGAAGCCGACCGGCGGGCAGGTCAGGCAGCGAATGGTCAACTTCGAGAACGAGTGGCGAAAATCCTACCTGGCAAACGTACCGAAACGATCGGAGGAGAGAAATCGCATGAATGAGCGCTGCGCGATGACCCGGACGATGTTGGGAGTGACGAGTTGATCATCCTCGAACCGCCGCCACAATACGATCACGCTTACCACGGCCACGTCATCGAACAACGGCTCTCGTCCGAACAGGTCCGCCGGATTTGCGGTTCGCCCGATGCCTGTTCATGGCACGATGCAAAGAAGGTTTGCCACATCGTTATCAGGACCGGTGCCGACGCCGCCGATGCTGCGTTAATGCGCCGCCACGAGACCGGGCATTGCAACGGCTGGCCCGCGTTCCATCCTGGTGGCCGGTGGGTGGATCGGTCCGGCAAACAGGTGAAGATCAAGTGGGGCTGGCTTGCTGGTTGGTTCTAAACAGTTCCAGTGCAATTGACCCGGTCTGCGAGCACCGCGTCGGTCCAATCAATGGTGAGGTTTGCACAGACGAACGATAACGAGTGGCGCGAACCATAAAGCGCCTCTATAAAGCCAACCGACTATCCCTCGCCATATCAAACAGTTGCAAAGCCGCAAACGGAGGCTCGCCTTGGCCGTCATTCCTAAACCTCTGCATGAGCACATCAACACGGCCTTCCCGGCCAATGTCTGCCTGGTCGCAACTGTGCTGCCAAACGGGTTCGCCCAGGTGAGCCCGCGCGGCAGCGCCATGGTGTACGACGACGAACATCTGGCGCTTTGGGAGCGCGGCAAGGGTTCGACCAACGACAATCTGGCGAATGGGGCCAAGATCACAGTCTTTCTGCGCAAGATCCAGTTGCGCGAAGCCGGTCTGTTGCCGAAGGGCGGTATCGCCCGCTTCTACGGCACCGCGGAGATCCACACCGCCGGCCCGGTCTACGAGGAAATCTGGGAACGCCTTATCCAACCGGAGAAGGACCGCGATCCGCAGAAGAAGGGTTTCGCGGTGCTGATCAAGGTCGAGCGCGCCGAGGATCTGGACGGCAAGCCGCTCGACATCAAGTGACGCGCCGCGCCCGGAGCTTGTTTGGGGTCGGGAAAGACTTCGCCCCGGGATCATCGCCGGAAATCGTCGAACATCGGCCGCAAACCAAGGCGACGCGTTTGATCGTCAGACAGATTCTGCTGCAAGCGAGCGAGCGGCGCGGCGTTCCTGCGCTTCCGTCACGCATTTTGCTGCATGGACGTCGCAATTGATCATCTGCAGGTTTGGCAAACCCCAATAATCGAGCAGCTTGGGCCACGGCGCGGCGCGGTGTTCGCTCCACACCCTAAACAACGGGACGCGGTGGTCTACCTCTGCGTTCTTCCAGAGCCGTCCGCTAGTTTGGCCAAGGCGCCGCGCCTGCAGGCGCCGCAGGATCCGGGCCTGACCGCTCGGGGCATTCCAGAATTCCCAGGCGACCACGCAGGCGCAGTGCCAGTTCGCATTTTTGTTGGTACCAGCGTCCCACAGATCGAGATGCCAGCCGAAGCGATAAACCGGCTGCCCGCACACGCAGCAGGATCCTGGACCCCGCGCATATGCAGGTTCGCGATAAGGCGCAGGCGGCGTTCGAAATGTGGCCGGCAATCCGCTTTTGCGGTTATCGCCAAGCCGCCAGGTCCAGCCGGCGGGCGCTCCGCTGCGGGCAGCAAGCGCGCGCGCCAGGCGGTCAGCACGAAGTGGATGCGCGCGCCAATATCCGTCGATCGCAAGCCGTGGCGTCGGCGGTACAAATGGGCGGCTAAGCGCCCGAGACAGAACCGCCGATGGAAAGATTGGCGGCAGCGCCTTGGTGAGGCGCGCGAGCGACCGCCGATTTCTTTCAGCCTTTTCGGCTTCCCACGTGGACATCTTCGGCCTCCCAGGTCCCGACCGAATGGTGCCATCGAAGCCGTAAAGCTTTTGTCACTCGCGCCAACGATATCCGTTTTGAGGGGAACAGCGGAACTAGCTCGGGCGCGGATCGAAGTCGCGTTTTTGACCCCGAACCGGACATTCGCACAGTCCTGCCTGGCAACCGCCCTCCTGTTCGAAAAAATTGGTGGCTGTGGAATTTACAGGCACCCTTTTTCGGCTTTCAAGCTGCAAGCCTATTCAGCATGCACGAGACGGAGCGGCTGTCGGCGCTCATCGGTGATATTTACGCCGCGCCGGCGTCCTTTAAAAATTAAAGAACTTGCGCCGCAGGGCGTCCTCATATTGTTTTTTTGCGGCCTTCACTTTGGTGCGAACTTCGTCCTCTTTAAAATGCGCTCCCTCCCATTTGTCGACCTCGGCGACCGTATGATTGACAGAGGCCAGCGCTTCTTCCTGTTTGATCGCGCTTATCCATTCTTCGACGGCCGCTTTATACGCGGCCTGCATTCGATCCAGCTCGGATAGGTCATTTTGCATCTCACGGTCTCCAAATTACATCGTTCGCCAACAGGACTTCGTCGCAGGCCAAAGTGACGCCTTTCTCTCCGGCCCCAGGCTGGCATGGCGCTGCCGCGTATCTGCCAACCTCACCGGGCCAATGATTTACGTTTTTTGATGACAACGACATGACCGCCCCCAACCAAGGTTGTTGGTTGAGCCTGGCGACTAACTTGCCGACGGCCGTTCTGCTGCAAGAGACCAGCGATGTAGGGCGCTCGATTGTTGCCGCCATGCAGAACACCAAGTACTTCCGGATCACCCATTACGCCGATGATGTCGGCGCACTCGATCGGCTGCTGGCGTCGGGCGAAGTGGTGTTCGCGGTCGAAATTCCGGTTGGCTTTGAGCGTGCGCTGCGGCGCGGCGACCGCCCCGAGCTGCTGGTGGCAGCCGATGCCACCGATCCCGTCGCGGTGGCATCCGCATTCGGCACGCTGCGCAAAGTCATCTCCACCGCGCTCGCGAACGATCGCGCGGTTCCGGACGGCGTCGAGTCCGCGTTCGAGATCCGCGAGCACCGGCGCTACAACCCGGCCGGCACAACGCAACTCAACATTGTGCCCGGGCTGCTTGGAACGATCCTGACGTTGACGATGCTGATCTTCACCGGCCTTTCGGTTACCCGCGAGGCCGAGCAAGGCACGATGGAAGGCCTGCTGGCGATGCCCATCACGCCGTTTGAGATCATGCTGGGCAAGATCCTGCCGTACATCCTCGTCGGCTTTACCCAAGGCATCCTGGTTTTAAGTGCAGCGGTAACGCTTTTTGGCGTGCCGGTGGCTGGCAACCCGATCCTGCTCGCTGCGCTGACAACCTTGTTCATCACCACAAATCTGTCGATCGGGTACACGTTCTCGACCTTCGCCCGGACTCAACTGCAGTCGGTGCAGATGGTGATGATGTTCTTTCTGCCGAACATCCTGCTGTCGGGTTTCATGTTTCCGTTTTCCGGCATGCCGGACTGGGCGCAGGAAATCAGCCAGTTCCTTCCCTTGACGCACTACCTGCGGATCGTGCGGTCAATTCTGCTCAAAGGATCGACACTTTCCGACCTTCAGGGAGAGGCAATCTGGCTCGTCGCGCTGATGGTGATCGCGATGGGTGTCGCGGTGTCTCGCTTTCGCCGGACATTGGACTAACGCCATGTTCCGGACCAGCCGATTACGCAGGGTCGATGGGGACGTGACCGCGATAGCGCTCAGCACCTCGGACGCACGCTATGTGTTGCCGGACGCCCGGGAACGGGGCGAGTTCCGGCGCGCGTGGAAACACACGGCGTTCGCCAAGATGCTGGCGCGGCGCACCGCCGATACGTCGCGTTTGGTCACGCGCGTGCAACGCCTCTTGGGACTGGCCGAGCTCAACGAACTCGCTGCGGCGGTAGAGGCGAGCGGCCGATCAGATCAGATCACGGCGTTCGCCGAAGCGATGCAGATTAGCTATCGGTTCGAGGGTCTTGAGAACCTCAAGTCAATCGGCAACAGGCCGGTGGTCCTGTTCGCCAACCATCCGACCGGCGGTGGCAACGTTCTCAGCATGTGCATGCTGTTGGAGGGCCAGTTCTCCGACTACCGGATCCTGGGAAACCAGCACATGAAGTTTCTGCGGGCGCTGTCGCAGAAGATGATCCCGGTCGATCCGTTCAACAGCACCGCCACCATCAACCTCAACTCGCTTCTCAAACTGCGCCAGGAGTTCGGCGCGGGGTACCAGGCCCTCGGCGTCTTTCCGGCCGGGATGTCCTCGCTCTTGCAAATCGACGGTACGATCGCTGACCGCCGTTGGTCGGATGCCTTTATCCGCGTTGCTCACCGGCACAACGCGTTGCTGGTCCCGGTCTGGTTCTCGGGACGAAACCGGCTCCGCTATTATCTCGCGGCGCGAATTCGCGCCGAGCTCGGATTTCTCGCCTTACCGGCGGAATTCCTGCGCTTGCGCGGACAGTCGATCACCGCGCGGATCGGCAAGCCAATCGATCCAGCGATGCTCTGCGCAATCGAGGATCGCGACGCCCAAATGAATTTCATGCGGGCCGGCGTGTATTCGCTTGGTCGCAAGGCGTCACGCGGAGGTCCGTCTGCGCGTCCGCCGTGCGTTGGGGCGGTTCCCAACCGATCCGCCGTCGGTGGCGCAAATGACTAGCTTGGCCGGAGCCCCGGCGATGTCCGATCCCGGTCGGTGTCGCGTCAAGTCGGCCCCGGCGTCGGGGGTGAACGCCGCTCATGCCCTCGCGAAGCAGCCCGGCTGGATGCCGCATATCTGGAACGGGTGTGATGTTATCACCTGGTTCGCACTGCTCAGGCGCAATCGTTTCGCGGTTCATCCAAGGCATTGGTACATCGCAGCCGTCGTCAGCGTTCTCGCCATTGTGAACACGCTACTTGGGCTTGCGGAACGCGCAATCTTCGGCCACGCGTTTGCCAAGGCCGCAATCACCAAGCCGCCTATTTTCCTGATCGGCCATTGGCGCAGCGGCACGACACTGCTGCACGAATTGATGATCTGCGACGACCAGTTCGGCTTCCCGACCACCTACCAGTGTTTGATGCCGCACCATTTTGTGCTCACGGAGTGGCTGCTCTCGCGTGTGTTGCGGTTTCTGCTGCCGAAAACGCGCCCGATGGACAACATGGCGGCGGCTTTCGATCGGCCGCAAGAAGATGAATTCGCGATGTGCATGCTGGGTGCCCCCTCTCCATACTCGGCCATCGCGTTTCCTAATCGCCCGCCATGCCGTGAGAATTCGCTCGATCCCGAAACCATGTCGGCCGCGGAGCTACGCACCTGGAAGCAGAAATTTTACCGGCTCTTGCAGAAGATCACATGGAAGACGGGTAAGCAGCTCGTCCTGAAATCACCGCCGCACACCTTCCGCATCAAAATTCTCAAAGAGATGTTCCCGGAAGCAATCTTTATCAACATTTTGCGCAATCCACTCGACGTCTACCCGTCAACCGTCAATCTCTGGCGGACACTCCACCAAACCCAAGGGCTGCAGACTCCTTCCAGTGAAGGACTGCAGGAGTTCGTGCTTAGCACCTACGTGCGGATGTTCGAGAAGCTTAAGGAGGGCAAGCCCGCGCTTCGCGCCGATCAGTTCTACGAGTTGACCTATGAAGACCTCGTAGAGGACCCAATTGGTGAGGTTAAGAAGATCTACGACTATTTCGGGTTGGCGGATTTTAGGCTTGCGTTGCCCAAGCTGGAACAATACCTGGCGCAAAACAAGAATCACGAGACCAACAGGTACGACCTGTCCGCGGCCGAGCGAGCCATGGTCGCCGCGCGATGGGGTCGCGCCGTTGAGCGGACTTATCGTCCGGCAGAGTTGTGGGCGTCCGTTGCGCTAACCATTCGCGTGCAGCCGTCGAACGACGTCTTGTCGAAACGCCGTTCGAAAACGCGATCGAAATGCGACAGAATCACTACCGGCGGCACGCGCAGGCGATGACGGAGTTTACGTCGGAGGCGCAATCACAAATCGCGTTTGTGGACGACGGCGACCTGCATATCGTTGAGCTTGCGGATCAACTCAGTCATGCGCGTGCAGCCGACCTTGCCCTTGATGCGGCGGATGTGGGTATAGACCGTATTGGGACTGACCTGGCGCTCGCGCGCATAAGTGTCCGCGGATAGGCCTGACCGCAACCCTCGCGCTACGTCCGCTTCCGCCGGCGTTAATCCGAACGCTTGCTGCAGCAACTCCAGCACCGCGGTGTCGCGGGTCAAAGGATCGTGAATGAACATCAGCGCGACGATGTCATCGGATTCATCATTCGCGGTCAACACCGGCCGGATCGAAATCGAGAACGGCGGAGCGCCGGATCGCGTCTCAGCGATGAAATCTGCATTCATCAGCGTGCTCACCCTGGCATCGCGCAACTCAGCGGCCGCTTGCAACGTGACGCCGAATTTCGCGCGCGCCTTGCTGGAGAGAAATTCAACGGCGCCGCGGCGGGTGGCGATTTCGTCATTGCGGCGGAAGATTTCTTGCGCGGCAAGGTTCGCATAACGCACGCTGCCGTCGGCCGCGAGCTTCAGTACACCGTCGGCGAGCCAATTCAAGATGTCTTCGAACGAACGCTGGAGGTTCGAAAGATTATTGAGCCGGCGCATTACGTCGGCAGCCTGTTGGATGTGCGGCAGCAGCAAACCCATCAGCTCGATTTTTGCCGGAGTTGGATGCCCTTGCCTTGGTGAGATTTGCACGGCGAAAGCCGCGAGCTCGCGCGGTGATTTTGCAATCGAGCCGCCGAGGAAATAGCGCATGTCGAATTGAGCAAGGAATTCCGCATAAAATGGATCGGCGTCCATCGCGGCGTCGTCGTAATAGAGCCCGTCGTACTGGACAGAACCGGCCGGTTGACGCGCCAGATGAGGATATCGCGGCGACAGCGGTGCGTAATATTCCATGTAGGCGCCGACGTCGGGTAGTCCGTGCGCATACATCCTGCGATGGTGCAGCGACGGCCGCTCCATGAACTCCAGCGAAGCGCCATGCCCGCCGATCAACTCTGTGACGAGCGACAGCGCCTGCGGCCATTCTGCGGCATCGAAGCCGGCGGCATGGATACCAGAAATGGCCGCGATGATACGGTCGCCGAGGGCCATAAAATTGAATCCGCAAACCCGACAATTTCAATGTATCACGCCGCGTCTTCGTTGCCCATTTGATTTTCAAAAATAGACTTGCGAAGGACCACCCGGCCTTCGGATACCACCACTCAATCAAGCGTCTACGCGGCCGCGCCAAAGTGCGATCAGAGTGAACGAGGTCAACATAAAAGACCGATTTCTGGCGTCATTAAAATTGGTGACGAACGCGCTGTTGCGGTCGTCGTAAGGTGAGGCGGCCGGCGTGACACAGAGCGGTACGCCGATACGCTGGCCATTTCTTCGGCAACCGGCACGCGGCGATCGTTGGCGCCACGAAATTTGCCAAGCTGCTGTCGTGCCCGAAGGATGAAGGCGACAGCTTGTGCCGGCGGTGCCGCGGAAACATCGTCGAGGGCGGCGTGCCGACCAAACAAGAAAGCGGCAAAGCCGCGACTGCTATCCTGATGCCGACTAACACCGCACAGCGAGGCGCAGGCGGGCTCGACCGACAGGAGACAATGCGATGAGCGGTGAGATCGTCGACGTCGTGTATTGGGAGGCGCTTTTTCCGAACAATTTTACTCCGGACGTGACCTATTACATCCACGACTCAGCGGAAGCCATCGAGGGCCTGCCTGCGAACGAGATTAGCGGCCCGCTGGGAGCGATCGTGTGGACCGGCTCCACGCTTGTTTTCGACAGTGCCCAGGCCAGCGCTATCCTGAATGCTGCGTCCAACGACGGCTTCATGGCCAGCGATTTCCTGGTTGCCGCGTCGAATGGCGGCCAGGTGATGCTCACCGATAACGCGGCGGCTGTATTGGCTCTGTCTCTCTCCGAGATCCAAAGTCTGGAGTTGATTGGTTTCAATTCGATCAGCATTGCCGACACAGCGGGCAACATTGAGAAACTGGACGCCTCGGATATCCAGACTCTCGCAGCAAGCGGCGTAAATACGATCACGATCACGTCAACCAACACCTCTGTTGCGCTCGGTGCAGACCTGATTGTTGCCCTTCAGAAAGCGGCCATTAATCTCGTCGTGCCGACGAGTGATACAGTGACCCTCTCCTACACGGCCGCTCAGATTCTCACGCTCGATCCGAACGCGATTGCCGCGCTGGCGAGTTTCGGCGTGACCGGGATCGATATCACCTCAACCGACACCTTGGTTGAGCTCAGTGCGGCTCAAGCTATCGCTCTCGCGAACGCAGCCATAAAAATTACGGCGCCGACGAACGATACGGTGGCTGTCGCCGACACGGCGACCAACCTGCAAGGGCTCGATCCGACCGTCATCGCCGACCTGCCGAATCTCGGCGTGACCACACTTATCGTCAACGACGATGTCCGCCCCCTGTTCGACCCGGCGCAGGAGGCAGCACTCGTCGATGCGGGGGTCGTTTTTAACGAGCCTATGGGCGGCGCTCTCTTGTCGGTTTCCGATCTGATTAGCAGCGGCGGCCCTCCGGGCGGGTTTATGCCCGGCGTCGCTTATGACCTCACGGCGAGCCCGGCGGATTTCGAGAACAACATCCTCACAGCCGGCGTGATATCAAATATACCTCAGCAAGTTTTCTTGATCCCGATATCGGCGAACGGCTCCATCACGCTGTCCGTCGCTCAAGCCGAGGCGCTTGAGAACGCCTCGCTGCCCATCGCCGTCCCCAATGGCGACACGATTACCGTCGTCGATTTCGCGGGCGCTTTGGAGGGAATGAGCGATGACCAGTTAGCGGCGCTGCAATTTATCGATGTTACTGACATCGCGGCGAGCGACACACCGGCGGTGTTCAGCGCCGACCAAATGAACGCGCTCGAAGCCGCCTCGATTCCCGTCGTCGCGCCGCCGAACGACCCGAGCCAAAACGATGGCACATCCATAATTTCTGGTCCGTCCGGGTCCGGGATGACCTTCGACATCACCTGGGATCCGTCGGTCGCTTCGGCGCCCGCGGACTACAAGGCCGACATCGAACAGGCATTTCAGTTTTACGCCGACACTTACAGCAACCCGATTACACTTTATTACGATGTCGGATTTGGCGAACGTGACAACGGCAATATCGGACCTGGCGACTTGGGTGAAAGTTATACACCCACCGAGCCCGAGTCCTATGCGACGCTGTACTCGCTGTTGACCAGCAACGCGACATCCAATGCGCAGAAGGCTGCGGCTGCATCCCTGTCGGCCACGGACCCGACCGATGGCGCCAACTTGTATGTCAGTGACGCGGAAGCGCTGGCCTTGGGATTTATCGGCCTTCCTGCGGTCTCTGCCGCGAATCCCGACGGTTGGATTGGATTTTTCAGTCAGGGCGGCACTTTCGACTACAGCTCCAATCCCGACCAGGTACCGCCGACCAACGAGGACGATTTCCTCGGTGTTGTTGAGCACGAAATCTCGGAGGTCATGGGCCGGGCTTCACCAGTCGGCGACGTTAGCGGCGGTGAGAAGGCATCAGGCAATTATGCGCCGATAGATCTGTTTCGTTATACGGAGACCAGCGGCGGAACGCCCGAGCGAAACTTCACGCCTTTCGGCTATCCCTCATATTTCTCGATCGACGACGGCGGGACTAACCTTGGCGATTGGAACAACTTTACCACGGGCGACACGGGCGATTTGGCTGATTGGGAAGAGATAATTCCGCCCGGTTCTCAAACCTACACTCCCGATTCCTACAACGACGGGAGCGATTCCGGCGTTGTGAACCCGATCACATCGTCCGACATCACCTTGATGAACGTGCTCGGCTATGACCTCGCCGCGCCCACGGAAACGCCGACGCTGCCGCCGCTGCTGAACGTCCTGTTCTTCGACGGCGAAGACGCGAACGGCAATAACGCGCTCTGGGTGTCCGGCGGCACGGCGGCCGGCACGCTGGAACTCGTCGGCGTCAACGGCATTGCGAGCGACACCGTCACGGCGAGCGGCATCACGGTCTTCGGCAACGATGTTCTGTTCAACGGTGCCGATCTCTACGGCAATGACGGGCTGTGGATCTCGAATGGCGCCGCATGGGGAACGCAGCAGATCACCGGCATCGCCGACGCCGCCACCGCGGCGCAAGGCGGGCTCGATCCGACCGATCTTACGGTCGTCGGCAACGAGGTCTGGTTCGAAGGCACGGATTCGAGTGGCGATGTCGGCCTGTGGGAGACCGATGGCACAGCAGCAGGAACGCATGAGCTGATCCCCGGGCTTGTTGCCTCCGACCTGACGTTTTACGACGGCGCCGTCTATTTCGTCGGAACCGACGGCGGTTTGTGGAAAACCGACGGGACAGCGGCAGGCACCACCGAGATTGTCGGTCTGCCTACGACCGCGCTGGGGCAATTCAGCAATGAACCGAATGCGCCCCCTGGCGGGGCGACGTACAATATTTATACGCCGGGCGCGGCCTTCCCGGGCGGCTTCGGCGCCGGCAGCCTCGACGTCTTCAATGGCCAGCTCTTGTTCGGCGGCACGGTCATCGAGGAAAACGCGGACCAGACGCCGGTCTGGCAGCGCCTGTTGTTTTCCTGGGACGGCTCCACGCTGCAAGCCCTTGGGATCGGCCCCTTCGATGACGGCATCGCCAATGGGACCAATGCGCAGGGGCAGCCGACGGTCGCCTATTTCGATTCTTCGCCGGGCGGGCCGGGCGTCGGCTCTCTCTATACCAGCTCGTCGACTTCCAATGATCTGCTTCTCTATGGCGTGCCGAACAACAATTACACGCTGATCAATGGCGCGGGCACGGCCGGAAGTCCGCTGTCGCACAGCGGCACATGGAAGGACGAGCTCGTCCAAACCGACGGGACGGCGGCGGGCACGATCATATCACCCTATAACTTCTATGGCTCCGTCGTCGCCGACCCGACGCCGATCGACGGCGGATTGCTGTTCGAAGGAAATCTCGACGGCATCAATCAGAGCTCGAACGGCGAACTGCAGATCGAAAGCCCAGGCTTCAACCTCTTCGTCGGTGCGACCACTGCGCCGCCGAGCTTCGACCAGGTTACCGAACAGCTCGCCAACTCGACCGATTATTTCAACGACGAGGCAAGCGGGGAAGATACCGCCGATCTGGTCAACGGGACCTACAATCCGGCAGCAATGCCGGTCATTCCTCAACCCGCCCTGGCGTCGTCCGACATTTATCCCGACGCCGAATCCATCCTAAACCCGATGTTCGCTGAGTGATCGGCGGCCCGTCCTCGGCATGCACAATGTCGAGGGTTGTGTTGGATTGCCGACACAGAGCCTCAAGCATGGAGGGCGGGCCTGATGAACGATATCACATACGTCGGATTGGATGTGCACAAGCAGACGGTTTGCGTGGCGATTGCCGAGAGCGGCCGCGGCGGGGAGGTACGAGCGGCTGGCGTATTCGAGAACCG
>CAVWLX010000014.1:0-15843 GCA_963755885.1 uncultured Alphaproteobacteria bacterium
GGGATCCAGCCGCAGGGTTTCCCGCGATGGCCGGTGAGGTGCCATTTCTGATGAAGGATTTGGTCCTCCTTGCAGTATCAATTTATTTGCTGAAGCAGGACATCATGAGGTTGGCGCTTTCCAGCAGGGATGCCGAACCAGCCTCCGGCCCGCGGCGGGTTGGCCGAACCATCGCTGCAGATCTAGTAGCGGCTCTTGCTCCGGCAGCAGATGCGTTCGCAACGACAGCACATAATGTCGCAGAGCGGGATGGTTCACCGACGCGTGAACTCGCCGGTGGAACCGGGAACCGGATCGCGCGTTAGCTGCTTCGATCGCGGCACGGGGTTTCGACAATGTATCAGATCAGTCGGCGCCAGCTCCTCGGCTCGAGTGCGGTTGCGCTTCTCATAATGCCATTGTCTGCGCGGGCTAGGGTCATTACCGCGGGATTGCCGTGGAAGCCGGGCTCCGCAGATCCGCCGACCGCGGTTACCCCTGGTGGTTGGCACTATTTCACCGCGCAAGAGGCAGCAACCGTGGAGGCGTTCGTCGATCGCCTCATTCCGCCAGATCCGCAAACGCCGGGTGGCAAAGACATCGGTTGTGCGGTGTTCATTGACCGTCAGCTCGCGGGTCCGTACGGCAGAAACGAAAGCTATTACATGATGGGCCCGTTCCAGCAGGGGACGAAACAGCAGGGTCCGCAATCCCCGCTGACGATCGCTCAACAATACCGCAAGGCGCTAGCCGCGCTGGACACTGCGTGCCACGGCAAACATAACGGCAGACGTTTCGCCGAACTTGCCGATGGACAAAAGGACGAGGTCATCAAGGGCCTTGAGGACGGCTCGTTCAAACTCGACGGCGTCGACAGCCGGAGTTTCTTCGGTCTCATACTTCAGGACACACGAAACGGCTTTCTTGCCGACCCGATTTACGGCGGCAACAAAGATCTCGCAGCGTGGAAGATGATTGGCTTTCCCGGTACGCATTACGACTATCGCGACTGGATCGATCGTCACAATCAGCGCGTCACACTGCCGACTATCGGCATCAGCAATCATCCAAACTGGTCGCAATAGATTTTCGTTACCCGTAACCGCCTGCAGGTTTGGGTCGAATATATTCGAGCGAGAAAATTCAATGGCGCGCAAGCTTCCCCGAAAAGACGTCGTCATCGTCGGGCTCGGCTGGACCGGCTCAATTCTTGCGCACGAGTTGACCGAAGCCGGGCTTGACGTGGTTGCGATCGAGCGCGGTCCGTGGCGCGATACGGCGACCGATTTTCTGATTTCCTACGCGCAGGACGAATTGCGCTACCGGCTGCAGCACGAGCTGTTCCTGCGGCCGTCGCAAATCACTGTGACGTTCCGCAACAACGTCAATCAAACGGCCCTGCCGGTGCGCAATTGGGGCGCTTTCATGCTCGGCAACGGTGCCGGTGGCGCTGGCGTCCATTGGAACGCCGAGACGTTTCGCTTCTTGCCGACCGACTTCCTGACGCGCTCGCATCTGACCGAGCGCTATGGCGAGAAATTCTTGCCGGCGGACATGACGGTTCAGGATTGGGGCGTGACGTACGACGACCTTGAACCGCACTATAGCGACTTCGAGTATCTATGTGGCACGTCAGGCACGGCCGGCAACGTCAACGGCAAAATCCTTGAAGGGGGCAACCCGTTTGAGGGAATGCGGTCGCGACCGTATCCGACGCCGGCGCAGAAGCAGGGCTACGGCCACACGTTATTTGCCGAAGCCGCGAAACAACTCGGCTACAAACCCTATCCACAGCCGTCGGGAAATCTGTCGCAGTCTTACACCAATCCGCTCGGCGTCACGCTCGGGCAGTGCACCTTTTGCGGCTTTTGTGAGTGGTTCGGTTGCGCGAATTACTCGAAAGCCACTCCGCAAACGACGATCCTGCCGGTGCTGCTGCGCAAGACGAATTTTGAGGCGCGCACCGAATGCGAGGTGATGCGCATTAACCTGGACAGCACTGGCAAACGCGCAACCGGCGTAACTTACGTGGATTCGTCGGGCGAAGAAATCGAGCAACCCGCCGATCTCGTGTTGCTCTGTGCGTTTCAGCTTTTCAATGTGCAGCTTTTGCTGCTGTCCGGGATCGGCACGGCGTACGATCCGCAAACCGGCAAGGGCCAGATCGGCCGTAACTTCACCCATCAGACGATGTCGACGGCAACAGGTTTCTTCGACAAGGACAAATACAACTTCAATCCATTCATCGCCTCGGGCGCGATTGGCATGTGCATCGACGAGTTCAACGGCGATAATTTCGATCACGGTCCGCTGGGATTTGTTGGCGGCGGTTATATCGGCCAGGTGCGCACCAACGGACGTCCGCTAGAGAGTATGGCGGTGCCGCCGGGCACGCCGGCTTGGGGCATCAAATGGAAAGAGGCGCTGCGCGATAACTACCTTAGCTCCATGATCGTCGGTGGCGCCTGCCACGGCTCATTCTACAGCTATCGCGACGTCTATCTTGATCTTGATCCGACTTACAAGGACCGCTTCGGGCGGCCGCTGATGCGCATGACCATTGATCTGCACGACAACGAACTCAAAATGAGCGCGTTTCTCACCGACAAATACGCCGGTATCCTGCAGCAGATGGGTGCCAAACAGATGGTCAAGCAGCCGCGCAAAAGTCCCTATGACGTGACCGACTACCAGACATCGCATCTCTGCGGGGGCGCCATCATGGGCGACAATCCGGGCAACAGCGCTTTGAATAGATACTTGCAGAGCTGGGACGTCCCCAATCTCTTTGTGCAGGGTGCCTCGGCATTTCCACAGAATGCCGGCTACAATCCGACTGGAACAGTCGGGGCGTTGGCATTCTGGTCGGCAAAAGCAATTCGCTCGCAATATCTGAAGAATCCGGGGCCACTCGTCCATGCCTGATCGAGCAAAAGTCGTTGGCGCTCTCGTGCTTGCCGGAGCGCTTGCCGTGCCGGCCCTGGCCGACGGTATCAACAAGCAGGATTTCAAGCAGATCGAACACGGGCGCTATCTGACCACCGTTGGCGATTGCGCGGCCTGCCATACGCTTTCCGGTAGCGGTCACGACTTCGCCGGTGGACGCGCCATCGAAACGCCGTTCGGCAATTTGGTCGCACCCAACATCACGCCGGATCCGGTGACCGGCATCGGCGCCTGGACCGACCAGGAATTCATCAGCGCGATGACCAAGGGCACCGGCCGCAATGGCACTCATCTTTATCCGGCGATGCCCTATAACTACTACACCAAGGTCACACGCGACGACGTGCTGGCGATCCGTGCTTATCTCAACACGGTTCCGGCCGTGCAGAACGCGGTGCAGCCCAACCAATTGCCATTTCCGCTGAATATTCGCACCTCGACGATCGCATGGAATATGTTGTTTTTCACGCCGGGCGAATTTCAACCCGACGGAAGTAAAAGTCCGGAGTGGAATCGGGGGGCTTATCTGGCAGAAGGCCTCGGTCATTGCGGGGCGTGTCACACGCCGAAGAATTTTCTGGGCGGTGACAAAACCAGCGACCGCTTGCGCGGCTATGCACTGCAAGGCTGGTTTG
Source organism: uncultured Alphaproteobacteria bacterium (assembly GCA_963755885.1). Taxonomy (GTDB): domain Bacteria; phylum Pseudomonadota; class Alphaproteobacteria; order Rhizobiales; family Xanthobacteraceae; genus BOG-931. The sequence continues at coordinate 3,561 of CAVWLX010000014.1, forward strand.
CCTCCGATCTAACCGACGACACTCGCCGCGGCCTTGGCAGCTGGTCCGTTGACGACATCGCCGCCTACCTGAAGATCGGCCACGGCCGAAACACTACCGGGACCGGCCTGATGGCAGAAACCATCAGCAATTCGACTTCGCATATGAGCGACGCCGATCTCAAAGCGATCGCGATCTACCTGAAAGACCCGAAGGATCATAACGCCGGTGGAAATCAGAATTCGCAGCCGGTGGCATCGGACCAGACAATTATGAAGTCGGGCGGTCAAATCTACGCCGATGAATGTTCCGGGTGCCACAGCGCCGACGGCAAAGGAGCCGCAGGCTTATTCCCTGCTCTCGCCGGCTCGACGATCGTGCAGCAGAACGATGCCACCTCGCTTATGCATGTCGTTTTGCGCGGCGCGCACGGCGTCGCCACCGACAAAGCGCCTACCGGTGCAGGAATGCCGGAATTCGACTGGCTGTTGAATGATGATCAGGTCGCCGCGGTCCTGACGTACATACGTAATTCCTGGGGAAATGCCGCTCCCGCGGTTACTGCGAGTGAGGTGGGCAAGGCCCGGCATGCATTCGTTGAGCGAAGCGACTAGAAAGCAGGAAGCTGCTGGTCATTCCACTTCGGCGGTTGGGCACTCAACTGTCATCGGGCGCATGGCTCCTATTCGCCGGGTTCCCATCGCTGGGGCTCAACGTAGACAAATCCGTCACCGCGAACCATCAGCATGGTTTCAATGGTTACGTTTTAGGGATCAGTCCGGCGCGCGATGCTTGTCATTTTTGCCGGTGCGCTCCATGAGTTGGACCCGACATTGGAATGACTCGAGCCCGCCGGACTCAAGCACCTCAACTGTATACCGGGGCCTCTCGATCACGGATCTCAACTAACATTCGACAAAGGCGAATGACGTAAGTAGTAACACCTACAATAAGTGTGCAAAGTTGCGCACCGCGCCTAAGCGGGCGCCGCCTTTCTGATGGTGGCGGATGCCTCGCGGCACGCGCCGATGAATAAAAAGGGGGGAATTCCAGTGGCCGGCAATGCCAAGTTGGAAGAACTGCGTCGCGCCACCAACCCGCTGTTCAACGACCGCAAGCTGAAGCTCGGTACGTTCTGCACCAATCTGAGCGGTGGTTGCGCGATCACGACCATGCCCGGAACCCTGGATGTCACCTGGCCCAACACGCTGCGGCTTGCGCAAATAGCGGACGAGATGGAGTTTGAAGCACTGGTGCCGGTCGGGCGCTGGAAGGGCTTCGGCGGCGAGACCAATTTCAATGGCGCGGGTTTCGAGTGCTTTTCCTGGGCGGCCGGCATGGCTGCTTCCACCAAATACCCGGCGATATTCGCGACCTCGCACGTGCCAATGTACCATCCGGCGCTGGCGGCGAAGCAGGCCACCGTGATCGATCACATCAGCAACGGCCGCCATGCGATCAACATCGTCGGCGGATGGAATCAAGGCGAACTCGATATGTTCGGCGCGCACATGCAGGATCACGAGGGCCGCTACGTCATGGCCGCCGAGTGGATCGAGATCATGATCGGCCTGTGGACCTGCGAAGACGAGTTCAGCTACGAAGGCAAATATTATCAGATCAAAAAAGGAGCGCTGGCGCCCAAGCCCGTGCAGCGCCCTTACCCCGCGATCATGAATGCGGGTGGATCGCAACAGGGCCAGCACTTTTCCGCCAAATATTCCGACATTGCCTTTATCCAGTTCGACAAGCACGATCTCGATTTCGCACGGTCGAAAGTCGAGAAATATCGGCGCCTGGCTCGCGAAGAATACGGCCGCGAAATCCAGATCTGGAGCTTCGGCTATGTTGTGCAGCGTGAGACCGAAAAGGAAGCCAAGGATTTCCTGCACTATTATGTCCACGAGAAAGGCGATTGGGTCGCCGCGGAAAATCTGATGGGGCTATTGGGTATCGGCTCGCTTGCGGTCGAAGACTTTAGAAAGCTTCAGGCCCACTTCATGGCGGGTTGGGGGGCGTTCCCGCTGGTCGGTACCAAGGAGCAGGTCGCCGAGGGACTAGCTAATTTGTCCAAGGTCGGCATCGACGGCGCGCTGTTGTCCTGGCCGCTTTACGAAGAGGGCATGCTGACGTTCCAGCGCGAGACTTTGCCGCTGCTCAAGCAGGCTGGATTGCGCTGACGCGGTGCCTGCGGCTTTCGCTGCAGGCGTATCTCGGCTCGATTTGACATTTGCCGTTCGGGGAACGAAATAAGAACATCTGTCGCCACTCTAAAGCCGCCTGTCGCCATGGTCCGACGATCCGGAAGTGCCGATCTGCCCTTGCACAATGGTCATGTGCCGAAATGGCTTGCGGACCGGATGACACGGCTTGGCGCGGTGATGAGCCAGGCGATCATCCATCATTATGGACGGGACGAGTTCCTCCACCGTCTTGCTCATCCGTTCTGGTTCCAATCCTTCGGCGCCGTGATGGGAATGGATTGGCATTCCTCGGGCATTACGACGAGCGTGCTGGGGGCGCTCAAACGCGGATTAGCTCCGCTCGATCGCGAGCTTGGCCTGCGGGTTTGCGGTGGGCGCGGCAAGCATTCGCGTCAAACGCCGCACGAACTCGTCGCGATCGGCGATCGCGTCGGCTTTGACGGCAGCAAACTCGCTACCGCAAGCCGCCTGGTGGCGAAGGTAGACAGTGCCGCGGTGCAGGACGGATTCGAACTCTATTTGCATGGCTTCGTGGTCGCCGACGACGGCCGCTGGGTCGTGCGTGCAACAAGGCATGAACGGGGACAGCAAACAGGCGCGACGCTATCACTGGCTATCGGATGGTCTGAAGAGCTTTATCGACGCGCCACATGCCGCCATCGAGGGACATGCCCAAGGCGAAATCGTCAATCTTACCGACCGGCGCGCTGAAGCTTCGCGCAACAAACAGCTCGAACTTCTCGGCACGCTTGGGCCTGACGGCATCACGCGCGAGCTGTCTTTGCTTTCCGGCGACGTGAAACCGCCATCGCAAGCGAGCTTACCGTTTCTCACCATGCCGGCGCATCACGACGTTCGCGCCGAAGACATTCACCTGCGGCGGCTGCACGGCAATCTTGCCGCCGCGGCAGAGCGGGCGCCGATCGATTTTGCCGAGCTGTTGCTTACTCCAGGCGTAGGGGGGCGCACGGTGCGCGCGCTCGCTTTGGTCGCGGAGGTGGTGCACGGCGCGCCATGCCGTTTCAGCGATCCAGCGCGGTTTTCGCTCGCGCACGGCGGTAAAGATCGGCATCCATTTCCGGTGCCGCTGAAAGTCTACGACGAGACCATTCGCGTTCTCAAATCGGCGGTGCAGAAGGCCAAGCTTGGGCAGGACGACGAATTGGCCGCGCTGCGGAAACTTGATCGCGAGGCGCGGAAACTAGAGCACGTTGCGACTGGTCCGTCGGTGGAACGGCTGATTGCCGACGAGTTCGAGCAGTCGCCCAACTATGGCGGCCGCAGTGTCTTTGGCTGGGAGCGTCGCGATGAATCTGCGGACCGCGTTCCCCATGTGTCAAGTTCACGGTAAAGATATCCCGCCAGGGGAAGCGGGACGATGGCCTTTGACGCGGACATAATTGTCGTTGGTGCCGGACTTGCCGGGCTCGTTGCCGCGGCGGAGCTGATCGACGCACAAAAAAAGATCATCATTGTCGATCAGGAGCCAGAACAAGCACTCGGCGGCCAGGCGTTCTGGTCGTTCGGCGGCATCTTTTTGGTCGACTTACCCGAACAGCGCCGCATGGGCATTCACGATTCCCATGAGCTCGCGCTCAACGACTGGATGGGGACGGCCGCTTTCGATCGCGATGAGGATTTCTGGCCGCGCCAATGGGCGGAGGCTTATGTCGCCTTCGCGGCGGGCGAGAAACGGTCGTGGCTGCGCGACCGCGGCATCCGCTTTTTCCCCGTGGTCGGCTGGGCCGAGCGCGGCGGCGACAACGCCAGCGGTCATGGCAATTCCGTGCCGCGATTTCATATCACCTGGGGTACCGGTCCCGGGCTGATCGCGCCTTTTGTTCAGCGCCTCGAGGAGGGAGCGAAGCGGGGTCTGGTCACGTTCAAGTTTCGGCATCGTGTCAACGAACTGACAAGGGCCGGCAGGATCGTTGATGGCGTACGCGGCGATATCCTTGAAGCGTCCAACGTCGAACGGGGCCGAAAAAGTTCGCGCGCGGCGGTCGGGGGCTTTGAGCTAAAGGCGCAAGCGGTGATCGTGACTTCAGGAGGCATCGGCGGCAATCACGAGTTGGTGCGACGGCACTGGCCGCAGCGCCTAGGGCCGGCGCCGCGGCGCATGATCACCGGTGTCCCCGATCACGTTGACGGCCGCATGCTGGCGATCACCGAAGCCGCCGGCGGCACCGTGATCAATCCGGATCGCATGTGGCACTACGTCGAGGGCGTCAAAGACTGGAATCCGATCTGGACCGATCACGCCATTCGCGTTCTCCCCGGACCATCGACGCTCTGGCTTGATGCCCGCGGCAACCGGCTGCCGGCGCCGCTCTACCCCGGCTTCGACACGCTTCGAACCCTCAAGCACATTATGGCGACCGGCTATGATTATTCGTGGTTCGTTCTGACGCGGAGAATCATCCAAAAAGAATTTGCTTTGTCCGGGTCGGAGCAAAATCCCGACCTGACCGGCAAAAAGTGGAGCCTGGTTCTGGCGCGCGCGCGCAAGGGTATTCCGGCTCCGGTCAAATCGTTTATGGAAAAAGGCGAAGATTTCATTGTTGAGCGCGATCTGGCGCGGCTCGTGGAACGCATGAATGCGCTCACCGGCGAGCCGTTGCTCAACCTAAAACAGGTCGAGCACGAGATTGCCGCCAGAGATCTCCAGCTCGACAATCCATTCTGCAAGGACGCCCAGATCACCGCCATTCGCGCCACCCGCCGCTATCTTGGCGATCGGCTGATCCGGACTGCGCGCCCGCATAAACTCCTCGACCCGAGTGCCGGTCCGTTGATCGCGGTTCGCTTGCGGATTTTGACGCGCAAAACCCTCGGCGGTTTGCAAACCGATCTCGACAGCCGCGTGATCGGCGCAGACGGGGAGCCGGTGCCGGGGCTGTACGCCGCTGGCGAGGTGGCTGGTTTCGGCGGCGGCGGTGTTCATGGCTACGCCGCGCTTGAGGGAACATTTCTCGGCGGCTGCATATTTTCCGGCCGCGCGGCTGGCCGTGCTGCCGCGCGTGCCGTCGGCTAAATGATCAAAGAATGATCTTGAGCGCGCGTTCGGCGGCTTCGGCGATTCCGATTTCGCCAGCCGCGGCGGCTGTGACTAGGCCTTCCAATTCGCGCTCGCCTGCGTCGCGGATGCGGTCGTGAATGGCGCGGCCGGCGGCTTGCGCGATCAGGCGGCGCATGCGGCGCTGGCGATTCTTTTCCTTGTCGCCGGCCCGAGACGCCAGCAGGCCATCGATAGCGCCGCACAGGGCATCGACTCCGGTTTCTTTGATCGCCACCGTCTCGATGACCGGAATGTCCTGCTTGTCCTGGCGCAGCTTGAGCATGTTTTTGAGTTGCTCGGTGGTGCGCTGCGCCAGCGGCAGATCGGCCTTGTTGACCACGAGCACATCGGCGATTTCGAGCACGCCTGCTTTCATCGCCTGTACGTCGTCGCCCATGTTGGGTGCATTCACGACGACGCAGATGTCGGCAATCTCGGTGACCTCAATCTCCGACTGCCCGGTACCGACCGTCTCCACGATGATGACATCGCGCCCGGCAGCATCCATCACATCGACGATCCGGTGCATGCTCGCCGACAGGCCGCCGAGGTGCCCGCGCGACGCCACCGAACGGATAAATACGCCGGGATCTTCAGAATGACGCCGCATCCGCACCCGGTCGCCGAGAATGGCGCCGCCGGATATCGGGCTGGTCGGATCGACCGCGGCAACGGCGACTGTCTGACCGCGGCCGCGCAGGGTGCCGATGTAGGCGTCGATCAAAGTCGATTTGCCCGCACCCGGCGCGCCGGTGAAACCAATGACCGCCGCGCAGCCTGCCTTGGCGCAAACACGCCGATGGATGAGGTCGGCGGTCTCGCCGCCGTTTTCCATCAGCGTGATGCATTTGGCGAGCGCCGTCGGGTCGCCGGCGGCAAGCCGGCCGACAATGTCATCCGCCGCTGCTGGCTGGCGCGCGGCCGCGGTTTCAGACAACGACGAGGGGATGCCCAAAGCCGAGCTCCTGCCGGAGGAGGCTCACAATCTCGCCGTGGGTGACGCCGGCCTCGGCGGCCTCGACGATCCGCTCGTAGACATTCTCGCGCGCGCTGTTTGCAGCACGCGCCAGTGCGTCGAGTGCGCGGCGCACGTCGGTTTGGCTGCGCTCCTCCTTGTAGGCTCTTGAAGCGGGCGACGTGCTCGTTCATGCGTTCGGGATCGGGGCGTTCCGTCGGCCTGCCGCGGAAGTCGTCGTCGGCCTGGTAGCAGTTGACCCCGATCACCTTCTCGTCGCCGCTTTCCACGCGTTCCTGGAAGGCGAGCGCCGATTGGCCGATCATCGATTGAATGATCCCGGCTTCGGCGGCCTTGTACATGCCGCCGGCCTCATCGATCTTGCCGATCAGCGCCTCGATCTCGTGCTCAATCTGATCGGTCAGCGTCTCGACGTAATAAGAGCCGCCGAGCGGGTCGATGACGTCGCACAGACGCGCTTCTTCGCGCAGGATGTTCTGGGTGGCCACCGCAATGCGTGCGGTTTCCTCGGTCGGCGTGGTGATCGCTTCGTCGTAGGCGTCGGTGTGCAGCGATTGCAGGCCGCTCATGATCCCGGCCATCGCCTGCACGGCGACGCGGGCGATATTGTTCAGCGGCTGTTGCTCGGTGAGATCGACGCCGGAGGTCTGGCCGTGGAATTTGAAACGCCATGAGCCTGGGTCCTTGGCGCCGAGACGTTCCCGCGCCAACCGCGCCCAGATGCGTCGGCCGGCGCGGAATTTTGCGATCTCCTCGAAAAAGCTGATCGAGATGTCGAAGAAGAACGTGAAACGCCGGAGCACGACATCGATGTCCATGCCGCGATCGATGCAGTCTTGCGCATATTGCAGGGCCGTCGAGATCGTGAACGCCATGGTCTCGACCGGCGTCGCGCCAGCCTGCTGCATGTGCTGGCCGACGACCGATACGGGATTCCAGCCCGGCACGTGCATGCGGCAGAATTCGATGTGATCGAGCAGAACGCGCCGCGCGCCCGGCAGCGACAGCCGGAAGAACATGTGATTGGCGATAAAGTGCGAGAGATAGTCGCTCTGGTTTGAGGTGCCGGTGATCGAGGTCCAGGGAATGCCGCGCTTTTTGGCGACCGCAAGCATGAATGCGAGCAGCGTGAATGGCGATGGATCGTTCATCGCCGTGGAGATGTTGCCGAGCGGTACGCTGTCTAGCGCGCGATCCATATGGTCGGCGGCGTTGACGACGGTGCCGCAGGTGCCGAGCAGAGCCGGATCGACTTCGTTGCAATCGACGCCGCGAAAAACCGAATTGCACGGAATAAGGCTGATGGCGGTCGCGCCGGCGTCGAGAATCGTGCGCACGCGCTTGTTGTAATCCTCCGGCGTGCCGAGCCCGATCAACTGGCGCTGCGTCCAGGTGCGGCCGCGATGCATGGTCGGATAAATGCCGCGGGTGAACGGGTATTGGCCGGGGAAGCCGAGGTTTCGAGAAAAGCGTCGCCGTTCCAGTCGCGCGGCGTGTAGATCGGCTTGATCTCGATCCGCGAGCGGTTTCGCACGACGCGATCGGTGCCGATCTGGTCGTTGTAATCGGCGCGCCAGCGGCCCTGTGCTTGCTCGAAACCCGGAAGCGTCAGCTGGACGGCTTCTTTGCTCATTGGGCAATCTCCCTCAACTCGGCGTTTTTGATCTCGCGCACTTTGGCGGCGAGGTTGGCGACGTGTTCGATAATCTCGTCGCGCGCGGAGCCCGGTCCGAATATCGCGCTCACGCCCGCTTCGATCAGCGCCGCACGCTCGTCCTCCGGCACGATACCGCCGACGATGAGGCCGATATGCCCGAGGCCCGCCGCACGCAATGCTTCCATCAGCTTCGGCACGATGAGATGGTCGGTCGCGAGCGAACTCACGCCGATGACATCGACGTCCTCTTCCATCGCGAGCTTCACCACCGCGCCAATCGACTGCCATGGCGGCGTGTAGATGACTTCCATACCGGCGTCGCGCAGATAGGCGGCGACGATGCGGCTGCCGCGGTCGTGGCCGTCGAGCCCAATCTTGGTGACCAGAACGCGGGCAGGGGGCGACAATTTGCGCGCCGTCATTTGCGGCCACGCGAGATTTTGACGCCGGCGAGCGCGCGAAGCGGCGCCAAAAATTCGCGCGCAATTGCCTGCACCGGTTTGGCGCCTTCCTTGTACCAGACCGGCGTCCAGTTCATGGCGCCGAGCAAGGCGAGGCGGGCGATCTTCGCGTCGCGTTCCCGCGGCAACGTGATCGCGGAAAAATATCGGCTCAGCCGCGCTTCGTAACGGTCGCGCAATTCCTTCAACTCGCCGGAAATCTCCGGCGCGTCGGTCGGCAGGATGCGAATGAGGACGCGCGCGTAGGCGCTGGCGTCGAGAATGGACTCAAGATGCGCGGCGATGGCCTTTTCCAGCCGCGCCCACGGTTCGCGCTCGGCCGCGGCGGCCCTTTCAACCCGATCGAGCAGGCGCTGCACGCCTTCCTCGTACACGGCGAGCAAAAGCGCCTGCTTGCTTGCGACGTGAAAGTAGATCGCGCCCGGCGTCATCGCGCTCGCAGCCGCGAGGTCGCGCATGCTGGTGGCGTGGTAGCCGCGCTCGCCGAATTGTGCCGCGGCGGCATCGAGCAGGGCCGGCCATCGGTTCGGCTGTCGCTTTGCACTGATTGCGGGCACGCGGGTCGCTCATGTGTAGACCACCAATCGGTCGTTTAGCACAGATTGAGAGGTCGTAAAAGCCGCTTTGCATAGTGTACAGGCCTTTCGGCCGACGCCAGGCGCAAATAGCTAAACGATCGTTCTGTGCGGCTTGACCGTCAGAAGGTGTGTAATATACGAGACATATATCAGAGACCTTCCTTGTTTTGGGGACATCACGATGGCGAGCCCAGTGAGCAAACAGGCCGAGCGTCAAAAGGCCGAGACCAGGAAAGCCGAAGCGCCGAAACCCGAAAGCGAACGGAAGAAGCGCACCATCACCGAAATCCGCGAGTCGAAAAAGACCGGCGAGAAAATGGTCTATATGTCCGTGCCGGATTACACGTCGGCGAAATGGGCCGAAATGGCCGGCGTCGACGTGGCGGTGGTCGGCGACAGTCTGGCGATGGTCGCTCACGGTTATGCCAGCACCATCCCGGCGACCATGGATATGATGATCATGCATGCGCAGGCGGTGCGCCGCGGCGCACCCAACACCTTCTCGCTCGGCTGCATGCCTTATCAGAGCTATCACACCATGGACCGCGCGCTCGTCAATGCGACACGCTTCATGCAGGAAGCCCTCTGCGACGCGGTCAAGCCGCAGGGCGGCAAATCGCAGGCGCACATCGTGCGCGCATTGGTGGACGCCGGCATACCGACCGCCTCGCATATCGGCCTCACCCCGCACACCATCGCGATGTTCGGCGGCTTCAAGATTCAGGGCCGCACCGCCGACGCGGCGATGAAGATTCTGGAAGACGCCTTGGCGATCGAAGATGCCGGCTGCTTTATGCTGGAGTTTGAGGCGGTACCGGCGAAGATCGCCAAGCTCATATCCGAACAATTGACCATCCCGACCATCGGGATCGGCGCCGGCGTCGGCTGTGATGGGCAAATTCTGTTGTGTTACGACCTGCTCGGCGTGTTCACTGACTTCAAGCCGAAATTCACCAAGCGTTACGGCAAGCTGACCGAAGTCGCCGTCGCCGGCATTGAGCAATACATCAAAGAGGTCAAGGACGGCACGTTCCCCGACGACGAGCATTCCTATTCGGTCAACGAAGCCGAATACGAAAAATTTGTGACGATGGTAGCCAAACGCAGGCAGGTGTGACGTGCCGCGATCGCAAATTGCGGCGGTGCGCCGTCCGCGTTCCACGCGACAGACGTTGGCAAAAGCTGAACGTGTCGCCGCCGCCGGCGTCGAAAGCCTGACCGAGCAGGCTTACCGGCAAATCGAGGAGCAGATCGTCACCCTGCGGCTGAAACCCGGCGACGTTTTGTCAGAGCAGATGCTGTCGGCGACGTTCGGCATTGGACGAACGCCGGTGCGGGAGGCGTTGCAGCGGCTGGCGCACGAAGGGCTGGTGATCATTCTGCCGCGCAAGGGCATTTTGGTGTCGGACCTCAATCCGCGGCATCAGCTTCTTGTCCTCGAAGTGCGCCGCGAACTCGAACGGCTGTTGAGCCGCGCCGGCGCCGAGCGGGCGACTGAAGAGCAGCGCCAGCAAATGCAGGACATTGCGCGCGGCATGGACCGCGCCGCCAAGTCCAACGACGATATCGCCTTCATGCGGCTCGACCGCGAATTCAACGGTCTCATGGTCGAGGCCGCTCACAACGGCTACGCCGCGCGCTCGATGAAGCTCTTGCAAGGTCTGTCGCGCCGCTTCTGGTACATGCACTACCGGCAAACTGCCGATCTGCCGCTGTGCGCCCGGCTGCACGCCAACCACGCCCGCGCGATTGCGCGGGGTGATGGCGAGGCCGCTGCACGCGCGAGCGACAAGCTGATCGATTATGTCGAGAGCTTCACCCGCGGCACGGTTTCGGTTTGAGCGGCCAACGAGGATCCATGAAGATCTACGAGGGCAAGCGCACCATGGACGGCCTCGTCGTAACGGTCGACGGCCAAAGGCTGCCGGAGCACGACGAGGTCAAGCAGTTCACCCGGCGCGGCTTTGAATGGACCTACGAGGGAACAAGCCCGCAGCAGCTGGCGTTGGCGATTCTGTTCGACCATCTGGGCGACAAAGACCGCGCCATCGCACTTTCGGAGCCCTACATGAAGGACGTGATCGCCAATCTCGACAACGATTGGCGGCTCACCGGGGATGAAATCGACGCCTACCTGAGCAAGGCCGGCGTTCACTAGGGGCGGATTGCACTGTGGATTGCGGCCGCCACGCCGCCGTGATAGATGTGTGATATATCAGTGGGGGAGGAAAACCGATGATCAGCCAGCGCCAAATCGAGTTCCGGCGGGACTACCGCTCCCGCATCCTCGGCTGGTACGACGGTTACGTCCACCTCGTCATCATCTATGCGATAGGCGCGGCTGCTTTCTACATCTACGTCGCGCATATCCATGCCGTGACCGCGCTCGAATGGCTGACGGTCCCGCTCACCTTCCTATTCACCAATCTGTTCGAATGGGCCGTGCACAAGTTCGTCATGCACCGGCCGGTCAATATCAAAGGTTTGCGGGCGATCTATGAGCGGCACACGCTCAATCATCACCAGTTCTTCAGCGACGAGGAGATGCGTTTCCGCGACCACAAGGATTGGCGGGTGACGTTGTTTCCGCCTTATGCTCTCGTGGTCTTCATCCTGATGTCGATCCCCGCCGCCGTCATTCTTGGTGCACTTTTCACCGCCAACGTCGGCTGGCTGTTCATTTCGACCACGACCGCCATGTATCTGATCTACGAGTTCATGCACTTTTGCTGCCACGTCGACGAGAACTGGTTTGTCCGCCATTTCCCGTTCGTCAACACGCTGCGCCGGCATCATACGGCACATCACAATGCGCGGCTGATGATGGAAGTGAACATGAACCTGACCTTTCCGATTGCCGATTGGCTGTTCGGCACGTCGGACCTCAACCGCGGGCTCATCGGCACGCTGCTCAACGGCTACGACACGCGGTTCCTGAAAAAAAACCTGCGCGGCACGCCGCGGCTCCCGAGCGAAGCCGCCGCCAATCCCGTCGGCGCCAATTAGTCCGCCGCCTCGGTACATTGCCGGTGCGATGATTTGACTGCCGGCGACTTCAATAGATCTGCGCACCAAAGTCGTTGGTCAGGTAATGTTCGCGAAGTTCGGCGATCTTGGCCTTATTTCGCGTGCCGGCCTCCCGCATTTCCGCCCATTCATCTTGGCGTATCCGGTCGACCACCTCCGCTTTGTACGACGGCCGCGCCTGAATTCGACGAAACCAGGCAACGACTTTCGGACGATCCACAGTCCAGATGTCGAGCATGTTCAGATATTCAAGCCGGGCGACGTAGGGCACCAGATTGATTTCAGCGAGCGTAAATTGATTGCCGCATAGCCAAGTCCGGCTGTCGGAGAGAGCTTTGTCGAT
>CAVWLX010000015.1:0-185266 GCA_963755885.1 uncultured Alphaproteobacteria bacterium
CCCTCCCTCTCCGCCATATTTCGATTTAAACCTTTGATATGATTGACTAATAATCAACAAACCTTATCGTACCCACAAATATACCCACAAACCTTGGAAGGTGCCCGAGTGTCGATAACCGAATGCCTGAGATTGTCTCTTTGAGCGTTGTTGCGGGTTGGCTAGCGTGAGCGTGCGCCCGGTCCCTTTCATCTCGGTTGCAGATTGCGGTGAGTGGGTACGGCCTTCCAGAACTAATTTCAGAGCCGGCCTCGGAAATCTGCACAGGACGATAAGTGGAGTTTCTGCCTGATGATGGGCACGCTGTGCCCTGCGAAATCAGGAGAGACCATGACGAGACGACCGCGCCGGAACCACACACCGGGCTTCAAGGCGAAGGTGGCGCTTGCCGCCATCAAGGGCGAGCGAACGGTAGTTCAACTCGCGGAGCAGTTTGACGTTCACCCCAATCAGGTCGCGGGGCGTGGAAGGCACAGCTTGAAGGCGGTGCTGCCGACGTTTTCGGTCCCGGCGGCGGCAACGCGGCAGCCCAGCCTGCGATTGATGTGAAGTCGCTGCATGCGAAGATCGGGGAGCTGGCGCTGGAGAACGATTCCTAAGAAACGGCGGCTCAAGGTGCCGGCTCCGTGGGTTGGAGAACAAATCCAAAAGCCTTGGCGCGCCGATGCAAATTGTCGATTATCCGCGTGCGGTAGCGTGTCTCGTAGAACGATGCGCCGGGGTCGACGTACTCCATCCCGTGACGCACGGCATTGTAGAACAGGACTGCGATCTTGCGCGCAGTGGCGGTCACCGCCTTGGCCTTGCCGATACGTGCCGAGAGCCGCCTGTAGAAGGCGCCGAGCGCGGTGTCGGTCCGTCCGACAGTAACGGCAGCAAGCCGCAGAAGCGCCGAGGCCCGGCTCCCACAGCGGCGTGTTCGTGACGAGAGCACCTTGCCGCCGGAGATCTTGTTGCTCGGCGCTAGGCATAGCCAGGAGGTAAAGTGCTTTGCGCTCGGCCAGGCGGAGAGGTCGTCGCCACACTCAGCGATCAGCTTGAGCGAGAGGTAAGAGCCGAGGCCATCGATCTGGGTAAGATCCTTGCCAAGCAGGTTAAAAAGCGCCGCGCGGACATCGAAATCCGGCCCGTTCGCTTTCCCGTGTAGGCGTCGACGTGGCGACGGCAACGGACCTGCGTTGAGACCACGACTGATGCTCAGTTCCTTCAACACAGCTTCGATCCTGGCGTCGCAGGCAGATGCCTTTTCTTTGTAAGCGTTGTACAGAGACAGTGCCTGCTCCAACGCGAACAGGTGCTCGGCGCGGTAGTTACCGGTGAGCGCCTTCTCGATCGTCTCAGCACCAGCGTGGCACCGATAATCGCGCAAGCGCGCCAGCACCTTGGGGTCACGCTCGCCGGCGAGTATTGCGCGGATGATCCGCAGACCAGTCGCGCCGGTGACGTCGGCGACGACGTGGTGGAGCTGAAGGTTCATCTCTGTCAGCGCCTTCTGCATGTGCTGGATATGGGAGGCCGCATACTCGAGCAGACGCTCGCGCTGACGCACGTATGCACGCAGCTCGGCGATCTGGCCTTTGGGCCGAAAGCTGGCACGCAACAGACCGTAAGAATGAAGCCGCTGCAGCCACTGCGCATCGCTGACATCGGTCTTGCGTCCGGGCACGTGCTTGGCATCGCGCGCATTGACGACGAACACAGCAAAACCACGGGCGGCGAGGAGTTCGAAAATCGGAATCCAGTAGACGCTGGTCGACTCCATAACGACTGTCTCGACGCCACATTCTGTAAACCAATCCACCAGTCGATGCAGATCGGTTGTGAAGGTCCCGAAGCTGCGCACTGGCTCAGGCGTGCGATCTGCTCTTACGGCAGCCATGTGCATCGTCGCCCCGATATCGATGGCGGCCGCGTTCGGGTGGACCATCGGCATCGTGCGGTCGCTCTTTGGTTTTGACCTCTTCCGGTTCATATCCAATCCTCCTGCTGACGACAGCGGAAGGGCTGGGCTGCGCTATTGATCAGATTCCTAAACGGGATCGCCGGATGGCGTCACCACTCTCAAGCGCGCAACAGCCCATGGACCAGGTTTTTTGACGGGGTTACCTGCCACCAAAATCGTAACGGCCGCTCCCTTCCGGGCGCAGCCTAGCACTGACCCCGTTTCTATCCCCACAGGGGGCGCGCAGCGCCAAGATAGTTTTTTGGAAGGCGCGCTCAGCAAAGCCGGCCTGCTGAGCGCAAAGCGATGATCGACCGTGAGCACGATCTGCCGATCACAAAGCAGGCGGAGGTTCTGCGCATCAGCCGTGGCAGCGTCTACTACCTGCCGCGGCCGGTGTCTGTGGCCGACCTTGAGGCGATGCGACGGATTGACGAACTGCATCTGGAGTTCCCCTTCGCCGGTTCGCGGATGTTGCGAGGCCTGCTGGTTGGCGAGGGGTACAAGATCGGCCGTCGTCACGTAAAGACGCTGATGAAGCGGATGGGGCTTGAGGCGCTCTATCGGCGTCCGCGCACGACGCAGCCCGAACCCGGCCACAAGATCTATCCGTATCTGCTGCGCGGGATGGCAATCACGCGGCCGAACCAGGTGTGGGCGATGGACATTACCTACATCCCGATGGCGCGCGGCTTCGTCTATCTGGCCGTGGTGCTCGACTGGTTCAGCCGCCGCGTGCTGTCTTGGCGGCTGTCGATCACGATGGAAGCGGCATTTTGTGTCGAGACGCTGGAGGATGCTTTGGGCCGTCACGGCAAGCCGGACATCTTCAACACGGACCAAGGTTCGCAGTTCACCGGCCAGGCTTTCACCGGCGTGCTCGCCAACAACAAAATCGCGATCAGCATGGACGGCAAAGGAGCTTGGCGGGATAACGTCTTCGTCGAGCGGCTATGGCGCAGCGTCAAATATGAGGAGGTGTATCTGAGGGCCTACGACAGTGTCAGCGAGGCCCGCGCTTCGATCGGCCGATACCTGGACTTCTATAATGGCCGACGCCCACATTCGAGCCTTGACGACACGACACCCGATCAAGCCTACTTCACCGCGCTGCCCCTCCGCATGGCAGCCTAAACCCGGCAGACGCCCCACTTATCGACGCGGAAAATCTGTTCAGACAACCGGGACCACCTCACTCGGTCGTGCGGAGCAAATAAAAACTTCACACTCTTGACACGTGAAATCTCAAGAAGCGCGGCAATTACGATGTTTTAGGTAAGCCGTGATAAATCTGCAACAGATCAAGAAGCGTCAACGTCCACTCAGACAGGTTTAGGGACCTAATCTGCGCGATCCAACGAGGATGCTTACCGTTATTGCGACAATTCTAACAAATCACCTACGCCGATCTTAGAAAATTGAAGCCAATTTGCCTCGATCGGGCTTCTCCGGACCAATTCTCTTAGTCGTTGTATCGCGCTGGCGTCATGACTTTCGAAGGCACCACGTCCAAGCGCTCGTCCGGTCAGTACGGCCACTTCGCCGTGCTCGATTTCTATCGGTTCGTTGCGGCGCTCGGCGTGGTCATTTTTCATTTCGGCATCTATGACTGGGCTCGCCAGTTTTATCTATTCGTCGATTTGTTTTTCATGCTGTCGGGCTTCGTGATCGCATGCGGCTATTCCGACACCGTGGCCACCTTGCCGGATATCTTGACGTATCTGCGCCGGCGCCTGGCGCGAATCTATCCCTTATATTTTTTGACCCTGATGCTGTTCGCCATCCCGGCGCTGTTCGGTATGAGCCGATTCTCTGCTTCCCCGGCTGCGATCCTGTCTCAATTGGCGCTGGTGAACTCGTGGCCTCTCGACGCGGCCCCGCCTTTCAACTACCCCGCTTGGTCGATTAGCGTTGAATGGGCGATGTATCTTCTATTCCCGCTGCTGATGCTGTTGCGCCGCTGCGGCGGAGCGCTCGTTCTTGTGGCCATCGTCGCGATCGGGTTTTTGGCGAATGAGGCGTTGCTCGGCACTTTGCCGCGGCCGTTCTGGTATCTCGATTTAAACCCCGTAAGAGCAATTCCGACCTTCGCGATCGGAATATTGATTTTCATAATATTCAGGCCATTGAGCTTTCGCTATGGCGTCTGGATCGGACTTGCCGCCTTCCTCGCCGCCGTCGCTTTGATGATTGCTGATGCCAATGTTTATGCGGTGCTGGCGTTATTTTCACTTGTGATCTTGCTGACCGCGTGCGGCGAATTTGCGCGTCGGCCCGCTCTATTCGACCATTGGATTTGCCGAACGCTCGGCGACGCTTCCTATTCGATTTACATGCTTCATGCCTTCATTCTTACCGTCTTCGTCGAGCTGTTGTGGAAAGGCCATTTTGGCGGGGCCGACCTACCTGTCGCTTATGCCGTTGCGATCGGGCTCTTTATCATCGCCTTATCAATTGTGACGTTCCGCCGTTTCGAAAAGCCGATGCGCGACATGATTTCCGGGCGGCGCAAGCCATGCTTGGATGTGCACCCGCGCGCGCCCATTGCGACCGAGAACGGAACTTATGAGTTGAATTAAAAGGTTTTCGCGCGCGATTTTCCTTTACTCGAGTTCAGCGTGAAAGTTGATTTGCAATAGCGTCCGACCACGCCAGTCATTTGGACATATCAACCCAATGCATCACAAAAAGCGTGAGCCGAGATGGCGGCGCGTTTAGGCGCTGTCATCCTTTGGGTCTAAGCTTGGTAGTTTAAAGGTGACCGCCTTTGCTGAGGGACCGCCGGATCATGCTATTGCGTGCTCTTTGTGTGTTGAACGTGGCCGGGGCCATCGCTGTCGGAATGCTCTCTGCTGCGACCGCGGCTGATGACGGCCCGCGCTATGGGCCGCAATTGGAAGGGTTTGAATATCCCTGGCCGGTGTCGCGGTTCTCGTTCGCCTCGCAGGGCGAGACGCTCGAAATCGCCTACATGGACGTGAAAGCGGCGGCGCCGAACGGCAGGGTCGCCGTGCTGCTCCATGGCAAGAATTTTTGCGCCGCGACTTGGCAGGACACGATCGCAGTCTTGAGCGCGGCCGGTTATCGGGTGATCGCTCCCGATCAGATCGGCTTTTGCAAATCGAGCAAGCCGGCGCACTATCAATTCAGCTTTCAGCAGCTTGCCGGCAACACCCGCGCATTGCTGGCATCCCTTGGCATCAGCCGGGTGACGATGATCGGCCATTCAACCGGCGGCATGCTCGGGATCCGCTATGCGCTGATGTATCCCGACGAGGTGGATCAGCTGGTGTTGGTCGACCCGATCGGCCTTGAAGACTGGAAGGCCAGGGCGTGCCGTGGCAGAGCATCGATGCTTGGTACCGGCAAGACCTCAAGACGACCGCCGGCAGCATTCGCGATTATGAGCGCACGACTTATTACGCCGGGACCTGGGATCCGAAATATGAGCGCTGGGTGCAGATGCTGGCCGGCATGTACCGCGGTCCGGGCCGCGACGTCGTCGCCTGGAATTCCGCGCTGCTCTACGACATGATTTATACGCAGCCGGTGTTCTACGAGTTCGAGAAAATTTCAGTCCCGGTCCTGCTGATGATCGGCGATAAGGACACCACGGCGATTGGCAAGAACCTGGCGCCGCCAGACATACGTGCCACGCTTGGCAATTATCCGGTTCTGGGAAAAGCCGCCGCTGCACGCATTCCGCGTGCGAAGCTTGTTGAATTCCCCGATTTGGGCCATGCGCCGCAAATTCAGGCGCCCGGCGATTTTCACAAGGCTTTGCTCGACGGCCCGTCGAAATAAACGGTGCGCCGCGGATTCGTGTTGCCTTCGCACCGTTGCGGATTCCATAGATCGTTGCACGTTGCGCCAGCCGGGGCAGTTCAGAGGAGATCATGGATAACCAGCTCTACGAGTATTCACCCATCGTTTCGCGGCCGGCGCTGAAGTGGCCGAAGAACGCCCGCGTGGCGTTCTATGTCGGCCTGAATATCGAGCATTATGAGGTGGACAAGCCATCGACCAGCATTTTTGCCGGGACCAGCATGCTGGCGCCAGATCCGCTCAATTACGGGTGGCGGGATTACGCCGTGCGAGTCGGCATTTGGCGCATGATGGACGTGCTGGACAAATACCGAATGCGGGCTTCGGTTTTGTTGAACGCCGATTGCTGCAAACATTATCCGCAAATCATCGAGGCCGGAAAGGAGCGCAACTGGGCCTGGATGGCGCACGGCAAGAACAACTCGATGTTTCAGTCCGGCATGGATGTCGAGTCCGAGCGAAAATATCTGAAAGAGGTCGTCAGCGTCACGTCGCAATCGACGGGCCAGCAGATCAAGGGTTGGCTCGGGCCGGCGTTGACCGAGACTTTTGAAACGCCGCGGCTGTTGAAGGAACTTGGACTGACCTATGTGCTGGACTGGTGTTCCGACGATCAGCCGTTTCCGCTCAAGATCCCCGGTATGATGTCGGTGCCTTACTCTATTGAACTGAATGACGTGACCATGTTCGTCGGCAAGGGCATGTCGGGGCAGGATTTCTACCAGACGGTGGTCGATCAGTTCGATCAGCTGTTCAGCGACGGCAAGAAGTCGGGGCGTGTCATGGCGCTTTGCCTTCACCCGTTCATCATCAACCAGCCGTTTCGGCAAAAATATCTGGACAAGGCTCTGAACTATATTTCCAGGCACTCCGGCGTTTGGCTGACAACCAGCGATGAAATCGCCGCGCACTACCAGGAGCACTATATGCCGAAGCTCTACGGTGGGGAGCGCTCGTAGCGCTGCGGTTCGGGCACAGCGCTTCGCCGCGCGTCTTGAGGTCCTGAATTTTGACGTGACGATTCGGCGATTGCTTGCCGGAAACCATCGACCTGTATACTGTCGATGGCGGCCCAGGTAAAAAAACCAAGCAGTGCGCCCGACCGAAAATCTGAAAAAGATCATATCGCGGCGGGACGCCGTCATCGTCCCGGGTGCGGCGAACGCTATGTTTGCGCGCGTCGTCGAGGCGACCGGTTTCGAAGCCGTTTATATCACCGGCGCCGGCGTCGCCAACATGCTGTTGGGGGTGCCGGACATCGGCCTCACCACCATGAGCGAAGTTGCGGATACGGTCGCCCGCATCGCCGACACCGTTTCAATTCCGCTCATCGTCGATGCCGATACCGGCTTCGGCAACGCCGTCAACATGGTTCGGACGGTGCGCAGCTTCGAGCGCGCCGGTGCTGCCGCGATCCAGATCGAGGACCAGGTCTTTCCGAAAAAGTGCGGCCATTTTGCCGGCAAAGAAGTCATTCCGTTGCACGACATGCTGCCGAAAATCAAAGCAGCGGTTGATACGCGCCGCGATGGTTCGCTGCAGATCATCGCTCGGACCGACGCGCGGGCGATCGACGGGCTGGACCGCGCGATCGAGCGGGCGATTGCCTTTGCCGAAGCCGGCGCCGACGTCACGTTCGTTGAGGCGCCGACCGATCTGCAGGAGCTTTGCCGTATTCCGAAAGAAATTCGCGTGCCGCAGGTGGCGAACATGGTGTTCGGAGGCAGGACGCCGGAGCCCGGCCGTGAAAAGCTCAAGGAATACGGCTACTCCATCGTTCTTTATGCCAACGCCGTGCTTCAGGCCGCGCTAAAGGCGAGTTACGAGGTGCTCGGCGCGCTCGGCAAAGATGGCTCGTTGTCGTCGGTCGCCCAACATCTTGCGACGTTTGAAGAGCGACAGCACGCGGTCGCAAAAGACGTGTGGGATGAACTGGAACGCCGTTATCAAGTCGATAGTAGAGATCAGGCCACGAGCAAGCCATGAGCAGACCCTGGGACGGGATCATCTCGGAAAACGAACAGAATGCTTACAGCGCGGCCGGCTTTGGCCGTCCGACCGGATTGGGCAAGCGGCCGGCGCTCCTGATTATCGACGTGCAATACCGCACCGTCGGCACCGTATCGCGGCCGTTCTGGGAGGCGATCAAGGAGTTTCCGACGGCGTGCGGTGATGTGGGCTGGTCGGCGGTGAAGCAGATCGAACGGCTCCTGGCGATGTTCCGCAACAACGATTGGCCGGTGATGTACCCTTATGTTTCCCCCAAACAGAGCTTTGACCAGGGCCGGCTGTCCGACAAGATACCGGCAATCATGAACATCAGTCAAAAAGGCTATGAGTTTGTTGCCGAGGTCGCGCCGCGGGAAGGCGATATTCTACTGCCGAAGAAGCATCCGAGCGCATTTTTCGGTACGCCGCTTGTGAGTTATCTGATCAACGCGGGCGCCGACAGCATCGTGGTCACCGGATGCACCACGAGCGGATGCGTGCGGGGCAGCGTCGTCGACGGCTTTGCCTACAATTTTCGCGTCTTGGTGCCCTACGACGCGGTCTATGATCGCAGCGCCACGTCGCACGCCGTCAATCTGTTCGACATGGCCTCAAAGTACGCCGACGTGACTTCGACCGACGAGGCGCTGGCCGTGCTCGGCGGCTTGAAAGCGGCGGCGTAAGCGGGCAATCAGTTGCATGTCGGATTTCGATCTGGTCGTACGGAACGGTGAAGCTATTCTCCCGGCGCGCGGCCGGACGGCCTGCGATATTGCAATCCGCGACGGACGCGTTGCAGCGATCGCCGCGCCTGGTGAAAAACTCGCGGCGCAATCGGAAGTTTCCGCACGCGGCCTCGTCATTTTCCCCGGCGCCATCGACGTTCATCTTCATCTCGGTCACGGCAACGATATTGCGCGGCCACGTGTGCCTATGGACGCGGATCGTGAAACCGCAGCCGCCGCAAAAGGCGGCGTCACATGCTTTATTCCTTATCTGCTGGCAACCGAGCCGTTTGAAGCAATCTTCGACGATGTCGTTTCGGTCACGCAAGCCGGCGCTCGCATCGATTTCAGCTACCATTTCATTATTTCGACGGAGGCCCAGCTCGCCGGCGTACCGGCTTACGCGCGCGACTATGGTGTGCCGAGCTTCAAGATTTTTATGAATAATCGAGGCGGGGAGGGCGCACGCCTCGGTCTGCCGGACATCGACGACGGCTTTCTCTTTCGCCTGTGCGAGGCGGCGGCGGCATGCGGTGGAATGGTTTGCCCGCACCCGGAGACGATCGAGATCGCGTGGGTTCTGCGTGATCGTCTGAAGAAGCAGGATCCTGACGGTACTGGCGGTCTCCCAACGTGGAATGGCACGCGTCCGCCTTTTGTCGAAGCGGATGCGGTACAGCGCGCAGCTTACGTGGCGGATATCGCTGGAACTCCGCTTTACGTCGTTCATACATCGTCGGCCGAAGCCTTAGCGGCGGCGCTCCGTCATCGCCGCAGCGGGGCGACGGTTCATATCGAGACCTGCCCGCACTATCTGACGCACGACATATCGTGGTCCGGCGGGGACGTCGGCAAAATCAATCCGCCGTTGCGCGAGTCGTCCGATCGCGAAGCGCTCTGGCAGGCCTTGTTGGCCGGCGATATCGATACGGTCGCAACCGACCACGTCCATCGCGAGATCGCTTCCAAGAAGGGCGGCATCTGGAATGCCTCGCCCGGTTGCCCGGGGCTCGAAACGTTTCTGCCGGTGTTGTTGACCGAGGGCCATCACAAGCGAGGAATGCCGCTTGAGCGTGTAGTGGAGGTTTCGGCGACGGCGCCGGCGAGGTTGATGGGGCTCGGTAAGTCGAAAGGATCTATCGCGGTCGGCTACGACGCCGACCTGACCTTCGTTGACCTTGATGAAACCTGGCGGCTCGAGCGCGACGATTTGGTTTCGAGCGCCGGCTATTCGATCTACGAAGGCTGGAACTTCCGGGGTGCGATCGTGCATGCCATGTCGCGCGGATTTATGGTGTTGCGCGACAAGAGTTTGCAAGACAACGCGGTGGGTCGCGGCCGTTTTGTGAAAAGAACACTTTGAGTATTCGAGGCCGTTAGCCCCTGCGAGGTCACATGAGTGACAACGACTATCATCCTTTTGTACCCGCGCCGGGGCGAAGTAACATCGCAGCTCCGACACCGCGGGCGCATGCGGAAGCGCGGATGCAGAATCCGCGCGCCAAGGATTTGTTCGATACTTGGGCGAAACTGGGCGCAGCGCCCTTTGCCGGGATGACAACAGACGGACACGTCCAGTCGGACTTGTTTTCGCTGCAAGCAGAAGATGCGCCGACACCGGCAATGGTCGCCGCCGTGAAGGACTTGCTGCTGCGCCTCACCCCGACGCAACGGGGCGCGACCTCTTTCCCCGTCGACGCTCAATTTTGGCGACACTGGCAAAACACCGAGCTGTACGTCGAGCATCACGGCCTTCGGCTCGATGAGGTCGACACCGCAATCCAGGCGGCGGTGATGACAGTGGTGCGCGCAAGCCTGAGCGGCAAGGGCTACGAGGTGACGCGCGACGTCATGCGGCTCAATCGTTTTCTCGGCGACTTGGTCGGCGGGCCGCAAGTGCTCGGCGAATGGGCCTATATCTTTTGCCTGTTTGGCAATCCGTCCGAATCGGAGCCCTGGGGCTGGCAGCTGTTCGGCCACCATCTGTGCCTCAACTGCTTTGTTATCGGCCGGCAGATGGTGCTGACGCCGTGCTTCTTTGGCGCTGAACCTAACTATGCCGATACCGGGCCGTTTGCCGGTACCCGTCTGTTCAAAGACGAGGAGCGGGCCGGATTGAAGTTGATGCGTTCGCTGTCGCCGCAGCAACAGACCCGCGCGATCGTAGCCCACTCCATGATGGGCGGCGATCTGCCGCCCGGCCGCCGGCATTTCGCCGACAATCTGCATCTCGGCGGCGCCTATCAGGACAATCGCATTGTGCCGTACGAAGGGTTGCGCGTTTCTGAACTATCGGCGCTGCAACGGCGCGACCTCATGGACCTTGTGGCGGCTTACGTCGCGCCGCTGCCGTCCGGCCCGCTCGTCGCGCGGCTTGCCGAAGTCGAACGGCACCTTCCCGATACGCATTTCTGCTGGATTGGCGGCTTCGAAGAAGCGAGCCCGTTCTATTACCGGATACAGAGTCCGGTGGTGTTCATCGAATTTGACCACCACGCCGGTGTGTTCTTGACCAATGCCGAACCGGCGAAATTCCACGTCCACACCATCGTGCGCACCCCGAACGGGAACGACTACGGCATCGATCTATTGCGCCTGCATTATCAGCACGCACCCCATCATCAGGACAAATAACGAGTGCGCGTAGCGTCGTTGCAGCAACCGAGCTTGCGCGCAGGCCTTCGTTCTGATGTGGGGAGCGCGCGACTAGCTCAAGCCGCTTCCTGCTTCTTGTTGAAGGTCGCATTTACGAGTGTTGGCCGCGATGGTGATCGATTGCTATCGGTTTTCGCAACGGATGGACGAACAATCGGGCGGATATTTCGCGTCTGGTACTCTCCCCACGCTAGCACCACCCCGAAGGCAACAAAGGCGGCGACAATAGCGGTCAGGATAAACGCGTCGGTGATCGACATGGCTTCCTCCATTCGAGAAATCATGATGATGCAGGCGGCGCCAATCGGCTTTGATGTAGATCAATTAAAAACGCACCGAGCCCGGCTCTCGCCGTCAAGTTCCGTTGAGGCAGATCAATGCTGTTTTTCCGCGAGTCGGGAATTTTGTCATTGCCAGCGAATTTTCGTGCCGGGGAGACGCTTGCGTGGCGGAGCCATTGGGCAATGTTGGACCAAGGGCCAGGGCCCCACGGCCCGTTGTCATATCAGCGTCTGAATCAGCAGGGCATCTTCCTTTAAGGCAATTTTTTTCGTCCGGGATGGAGAATGATCGCCGTTGCGGTGGTTTGGTAGTGAGAAACACTTACGCCGCTTGCGATCGGTTCATTGATGTCAACTTACAATCTCGACAAACTGTTCTCGCCGGGGTCAATCGCAGTGGTCGGTGCGTCGCCACGCAAAACCTCTTCCGGTCGCGCCGTGGTCGAAAACCTGCTCCGAGCAGGTTTTCCGGGTCCGATTCACATCGTCAATCCGCACTATGACGCGATCGAGGGAGTTGGCGCGGTCAAATCCTACGATGCTCTGCTGGAAACGCCCGACCTTGCGGTCATCGCTGTGCCGCCTGCGGGCGTTCCGGCTGCAGTCGCAGCGGCGGCGCAGAAAGGCACCGCGGCTGCCATCATCGTGACGGCGGGGCTCGGTCACGGACCTGGTTCGCTTGCCGATCTCGCCGAGAAGAATGCGCGCGCGGCAGGGATGCGCCTGGTCGGCCCCAATTGTCTTGGCGTGTTGGTGCCGCACGCAAAGCTCAACGCCAGCTTTGCGGCGTCCGCGCCGCCGCCAGGCGATCTTGCGCTGATCTCGCAATCCGGCGCCATCGCGACGGGATTGGTCGAATGGGCCGCGGTCCGCGGTGTTGGGTTTTCCGCCGTGGTCTCGATCGGCGACAGCATCGACGTCGATTTCGCCGATCTGCTCGATTACTTCGCCGTGGACCGCGGCACCCGCGCGATCTTGTTGTACATCGAGTCGATCCGGGACGCGCGCAAGTTCATGTCAGCGGCGCGGGCCGCGGCGCGGATCAAGCCGGTGCTGGTGATCAAATCGGGGCGCCATGCCCAGGGGGCGAAGGCGGCGCTGACGCATACCGGCGCGCTTGCCGGATCGGATGCGGTCTATGACGCCGCGTTCCGCCGCGCCGGGCTGTTGCGGGTGCTCGATCTCGACGAGCTGTTCGCCGCTGCGGAAACACTTGGACGCTTGACCAAGCTGACCGGCAAGCGGCTCGCCATCCTCACCAATGGTGGCGGTGTCGGGGTCCTCGCCGTCGACCGTCTGGTCGATCTCGGCGGCGAACTCGCCGGTATTTCGCCAGAGACCATGAAGAACCTCGACGCGGCGCTGCCGCCGATCTGGTCACGAGCCAATCCGGTCGACATCGCGGGCGATGCCGACGAGGCAAGATACGCGGTCGCGCTTGAATATTTGCTCGACGATGACGCCAATGATGCCTTGCTGGTTATGAACGTGCCGACGGCGCTCGCATCGCCGATCGACGCGGCGAAATCGGTCATTGCCGTGACCGAGCGGCATCGCAAGAAACGCACACCAGCCAAGCCGGTCTTTGCAATGTGGATGGGAGAAAGCGGCGGCGCGGCGGAAGCATTCGAGGCGGCCGGTATCCCGAGCTACGCGACGGAGACAGGCGCGGTCTTCGGCTTCATGCACCTCGTGCGCTACCAACAATCGCGCGACCTCCTGATGGCTACGCCGCCGAGCTTGCCGCAGGATTTTGTCCCGGACACCGCAACGGTGCGTCCGGTCCTTGAAGCGGCGTTGCGCGAGCGGCGAACCTGGCTCGATCCGATCGAGATGACCCGGGTGTTTTCCGCTTACGACATCCCGATCACGCCGGCTGCGCTCGCGCGTGACGCCGCCGAAGCCGTTGCGATCGCAAAGCCATATCTGACGAAAGACATCCCGGTCGTGCTCAAGATTCAATCACCCGACATTGTCCATAAGTCGGAAGTCGGTGGCGTGCGGCTTAACCTCACCAGCGAGCATGCGGTGCGCGAGGCCGCTACGGAAATCCTGGACCGGGCGCGCACGGCAAAGCCCGACGCGCGCATCCTGGGCGTCACTGTCTTTCCCATGATCCTCCGTCCCAAGGCGCGCGAACTCATCGTCGGCGTGGCTGATGATCCGACCTTCGGCCCGGTGATCGCGTTCGGCCAGGGTGGTACTGCCGTCGAGGTCATCAGCGACAAGGCGCTGGCGTTGCCGCCGCTTGATCTTGCGCTTGCCCGCACCCTGATCGCTCGCACCCGTGTCTCCCGCATTCTCAAGGCCTATCGCAACGTGCCGGCCGCGGACGAACGTGCCGTCGAGCTGCTCCTGGTCAAGCTCGCTCAGCTCGTCGCTGATTTTCCGGAGATTCGCGAAATCGATCTCAATCCGGTTCTTGCCGACGAAACCGGCGTCATCGCCGTCGACGCGCGCGTATCGGTCGCTCCGTTCGAAAGGTTGCGACCCGGAGAGCGAGGCAATCCGCGATTTGCGATCAAGCCTTATCCGACCGAATGGCTGCGGCACATGAAGCTTCGCGACGGAACCGCGATCCTCGTTCGTCCGATCCGGCCGGAAGACGAGCCTTTGTATGTGCCGTTCTTTGCCGCCGTGACCGCAGCCGACTTGCGGCTGCGCTTCTTCGCGCCGGTGAAGGAATTCAGCCATACCTTCATTGCCCGCTTCACCCAGATCGATTACGCGCGCGCCATGGCGTTCATCGCCATCGAGGAGGCGACTGGCGCCATGCTGGGGGTGGTGCGCTTGCACGCTGACGCCGACTACGCCTCCGGGGAATACGCAATTCTGGTCCGGTCCGATTTGAAGGGACGAGGGCTTGGTTGGCTGCTCATGCAGCTGATTATTGAATACGCCCGCGCCGAAGGCATCCGATCCATCCACGGCGAGGTTCTGCAGGAGAACACGACAATGCTGGAAATGTGCCGGCAGCTCGGCTTTCAGATTACGACCGATCGGCAGGAGCGGTCCTGCGTCGTCGTCACGCTGCCGCTTTAACCTTCAATATCGTCATCGGGCAGAATGCGGACGGCGGCGCCGTCGAGGTCGTCGTATTGGCCGCTCTTGAGCGACCACAGGAACGCCACGAGCCCGGTAAGCCCAAGTAGTAAAGCCATCGGAACGAGGTACATCAGGACATTCATGAGCCGGGCTCCGTGCGGGATCGCGCCCGCAACGCGTTGAGCGTGATGAGCAGAGAAGACCCCGACATGGCAACCGCCGCGATCAGCGGTGTGACCACGCCGGCAATTGCCAGCGGCACCGCGAGCGCGTTGTAGATCGCTGCAAGCGCGAGATTTTGCTTCATCAACGCCCGCGTCTTGCGCGAGATGACCACGGCCCGCAAAACCGGCTTAAGCTGTTCGCCAAGGAACAACGCGTCGGCGTGCGCCTGAGTGAGATGGGCGGCGGTGATCGGCGACAATGAGACGTGGGCGGCGGCGAGCGCCGGCGCGTCGTTTAATCCATCGCCAACCATGAGGACGCGGCGGCCTTGCGATTGCATCTGCTCGATGGCTGCGATCTTATCCGCAGGCGTGAGGCCGCCGCGCCAATTTTGAATACCGAGCTTCTGAGCGACCGGCGCAACGGCGGCCGGCCGATCGCCTGAAAGTACGATGACATCAAGACCGCGCTCGCGAAGCGCTTTGGTCACTGCGACCGCATCTGGCCGCAAGGCTTGGCGGATCGGAATGGTTGCAACATTTTCGCCATGTGTGAACGTGATGAACGATGCGGTGTCGTCGCGCGCGGCAGTTCGACCATCCTCAATGACATTGCAGAATTTTGCGCTGCCCAGGCGCGCCTCCGTACCCTCGATGATCGCGCGAACGCCTTGGCCCGGCTCCTCGATGGCGCCTGGAAAGGGGCTGCGATCACGCGCCGCCCGCGCCAGCGCTAATGCGAGCGGGTGGCGACTCGACAGCGCGAGCCGCGCTGCGCGTTCGAGTACAGCTGGGTCGATGCCAGCGGTCTCATCCACGCGCGGATCGGGTAGCGTCAACGTGCCGGTCTTGTCGAAGACTACCGTATCGGCGTCGGCGAGCCGCTCGATCGCATCACCGCCGTTGAGAATGACGCCGCTGCGAAACAAGGAGCCGGCAGCGACCACCTGCACGGCGGGAATCGCAAGTGCGATTGCGCACGGACAGGTAATGATGAGCACGGCGATGGCAATGACGATCGAATCGTGCAGCGAGGCTCCGGCGACGAGCCAGCCGATCGCCGTAAGCGCCGCCGTCGCGTGCACGACGGGCGCATAGAGTCGCGCGACGCGATCGGCGAGCCGCACGGTCTGCGATTTCGCTTGGACGGCTTTGTCCAGAAGCCGCTCGACCTCATCCACCAGCGTACCGGCGCCGGAGGCGGTGACTCGCATGGTTAGCGCACCGGACATATTGATGCTGCCGGCGTAGATCGTCATGCCGCTGCGCACGGCACGATGCAGTGTCTCGCCGGTGACTAAACTCTCATCGATATCCGACGCGCCGTTGATGATGGCGCCGTCGGCGGGAACGCGTTCGCCGGGCCGGATCAACACGCGGTCGCCGGGATGCAAGGCGGCTGCCGGTATCTGGACGAGTTCGCCGCTTGGCTCGAGGCGGTGGGCGAATTCAGCCTTCAGGCTGGCGAGATTGCCGGCAAACAGCCGAGTCTTGCGCCGCATCGTCAAATCGAGATAGCGGCCGCACAGCAGAAAGAACAACAGCATGATTGCCGAATCGAAATAGGCGTGGGTCGCGTGCGTAGCGGTCTCGAACAACGACAGGCCGAGCGCCAGCGTCACCCCGAGCGAAATCGGCACATCCATATTGAGCTGTCGCGCCCGCAGCGCTCGCAGTGCGCTTCGAAAGAACGGCTGGCCGGCATAAGCCGCGGCGGGGAGCGCGATAAGAGCGGAGAGCCAGTGGAACAGATCGCGCGTCTCCGGTGTCATGTCGGAGACGTTGCCGGCCCAGATCGAAACCGACAGCAGCATGACGTTCATCGCGGCGAACCCGGCGACCGCCAGGCACTTGAGCAGCCAGCTGGCCTGCGCGGTATCGTCGGCTTCGACCCGTTCGGGCGCGAACGGATGGGCGTGATAGCCAATCGCTTCGATCGCCTCGATGATCCGCGGGGCGTCGATCTCGTCATTGCGCCAATCGACCGCGAGCCGGCGCTGGGTGAAGTTGAGGCGCGCATCGATCACGCCCGGCAGCTTGGTCAGGCCGCTTTCGATTTTGCGGATACATCCGGCGCACGCGACGCCGTCGACGGCAAGCGTCATGTGTGACGCGCCGGCAGCGCCCGCTTCAACGAACATCGACAGGTCAATCGTCTCGGCCATCGCCGATGCTCACTTGATGACGACGCGATTTTTGGATCGGAACAGCCGATCGCCTTGGCGTGACAGTTCGAGAATGAGATCCCATTGGCCGGGCTCGATCGCTGCGGCGCCGTGGTAGTGGCCGGCCCCATCTTCGCTGATAATGACAGTGCGATCGAGGTGCCGGTCGGTCGGCCGCGCGAACACGGCGGTTGTGGTCATGCCGTGAAGCGGTGTGCCGAAAGCATCGCGCGCCACGACATCAAGGACAGCCGTTCCATCCGCCGCAGCCGTTACCTTGGCATCGACCTGCCAATGCTCTGCGTCCTGGGCTTTGGCCATGGCGACTTCGTGCCCAAACAGCTGACCCGCCCGATAGGCACTGTCGGCATCGACGCCCCGGAAAGTCGACAGCGCTTCATGAGCCATGAACCCGTTGACGCCAATGATAACTGCAAAGAATGCGACGATCATGGCGAGGACCATTCGCCCTGTGAGTTGCCGCGGTTCGGTGCTGCCCATGGCGGCCTTCCTCACGGTCCGAAGAAATGATCGTTGACACTGACCGGCGTTCCGCCGGTTTTGGGCACGATCATGAAGGTGACGGGGATCGGACTTCCAGCGGGCACGCGCTCACGCGCCGTGACCAGGACGCGTACTTCGCGCGACTGATCGGGACCGACGTCAATCAGCGGATTTGCTCCACTAAAGGACGAGCCGCCTATCACGTCGATGTCGGAGTCCGGCAGGCCGGTGACCTTAAGCACGAAGCTTCTGCCCTCCAGACTCTTGTTGAGGATCCGCACAGTATAAGCGTTGCGCAGTGATCCATCGGACAAACGCACAAACAGCGGATTGCGGTCGTGAAGGACGTTGATGGCGTCGTTGTGCCGGGTCGCCAACGCATAAGCCATCACCGCACCGACGATGACGATGATAGCCGCATACAGTACCGTGCGAGTGCGCACGATGCTGTAGAACGGCTTTTCTCCCTGCTGCCGGCGTTTGATGTTGATGTCGGTATCAAAGGCGATAAGCCGCGCGGGCCGCCCGATTTTCTCCATCACCGCATCGCAAGCGTCGATGCACAGGCCGCACTGGATGCAGCCGAGATTAGGACCGCCCCGGATATCGACGCCGGTCGGACAAACGTGCACGCACTGCAGGCAATCGATGCAATCACCGGCGGGAAGGCCTTGCTCGTGCAGGACGGCCGCCTTTTTCACCGATGCGCGCGGCTCGCCGCGATCATAGCGATAGGTGACGTTGAGGGCGTATTCGTCGGTGAGTGCCGCCTGAATGCGGGGCCACGGACACATGTAGACGCAGACTTGCTCACGCATCCATCCCGCGAGAGCGTAAGTCGAGAACGTCAACAAACCGATGAAGACATAGGCGATCAGCGGCGCTTGAAACGTCGCGAGGTCTTTCACCAAAGTGGGTGCGTCGGCGAAGTAGAGCACCCAGGCGCCGCCGGTCCACCAGGCAACCATCAGCCAGAGGAAGTGTTTGGTTCCCGCCCGGGCCAGACGATTGACGGTCCACGGCTGGCGGTCGCGCTGCAAATGCTCGCGCCGGTCACCTTCGGTCCAGCGCTCGATGGTCTGAAAGAGATCAGTCCATACCGTCTGCGGACAGAGATAGCCGCACCACAGGCGTCCGGCGACGGCATTCATCAGAAACAGCGCCATCGCCGCGAGGATCAGAAGGCCGGTGACATAATAAAATTCCTGCGGCCAGATCTCGATGAAGAAGAAGTAGAAGCGCCGGTTTGGGAAATCGATCAGTACCGCCTGGCCCGGTGCATTCAGGCCGCGATCCCAGCGCACGAACGGCAGCAGGTAGTAGATGCCGAGCGTGAAGAACAGCACCGCCCATTTCACGCGGCGAAATGTGCCGGTCACCCGTTGCGGATAAACTTTCTGACGCGCAGCGTAGAGCGGCTGATCGTCATCCGGCGGCTCCGGTTCAAATCCCGGGGCGAGCGGCGTGCGCGCGGCATCTTCAACGAGCGCAGCAAGCGGATGCTCCCCCTGCCGCGACGAGGCCAAGTCCTGCGCACCGAGCGCGATATCGCTACCGGGGCACATCGGTTACTGCTCCCCGCCGCCGAAGGTGTGCACATAGACGGCGAGCGCCTTGATGGTGGGGCCGTCCAGCTTGCGGCCCCAGGCAGGCATGACGCCGCCGCGCCCGTTGGTGAGGTCCTCAACGATCGTTTTCTTGTCCGAGCCATAAAGCCAGATTTGGTCGGTGAGATTGGGCGCACCAAGCTCATGGTTGCCTTTGGCTTCCGGACCGTGGCACACGGCGCAATTGTCGGCGAAGATCTTTGCTCCGCGTGCCAAATCGGCGCCGGGCTCGGTCTTGAGACCCGACAGCGAGCGAACATAGTCGGCGACGGTCGAGATTTCGTTGGGCTTCAGCAAGCCATCGTGGCCGAAGGCCGGCATCGACCCTTGATGGCCTTCATCGTCACCGGAGCGAGCGCCGTGCCGAATAGTCTGGGCGATTTCGTCAAGCTTGCCACCCCACAGCCAGCCATTGGCGTTGAGATTGGGGTATCCCTTGGCGCCGCCGCCGCCGGCGCCATGACAGGGCGCGCAATTGTCAGCGAAGGCGCGGCGGCCCAGCGCTCTGGCGAAATCGAGCAGTTCCGGCGTCGTCTCAATCTGCTGCAATGACGCTGAAGCGAGCCGCGCCATCATCGGGCCACGCTCTTGCTGGAGGGCCGCAAGCTGGGCCGCGACGGCGCTTCGGGTATGCCAGTTGAAGACTCCGTTGCTGTAGGAGGAGACCAGCGGCCATGCCGGATAGACGATCCAGTACCCGATCGCCCAAACGATCGTGGCGTAGAACAGCCACAGCCACCAGCGCGGCAGCGGCGTGTTCAGCTCCTGGATGCCGTCCCATTCGTGACCGGTCGTGCCGACTTTTGTCGCGGCGTCGTGATCGGACTTCTTTGCATCAGCCATGGTTCAGTCCTCCCGCAACGGCATGCGTGCGGTTTCGTCGAACTGCTGCTGGCGCGCGCGCGAGGGCCACAGGGCGTAGATCAGCACCATGACGAAGAGAATGACGAAGTAGATGAGGCCCCAGGTCTGGGCGAATCGTGAGAAGAATTCGTAGGTCTCGGACACGGTGCTCTCCTCAGCGAATATTGGCTTTGTCGTTGTAGAGCTTGAAGTCGACCAGCGTCCCAAGCATCTGCAGATACGCGATCAGCGCATCGGCCTCGGTGACACGGCCGGGATTGCCGGAGAAGCTCCGCGCCTGTGCCTTCGGATAGCGTTTTGCCAATGCAGCGGCGTCGGGCGCGTCGTTTGTTGCTTGCGTGCGCACGTCCGCCAAGGCATTGGCGATCATCTCGTCGGTGTAGGGCACGCCCAGCAGCGCCTGCACTTTCAAGTGCTCGGCGATATGGCTGAAATCGAGGTCGGTCGAGAACAACCACGGATACGCCGGCATGATCGAACCGGGGACGACCGAGCGCGGGTCCATCAAATGATCGCGGTGCCAGTCGTCCGAATACTTGCCGCCGACGCGCGCCAGATCCGGGCCGTTGCGCTTGGAACCCCACTGGAACGGATGATCGTACTCGCTTTCGGCGGCGAGCGAGTAATGACCGTAGCGTTCGACCTCATCGCGCAACGCGCGGATCATCTGTGAGTGGCAGAGATAGCAGCCCTCACGGACGTAGATATTGCGACCAGCGAGCTCGAGCGGCGTATAGGGCCGCATGCCGGGTGCGGTCTCGATGGTGCTGCGCAGATAAAACAGCGGCACCACCTCAACCAGCCCGCCGATTGCGATGACGATGAGAATGCCGAGCAGGAGCAGGATGGAGTTGCGCTCCAGGATCCAGTGCCGCTGCCACAGCGAGGTGTAAGTTGTCATAAGGAATCTCCTACTCGGCAGGGGCCATGGTCATGGCGGGCGCGAGCTGTTCGCGCGGATAGATCGTCCGCCACAGATTGAAGGCCATGATCAGTGCGCCGACGAGGAACAAGGCGCCGCCGATCGCGCGGATGATGTAAAACGGATGCATCGCCTCCACGGTCTCAATGAACGAATATTCGAGGAAGCCGAGTGGGGTGTAGGCGCGCCACATCAATCCCTGGAGGATGCCGGCGACCCACATCGAGGTGATGTAGACGACGATGCCAATCGTCGCGATCCAGAAGTGCCAGCCGACCAGCCGCAGCGAATAGAGCGGGCAATTCCACAGCCAGGGCACCAGGCAGTAGATCGCGCCGAATGAGACAAAGCCGACCCAGCCGAGCGCGCCGGAATGAACATGGCCGATGGTCCAGTCGGTGTAGTGCGACAGCGAGTTCACCGACTTAATCGACATCACCGGACCTTCGAAGGTCGACATGCCGTAGAACGCGACCGACAGCACCATCATGCGTAGCACGGGGTCGGTGCGCAGCTTGTCCCACGCGCCCGAGAGCGTCATCAGGCCGTTGATCATGCCGCCCCAAGACGGCATCCACAGCATGATCGAGAACGTCATGCCGAGTGTCTGCGTCCAATCCGGCAGTGCCGTGTAGTGCAAGTGATGCGGGCCCGCCCAGATGTAGAGAAAGATCAGCGCCCAGAAATGAATGATCGACAGCCGATAACTGTAGATCGGCCGCTCGGCGCGCTTTGGGATGAAGTAGTACATGATGCCGAGGAAGCCGGCGGTGAGGAAGAAGCCCACAGCGTTGTGGCCGTACCACCACTGCACCATGGCATCCTGCACGCCCGACCACACGATGTACGACTTCGGCGAGAACATCGACACCGGAACGGCGGCGTTATTGCCGAGGTGAAGGACAGCGATGGTGAGAATGAAAGCCAGATAGAACCAGTTGGCCACGTAGATGTGCGGCTCGGTGCGCCGCATCAGCGTGCCGAGAAAAACCAGCAGATAGACGACCCACACGATGGTGAGCCAGAGGTCGGCATACCATTCCGGCTCGGCGTATTCCTTGGATTGCGTGATGCCGAGCAGATAGCCGGTGCCGGCGATGATGATGAAGAAATTATAACCGAGCACGACGAACCACGGCGCGAGATCGCCGACGAGACGAGCCCGGCAAGTGCGCTGCACGACGTAGAAGGACGTTGCGATCAGCACGTTGCCGCCAAATGCAAAGATGACCGCGGAGGTGTGCAACGGGCGCAAGCGTCCAAATGAGATGTACGAAAGATCGAAATTGAGCGCCGGGAAGGCAAGCTCGAGCGCAATCCACAGGCCTATCGTGAATCCGGCGATGCCCCAGAACACAGACAGCAGCGTTGCCAGCTTGACGGGTCCCATATTGTAGTTGGGCTTGCCGTCGATCATGAGCGGCACCGGCGCAGGGCTGCGATCGAAGAAGCGATTGAGGATCACGAACACGGCCGCCACGCTTCCCGCGGCGAACAGATAGGCGTGGAAAGCAAATTCCGGCGTGTAGGCCTTGGCTGCTACCACGATCGAGTAAGTTGCGAGCGCGGCGAAGGCTATGGCCGTGCCACCTTCGCCGAAGCTCATGTATTTTGCCTGTGCTTGCGATTGCGCCATAAGTCACCCCGAAGGCTTCAGCGAGCTGAAAGTGGTTAGGAACACGAGCAGCAATACACCGCGTTGATGCAGATCAATGTCAGCGGCAACGCGTGGACAGCCCGGCATTTACGGTAGTCAATCGTTCTTACGGTCTCTTTCGCTCCGTTGACCGACGTGCGGCTCGCGCCTTCGCTTTGGGAAAGGAAGGCGGAAGAATCCTCGCCTTATTGCTCCAGTGTTTTCAAATAGGCGATCACATCAGCGATCTGGCCGGGATCGAGCCGGAACTCGGGCATCGTTGGATGCCCGGTGACGATGCCTTCGGCGAGCAATTCCTGAAGGCTTTCTACGGGATAACGCTTATGCAGGGTGCGAAACGGTGGCGCCACTTTGAGCGGGCTTTCACTTACTTTGTCGACCGCATGGCATCGCGAACAATTGGTGAGGACAAAGACTTGGCCTCTTTGCGCGGGCGGCGACAGCGCTTCCGCACTTATCGCGAGCTGCGGCAGCGAAACTGCAAACGCGGCGGCTGCGAGCGTGGCACGAAAGAGCCCGTGTTTGGCAAAAGTCGTGGGCATGAGTTGTCTTCTTCAAGTTGAAGGTTGCTTTGACAGCGCCGCGTTCAGTGCGCCGCAATCTGCGCATCCTTGCGCAGATTGGCTTCATCCTCGGCCGACGGAAACGCCATGCCGGACATTGGCTCGACCCACACCAGGTGATCATGCACCTCAGTGACGCCGGCGACGTTTTCTG
The DNA here is from genome assembly GCA_963755885.1 of uncultured Alphaproteobacteria bacterium. Taxonomy (GTDB): domain Bacteria; phylum Pseudomonadota; class Alphaproteobacteria; order Rhizobiales; family Xanthobacteraceae; genus BOG-931. Next base: position 23,063 of record CAVWLX010000015.1, read on the forward strand.
CCATGACCAAACAAGCGCGGCGTTCACGTTCATCCATAATTGTGCCCCACAAATCCGCAACGCCGTTCTTGACCACGACATTGACCTGCGGAGCCCAACGTTGCTTCTCGAACGCGGCCAGCACACGGTCGCGGATTGCGGCATCACCGCCGACTGGCGTTTCCTTATCGCGGGCGAGGCTAGTCAGAGCGAGCATGAGGTTGGCGCGGCTGACGATACCGACGATTTTGCCGTCGCGCAGGACGGGAAGCCGCTTGATACGCCGCCGCTCCATCAGCTCGACGACGGTCTCGAGCGAATCGTCTTCGCTGACCGTCACCGGATCGGCCGTCATCACCTCTTCCACCTTCCGGCCAGAGGCGTGGACGTATTCGTCAGCAAGGCGCCCTGGTCCGACCAGAAACTCCAGCCATTTCGGCCGGCGGCGTTGCGTGCCGATCTCTCCACGCCGAAGAAAGTCGCCCTCGGTCACCATACCGACGAGGTTGCCTTGCGCGTCGACCACCGGCAGGCCGCTTATTCTGTTTTGCAGCATCGCATTGACGGCACTCAGGACGGTTTCGCCGGCCGCTATGGAAATGACATTCCGCGTCATGACATCACGGACTCGCATGATTTTCCCCTCTTCCAGGATCGAACGATCGGCGGGAGCAACCTTGACTGTGTCAGCCGTTCAGGCGGTTCAGGGCCGAGCGATTGCGCAGCACGATACGCCGCGAAGTCGGCACTTCGATCGCTGCGGCGGTTTCCAGACCCGTTAGTGTCCGCGAGACGGTCTCAATTGTCAGGCCGAGATAATCGGCGATATCCTGCCGCGACATCGGCAACTCGACGACGTTGCCGGCGGCAGCGCGTTCGGCCATCTCCAGCAGGAAACTAGCGACGCGCTCTTGGGCGCTCTTGACCAGCAGCAGGATACGGTTTTGCATCCGCCGCAGTTCGCGGCTGGTGAGGTCGAAAAGTTCGCGGCCAATCGCCGCGTCGCGTCCGGCAAGCGCTGTCAGCGCACTGCGTTTGACCACTTGCACTTTCGTATCGGCGATGGCTTCGGCGGAAAACGCGTGCTCTTCAGCGAACTGAAGCCCGAAAACGTCGCCGGGCAGATAGAACCCGCCGATCTGGCGGCGGCCATCACTCAGGATTTTATAGGTGCGGACGCTACCGCTGAGGACCTTGTAGACGTAATCGGCCGGTTCGTTCTCGCCGAAAATCTCAGTGTTGCGCGGATACGACATGACGGCACCCATGAGCTGCATGGACTGGGCAAGCGGCTCGTGACTGTCGAGGCTGTCGGCTGAAACGGGTGTCTGGTTGCGGGCTGCAGGGATAAAAGGCCGGAATTGGCTGGTGCGGATGGGGGCTGGCGCAAGCATCGTCTCTTCCTCCGTGGGCGTCTGCAGCCATCGATAATCGGCGCGCCAACGTTGAGAAATTCAGATATTGTCCATAAGGGATATCCCGTAGGGCGGCAGCCGCCCTGCAATCGCGCGCGACACCCAAAAAGCGCCCAGGACACCCGGCGACCAGCGATTTTGCGATGACTGAAGCCAGCCCTCCTTCACGGTCATACGATTCCAGGGCGGCGTTGAGCATCGCGGCTCCCCGCGGAATCGTTGGGCAATACGGCATTGCGCTCGTCGCGATTGCCTTAGCGGTACTCATTCGGCTGGCATTTCAGCCAATTCTCGCCGGTAGCGCTTCCTACATCTTCTACATGCCGGCGATCCTGATCGCATCGGCATATGGCGGATGGGGACCCGGGGTTTTCGCGACCACGCTCGGCTTTTTGCTCGGCGTGTTCTTTGTCGCTAACTTTCGCGTCGTTTCCGGTGGAGACATCGTCAACGCTTTCGTCTTTGGACTTGTCGGCGTCGGCACTTCGTGGCGTGGCGACCTCTTGCGTCGTTCGCGACTGGCAGCCGCGGCGAACGCCGAACAGGCCTCCGCCCGCGAAGCCCATGTGAAATCAATCCTCGATACCATTCCGGACGCGATGATCGTCATCGACGAGCGCGGGGCAATGCAATCGTTCAGCGCGGCGGCCGAACGGCTGTTCGGCTACAGCGCCAGCGAGGTTCTTGGAAAGAACGTCAAGATGCTGATGCCGGCGCCTTACCGGGAGGGTCACGACGGCTATCTTCGGCGCTATTTGACCACCGGAGAACGGCAAATCATCGGCGTCGGCCGGGTCGTCGTCGGCGAACGCAGGGACGGTTCGACGTTTCCACTCGAGCTCAATGTCGGCGAGATGAAGACCGGCAACCAGCGCTTCTTTACCGGATTCATCCGCGACCTCACCGAGAGTCAGAAGAGCGAAGCGCGGCTGCAGGAATTGCAGGCCGAGCTTGTCCATGTGTCACGTTTGACGGCCATGGGAGAGATGGCGTCCGCGCTTGCCCACGAGCTCAACCAGCCGCTGTCGGCGATCGCCAACTACATGAAGGGTTCACGACGATTGCTCGAAGACAGTTCCGATGAGCGCGCAGCGATTTTGCGCGAGGCCATGGACAAAGCGGCCGAGCAAGCGCTCCGCGCTGGCCAGGTTATCCGCCGGTTACGCGATTTTGTCGCCAGGGGCGAAAGCGAGCGGCGCGTGGAAGACGTCAAGAAGCTCGTGGAAGAAGCAAGCGCGCTGGCGCTGGTCGGCGCCAAGGACAAGGGCGTACGCGTGCGTTTCGAGTTCGACCCGCGCACCGATGCCGTACTCGCCGATAAGGTGCAGATTCAGCAAGTTTTGCTTAATCTGATGCGCAACGCGATCGAAGCGATGGAAGACTGTGAGCGGCGCGAACTTGTCGTCTCGACATCGTTGGCCCCCGACGACATGGTCGAGATCAGCGTCGCGGATACCGGGAGCGGGATTGCGCCTGAAATCAGCGCCCAGCTATTCCAGCCATTCATCACCACGAAACGCCAGGGGATGGGGGTGGGGCTATCGATCTCGCGCACCATCGTCGAGGCACACGGCGGCTCGATCGCAGCACGACCCAATCCCGGCGGCGGAACCGCTTTTGGCTTCACGCTGCCTGCCGTGACCAAAGAGGAGGTCGGCGATGCCGTCTGAAAAGGGCATAGTCCATGTCATCGATGACGACGAGGCCCTTCGGGAATCGCTAGCCTTTCTGTTGCGCACAGCCAGGATCGAGGTGCGAACGTACGAATCGGCAGGGGCCTTCCTCGACGCGCTTCCCGAGACGCGGGGCAGCTGTGTCATCACCGACGTGAGAATGCCTGGCATCAGCGGCATCGATCTGCTGCGGCGATTGCAGGAGCTCAAGATCGGCGTTCCTGTCATCGTGATCACCGGCCACGGCGATGTGCCGGTGGCGGTCGAAGCCATGAAGATTGGCGCGATGGATTTTCTGGAGAAGCCATTTGATGACGAGGTGCTACTGGCGACCGTGCGCTCCGCGCTCACTCGCCAGAACGGCGACAGCAAACGTCATGCCGAGCGGAGCGAAATCGAAAGCAAGCTCGCGACCCTTTCCAACCGCGAGCGCGACGTGCTCGGCGGCCTCGTCGCCGGCCGCGCCAACAAACAGATTGCTTACGACCTCGGCATCAGCCCGCGCACGGTCGAGATTTACCGTGCAAATCTTATGAACAAGATGCAGGCGGGAAGCCTGTCTGATCTCGTGCGGATGGCGCTGATCGTCGGGATTGTAGGGCCTGAGTAACGGGCCGACGTTACCGAAAGTTCTTTGACATATCGCGACGTCCGCGCGCTTCCCACGCTGCGGTGAACATCACGCCGCACACTCTGCATTCATAGGTCCAGAGTTCCGGCTGGGCCCCTATTCTTGGAACGGCTCTCGCAAAATGCATAGGCCTGCCACAGCTTGGGCAAGCGGGGGCTGCTTGTAGCGATCAACTTCCATAGCGAGGTTTTTAGCTAAGGCCGCGGTGAAAACATTGAGCTGAATCAATTGAGGAAATGCCGTTCGCGAATTGCGCCACATCAATGCGGAGCCGCGCCTGGCTAAATATTTTACACAAAATTGGCACTGAATGTGAGGCTATAGGTGCAATCGACAGAGACAGAGCTGCAAAGCCGATTGACCGGGCGCCCGCTGGTGGTGGTCGTTGTCGACGATGATCCGGCGGTCTGCGGCTCACTGAAATTCTCGCTGGAACTGGAAGGTTTTGTGGTGCGGGCCTACGGCAGCGCCGGTGAACTGCTACGTGCCGGCGACTTTGGCGGCTGCGATTGTTTTGTGATCGACCAAAGGATGCCGGGGATGAGTGGAATGGAATTGATTGGGCAATTGCGCAGCCAGAAGGTCTTCACACCCGCGATTCTGCTCATCAGCCAGCCCAGTCCAGCGCTGACCGCCCGCGCGGCATCAGCTGGCGTTCCCATCGTCGAGAAGCCGCTATTTGGCAATACGCTGGTAGACCGAATCCGCGATGCGTGCCGTCGCTAACAACAAGACGATGAAACCCGCCGCCATCGGGTAGGCCTACTCCATGATGTGCAGGAGCCGCACCTCCTGCTCCGGCGTTATATTGGAAATATCATCCTTGTCCTTACTCTTGCTGGCCTTGAGTGCCCCATAAAGAGTCTTGGCGGCGTCGCGCAGCGCCTCACGGTGCGAGACATCAGCAGGCGGCAGCGAAGTCACGGTCTTGGCCAAGTCGTGCAGGATCTCGGCGAATAGCATGTAGTGGAAATGCATACGGACAGATTTGCGTGTGTCCGCGTCGCCTTGCCGATGCAGGCTGAGAGAGATTCCGCTTTGATCCAGATGGGCGTCGAAGCGCGCGCTTTGCTCGAATGTTCCGATATAAAGCTTGTCCGGATATTCCACCGCCACTTCGGCCTTATCAGGAATAGGTTTTGTCATGGTATTTCACCTCGTGAAATTCTAAGTGTTCCATAGGCTCATTGCTGGGGGCGCAGCTTGATTTGGATCAAGCCTCTGTCGCGCACCTATGGCCCCTGAATCGATCGCAGATAGGCGGTAAGCGCTTTTGCGTCATCGCGAGTGAAACGAAACATGGGTATATCGGGATGGCCGCTGATCAGCCCTCCACGCAATCGCACCGCGAAAGTGTCAAGGTCGACGCGATTCTCCAGTGCGCGAAATGGCGGGGCCGGGCGGTGCGGACTTGATCCGCTGCTGCCGATGGCATGACACCGCGAGCACATTCGCTCGGCAAATGCACGGCCGTGGCGTTTCTGGGGACTGAGCTTTTCTTGCGCGAGAGAGGAGGTTGGCGTCAACAGTGCGGCGGCCATTACGATGTACACAGCATCCCGCCATCGGTTGAACAAACCCGAAGCGCCCGCATTTTGCATGCTAAGACTTTGCATGCCACTCCCGCCAGTGAGTTGGATTCACCTCAATCGTCTGCCTGGTCTTAGCATCGATCCATCCGCTGTCGAGGCGACGGCATGCAAAGGCGAGAGCATGCGGCCCTTCCCGATCGACGACGGCCAGCTCAAGTTCGCGGTCGAACGGCGCAGTTACGATGGGTTGCCACGACATTTTAGAAAAATGAAGCGCGGCCGCGGGAACTACCTTGATCTGGATCAAAGCCGCGACGAATGCGGCTAGCCCAGGCTATGCCGCGCGAAGAACCAAACTTTCGTTGCGTGAACACAGGCAAGATAGGTGACCGTTATAAGCATGAGGCAGCCCATAATTGTGGCCGGCACCGGAACGAAACCCAACCAGGGCGCGAGCGGCGAATAAGGGAGCGCTAAAGCGAAACCGAAGGCTAAAATCGAACTTCCCACCAGGGCTGGATGCGGCTTATCCCGTAGCGGATGAGCGGTGCGAATAATGAAGATCACCAAAATTTGGGTCGAGAGCGACTCGACAAACCAGGCAGTGTGAAAGAGCGCCTCGTTCGCTTGGAAGAACCACAACAGCACGCCGAAGGTAACGAAGTCGAATATCGAACTCAGCGGTCCAAACAGAAGCATAAACTTGCGGACCATATTGAGGTTCCAGCGGCGTGGTTGCGCCACCATGGCATCGCTGACACGGTCGAGCGGTATGGTCGTCTCCGATAGATCATAGAGCAGGTTGTTGAGCAGAATCTGGATCGGCAACATCGGCAGGAAGGGCAGGAACAGAACGCCGCCCGCCATCGAGAACATGTTGCCGAAGTTCGAACTTGTTCCCATCATCATATACTTGAGGATATTGGCGAAGGTCCGCCGGCCTTCGCGCACACCCTCCGCCAACACGCCGAGGTCCTTGCGCAGAAGGATCATTGCGGCGGCCTCCTTGGCGACGTCGACGGCCGTGTCCACCGAGAAGCCGATGTCTGCGGCGTGCAGCGACGGCGCGTCGTTGATTCCGTCGCCGAGATAGCCGACGACATGGCCCTTGCTGCGGAGCGCCCGAATGATGCGCGATTTCTGCGGCGGAGTGACCCGGCAAAACACGCTGGTGTCGTCGAGCTTGGCCAGCAGAGCCTCGTCGGTTAAGTGGGCGATCTCGGCGCCGGTTAAAACACCGGTGATGGCGAGACCAAGCTCGCCGCAGACGTGGCGGGTCACGAGTTCATTATCGCCGGTAACCACCTTTAGCGCGATACCGAGTTGCGCCAGCTCCTTCAGCGCTTCATGGGCGCCGGCCTTGGGCGGATCGAGAAACGCCAGAAACCCGCCGAATATCAACTCTTTCTCGTCGCTCACGTCCGCCTGCTGGCGATCCGGCTCGACGTCGCGCCACGCAACGCCGAGGATGCGGTAGCCCTCTGCGCTCAGTGCCTTGAAAGTCGCGTCCGCGGCTTCGCGCGCGGCGGCGTCAAGCACGCGCGGCTGCGATCCCTCCTGCTCAAAGGTGGCGGCGAGACCGAGCACGTCTTCAGGCGCACCTTTGACAATGAGTGTGCGCCGGTTTCCGCATTCGGCGAGGACAGAAACCCGGCGTCGCTCGAAATCGAACGGCACCTCGTCGATTTTGCGCCAGGCCGAAAGGTCGGTCTTGCCTGCTGCGAGGATTGCTTCATCCAAGGGGCTCTTGAGCCCACTTTCGAAGGCCGCATTAATCTGCGCCATACGCATGACGGCGTCGCTGCTCTCTCCCTTAAGGTCGACCTCGCGGACCAGCTTGATATGAGCTTCGGTAAGCGTACCGGTCTTATCGCTGCACAGAACGTCCATGCTGCCGAGATCGTCGATGGCGGACAGGCGTTTGACGATCACCTGTTTGTGCGACATGCGCAGCGCACCGTGAGACAGCGTCACCGATACGATCATCGGCAACAGTTCCGGTGTCAGCCCAACGGCGAGTGCAAGGGCGAACAGGAAGGATTCAAGCAGCGGGCGATGAAACAACAGATTGATGAGCAGCACGAACAGCACAAGGAATATTGTCGACTGCACGATCATCAGGCCGAACTTTTGGATGCCGACCGCGAACGCGGTCGGCGGCGGCGGCTTTTGCAACAAGCTGGCGATCGAGCCCAACTGCGCTTTGCGTCCAGTCGCGAACACCAGCGCTTTAGCTGTTCCGCTGACCACAGAGCTCCCCATGAACACAAGATTAGGCGGCATGACGGTGTCGGATGCCGGGCCGACGATCACCGCCTGCTTTTCCGCGGGATAGGCCTCGCCGGTAAGCAGTGCCTCATCGACAAAAAGGTCACGGGCTTCGATCAGACGAGCGTCCGCCGGGACGAGATCGCCCGCGCCAAGCAGAACGACATCGCCGGGAACCAGTTCCGATGCCGGGATGTCAACGCTCTGTCCGTCCCGAAGTGCTTTGACCGTCAGGCTGACCCGCTCACGCAGACGCTCGGCGGCATTTTGCGCCTGGCGCTCCTGCGTCACGTCCAGGATGACGGACATAAGAACAATAGTGGCGATAACGACAAAGCTCGGAACGTCTCCGGTTAGAGCCGATACGCCGGCGGCGAACAGCAGGATCGCGACCAGCGGGTTCATCAAACGAAGGAGACAGGTGAGCGCCAGCCCCCTCGGCTTGGTGGTGTCGATTCGGTTTGGCCCGGCTACATCGAGCCGGGCAGCGGCTTCGGCGGTGCCGAGGCCGGCGGCATTTGAATGAAGTCTTTGAAAGAGATCGGGAAACGAAACAACAGCCAGGTCCGCTATCTCAGGCGCCGCTTGCCCGACGGCTTCTTTGACCGTTCGCGGTCGCGGCGCATCGGCGTTGATGGTGAGCGGCTTGTTCATGTCATGCACCAAAGGCATCGGCAAAAACACGTTGGCCCGCTTGGCCGCAAGCCTCTTGACGCATATCAAGTCGGTCTGTGCCGGTCCGATGACACTATAGTGACATGAGTAGCTCTGAGATCGCGTTACCTCCTGCCAAGTGCTGCTACGCGGCTTTACGCGCGGCCTCTTTCTGGTTTTCGTAGGCAACCGTTGCCGCGGCGGTGTTGGAAATCGGGATGTGATAATTGCGATTGAGCTCGCTGACGCGTCCGGTCATTGCGCCGCGCATCGCCATCCAGTTGAGGAATTCAACGCCCTGCGAACCGGACTCTTTCACCCAATCGTGGATCGAATAGTGGGTGAGCGCCTCGGGCTCGGCCACAAGCTTGTCAAGGCAAAGTAGATCGAATTCCTTGTTGATGAAGCCGGCTCTGGCGCCATCGAGCTGATGCGACAGCCCGCCGGTGCCGATCACGACCACGCGCAAATCCTGCTCATAGGATTCGATCGCACGGCCGATCGAGCGACCGAGCTTCAGACAGCGTTCAAGCGACGGCAGCGGGTGTTGCACGGTGTTGATCTCGACCGGCACGATCTTGACCGGCCAAACCGGGCCGGGCCACATCAGCGCCATCGGTATCGTGACTGCGTGATCGATCAGCATTTCCTGACACATCGTCACGTCGAACTCGTCGGCGACGAGTGCATTGATCAAGTGCCATGACAGCGCCGCGTCGCCCGGGATGGGACGCGAAACCGGAATGCCCCAACCCTCGTCCTCGCTGCGATACTCATTAGCGGCGCCCACCGCGAAGGTCGGCATTTTGTCGAGGAAGAAGTTGAGACCGTGATCATTGTAGAACACCACGGCGACGTCGGGCCTGGTTCGGGCCAGCCAATAATGGACGTAGTCGAAGCCCTTGAAGAACGGCTTCCAATACGGGTCGTTGTGCTTCTTTTCCGCGATCGCCTTGCCGATCGCGGGAACGTGCGTCGAGCCGACGCCGCCGACGATTGTGGCCATAATTATCCTCCCGCTGACAAAAGCTTTGACTTGAACGCTTCGACGGTCATGCCGGTCTGTTGCGCGCCGATGTCCTGGACATTGAGACCGAAGATGCCGGCAAGCTTGGCGAGGTAGTAGACGTTACCGCCGGCCTCGATCATCTTCAGCACGCTGCGGCTTTTGACTGCCGCCCGCTGCTCGGCGTTGAGGCCGTATTTGCGACAATAGGAATCTTCGTCCTTGAGAAACGAGGCGCGGTTTTCGGCGCCGTTGAACGAATAGCACATGCGGTTGAGCGCCAAGCCCTTCTGCGCTTCTGCGCCGTCGAAAACGACCGTGCCGGGAATATCCTGCTGCATGGACTGCTCCTCTGCGACGACAAGGGAATTTTTCTTAAGCTAGCGCAGCCGGGGGCGGACCCGCTTTGATTTGTATCAAATGCAACAATCGGCCTGACGCCGGGTGAATAAAGAAAAAGGCATGCCCGTCTGTCGTGGATGGCGCGGATCAAGCGCGGAAGTCTAAACGGCGGGCAGTTGCAGGAGCGCCTTCAGGCCGGAGCCAACCGCAAAGGCAACGGCGGCGGCGCTCATGCCAATGACGAAAGTTTCGAGTCCGGAACGCCACCATGCCGCCGGCGACCAGCGGCTCTTGATGGCGCCCACACCGAAAAACGTAGCGCCGGCTGCTGCGACGCACCAGGCAAGTCCGCCGGCCGAGAGATAGGTGACGAGCGGCACGAGGCCGCACAGGATGAACGCGGCAAAGGTGCTCAGGGCAGCGAGGACCGGCGATCTTGCCGCGGGCGACAGACCGTATTCCTCAACCGCCATGGTTTTCGCCCAAAGACCTCGGTCGGAGGTGATCACGGTGACGATGCGCTCAAGATCACTGCCGGCAAAGCCCTTCCCCGCGAAAATCTGTCTGATTTCCTCGCGTTCGCCGTCCGGCACCAGCGCGATGTGTTTGCGCTCGATGCCAAGGACGCGATCATAGTCATCGCGCTCAGCCTGGGTGCCGATGTAGTTCGATGCCGCCATAGCGAAGCCGTCGGCCAGAAGATTGGCGAAGCCGAGAACCAGAACAACTGTCGTCGCAAGGTCAGCGCCGGCGACCCCGGCCACAATGGCGAACGTAGTCACTGCACCGTCGATGCCGCCATAAATCCAGTCTCGCAAATAATTACTGCGCGGACCGCGTGCGAGACGCTCCCTAATCGCTTCTCGCGTATGGCTGTGTTCTAGTGCGTGCATTCATTATCTCTTACGCTTGAAAAGCCGCCTTTCTGAAATCAGGCGCAATATCCAATAAACTCTGCAGTTCCATCTTGACCTGGATCAACGCGGTTTCGTGGCTGAACACGAGCCCCTGAAATAAATCGGTCAAGATCGGTAAGTACCGTGCTCGCCATATCGAAAAAGCGCCGCTTGGAACTTTGACAAAAATCAACGCGCACGCCGCAGCAGGCCCTACGTTTCGGGCCAAGCGAAGAGCAGAGACTCAGTCAGCCTTCGCGCGAAGCTCCATGACCACAAAACACATGAGGACCACATGACAACACTCGTTCCCGATGCGTCCGTTAGACAACCAAAAGTTCGGACGACCATGAAAGCTCTGGTCTATCAGGGGCCGGGCAAGAAGGCGTTCGAAGATCGTCCAATGCCAAAGCTCCTTGAGCCGACCGACGCGATCGTGAGGATCACCAAGACCACCATTTGCGGAACCGACTTGCACATTCTCAAGGGCGATGTTCCGACCTGCAAACCCGGACGCGTTCTTGGTCACGAAGGTGTCGGTGTCGTGGAAAGCATCGGCGCCGGCGTCACGACTTTCCATCCGGGCGATCGGGTTTTGATCTCCTGCATCTCCTCCTGCGGCCGATGCGAATATTGCAGAAGGGGGATGTACTCTCACTGCACGACCGGCGGCTGGATTCTCGGCAATGAAATCGACGGCACGCAAGCCGAATTCGTGCGCATTCCGCACGCCGACACCAGCCTTTATCGGGTCCCCGACGGGGCCGAGGAGGATGCGCTGGTAATGCTGAGCGATATCCTGCCGACCGGCTTCGAATGCGGGGTGCTCAATGGCAAAGTTCAGCCGGGCGGTACCGTGGCTATTGTAGGCTCTGGTCCGATCGGGCTTGCGGCGTTGCTGACGGCGCAGTTTTACTCACCGGCGGAAATCATCATGGTCGATCTCGACGACAGCCGGCTCGAAATTGCTAAGCGATTTGGTGCCACGGCGACCGTTAACAGCCGCGACGGCAAGGCGGCCGAGAAGATCATGAAAATGACCGGCGGACGCGGCGTCGATACAGCAATCGAAGCGGTCGGCGTTCCCGCGACATTCGTGGTTTGCGAAGACATTGTCGCGCCGGGCGGCACCATCGCCAACGTCGGCGTTCATGGCGTGAAGGCCGACCTGCACCTTGAGCGGCTGTGGTCGCAGAACATCACCATTACGACGCGGCTGGTCGACACGGTGACGACGCCGATGCTGATAAAGACGGTGCAATCCGGCAAGATCGATCCAAAGCGTCTGATCACCCACCACTTCAAGCTGGAAAATATTCTCGACGCCTACGAGACGTTCGGAAAGGCTGCGAGCACGCGCGCGCTCAAGGTGCTGATCGAAGCCTGATCGCGCGAACACGACCGCGGCGGCGAAAGTGCAACATTATGACGGCGGCCCCGCCCATGGCCGCCGTTCGCGATCAGCGGATTTGAATGCCGAGATCCGGTCGCGGTAGCTTCGTGTCATGTCGACGTCATCCCAGCCGTTGAGCAGCTGATTGCGGCTGACCGGATCGATGGTGAAGCTGAAGCTGCGATTGCCGCGCAGAATCGTTTGTTGCTCAAGATCGATCGTGACCGGCAGCTCCGCGTCGGCGGCGATGGCGGCGCCGAGTTCCTGAACGTCCGGCTCGGAAAGGACTGCGGTCAAAAGACCGTTCTTCACCGAGTTCTGCGCAAAGATGTCGCCGAAGGAAGAAGCGATGACGCAGCGGATGCCGGCTTCGTAAAGCGCATAGACGGCAGCCTCGCGCGAGGAGCCGCCGCCGAAATTGCGGCCGGCGATGAGGATCTTGGCGTCGCGCCAGCCTGGCTGATTGAGCAGGAAGTCCGGTCTCTCGTTGCCCTGTGCGTCGCGGCGCAGGTCGTAAAACAGCGTATCGCCGAGCGCCGGCGTGCGCGGCAGCTTCAGATATCGCGCCGGCAGGATCATGTCGGTGTTGACGTTGGACAAAAGCAGCGGGCAGGCTTTGTCGGTAAGACGAACAAACTTCTCCATCGGCGGCGTCCTTACGGCTTCCGGTCGACCAGCAGCGGCCGCGCGTCGGCGAGATGCCCGGAGACCGCCGCGGCAGCGACCATGGCAGGCGACATCAGATGGGTCCGTGCGCCAGGTCCTTGACGGCCGCGGAAGTTCCGGTTGGTGGTCGAAGCACAGCGCTCGCCGGGTGGTACGACGTCACCATTGATGCCGACGCACATGGAGCAGCCTGAATCAGCCCATTCCAGTCCGGCGTCGCGGAAGATGCGGTCGAGGCCCTCTTCTTCCGCCTGCCGCTTGACGATCGTCGAGCCTGGCGAAACCAGACCGGGCACTTTACTCACGCGACCGGCGAGCACAGCCGCCGCGGCGCGCAAATCTTCGATGCGCGAATTGGTGCAAGAGCCGATGAACACGCGGTCGATGGTAATGTCGGTGAGCTTCTTGCCGGGCGTGATGCCCATGTAGTCGAGCGCGTCGCGCACATAATTGGCACGCACCGGGTCGCTCTCACGCGCCGGGTCGGGCACGCTGCCGTCGATCGGCAACGCGTCGTCCGGCGTCGTGCCCCAGGTGACGATCGGCGCGATCGCGCCGGCATCGAGCGTGACCTCGCGATCGAAGACCGCATCTTTGTCAGAGACGAGGGCGGACCAGTCTTCGATCGCCCGATCGAACGCCGCAGCCTTCGGCGCATAAGGCCGGCCCTTGAGATAAGCGAACGTAGTCGCGTCCGGCGCGACTATGCCGCAACGGCCGCCGGCCTCGATCGATAAGTTGCACAACGTCAGTCGGCCTTCCATCGACAGCGCCGTAATAGCGCTGCCGGCGTATTCGATGGCGTGGCCTTGCGCGCCGTCAGCGCCGATATGGGCGATGATCGCGAGCGCGATATCCTTGGCGGCAACGCCGGCGATTGCCTTGCCGCCGACCGTGATGCGCATGCGCTTCGGCTTCTTCTGCCAGATCGTCTGCGTCATCAAGACGTGCGCGACTTCGGAGGCGCCGATGCCGAAGGCGTAAGCGCCGAGAGCGCCGTGGGTGGATGTGTGGCTGTCGCCGCACACGATCAGCAGCCCAGGAAGCGTCAAACCCTGTTCTGGCCCAACAACATGGACGATGCCCTGACGCGGATCGCCAAGGCCGAAATTACTGATATGACTGGCGGCGGCGTTGGCCTCGAAATCGGTCACCATGGCCGCAATCGACGGATCGGCGATCGGACGGTCACGCCGCGTCGGCACGTAGTGATCGGCGGTGCCGAAGGTGAGTCCGGGCTCGGCGACCGAACCGCCGCGCTCTTTCATCTGCGTGAAGGCGAGAAACGAGCCTTCATGGACGTAATGGCGGTCGACCCACAACAGTGCGGCGCCGTCCTCACGCCGGGTGATCTCGTGTGCTGACCACAGCTTGTCGATCAGGGTTTGGGCTTCGCTCATGCGATACGCTTCAAGTCGTGGCTTGCGGAGGTTGCGGCCAATATTGTACGCTAAAGAATACCAAGTAAAGCGACCGCTGCCGGGCGGCATTCGATCGGGAGATCAGCTTGCGCGATTGGCTCGGCGAAGCGAAGGCAAAGCAAGTCTACCTCATCCTGCGCGACCGCATTCTCAGCGGTGCCTTCGGCTTCGGGACCAAGCTCGCCACTGAACATGAGTTGGCTGAATATTACAGCGTGTCGCGGGTTACCGTGCGGCGCGCGCTTGGCGAGCTTGCCCGTGAACGGTTCATCGAGCGCCGCCGCAGTGCCGGTACGCGGGTAATTTATCGCGCGGCGCCGGCGCCAATCGCGGCGGATATTTCCGGTGTGCTGGCCAACATTGCCGACATGGGGCGGCGCACGGCGGTTAAGCTGCTCTCATTCGACTATGTGCCGGCGGCGGGCGCGGTCGCCGAGGCGCTGGGTGTTGGGCCGGATCAGTTGCTGCAGCGATCGGTACGGGTGCGCGCTGTCGATCGCGTACCGTTTTCATATCTGACCACGCATGTTCCCGAGAGCGTCGCGGTGACGTTCACGAGGCAGGAGCTGGCTTCACGGCCGCTACTTGAACTTCTGGAGCGAGCCGGCGTGAAGGTCGAGCACGCCCGCCAGCGCATCAGCGCCGGATTGGCGACCCCTGATGTCGCAGACGCGCTCGATGTGCGCGCCGGATCGCCGCTTATCGAACTCGTGCGCGTCGTCTGCGATCAATCGGGCCGCGCCGTCGAGCACCTGCATGCACTCTACCGGCCTGATCGCTACGCCTTCGAGATGGATTTGGTGCGTTCCGGGGCGAAGGAGACGAAGTCCTGGTCGCCCGTTGGTTCGCAAGAACGGTCGCAGCCGCACTCTGAGGTCTGAAACCGCAATTTGACAACGAGGCGCGTCGCAAATCCGACGCCATAACGTAAAACGAGGAGAGGACAGCCATGTCGAGGGAAAAAATGCCATTCAGCCGCCGCCGGTTTCTTGCCACCACGGCGCTTGGCGCTGCGGCCGCCGCTTCGGGCAGCCTTGCCATGCCGTCGGTCTTGCGCGCGGAGGGGAGCGGCGTGAAGGTGGGGCTGCTTCAGCCCGTCACCGGGGCGCTGTCCTATTCCGGCCAACAAAGCCGTCTCGGCGCCACCCTGGCAGTTGAGGACATCAATGCCGCCGGCGGCATCAAGGGCTTGGGCAAACTCGATCCGATGTTCGGTGACGCGCAATCGACGCCCGACGGCGGCGTTGCCGAAGTGGAAAAGATGAACGCGGCGGGCGTCGCCTGTATCGTTGGCGGCTATTCCTCCTCGATCTGTCTTGCCACCACCCAGGCCGCCGCCCGTTACGATCTCCCGTATATCGTCGACGTTGGGGTCGCCAACAGCATCGTCACCCGCGGTCTCAAGAACACGTTCCGCTTCGGCCCGAGTTTCTCGATCGTCGCCAAGACCGCGCTCGAGAATCTGACAGCGATCAACGATGACGCCGGCAAACCGGCGAAGACAGTGATTATTGTGCACGAGGATTCGCTATTCGGCTCCGGCGTCGCCAAGCTCCTGAATGCGCAGCTGCCGCCGAGAGGCTTCCAGATTCTGGAGACGATCCCGCACCCGACTCCGACGCGTGACTTCAACAACGTCGTGCTCAAGATCAAGGCGCAGAATCCCGACCTCATCATTCCCGCCAATTATTACAATGAATATGTGCTGCTGGCTCGCACCATCCTGGAGCAGCACGTGCGGCCGAAGGGCATCTATTCGGTGCTCGGCGGCGCCGCATCCTCCTACAAATTCGTCAAGGAATTCCCCGAAGCCGCCAAGTACATCATGGACTGCAACAATTGGTTCAATCCGAAGAGCGCCAAGGCTCTGCAGCTGAAAAAGAAGGTCGAGGACAAGGGCCAGTTTTTCACCTACGAGGTCTGCATGAATTACAGTGCCGTTCTCCTTGCCGCCGATTCGCTCGAGCGTGCCGGATCGGCAGATCGTGCGAAGTTGACTGCGGCGCTGGAGAGTTCGACCTTCTCCGGCCATATCATGCCCTACGGGCCGACCAAGTTCGTCAACGGCCAGAACCAGGGCGCAGCGCCGGTCAACACCCAGGTGCTCGACGGCGACATCAAGGTTATTCGGCCGGCTGGATTTGCTGATGCAAAGCCGGTCTTCCCGATTCCCGCGCAGAAATGAGGATGTCGAGCGCCGGTGCTGTTACCGTTTGGCTAGAGCCGCCATCGCGGAGCCCGTCAGCGGGCCGGCCATTTCCGGCCGGACCCGTTGGCTTGCAATGACGCCGTGCTGTCTCCCACGATCCTGATCACCGTGGTCCTCAATGGTCTGATGATCGGCGCGGTCTATGCACTGGTAGCGCTGGGACTGACGCTGATTTATGGCGTGCTTCACATTATCAATTTCGCACACGGTGCGCTCTTGAGTGTCGCGCTGTTCGCGGCGTTCTTCGCTTATCAGAAACTCGGCCTCGATCCCTATCTCGCCGCGTTCCTGCTTGCGCCCTGCTTCTTCGCGCTCGGCTATGCGTTGCAGCGCTTCGTCATTGGTCCGGCCTCTCACGGCGACGACCGCAACATGCTGCTGGTGACGCTTGGGCTGGCGGTGCTGATCGAGAATGCGCTGCTCTATGAGTTCCGCGCCGACACCCGCACCATCGATCTTGCTTACTCTTTCAAGACCATCAATTTCGGCTTCACCTTCCTTTCGGTTTCGCGGCTGATTTCGTTCGTGGCGGTGTTCGTGGTGGCGCTGGTGCTTTGGCTGATCATGGCGCTGACCGACACCGGCAAGGCGATCCGCGCCGTCGCCAGGGAGAAGCTCGGGGCGGAGCTCGCCGGCATCGACGTGGCGCACATCTACGCGATGACGTTCGGCCTCGGCACCGCTTGCGTTGCGATCGCCGCGTGCCTGCTTATTCCAACCTACTACGTCAACCCGAGTGCCGGGAACGCCTTCGTGCTGGTCGCCTTCACCATTGTTGTGCTCGGCGGCATGGGTTCGGTGCCAGGTGCGCTCATCGGCGGTCTCGTCATCGGCGTCGTCGAAAGTCTCGGCGGGTTCTTCTTCGGCGAGTCGCTCGGCCAGGTCGGTATTTTTCTGATCTTCATCGCGGTGCTGCTGCTTCGTCCGCGCGGCCTGTTCGGAGCCAGCGCATGAGAGGCTTGCTCCCTATCATCGTCGTGGTCGCGGCACTCGCGGCGGTTCCGCTGCTCGTTCACTCGAATGTCGTGCTCAATTTTCTCGTGGTGACGCTGATGATCTCGCTTGCCGGCCAGGGCTGGAACATCATCGGCGGTTACGGCGGGCAATATTCGTTTGGGCATGCGGCGTTCTTCGGCACCGGCGCCTACGTCACCGCCATTCTGCAAGTGCACTACGGAGTCAATGCCTGGATCGGATTTCTCGCCGGCATCGCCGCCGGCGCCGCGGTCGGCGGCATCATCGGCGGGCTTGCCTTCCGCGCCGGATTGCGCAGCTCCTACTTTGCGCTGGTGACACTCGCCTTCGCCGAGGTATTACGGATTCTTGCCAGCGTCGCGCCGATTACCGGGGCCGGCGTCGGCCTCCTGGTCAAGCTCGATCTGCGCGCGCAATCGTTTCAGTTTCAGAGCCGCGCGGTCTTCTACTACGTCGTCCTCACGCTCGTTGCGATCGGGCTCCTGATTGCGCATTGGCTTGAGCGTTCGCGTTTCGGCACCTGGCTCATTGCGGTGCGCGAGAACGAGGATGCCGCGATGGCGCTTGGCGTCGATGCAACGGCGATCAAGCTCATCGCCATGGTCATCTCGGCCGCAATCACGGCGGCGGCCGGTTGTTTCTATGTGCAGTATTTTCTCTTTATCGACTCGTCCATCGCCTATGGCACATGGATTTCGATCGAAGCGCTGCTGACGCCGATCATCGGCGGCGTCGGCACCGCATTCGGCGCGCTGGTTGGTGCGCTGGTGGTAAAATCGCTCGGCGAGGGAGCAAGGCTCGTGACCGGTGACGTGCCGGGCCTCGATCTTATGATTTACGGCGTCATGCTCGTGCTCGTGATTGCCTTCGCACCACGCGGTGTTGTCGGCACGCTGACCGGCCTGCGAGCAAGATTGAAGCGCCGCTTCGGGGCACCGCGAAAAACCGCAGGGGTGGTGCGTGGCTGAAGCACTCCTCTCAGTCGAAGGCGTATCGCGCCGCTTCGGCGGCTTGCTGGCAGTCGACGCCGCATCCTTGACGGCGCCCGCCGCACGCATCACCGCTTTGATCGGCCCGAACGGGGCCGGCAAAACCACGCTGTTTGCCGTGATCTCCGGATTTCTCAAGCCCAGCGCCGGGCACGTTCGCTATGCCGGTGACGACATCACCGGCGAGCCGCCGCACCGGCTGGCGCGCCGCGGCATCGCCCGCACCTTCCAGATCGTGCAGCCATTCGCGGGCCTAACGGTGCGCGACAACATTCTGGTCGGCGCGCATCTGCGCCACCGCGCCCGCGCCGAAGCGCTCGTTGTCGCTGAGAAGGTTGCAGAAGAAGTCGGCCTCGGCGATATGCTTGACCGCCCCGCTCACACCTTGACCGTCGCCGGGCGAAAACGCCTCGAACTCGCCCGGGCGCTTGCGACCGAACCGACGCTCCTTCTGCTGGATGAAGTGCTCGCCGGCTTAAATCCGTCGGAGATTCGCGACATCGTTCCGGTCATCCGCGCCTTGAGCGCGCGCGGCATCGCCATCGTCATGATCGAGCATGTGATGCAGGCGGTGATGAGTTTGGCGGAATACGTCTTCGTGCTGGCGGAAGGCTGCATCATTGCCGAAGGCAACCCGGCGGAAGTGGCGGATAATCCGGCTGTGGTCGAGGCTTATCTCGGCCATGGTGCAGCGGCAAAAGTCGGGGCCGGTCATGTCCACTGAGATCGCCGCGGGCCCGCTCCTGGAAGTCCACGATCTATGCGCCGGCTATGGCGACACCGAGGTATTGCGCGGCATCGATCTTACCGTTGCTGGCGGCGAGATCGTTGCCGTGCTCGGCTCGAACGGCGTCGGCAAGTCGACGCTCAATCGCACCATCTCCGGCATTGTACGCGCCCGCGCGGGAGTGATCCGCTTCGATGGCGCCGCCATCGAGCGCGAAAAGCCGGCGGCGATTGTCGCCCGCGGCCTCATTCACGTGCCCGAAGGCCGGCGGATTTTCCCCAACCTGTCGGTCGCCGAGAATCTCGACCTCGGCAGCTACCGCCGCGCCGCGAAGCATCGGTCCACCAACCGCGACCGTGTGTTCGCAATCTTCCCGCGCCTGTTCGAGCGCCGGACGCAACGCGCCGGGACCCTGTCCGGTGGCGAACAGCAAATGCTCGCGATCGGCCGCGGCCTGATGGCCGAGCCGCGGTTGCTCATCCTCGATGAGCCCTCGCTCGGACTCTCACCGATTCTGGTCGAGGAGTTGTTTGAGCTGATCGCGCGCATCCGTGCCGACGGTGTCGCCGTGTTGCTCGTGGAGCAGAATGTAGTGCAAAGCCTGGAGATCGCCGGCCGCGCCTATATTCTCGCCGAGGGACAATGCGTCATGTCGGGGTCATCCGCGGACATCGGCGCCGATCCGAAACTCAAACGCGCATATTTGGGACTGTAGAGCATGACCGAAATGTCTTTGTTAGCTCGCCTCCACAGCCGGCCGATTTTGATCGCGCCCGGTGTCTACGATTCGCTCACCGCACTCATCGCCGAGCGCGCGGGTTTTGAGGCGCTTTACGTCTCCGGCGCCGGGATTTCGCACTCGCGGCTGGGGCGGCCGGACATCGGCCTCGTCAGCATGACTGAGGTGGTGCAAACCGTCGCGCTGATCCGCGATCGGGTCGGCACCCATCTCGTCGTCGACGCCGACACTGGCTACGGCAACGCGCTCAACGTCGAGCGTACGGTGCGGCTGCTGGAGCGTGCCGGCGCCAACGCGATCCAGATTGAGGATCAGGATTTTCCGAAGCGCTGCGGTCATCTCGACAACAAGTCGCTGATTTCGGCGCAGGAGATGGTTGGGAAGGTCAAGGCCGCGGTGGACACGCGGGCATCAAAAGACACGGTGATCATCGCCCGCACCGACGCCGTCGCCGTCGAGGGCTTCGACCGGGCCATGGCGCGCGCCGCACTCTATGGCGAAGCAGGCGCCGACATGCTGTTCGTCGAGGCGCCGCGCCAGCGCGACGAACTTGGCCGCATCACCACGCAGTTGGGCAAGTCCATCCCGCTCATGGTGAACATGGTGGAAGGCGGCAAGACCCCGGTGCTGCCAGCAAGCGACCTGGAGACGCTCGGTTTTGCCTTCGTGATCTTTCCCGGTGCGATCTTGCGCACGCTCGCCAAGGCGGCCGAGGAATTTTATGGCTCGCTGAAGGCGCACGGCACTACCGAGCCGTTCCGCGCCCGCATGTTCGACTTCGACGGGCTCAATTGCCTGATCGGAACGCCTGAAATGTTGGAGCGCGGCGACCGCTACGCGGCGATCGAGGCGCAGCCCGGCCGGACCGCAGGGAAGCGATGACGCGGACGCTCGATCCGGTGACGTTGGCCGTGCTCAACGGCCGCCTGGTGCAGATCGCCGACGAAATGGACGCGACGCTTTATCGCTCCGCGTTCAATCCGATCATCGCCGAAGCGCATGACGCCTGCCACGGGCTCTATCACCCGGAGACAGGCGCGACTTTGGTGCAGGGTACTTCGGGTCTGCCAATCTTTGTCGGAGCGATGGCGTTCGCGGTCAAAGCGGTCATCGACAAGGTTGCGCAACAGGGCGGCCTCAGCGAGGGCGACACTTATCTGTTCAACGACCCTTACGACGGCGGCACCCACTTGAACGATTTCCGGTTGGTGCGTCCGGTGATGCGTGGCGGCAAGGTGTTCGCCTGGCTTGCCTCGGTCGGCCACTGGCTCGATGTCGGCGGCAATGTCCCGGGCAACTACAACGCCAAGGCGACGGAAAGCTTTCAGGAAGGCTTTCGCGTGCCGCCGGTGAAGCTCATCAGCGGCGGCGTGTTCCAGCAGGATATTGTCGACATCCTCGCCGCCAATTCGCGCGTGCCGCTGTCGAATTGGGGCGACCTCAACGGCCAGCTCAATGCGCTCGGGCTCGGCGAGCAGCGCGTCCATGCACTGCTCGACGAGTACGGCGACGATACGGTCGCAGCCGCCACGGCGGCGCTTACCGCGCGCGCGGAAGTACTCATGCGCGCCAACATCGCGTCGCTGCCGGACGGCACCTACTCCTATGACGACTTCCTCGACAATGACGGCGTCACCGATGATCCGCTGCGCATCGCGCTTGATCTGACGATTGCCGGCGAGACGATGCAACTCGACTTTTCCCGCTCCTCGCCGCCGTGTCAGGGTCCGCTCAACATCGCGCGGTCGACGGCGGTGGCGTGCTGCTACGTCGCGATCAAGCATCTCTTCACCGATGTCCCGGCAAATGCGGGTTGCATGGCGCCGATCGAATTCATCATCCCCGACACCACGCTGCTCGGCGTTTCGGCGCCGAAGCCGGTCGGCGGCTATACCGAAACGATCCTGCGGGTGATCGACACCGTGTTCGGCGCGTTTGCGCAAGCGGCGCCGGAGCGCGCCAACGGCAGCCCGTATGCAACGATCAATGCGCTTTCGCTCGCCGGCTGGCGGAGTAACGGCATGCGCTGGGTCATGTTCTGCTTTTTCGGCGGCGGGCTCGGCGGCAATCCCGAAGGCGACGGTCTCAACCACGGCAACAATCCGATTTCAACGGCGACCATCCCGCCGACGGAGATTCTGGAGTCGCTCTATCCGGTGATGTTTACGCAATGGGCGCTGCGGCCTGATTCCGCAGGCCCCGGGTTTCATCGCGGCGGGCTCGGCGCGATCTATGAGGTCGAGGCGCTGGCCGACGGCGGCGCCGAAGTCTTTTTGCTCGGCGAGCGTGGAAAGTTTCCGCCGTTCGGCGTCAACGGCGGCAAGCCGGCCGCGCTCAACCGCTTTTTTTATCCGACCGAGACGGGCGAGCGCTCGCCGCCGCTGACCTCCAAGATCACCGACGTGCACATCCGGCGCGGACAACGCGTGCGGCTGGAGACGCCGGGCGGCGGCGGCTTCGGCGATCCGCTGACGCGCGATCCCGCCCGCGTCGCGCGTGACGTTGCGCTCGGCTACGTGTCAAGGCAAGCGGCGTCGCGCGATTACGGCGTTGCGCTTTGCGACGATGGCAGCGTCGATGCGCCGGCGACCGCGCAGTTGCGCCGTGAGGCGCACGCATGAGTTTGGAAGGCGGGTCCATCGTCGGCGTCGACGTCGGCGGTACGTTCACGGATTTGTTCTGGTTCGACGCAGCGGCGCGGGCGTTCCGCGTCGCCAAGGTGCCGTCGCAGCGCGGCGACGAAGCGGCCGGTTTTCTACAAGGCCTGCTTGCGCTGGGCTCGATAGAGAGCTTCGGCGCGATCGTGCATGGCACCACGGTCGGCACCAATACGCTGTTGGAACGGCGCGGACCCCGCATCGGCGTGATCACGACGCGCGGCTTCCGCGATGTGCTCGAAATGCGCCGCCGCGACCGGCGGCAGACCTGGGGGTTGTGGGGCGAATTCATCCCGATCGCCGCGCGCGACCTGCGCCTTGAAGTCGACGAGCGCACGCTCGCCGACGGTAGCATCCGCACGCCGGTCGATGAAGCCGCCGTGATGGCGGCGGCGAAGGCGCTGCATGAGCGCGGCGCGCAGGCGCTCGCGATCATCTTCATCAACGCCTACGCCAATTCCGAGAACGAGCGCCGCGCGCTTGCTGCTGCGGCAAAGGTCTGGTCAAACGAACACCTTTCCGCGTCGCATCAGGTGCTCCCGGAAATCCGCGAATTCGAGCGCGCCTCGACGACGGGGCTCAACGCCTACCTGCAGCCAGTGGTCGGCGCCTATCTCGGCAAGCTCGAAGGCGCTTTGGCGCAGCAAAAATTCGCCGGCACCTTTCACATCGTCCAGTCGAATGGCGGCGTGATGTCGACGGCGACCGCGCGCCGTCTCCCGGTACGCACCGCGCTGTCCGGTCCTGCGGCTGGCGTGATCGCTGCTGCCGCGATCGCGCGTGCGAGCGGCTACGACAACGTCATCACCTGCGATCTCGGCGGTACTTCATTCGACGTGTCGGTGATCGCCGGCGCGATGCCGTCGCTCGCAGCGCAGACCGTTGTCGACTTCGGCCTCGTGATCCGCACGCCGATGATCGAGATCACGACCATCGGCGCCGGCGGCGGCTCGATCGCCGCGGTTGATCGTGGCGGCCTCCTTCAGGTCGGGCCGGAAAGCGCTGGCTCGGTGCCGGGGCCCGCCTGTTACGGCCAGGGCAACGAGCGGCCGACGTTGACCGACGCCCATGTCGTGCTCGGCCGCATCAACGCGGCGCGTCCGATCGGCGGGAAGCTCGCGCAGCTCGACGTCGAAGCGGCCAAGCGTGCGATCCTCACGCGCATCGGCCAACCGCTCGGGCTCGGTGTGCAAGAAGCCGCCGAGGCGATCGTCCGCGTTGCCGACGCGCGCATGGCCGGCGCCATTCGGCTGGTGTCGGTCGAGCGCGGCCACGATCCGGCAAAGTTCGCGGCGATGCCGTTTGGCGGCGGCGGCGCGCTGCACGCCAGCGCACTGATCAAAGAGATCGGCCTGAAATGCGCGATTGTGCCGCGCTTTCCCGGCGTCACCTCCGCGCTCGGCTGTGTCATCGCCGATCTGCGGCACGACCAGGTGCAGACCGTCAACCTCATGCTCGACGGTCTCGACGCCGCCGCGCTCGATGCGCGCATGGCGGCGGCGGGCGAGGAGGCGAGGGGCGTGGTGGCGGCCGCCGGGATCGCCGTCGAGCGCATCGATGTGCTGTACGAGCTCGATATGCATTACCTCGGCCAGACCCACACGGTCGCTGTGCCGTTGCTGGTTACGTTGACGAGCGGCCGCACCGGCATCAGCGAGGTGGCAATCAGAACGGCGTTCGACAAAGCCTACGCCGCGACCTTCGGCCGCCTTCTTCCAGGCATTCAGGTGCGGATCGTGTCATTGCGCACCGCCGCGATCGGCCGGCGTCCGGCGTTCGATTTGACTGCTTTTGCGCCGTCCTCGGACGGCTCGATGGGAAAGGCTGAGCGCGGCGAACGGCCGGTGTGGTTCGCCGGACAATGGCACGCCACGCGGGTGTGGTCGCGGCTCGATCTTCCCGCCGGCGCGGTGATCGAGTCGCCGGCAATTCTCGAACAGCCTGATGCGACCATCTTCATCGAGCCCGGCCTGCGCGGGCGGGTCGACAGATTGGGCAATGTTATCGTCGAGCGCAGCGCATGAGTCTCGAAACGACCGCACTCCTTCTCCTCGATCTGCAGAATGACTTTCTGCATCCGCAGGGTGCCTATGCGCGCGCCGGACAAACCAGCACCGCCATCGCGGCTCTGCCGGCGCGGCTGAAACCGCTGGCCGATGCTGTGCGGCAACGCGGCGGCTTGGTCGCCGCAACTTTGTTCACGCTGGTGCCGGGCCGCGGTGGCGAACCGATCGTCTCGCCGCATCTGAAAAAGCTGCGGCCGTTTCTCGGCAAAGGCGACTTCGCGCCGGGTTCGTGGGGCCAGCAGTTGACCGATACGCTCGCGCCGGCGGATGTTTCGGTCGAGAAGATCGCCTACTCGGCGTTCTACATGAGCCGCCTCGAATGGGTGCTGCACAAATGCGGCATCGAGCGGGTCTATGCCGCCGGCATCGTCACCAATGGCGGCGTCGCCTCGACCATCCGCGACGCCCATGTGCGCGAGTTTTCTTGCACCGTGCTGGAAGACGGCTGCGCCGCATTCTCCGACGAGGTGCACCATGCCGCGATCGAAGGCTTGCGGCCGATCGCGCGCATCATGACAGTGGCGCAGGCGATCGATGAGGTCGAGACCGGGTCGACGACATAAGCAAGCTTAGCGGACCCAGTTCTCCATTGAGAGCCCTGGAATGTCGCGAAAGTCGGCCTCATTGTTGGTCACGAGAATAGAGCGAGTGCTGATCGCATGCGCGGCGATCATTCGATCGTAATCTCGTCCCCGCGCCCAGCCGCATTCGGCGATGATGCGGCCGTAGGCCCGGGCAGCGGAGGCGTCAAACGGCAGGACTGGCAGCCCGCGCAACAGAACCTCCAACCGGGCCTGCCGTACGGCCGCAAAGGCGGGGTTCCTGTGAAGACCCCGCTGCAATTCGGCGAGACTTAACGCCGACAGCAGCACCTCTCCGTCATGGTCGGCCAACTTGTTGAGGACCGCATCCGTGCCATCGCGCGCGTGGATGGCGATATTGGTATCGATGAGGTAGGCCAACGTTGGACCGTCAATCCCGCCGGCGTAGGGGGACGTCTATCGGCTTTCTCTTTTCAACCTGAGGAGGCTTGGGCATGCGCCGCAACGCAGCGACAACATCGCTCAGGCTGTTACGCGCCGGAAATATGGTGATGACATCACCGTGGCGGGTAATTTCCAGAGCAACGTCTACATCAGCATAGGCCAGTTCCGCCGGGATGCGGACAGCCTGACTGTTGCCGGATTTGAACACGCGGGTCCGGGGCATTGGGTACTCCTAACACCTGATCCCGAAATTACAGATTGTGACGTCGCGCGTCAATCGTCGTATATACGGTAAGGTTGAGACCGTGCCATCGTTTTAAGCCGCTGACGGCTTGTGCCGGGCCAATACCTGATCGCGCAGAATGTGGCGGCGTATTTTCCCGGTTCCGGTCATCGGAAACTCTTCGAAGCGTTCGATGGTCTCCGGCAGTTTGTAATCGGCGATCTGGCCCTTCAGGAAAGTCACGGCCTCGTCGAGCGACAAATCGTGGCCGGATTTGGGGATGACGCAGAGACAATTGCGCTCGCCTAGCCGCACGTCCGGCAGCCCGACCATCGCCGCGTGCATGACGTTCGGATGGGTGTAGAGAATCTCCTCAACCTCGCGCGGAAAGAATTTCTTGCCGCCCCGATTGATGATCTCCTTGCTGCGCCCGGAAAGCTGAACGTTGCCCGCGGCGTCAACAAAGCGGCCGAGATCGCCGGTGCGAAACCAGCCATCGTCGGTGAACGAGGCAGCGTTGGCGGCCGGGTTGTTGTGGTAACCGAGATGGACCGACGGCCCGCGCGCGGCGACTTCGCCGATCTCGCCATACGGCACGTCGTTACCGGCGTTGTCGAGGATGCGGATTTCCATGTCGCCGACGAGACGGCCGATGGTGCCGTTGACCTTCTCCGGATCGTCGGTGAAACGGGTGTAGGTATGGAAGCCGGTCTCCAGCATGCCGTAGAGCTCGATCAGATGCCCCTTGGCGCGGGCCTGATAATCGCGAATGGTCTCGATCGCGGCTGACGCGCCGCCGGTGATCACCACACGCAACGAAGAAAGATCGAACCGGCCAAGCTCCGGGTCGGCGAGTATGGAAACGATCGCCGCCGGCGCGGTCGGAATGTAGGTGACACGCTCGCGCTCGATCAGCTCCAGTGCTGCGCGTGCGGAAAACCGCTCCATCAGCATGGCGCGCGCGCCGGCCATGATGGTCTGCATCAGGGTGATGTAGCCCCAGTTGAGGCCGACCGGCAGATAGGTGAGCAGCACGTCGAGCTCAGTTACCTCCATGTCGCGATTCAAAAGCCAGGGCGCGTAGATCGTGGTGTTGAAGCTGTGCAGCACGCATTTCGGATCGCCGGTTGTGCCTGAGGTAAAGGCCATACGGCAGACTTCGTTCGGGTCCATGTGCACGCGATACCCGGCCGCGAGCGGCGGGCACGACCGCAACTCGCCGAGGCTGTGAACGCCCTCTGCCGCTTCGCCGGCGACGATCAGATGCGCAAGGCCGGGCACTGAAGCGCGCAGGCTCTTGGCCATCGACAGAAAATCGAAGCCGCGAAATTCACGCGGAAAGACGTACGCGCTGCTGCCGGAAAATTTAAGGATGTAGTCCAGCTCGCGGGCGCGAAAGTCGGGATTGACCTTGTTGGCAATGGCGCCGATCAGCTCAAGCGCGAAGAACGCCACCGCGAACTCGATCCAGTTCGGCAGTTGCACGGTGACGACGTCGCCGCGTTTGATGCCGATACGGCGATAAAGTTCGGCGCAGCGCAGGATTTCGTCCTTCAGCGCGCCGTAACTGATACGGCGCCGCGTATCGGCGAAGACTTCGCGGTCGGGATGCGCCGCGGCGGCCTCGTCGATAAAGGCAAAGAAAGTCCTGTTGGTCCACAAACCCGACGCGGTATAGCGCTGCGCGAGTTCGGGCCTGACCGTGTTCACATAGGTCATCGTGTTCCCCTCAGCGAAGGCCGCGGAACAAACCGCCGTCGACCTGGATCGCGGTGCCGGTGATGTAATTGCCGCGCGGCGATACCAGAAAGGCGACGATGCCGGCGATATCGTCGACGGTGCCGATGCGCTGCATCGGTATCTCATCCGCAAGCTTGGCGCGCATCAGGTTCGGATCCTGACCGTCGGCGGCGAAGACTTTTTGCAGCCGCTCCGTTTCGATGTAGCCCGGGCAAATGGTGTTGACGTTGATGCCGGCGGCGGCAAGTTCAAGCGACAACGTCTTGGCGTAGCCGATCACTGCGTCCCACGTGGCCACCGAAAGGCCGAAGCCTGGAATTGGCTGAATAGCCGAAATCGCTGTGATGTTGAGGACGCTGCCGCCGCCGCGCTCTGTCATGTGCGGCACCGCGGCGCGGCACATGCGCACGACATACATCAAGTTGCGCTCGATGGCCTGATGCCACGCCGCGTCATCGAAGCTTATGAGATCGCCAAGCGGCGGCGCGCCGTCGTTGTTGACGAGAATGTCGAGGCCGCCGTAGTGCGCAGTGGTCAAGGCCACGACAGCGGCGCAATCTTCGGCGCGGCGGCAATCGGACGGCAGTGCCAGCGGTTCGAGGCCGGTCTCGGTACGGATTTTTTCGGCGGCTTCGCGCAAGGGCTTTTCGCGGCGTGCGGTGATGACGAGCTTGACGCCTTCGGCCGCCAGCGTCCGCGCAATGCCAAAGCCGATGCCCTGGCTCGCGCCGCCGACAATGGCGACTTTGTCCTTGAGTTTCAGGTCCACGACAGCCCCAGGGTCTGAGCGAACGCTTCGGCGTTGCGGTGAAACAGCTTCTCCAGCATCTCCGGCGAATAGCCTTCGCCGACCCAGTCCTTCACCAGCCGCTCATAGCCGAACAGCGGATAGTCGCCGCCGAACATGACGCGGTCCTTCAGCCGACGCGGAATGTCGTGTTTGAGATCGGCGCTGTGATATTTCGGCGACCAGCCGTGCAACTCGTACCAGATGTTGCGCTTGTGCATCAGCACGGCGAGGGTCTCGGTTTGCCACGGCCATCCGGGCCGCGCGGCCATGATTTTCAGCTCGGGATAGTGCACGGCGACGAGGTCAAGATGCCGCGGATGGCAATTGTCGAGGATGACGCCGCCGCCGCCGGGCAGGCCGGCGCCGAGGCCCGTTGTGCCGACGAAGAACAGAATCGGAATGCCCGCCTCGATGCACAATTTATAGAACGGCGCATAGGACGGATCGCTGCCCGGCGGCGATTTGGAGGCCGACACCGCATAGCCGACGAAACCGACGCGGTTGTCGATACAGCGGCGCAGCTCCTTGACGCCGGCTGTGCCCATGCCGGGGTCGACGTGGAACCAGTGACCCAAAATGACGTCGCGGTGCGCGCGTTCGGTGGCGAACGAATAATCGTGCAGGCTTTGCATCTCATCGAGCGGCAGGAATTTCGAGAACCCGAGATCAAGGATCACGCGGGCATTGTTGGCGCGGAAATACGCCGCCATCTCGTCCTCGGTCTTGTAATCCGGATCGGAGTGCCAGGTTGCGCGTTGCTGCGCCAGTTCCTCGGGCGTTTGCAGCACATAGCCGCGCTCGGTGCCCCAGTGCGAGTGCATATCGATGATTTTCATTGTCACCCCATTCCCAGATAGGACGCGCGAATACGATCGTCATCGATCATATGCTTGCCTTCGCCCTCAAACTCGATGCGGCCCGTTTCCAGCACATAGACATAGTCTGCCAGCCGCAGGATGCGGCGGACATTCTGTTCGGCGATCAGCACCGGAATACCCTCGGCGTTGATACGGCGGATCGCTTCGATGATCGTGCCGAACGCCTTCGGCGAAAGTCCGAGCGAGGGCTCGTCGAGCAACAGACAACGCGGTGACGACATCAGCGCGCGGGCGACCGCGAGCATTTGCTGCTCGCCGCCTGAAAGAAGCCCGGCCGGTTGCTGCGCGCGTTCGCGCAGAATCGGAAACAGTGCTTCGACGCGCGACAATTGTGCGTCCCAGGTTTCGCGGCCGCTGACGGTGAAGGCGCCCATTTCCAGATTTTCGCGCACCGTCATGTCGCCAAACAAGAGGCGCCCCTGAGGAATCAGCACCAGTCCGTCCCGCACCAGGGCTTCGGGCGCGCGCCCGGTCGCCGTCGCCCCGGCAAAAGTGATGGTCCCGGATTGAATTGAAGCGAGGCCGCAGATCGCCCGCAGCAGCGTGGTCTTGCCGGCGCCGTTGGCGCCGAGGAGCGCGACGATTTTGCCCGCGGGCACGGTCAGCGACACGCCGCGGAGTACGCGCACACGGCCATAGCCGGCATCGATATCGCGCACCTCAAGCATGTTCGTCCGCCTCGCCGAGGTAGGCGTCGACGACCTCGGGATGATCGCGAATTTCAGCGGGCGTGCCCTCGGCGAGGACTTCGCCCTGGTGCATCACGGTGATGCGCTCCGCAAGACGCATCATGACGCGCATGTTGTGTTCGACGACGAAGAGGGTGATGCCTCGCTCGCGCGCCAGGCTGCGAATGGTGGCGACCGCCGCATCCGCCTCGGCTTCGCTCATTCCCGATATTGGTTCGTCGAGCAGGAGAAGGCGCGGCCGCACGGCGAGCGCACGTGCGAGATCAACGCGCTTCTGAATGCCGAACGGCAGGTCACGAACGGGTGCTGTGGAGAGTGCGCCAAGCTCGAATGCTTCCAGCAGCGCCAGCGCTTCGTCCCGCGCGTCGTGCTCGACGCGTCGGGCTCGGCCGAGACCAATAAGCGCGGCGCCGATGCCGTAAACATGATGGCGGTAGAGACCGGTGAGGACGTTGTCGAGTACCGTGCTTTCACGAAACAGCTCGACGTTCTGGAACGTCCGCCCTATGCCGCGCGCTGAAATGGTTTCAGCAGGGAGCGCGGTCAACTGTTCATCAGCGAAGATGATCGCGCCGGCGTTCGGCCGGACGATGCCGGTGATCGCGTTGATGAGGGAGGTTTTGCCCGCGCCGTTTGGTCCGATCAGGCCGTGAATTTCGCCTTGTTCCACGTTCATGCTGACGCCGCGCACCGCGGCGACGCCGCCAAAGCTGACCGATACGCAATCTAATCTGAGCAGGCTCATGTCAGACTGCCCTTGGCGTCGCGCCGCCTGACCAGAAACGCAAGCGAGCCAACAATGCCTTTCGGCGCCAGAACAAGCGCGCCCAACAAGATCACGCCGTAAACAACGTCGCCATATTCCTGGGCGCCGCGCAGCGTCTCGGGCAAGAGCGTCAACGCCACCGCGCCGACGACGGAGCCAGCAACCGAGCCTAGGCCGCCGACAACGATGAAGGTGATATCGCGCAGGGAGGCCGAGATATCGAATTCGGTCGGATCGATGAAGCCGACGACGGCCGTGAACAATCCGCCGGCGAGGCCTGCGAAGGCGGCGGCGATCGAAAACGCGAGGAGCTTGGTGCGGCCGGGCGGGATCGCGAGCGCTTGCGCAACGATGACACTTTGGCGAACCGCGTTGAAAGCGCGGCCGTAGCGCGAGCGTTGAATATTCCAGCCGGCGCAGATGGCAAGAGCCGTCACACCGAGGACGAAAAAGTAGAGCGCGTTATCCTTCAACAACAGGCCGGCCAGTTCCGGCTTCGCCAGTTTGAGACCGCGCACGCCGCCGGTCAGATCGGCGAATTCCTCGATGGCGATCGACACGACTTCGAGAAAGCCGAGCGTCACCAGGGCGAGATAGAGGCCTGACAGCCGCCGCGCCGGATAACCGAGGCTGGCGCCAAGCAGCGTGGTCACGACCACGCCGGCGGGAAGCGCGAGCGCGTAGGTTACCGCAAGCCGCGTCGTCAATAGCGCCGTTGTGTAAGCACCGATTGCCATCAGCGAGGCGTGGCAGAGCGAGATCTGTCCGCAATTGCCGGTGAGCAGATTGAGGCCGATGGCGGCGACGATGTTGATCAAAATCAGTTCGGCCAGATAGATCTGATAGCCGCTGCCGAACAGCGGCAGTGCTATCGAAAAAACTGCGGCGACGGCGATGGCGGCGTAGGCTAAACGCATCGTGCTAGACGCGAACCTGCGTCGCGCCCCACAATCCTTGCGGCCGCACCAGCAGAAAAGCGATCAGAATGGCGAATGGAATGACCTCTTTCAGCGCGGCGCCAAACAGGGCGCCCGCATAGGTCTCCAGTACGCCGAGCAGCAGTCCGCCAAACACGGCGCCGCCCAGACTGCCGAAACCGCCGATCACGGCCGCGACCAGCGCCTTGACGATAAGATGCCCGAGTTCGGGATTGATGCCGGCCACGGGCGCGAGCAGCAATCCAGCCACCGCGCCGATCGCTGCTGACAGCGCCCAGGCCGAGCCGAATACTCTGCCGACGCTGATGCCCATCAGCCGCGCTGCGGTCTGGTTGAAGGCCACCGCGCGCATCGCCTTGCCGAGCCTGGTCTGTTGAAAGAACAAGACCAATAAGGTCACCAGGGCGGCGGTGCTGGCGATGATGACCAGATAACTCGGATTGACGCGGAGCGGTCCGACGGCAAGCGCCGGCCCGCTGTAGGGCGCGGGCAGGAAGAAGACATTGTCCTGCCAGTGAATGCGAATGAGCGCGCGGATGATCAGACCGATGGCGAACGTCGCGATGACCAGCGTAAATTCCGGCGCGCCAACGATGGGACGAATGAACAGCCGCTCGATCAAAATGCCGAATACGGCGGCAATGACAAGCGTTGCCGGCACCATGGCCGGATAGGGCAGGCCGTAGGAGCTCAGCACCAGCGCGATATAGGCGCCGAGCGTCACCAGTTCGCCCTGCGCAAAGTTCAATACGCGGCTCGCTTTGAACGGGATCGCCAGCGACAGCGCGACGATTGCGTAGATGCTACCGACGCTGAGCCCGGACAGGGCGAGCTGCAACGCGATGCGCCAAGTCATTAGCGATACTGCTCATCAGTGATGCTGCGCGGCCGCCGGCGTTTCATTTTCGCGGCGGCGATGCCCCAATTAGTGATAGCGCTGCAGGATATCGCTTGGCCGTTTGCTTTCCCACGGGACCTGCACCCATTCGCCATTCTTTACCTGCATCGGCTGCAGCCGCAGATTGCCGATGTGGTGAACCTTGGCAAAGCTTCGCGGGCTTGCGATCGGGCCGACCCGGTAATCGCGCAGGTTCTCCAGCGCGTCGATCAGCCGGTCGGTGGTCAGATCCTTGCCGGCGTTCCGCATCGCCTGCGCCACCACGTACATGTCGGCGTAGGCGAGCACGTCGAAAATGTTGGGCCGGTTGGGCGGCAGGTTCGGATATTCCGCGCTCCATTTGGCGCGCCAGGCCTTCATTGCCGGGTCGCTTGAAGCCGGCAATAGAGGGATGAGCGCAAAACCGCTCGCCCCTTCCGCGGCCGGGCCGGCGGCAGTGAGGAGCCCCTGATCGACCATGGTGGTGCCGACGAAGAACCTCTGATTGAGGCCAAGCTCTTTCGCCTGTCGCAGTGCAATCGCCGCCTCGGCCGGATTGCCGAAGAATGCGATCACCTGCGGGTCGGCCTGCTGCAGCTCCAGGAGCTGCGGGGTGAAGTCCTTGTCGCCGATGTTGAACTCGGCGCGCTTCACTGGGGCGATCTGATACCACTTCTGCAGCTGCTTGGTGAGCGCATCGCCTTCGTTCTTCGGATATTCCTCGCGGCCGCTGAGAATGCCGATCTTTTGCGCCTTCAATGCGTCGACGATGTATTCGGCATAGAGTTCACCGTAACGCGGCACTTCGGTGGTGCCGCCGCGGAACAGATTTTTGGCGAACGGCCAGGTCACGCCTGGCGCCGAGGCGAAGGAGACGAACATGACCATGCCCTTCTCCTTGACGTAATCGATGGTGCCAATGGTGCCGTTGCTGCCAGCGACGTTGAACAGCATGAACACCTTGTCTTCGTCGACGAGTTTCTTGACTGCGGCGAGTGCTTTGGCGGGCGAGTGACCGTCGTCTTCGAAAATCATGTTGAGCTTTCTGCCATTGATACCGCCCGCGGCGTTGATTTCCTTGATCGCCATAGCTGCGCCGTCGCGCCCGGCGAGGCCGATATAAGCCGCCGGTCCGGTGATCGGTCCGAAGGCGCCGATCGCGATTGTATCGGCCGTAATGCCTTGTTCTGCAGCGGCCGGAATTGCCGCCAGCATCGCAACGGCAGCACTTGCCGCGAGTGTCAGGAAAAGTTTGCGTGCGCCCAACATGCTCCCTCCGATCATCCGGTTCTTATGCGCGGATTTTCTGACTGAGCGCTCAGTCTATTGAGTGGCGAAGTAAATAGTCAAGGCGATTTCCGCCGCGTTTTGTGGCATATACGGAAGCTTAGCGATGGGAGATTTGAACCGTGAACTTCATGTCCGCGACACCGTTGCCGGCGCGGCGAGCGAAGAAAGACGCTTCGGCGCCGAAATCGCCGGTCTTCCGTCAGATCAAGACGGCGACCAAGGACGCAAGCTTGATCCGCGACCGGCGCGAGCAGCTCATTCGCGCCGCCATCAAGGTGTTCGGCGAAAAAGGATTTCATCAGACGACGGTCCGCGATATCGGCCGCGCCTCGCGTCTGACCCAGGGCACCATCTACAATTACGTTCGCAGCAAGGAGGATATTCTGTTCCTGGTCTGCGATCGGGTCGTGGCCGAATATCAGGACAGCGTGCGGCGGGCGTTGTCCGGGAAGGGCGACGCCGCCGAGCGGCTTGCCGAGGCGTTGCGGGGAATCGTCAGAGTGATGATCGAACGGCAGAGCACGATCCTGTTACTGTATCACGAGAGCCATAATCTCAATCGGCGGTCCTTGCGCGTCATTCTGGCGCGCGTTGACGAGTTTATTGCAAGTTTCGAGCAGCTGGTGGCGGAGGCCCATCGAGGCCGCCGGCGGCCGTCACGCGATTTCCGGTTGCTTGCGAATATCGTGACCTATTTACCGACGATTGTTGCGTTGCGACGTTGGGCGTTGCCCCGTCAGCTTTCGCGCGAAAAACTGATCACCGAGCTTGTCGATTTCATGCTGCGCGGTCTGGGGCTTCCGCCCACCACGGGCGATTGATACGTGATGCGTGGCGAAAGCCGACGGCGTCAAAGAAACTGCGCTCGTTATTGTCGGACGTGATCAGCCAAGCTATGGCATGGTGACGAACGCGAGCCGTCTGCGCGGCTCGCTCCACATTCTGGGAGGCGTTGAAGATGTATCGCGGTACTAAAGACATCATGTTGCCGACGACGATCACCGGCTCGTTGCCGCGGCCGAGCTGGTACACGGAAAATCTCGGCACCCGCATGTTCCTCGATGCGATGGTGAGCCGGCGCTACCGCGAGCAGTATGTCGATGCGCTGACCTGCTATCTGCGCGAACAGGAGCTTGCCGGTCTCGATATCGTAACCGATGGCGACTGCCGCTTCGACGATGACGTTGGCGGCCAAAGCTGGACCAGTTACCCGCCGCATCACATGACCGGCTATGAGCGCGGCGATCCGCGGCCGACACCGGCCGGGCGTGGAGGCCTGTGGTTTCCGCGCGGTCACATCCTGCACGATTATCTGGAATCGCGGGTGATGCCGGTGATCATCGGTCCGGTCGGACGCGGTGACCTGCAATACACCACGCTTTGGAAAACCGCGCAGCGGCTCACGACGCGGCCGGTCAAATTCGGCGCGGTGTCGGCGGAGATCGTCGCGTTTGCTTCGCAGGACCGCTACTACAAGAGCGTGCCGGAGCGGATGCTGGCGATCGCCGACGCCTTCAACCAAGAATACAACGAGCTTGCCGACGCCGGCTGCCCGGTGATCCAGATCGAGGAGCCGCAAATCCATCTCGCCGCCGCACGCGGCATTCAGGACAAGGTAATCACGCCGGAATTGATGGTCGAGGTGTTCAATCGCACCGTAAAAGGCTTGCGCGCCAAGACCGAAGTGTGGGCGCATTCGTGCTGGGGCAACCCATCGCAACAGCGCATGTTTGCGAAGGTGCAAAGCTACAAACCCTCGCTCGAGACCTACAATAAAGTCGACGCCGACGTCATCACTTTCGAGTCTTCGAGCTCCGGCGGCATGGACTTGGAGGCAATCGGTAAGACTATCAGCGAAAAAAAGATCGCCATCGGCGTGATCGACCACCACACGCTTCAGGTCGAGAGCCCCGATGAAGTGGCAGCACAAATCCGCGCCGCGCTCAAATTCATTCCGCCGGAGCGGCTGGTGATCTCGTCCGATTGCGGCATGGGCCGCGAGGGCATGAGCCGCCGCCATGCTTATTACAAGATCGTTTCGCTCGTGCTCGGCACCAACATGGTGCGCAAGGAATTGGGTTTCCCCGAGGCCCAATGCCTGGCTGCCGACGAGCGCTACTCGTTGGTGGTGGCGGCGAAATAAGGTTATGCTCTGCACGGAAGTGAACAGGGCGGAACTTAAATCCGCCTCCGACGGTTGATTCACCAGCCTGTTCGGGCTGGGATCCATTTGTCGTTAGGGCTGTGGAGCTTCTATTATCCTTCGCATGGCTCGCGATCAGTGCGTGGCTGATCGGCCGAGCCTTGAAGCAACGCGGGCTTCTTCCCCGCCTGCTCCGCGCGTCGCCTCCATCGGCCCTGCGCGCGCCGTTCGTCACCGTGATCGTTCCAGCGCGAGATGAGGAAGCGAATATCGGGCCGTGCTTGCGGTCGTTGCTTGCGCAGGATTATCCGCAAACCCGGCTTGGTATTCTGGTGGTCGACGACCATTCGACCGACGCCACTGCGGCAATTGTCCGCGAATTGGCGGCGCGGCATTCACACGTCTCCTTGCTTCAAACTCCGCCGTTGCCTCCGCGCTGGACCGGCAAATCGCACGCCTGTTGGATCGGCGTGCGCTCCGCCGTGCCGCAAACGCAATGGCTTTGCTTTATCGATGCCGACGTGAGGGCCAAAGCCGGCGCATTGTCGAGCGCGATGTACGCGGCAGCGACCCAGCACCTCGATCTTCTTTCGCTGGCGCCGCGCCAGGAGCTGCGAAGCTTTGCCGAACGGCTTATTCTGCCGTGCGGTCTTATTCTGCTGTCGTTTCTTCAGGACCTACGGCAAGCACAGGCCCGATCGGGCGATGATGTCACCGCGACCGGACAGTTCATGCTGGTCCGGCGCGATGCTTACGAAGCGGTCGGCGGCCACGCCGCCGTCTGTCGTGCGATTTGTGAGGATCTGGAGTTCGCCCGGCGGCTCAAGCAATCCGGCCGATCGGTCCTGCTCATGGGCGGCGAGCAGCTTCTGTCAACGCGCATGTACACTGGCTGGCGGACGCTGTGGCCGGGGCTCGCCAAGAATCTTGTCGATACGCTGGGCGGCCAGGCTGCGACATTAGCGCTGGCTTTCGTCGGCGTGACTTTGGCGTGGGCAGCATGGGTCGTCCCGCTGATCGATCTGGCAGGCTGGTGGCATCACGTCGATGATGCGACTTTCGCCTTGCCACTCGCACTTGCGGCCTCAGCCGCCGCGACCGGCTTACATGTTGCCGCCACGTTCTATTTTCGCATTCCGTTCTGGTACGGTCTGATCTTTCCGCTGGGCTACACTGCGGGTGCCGCGATGGCTCTCGACAGCGTGCGCCGCCGCCGCACCGGGCGGGTGGCCTGGAAGGGCCGGATCTATTCATGAAGGCTGTGCGAAGGAAGACCGAGGAGGCGCGATTACCCGATCGTGCCCGCATCGCCGGACCGCTCGACTCCGGTGAGACGCGTGCAATTATGATCGGGGCCGTTCTCCTTGCGATCTTTCTTTATTTCATCAAGCTGATTTTGCTGCCGTTCGTGCTCGCTGGGATCGTCGCCTATATCTGCACGCCGATTTTGGATTGGGCCGAGCAGCGGACGCGATGGCCGCGTCTGCTGTTTTCCGTCGCACTATTTCTTCTGCTCTGCGCCATCTCGATTTTCGTCGTCGTGCTGGCAGCCGAACGCCTGGTGGATGAAGCGCAGGCGACTGCCGCGGATTTGCAAGGATTGTTGGAGAACTTCACCCGGCAGGCTATGGGCGAACATCCCATTTCGCTGTTCGGATACACCATGAACGCACACGAGGTTGCCCAAGTGGTGCTCGAGCGGGTGCGTCAGTGGGTCGGGCAAACCGATCTGATCTCGATCCTCACCGGCTACAGCCTCGCCGCCAGTATGGGCGCGTTTCTGACGATCGTGCTGCTGTTCTATTTTTTGGTGAGCGGAAGACAGGTCGCGCGCGGCCTGTTCTGGATCGTGCCGCCGCACCGGCGTCCTTTGGCGGCGCGGATCTGGAAGCGGCTCGATCCGGTGCTGATGCACTATTTCATCGGCGTGATTGGCGTCGTGATCTATGCCACCGTCGCAGCCTATATCGGTCTTGGCGTTATCCTTGGCATCCAGCACGCCGTGCTGTTGGCACTCCTGACCGGCATTCTGGAAACAGTCCCGGTAATCGGTCCCACCGCGGCGGCAATCCTCGCCGGCCTGGTCTCGTTGCGCACCGCGAACGGGATCATCAACATCGTCGAATATGCGGCCTATGCGACTGCTTTGCGTCTTTCGATCGACCAGATCGTCGGCCCGGTGGTCCTCGGCCGCGCGGCGCATGTGCACCCCGTGCTGATTATCTTTTGTTTCCTGGCCGGCGGCGTCATACTTGGAATTCCCGGTGTCATTCTCGCGGTACCGGTCGCTCTGGTGGTCAAGAGCACGCTGGCGACGATCTACGGCGACGCGACCGATTAAACGGGCGGCCGGGTGGCGCAGGTGCCGCTTTGGGCCTCGCACGCCCGGCGGAAATCCGGTTATAGTGTGTGGCAGGCCGGCAACTTTCTCCGGGGCGTGGGGTTGTTGGCAAGGTTGAGGAAGGCGGAGACCCGCTAAATGGCGGTGTTGGATTCCGCGGAACGGACGAAGCGGTGGAGGCCCAGCCGACGCTGGCTGGCGGATGCTGTTGGCTTGCTTGATGGGCGACTGCGTCGCGAGCAGGCGGTGTTTGAATATACCCGGCATCCGGCTTGCGTGTTTCGCCTCGACATCGGTCACCTGATCAAAGCGCTCGTTCTTCACGATGGAACGCAGGTGCAACCGGGTCAGCGCGTTGCGCGCCTGCATTTCTGGAATGAGCAGGTGCCCGCCATACCGAAGAGCGGGGCAACGATCGCCTGGGCGCGCCAGCTGCAGCGCGCTATCGCCATCTCGCTCCGCGAACTTGCAAGCTTTCTCGCGTCGCGGCCGGACCTCGCCGATGTCGCCGTGGTGTGCGGCGAGGTTCCCTCGGGCACCAGAGCGCAGAGCGAGCAGGTAGCGCGGATCATGGCACACTATGGATTTGAGGCGATTGTTGAGCCCGAACATTTGTCGGTCGGCGAGCGATTGCACCGCCTGGGCGAAAACATCCTGATTTCGATGATCCTCGTCGCGCACAACCCGGGCGCACTGCACTTTGACACGCTCAATCGTGTGCGGGTCCCGATCCACATGTCGCGCCGGACCCTGGAAAGAAAATTTGGCTGAATGGATGAATCCGCATTAGGAGCTTAAGTCGAAGTCATGACGATGGCCGAAACTATTCCCGTTGCGACGTCATTCGCCCATTCGTTAGGCATTTGTTTTCTGGTCGTCGCCATCGTCGGCTGTCTGTTCACACTGGCTGCCGCGGCGTGCGTGCTCAGCTTTCCCGATGAGGATGCGGGAAGTGCCACCGCCCAACCGCCGGTGACCGTGCTCAAACCGTTGCATGATGCAGAGCCGGGCCTTCCGTCGCGTCTCGCTGCATTCCATCGGCAGGACTACCGCGGACCGATCCAGGTCTTATGCGGCACGGATCATCACGATTCTTCCGCCGCCGCCGTGGTACGAACAGTGAAGGCCGGTTCCCCCGACAACGGCATCGAACTTGTGGTCGAACCACGAAGTCACGGCGCCAATCGCAAGGTCTCTAATCTGATCAACATGATGCCGAAGGCCCGGCACGAAACCCTTGTCCTCTCCGACAGCGACATCGTTGTCGGGCCGGACTATTTGCGGACGCTCACTGCGCTCCTGGGGTCGCCGGGGGTCGGCGCCGTAACCTGCCTCTATTACGGCATTGGCGGGGAAGAGCTGTGGACGCGGCTGTCCGCCCTCGCCATCAACGTGCAATTCCTGCCGCAGGCGATCGCTGCCGTCAGCCTCGGGCTGGCCAAACCGTGTTGTGGCGCCACCATAGCGATGCGCCGGTCGATGCTTGATCGGATCGGCGGCTTCGGCGTGCTTTCCGACGTGCTGGCCGACGATCATGCTATCGGCCTTGCGGTCCGCTCTGCCGGCTTCGATGTCGTTACCGCGCCGTACCTGGTGGGGCATCGTTGCTTTGAGGGAAGCCTGCTTCAGCTCGTTCGGCATCAGATTAGGGTCGCCCGTACGATCAAGAGCATCTATCCGCTAGCCTATGCCGGCACCATCGTGACGCATCCCTGGCCGCTTTCGCTGCTTGCCTTGCTATCGGGAAGCTCGGCCGCATTCATGGTGGCAATCGCCGTGTTGCTTTCTCGTATCCTGCTCTGCGGCTGCGTCGAATGGCGGTTCAATTTGCCGCGACAGAATTACTGGCTGGTTCCGGTGCATGATCTCATCGCATTAGTTATCTATGTGACGAGTTTCTTCGGAGCGACGGTCTATTGGCGCGGTGCCGACTACCGTGTCACATCGGATGGTACGCTGGTCGAAGGACAAGACCTGCGCGGATCATGACGCGAGGTCTGCGCCTGCCGGCTTCGCCTTACGGTAGAGTCGACGGCAAAGTCGAGCCGCGGGAGCTGGCGCACTGAATCGCCTGGTCATCACGGCGGACGATTTCGGGCTGAGCGAGCCCGTTAACGCCGCCATCGAGGAAGCGCACCGCCGCGGCATACTCAGCGCTGCGAGCCTGATGGTCGGCGGCCCGGCCGCAGCCGACGCAATCAAGCGAGCGCGAAGCCTGCCTGGCTTGCGTGTCGGGTTGCACGTCGTTCTGGTCGATGGCAAGCCGACGATCGATCCGGCAGATATTCCGGCTCTTGTCGGCGACGGCGGATGGTTGCGCAATGATCTTGCCGTGTATGGGGCGCAGATTGCCTTTCGTCCTTCGCTCCGGCGGCAAATGGGAATGGAAATCGCCGCGCAGTTCGATGCCTACCGCGCCACGGGGCTGCCGCTCGATCACGTCAATACCCACCGGCACTTCCACCTGCACCCGTTCGTTGCCG
This sequence comes from uncultured Alphaproteobacteria bacterium, assembly GCA_963755885.1. Classification (GTDB taxonomy): domain Bacteria; phylum Pseudomonadota; class Alphaproteobacteria; order Rhizobiales; family Xanthobacteraceae; genus BOG-931. The sequence goes on from CAVWLX010000015.1 coordinate 63,445, forward strand.
CTGCAATTGTCAGCATCGGAAAGCGTTACGGCATGAAGGCGCTGCGCGTCCCGATCGAACCTTGGCGCATCGTCGCCGGCATCGATCCAAAGACGCAACGTCAGGCCGGCCGCATCGTCGCGCCGTGGGCCGCCTGGCTGCGCCGGCGCATCCACCATGCCGGACTGACAACCCCGGACGCTGTGTTCGGATTGGCGTGGTCCGGTGCGATGACACAACAAAGGCTCGCTGCTCTTCTTGGCCGGCTGCCTGGCGGCCTGGTCGAAATCTATCTACACCCGGCGACCACGAACACATTCTTTGGTGCGGCGCCGGGTTATCGGTATGTCGAGGAATTCGCGGCGCTCTGTGCCGACGAGTGCATCGTTGCGGCGCATGCATCGGGCTATCCGATCGGCGGTTACGCAGATTTTGTTACCTGAACTGCCGCGGCGCTGCGCGCTGTAATGACGAGCTAGCGCTTGCGCTTTTTGTCCAGATATCCGGCCGCGCCGAACCATTGTACGGCGTCGGCAAGCGCCTCGCGATAGGGACGCGCGCGAACGCCGAGATCGCGCTCCGCCTTGGCGGCGGTGAAAAACATATGGTGCTCCGCCATGCGGATGCCGTCGCGGGTCGTGAACGGATCCCGTCCGGTGAGCCACGCAGTCGCCTCGGCAGCATAAGCGACCGGAATGACCACGGCACGCGGCAGCCGCAGCCGCGGCGGACGACGGCCCACCATGCGGGCGATGTCAGCCAGCATATCGGCCAGCAGCACGTTCTCACCGCCGAGAATGTATCGCTCTCCAACAATGCCGCGCTTTAGTGCGGCGAGGTGGCCTTCGGCAACGTCATCGACGTGGACGAGATTGAGACCGGTATCAAGAAATCCGGGAATACGCCCGCGCGCCGCCTCGACGATGATGCGTCCGGTCGGCGTCGGCTTGACGTCGCGGGGTCCGATTGGTGTCGAGGGATTGACGATCACCGCGGGCAACGCATCGTTGGCAACCATCGCCTCGACCAGCCGTTCGGCTGCGATCTTGCTGCGCTTGTACGGGCCGATGCCTTGCTCGACCGAGAGTGCAACCGTCTCGTCCGCCGCGCTGCCGTCGGCACGCAAGCCGAGTGTCGCAACGCTGCTGGTGTAGACGATCCGCTCGACACCCGCCCGTTTCGCCTGTTCCATGACGATGCGTGTGCCGTCGACATTGGCGGCAAAAATCTCGTTCGGATCGCGTGCCCAGAGCCGGTAGTCAGCCGCGACATGAAATACGTAGCGGACGCCGACCATGGCGCGCCGTATGGATTCTGCATCGCGGATGTCTCCGGCGACGAACTCCAGATCGAGCCCATCGAGGTGGAAACGCGGACTGCCGGATCGGGCCAGCGCACGCACCGGGAGCCCTTCGGCAACGAGCCTCCGCGCTACGGCGGACCCGATCAGTCCCGTCGCCCCGGTGATCAGAGTTTTTGCACCGCTGTCCATGGTTTTCCGTGCGAATAGGGCCGCGAATCAAGCACTTTTATAAGCAAACAGCCATGCGGTTCCGCGGGGAAATTGATTTGAGGCATTCGCATTAGCAATGGCAATGGCAATGTTTTGTGATAGACTTTTTGTAGCTCGGTGATTTGCCGGAATGAAGCCGAGTACGTCTGCAAGGACGCAACGCGGGGGGCGTCTAGGCTAGGCTGGGTCTACAGACGCGAGGGGTCAGGGCTTCTAATGGCGTCCCAATTAGATTATGCGGGTGGAACTTTCGTAGAAGGACTTGTAGGCGACGCGGAACAGACCTTCGAGGTCGCCGATGTTTCGGTTGAAAGTCCACGGCGCCTCGTCATTGCATTCGTTGGCCTGGCCTTCGAGGCGCGTATCGCAGCCGGTCCCGGGGTGCTGGTAGTTTGCCGTACCGCCGGCAGCGAACTTGAGACCGTGGCCGACGCCGCTGTCCGGCAGGGTTATCGCGGCATGATCAGTTTCGGCGTTGCCGGCGGGCTTGCTTCCCATCTGCGGGCTGGCGATTGGGTCGTTGCTTCGACCGTTCGCGAATCGGAGACGGTCCGCGCCACCGATGCAATCTGGTCGCGCAAGCTTCTTGGCAAGATCTCCGGCGCCATCCATGCACCGATCCTTGGCGTCGATGTGCCGATCGCCGACCCGGCTGAAAAGCGCGAGCTGTATAAGACGACCGGCGCAGTGGCGGTTGACATGGAATCCCACATGGTGGCGCGCGTTGCCGCGTCGCATGATCTCGCCTTTGCCGCCGCGCGTGTCGTCATCGATCCGGCACACCGGACGGTTCCGCCAGCCGCACTCATCAACATGCGTCCTGATGGCCGCGCCAACATTTGGGCGGTGGTGCGCGACCTCATGATGCGGCCGTCGCAACTCTCGCCGATGGCGCGCATCGCGGCGGATGCTTACACGGCCCGCGCGGCGATGAACCGTGTGCGGCGGCGGCTCGGCCCGCACTTCGGGCTCGTCGATCACGGCTGACGACGTCTAAGCCTGCGAAATGAACTTGGTGTTCAGATAGGCTTGCAGTCCCTCAAGGCCGCCTTCGCTGCCATAGCCCAATTCCTTGACGCCGCCGAACGGCGTTTCCGGCGTCGAGACATTGATCGAGTTCACGCCGACCATGCCCGACTGTAGCGCGTCGCCGATCATGTTGGCGGTCTGCGCCGACCCGGTGAAGGCGTAAGCGGCAAGGCCATACGGCAGCGAGTTGGCGCGCTCGACCACTTCGTCAAAGGTCTTGAACGTCACCACCGGCGCCAGCGGACCGAACGGCTCTTGCGTCATGATCTTGGAATCGTCCGGCACGTCGGTGATCACCGTCGGCTCGTAAAAGTAGCCTTGATTGCCGCGACGCTGACCGCCGGTGGCGATCTTGCCGCCGCGGGCTTTGGCGTCGTTGACGAACGAGTCCATGGCATCGATGCGCCGGGCATTGGCCAACGGCCCCATGCCGACGCCTTTTTCCAGGCCGTCGCCGAGTTTGAGCGACTTGGCGTATTCAGTGAAGCGCGCAAGGAAGCGGCTATAGACCGGCTCCTGTACATAGAAGCGCGTCGGCGAGATGCACACTTGGCCGGCATTGCGGTACTTGTACGCCGCGATGGTATCGGCGGACTTTTCCGGATCGGCATCGGCAAACACCACGACCGGCGAGTGGCCGCCGAGCTCCATGGTCGCGCGTTTCATTCCCTTGGCGGCGAGCGCGGCCAGATGCTTGCCGACCGGAATCGAGCCCGTGAAAGAAATCTTGCGCACATCATCCTTGGCGATGAGGTGCTCGGAGATGTTTGCCGGTACGCCAAAGACGAGATTGAGGACGCCGGGCGGCAAACCTGCGTCAGCAAAGCAGCGCACCATCTCAACGCAGGCGCCGGGCGTTTCCTCGGACGCTTTGAGGATGAGCGAACAGCCGGCGGCGAGTGCGCCGCCGATCTTGCGAGCCGGTGTCAGCGCGGGAAAGTTCCACGGCGTGAATGCAGCAACAATACCGACCGGCTCCTGCACCACGATCTGCCGGATCCCCTTGAAAGCGCCGGGCACGACGCGGCCGTAAGCGCGGCGGCCTTCTTCCGCGTACCATTCGATGATATCGGCGGAGGTGCGCACCTCGGCGCGCGCTTCCGGATAGGCCTTGCCTTCCTCTTGCACGAGGATCTTGGCAATCGCATCGTGGCGTTCGCGCATCAGATCGGCGGCCTTGCGGATGACCTTGGCTCGCTCGTAGGCCGACACCGCGCGCCAGATCGCAAAGCCCTTCTTGGCAGCTTCAAGCGCGTGATCGAGGTCGGCCGTGCTGGCATGCGGCAGGCGCGCCAGCGGCTTTTCCGTCGCCGGATTGATCACGTCCTCGCCGGCACGGCCGTCGCCGTTGAGCCATTGGCCGTCGATAAAGAGTTCGAGATTGGCGTACATGGGGACCTCTTGTGCGATTGACGCGCCTTCGTCGCTTATGGCGACTGTGTTTAAAGCGATCGTGACTGCGAACGGATTAGCAGATTTCGCAATCGCATTCACCCCTGTCTGCGCAGAGATGCGAAGTCCAAAAGCAAAAGCCCCGGCCGTGGCCGGGGCTCGGGGGTAGATGGAATTTTAGTCTGCAGCCAGCGGATTACAGTTGCCCATACTTCTTGAGCACCGCCCGGCAATCGCTGCTGACGCGCCAGCTATGTGCGGCGAGCGTAGCGCCGCAACGAAGCAGACTATCCCAAGTCATGCCGGCGGAGCGGCTGCAAAGCTTCGCTGCCGCAGGTCTGCACGGCGCCAATTCGGCAAGATCGATTGCATTGGCGGTTGTGGTCCAAACACCGGCGAGCACGCATGCGGCTATCATCATCTTCATGCTGAAACAGTTCCCCTCATTTTTGATGGAAGACGCCTGCGTAACCCAAACTTGAAACAAAAGCCACCCATTTTGTGCGCCGCACAAACGCCTCAATCTGAATAACCTTACCGTTGGAATGCGCCAAAATCCGCGTAATTTCAGTAGCGTGCCGCGATTGGAAGCTCCTCGGCCGGGAACAACGATATGACGGTGTGGCCTTTGTCGGTCACAACGACCTCCTCCTCGATACGCGCCGCCGAATAGCCATCGCTCGCCGGGCAATAGGTCTCGAGCGCAAACACCATGCCTTCCTTGATCACGGTCGGATGGTCCATCGAAACCACGCGACTGATGATCGGGCGCTCGTGCAGGTTCAAGCCGAGGCCGTGGCCGAATTGCAGGCCGAAGGCCGACAGCTCATCGGGGAAGCCGAACTCCTGCGCCTTCGGCCACACGCTGCATACTTCGTCGGTGGTCACGCCAGGCTTGATCAGATCGATCGCCAGATCGAGCCACTCGCGGCATTTCTTGTAGGCATCGCGCTGCGATGGCGTAGCGCGGCCGACATTGAAAGTGCGGTAGTAGCAGGTGCGGTAGCCCATGAAGCTTTGCAGAATATCGAAGAACACCTGATCGCCGGGACGGATCATGCGGTCGGTGAAATTGTGCGGATGCGGATTGCCGCGCTCGCCGGAGATGGCGTTGATTGCTTCCACGTCGTCGGAGCCGTGGCGATAGAGAAACTCGTTGACCAGCGCGACCATGTCGTTTTCACGCACGCCGGGCTTTAGTTTTTCATCGATCAACTGATAGGCGCCGTCGACCATCGCCGCTGCGCGGTTCAGCAGCGCGATCTCGTCGGCGGATTTCGTTTCGCGCGCTTCGAGCATGATCTGCTGGCCATCCTTCACTTTCAGCCCGGCCTTTTCCAGCTCGAACATCATCGGCGGTTCGATGATATCGACGCCGATCGGCATCTTGGCGAGGCCGGCGGATTTCAGGATCGACGCCATCTCCTCGGCGTGATGCTTCATCAGTCCGAACGCCGGATCGACGGTGCCGCGCAGGCCGACGAGGCCGGCCTTGCAGTTCTCCGGTTTGAGCCACGGCGAATAAAGCCGATGATGGACGGCGGCCGAGCCAAAGTCCCAGAGGATCGGATCGCCGCCGCGCGGCAGCAGCGTCCAGCGCGAGAGCTTGTCGCGCGCCCATTCGCCGATCTTGGTCGAGGTGACGTAGCGGATGTTGTTGTCGTCGAACAACAGCAGCGCGCCGAGGTCGGAGGTTTCGAGCGCCGCCCGCGCACGGCCGAGCCGGTAGCGGTGCATACGCCGGTAATCGACGCGTTCCTCAAAATCGACGCCCATGGTGCCGAGCACCGGCAGATGCCGCCCCCAATTGTAGCGCGGGTTGACATCCTCGGCGCGGATCGTCGTCGGGTCGCGGGTAATTTCATCCATGGCGTGCTCCCTTACATTAATTCCTCATCCTGAGGTGCCCGGCGCAGCCGGGCCTCGAAGGATGCCGGCGTTGTCCGGCAGTGGTCCCACAGTTTACTCTAAACGCAATGGGCGCATTTGTTTACATGCTTCGCTGTGCCGACGGATCATATTATGTCGGGAGCGCTAGGGGCGATGACTTAGCTCAACGGATGGCGGAACATCAGTCAGGTGCGTTTCCGGGATACACTTATTCGCGGCGGCCGGTTGAACTTGCATGGTCGGAATATTTTGATCGTATCACCGATGCGATTGCAGTTGAACGAAAGTTGAAGGGTTGGAGTAGAGCTAAGAAGGAAGCGCTTACGCGCGGGGACTGGGCTGGGATTCGTCTACTATCGCGACGGCGAGGCGGTAGTTAGTTCGCACGGGTGCCCGGGCCTCGCCCTTCGAGGCTCGCTTCGCTCGCGCCTCAGGGTGAGGGAAACAAGTCACGGCATCGGGATTTCACCGACGTCCTTCGGCACCTTGTAGCCGCGGCGCACTGCAGGCCGGTTGGCGATCGCGACATACCAGCGCTTCACGTTGGGATAGGCATTGAGGTCGATCGTCTGCCATTCGAAGCGTGAGATCCACGGCCAGATCGCGATGTCGGCGATCGAATAGGCGTCGGCGACGAACTCGTGGTCCTTGAGCCTCTTGTCGAGTACGCCGTAGAGCCGGTGCGCTTCTTTGAGATAGCGCTCTTCCGCGTAGGGCGCCTTGCCCTTGTTGTACTTCACGAAGTGATGAACCTGGCCGAGCATCGGGCCCGGCCCTCCCATCTGCCACATCAGCCATTCGATGACGCGATAGCGCGCCTCGCCGGATTTCGGCATCAGCCGGCCGGTCTTGTCGGCGAGATAGATGAGGATGGCGCCGGACTCCATCAGGCTGATGCCGGTGTCGCGATCGACGATTGCCGGAATGCGATTGTTCGGGCTGATTTTCAAAAAGTCCGGCGCGAACTGCTCGTCCTTGCCGATGTCGATCGCATGCGCGGTATACGGCAATTCCAGTTCTTCAAGTGCGATGGAGGCCTTGCGGCCGTTCGGCGTGGTCCAGGTGTAGAGATCGATCACAATGTCATTCCTGTGGTTGCTGCAGTTAAAGGCCAGAAATGTTTAAGCGGCGTTCAGGCCGGCGGTGGCGTTTTTGCGCAGCACCGCGAGATGCGCGGCGATACCGTCGCGAATTTTTGGACCGTGCGTCCGCATTTCAAGGAATTCCGCTTCGGAAATGAGGTCGTGAAGCCCCGACCGAAAGCTCGGCCAAGCTTGTGCCGCAGTCCACCAGTCCTGCACCCGACGCCGGCCGCCGGTCCACAGGTCCAGCAGTCCGAGATAATCGAGACGCGCTGCGAACGGCATCAGGTTGATGTCCGCAAGTGTCGGGTCGGCGCCGTGGATCCAGGGTCCGCCGCTTTCTGCGAGCGCCTCTTCGAGGCGCCTGAAGGCGTGCTCGTAGGAGGCGACTGCATAGACCACGAACGGAGACCGCACGCCTTGCTCGTAAGTCGACTTTAAGCGGTCGGTGCGCTGCGGATCGCCGACATTGCGAAAGCGCGCCTGGCGGGTTTCTTCGGGCATGGCCTTCATCCGCTCGCGGAACATGGCGGAAAAGCTGATCACCGCGACGCCATCAAAAAGGTCCTCGTCGACCATCTTGCTCCACAGCCGCATGCGGCTTTGCTGCCACGGATCGGCGGGAATTAGTTTTGGGGCATGCGGGAAAGTCTGGTCGATGTACTCACAGATCAGTGTCAACTCGATGACCGGCTTGCCGTCGTGGAGTAGCGTCGGCACTACCCCCTTGGGATTGAGCGCAAGATATTTTGGGTCGTACTGCTCGGCCTTGAACAGATCGATACTGATGGCTTCCCACTCCAGCCGCTTAACGCGCAGCGTGATGCGGACCTTTTGGCAGCAAACCGAGTTGCCGAAATCGTAAAGGATGAGCTTGCTCACGCGGCCTTCTTCCCCCAAAGCCGCGCCGAGGCGATGTCGGCGCCCTCGCGGATCGCCTTGAGCTTGAGCCACACCGCAGGCTCAATCACCCATTCGCGCCGCGTGAAGGTGCCGAAGCCGCAATCGGTTGAGGCGACCACGCGCTCGCGGTCGCCGATTGTCGCCACCGCCTCCTCGATCCGCCGTGCCACTACTTCCGGGTGCTCTACGAAGTTCGAGGTCGACTCGACCACGCCCGGGATCAGGATCATGTCCTTGGGGAACGGCACGCGCTGCAGCGCAGTGTATTCGTGCGCGTGACGCGGATTGGAAAATTCGATCGACAGCGCCCCGACGTGAGCCTGGTAGAGTGCGGGAAGGATTTTTTCCAGCGCGATGTCGTGAATGTGCGGGCCTTCCCAGTTCCCGTAGCAAATATGCAGCCGCACCCGGTCGCGCGGGATGCCGGCGATACCCTTGTTGATCATGGCGACGTGCAGCTCGACCGCCTTGACGAAGTCGGCGTCCGATCCGTCGCGATAGAACATGGTGCGGTCCATGGCGAGGTCGGGCGCGTCGATCTGCAGGACCAGCCCGGCCTTGTGGATCGCCATGTACTCGTTGCTCATCTCGCGCGCGAGCGCGGCGAGGTACGCCTCGTTGGTGTCGTAGAAGGCGTTGAGCATGGTCGACGCGATGATGCCGGGCGACGGCGCGGTCATGAAATTTTCAGCGAACGGCTTGCCTTCGGCGGCAATGCGTTGAAAGCGCGCGATCTCGCGACCGATCGCCGACACGTCATGATAGTGCAGCTCGCCTTGCGCTTGCGGAGCGTTCTGCTGACGGCTGACGTTTGGGAAGCGGCGGTTGATATATTGCGCCAGCTCGGGGAACTCCTCGAACTCGCGGCCGCGCCGGCGCTTGGATTCGCCGCCAAAGCCCGACATCCGCGCCGGTACGTAGGTCTGAAAGCCGACCCGCTGCTGTTCGCCGTCATTGCCGCTGTCGATGCCGGCTTCTTTCTGTTTGGCGACTACGTGGCGAACCGCCTTGTCCATCTCGGCATCGAGCTGTGCCGGGTCGTAGCTTTCGCCGGCTTCGCGCCGGACCAGAAGCTCACTTAAAGCTTCGCTGCGCGGCAGGCTGCCGACATGGGTGGTGAGGATGCGGTCACGACTGATAATCATGCTACTTGCTCCGGCGGTACGCTTTGTTATCGCGACCTCTCATAGCGCAATTATGCCGCTCTGACATTGCCTTGCCGCCGATTTTAGCCGCCGGCATAATGCGTTGCGATGGGCACGCCGTGGGCAAAGCGGTGGCTCGGGAGGAAACGTCGCGATGAATGTCGCTCAGCCGAGCCTGACGCCGCACGTGTCCGCCGAAACTATCCCGCGCGACTACAATTTCGCCGCTGACATCCTTAGGCGCAATCTCGATGGCGGTCGTGCCGGCAAGCTCGTCTACATCGATCGGCGCCACGGCTGGACCTACGGCGATCTGGCGACACGCGTCGAGCGCTTCGGGCACGTGCTGCGCTCTCTTGGTGTTCGCCGCGAGGAGCGGATCCTCATCTGTTTGCTCGACGGCATCGATTGGCCGACCGCGTTTCTTGGCGCGATCAAGGCCGGCGTCATACCGGTGCCGGTCAATACGCTGCTGACGCCCGACGATTACCGCTTCATGCTTGACGATAGCCGGGCGCGCCTCTTGATCGTGTCCGAAGAGTTGTTTTCGAAATTCGCCGAGCTGATCGGCCCGAGCGCGGACCTCACCCACGTCATCGTATCCGGAGCGAACGGATACGGTCATCCGCGGCTCGAGGACGTACTCGCGGGCGCTGAGGCCGAGGCCGCGACTGCACCGACGGTATGCGACGACATCTGTTTCTGGCTCTACACCTCGGGCTCGACCGGCAAACCCAAAGCTGCGGTGCACACTCACGCCGACCTGAAATTCACCGACGAACTTTACGGCAAGCCTTTCCTCGGCATTTCCGCGAACGACGTCTGCTATTCGGTGGCGAAGCTGTTCTTCGCTTATGGCCTCGGCAACGCGCTCACCTTTCCGATGTCGGCCGGCGCGACGACGGTCCTCCTGCCGGATCGGCCGACGCCCGAAGCGGTCGCGGAGATTCTCAAGAAGCACCAGATCACCGTGTTTTACGCGGTGCCGACCTTCTATGCCGGTTTCCTTGCGAGCCCGGCCGCGCCGGACCGTTCGGCGTTGAAAGTTCGGCGTTGTGTCTCGGCCGGTGAAGCGCTGCCGGCCGATGTCGGCCGCCGCTGGAGCGAGCGCTATGGCGTCGACATTCTCGACGGCATCGGCTCGACCGAAATGCTGCACATCTTTGTCTCTAACCGCGCCGGCGAGGTGAAATACGGCACCACCGGTAAGCCGGTGCCCGGCTACGATGTTCGCCTCGTCGATGATGATGGTGCGATTGTCAAAACCCGCGGCGAGATGGGCGAGCTGCAGGTGCGCGGGCCCACTAGCGCGGTGATGTACTGGAACAATCGCGAGCAGTCGCGCACGACGTTCCTCGGCGAGTGGACGCGCTCGGGCGACAAATACATTGAGGACGAGGACGGCTACTACGTTTACTGCGGCCGCCGCGACGACATGCTCAAGGTCTCGGGCATGTATGTCTCGCCGTTCGAGGTTGAGGCGGCCCTGCAAAGCCATCCCGACGTGCTCGAAGCGGCGGTCGTCGGCTGGCCGGATGTTGATGGCCTGATCAAACCGAAGGCGTTCGTGGTGTTGAAGGCGCCGGAAAACGCCGGCAACGATCTGGCGCGTACGCTGCAGGATTATTGCCGCGCCAGGCTCGCCCCGTTCAAATATCCGCGCTGGCTCGAATTCCGCAGCGAGCTGCCGAAAACCGCGACCGGGAAAATCCAGCGCTTCAAGCTGCGGGCCGAGGCGGAGACCAGTGGCAAGGAGCGTTGACCTATGGTCCGTCACCCTGAGGTGCGAACGAAGTGAGCCTCGAAGGGTGACGGCCCGGGCCGTGCATCCTTCGAGGGCCACTTCGCGGCCACCTTAGGATGACGGGTCATGTCTTGCGTTAACAGGTCACGGGTATTACTAGGACGCTACTCTGTTGGCGCGCCGCGGTAGCTCAGCTGGTAGAGCACCGCATTCGTAATGCGGGGGTCGGGGGTTCGAATCCCTTCCGCGGCACCATTGTCTCCAAGCTATTCATCGGCAGGAGCAGGCTACTTCCGTAGTGGCCGTTACGCTCAGATCCTCTAAGGTTTGCCGCCATGGACCTGGACCATCTAGCGTGGCCATTTTTTGATTCCGCCTGTGTCGAATTTGCGAACAGCTTCGATCATTGGTCGCAAGCCGAACTTGGCGGTTTCGAGCACGACGAGGGAGGGGACGGCGCGGCCGCGCGGCAGATCCTTGAGCGGCTTGGTGTCGGCGGCTGGCTGCGAAACAGCCTGCCGATGCAAACGGCTGCTGCACCCGCTAAAGTCAGTCTCCGCCATGTCAGCCTGATGCGCGAGATCAGCGCCTTCTCGTCGGCGATCGCCGACGTGGCGCTATCCGAACCGTGGCTCGCCGTCCTGCCTATTGCGCTCTATGGCTCGCGTGAGATGCAAGACGAGCTGTTGCCGGACTATCTTGCCGGCCGGCTGCTTCCTGCTTTTGCTCTTTCAGAGCCCGGCGCCGGGTCGGACGCGGCTGCGATCACGACGACCGCGCATCGCGACGGGGATGATTACATTATCAACGGGCGCAAGACCTGGACCTCAAATTGCGGGTTGGCCGACCTGTACGTTGTGTTCGCCCGCATCGAAGGGCAGCCAGGCACCGCCGGAATTTCGGCGTTTGCGGTCGACGGCAGCGAATGCGGCATCGTGCTTGAGGAGCGCCTTTCAGTTTTGTCGCCGCACACGGTCGGAACCTGGGTGCTTGAGAATTGCAGGGTACCGGCACGCCGGCTGATCGGCGAATTGGGGCAAGGCTTCAAGATCGCCATGCGCGTACTTGAACTGTTTCGGCCGACCGTGGGCGCAGCCACGTTGGGCCTGGCGCGGCGCGCCATGGAGGAGGCGACGACGCGCAGCCTCGACCGGACGGCTTTCAATAAGCCGATAGCCGAACATCAGCTGATCCAGGCCAAGCTTGCCGACATGGCGGTGGGCATCGATGCCGCCGCCTTGTTGGTCTACCGCGCGGCCTGGCAACACGACACGACCGAGCAAAGCATTTCGCGCGAGGCGGCGATCGCAAAGCTGTTCTCGACCGAGACGGCCTTCGAGATCATCGATCAGGCGTTGCAGATATTCGGCGGCCTTGGTGTGGTCCGAGGCTCCACTGTCGAGCGGCTGTTTCGGCACTCCCGGGCGTTTCGAATTTTCGATGGAACGAGCGAGATCCAACAGCTCATCATCGCCAAGAATTTGCTGCAAAACCGATAGGCGTCTCGCTTTTCACGCTCAAGTTCCGCGCAAAGCGATCGGCATGTCGGTGTAGATTTTGTACTTCTGCGTCCGCGGCTTGTCCTTGTCTTCGTCGCGCAGATACTCCACCGAGCTTCTCGCCAAATAAGCCATCGGCAGGATCATGACACGAATGAAGCGGGTCTCGCGGTTCGCGGCCTGCGCAAATACCGGCTCCGGCCCGCTCTCGTACCAGGCGCCTCCCGGTCCGTAAGAGGTCGAGTGGCCGGCCGTATCGATGCGGATGCCGCCTTCGAGCAGGCAGCGGATGCCGGGTCCTTGATGCCGGTGCAGGTAGGCGCAGCCATCGGGCGGAAAGGCGACGCTGTCGCCGCGCAAAAGGAGGGGGCCCTTCGGCAGCGCGTCGAGGCGCGCCGAAAGCTTTTCGCGCGAGACGATGGTTGCGCCCGCCGGCGCTCGATCGGAGGCATCGTCCGCCGCAAGCTCCCAACGCCACACCGTCGCTCCTTCCGGACCACCTTTGATCCGGGTGGCGCTGTCGCCGCCGAAACCCTCGTCGCTGTGCGTCATGCGGTCGGCGATCGCGATAGAGCCGTGGACCACGTAGATCAGGTGCGGCAGCGCCGGCAACGACAGCTCGGCGCCGTCATTCGCCAATATATCTTCGTACAGCCGAAGCACTGGGGGCATCGCGTTTCTCCTCCTGCGTTACGCGCGGACGAGGCATGAGTTTCCGTGCGGATCAGCTTTGACGCAATGGGTTTACACCCATGCGCGGCCCTTGCTAAATCGCCCGGGCGGTCGCGCAGCTTTAATTTCAAGAACAATAACGCGCCCGGCCGGAGGAAATCGATGCAACGAATGACGCCACCGTTTCGCGCCGACCACGTCGGCAGCCTGTTGCGGCCGCCGGCGATCAAGGAGGCGCGGGCAAAGCATGCTCGCAATGAGATCACCGCGGCGGCGCTGCGCGCGGTCGAAGACCGGGAGATCGAGAAAGCGATCAGGAAACAGGAGGACATCGGGCTTAAACTCGCCACCGACGGCGAGTTCCGCCGCTCCTGGTATCAATTCGACTTCCTCAAGGAATTGCAGGGCGTCGAGCTTTACCAAGTCGGCGAAGGCATTACGTTTCACGGGGTGAAAACCAGGGCCGAGAGTGTGCGTACGATCGGCCGCGTCGACTTCACGACCCATTCGCACGTCGACGACTTTCGCTTTGTCAAAGAGCACACGCGCGTTACGCCGAAAATGACGATTCCGGCGCCGAATATGCTGCATTTTCGGCCGGGCCGGAGCTCGATCAGGAAACAGGTCTATCCCGATCTGGAGCCGTTTTTCGAGGACGTCGCCAACGCGTCGCGCAAGGCGGTGCACGCCTTCTATGATGCCGGCTGCCGCTATTTGCAGTTCGACGACACCACCTGGTCGATGATGTGCGACGAGCGCGAACTTGCGCATTCGCGTGAGCGTGGCGATCAGCCGGAAAAACTTCCCACTGCTTATGCGCGCATGATCAACCGCGCGCTCGAAGGCAAGCCCGCCGATATGACGGTCACCATGCATTCCTGCCGCGGCAATTTCCGCTCCACCTTCATCGCTTCGGGCGGTTACGATCCATTTGCCGAGCGGCTGTTCAACGAAGTCAATGTCGACGGTTATTTCCTCGAATACGACGACGCGCGGTCCGGCGGCTTCGAGCCGCTGCGGTTTTTCCCGAAGGGCAAAAAGCAATTGGTACTCGGCCTGATTACGTCCAAGAGCGGGGCGCTGGAAAAGAAGGACGACATCAAGCGGCGGATCGAGGAGGCCACCAAATACGTCTCGCTCGATCAGCTCTGCCTGTCGCCGCAATGCGGCTTCGCCTCGACCGAGGAAGGCAACGTGCTCACCGAAGACGAGCAATGGGCCAAGCTGCGTCTCGTCGTCGAAATTGCCGACGAAGTGTGGGGCTGACGCATGCAACGAACCAAACCGCCGTTTCGCGCCGACCACGTCGGCAGTCTGCTGCGCACGGCGGCGCTCAAAGAGGCGCGCGAAAAACGCACGCGCGGGGAGATCAGCGCCGATGCGCTGAAGCAGGTCGAAGACCGCGAGATTGAAGGCATCATGCGCAAGCAGGAAGCGGTCGGCCTTCATGGCGTGACCGACGGCGAGTTTCGGCGCATTTCCTGGAACTACGATTTTCTCGAACAGCTCGACAACGTCGAGTCCTACGTCGGCGAGCGCAAGATCAAGTTCACGAGCGGCGGTCCACAGCCGCGGCCGATCCTGTTGCGCGTGATCGGCAAGCTCGGCGGCTACAAGCCGCACCCGATGATCGAGGATTTCAAATTCTTGAAGGCGCACACCAGGCAGACCGCCAAGGTGACGATCCCGTCGCCGTCATCGCTGCATTTCCGCTATGGCCGCGACGTCGTGCCGGAATCGATCTACCCGTCGATGGACGACTTCTATCGCGACCTCGGCGAGAGCTATCGCAAGGTGGTGCACGCGTTCGCCGACGCCGGCTGCCGCTATCTGCAACTGGACGAGGTCAATCTCGCCTATTTGTGCGACCCGTCGCTCCGCACCCACATCACGGCACGCGGCGAGGATCCGGACACGTTGCCCAAGATCTATGCCGGCATGATCAACGCCGCGATTGCCGATATCCCGGCCGACATGACCATCACCATGCATCTATGCCGCGGCAATTTTCGCTCAAGCTTTGCCGCCAGCGGCGGTTACGACCCGGTCGCCGAGGTGCTGTTCAACGCTATTAACGTGCACGGCTACTTTATGGAATACGACAGCGACCGCGCCGGCGGCTTCGAGCCGCTGCGGTTCGTGCCGAAGGACAAGACCGTGGTGCTCGGGCTCGTCACCAGCAAAACCGGAAAGCTCGAAAGCCGCGACGCAATCAAACGGCGGATCGAGCAGGCGGCGAAGTTCGTGCCGCTCGATCAGCTTTGTCTGTCGCCGCAATGTGGCTTCGCCTCGACCGAGGAGGGCAATGTGCTCACCCAGGACGAGCAATGGGCGAAGCTGCGCATGATTGTCGAAATCGCCGAGGAAGTGTGGGGAAAATGACGCAACGAACCAAACCGCCGTTCCGGGCCGATCATGTCGGAAGTCTGCTGCGGCCGGCCGCGTTGAGAGAAGCGCGCGAGCGCCGCGCCAAAGGCGAGATCACCGCCGACGCACTCAAGGTCGTGGAGGACCGCGCGATCGAAGAGATCATCAAAAAGCAGGAAGCTGTCGGGCTGCAAGCAATCAGCGACGGCGAGTTCCGCCGCTCGTGGTGGCATCTCGATTTCCTGTGGGGCCTCGACGGCGTCGAGCGTCACGTGATGGATGCCGGTATCGCGTTTGCCGCCGTCACCACCCGCAATGAAGGCGTACGCGTCACTGGCAAGATCGGCTTTACCGGCCATCCGATGCTCGAGCACTTCAAATTCCTCAAAGCCCACACCGGCCGGACGCCAAAAATGACAATTCCGGCGCCGTCGGCGCTTTATGGCCGGCCGGCGCTGACGCCGATCGACAAGGCGATCTATCCGAAGCTCGATACATTCTTCGCCGATCTCGGTCAGGCCTACAAAAAAGCGGTCCGCGCCTTCGCCGACGCTGGATGCCGCTACATCCAGCTTGACGAAGTGTTCATCGCCATGCTGTGCGATCCGAAATATTGTCAGCAGATGCGGGATCGCGGCGACGACCCGGACTATCTGGCCGGTGTCTACGCCGACCTCATCAACGAAGCGATGTCGGAAATTCCGCCCGACATGACGGTGACGATGCATCTGTGCCGCGGCAACTACAAGTCGACCTTCATGGGTAGCGGCGGATACGATGCGATGCAGGAAGTTCTGTTCGACCGCATCAAGGTGCACGGCTACTTCATGGAATACAACTCAGCCCGCGCCGGCGGCTTTGAGCCGCTGAAGCGGCTACAGAAAGGCCGTCTCGCGGTGCTCGGCCTGGTGACGACAAAGACCGGCGCGTTGGAGAGCAAGGACACGATCAAACGCCGCATCGAGGAAGCAGCGAAGTGCGCCGATCTCGAGCAATTGTGTCTGTCGCCGCAATGCGGCTTCGCTTCGACCGAAGAAGGCAATACCCTCGCTGAGGAAGAACAATGGGCCAAGCTCAGGATGATCGTCGAGGTCGCCAAGGAGGTCTGGGGTTAGCCGATGCCGGGCATTGTAGAGGGCAAAGTCGCCATCGTGACCGGCGCAGGACGCGGCATCGGCCGCGCCATCGCGCGGTTGATGGCGGAGGAGGGTGCCCGCGTCGTGGTCTGCGACATTGGCGCAAGCCTTGAAGGCGCCGGCACCAATTCCGGGCCGGCCCAGGCCGTGGTCGAGGAAATAAAAAAAGCCGGCTGCGAAGCGATCGCCTCGACGCTATCGATCAGCGAGCCGGCTAATGGCGACAAGATCGTGCGGGCGGCGCTCGATGCCTTCGGCCGCGTCGACATTCTCGTCAACAACGCCGGTATCCTGCGCGACCGAATTTTTCATCGCATGAGCTGGTCCGACTGGTCCGACGTGATCAACGTCCACCTCAACGGCAGCTTCATCATGAGCCGCGCCTGTGCGACGGTCTTCCGTGAGCAAAAATCCGGCAGCTATGTGCATATGACGTCGACGTCCGGGCTGATCGGCAATTTCGGCCAGGCCAACTACATGGCGGCAAAGCTCGGCATTCTCGGTCTGTCGCGCGGCATCGCGCTCGACATGGCGCGCTTCAATGTGCGCTCCAATTGCGTGTCGCCGTTCGCCTGGACGCGCATGGTGCAATCAATCCCGGCCGAAACCGAAGATGAAAAGGCGCGGGTCGCCCGCGCGGCGCAGGTGACGCCGGAGAAAGTGGCGCCGCTGGTCGTCTATCTGGCGTCGGATCAGGCCGACGGCATCACCGGCCAGATTCTTTCGGCGCGCAACAACGAAATCTATCTGTTTAATCAGAATCGGCCGATCCGCACCTTGCATCGCTCCGATGGCTGGACGCCGCAAAAACTCGCCGAACAGCTCAAGAGCGCGTTTGCCACGTCGTTCACACCGCTCGAGCGATCGCCCGAAGTTTTTTCATGGGATCCGGTGTGAGATGACGGGTATGCGATGACGATTGTCTACGACAAGCTGATGGCGCTCGACATTGCGCCGGCGGAGCAAATCTACGACGCGAAAGACTGCATGCTCTACGCGCTCGGCATCGGTTTGGGCCACGACCCGATGAACGAGGACGAGCTCGCCTTTGTCTATGAGAAGAATCTCAAAGTGTTGCCGACCATGGCCACAGTGCTGGCGCACAGCGGCTCGTTGGCGCGAAATCCGGACAGCGGCATCGACTGGGTAATGGTGGTCAACGGCGAGCAGGGATTTACGCTTGTGAGGCCGCTCCGCGGCGAAGGCGCGCTGATCGGCAAAACGCGGATCGTGGAGGTGATCGACAAAGGTGCGGGCAAGGGCGCGCTTCTCTTCACCGAGCGCACGATCACGGACAAGCCGACCGGCGCGCTGATCGGCACCGTGACGCAGACAATCTTCTGCCGCGGCGATGGCGGTTTCGGCGGCCCGCCGCGGCAATCGCCGCCGCCGCATCCTATCCCATCGCGCGCTCCCGATGCGATCTGCGATTTCGGCACGCGCCCTGAAATGGCGCTGATCTATCGCTTGAGCGGTGATTATAATCCGTTGCACGCCGAGCCCGCGGCGGCGAAGGCCGCGGGCTTCGACCGGCCGATCTTGCACGGGCTCGGGACGTTCGGTGTGTCGGGCCACGCCTTGCTCAAGACCATGTGCGGGTACGATCCTGCGCGGCTTAGGTCGTTCTCGTGCCGGTTTTCCGCGCCGGTGTTTCCCGGTGAGACCATCCGTACCGAGATGTGGCGCGACGGCCCGGTTGTGAGCTTTCGCGCACGCGTTGTCGGACGTGACGTCGTCGCAATCAACAACGGCCGCGCCGAGGTGACGTCGTGAACGAAGCCGCCGACCTCGCACCGATCCGCGAGGCGGTGCGGGCACTGTGCGCGGATTTTCCCGGCGAATATTGGCGCCGCCTCGACCGCGAGCGCACCTATCCGGAAGAATTCGTCGCCGCCTTGACCAAGGCCGGCTTTCTCGCCGCGCTGATCCCGGAAGAATACGGCGGCAGCGGGCTCACCATGACCGCGGCCACAGCGATCATGGAGGAAATCCAGGCGGCAGGCTGCAACGGCGCGGGCTGTCACGCACAGATGTATACGATGGGGACGGTGCTGCGGCACGGCAGCTCCGAACAAAAACAACGCTATCTGCCGGCGATTGCGCACGGCGAACTCCGCCTGCAAGCATTCGGCGTCACCGAGCCGACCTCCGGCACCGACACGCTGAGCCTCCGCACCACGGCGACGCGTGACGGCGATAGTTACGTCATCAACGGCCAAAAGATCTGGACCTCGCGGGCCGAATATTCCGATCTGATGTTGCTGCTCGCACGCACCACGCCGCGGGAGCAGGCAAAGTCGCGCACCGCCGGGCTATCGGTATTTTTGCTCGACATGCGCACGGTGAAGGGCAAGGGGCTGACCATTCGCCCGATCCGCACCATGATAAATCACGCCACCACCGAGGTGTTCTTTGAGAACGTGCGGATACCGGCCGATAATCTCGTCGGCGTCGAAGGCGAGGGCTTCCGCTACATCCTATCCGGCATGAATGCCGAGCGTATCCTGATCGCTGCCGAGTGCATCGGCGATGCCAAGTGGTTCATCGACAGGGCAGCGTCCTATGCGCGCGAGCGTGTGGTGTTCGGCCGGCCGATCGGACAGAACCAGGGCGTCCAGTTCCCGATCGCGCGGTCCTACATCGGCATGCGCGCAGCCGAGTTGATGGTGCGTGAGGCCGCGGCCCTCTACGAAGCCGGCAAAGATTGCGGTGCTGAAGCGAATATGGCCAAGCATCTTGCCGCCGAAGCCTCATGGGCGGCCGCCGATATGTGCCTGCAGACCCACGGCGGCTTCGGTTTCGCCGAGGAATTCGATATCGAGCGCAAGTTCCGCGAAACCAGGCTCTACACGGTAGCGCCGATTTCCACCAATCTCGTACTCTCGTATATCGCCGAGCACGTGCTCGGGCTGCCCCGGTCTTATTGAGACGTCGTATTGAAATGACGCTGCCGCTCTCCGGTCTTCTGGTCGTATCGCTCGAGCAGGCAGTCGCCGCGCCGATGTGCACGTGCCGTTTGGCGGACGCGGGAGCGCGGGTGATCAAGATCGAGCGGCCCGAGGGGGATTTCGGCCGCTACTACGATGGCTTCGCGCACGGCGAGTGCAGCTATTTTGTCTGGCTCAACCGCGGCAAGGAGTCGGTGGTGCTCGACCTCGGCAAAGCCGATGACAAGGCGCTGCTCGAAGCCATGCTCAAACGCGCCGACATCTTCGTGCAGAATCTCAAACCGGGTACGATCGGCAAGCTCGGATTTCCGATCGCGCGGCTGCGGCGCGATTATCCGCGCCTGGTTTGTTGCTCGATCTCCGGCTTTGGCGAGAGCGGACCTTTTGCCAGGCGCAAGGCCTACGATTTGCTGATTCAAGCCGAAGTTGGCCTGGCGTCGATCACCGGCACCACGGAACCATCGCGCGTCGGCGTATCGGTGGTCGATGTTTCGACCGGGATGAACGCCTACGAGGCCATCCTCGAGGCGCTGCTGGCGCGGCAGCGCACCGGTGAAGGCGCCGAGCTTTCGGTTTCCATGTTCAATTCGATCGCCGACTGGATGGCGGTCCCGCTGATGCAGCAGGAAGCGGGCAAGCCGCCGCAACGGGTCGGACTGACACACGCCGCCATCGCGCCCTATGGCGCATTCCCGACCCGTGACGGCGCGCAAATCCTCATCGGTATTCAGAACGACCGCGAATGGCGCGTGTTGACTGGAAAAGTCCTGGGTGACGCAGGTCTTGCCGCCGATCCGGACTTCGCGACCAACCAGGCCCGCGTGCAGCGGCGCGCGGAAACCGACGGCAAAGTTGCGGCCAAGACACGCACGTTCGATGCCGAACAACTCACGCAAAAGCTCGCCGCCGCCGATGTTGCGTTCGCGCGCATCAACGACGTGGCCGGACTTGCACGCCATCCGCATCTGCGGCGCATCACGGTCGGCACGCCGAGCGGCCCAGTCTCGTATCCGGCGCCGGCCGAACAGCACGCCTCGGCGTCGCGGCACTACGGTCCGGTGCCTGCACTCGGCGAACATACTGATAAAGCCCGCGCGGAATTCCTGCCGTCACCGGTTACTGCACAGTAGCGAGCGGAGAAATACGATGGACATCGGCTTCATTGGTCTCGGCAATATGGGCTCCCATATGGCGCGCCGCCTGGTTGAAGCCGGGCACCATGTCGTCGTTTACGACGCCCGCCAGGAAGCGATCGGCAATCTCGCCGCAATCGGCGCGGTCGCGGCGCGCTCGCCGGCGGAAGTCGCCGACGCCGCAGAAACGGTCATGGCGAGCCTGCCGACGCCGGATATCGTGCTTGCCGTTGCGACCGGTCCAAACGGCGTCATCGAGGGCAAACGGGTCCGCCGCTTCGTTGACCTTTCGACCACCGGCGCGGTCATGGCCGAGCGGGTTTTCAAGCTTCTTGCCAAGCGCGACATCGTGCAGATCGACTGTCCGGTCAGCGGCGGTGTGCCTGGCGCCGAGCACGGCACGCTCGCGCTGATGACTTCAGGCCCGCGCGCCGAAATTGCGAAGATCGAGCCGGCGCTGGCGGCAATCGGGAAGCTGTTCTATCTCGGGGAACATCCCGGTGCGGGGCAGACGATGAAGCTCGTCAACAACGTGCTGTCGGCCACCGCGATGGCGGCAACGTCGGAAGCCATGGTGACCGGAGTGAAGGCCGGGCTCGATCCGCGCCTGATGCTCGACGTGATCAACGCCGGGACCGGTCGCAACACGGCAACCGAGGACAAATTCGCCAAAGCCGTCCTGCCCGGGACTTTCGATCTCGGCTTCACCGCTGGATTGCTGATGAAGGACGTCAATCTCTTTCTCGCCGAGCGCGAAGCGCTAGGCGTGCCCACGGATGTGATCGCAACCGTGGCGAAGGCGCTGAAGCTGACCTGCGATGAAATCGGGCCGGACGCCGACATCAGCGCGATCATTCAGCCGATCGAAAAACGCGCTGGCGTTAAGGTGCGCGCGCCGCGCAACTGATGAATTGACAAAAAGCGCAGCTATGCGTGCTCGCGGTCGGTTCTTCCGCTGAAAAAATTACCGCAAAATCAGCGACAAACGCGTGTTCAAAGATAAAGAGGCTTTGTGTGATCCCGGTCACTTCGCACGCGCGGGGGTGCCAGTAGGGTGTTGTTAAGCAAATGGCTTGGTTCGTCGCGCGGTTCCGCGATCCCCCCCCGACCCCCCCGTGGGCTGGCGGCGACCCACCAAGGGGTGAAAAATCGGTCCCCAACACCCCTACGGCCCTGACAGGGTCGACTGGAACCCGTCCGGATCGAAAGATCCGGGCGGGCTTTTATTGTCGTAATTTCTGCCGCATGCTGGAGTTAAAAGCGTGCAGCACCGAGGGGGTCATGGAGTCTGCGCCAAAAGTCAGCCGTCCGGGGCCAAGCCTGCTATCGGGCTTGCCGAAACGTCTCGCGACCGATCTGTTTGTGGGCGCCAAGCCGGTGCGGCTTGCTGCCGATGAGGTTCTTTTTCTTTCCGGCGACCCTGGCGACGGCTGTTATCGTATCGAGGAAGGCTTATTGAAGGTGGCGATGGTTTCGCGCACCGGTAACGAACGCATTTTGGCGTTCCTCGGAACGGGCGCCATTGTCGGTGAGCTTTCCATGATTGATGGCCGGCCGCGCTCGGCGTCGGTGGTGGCGGTGCGTGCGGCGATGCTGAGCTTTCTCAGCCGCAGCGCGTTTGAGTCTTTTGCCCAAAAGAATCCCGAAGTCTACAAATCGCTGGTCACGATTCTTTCCACGCGTTTGCGTGAAACCGACGTGGTAATTGCTGCGGGAAGTTTCCTGCCGCTGAAGGGTCGTGTCGCCTCGACCTTGCTCGAACTCGCCGAAAATTTCGGCCAGGATGTCGGATCTGGCCGCATCGTCATTCGCCAGAAGATCGGGCAGAGCGATATCGCCGCCATGGCCGGCATCGCACGCGAGAACGTCAGCCGCATTCTCAATGACTGGAAGCGCCGCAAACTGGTCAGCCGGTTGTCCGGATATTATTGCCTTGAGAACAAGGCGCAATTGGAACAAGAAGCCGAGCTGTGACCACATCGGTACGCGTTCCGACCCGGCCCGCAATGAAGACGCCTGCACTAGCCGACTTCCGCCGCATCGTCGTGAAGGTCGGCTCTTCGCTTCTGGTCGATTCGCAGGCCGGCGGCCTAAAGGAATCCTGGCTCGCATCGCTGGTCGCGGATCTTGCCGAATTTCATCGCGACCGGCGCGACGTTCTGGTGGTGTCCTCCGGCGCTATCGCGCTCGGCCGCGCCGTCCTCAAACTCCCGGGTGGTCCGCTCAAACTTGAGGACAGCCAGGCGGCCGCCGCGGTGGGGCAGATCACATTGGCGCGCACCTGGACCGAAGCGCTGTCGCGACACGGCATTGTCGCCGGTCAGGTGCTCGTGACGCTTGGCGATACCGAGGAGCGGCGGCGTTATCTCAACGCGCGCTCCACCATCGATACGCTGCTGACATGGCGCGCCCTGCCGGTCATCAACGAGAACGATACGGTAGCGACCAACGAAATTCGCTACGGCGACAACGACCGGCTCGCGGCTCGCGTCGCCACCATGGTCAGCGCCGATCTTCTGATTCTTCTGTCGGACGTCGATGGCCTCTACGACGCCCCGCCCGATACGGCTGTGTCGGCGCAGCACGTAGCGTGTGTCGCGCGTATCACGCCGGAAATCGAGGCGATGGCCGGCGTGGCTCCATCAGAACTGTCTCGTGGCGGCATGCAGACCAAAATCGAAGCGGCGCGAATTGCCACCAACGCCGGCACGCACATGGTCATCGCGTCGGGGCGTGTCGATCATCCGTTGCGGGCCATCAAAGAAGGTGCACGCTGCACGTGGTTTCTGACGGCAGCGAATCCGGTAACGGCACGGAAGAAATGGATTGCCGGTGCGCTCGAGCCCAAGGGCGTGCTGGTGATCGACGCCGGAGCGGTCGCGGCGCTGCGGCGGGGCAAGAGCCTGCTGCCGGCTGGCGTGGTTTCGGTCGAAGGCAGTTTCACGCGCGGTGATGCTGTGATCATCCGCGGTTCTACGGGTGCGGAAATCGGCCGTGGTCTGTGCGCCTACGATGCCGAGGATGCGCAAAAGATCAGAGGACGTCCGTCTGCGGATATTGCGGTGCTTCTCGGCTTCGATGGCCGCGCGGAGATGATTCACCGTGACGATTTGGTTGTCAGCCCCGAATGACGCCGGGTGCCGAAAGAAGAGAACCCCGGTCGCCTGAGCGACCGGGGTTCAACGCCGGGTGATTGAGGGTGAGGGGCTGGGGGGCTTCGCCCGGCGCTACTCGACTAACGTTGGTGTGGTCAGGTGGTTCCGCGGCGGGCGGAGAATTTTTCTCGAACTCGTCGGGAGCGTCGTTTCGGCTGTGATCGCTTCGCATGGGAGGGTCGCTTGGCTGCTTGTGTCCGCGGGGCCCTCACCGAAGTCGGCCGGGACAGATCCCCTGGAACATTGATGCGGTTCCCGTCCGGCAGCAGCAGATAGCGCGCAATCACGCGCAGTTTCCCTTCGCCGCCGCCGTATCCCTCAACCACAAAAGTGGCGCCGACCGGCAAGCACCGCGGCACAGTGGCGGAAGAACGTGCTGTCGACTGACCCATGGGACCCTCCTTTGGAACTGGGAACGAAACGCCATCTATTCGGGGCAGGTTCCCCCCAATCTGTGACCGGCCAACGAATGGTTGTGGGTCGCTGTGGACAACCTTGGCGGCGAAGCCTCCTCGCCGGGCCTTGCTGAACATGGTAGGAACGGTCCGAATGTTAGACGGATCAAGGCCATGAATGCTCCGCTGAAGGCGGTGGAGAGTGCCGGAAAGCTTGACGCGGCCATGCGTGAGATTGGCCGCGAGGCGCGCCTTGCCGCCCATGTGCTGGCGCTGGCGCCGGCGGCGCGGAAGAATCGCGCGCTTGCCGCCATGGCCAAGGCCGTCCGCGGCGCCCGGTCGGCGATCCTTGCCGCCAATGCTGAGGACGTGGCGGAAGCGAAATCGAAGGGCGCGACTGCCGCTTTTCTCGATCGGCTGACGCTTGATCCGAAGCGGATCGAAGCCATGGCGGCCGGGCTCGAAATTATCAGGAAACTCAAGGATCCGGTCGGGGCGGTTACGGCGTCTTGGCGCCGTCCGAACGGAATGCGCATCGAGCGCGTGCGGGTGCCGCTCGGCGTCGTGGGCGTTATTTACGAAAGTCGGCCCAACGTCACAGCCGATGCGGCCGCGCTTTGTCTGAAGGCTGGCAATGCCGTCATCTTGCGCGGCGGCTCCGAAAGCTTTCGCTCGGTACGGGCAATCCATGCGGCGCTGGTCGAAGGCCTCGCCGCAGCCGAACTGCCGACGGCCGCAATTTCGTTGGTGCCGACGCGAGACCGTGCCGCTGTTGGCATGATGCTCGCGGGTTTGGACGGCGCGATCGACGTCCTCGTTCCGCGCGGCGGCAAGGATCTGGTCGGGCGGGTGCAGACGGAAGCGCGGGTGCCGGTGTTCGCGCATCTCGAAGGCGTCTGTCACGTCTACGTCGACGGCGCAGCCAAGCTCGCGATGGCCAAATCAATCGTGCTCAATGCCAAGATGCGGCGCACCGGCGTGTGCGGCGCCGCGGAAACCTTGCTCGTCGACCGGGCAGGCGCAACGAAGTTGCTGAAGCCGCTCGTTACCATGCTCATCGAGGCCGGCTGTGAGGTTCGCGGCGACGCGGCGGTACAGGCGGCCGATTCCCGCGTGAAGCCGGCGAGCGAAGCTGACTGGAGCACCGAATACCTTGACGCCATTCTGACCGTCGGCGTGGTCGATGGCGTTGACGCGGCGATCGCTCGTATCGAGCGCTACGGTTCACATCATACTGATGCGATCGTCACCGAAAATCGCCCCGCCGCAGAAAAGTTTTTGCGCGAGGTGGATTCGGCGATTGTGCTGCACAATGCGTCGACGCAGTTTGCCGACGGCGGCGAATTCGGCTTCGGCGGCGAGATCGGCATCGCCACAGGCAGATTGCATGCCCGCGGCCCCGTTGGGGTCGAGCAATTAACGAGTTTTAAGTACCGCATCCATGGCAGCGGACAGACGCGACCATAATTTTCGTCTCCTCCGACGCGACTTGTCGCGAATGGCGGTCGGCGAATGATACACGGGGAGGGGGTTGTTTCTGGCGGCCATGAACCGTGAGTTTCCGCTTCCGCGCGCGGCTGCCTCTGTTCCCTCACCCACAAACGGGCGACGGTCGGAAATGGCCAGAACCCGCGTAGTCCTGCCGCCGAACGCGCCCGGTATGCGCATCGGGCTTTTCGGCGGCACATTTGATCCGGCGCACGCGGCGCATCGCGCAGCTTGCTTGCTCGCGATGAAGCGGATCGGTCTCGATCGCGTTTGGTGGCTGGTGACGCCCGGCAATCCCTTGAAAGACACCAGTGGTCTCGCACCGCTCGCCAAGCGAGTAGCAGCCGCTCGAGCGCTCGCGCACGATCCGCGTATCGAGGTCACCGATCTCGAATACCAGCTGGGTACCCACTACACCTATGAGACGGTCGCTTATCTGGTCCGGCGATGTCCGCGCGTGCGCTTTGTCTGGATCATGGGCGCCGATAATCTCCGCAGCTTCCATCGTTGGCAGCGCTGGCGCGGCATCGCGACGCTGGTGCCGATTGCTGTCGTCGACCGTCTGGGACCGAGCCTTTACGCAAGGGCGGGCGTCGCCAGTCAGGCGCTGGCGTGGGCTCGCATCCCGGAACCGGCGGCAAGGACGCTGCCGGAACGAACGCCGCCGGCGTGGATTTATCTGCATGGTCTCAAATCGCCGTTATCCTCCACAGCGCTGCGGGCGGCACGGGCCTTGCACGACCGGTGAGTGCGTGGCCGCATGGAAGCGAAACTGTTGCAATTGCGTGACTTAAGAGAGTTGAAACTGTTAACCCGGCGTGCCTATCTTAGGTCGTGGCCTCGGAATCGATGGCCGGGGCCGAAAAGGAGCGAAAGGATAAGGACCCCTGTCCACACCTGTAACTCTTCGGGCCGAACGTCGCGCGCCCGAACCGGTCTCCAGAATGCGTCCTGACGCCGAGGAGATCCTTCGTTTAGTCCTGGTCCGCCTCGACGACATGAAGGCGGAGGACACCCTCACCATAGACCTTCGGGAAAAATCGTCGATCGGCGACTACATGGTCATAGCCTCCGGCCGGTCGCAGCGCCATGTCGGCTCAGTCGCCGACCGGGTCGTCGAGGACCTGCATAAAGTTGGCGTTGCCGCCCGCGTGGAAGGCGTTCCGCATTGTGATTGGGTGGTGATCGACGCGGCCGATGTCATCGTCCACGTCTTTCGCCCCGAGGTTCGCGCTTTCTACAACATCGAAAAGATGTGGTTGGCGAGCAGGCCGGCGCAGCGCGCGAGCTAACCCGCTCGCGTCAGTGAGGGCGATTTGGTGTTGGCTCGAAAACGGGCCATGGTGCTGTGCGCCTTCGCTTTTCGCGTGTCACATTATGCGCCTGCTTGTAGCCGCTATCGGCCGCCTGAAACAAGGACCCGAGCGCGAGCTCGCGGCTTCCTATTGCAAGCGTGCGACGGCGACCGGCCGCCCGCTCGGCTGGCGGACCATCGAGATGGTCGAAATCCGCGAAAGCCGGGCGCAAGATGCTGAGCGGCGGTGCACCGAGGAATCGATCGCGCTCGCCAACGTCATTCCCGACGGCGCAATCGTCGTCACTCTCGACCAGCGCGGCGAAAGTCTCGATAGCCCGGCGCTTGCGGGGCTGCTGCGAGAGTGGCGGGCGGAGGACCGTGCAGCCGTGTGCTTCATCGTCGGTGGAGCCGACGGCGTTGCACCAAGTCTCGTTGAGCGCGCGAGGGTTCGCCTCGCCTTTGGCGCCGCCACCTGGCCGCATCAGCTGGTGCGCATCATGTTGCTTGAGCAGCTTTACCGCGCCGGCACGATCCTCGCGGGCCACCCCTATCACCGGGCGTAAGATTAACGATCATGCAGACCTGAATTCTTCTTAATCTCGCCTCACCGATTTGTGACGAGTTGATCTGGCCTTGCGTCTTATTCCGGTCGTTTCGCACCTGCTTTGTCTGATGTTTGTGATTATCTTGCGTTCCGGAACGTGGCGCCTACTCTTGGACAACATGATTCTCCGCCGATCGCATCGGATCGATCCGCGCTTTGCGCTCGGATGGGCCTTGGCTTTGGCGTTGCCGCTTAGCCCTCATTCCGCAGCGCTCGCCCAAACGGCGCCAAGCGAAACGACGCCGCCCGTCGGCGCGGTTCAAGCGCCTATCCCTCAGGCTCCGGTGCCATTTCTTCCGGCTGCACCAGTTGCCGCACCGACAGCGACGGATGCCGAGGCTCTCAAACAGCACGATCAGGAGCTCGATGCCGCGCGCGCGCAGGAACGCGAGTCGGCGGAAAGCCAGGCCAAACTGCGGCGTGAAATCGACGCGCTTGGTGACGATCGGCGCGCACTCAATCAGCAACTCATCGACGCTGCCACGCGCGTCCGCGCGGTCGAGGCCAGCATCGAAGCGACCCGAACGCGCTTAAAGCCGCTCGACGAGCAGCAAGTTTTTATTCGTAAATCGCTCGACGAGCGTCGCGCTGTGATCGTCGAAATTCTCGCGGTGCTGCAACGGGTAGGGCATCAGCCGCCGCCTGCACTTCTGGTGGCGCCGGAA
This sequence comes from uncultured Alphaproteobacteria bacterium, assembly GCA_963755885.1. GTDB lineage: Bacteria > Pseudomonadota > Alphaproteobacteria > Rhizobiales > Xanthobacteraceae > BOG-931. Next base: position 91,481 of record CAVWLX010000015.1, read on the forward strand.
GACGCGCTGCAAGCGGTGCGCACCGCGATCACGCTCGGCGCCATGCTGCCGGACATGCGGTTACAAGCCGACGCACTTTCTGGCGATCTCGCCGACCTCGCGCGGGTGCGCAAGACTATCGTCAGCGAGAATGAGCACCTGTCGCGCGATCTCGATTTGCTTGGGCGCGAGCAGCTGCGGTTGAATGTCCTGATCGACGAGCGGCAAAGCAAGCAAACGGCGACCGAGCAGAAGCTCGATGCCGAGCGGACGCGGGCGGCCGACCTGGCCCATCAGGTCGACACCCTTAAGGAACTCATCGCCAAGCTCGAATCGGGCCTCGAATCGGCGACCCGCACGGCACATGCCGAGGCGCGTTCGATCGAGGAAGACGCAACGCGCCCCGATCTTTCCGCGCTCAAGGACCCGGGCCGCCTTTCGCCGGCGGTCGCCTTCGCGGCGATGCGCGGACACCTGCGTCTGCCTGTTAACGGCGTGAAAATCCGGGAATTTGGCGGTTCCGACGCTCTCGGTGGAACGCAAAAGGGCATAACGATCGGCACCCATGCCGGCGCGCAGATCACTGCTCCCTGCGACGGCTGGGTAGTTTACGCCGGCACGTTTCGGAGCTATGGGCAACTCTTGATCCTGAATGCCGGTGGCGGGTATCATGTGCTACTAGCGGGGATGGAGCGGATTTCCGTCGATCTCGGCCAGTTTGTGCTGACGGGTGAACCCTTAGCGGTGATGGGCGGCGGATCGCAGGTATCCGCGGCCGCGGCGACCAAGTCCAAGCAGCCTGTGCTTTATGTGGAGTTCCGCAAAGACGGTGCTCCCATTGATCCAAGCCCATGGTGGGCAACAAACGAAGGTGAAAAGGTTCGCGGATGATGCGCAAAACTTCCCTCATTTTCCTTGGCGTGGTCGCAGGTGCCGGTCTAACGCTCCTGGCGACACAGCCACACATCGCGTTCGTTGGGGCGAGCGCCAAGGCTGCCTCGTCGGACACCTACCGGCAGCTCAACCTGTTCGGTGACGTGTTCGAGCGCGTCCGCGCCGACTATGTCGAGAAGCCCGACGACAGCAAACTCGTCGAATCGGCGATCAACGGCATGCTCGCCGGGCTCGATCCGCATTCGAGTTACATGGACCCGAAAAGCTTCCGCGACATGCAGGTGCAGACCCGCGGCGAATTCGGCGGCCTCGGCATCGAGGTCACGATGGAAGACGGGCTGGTGAAAGTGGTCGCCCCGATCGATGACACTCCGGCGGCCAAGGCCGGCGTCATGGCCAATGACATCATCACCAAGCTCGACGATGAGCAGGTGCAAGGCCTGACGCTTAACCAGGCGGTCGAAAAAATGCGCGGCCCGGTGAACACCAAGATCAAGCTCACCATCATGCGCAAAGGGCAGGATAAACCGATCGACGTGTCAATCGTGCGCGATGTGATCCGCGTCAAATCGGTGCGCTCGCACAACGAAGGTGAGGACGTCGGTTACATCCGAATCACGCAGTTCAACGAGCAGACGACCGATGGTCTGAAGAAGGCGATCAGCGACCTCAATTCGCAGCTCGGCTCCGACAAGATCAAAGGCTACATCGTTGATCTGCGCAATAATCCCGGTGGCCTGCTCGATCAGGCGATATCGGTATCGGATGCGTTCCTGGACAAGGGCGAAATCGTCTCTACCCGCGGCCGTAACGCCGAGGAAACCCAGCGCTTCAATGCCCGGCCGGGTGATCTGACCAAGGGCAAGCCGGTGATCGTGCTGATCAACGGCGGTTCAGCTTCGGCGTCGGAGATCGTCGCCGGCGCACTGCAGGACCACAAGCGCGCGACGCTCGTCGGCACGCGCTCGTTCGGCAAGGGCTCGGTGCAGACCATTATTCCGCTCGGCGCCGGCAATGGCGCCCTGCGGCTGACCACCGCGCGTTACTTCACGCCCTCCGGCCGCTCGATCCAGGCCAAAGGCATCACTCCTGACATCGAGGTGCTGCAGGATGTGCCGGAAGACTTGAAAGCGCGGACCGACACCAAGGGCGAAGCATCGCTGCGCGGTCACCTTAAAGCCGAGGGCCATGAAGAGTCGGGCTCGCAGTCCTACGTGCCGCCGGATGAGAAGGACGACAAGGCGCTCAAGGAGGGGCTTGACCTCCTGCGCGGCGCGATCAGCGACGCGGCCTTCCCGCCGAACTCGAAAGCTGCCGTTCCCAACTAAAGGTACGGCTCCTGATCCAATAATGCGGGGCGGCCAGAGGCCGCCCCGTTTTTTTGTTTGCTGGTTGTAAGCCGAGCCCGGACGCGATGCCCGGCCGCCCGGCTGCCGCGGGGCGTTTTTGGCTGCCGTGATAGAGTGCGGCAATGATTCGCCGGGACACGATCAGCCGGACCAAGCCATGACGGCCGATGATCTGAGCGCGCCGCTCGGCCAGCAGCCGCCAAAGCGCCGGCGCAAGTTGCCCATCTCCGCCTCGCGGATCATTGCCGGTGCGCTGTTGCTGTTCCTCGGTGTGTTCACGGTGTGGGCGATCGTCGGCGATAGTCCGTTCGGTGGCGAGCCGGTGGTCGCCGTGCCGATCGACCTGCAGGCGATGACCGCGGCGAAGAAATCCGCGGCCACGCCGATGCCTGATGCCGCCCCCGGCGCTCAAGCTCCTGTCCCGCATAACGATGCGGCCAACGGCCAGTCTCCAGCATCGCCGACGCCGGGCCAGAAAAATGCGGCAGGTACCAAGACGATCACCATCATCGACGGCAAGACTGGGGCCCGGCAGGAGGTCGTCATTCCCGATGGCGGGAATGCCGGCAATTCAACGAGCGCTCCCCCGCTTAATCAGAATTTGGTCGAAATGACGCCGCGGGGACCTATTCCAAAAATCGCGGCAGATGGCACGCGGCCTTCGGAAGCCTTTGCCCGGCCGGTGAAACCACTTCCGGGCAAGCCCGACGCGCCGCGCGTCGCGCTAATTATCAGCGGGCTCGGCGTGAGCGCGAGCGGCACCACAGAGGCGGTCACCAAGATGCCGGAGGCGGTGACGCTCGCATTCATGCCCTACGGTCCCGACGTCGCGCGCCTGGTCACGCAGGCGCGAGGGGAGGGCCACGAGATTCTGCTGCAAGTACCCTTGGAACCATTCGGCTATCCGGAAAACGATTCCGGTCCGCAGACGCTGCTTACCTCGCTGACGCCGGAACAAAATCTTGAACGGCTGCACTGGCTGATGAGCCGGATGCAGGGCTATGTCGGGATTATCGGCGCCATGGGCGCGCGGTTCACGGCTTCGGAGCAGTCGTTCGCTCCGGTCATGCGCGAAATCGCCAAGCGCGGGCTGATCTTTGTCGACGACGGCGCCAATGCAAGGAGTGTTGCGGGCCGCATTGCCGGCGGCAACAGTTCGGCGTTTGCCAAAGCGGACATCGTTCTCGATGCGGTGCCGACGCCCGGTGAAATCGATCACGCCCTCGGCCGCCTGGAAATGGCGGCGCGCGAGCACTCGTTTGCGGTCGGTATAGCATCCGCGCTGCCGGTATCGATCGAGCATATCGCGAAATGGGCGAGGGAGGCCGAAAGCCGCGGCGTGCTGCTGGTGCCAATCACGGCCATCGCCGCCAAGGCCAAGCAAAGTTAGTAGAGACCGCGAATAGCGAAGTGGCGAAATTGCGAATAGATTGCAGCCTGTCGGCTTCGACTATTCGCCGCTCACCACGCGCATCCCCGATTCACTCATGACCTCATTCGAAGCTCTCCCCTATCGGCCTTGTGCCGGCTTGATGGTGCTCAATCGAGCCGGCCTCGCCTTTATTGGCCGCCGTATCGGGGGCCCCGAGCACATCGACAAGACCCATGTCTGGCAGCTGCCGCAGGGCGGCATCGATCCGGGTGAGGACCCGTGGCCGGCTGCGCTGCGCGAACTGCGTGAGGAAACCAACATCAGCTCGGTCGAACGGCTCGGGGAAATCGCGGACTGGCTCAACTACGACATTCCGCCGGAGATCGCCGGTTTTGCCTGGAGCGGCAAATACCGCGGCCAGACCCAGAAATGGTTCGCGCTGCGGTTTACCGGCGCGGAGAGCGAGATCGACGTTGCGCATCCCGCCGGCGGCCACGAGCCGGAATTCGTGGAATGGCGCTGGGAAAAACTCCCGAACCTTCCGGCCCTCGTCGTGCCGTTCAAGCGCAAGGTCTACGAGCGGGTGGTCGCGGAATTCGCAAAATTCACATAAGTCTTTTGCTGAGACGACGTGCGGAGTCTGGCAATGGGTGAGATCGCGGCAGCCTGGGCGAACTTTTTTGTCGCCGAGGTTGGCGCAACAGCCGCCCTCAGCGGCCTCGTCATCGTCGCCATCTCGATAAATCTCCAGCGCATTCTTTCATTTCCGCAATTGCCGGGCCGTGCGGCGGAGATGCTGATCATGCTGGTCGGCGCGCTGTTTGCGAGCAGCTTCGCACTTATGCCCGGCCAGCCGCTGAACGTGTTGGGAGGCGAGATGCTCGGCGCCGGCTTGCTCATGACCGCCCCGCCGATTGCGATTCAGGCCCAGCAAATTCCGGTGCTGAAAAGCCAGCCGATGACGTGGTGGCTGTGGCGGTTTGTCATCGCGCTTTGCGGCGGCGTGCCGGTTTTGATTGGCGGCGGCTATCTGCTCGCCGGCGCGAGTAGTGGCCTTTATTGGGTCGCGGCCGGCATCATGCTGACGCTGGCGGCTACGGTCTGGAATGCCTGGGTTTTGCTGGTCGAGATTCTGCGCTGATAGAGACTGACCGCGTTACTGCGCCAGCGCCGACTGTAACGCCTTCATCTGTTCGAGATGCCGGCCGAGCTTGTCGCGCTCACCTTGGTCCGCGGCGGCGGCGATATCTTCTTCCGCATCTTTTATTTCGGTGGCGAGCAAAGCGAGATCGAAGCTCTCCCGCGCGCCGGCGCGGTCGGCAAGCACGGTCAAACCGGCGGGACCGACTTCCGCAAAGCCGCCGGTGATCACCACAGGCTCGCGTGCGCCGCCACGGAAGATGGTCACGATTCCGGGCCGCAATGTCGTGACCATTGGCGCGTGGCCCGCGAAAATGCCCATGTCGCCTTCGGAGCCGGGCAAATCGACCTGATCGACATCGCCGGAGAACAGCACATTCTCCGGCGAGACGAACTCAAAGTGAAGCGCGGCCATGCGTTACGCCTCGGCCGCGAGCTTCTTGCCCTTGTCGACCGCTTCCTCGATGGTTCCGACCATGTAGAACGCGGCTTCGGGCAAATGGTCGTACTCGCCTTCGACCAGGCCTTTGAATCCTTTGATGGTGTCCTGCAGATCGACCAGCTTGCCTGGCGAGCCGGTGAAGACTTCGGCGACGTGGAACGGCTGCGACAGGAAGCGCTCGATCTTGCGCGCCCGCGCCACCGTCAGCTTGTCCTCTTCCGACAGCTCATCCATGCCCAGAATGGCGATAATGTCCTGGAGCGCCTTGTAGCGCTGCAGCACCTGCTGCACCTGACGGGCGACCGCGTAATGCTCCTCGCCGACAATCAGCGGCGACAGCATCCGCGACGTCGAGTCGAGCGGATCGACCGCGGGATAAATGCCCTTCGCGGCGATGTCGCGCGACAGCACCGTGGTGGCGTCGAGATGCGCGAACGATGTCGCCGGCGCCGGATCGGTGAGGTCGTCGGCCGGCACGTAGATCGCCTGCACCGAGGTCACCGAACCTTTCGTCGTCGTGGTGATGCGCTCCTGCAGTGCGCCCATGTCGGTTGCAAGTGTCGGCTGATAGCCGACCGCCGAAGGAATACGGCCGAGCAGCGCCGACACTTCCGACCCGGCTTGCGTGAACCGGAAAATGTTGTCGACGAAGAACAACACGTCCTGGCCCTGGTCGCGGAAATATTCGGCGACGGTGAGGCCGGTGAGGCCGACGCGCAAGCGGGCGCCAGGCGGCTCGTTCATCTGCCCGTAGACCAGCGCGCATTTCGATTTCACGTTCGGATCGGGATTATGCGGATCGGCATTCACCTTCGATTCGATGAACTCGTGATAGAGATCGTTGCCTTCGCGGGTTCGCTCGCCGACGCCGGCGAATACCGAATAGCCACCGTGGGCCTTGGCGATGTTGTTGATCAGCTCCTGAATCAATACGGTCTTGCCGACGCCGGCGCCGCCGAACAGGCCGATCTTGCCGCCCCTGGCATAAGGCGCCAGCAGATCCACGACCTTGATACCGGTGACGAGGATTGCCGCCTCGGTCGATTGATCGGTGTATGCCGGGGCCGGAGCGTGAATGGGGCGGTATTCGGTGGCTGTCACTGGACCAGCTTCATCCACCGGCTCGCCGATTACATTGATGATGCGTCCGAGCAGGCCCGGACCGACCGGCGCCATAATCGGATTGCCGGTATCTCTCACTTCCTGACCACGCACCAGCCCTTCGCTGGTGTCCATCGCGACGGTGCGTACGGTGTTTTCGCCGAGCTGCTGTGCGACTTCCAGCACCAACCGATTGCCCTGGTTGCTGGTTTCCAGCGCGTTCAGAATCGGCGGCAGATCGCCTTCGAAATGCACGTCGACGACGGCGCCGATGACCTGGGTGATATGTCCGACTAGGTTCGCCATCATGGCCCTCTTGAGTGATTACAGCGCCAATGTTCTTTACAGAGCTTCCGCACCGGAAATGATCTCGATCAGCTCTTTCGTAATCATCGCCTGGCGGGTGCGGTTGTAGGTGAGCGTCTGCCGGCGGATCATATCGCCGGCGTTGCGGGTTGCGTTGTCCATGGCCGACATCTGCGAGCCGTAGAACGAAGCCGAGTTTTCCAGAAGCGCGCGGAAAATCTGTACGGCGAGGTTGCGCGGCAGAAGGTCGTGCAGAATGTCTTCGGCCTCCGGTTCGAATTCGTAGGCGGCGCCGCCCCCCCACCCTGACCCTCCCCCGCTTGCGGGGGAGGGAAGGGAGGGGGCGTCGAACACCGGCGGGATGATCTGCTGCGCGGTCGGAATTTGCGCAATCACCGAGCGGAACCGCGAGAAGAACAAGGTGCAGACGTCAAATTCGAAATTGTTGAAACGCGCGATGACCTTTTCGGCGATCATTTCCGCGCTGTCGAACCGCAGCGTCCGTACCGCGCGCAAATCGACCATCTCAACGATCTGCTCGGCATAGAGCCGGCGCAATTGATCGTAACCCTTGCGGCCGACGCAGAAGAATTTGACTTCCTTGCCTTCGCGCATCAGCGCACCGGCACGCTCGCGGGTAAGCCGCACAATGGCGGTGTTGAACGGTCCGCACAGGCCGCGTTCGGCGGTACAGACCAGGAGGAGATGCCGGTCGCTGCCGCCGGTGCCACGTAACAGCCGCGGCGCGCTGTCCGATCCGGCTACCGAAGCGGCGATATTGCCGAGCACTTTGTCCATTTGCGTTGCGTAAGGTCGCGCCGCCTCGGCGGCTGCTTGCGCGCGGCGCAGCTTCGACGCCGCGACCATCTGCATGGCCTTGGTGATCTTCTGCGTCGCCTTGGTGGCGGCGATGCGGTTGCGTAGGTCTTTGAGCGAGGCCATCGGCTATTCCTGTTCCGTCATCCTGAGGCGGCCGCAAAGCGGCCCTCGAAGGATGCGGCCGAGGCGCCCGGGCCGTCGCCCTTCGAGGCTCGCCATAGCGCCCGGGCCGTCGCCCTTCGAGGCTCGGTCCGCTCGCACCTCAGGGTGACGGCACACAGTGTGTCCCTTAGGCATTACGCGAACGTCTTGGCGTAGCTCTCGACCGCCGCTTTCAGCTTTCCGGCCGTGGCGTCGTCGAGATCGTTGGAGGTGCGGATGGTGTTGAGGATTTCGGGATGCTGCTGACGCAGCATGCCGAGCAAACCGTCCTCGAACGCGCGGATGCGTGGTACCGGCAGCGGGTCGAGATAGCCGTTGACGCCCGCATAGATCACGCAGACCTGCTCTTCCATCTTCAGCGGCGAGAATTGCGACTGTTTCAGCAATTCGGTGAGCCGTGAGCCGCGGCTGAGCAGGCGCTGCGTGGTGGCATCGAGATCGGAGCCGAATTGCGCGAACGCCGCCATCTCGCGGTATTGCGCGAGTTCGCCCTTGATACGGCCGGCGACCTTCTTCATCGCCTTGGTCTGGGCGGCCGAGCCGACCCGCGACACCGAGAGGCCGACGTTCACCGCCGGCCGGATGCCCTGATAAAACAAATCGGTCTCGAGGAAGATCTGGCCGTCGGTGATCGAGATGACGTTGGTCGGAATATAAGCCGACACGTCATTTGCCTGGGTTTCGATGATCGGCAGTGCGGTCAGCGAGCCGCCCTTGTGATCGTCGTTCATCTTGGCCGCGCGCTCGAGGAGGCGCGAGTGCAGATAAAACACGTCGCCCGGATAGGCTTCGCGGCCCGGCGGCCGGCGCAGCAAGAGCGACATCTGGCGGTAGGCGACGGCTTGCTTGGAAAGGTCGTCGTAAATGATGACCGCGTGCATGCCGTTGTCGCGGAAGTACTCGCCCATGGCGCAGCCGGAGAACGGCGCCAGAAACTGCATCGGCGCCGGGTCGGAGGCGGTCGCCGCGATCACGATGGAATAGTCGAGTGCGCCCTGTTCCTCCAACACCTTAACGAACTGCGCCACCGTCGAACGCTTCTGCCCGACCGCGACGTAGACGCAGTAAAGCTTGATCTTCTCGTCGCCGGACGCGTTGAGCGGCTTCTGGTTCAGGATGGTATCGAGCGCGATCGCAGTCTTGCCGGTCTGGCGATCGCCGATAATCAGCTCGCGCTGGCCGCGGCCGATCGGGATCAGCGCGTCGATTGCTTTGAGGCCGGTCGCCATCGGCTCGTGTACCGATTTGCGCGGAATGATGCCGGGCGCTTTGACGTCGACGCGCGCCTTGCGATCCGACTTGATCGGCCCCTTGCCGTCGATCGGCTCGCCGAGTGCGTCGACGACGCGGCCAAGCAGGGCCTTCCCGACCGGCACCTCGACGATGGCGCGGGTGCGCTTGACGGTCTGGCCTTCCTTGATCTCGCGGTCGGTGCCGAAGATCACGATGCCGACATTGTCGCCTTCGAGATTGAGCGCCATGCCTTTGACGCCGCTTTCGAACTCGACCATCTCGCCGGCCTGGACGTTGTCGAGGCCATAGACACGGGCGATACCGTCGCCGACGGAGAGTACCTGGCCGACTTCGGAAACTTCGGCTTCCTGGCCGAAATTCTTGATCTGCTCTTTGAGGATGGCGGAGATTTCCGCGGCGCGGATATCCATTAGCGGGCCTCTTTCATCGCGTGCCTGATCGAATTGAGTTTGGTGCGCAGCGAGCTATCGACCATGCGGCTGCCGAGCTTGACCACGAGCCCGCCAATGATGGCGGGATCGACTTTGATGTGTAGATCGACGTCCTTGCCGCTGACGGCTTTGAGCGCAGCGCGCAACGCGGCGACATGATCGTCCTTGAGCTGTTCGGCCACCGTGACCTCGGCCGTGGCCTCGCCCTTATGCCGGGCGACGAACTCGCGGTAGGCCCGGATCATATCGCGCGCCGCGAACAGCCGGCGATTGGTCGTCACCAGCTTGAGGAAACGCGCCGCCAGTCCGCCGATCCCGGCGCGGTCGAGCACCGCGGAGAGTGCCCGCAATTGCTCGTCGGCGGAAAATACCGGGCTGCGCACCAGCCGCGCGAGGTCGGGACTCTCGGCGACCAGCGCGTCGAAGCGGTCCAGATCCGCCTTGACCGCGTCGATGGCGCTCGACTCCTGGGCGAGTTCGAACAAAGCGAGCGCGTAGCGATTCGCAACGCCGGTGCCTGCGAACGGCGCGGTCGCGAAGTGGCCCGCGTCGGTTCGGATGATGGGTGCTTCGCCTGCCAAAGTTGATGCTCGCCTAAAGTCGCGTGCCGCGGTTTCGGGTTTCTTTGGAGCTTTTCCGCAAGACCGGCAACCGGCGGAAATCGTCGGCGCAGGTCCTTATGCAAGCCCTTGTTTAAGCCCTTGGGAATAAAGCGGGACTTGGAAATCCGGCGACGCTGCGGAAGGCTCCGCGCGCGCCCCACGAAAATCGCGCGTTTGCTAACATAGAGCGCCATGCGGTGCAACATGACGGAATCTCTGCGCGCTCCCGCGACGCGTTGCGCGCCCGAGTTTTGCGAAGCGTAGGGCCGTAGCCCGGAGTGAGCGTCAGCGAAATCCGGGAACGGTGCCTAAGCTTTCAACGCTGCTCCCGGATTTCACTTCGTTCAATCCGGGCTACGAAGGAAAGAAAAAAGGAAGGCGGAACGCCGACAGACGTGTGTATCGAACCTCCGCGCTTTTTTAGGGCGAGGCGCGTGCCCAGCGGGGCACGCCGCCTATCGGCGTTCCACCGCGGCTCTGGCGTAGGCGACCGAACGCCACCGCTCAACTTCAGACCGCGCTTCCTGGGACTTGGCAACGTGCCTGTCCCAGTCCAGCGAGCTCCTCGCAGACCGGTCATAGTGCCGGCCGGGCGTATTGTCCGAAGCCGCCCGGGAGCGGACTGTATCGTTCCGCCCGCGGGCACCGCACTCGCTCCACCTTCAGGAGTACCCTCGGCCGAAGGCGTCCTTCACTGAGCGAGATTCGTAGAGCACGCATAGTACTCAAAATGAGGACGATTGTCAATGAAAATGAGACTGCGTGAACGCGCGACAAACATGACCGTCGTCCTGAGGTGCGAGCGAAGCGAGCCTCGAAGGATGTCGGCCCCGGCGCCTCGGCCGTCGCCTTTCGCGGCTCGCCGACTTCGTCGACGAGCACCTCAGGGTGACGGGGAACCAAAAAAGACTCGCAGCCTGAAGTAGGGTGGGCTGAGCGAAGCGAGGCCCACGCGGACTAGGCGTGCGGATATCAAAGACGTGGGCTCGCCGCTCCGCGGCTTAGCCCACCCTACCCTTGTTTGCTATTCGCGTCGTATTGTGGCGCGAACGAGCGCCTCCAATTGAGCAATCACGCCTTCGCCACCTGTGTCGAGAACCTCCATGCTCTTTTCGTAACCCGCACCCCGGCCGCTCCTAAATTGCATTGATTGCTCCGCGTACGCTCCTGAAAGCTTTTCGAAGGCGTCCTTGAAGCTCTTTGCGACAGCGGCAGGTATAAAGATTCCGTTCGTTCTGAGTGTTAGGCGACCTTCGTAAATTGCAGCGCCTGCAATGTGTATCGTTCGTTGCCGCATGATCTTAGAGTACATCTGATTCTTATCGGTGGCTTCCAGAACCTGTTTCTTTTGCGGTTCATTTAATTCAGTGGTTTCCAGGAAGGTCTTCGCATCATCGTCTGACAACTTAGCCATGTCAGGAAAACTCATGTAGTCGATAATCGCCTGCTGCGTTTTCAGCCAGGCGTCTGAATACGCATGCCAGATCTTTACAAGAGCATCGTACTCAAGTTCGTTTGCTCGTCGTCCCCGATCCTGAAAATGGGCAAGGTCAGACCGCAACGCTTCGATTTTCTCGTCGTGAGCATGCTTTAACGCTACTATTTTTTGCTCCAAGTGATAGTTGAGAAATTGCTCACCGATTGCAGTCGATCGAACCGCAATGAAAGCTAGAATTGCTAGCGCGGAGCTAGCAACTGTTTGTACAATCCATGAGACCCAGAACATCGCGGTTCCCCGGCAATCGAGGGCACGAAGATTATAGTTCAACAAGCGTAGCGTAATCCGCCAATTTTGTTGTCTCGATGCGACGGGTTACGCCTTCGGCTAACCCGCCCTACTAACTATGTGCTATCGGGTACCGAAATATAACCTAGCCGATCAATCGTACGTCCGCTTGCTACGATAGAAGTGATCAACGGGGGTATCGCCTCTCAAGTCACGTGTTTTGCCAAAATAGCCGAGAATAATTGCCGCGGCCAACGTACAAGCTAACATGAGAATAGTCTCCCCACGCGTTGATATTGGGAGATGAATCTCCCATACGACTATCAGGCTTCTGCTGATCAGTACTATCCACGCAACGGTAACGAATAGACTCAATAATTGATTGATCTTCGAGACAGAGAATGGGTAAGCACCATTCAGATTGTACCAAACGGATTGTTCTCGCTGGATAACCGTCTTGTATACGGGACCAGCAATATCGTCTTCCAACAAGTCGACATGTAGTTCCCAGTTCTGTTGCCAAAACTTGCTGCCCCGGTTGACGAAATACCAAGCCAACGAAAAAATGAAACCTAAGCTGGCTATGAGAAATGCCAAACCTTGACGCGCTGCCGGCAGTGTTGAGTAGCCACCAAAAGCCGCAGCAATGAAGACCCAAAAATAAGCGGCGCGCTTCCAATATAGTTCAATTTCAAATTTTCTGTTTTCTCGCGCCTCTTCCAAAGCAGCACGGTGAGCGTTCATTGGGGACGTAATTTTTTGAAAATCGCGAAGATACTCCGCGGATTTAGTTCTGTTCATTCTGGCCTCCGAATATCGCGGGAAATTCTGATTTATGCCGCCCGCGCCACGTGTGCGCGGATGACTTCAAGGAAAACGTGGCCGTATTGCTTGAGTTTTGCCGCGCCGACGCCGTGCATGGCGCTCATCTCGCCCGCGTTCGCCGGCTTGCGCCGGACCATGTCGATCAAGGTTTTGTCAGCAAATACTACGTAGGCGGCGACCTGTTGCTCCCTGGCGAGCTCTGAACGGCGTTTTCGCAGTGCGTCGAACAGAGCCGTGTCGCCCGCGTCGCCGTTCGCTAGAGCGGTAGCATTTGCGACCGAGCGCGCGGCTTTTTTGGTCGCCGGCTTGAGCGTGTCCTTGCGCAGCGTGACCTTCTCGGTGCCCCTGAGTACCCGCCATCCGGAATCGGTGACGGTCCAGCCGCCGTAACCATTGAGGTTGAGTGCGACGATGCCGGCGCCATGGAGCTGGCGGAAGATCGCGCGCCATTCGGGCTTGCCGTATTCCTTGCCGACGCCAAAGGTTGACAGGATGTCGTGGCCGAATTTCTCGACCGCCTCGGTGTTCTGGCCCATGAGTACGTGGGCGAGATGCTCGGTGCCGAAGCGCTCGCCGGTGCGCACGATGGCGGAGAGCGCCTTTTGTGCCGCGATGGTGCCATCGATGACCTCGGCGCCGTCGCAGCAAAAATCGCAATTGCCGCAGGGCTCCGCCGTCTCGCCGAAATAGGCGAGCAGGGTCTGGCGCCGACAGCGCGGCGACTCGCACAATGACACCAGCGCGTTGAGCCGCTGGCGGTCGACGCGTTTTTGTTCATCGGAGGATTCGCTTTCGTCGATCTGCAGGCGGCGGAGCCGGATGTCGCCCATGCCGTAGAGCGTCAGCGTATCGGCGGGGAGTCCGTCGCGGCCGGCGCGTCCGATTTCCTGGTAATAGCTCTCGATGTTGGAGGGCATATCGGCGTGGAGCACGAAGCGGATATCCGGCTTATCGATGCCCATGCCGAACGCCACGGTCGCGACCATGACGACGCCGTCATCCTGCAGGAACGTGTCCTGGTTCCGCGAGCGCTGCACAGAGTCCATGCCCGCGTGATAGGCGAGCGCCGTGACGCCGCCGCCGCGCAGCGCCTCGGCAAGCTCTTCGGTCTTGCGCCGCGAAGCGCAATAGACGATGCCGCTTTGGCCTGAGTGCGCGCCGACGAAGTCGGTGATCTGCTTGCGCCCGCCCGATTTGGCCTGCATCGCCAGCCGCAAATTCGGCCGGTCGAAGCCGTGCACGAACACCGCCGGCGGACGGCTGAAAAGCTTGTCGAGAATATCGGTACGCGTGCCGGCATCCGCAGTGGCCGTGAACGCGACGGTCTGCACGTCGCCGAGTTCCGCCTGCACCGCGCCGAGCGTTGCGTATTCGGGGCGGAAGTCGTGGCCCCATTGCGAGATGCAATGCGCCTCGTCGACTGCGAGCAACGCGACCTTCGCGCGTTTGAGAAAATCGAGCGTCTCGGTTTTCACCAGCCGCTCGGGCGCGATGTAGAGAAGACGCAGCTCGCCGCGCGCGATCTGATCGCGGGTCGACCAATTATCGGCAGCATCGTTGGCCGAGTTGAGGGCGGCGGCCGCAATGCCGTAACCGCGAAGTTGCGCAACTTGATTGCGCATCAGCGCGATCAGCGGCGACACCACGACGGTCAGGCCGTCGCGTAGCAGTGCCGGAAGCTGGTAGCACAACGATTTGCCGCTGCCGGTCGGCATGACCGCGAGCACATCGCGGCCGTCGAGGATCGAGGCGACGATCTCGTCTTGCCCCGGTCTGAAGGCTTCGAAGCCAAAGGTGGTGCGGAGAATTCGCTCTGCCGCGGCGAGGTCAGGCATCGGTCATGGGAATTGGGTCACTGGGTTGGGCCACAGTCCAGCCGGAACGTTCTATCTTTGTTCCAGGTGTGCGGCAAGAGCTACTACAGGAGCTATGGCAAGCGTGCCATGCAAAGAATGCCCCTGACGTGCCGCCTGTTTTTGCAGCATGGTGCCGATTCGAAAAGCTTCCGTCCCGAAACACCCCCGTCACGCGATGCTGCAAGCCGTCAATCACGCCGCCGGCCCGTCTGTCGGCCGCTTCGTCAGGCTCTTGAGCCTGATGTGGCTCGCCGGCGTCGCCATGCGCATGACGCTCTTGGTGGTGCCGCCAGTTATACCGCTGGTGCACGAACAGCTGCACATGTCGGAGACGCAGATCGGGCTGTTGATCGGGCTGCCGCTGGCGATGTTTGCCATCGCGGCCGTGCCCGGATCGCTCCTGATCGCCCGCATCGGCGCCAAGCCCGCCTTGATCCTCGGCATGTTTATCGCGGCGCTTGCCGGGGGCGCGCGCGGCGCCGCGATCGATGTCTGGACGCTCTACGCTGCGTCGATCGTGACCGGCTTCGGCATCGCGATCATGCAACCGGCGATGCCGACGCTCGTGCGCAACTGGCTGCCAGGCCGCGTTGGCCTCGGCACCGTCGCCTACTCGAACGGCATGGTGGTCGGCGCAACGCTGCCGCCCATCCTGACCCTTCCGCTAATTTTGCCTTGGGTCGGCGGCTCCTGGCGGCTTGATTTTGTCGTCTGGGCGCTGCCTGCCGTCATCATGGTGGTGGCGTTTTCGCTCCTCAGCCCGAAGGAGCAACCCGCCGCTGACTCAAAATTCAGTGGCGGCATCGGCACGCTCGGCAGATTGTGGTGGCCGGATTGGAAAAATCCGCTGATCTGGCTGCTCGGTCTTACCTTCGGCAGCAACAACAGTCCGTTCTTCGGCGCCAATGCGTTTCTCGGCGATTATCTCGCCACCAAGGGAGAAACCGGCGTCCTTGGCCTCGCGCTCGCGTCGCTGAACGGGGCACAAATCCTGGCGCTGGGTTTTTTGATCGTCATGGCCGATCGCATGCAGCGGAAAGCCTGGCCGTTCCTGCTGTTCGGCCCGGTCATGCTCGTGGGTTTCCTCGGACTTATTTTCCTGCCATCTCCTGTAGCGATCGTGGTCAGCACCGGACTGATCGGCATCTCTACCGCGCTCACCATGACACCGACACTGGCCTTGCCCGCATTGCTCGTGGCGCCGAGCGATGTGCCGCGCACGGCCGCCGGCATGTTCACCATCAGCTACGCCTGCGCGATCATCATTCCGACCATTTGCGGCGCGCTTTGGGACGGCACCGGGAAGCCGTGGGCCGCCTTCGTGCCGTTGGCGCTCTGCGCGGTGGCGCTCACGGCGATTGGCGCCATCACCGCGCGTCATCGTCCGCCGGCCGAGCTACTGAACGAGCAAACGGCGATTGCGCGATGACGACGCGTCCGAAGAAATCCCGAACAAAAAATCCGCCGAAGCGGCGCCCCCTCCCTTCCCTCCCCCGCAAGCGGGGGAGGGTCGTGGTGGGGGCGCGCATGCTGCCGACCGACCGCTTTGCCTATTCGGCGATCGCAGACCGGTCACCGCTCAAGCTGCCGGACGGCGCCCGCATGGCGGTATGGGTCGTCATCAATATCGAAGAGTGGGATTTCAGTGAGCCGATGCCGCGCACGGTGCTGACGCCGCCCGCTGGCGGCTCGCCGATGCCTGACGTGCCCAATTGGGCCTGGCACGAATACGGCAACCGGGTCGGCTTCTGGCGATTCGTCGAGTTGTTCGACGAGTTCGAGATACCCGCGGTCCTTGCCATCAACGGCTCGGCCATCGCGGCTTATCCGCCGATCGTGCGCGCCGCGGTCGAGCGCAAGTGGGAATTCATGGGTCACGGCTTCACCCAGCGCAACATGCAGAAGGTGAAGAACGAGCGCGACGACATCCGCAAAGTCCGCGACGCGATCTTGAAGGCCAGTGGCAAGCCGCCGCGCGGCTGGCTCGGCCCGGGCCTGACCGAAACCTGGGAAACGCCGGACCTCCTGGTCGAGGAAGG
This sequence comes from uncultured Alphaproteobacteria bacterium, assembly GCA_963755885.1. GTDB lineage: Bacteria > Pseudomonadota > Alphaproteobacteria > Rhizobiales > Xanthobacteraceae > BOG-931. The sequence continues at coordinate 107,778 of CAVWLX010000015.1, forward strand.
CTACGACTACGTCGCCGATTGGGTACTCGACGATCAGCCGGTCTGGCTCAAGACCCGCACCAAGCCAATTCTCAACGTGCCTTACACTCAGGAATGCAACGATGTGGCGATGATGCTGATCCAGCATCATTCGGCGTCGGAATATCGCGATCGTGCGCTCGACCAGTTCGAGCAGATTTACGCTGACTTCCGCGCGATCGGCGCGCATCATGGCGCTGTCGGTCCATCCCTACATCATGGGCGTGCCGCACCGGCTGAAATATCTGCGGCGCATCTTCGAAGTCATTCGCAACAAGAGCGACGTGAAGTTCTGGACCGGTGGGGAAATCGCCGACTGGTATCGCGCCGCGGGACCGAAAGCGCCGTGAGCGTCACCGAGAAAGGGGAGTTGCACAAATCCGGTCATGCGGCCGACGTCCGCTCGCGGCTGATGCTGGTCATTCTCTGCCTGATCTGGGGGATGACCTGGCCGATGATGAAGATTTCGCTGAATGAAATACCGCCGTTGAGCATGCGCACCATGACGGCCGCGATCGGCGGCGTCAGTCTGTTTGCGATTTGTCTGTTCAAGCGCCGCAGCTTGCGCATCTCGACGACGCGGGATTGGCTGCATGTGTTTGTTGCTTCTTTTTTCAACATCTCGGCCTTCAGCCTCTTCACGGCGTTCGCGCAAATTCTGGCCGCGACCTCGCGGGTCGCAATCCTCACCTACACCCTGCCGATCTGGACATTGTTGCTGGCGTGGCTGGTGCTTGGCGAACGTCCCAGCAAATTGCAGGGCTTCGCGATCTTGCTGTGCTGCATCGGCATCGCGATCCTGGTCGCGCCGCTGGCAACGAGCGGTATTCCGCTCGGGCTGGCGCTGGCGGTCGGCGGCGGTTTTAGCTGGGCTGCTGGCACCGTTTACTTGAAGTGGGCGCGCATCAACGGCGATCCGATGGGTGCCGCGGCCTGGCAGCTCGCCATCGGCTTCGTTGTGATTACGGCCTGCCTGCTGATCTTCGACGGCCGCCTCGATCTCGGATCTGCCGGTTTGCACGCCTGGTTGGCGCTGATCTTTGTCGGCGTGATGGGCAACGCGGTCGCCTACGCGATGTGGTTCGATATTGTGCCGGTGGTGCCGGCGGCAACCGCCGCACTCGGCATTCTCGGCATTCCAGTGCTCGGCGTATTATCCACCGTCCTGATCGTCGGTGACCGGCTGTCCAGTAACGACATTATCGGCTTTGCTTTGATCTTTGCCGCGTCGGCCTGCGTGCTGCTTTTCACGGGGACGCCGGCTCGCGCTAGCTCTTGAGCCGCTGCGTCAGTTCTGCAATGCGCGTCACGATCGCGTTGTCTGGATCGGTGAGCGCGTCGATGACGGTGAAGTGGTTGCCGGGATATTCCTTGTAGCGCGTGTCTGCCTTCGCCTGACTCCAGGTGTCGGCCATCGTGCGGCTCTGGCTCTTGAACGCGTTGCTTTCGAGATCGCCGACCGTTACGTCCAGCACACGTCCTGGCGGCACCGGCCACAACAGCGGCGAAAGCCGGCGTGCGTCCTCGGGCGAGAGCCGCAAATCCTGATTCAGGCTGAAATTAACCAGCGGCCTGAGATCGAATACGCCCGAAATCGCAAAGCCTGTCGTCACCAGATCGGCCGGCGCCTTGGGATAGAGCGCCTGCCAGTCGGTCGCGACCGTGGCGGCGGCAAGATGGCCGCCGGCCGAATGCCCGCAGACCAGCATGGGCTTGCCAAAGCGCGTCCAAAGAAAAACGCTGGCGCGGCGAATTTGTTCGATGATGTCGCCGATGGTGACGATCGGACAGAGATCATAGCCGACGACGGCGACGGCGATACCGTGTTGGTTGAGGCCGCGCGCCACCTGGCTGGAAAAGGAAGGATCGAAGGCCCGCCAATAACCGCCGTGAATGAAGAGCACGAGTGGGGCATTTTCGCCCGCTTCCGACAGGAATAGATCAATGATCTGCCGCGGCGTGTCGCCATAGGAGAGGCCGAGTTCGGCCCGGCCGGCCTTGAGCGTCTCGGCGCGGTAAAGCTCGGCCTCGCGTGCCCAGCGCGCAAAAATCTCGTCGCAGTCCGGCACGGCGAGGCGGGGATTATACTCGCTCTCGAGATCGGCGGCGGCCATCGGCAACTCCAGCTGTTCAGGGCGCGACTTTGCGGCAAGGTCGTTGCGCGGGCAAGCGGCGGCACATAAGAAATGATCGCCCGCAAGTTGAAGAGTGGCCCATGAAGGTCGACGGCAAACCGATGCGCACGATCTGGCTCGAGCCGGACGGCTGGTCGGTCGGTATCATCGATCAGACCGCGCTGCCGCATCGCTTCGTCACCGCGCGGCTGACAACGCTCGACGAGACCGCGCACGCGATCAGCGCTATGCTGATCCGCGGCGCACCGCTGATCGGGGCGACCGCCGCCTACGGCATGTGTCTGGCGCTGCGGGAGGACGCTTCCGATGAATCGCTCGAACGCGCGTACGCAACGCTGCTGGCAACGCGGCCGACCGCGATCAATCTCAAATGGGCGCTCGACGAGATGATGGCCGTGGTGCGCAACCGTCCGCGCGCCGAACGCGCCGCCGCTGCCTATCGCCGCGCGTTCGACATCAACGAGGAAGATATCGCGATCAACAATGGCATTGCCCGCAACGGTCTGCCGCTGATCGAGGCGGTTGCGGCGAAAAAGAAGCCGGGCGAGCGCGTCAACGTACTCACCCACTGCAACGCCGGCTGGCTCGCGGCCGTCGACGTCGGCACCGCCACTGCGCCGATTTATCTGGCGCACGACAGCGGCATCCCGATTCACGTCTTTGCCGACGAGACGCGGCCGCGCAACCAGGGTGCTTCGCTCACCGCCTGGGAGCTCGGCCAGCACGGCGTGCCGCACACGCTGATCGCCGACAACACCGGCGGCCATCTGATGCAGCACGGGCTCGTCGACCTCGTCATCGTCGGCACCGATCGCGTAACCGCCAATGGCGACGTGTGCAACAAGATCGGCACCTATTTGAAGGCGCTGGCCGCGCGCGACAACAATATTCCGTTTTATGTAGCGTTGCCGTCACCCACGATCGATTTCACCGTCGCCGACGGTGTTGCCGAAATACCGATCGAGGAGCGGAGCGCCGACGAGGTGGCAACCATGACCGGCCGCGCGGCCGACGGCCGTATCGAAACCGTCCGCATCGCGCCGGATGGAACCCCGATCGCAAATTACGGCTTCGACGTGACTCCGGCCCGTCTGGTGACCGGCCTGATCACCGAGCGTGGCGTGCTCGGCGCGTCGCGCTCAGCGCTCGCGGGGGCTTTCCCCGAACGCGCGGCCGCGGCAAAATGAGGATATTGTAGAATCGCCCAGTCGGTTGCGCAGTCGGAGTTGAGTGACATGCGTAAGCTCGAAAGCCGGCAGGCATCAAGCCCGCCGCTTCCCGGAATTCTGACCATGAGCGTCAACTTGTTACCGGTGCCGATGCCGGTCGACGGGCGGCAATCCCAGACGGCGCTTGCCATCGCCCGCGGCACGGCGCGCTATCTGCATGCGCTTGGCTATTGCGTGGTGAGCGAGCTGCCGCTGCCGTCGGGCCGTCGCGCCGATCTGGTCGCGCTCGGCGGCGACGGTGAAATTCTGATCGTGGAGATCAAATCGTCCGTCGCCGATTTCCGCGCCGATCAGAAATGGATGGACTATCGGATGCATTGCGACCGGCTGTTCTTCGCCACCATCGTCGACGTGCCATGCGAGATATTTCCCACCGACGCCGGCCTGATTGTCGCAGATGCGTTCGGCGCGTCGATCGTCTGCGAAGCGCCCGAGCATCGGCTCGCGGCCGCCCGGCGCAAGACCGTGATGCTGCGCTTTGCGCACGCGGCGGCGCTGCGCTTGCAGGCGCTGGCCGATCCGCAAGGGCCTTACGGCGGAGAAATTTGACGTCGTCAGCGTCGCTTCACTCGCGATGACGTTAGCTCGTAACGACGTTATCAGTACGGGAGGACGTGATGCGCCGAAGGCATTGTCTGCGATTGTGCGTTCTTGCGCTTGGTCTTGCGCTCGGAATCGCCTCGGCCTCAGCCGAGGAAAAGACGTTCACACTTAAGCTCTCGCACTGGGTGCCGCCGTCGCATCCCTTACAAAAGGGGATGGAGGATTGGGGCGCCTCGATCGAAAAAGCTTCCGGCGGCACCATCAAATACAAGGTCTATCCGGCGCAACAGCTCGGTAAGGCGTTTGACCATTACGACATGACGCGCGACGGCATTGCGGACGTGACTTTTGTCAGTCCCGGCTATCAGCCCGGCCGCTTCCCGATCTTCGACGCCGCCAACTTGCCGTTCATGTTCGCCAACGCCAAAGGCGGCTCCGAAGCACTTGACCAGTGGTACCGCAAATACGCTGCAACGGAGATGAAGGACGTCAAGTTCTGCTTCGCCTTCGCGCATGATCCTGGCTCGTTTCATTCGCGCAGCAAAAAAATCGTGGTGCCCGGCGACATCAAGGGCATGAAGATCCGTCCGGCGCACGCGACCATGGCGTCACTGGTGACTTCGCTCGGCGGCACCAACGTCCAGGCCTCGGCTCCCGAAGTGCGCGACATCCTGGAGAAGGGCGTCGCCGAAGCCGGCACCTTTCCGTGGGGCTCGGTTATCCTGTTCGGCATCGACAAGGTGACGAAGTACCATATGGAAGCCGCGCTCTACACCACGGGCTTTGTCTGGATCATGAACAAGTCGATCTACGCGCAGATGTCGCCGTCGCAGCAAAAAGTGATCGACGATCACTGCAACGAACAATGGGCCGAACGCGTCGCCGCGCCATGGGCCGATTTCGAACATGGCGGCATCGCCAAGCTCAAGGCAGAGCCGGGGCACGAAGTCTACCCACTCACCGATGCACAGCTCGGCGAATGGAAGGCCGCGGCCGGCCCGGTAGTTCAGACTTGGGCGGACGCGGTGAAGAAAGTCGGCAAAGATCCGGATGTCGTTCTGAAAGACCTCAAGGCCGAGCTGGCCAAGTATAATTCCGGCTACTGATTAGGCTGTCATCGCGAGGAGCGTAGCGACGAAGCAATCCAGACCACTTTACGGCCGGGTCGCTTCGTGGGGCTTGTCAACGGGCTGGCCACTACGGGCCCGGACCTGTTGGCTCGCCATGACATTCAGGCGCGCTAAATAGCAGAATTCTGGCCCGGCCGGCTCTGCGGCGTCGTTTTGATAAGAAATATCTTATTTTCCAAGGTGAATATAATAAGATTTTTCTTATTGACATGTCAGAACATCATAAGATATTTCTTATTACATGGTCACAGCATACGAACAACTCGACAAACGCTTCGCCCGGCTCAAGCTCCTCAGCACTGAAGCAACTCGTCCTTCGCGCGGATGGATACGCGCCATCCGCGAGACGCTGGGCATGACCACGGCTCAGTTGGCTAAACGTCTTGGGGTGCACCAGCCCCGCGTTATCGAGCTTGAGCGTGCCGAAGCTACCGGAAACATCACCATCAAGAGCCTTGAGCGTGCGGCCGAAGCATTGGGTTGCCGGCTCGTGTACGCGCTCATACCCGAGGAGCCTTTGGCAAACACTATCCGCAAACGTGCATCGTTCATCGCGGACCAACAACTTGCATCCGTCCAGCAGACGATGCGACTAGAGGCGCAGGAGGTAACCGACAAGAGCCAACAAAAAGACACTCATCAAAAGCTCATGGCCAACTTGCTCCGGCGCCCCGCCAGGCTCTGGGATGAATAATGAGCGGTCTCACTGATCAACCGGAGCACGCCACGCCACTCACGCCGGAGGAACGCGAAGGGCTTATCCCATCCCATGTCACGCTGCACAGCGAACTAAATGAGCTGGAACAGCAGAACATCCTCGAAGCCGATACATGGGCGTCCCTGCGCAAGAGAGACCCCGTCAGCGAGCCTTTCGGACGCAACCTTCACAAGCGGATGTTCCGCGATGTCTGGACCTGGGCGGGAACCTATCGGACATCAAATAAGAACTTCGGTGTAGAATGGCCATTGATTCAGCCTCGGCTCTACGAGGCGATAGAGCAGACGCGCTATTGGGTAGACAATAAGACCTTTCCGCCTGATGAAATCGCGGTGCGATTTCATCACACGCTCGTTTCTATTCATCCATTCCCGAATGGAAACGGACGCTGGTCCCGTCTGGTGGCCGACATTCTAATCGTGAAATTAGGAGGAAAGCGGTTCACGTGGGGAGGGGGCGCTTTAAGAGCAGCCGACGAGACCAGAGACGCCTACATCGCCACACTGAAGGCGGCCGACAACCGTGACTTCACCACCCTATTTGCTTTTGCACGATCCTGAGTGCCATCAGCTCTCTTACGGCTGGATAAATTGACATGCCACTCGACCATTACGTTTCGCAAGTTCATTTAAAGAACTTCTACTCGCCGGCGCTTAACGGCCACATGTACGCAATTCGCAAATCCGACCTGAAGAAGTTCCCGTGCGCCGCACGGGATGTTTGCAGGATCGAAGATGGAAGCACAAACGCGTATCTCAAAGAAGATCGCGCAATTGAGGACTTCCTGCTGGACGTGGAGCCCAAATACAACGCCTCAGTAGCCAAGCTGCGGGACGATAAAATCGACCGGGAATCCATTTACGCAGTAGCAGGTTTCATTGCGTATGTGGCATCGTGTTCCCCTGCGGCCATGCGCATCAACACCGGCCCTCTACAGGGCACCGTGGCGGCTGGGGTCGCCGTTCTCGACAAACAGGGCTTGCTTGAAAAGGCTCCGCCCTCACTTGGTGGAAAATCCGCAACCGAGCTTCTGGGTGACGGGACTATTCATTTTGATATCGACCACAAATTTCCACAAGCGATCAGCATAAGCAATGTCACCCACCATGTTTCGGTGTTCGGCAACTCGAAATGGGAAATACTTCACAATAACGAGAAGGAGAGCCCATTCTTCACGAGCGATTATCCCGTGGCCATTGAGACCACAAGCGACCCACGAGTCCTGAATAAGATTGTCCCCTTGACTCCCGACCTTGCCGTGCGGGTTGTGCCGGACATTGCGATGTCTGGGACCAAGCCCGATCTTTCGTTCGCTAAGTTCTCGCAGACCCGACGTACTCTGAAGCACCGTGACATCCGCAATATCAACCGCCTCCTCGTTCAATGCGCCGAGGATATTGTTTTCCATCGTGATCAACATGAATGGATTGAAAAGTTTGTCGCGAAAAATCGGCACCACCGCATCGAGACACTGACGAGCCATATTCCCTATGGCACGGGAGTCGCTGTGATTTCATCGCAACGGATTGTGCCTCACAATCGCGGCATTTGATCTCCGCACCTTGCTTGGCTTCGCGCGCTCGGGACAATTCCTCGCATAGGCTTTCCGCGCGAAGGGCATCTGCCGTCCGGCGTACTTGTCCTCGACCTTGTCATCGACCCGATGGCCCAAGATCTAAGCGGATGAATCTAAGCGGATGTCCCAGAGAAGTTAAAATCCGAGTGCGCTCGGTGTCGTTGTGTGCACGCCCGCCACCGCAGTCGGCGTAAATTGCTTGACGCCATCGTGGCCGAGCACGAACAGCGGCAGCACCCGCGGCATTTCGAGATCTTCAAGAAGCGTGAGGCGGCGGTTGTCGAGCACGACCCACTTGTCGTCGAGGCGCGCGGCGACCACGGCGTGATCTTCGCCGATGGCGAGATCCCGCACGATGATCACCTTCACATCCGCTTCGCTGACGCCGGCTGCGGTGAGCGCGACGTATTTGGCGATGGCGTAATCCTCACAATCGCCGCGGCCGGTTGTGAGCGTGGCGAGCGGTGCGCTCCAGCGGTCGACCACGCCCCACTGGGCAAGGTCGCTGGTCGGCCGGATGGCGAGATTGATCGCGCGGTTGATAACACCGATGCGGGCGCGGCCTTCGTGCGCGCGGCCCTCGGCCACAACGGCGAGGAATTTTTGCGCCGCCGCCGGGCAGAGCTGCGCGGTATCGCGACAGCGCGTCAGAATGTCGCCCTCAGCGCGGATATCGGCGACGACGCCGCTCCACTTGGTTAAGACTTCGCCGAAGGTTACCGGCAACGCGTCGAGGCCAAACGGTTCCGGCACTACCGCTGTTTGGCTCGGTGGCGCCGTTGCATAGGCCGCGCTGACGTTGACTTGATATTGTGCGAAGGCCGCCGACGAAAAGCCGGCAACCGACAGCAAAAAGACAAGCAAAACCGCAAAGCGGCGTGCTGCAACGTACCCAGACATCTGACGTCCCCGACGGCTGGCGTTGCGCTCGCGTGAAGCGCTCGCCCGGCTCTTTCGTTGTCAGGGACGCGATAACCCGGCCGCTGCTGCTACCGCGTTAAAGCGGCGAGTCTGACGCGGGAACAATCGGAAATAGCGTGCAGAATTTCTTACGCCGCCGCGAACAATTCTAGGGATTGCTCATCAAGGCCGCTGCTATACAGACGGCGGCTTTTGCGTTTAAATAGAAAAGTTAGGAATGCAACTAAATGCTTAATGGGAGGATGCGATGCGCCGGATGCGCCCGCTAAGACTTTGCGGCTTGGCGATGCTGGGGCTCGGGTTTGGCCTCGCGTCCGGGATCGGCACGGCATCGGCACAGGACAAAACTTTCGAGCTTAAACTTTCGCATTGGGTGCCGCCGACGCATCCGTTGCAGAAGGCGATCGAAGACTGGGCCGCCGACATCGAGAAGGCCTCGGGCGGCACCATCAAATACAAAGTCTTTCCGTCGCAGCAGCTTGGCAAAGCGTTCGACCATTACGACATGGCGCGCGACGGCATCGCCGACTTCACTTACGTCAATCCCGGCTATCAGCCCGGCCGCTTCCCGATTATCGCAGCAGGCGAGCTGCCGTTCCTGGTCGGCGACGCTCACGGCGGCATTCGCGCCATCAACTCTTGGTACCGGAAATATGCCGCGACCGAGATGAAGGACGTGCACTACTGCTTCTCCTTCATCCTCGATCCGCTGACCTGGCACTCCAGGACCAAAAAGATCGTGGTGCCGAGCGACATCAAAGGCATGAAGATCCGGCCGTCACAGGCGACCGTCGCCGCGTGGGTAACGTTGCTCGGCGGCACCAACGTGCAGGCCAGCGCCACCGAAGTCCGCGATGTGCTCGCCAAGGGCGTAGCCGAAGCGGTGAATTTCCCGTGGGGATCGATGGCGCTCCTTGGCGTCGACAAAGTCACCAAATACCACATGGACGCCCCGACCAACACAGTGACGTTCCAGTGGCTGATGAATCCGCAGGTCTACGCCGCCATGTCGGTGTCGCAGAAGAAAGTCATCGACGATCACTGCACCACCGAATGGGCCGGCAAGTTCGCCGATCCATGGGCGGACTTCGAACACTCCGGAATTGAAAAGATCCGGGCCGAGCCCGGCCACGAAGTCTATACGATTACGGCGGAGCAGCTCGGCGAGTGGAAGAAGTCGGCCGAGCCGCTGCACAAGAAATGGGCCGATAGCGTGCGCGCCGTCGGCGGCGATCCCGACACCATCATGAAGGAATTGAAGGCGGCTTTGGCGCAATACCAGGCGGCCTATTGATGTAATCCGATGCGGCCGGCGGATGTCGCGCGGCCGTTACTCACTCGGTCGAACGACGGCAGCGGGATCAGCGCTGCCGTCGGCATCTGGAGTGCCCGTCCTGGAGGGTAAAATGGCCGAGCCCGCAGCCAACGACGCACACCACGCTGGCACTGTATCGCACGCTGCGCGCGGCCCAATGAACTGGTTGATCGACTTCATCGAGCTGGTCGCCGCCGGCTTTGTCGGCATTGTCGCCGCCGACATCTTCATCTCAGTCATGCTGCGCTACTTCTTCAGCGTGCAGATACCGGACGCCTACGATTTCGGCCGGTTGTTGCTCGGCATTCTGATCTTCTGGGGCATTGCGGCGACAAGCTATCGCGGCACCCACATCACCGTCGATCTCCTCTACGCCAGCGTCGGACCGCGGGCGCAGCGCTTCATCGACGTATTCGCCACTCTGGTGCTTTTGTTTGTGGTCACAGTGCAGACCTACACCCTCTACGACAAGGTCTGGACCACCCGCGCCGATCATGTGCTGACGTTCGACCTGCGCCTGCCGACCTGGCCGTTCTTCTTCGTCGCCTGGCTCGGCGACGCTTCCGCCGTACTGTTGATCGCGATCCGCACCTACAGGCTGATCTTCCAGCCCGGCGAATTCGGCACCCGCTATCAGATCAAGCCGGTCGAGTAACAGACGTGAGCGGCGAAACCGTTGCGATCCTCGGGTTTTTGGTGCTGTTCGGCTTGATGCTGATGCGCGTGCCGGTCGGCATGGCGATGGGTCTCGTCGGCGTCTCGGGCTTTGCCTACCTCGTCAAGGGCGAAGCGGCGCTGAAGATCATTGGCCTCACCTCGATGCGCACGGTGACCGATTACACCTTCGGCGTCATTCCGATGTTCATCTTGATGGGCGCGTTCGTCACCAATTCCGGCATGAGCCAGGAGCTGTTTCGCGCCGCCAACACGTTCCTCGGTCACCGTCGCGGCGGGCTCGGCATCGCGACCATCGCCGCCTGCGGCGGATTCGCAGCGATCTCCGGTTCGTCGGTTGCGACCGCGGCGACGTTTTCCACCGTCGCCTATCCGGAAATGCGCCGTTACGGTTATCCGCAGTCGTTTGCCGCCGGTGTGATCGCCGCCGGCGGCACGCTCGGCGCCATGCTGCCGCCGTCTACCGTGCTGGCCGTTTACGGCATCATCACCGAGCAGGACATCGGCAAATTGTTCATCGCCGGCATCCTCCCCGGCATTCTCGCTGCTTCAATGTACATGATGACGGTGGCCATCATCGGCTGGATGCGGCCGAAATATTTGCCTTCCGGACCGCGTAGCTCCTGGAAGGAGCGGCTCGAAAGCGTGCGCGACGTGTGGGCGACGTTGCTGCTCTTCGTCTTCGTGATCGGCGGACTCTATGGCGGCCTGTTCACGCCGACCGAAGCCGGCGGTGTCGGCGCCGGCGGCGCGCTGATCATCGGCGTGCTGCGTGGACGGCTTGGGTTTAGCGACATCCGCCGCTCGCTGTTGCAAGCCACCCGCACCGCTGCTGCGGTGTTCACCGTGCTGATCGGTGCGCTGCTGTTCGGCTATTTCCTCACCGTGACGCAGACGCCGCAGAACGTCACCGCCATTCTTACCGGACTTGGCATCGGCCGCTACGGCGTGCTGGCGCTGATCATGGTCATGTACATCGTGCTTGGCTGCCTGATGGACTCGCTCGCCATGGTGATCCTGACCGTGCCGATCATCTTTCCGGTGATCAAGGAACTGGGGTTCGACCCGATCTGGTTCGGCATCATTATTGTGATGACGGTGGAGCTAGGGCTCATTCATCCGCCGGTCGGTATGATTGTGTTCGTGATCAAGAGCGTGATCGGAGATATCGACTTCTCCACTATCTTCAAGGGCGTCATCCCCTTCATCATCACCGACCTCATCCGGCTGGTGATCCTCATTACCTTCCCGGCGATCGCGCTTTATCTGCCGTCGCATATGTGATGAAACTCAAACGACCAGGAGGTTGCCATGCTTCGATTGTTTGTCGCCGCCGCATTGATCGCGTTTGCGCCGGCCGCTCATGCCGCCGACGCAAAACAGATGGAAGCAAACAAGAAAGCCGTGGTCGAGTTCTACGATCTTGCGATCAATCAGAAAAACTTCGAGGCCGCGGCGAAATTTCTCGGTCCGCGCTACACCCAGCACAACCCACGGGCCAAAGACGGACCGGAAGGGCTGAAAGCCTTTCTCGCCTTCCTGCGCGAGAAGTTTCCCGATTATCACAGTGACATCAAACGCGTCTTCGCCGACGGCGATTACGTGATCCTGCACGTTCACAACGTGCCGACGCCCGGCAGCCGCGGCAACGCTATCATTGATATTTTCAAGCTCGAAAACGGCAAGGTCGTCGAGCACTGGGATGTCCGCCAGGAAATCCCCGAACAGGCCGCCAATACCAACACGATGTTCTAGCTAAGCGATCGCGAGCCTGTGTTGAGGCTTAATTCCGCCCGCTGCCGGCAAGCACCGCGCGCGTCGCGCGGTCTGGGCCGAAATCGTCGATCGTGTCGATTGCGAGCAGGTCGGCGAGACGGGTGCGTGCGCGATTGACCCGACTCTTGATAGTGCCGACCGCGCAGCCACAGATGCCGGCGGCTTCCTCGTAGGAAAAGCCCGACGCGCCGACCAGAATCAGTGCTTCGCGCTGGTCCGACGGCAGCTTGGCCAGAGCATCGCGGAATTCGGAGAATTCAACTCGGCCGGTCTGCTCGGGATGCGACTTCAGCGTTTCGGCATAGCGGCCGTCGGCATCCTCCACCTCGCGCCGGCGCTTGCGATACTCGGAGCGGAACAGATTGCGCAGGATGGTGAACAGCCATGCCGGCATGTTGGTGCCGGGCTGGAACGAGTCGATATGCGCGAGCGCCCGCAACAGCGTTTCCTGGACCAGATCGTCGGCACGATCGACATGTCCGCACAGCGATATGGCGAAAGCGCGCAAGCTCGGCACGGTGGCGAGCACTTGATCGCGGATGGCTGGATCGAGCTTCATGCTGCCCCGCCATCTTCTTGTTCGCTGAGCCGGCGAACCAGATCGCTGATATGGTCCGGCACGCCTTCCTTGACGACGTCGTCGTAAATGGCGCGAAGCTGCTGCCCGATCCGAGCCTGAACTTCGCGGCCGAGGCGGACTTCTCGTTTCGGTTGAATGGCTGGGGTGTCCATCGACTGGTCTTCTCGCCCGTCCGCGTCCGGGGCCGGCTGCTCGAGGTTAACTGGTTTACCCGTATTCATTTTCTGTCATCCCCCCCGTAACCAACCCTTCGATGCCAACCCTTCGCTACCAAGCCGCCCGGCTCCCCCACCTGACCCCCAACGCGCTGTGCGGCCATTGGTTCCGGCCGCCGGAACAATCGAGGGAACCTTGTTTGCCCGCTGGCGTTCTAGCCAATAGCATCGGGAAACTGGGAGGGTGTGCCCTTGTCGACATCGCAAGCCGTACTTCAGCATCTGCCGTTTCTTCGCCGCTACGCCCGCGCGCTCACCGGTAGCCAGGCGTCGGGCGACGCTTACGTCGCGGCGGCCCTGGAATCGCTGATCGCCAGCCCTAAAATGTTGGAATCCGTTCCTAATCAAAGAGTTGCGCTCTATCACTTGTTCACAAAGATCTGGAATTCGGTCAAAGTGAACGGCAAAAGCGACATTGCTGAGCCGAACTCGACGCCACAGCAGCACCTCACCCAAATCACCCCCCGGCCGCGCCAGGCTTTCCTGCTGGTGGCCCTCGAAGGCTTCTCCGAGGAGGACGCGTCCCAGATTCTCGACTGCGATTTGACGACGCTGCGGGGTTTGATTGAGGAATCCGGCCGCGAGCTCGCCGCCGAGATCGCAACCGACGTCCTGATCATCGAGGATGAGACGTTCATCGCCATGGATATCGAGGCGTTGGTTGAAAGCCTCGGTCATCGGGTGATTGGGGTGGCGCGCACCCATGCCGAAGCGATCGCGCTCGCTCGCAAGAAACCGCCCGGACTTATTCTGGCGGACATCCAGCTCGCCGACGGCAGTTCCGGCCTTGACGCCGTCAACGAGTTGCTCGATTCCTTCGAGGTGCCGGTGATCTTTATTACCGCCTACCCGGAGCGGTTCCTGACCGGCAAACGGCCTGAGCCGGCGTTCCTGATCGCCAAGCCGTTCCAGCTCGCAGTGGTATCCGCCGTCGCTAGTCAGGCGCTGTTCTTCGGACGCAAGGCGCGGCAGCGCGAGCGGCAAGCAGTCTCGTAAGCTCAACGTTCCGTTCAACAGGCTACGTCGTGGCCGGGCCTTGCCCGGCCATTGACGTCTTTGATTTTGAGCAAGAGGAAAAATTGGCCGTTGGTCGCAGGGCTTTTCGTTCGGCAGCCGGACAAAAAATAGGGCGCAGCCGAACTCGGTCCAGCGGCTGCGCCCAAGAAAACCAGCCATGCACGGGGGGAAGGGGGGAAGGATGGCCGGTCCCCTGGATAAGCCGCGAGCCGCCATCTGGTTCCTGGACATCAGCTGAAAGTTCGCTTTGGGTGCGCGTCTTCACGCAGCTGTGAGCACGACATCAGCAATTTGGAAATCACCCGCGGACATCTCGCGGAACCGCGCCGGGCGCATGCACGTTTCAGATCGCGCCAGGCAGAGACGGCCTGGCGTGTTCGGGGACGCGGGGGTCGAGTCGATGTTGCGGAGACCGTTCGATGCGCGTGCCGCTGTTTGTTCGCTTCGCAGGCGTAGCACTGGCTTCTTTCGTCGCCGGGTTTGTTGCTTTCCCGTCATTTCCTAATTCAGCGCCGCTGTGGCTGACCAGAAATGCACCGGTAAGCGTCGATCGGACCCTCAAAGGCGACCGCCTCCCGCTCATCGCGCCGATCTCCAAGTCAAATGAACCTGGATTGCCGGTCGCCCCCGAACATTTACAGTCGCGCGCAAAGATTCCGGTCGGATGCGAACGCGCGTTCAGTCCGATTTCTGCGCCGCGGTTGGCGGACGTCGTTCGACGCTGCACGGTCTGACAAAAATCTGATCAGGGCCCGCGCCGGATCGGTGGGAGCGTCGCGCGTGGACGCCGAAATCGTGATCGGCGGCGGCCGGACAGACTTGCAGCCGCGGCTGCTCTGCGACACCAGACCAGGATCCAATTCGATTGCAGCGAATCATGGCCTAGATGGTCGCATGATCTTTTCCGAAAACCGGTTTCCACTTTTCGGGATCATGCTCTAGGTTGGCGCCACACCATCGCGTCGGCATCCAAGAAAACATGACATGAACGAGAATGATCCCACCGGGCCCGGCACGACGGCGTCCAGGGCGATCGGCGACGGGCAAAATCGCACGCCGTTCGAGCAGATCGTCCTGCTGTTGCAGGGCGGCGGCGCGCTCGGCTCGTACCAGGCGGGCGTCTACCAGGCCTTGGCGGAGGCCGATCTTCATCCGGACTGGGTGGCGGGAATTTCGATTGGCGCGATCAACTCCGCGATCATTGCGGGCAATCCGCCCGCCGAGCGCGTGGCGCGTTTGCGCGAGTTTTGGGAGATCGTCAGCGCGTCCCCTCTGGGAATTCCATATTTCAAGGCCGCGGAAATAGAGAACGAATTCCATCACCAGGTCGTCAATCTGGCCCGAGCCTGGAATATTCTCTGCTACGGCGCCCCAAATTTTTTCGTGCCGCGAATGCCGCCAGCCTTGTTCTGGCCCGGCGGGAGGGTCGATACAGCCAGTTACTACGACAATTCCCCTTTGAAACCGACCCTTGAGCGCTTGGTCGATTTCGATCGGATCAACGCCGGCTATCCGCGCTTCAGCGTCGGTGCGGTGGACGTGTGCAGCGGGAACTTTGCTTATTTCGATACGACCACCGATCGGATCCGGGTCGAGCATGTCATCGCCAGCGGTTCTTTGCCACCCGCTTTTCCGCCGACTGAAATCGACGGACAATATTTTTGGGATGGCGGACTTATATCCAACACGCCGCTGCAATGGGTGCTCGATGGCCGGCCGCGAAAGGATACGCTGGCGCTCCAGGTCGACCTCTGGAGCGCGCGCGGCCAACTGCCCAAGGACGTGATCGACGTTGAAGTGCGCCAGAAGGAGATCATCTATTCGAGCCGCAACCGTGCCGCGACGGATCAGTACCAGCATACGCAAAGACTGCGCATTGCGACGGCAAGTCTGATCAGCAAGTTGCCGGCGGAGCTCCGCGACAGTGAAGAGGTGAAATTGCTCGAGACGGTAGCAAACGACAAAGTCTGCAATATCGTCCACCTGATCTACCGTGCCAAACGCTACGAAGGCGTCGCCAAAGACTTTGAATTTTCCCGGCGCACGATGGAGGAGCACTGGGCGTCCGGCTACCGCAATGCCCAGCATACGCTGGCAAATCCCGAGGTATTGCAACTTCCGGATCGGCGCGAAGGGGTACGGACTTTCGATATGGGGAAAGATTAGCCCGAATAGCGCCGATCAGCGTCGGGACAACGGGTCGCTTTTTCAGACAGGTCGGACAGGACAGCCGCCATGAACGAGGACATTGTTAGTATTCCTTCTGCCGGTTTGCGCCTGCACGGCGCGCTGGGCACACAGGCGGACTCGCGGCCCTCGGAACGGCGGGCGGCATTTCTGGTACTCCACGGGTTCGGCAGCAATTGCGAGTCCCCGAGCGTTATCCAGCCGGCGCGGGTGCTGAGCGAATTCGGTTATGTCACGCTGCGCTTCGACATGCGCGGCTGCGGCAAGAGCGAAGGCGAGTTCGGCCGCGTCATCTGTCTTGAACAGGTCGAGGACCTCGGCAACGCGCTCGACTTCCTGGCGCGCCATCCCGCCGTCGACCCCGATCGCATCGGCGTGATCGGTTCGAGCTTCGGCGGCGCGGTCGCGGTCTATGCCGGCGGCATTAATCCGAGGATCGCTGCCGTCATTTCCAACGGTGGTTGGGGCCATGGCGAGCGCAAATTCCGCGGCCAGCATCCCGGCCCGGAAGCCTGGGCGAAATTCACCGCCATGCTCGAAGAAGGCCGCGCCTATCGGGCCCGCACCGGCAAATCGCTGATGGTGCCCCGCGGCGACATTGTGCCGATCCCCGCACATGTGCGCGAGAACCTGGACAAGAAGAATGTGCAGATGCTGTCCGCCAACTCGGTCGAAATGTTTCCGGCCGAAACGGCGCAGAGCATGTTCGATTTCCGCGCCGAGGAGGTGGTTGCAAAGATAGCACCGCGCCCGCTCCTCCTCATCCATGCCGCAAACGATTCGGTGACGCCGACCGAACAGTCGGTCGAACTGTTCAAGCGCGCCGGCCAGCCTACGGAACTGCATCTGTTCAGCGGCCTCGACCATTTTCTGTTCAACGAAAATTCTGCGCGGGTTTGGAACCTGCTGCGCGGCTGGCTGGACGCTTATTTCCCGGCACGAGCGTGATCCGAAACAGTAGGCACCGGTATTCCGCAATGATCCTGCTCCGGATTTGAGTTGAGGCGAGCGTGAGCGGCAGCCGCATCGTCGTCGGTCACGAGGAGCTTTCGCGCTTCATCCGGGAGGTGCTTGTCGCCAAGGGCGCGAGTGCTGCGGACGCGCTAAGCGTCGCCGAAGGGCTGGCATGGGCGAATTTGCGCGGCGTCGACGGGCACGGCGTCGTGCGCCTCTCCTCCTATTTGATGCTGATGGAACGCGGCGAGATCGATCCGAAAGCACAGCCGCGGCTCCTGCAGGATCGTGGCGCGATCTTTGTCCTCGACGGCGGATTTGGCTTTGGACCGCCGGCGATGATGCAGGCGATTGCAATCGCCGCTGAGCGGGCGCGAACGCTGGGCGTCGGATTCGGGCTGGTGCGCGAGACCACCCACACTGGCGCGGTCGGACGCTACGCGCAATGGCTGGCCGCGCGTGGCTGCGCCGCCGTCATCATGGTTTCGGGTCCGGCGTTTGTCGCCTATCACGGCGCGCGTGTCGCCAGCATGGGCACAAGTCCGATCGCGATTGCGGTGCCGAGCGGTGGCGGCCCGATCGTGCTCGACATGGCCACCAGCACGATCTCGAACGGCACCATCATACAGGCGCGCGCGAACGGGACGGCGCTGCCGCCGGGCACGGTGCTGACGGCGGATGGCGAGCCGACCACCGATCCGCGTCACGCCGACGTTCTGCTGCCGGTCGGCGGCCCGAAGGGGTCGGGCCTCTCTTTGATGTTTGAAATGCTGGCGAGCGTGCTCGCCGCCGCGCCGATCCAGGCACGCGCGCTTGGGCCGGAGCGACGGAAGCGGCGCACGCAGAACTGCGCGATCCTCGCCATCGACGTCGAAACCTTCCGGCCGCTGGCGGATTTCGCCACCGACGCCGATACGCTTGCGGCGATCCTCAAATCGCTGCCGCGGCAAGCGGGGTTCGACGATATCCTGCTGCCCGGCGAGCGCTCCGGCCGCACCGAAGCGAAGCGCCGCAAGTCCGGCATTCCGATACCGGCAAAGCTGTGGGAGGAGCTGGCGATGATCGCTCAAGCAAACACCGTCAAACTGCCGGAAATCTGGGCCTCATGACCTCAGGGGTTGCATGAAATTTTGTTTTTTAGGGATATCCAAATGGTCCGTTTTCGGAGGCGCGCCGCCCAGTCCAGAAATTGCCATGAGTGCTAGACTTGGCCGCCGTTACCACCTACCGTGAAGTTGGGATGGGGCTTGAGCCGGGGAAACGCGTATTGGGGGCAAAGGCGTGCAAAGCGCTTTTGATCTATCCCCGATTCGATGCGGACACGTTCTGGAATTTCAAGCGGACCGCCGAGGTCTTCGGCGCCAAATATCCAGCGCCGCCGCTTGGCCTGATCACGATGGCAGCGTTGCTGCCGCGTTCCTGGTCGATCCGGCTGGTCAACCGCAACACTGAAGAATTGAGCGACGACGATATTGACTGGGCCGATCTGGTCTTCACCGGGGGCATGCTGCCACAACAGAACGACACGCTCGATGTCGTGGACCTCTGCCATGCTCGCGGCAAGCCCGTCGTCGTTGGCGGTCCGGGCATCACATCGTCGCCGCATCTCTATCAGACTGCCGACTTTCGCGTCGTCGGCGAAGCCGAACACATTATCGACAATTTCGTTGCGGCGTGGGAAGCCGGCGCATGCGAAGGGCAATTCGAGGCCGAGAAATTTCAGACCGACGTCACCAAGTCGCCAATCCCGCGCTTCGACCTTCTGAAATTCAACGACTATCTCCACATCGGCGTGCAATTCTCTCGCGGCTGTCCGTTTACCTGCGAGTTCTGCGACATCATCGAGCTTTACGGACGCGTGCCGCGCGCCAAGACCAACGCCCAGATGCTTGCGGAGCTCGACGCGCTCTACGACCTCGGCTATCGCGGCCACGTCGACTTCGTCGACGACAACCTCATCGGTAACAAGAAGGCCGTCAAGGCGTTCCTTCCGGAGCTGGCGAAGTGGCTCGAAGCGCACGACTATCCGTTCGCGTTCACCACGGAAGCGTCCATCAATCTCGCCGACGACGCAGAGCTTCTGCGGCTGCTCAATCGCGCCAACTTCGTTGGGGTTTTCGTCGGCATCGAGAGCCCCAACACCGCGACGTTGATTGCGATGCGCAAGAAGCAGAACACCCGGCGCAGCATTGCGCAGAGCATTCACAAGCTTTACGCATCCGGGCTTTTTGTCACCGCGGGCTTCATTATCGGTTTCGACAGCGAAACCGAGTCGGTGGCGGATGCGATGGTCGAGCTGATCGAGGAAGCGGCTATTCCCGTCTGCATGGTGGGCCTTCTCTATGCTTTGCCAAACACTCAGCTGACGCGCCAACTCGAAAAGGAGGGTCGCCTTTATCCGCCTACTGCGCGCGAGGATCTGAAGAGCGCGGACCAGTGCACCATGGGTCTGAACTACGAGACGCTGCGCCCGCGGCGGGAAATTCTCGCCGACTACGTGGATGTGCTCGATCGCATTTATCAGCCGGCCGCATTTGCCGGCCGTCTGCAGCGTTTGGCGGAGATGCTCGACAATTCCGGCCGGAAGCAGCAGGTCCGCCCCGGACATTCGCAGCATAGCTACGGCAGCCTCGACGTGACGCGCCGGCTTATTGCAAATCTGCCTGAACCACGTGCTTTATTCCGCCGTGCGCTGATGAAATGCATTTCGAGCAATCCTGACTCGATCCGCAGCATCCTTGGGCAAATGGCTCTTTACCTGCACGTCGGACCGTATTCGCGCGACGTCATTGGGCGCCTCGAAATCATGATGGCCGAACTCGAAGCGGATGGCGAACCGCCGATGCTGGTTGAGCCGGAAGCGCGTAATATGAACTCCCAGCGGGCCGCAGCCGCCAAGGCCGACGCCGTGCATTAATACGTCACGCTTCCGCCAGCCGCAGGCCGACGAGCCGGTCGAGTGCGGCGTGGTCGGTGAGCAATTGCGCCGAAGAGCCGCTATGGATGATGCGGCCGCGCTCGATCACGATTGCGGCTTGCGTCAGCGACAGCGCTATGTCGGCGTGTTGTTCCACCAGGATAAAGGCGTTGGAGCCTTCGCTGGTCATGCGCCGGATCGCGGCGGAGAGTTCCTCGATGATGATCGGCGCCAGCCCTTCGAGCGGTTCATCGAGCAGCAGCAGCGCTGGATTGGTCATCAGCGCGCGCGCGATCGCCAGCATCTGCTGCTCGCCGCCGGATAGTTGATTGCCGAAATTGCTGCGGCGTTCGGCGAGACGCGGAAACAGATCGTACACGGCCGGAAGGTCCCAGCGGCCGGCGCGAGCGGCGACAGTCAGATTTTCCTCCACGGTCAGCGACACAAAGATCTCCCGCTCCTGCGCCACCCAACCGATGCCGGCGCGGGCGCGGCGATGCGGCGGGCGGCGGGTGATGTCCTCGCCCTGCCAGACGACGCGTCCGCGGCTGACTTGCGTGTACCCCATAATGGTGAGAAGCAGCGTCGACTTGCCGACGCCGTTCCGGCCGAGCACGGCAAGGCTGCCGCGTTCTGCCAGCGCCAGCGACACGCCGTCGAGCACGACCGCGGGCCCATAGCCGGCGCGCACGTTATCGAGGGTAAGGAGCGGCTCGGTCATGGCACCTCGGTCATGGCACTGCTCTCGCCGGCGTCATGTCCAGCGCCTTGCCGAGATACACCGCGCGCACCCGCGGATCAGCCGCGATCTCTTCTGCGCTGCCCTCGACCAAAACGCGCCCGCCGACCATCACGATGATGCGTGAAGCAAAGCGAAACACCAGCTCCATGTCGTGCTCGATGAACAGCACGGTGATCTCTCGCGACAGGCCGGCGATGGCGGCGAACAGCTCCTTGCTTTCTTCGCGCGGCACGCCGGCGGCCGGCTCGTCAAGCAGCAAAACCTTTGGCCGGGTGGCAAGCGCCAGCGCGATCTCAAGGAGGCGCTGCTGGCCGTAAGCGAGCTCGCGCGTCAGGCGGTTGCAGACCGCATCAAGGTTGAGCGCGGAGAGAATGCCGTAAGCTTCCTCGATTTCGTAGCTGTAGGCGGGAAGCTGGCGCCACCACGTGCGCGCGGCGCGCGTCCGTTCGCATACCGCGAGTGTCACCGACTCAAGCGCGGTCAGATGCGGAAACAGCGAGTTGATCTGATAGGTGCGAACCAGGCCCCGCCGCACCCGCTGATCGGGCGCGAGCGCCGTGATATCGGCATCGTCGAGCAGGATGCTGCCGGCGTCCGGGCGGAGCATCCCGGTGATGAGATTGATCAACGTAGTCTTGCCGGCGCCGTTAGGGCCGATCAGCGCGTAGCGCACGCCTTGCGGCAATTCGATTTCGATATCGCTTGCGACCACCAGCGAGCCGAAGCTCTTGGCGAGGCCGCGCGTCGCCAGCGCCGGTAAACTCACGATCGGCCCCAGCGCGACGCGAGCTTAGCGAGGCCACCGAGAACGCCGTTCGGCAGCAGCATCACCACGCCGACCAGCAGAATGCCGATCCAGAAATACCAGTATTGCGGCTCGATGCCGGAAAACTGGTCGCGTGCGACCATGAAGATGATGGCGCCGACCAATCCACCATAAAGCCTGCCGGCACCGCCGAGCACGAGCACGACCACCACCTCAGCGGAGCGCTCAAAGCCGAGCGAATCCAGCGACACGGTTTCGGTAGTCTGCGTCAACAATGCGCCCGCGATCCCGGCAATGCAGGCAGCGATGGTGTAGATGGTGCGCAGATGCGCTTGGCTTGGCGCGCCGATCGCCGGCATGCGGACATGATTTTCGCGAATGCCGCGCAGCGACAGGCCGAATGGCGAATGAATGAGCCGCCGCGCAAACAGAAACACCACAAACAGCGTGCCAAGCGCGTAGCTGTATGCGGTGTAGCCGTACAGATCGAAGTGGAAATACCCCAACAGCTTCCAGGTGTGGATGCCTTGCAGACCGTCCATGCCGCCGGTCAGCCAACCGAGCGTGTTGGCGAGCTCTGCCAGCAACAGCCCGAAACCGGTCGTCAGCATGATGAGTGCGAGATGCCGAAACCGGCAGATAATGAAGCCGGAGGCATAACCGACTATACCGGCTGCAAGCCCCGCCATCGCCAGTCCGGTCAACGGCTCGCCCCAGCCGTGCTTCGAAACAAGTCCGGCCGTGTAAGCGCCGACGCCGAAATAGGCCGCATGGCCGAGCGAGACGATGCCGGCATAGCCGAGGATCAAATCAAGCGACAACGCGAACAGCGCGGTGATGGCGATCTGACTGGCGAGCGAGAGATAATTTGGAAACAGCACATAAGGCAGCAGCGTCGCCAGCCAGAATACGATCTCGATCGGCCGCCACCGTGCCTGCTCCCGCAAATAAAGGAGCGGACCCGTCACCTTCTCGGCCAGCGCCATTGCTCAGCGTCTCCCCAGCAGGCCGAGCGGGCGCCACATCAACAATGTGATCATCACCAGATAGATGAGGAACGCGCCGAGCTGGGGAATGTAATATTTGCCGGCGACATCGCTGATGCCGAGCACGACGGCGGCGGCGAACGAACCTGAAATCGAGCCCAGCCCGCCGACCGAGACGACGATCAGCACGTAAATCAGGTAGGTCAGCGCGAACGAGGGATCGAGCCCGATGATTTCGATCGCGAGCGCGCCGCCGAGCCCGGCGAGCCCGCTACCGAGCGCAAAGGTAATCGCAAAAGTGCGATCGACGTCGATGCCGAGACCGCGCGCCATGCGTTCGTTATCGACCGCTGCGCGCACCCGGGCGCCGAACCGGGTGTATTCGATCCCCAGCACCAGCGCCAAGGTAATGAGCAGCGCGAGGCCAAGCAGAATCAGCCGGTACACGGCAAAGCGCAGGCCCATGAAGGTGAGCGATGAGCGCAAATACGGCGGCAGTTGCAGCGGCTGCTGGTCGGTGCCGAAGAAGTAGGCGGCAACCGCTACCGAAATGAAGACCAGGCCGATGGTCAGCAGCACCTGATCGAGTTCGCCGGCGCGGTAAAGGCGGCGAAAGAGCGTCTGCTCAAACGCGACACTGACCACCGCCGCGGCGATGAAGGCGCAGGGCAGGGTGGCAAAAAACGGTACACCGTACCGGTTCATCAAGGCAGCGGTGACGTAGCCGCCGAGCATCGCGAAGCTGCAATGCGCGAGGTTGATGAAATTCATCATGCCGAGCGTTACCGACTGTCCGACCGACAGCAGGAACAGCAGCATGCCGTAAGCAAGGCCGTCGAATAGAACGCCCAATATGGGAGGAAGCATCGTCGGTTAGCCCCGATAGATCGGCGGACAACGTAACGGACGACGCGGCGGACGGCCAAGCGATTTCCGGCCCACCGCGATCAGTCCTGGACAAATGACGGTGGGATTGCAGCCCAACGGCAACTCTTAATGTTTCATCGCCGCTTTGAACGGATCCTTGACGTTCGGGATCGCGGCGATTTCGACGTTGATCAGGTGACCATCGACTTTCTCGACTTTGCGGATGTACACGGTCTGAATGATGTCGCGGGTCTCGGGATCGATGGTGATCGGGCCGCGCGGGCTTTCCCAGCTGGCGCCTTTGGCGGCGTTGATGAGCAAATCGCCGTCGGTCTTGCCGCCGGACTTTTGCAACGCCAGGTCGATCAGGTGCATGCCGTCGTAACCGCCGACCGAGAAGAAGTCAGGGTTGCGGTGGAACTCCGCCTTGTAGGCCTGCACGAACTCCTCATTCAGTTTTGAGTGGTGATTGTAGTCGTAGTGGCCGGCGGTGATGATGCCGACGGCGACGTCGCCCATGCTGGCCAGCGCATGCTCGTCGGTGACTTCCGCCTGGCCGAGAATTTCGATTTTCTGCGGGTCGATGCCGCGTTCGGCCAACGCTTTGCCGAAGGCGCCGGGCTGAGCGCCGCCGGGGATCATGATGAAGATGCCTTGCGGATTGAGATCCTTGGCGCGCTGGACATACGCCGAGAAGTCCGGACTTTGGACCGCCATGCGCACCGCTCCAACAATGCTGCCGCCGGCCTCCTTGAAGCCTTTCAGAAAGGCGGCCTCGGCATCAATGCCCGGGCCGTAGTCGGTGACCATGATGTAGGCGTTCTTCAGCCCGTGCTTTTGCGCCGCCCAGGTGGCGAGCGTCTGGTTGAGCTGCGGAATCGTAAACGAGACGCGCGCCATGTAAGGCGACTTGGTGGTGACGATGGCGGTTGCCGCGTTCATCACCACCATGAACTTCTTGGCCTCGGCGGAAACGTCGCCGCCGGCCATCGCGTTGGGTGTGAGCTGAAAGCCAGCCAGGATATCGACGTTGTCGCGCGTCACCAATTCCTGCGCCAGCCGCTTGGCGACCGGCGGGTTGATGCCGCCGACGTCCTTGCGGATGATTTCGACAGTTTTGCCGGCAAGTTTGTTGCCGTGCTGCTTGAGATAGAGTTTGACGCCGTTGTCACCTTGTGTCGTCGGGTCGGCAAACTGGCCCGAGTAAGGCATGACAATACCGATCTTGACAGTATCTTGCGCATGAAGGCCGCCAGCCAAAAGGCTTGGCACCAAAAGGCTTGGCACGAAAACAAGCACGCCGCCGAGCAAAAGGCGCTTCATCGCAACCTCCCCTTTGGTTTTGTTGATGCTGAGAATGCCCGACTCTGCCCACAAAGAAAAGCGCCACGAACTTAACCATTCGCGGCGCGGAATATCTTCTTGAGCGGTAGCCTACAGCGCCCTACCAGGGTGCGGTGTGCTGTATTGTCGCATTACTTCTTCTTCATGCGCTCCTTCACCGGATCCTTGACGTTCTCGACCTTGTCGAATTCGACGTTGAGAAGCTCATTGCCGACTTTCTCGACCTTGCGGATGTAAACCGTCTGAACGACGTCGCGCGTTTCCGGATCGATGCTCATCGGGCCGCGCGGGCTTTCCCAGCTCATGCCTTTGGCGGCAGCGATCAGTGCATCGCCGTCGGCCTTGCCGCCGGTCTTTTTCAACGCCTCATAGATCAGATGCATGCCGTCGTAGCCGCCGATCGAGTAGATGTCGGGATTGCGATGAAACTCGGCATTGTAGGCCTTCACAAATTCCTTATTGAGAGCGGACTGGTGATTGTAGTCGTAGTCCGAGACGGTGATGATGCCGATGGCCTCATCTCCCATACTCTTGAGCGCGCTCTCGAATGCGAGCGCGTCCTGGCCCATGACCTTGACCTTGGTTGGATCGACGCCGCGCTCGGCCAATGCTTTGCCGACGGCAGCCGGCTGTGCGCCGCCGGGGATCCAGATGTAAATCGCGTCCGGGTTTAAATCCTTGGCGCGTTGGACGAAGGCGGAAAAGTCCGGATTGGCGACCGGGAAGCGAACCGAGCCGACGATCTGGCCGCCGGCCTCCTTAAAGCCCAGATGGAATGCTTTCTCGGCGTCAATGCCCGGCCCATAATCAGAGACCATCGTGTACGCGGTCTTCACCCCATGCTTGGCCGCCCAGGTGCCGAGAGTCTGATTGAGTTGCGGCGTGGTGGTCGAGGTGCGGGCGATATAGGGAGATTTGGTGGTGATGATCGAAGTGGCGGCGTTCATGACCACCATGAATTTCTTGGCTTCTGCGGAGACGTCGCCGGCGGCCAGCGCATTCGGCGTCAGCGCAAAGCCGGCGAAGATATCGGCGTGATCGCGTACCACAAGCTCCTGGGCCAGCCGCTTGGCGAGATCCGGTGCGACGCCGCCGACATCCTTGCGAACGAAGACGAGCTTCTTACCGGCGATGGTGTCGCCATGCTGCTTCACGTACAGCTTAATGCCGTTGTCCAATTGGATGCCGGTGTCGGCAAACTGACCGGAATAGGGATTGATGATCCCGATCTTCACCGTCTCCTGGGCGTGACCCGCGGTCGCCGCAAAGTTTGCGGAGAAAGCGACGACGCCGGCGAGCAAAAGACGCTTCATTGATGTCCTCCAGTGTTTTTAGTTGATGGTCAGAATGCCTTACTTGACCGGCAAAGAAAAGCGCCGCGAACGTTATCGCCCGCGGCGCTTTGTGGAAGGGTTGGGTCAGTGCAATCGCATCACTTCTTCATGCGCTCCTTTACGGGGTCCTTGACGTTCTCGACCTTGTCGATCTCGACGTTTTGCAACACGCCGCCGACGCGCTGGACGCGGCCGATGTAGACGGTCTGCACGATATCGCGCGTTTCCGGGTCGATGAGGATCGGCCCGCGCGGGCTTTCCCACTTCATTCCTTTGGCGGCGGCGATCAGGGCTTCGGCATCGGTGTTGCCGCCGGTCTTCTTTAGCGCCTCGTAGATCAGATGCATGCCGTCGTAGCCGCCGATGGAGAAGATGTCTGGATTGCGATGATAGTCTGCCTGGTAGGCGGCCACGAAGGCGTGGTTCAGGGCCGAGTTGTGGCTGTGATTGTAAATCGACACCGTGGTAATGCCGAGCGCCAGGTCGCCCAGGCTCTTGAGCACATTGTCGTCGGCCAGCACGTCCTGGCCCATCACTTTTATCTTGCGGGTATCGATGCCGCGCTCGGCCAAAGCCTTGCCGACTGCGGCAGGCTGCGCGCCGCCGGGAATCCAGATGTAGATCGCGTCGGGATTGAGGTCCTTGGCGCGCTGGACGAAGGCGGAGAAGTCCGGATTGGCGACCGGGAAGCGAACCGAGCCGATGATCTCGCCGCCGGCCTCCTTGAAGCCGGTATGGAAGGCGGTTTCGGCGTCGATGCCCGGACCATAGTCGGAGACCATGGTGTAAATGCGCTTGATCCCCTGCTTGGCCGCCCAGGTCCCCAACGTCTGATTGAGCTGCGGCGTCGTCGAGGAGGTGCGGGCCATGTACGGCGACTTGGTGGTGATGATCGAGGTGGCGGCGTTCATGACCACCATGAACTTCTTGGCTTCGGCGGAAACGGCGCCGGCCGCCAGCGCGTTGGGGGTGAGATCGAAGCCGGCTAGAATGTCGACGTGATCGCGCACGACGAGTTCCTGCGCCAGCCGTTTGGCGACGTCCGGCGCGACACCGCCGACATCCTTGCGGATGAGTTCGATCTTTTTGCCGGCGACAGTGTCGCCGTGCTGCTTGATGTAGAGCTTGATGGCATTGTCCATCTGGGTGGCAGTGTCAGCGAACTGCCCGGAATATGGATCGATGATGCCGATCTTGATCGTGTCCTGCGCTCTTGCCGAACCAAGAGTGCAAAGCGCCAGCGCCAGGCCGGCAAGTCCATACAAGAATCTCTGCAAGGACTTCGGCAAGGACTTCTGCAACAAAACTTGCATGTGCGTTCCTCCCATTGTCGCTTCTTCCCGGGTCACTCGGCTGCTCTTTTCATTGGCGGAGCCGATGTTCAGATATCCTCGGTCAAGCTCACCGCGAGCGCAATCTGCGCTCGTTGTCGCAGTTAAAGTGGGCCAGCGCCCCAAAGGTCATTGAGCCGCCTCGCGCCGCGGCCTAAAAAGAAAGCCGAAACGAGATGAACGGACCCATGGCGGAAGAACAGCCGGTCACCAGCACCGTCGATCGGGAAGAAGTCGCGCGCTTCTCGCGCGTCGCCCGGCAATGGTGGGATCCGCGCGGGCCGATGGCGGCGCTGCACAAGTTTAATCCGGTGCGGCTTGCTTACATCCGCGACCGGGCGGCCGCGCATTTCGACCGCGATGCGCTGCGGCTCGACTGCCTCGCCGGCTTGCGGGTGCTCGATATCGGCTGCGGCGGCGGCATTCTGTGCGAACCGCTGACAAGGCTCGGCGCATCGGTGGTTGGCGTCGACCCATCGGAAAGCAACATTGCGGTTGCGCTACAGCACGCAGCAAGGTCGGGCCTCGCCATCGATTACCGCAACTCCACGGTGGAAGCACTGGCGCAGGCCGGCGAAGTCTTTGATGTCGTTTTGGCCATGGAAGTGGTCGAGCACGTCGCCGACGTCGCCCGGTTCGTCGAACTCACGGCCGGAACCGTAAAGCCCGGCGGGCTCATGTTCGTCGCCACGCTCAACCGCACTGCCAAAAGCTTTGCGCTGGCGATCGTAGGCGCCGAATACATCTTGCGCTGGCTGCCGCGCGGCACCCACCGATGGGACAAGTTCGTCATGCCCGACGAACTCGAAATCGCCATCGAGCACGGCGGGCTGCGCATCATCGGCGAGACCGGCGTGATCTATAATGTGTTTGCCGACCGCTGGCAGCTCTCAGCCGACATGGATGTGAACTACATGATGGTCGCGGAGAAGGCGGCGTAATGGCCACGCCCTGGCTCTGGGCCGTTTTCACCATCATTGCCGCCTTTGCCCAGACCTTGCGTAACGCAATGCAGCGCGAGCTGACGACAAGCCTCGGCACCGTCGGCGCGACCCATGTGCGCTTTCTGTTCGGCCTGCCGTTCGTGCTGATCTTTCTGATCGGCGAACTGATTGCGACGCACGCGGCGCTGCCAAAGCCGGGGCTGATTTTCTGGCCCTGGGTGATCGATGGCGCCTGCGCGCAGGTCGCCGCCACCGCGCTGATGCTCGCCGCCATGGGTGAGCGTTCGTTCGTCGTCACCATCGCCTATACCAAGACCGAGCCGATTCAGGTTGCCGTCTTCGGCCTGGTCTTCCTCGGCGACATGCTGACCTGGCCGATGATGATCGCCATCCTGATCGCCACTGCCGGCGTGCTGATCATGTCGACCAAACCGGGGGGTATGGTCGGGGGCATGAAGCCGACACTCATCGGTCTTGCGTCCGGCGGCATGTTTGCGCTGTCAGCAATCGGGTTTCGCGGCGGCATTCTCAGCCTCGACTCGACCAACTACATCGCGGCTGCGACGTTCACGCTTGCCGTCGGCATCGCCATGCAGGCGGTGCTGCTGTCGCTCTATCTCGGCGTGCGCAGTCCTTCGGTGATGCTTTCCATCATCCGCGCCTGGAAGCCGTCGCTGCTCGCCGGTTTGGCGGGAGCCGTCGCCTCGCAGTTCTGGTTTCTGGCGTTCGCGCTTGCTACTGCGGCGAGCGTGCGCACGCTCGCTCTAATCGAAGTGCTGTTCGCGCAACTGATCGCGCGCTTTGCCTTCGGTCACCGCACCACGGTGCGCGAAGCCCTGGGCATGGTGCTGGTCGTCGCCGGGGTCGGTTTGTTGCTCTGGGCGTATTAGCTGCCGTCTGCTCACAAAATCCAGCCCAACGTCCGCTTCGACCAACATTTCGGCACAACGGTGCAGGCAGATGCCAGGGTTCCTCTATGCCTGACGAAAATACGGCCGGTCTTTAATGCGTAACAGAACGATAGGTGTCGCCATCAGCGCTGCACCGATCGCAACGGACAAGACAACCGAGAAAGCATCAAGCTGTCCCGCATTATTGGCGGTGCGGTAACAAAAAAATCCAATGGGCAGAAACAGGATAATTGCTGTGAATAGACCCGGCGAAAATCGGCCGCGAGTAAGGATCACCGGCGCGATATGAAACAAAATGCCATTGATCAGCACCAGCGCGGCATAAGACAACGCCAACGCAGGCGCAACATCGGCAAGATTGGCGGCGACAAATCCAAGAACGATCACGAGAAAATTAACGACGTAGAAATGGGACCATTCAACGGGGAGTCCAATGACGGCACGCGCCCAATCGCGCCAGTCGAGGATAAATTCCTCTAGTGCATGAATACCGTAGGCTGCCGTTGCCAGCCAAATCCAATGCGCCAAATTCATCCGTGGCCCCCGCCGAGAACTGGGCTCATGTCTATCACATTAGCGCGGCGGGGGTCGATAATTTCAACTTTGCAACGAGTAGTCCCGAGCGAGTACTAGCTCCTGATCAGCCCTTTGGCGCGGGTTGCTACGATCACTTTTGCCGAGATTTTAACGGCTGGGCGGCTAGCTTCAGGCATTTATTGCTTCTGGAGAAAATCATGCTCCGCCGCTTTTTGTCACCGTTTTCCAGCAAGGTGTTGCTTTTCCTGATTGTGTACCTTGCGTTGGAGTATTCTCCGATACCGGGCATTTATTTGATGCTCGTCGGCGTTTCGCGTTTCGCGGGCTTTCTCGTTCATCTGCTTTTTGCAAGCCTGGTTGTCGAAGCAGTGACGGGTCTCATCCCGCGGGCAATCATCGCCATCCCGATCATTGTCTATGGCGCATATTATGCCGCCTATTTCTGGGAAGGTTCGCAAGTCGAGCAATTGTCGCAGAAACTTCGAGCCGCCAACCCCGGCAAAATCTATGATTTTGATGCGGCGGTGAACTCGCTCGTCATGGCTCGCGCGCAGGAGTTCGTCGAGACGCATGATGTTCCGGTCGTTTATGAACCTAATAAGAACTTTCCGGAGGCCTACCTGTCCGAGCGTCTCATTACCCGCTCGCAATGTAGAGGCATCAAGAGAGATACCCAAAATCGCGTTTTCACATTTGGAGTACATTTCAACGGCATCTTCCAGGAAAATATCTGCCTGTTGAGATTCCCCGAGCGTCCAGTGAAGGAAATTGTAAAGGCGACGTTGCTCGGAGATCCGCAGATATGGGCGCATCACCAGGGGATACGTCAACAAACGACCGAGATCAGCGTCGATGACAAGACCGTCGGCTCTTTTACCAGGGCGTATATTTGGCGCCTGCCGGCTTTTCCGTTTCTCGCCATTGGCTGCACCCTCATTGATCAACCGGCAAGTTGGAAATGCTTTGCCGGTTTCACGCGCAGCCTGATGACGATCGACGGAATTCCCGACACCGTCGATCGCGCCAAATTTGACGACCCGATCAGTGTGATGCTCGGCATTCGAAAATATGTCGCCGCCGATCTCACGAACTTTGCCGGCTTCGACAGCAACTTGCCGGCACTTGATAGCGTCCATAAGGAGCCTGAGAGAGTTCAGAATAGTGTTTTCGATGCTCTGGATGCCGTGATCGACGGACAGAATCCCAAGCCGCCGTTTAACCTCGGCTATTCAGTAGCAACCAATCCCGACCGCCTGGTGCCGCGCGCGGAGGGCATGGCGCGTCGCTTTGCTGCTTTGGTCCGTGCAGACTTCAGGACGGTTCCAAACTGGCGGGAGCAAATCGAGGCACTTGCAGTGGCCATCGGCGCATTGCCGCACGAGGCCTTCGTGAGCGTCGCGGGTCCTCTGTTCGACGCGGTCAAGGAAGATCCGGACCGTGCAAGGCACAAGTACCCGATGATTTATATCCGCTTGGGCGAAGCCGGCGCGATGACGCTTCCTTTTTACCGCGACCAGATCATGGCCCGGGAGATGAGGGGCTGGGAGCGAATGTTTCCCGCACTCGCTTTATGCCGAATCGGCGAAGCTGACCCCGATCTCATCGAGGAAGTGAAGAAGCGGTATAATTCGGTCGATTTTCAAGCCGGAGGAGATCCGGTCAACTATAAGACCGCACTTTTTGTGACGCTGTTGAAGCTCGGACAGGAATCCTTTTTGCGCGATAATCATCCGGACAAGGGCGGGCGTGACGACTGGTATGCAGACATACTGGCCGGTAAAGGGCTGACAAAGACCGGCCCTAACAATTGCATGCCGGAAGATTGGCCGTTCACCATCTATGCGACGCCGGAAGTCGCACCCCGCCTAAAATGGTCACGCAATGGATGGGAAGCCCGGAACAATTAAGGATTACTAAGATCAATCTTCCGGAGCCGGCGAACGCCGACTTCGATCAATTCAGGGCAGTTGGGAAACCCGCGCAGCAGCCACTCCGGCGCGTAGATCATCTTTCCGACGTCAACGGCTCAATCGTCGGTTCCACCGAGATCGGAAAATTCAGGCGCGTGGCTCAGTCCAAGCCGTACCAATTCCATCAGGAACAGCGGGGGGGCTGCCTGTTTTGCCAAATCGATGGTCCACGCCTGCAATTCCTTGACCTTGTCAGGGTGCACGTCGGCGACATTGGTCAATTCCGAGATGTCTTTCGAGAGATCGAACAGTTCTATTTTCGGTGGAAGCAGTGTCGTCCAGACCAGCTTCCAGTTCCCCTTTCGCACACCGGCTCGATATGGCTCGACGTTGTAGACCATCGTGTCGCGAGGACTCGGTTTCCCTTCGCTGATCGTCTTCCACGTATCGATGCCATCGAGCGTCTTGTTCTTGCCGAGTTCGGTTCCGGCAAGACCAACGAAGGTCGGATAGATGTCGACGATGTGCATCATCTCGTCCACGACGCTCGGTTTTATGCGGCCGGGCCAGTTCGCAAGCGCAACCACACGCGTCCCGCCCTCATAAACGGAGCCTTTGCCGTCACGATATGGACCGTTGTTCGGCGGCAATTCGCCCTTCACGGCCGCTTCTCCAGCGAACAGGTTCGAACGCGTTCCCCCATTGTCGCTAACAAAGAAGATCAGGGTGTTGTCGCGCATCCCCCGCTTCGCAAGCGCGTCGACCACTTTTCCAATCTGGTCATCCATGGCCGTGATCTGCGCCGCATAGGCGCGGCGCTGGGTATCGGCAATCTCTTTGTAGCGGTCGAGATAATTCTGTGGCGCCTGATAGGGCGTGTGAGGCGCCGTAAAGGCGAGATAGAGAAAAAGCGGCGACGTGGTGTCGTGCGCGTTGATCAGACGAACCGCATCCGCGCCAAACAATTCGGTATCGTAGCCCTCCTCCTTGACCGGTTTGTTGTTTCGAAACCAGTCGGTCACGCCGTGCAATTCGTGCTTGAAGTGATCAATTTCTCCGATCAAAGGGCCATAGGAGTAGTCGAATCCGCGCTGGCTCGGCCAATACTTCCGGTCGAAGTGCCCGAGATGCCACTTGCCGACAATCGCGGTCTGGTATTCCGCCTGTTTGAGCGCCTGCGGCAACAGCCACTCATCAGTGGCGAGGCCGTATCTTCCGGCAGAGGGAATCACCGCGGTCTGCAAGCCGTAGCGCAGCGGATAGCGTCCGGTCATCAAGGCTGCGCGTGTGGGCGTGCACATCGGCTGGACGTAGAATTGCTCCAGCCGAGCCCCGCCGTGCGCTAACGCGTCGATGTTAGGAGTCTTGATATCGGAACCGTGGTAGCCGACATCCTTCCAGCCAAGATCATCTGCCAGGATGAAGATAATATTCGGCTTTATCTCCGCGAAGGCGGAAGTTGCCTGAATCAGACCGAGCGCTGACAAACCCATGGTCCCGATCAATACATCGCGACGTTTGAGGCCCTTGTTGTCTGTGTGCTTGGGTGATTCCCGGTCGATACTCATTCCGCCGCCACTCCCTCTCTCTGAACGCCGCGGGCCGACCAGACGCCCTTGCTTTGATCAAGCTTGCCAGCAATCCCGCCAAACATCCGCTTTGCCCCAATAAGGAGATTGGGGTGCATCCAGATAAGACGTTCATTGGGCTGTTTGTGAGTCGACGCCTAATTAAATTCGTCGGGCAAAATCGGCAGTGGGTGAAACTCGATGCCCTCTTCGTGCAATTCCTTGGCTTCGTCCGGTGAAGCTTCGCCGTAAATCGAGCGGTGCTCGATCTCGCCGTAATGGATCTTGCGGGCCTGCTCCGGAAAACGCCCGCCGACATAGTCGGCGTTCTTGGTGATGTGTTCGCGCAGCTCTTTGAGTTTCTTTCGCAGCTCGCGCTCGGGCGGCGACATGACGGCGAGCGGCGCATTGGCCGGCATAGGAACTGGCAGCTGTGGAACCGGCAAATGCGGAACTGGCGGCGTCGGAACGGCCGGGGACGCCTCGGCGTCCGGACGGGACAGCCGCGGCGCCATGATCGCCTTTTCCACCTTGACGGAGCCGCAGATCGGGCACGCGACCAGACCGCGCTTGGCCTGCTTGTCGTAGGCAGCCGAGTTCTGGAACCAGCTCTCGAACGTGTGGCCTTGCTCGCAGTTGAGCGCGTAACGGATCATACCGGCTCTCGCACCGCATGCAGGTGTGCCGGCTCGGCCATCGGCTCGATCAATTCGAAGCGCCGGCCGTGAAGCAACGAGGGAATTCGCGAGCGGGCTGCCGCGACTTGCGCGGGGTCGACCTCGGCGAGGATCAGGCCCGGATCGGTGCCGCCTTCGGCAACAATGCGGCCCCACGGATCGACGATCAGCGAATGACCGAACGTCTCGCGCCCGTTCTCGTGCTTGCCACCCTGCGCGGCGGCAAAGACGAACGAGCCGTTCTCGATCGCGCGCGCGCGCATCAGCACATGCCAATGCGCCTCGCCGGTTTGCTGCGTGAAAGCGGAAGGGATCGAAAAGAACGAGGCGCCCGCTTCCGCAAGCGCCCGGTAGAGCGCAGGGAAGCGCAAATCGTAACAGACCGTCACACCAAGTCTGCCCCACGGCAGATCGGCGACCACGGCGAGTTCGCCGGCGCGGTAATTGCGCGATTCGCGATAGCTTTCGCCGTTCGCCAGATCAACATCAAACATGTGGATCTTATCGTAACGCGCGATCACGTCGCCGCGCGGGTCGATCAGAAACGAGCGGTTCGCCGCCCGCTCCGGCGAGGCTTTGACGGCGAGCGAGCCGATATGGACGTACATCGAAAGCCGGCGCGCCGCCTCGCGCAACGCCGCCAGCGTCGGGTCGCTTTCCTCATCGGTGATCGTGGCGAACAGCCGCTCGCGCTTGATCTCCATGATGTTGGTCATTTCCGGCGTCAGCACATAGGCAACGCCGGCCCGCTTCGCTTCTTCGATCGCGGCGAGCGCGGTCGCGAGGTTCGCCTGCGGATCGACGCCGGAGCGCATTTGAACCAGGCCGACTTTGAACGTGGAAGGCGAGGCCGCACTCATGCCGGCGGGCTCGGGCTTCGCTGGCTCTCGCCTGGTCCGAGCAGCGGATCGAGCTTGCCGGCGTCCTCGAGCGCATAGAGATCGTCGCAGCCGCCCACATGGGTTATGCCGATGAAAATCTGCGGCACCGAGGTGCGACCGTTGGTACGCTCAAACATTTCGTGCCGCATCTGCGTATTTCCCGTGATGTCGATCTCGCGGTACTCCACGCCCTTGCGCGAAAGCAGGTCCTTCGCCCAGTGGCAGTAAGGACAGTATTTCTGTGTGTAGATTTCAATAGAAGTCATAACGGCGCGTTAAATCTACCAAATCCCCATATCTAGCAAGTCTTTATATGGATGTTCGCACCGGGTCGGCAACCCTGGCGAACACCAGCACGTCGACGTTGGCGGCGCCGGCGCGCAGGAGCGCCCGTGCGCAGCCTTCGGCGGTGGCGCCGGACGTGAGCACATCGTCGACCAGTACAAGCCGGCGGCCGACGACCGCCGCCTTACGTTCGGCGGGTACGCGGAAAGCGCCCTGAACATTGGCTGCGCGCTCGGACCGGCTCAGCCCAACCTGCTGCACGGTGGACTTGACGCGCTTGAGCGCGCCGGCGGCGACTGGCACGCCGGCCGTGGCGGAGATTGCGGCCGCCAGCATGGCGGATTGATTGAAGCGCCGCGCCCAATTCCGCTTCCAATGCAGCGGCACCGGGACGAGGGCGTCGGCGTCGGCGAGAATTTCGCGGCCGGCATGGCCGAGCCAGCGGCCCATCATCGGCGCGAGGTCGAGACGGTCGCCGTATTTCAACGCGTGCACAAGGGCGCGCGAGATTTCGTCAAAGCGCACCGCGGCGCGGGCGCGGTTGTAGGCCGGCGGGTCGGCGATTGCTTCCATGGAAAGGATGCCCGGCCCCGGGTCATAAACGAACGGGATGCCAAGCCGCTCGCAATACGGCCGGCTGATGAACGAAAGCTTCGACCAGCAGGCTGGACAAAGGCCTTGGCCTTCGACGGGGGCGCGGCAAGCGGCACACAGCCGCGGCAAAGCCAGATCGAGCGCTGAGCGCAGGATCGTGCGGGTGGCATCCGCCGCGCGTTTGATCCGTGACGCGGAGGCGACGCTCGCCAGTTCTGCGGTTCCGTCCCCCATCACGGCACGCTAGCGCTCGGCGATGCAATTGTCATCGGCGGAACGGTCCTCGGGACACCACATTCAGGACAACTGTGACGAGACGTGAGACAATTGGCTTATGAACGACGGCGCGATAACCGGCGGCCCGCTGATTTTCGACCGTGCGCTGCTTCGCGTCCGCCGCCGGCGCGCGGCGGCGATGGCGCCGGCGACGTTTTTGCTCGATCGCGTTGCCGCCGATCTCGGCGACCGCCTCGCCGCGGTGCTGCGGCGGTTCGATTTGGCGCTCGATCTTGGCACACCGGGCGACGCCGCGCGTCTGGCGCTCGGCAGCCTCGGCTCCGTCGCAACGATTGTCGCGGCAGATACAACGCTACCGAGCGGTGGCACGCCGGCATGGCCGTTTGTCGTCGCCGATGAAGAGGCGCTGCCGTTTGGTGATGGCACGTTCGATCTCGTGGTTTCGGCGTTGGCCTTGCAGTTCGTCAACGATCTGCCGGGCACGCTGGTGCAAATCCGCCGTGTGCTAAAGCCGGATGGTCTGTTTCTTGCCGCGCTGATCGGCGGGGAGACGCTGACTGAACTACGCCAGTCCTTCGCCGCGGCTGAAAGCGAGGTCGAGGGCGGTGTTTCGCCGCGTGTTGCGCCGTTCGCCGATCTGCGTGATCTGGGCGCGCTGTTGCAGCGCGCGGGCTTTGCGCTTCCGGTCACCGATATCGACCGTGTCTCGGTGCGTTACAATTCGGTTTTTGCGCTGATGCACGACCTGCGGCGGATGGGCGCGACCAACACGCTGATCGATCGCCGCCGCGTGCCGCTTCGGCGCGCGACGCTGATGCGAATGGCGGAGATTTACAGCGAGCGCTTCAGCGATGCCGATGGCCGCCTGCGCGCAACTTTCGAGATCGTGTGGCTCTCTGGATGGGCGCCGCATTCAAGCCAGCAGCAACCATTACGGCCCGGCTCGGCTAAAGCCCGGCTCGCCGACGCACTCGGTACGCGCGAAATATCGACGGGAGAAAAGGCAGGGAGTTAGGGAAGTGAAATCGGTTATTTCAGCGCCGTGGAGACGCTGCTGAACATGTTTGTCACGCTTGAGCCGAGGCCGCCGACGATTCCGACGATGGCGACAGAAATGCCGGCAGTAATCAGCGCGTATTCGATGGCGGTGGCGCCCTGCGCGTCATTGCCAAAGCGATGGAGCGCTCTGCGGATCTCGCGACTTGAAGAAGTGAACATGGCATTGTTTCTCTTCGGTTGTATCACAGCAACATCTGCAGGTGCGGGATCAGCGGTTCGTCGGCGGGCGGCATCGGATAGTTGCGCAAATCATGCGGCCTCACCCATTTCAGCTTTTGCGCCTCCCGCCCGCTGACGATGCCTTCCCATCGCCGGCAGACGTAGAGCGGCATCAGCAAGTGGAAGTCGGGATAGAGGTGGCTCGCGAATGTCAGCGGTGCGAGGCACTCCTCCCTGACGATGATTCCCAGTTCCTCCTTCAACTCGCGGATCAGGCTGACTTCCGGCCGTTCGCCAGCCTCGATCTTGCCGCCTGGAAACTCCCAGAGCCCGGCCATCGACTTGCCTTCCGGCCGCTGGGCGATGAGCACGCGACCGTCGGCGTCGATGAGGGCACAGGCGGCGACAAGCACGAGTTTGACGCTCACGGCCGGGCCTCAATCTAGAGAAGGTAGGGTAAAGGCGAACTTCAACCCGGTTAGGACTCCTGCCGCTTTCGCCGCAATGGTTAAGAAGGATTAAAGCGTGATGCGAATCGGCGTGGCTCTCAGGAACGATAATCGCCGTTGATGGCAATGTATTCCTTGGTGAGGTCGCAGGTCAGCACACGGTCGCGGCCCTTGCCGAGGCCGAGCGCGACTTTGAGCATGATCTCCGGCTTTTTCATCGCCGCGGAGACCGCCGCTTCGTCATAGCCCGGGTCGCGGGCGCCCTTGTGGGCGACGCGAATGCCGTTGAACCAGATCGAAAGCCGGTCGCGGTTGGCGGGCTCGCCGGCCTTGCCGACCGCCATGACCACGCGGCCCCAATTGGCGTCCTCGCCGGCGATCGCGGTCTTGACCAGCGGCGAGTTGGCGATTGACAGTGCGATACGGCGCGCCGATTTCTTCGACACCGCGCCCTCGATCAGGATTTCAACCAGCTTGCGCGCGCCTTCGCCGTCGCGCGCCACTTGCTCGGCGAGATCCGCCAGCACGGCATTAAAACCTTTGCGGAACGCTGGCAGCCGCGGGTCGGACATCCGCGTGATCTTGGCCACGCCGTGCGCTTCAGCAGCGCCAGTGGCGAAAGCCAACAGCGTGTCCGACGTCGAGGTATCGCCATCGATTGTCACCGCATTGAACGTGTCGGTGACGCCGTCCCTTAGCAGCGCTTTGAGCACCGCGGGCGCCAGCGGTGCGTCAGTGAACACGAACGACAGCATCGTCGCCATATCCGGCGCGATCATGCCGGCGCCCTTGGCGATGCCGCAGATCGTCACCGCATGCGAGCCCATCCGCACCATGGCGGCGGCGCCTTTGGGAAAGGTATCGGTTGTCATGATGGCCTTGGCCGCCTCGTGCCAGTTGCCCGCCGCTGCATCGGCGACCAGGCGATCCATCACGGTCGCGAATTTGGTCGCATCGAGCGGCTCACCGATGACGCCGGTTGAGGCGAGGAACACATCGCCGAGCTTGCAATGTGCGGCCTCCGCCGTGATCTCCGCGGTCAGCTTGGTCGCCGCGCGGCCTGATTTGCCGGTGAAAGCGTTGGCATTGCCGGAGTTGACGACGAGAGCGCCGGCAACACCACTCTTGATCCGGTCGCGACACCAATCGACCGCCGCCGACGGGCATTTCGAACGCGTGAACACGCCCGCCACCACGGTGCCGGGATCGAACAAAGCAAGCAGGACGTCGGTGCGTCCGGGGTAGCGAATGCCCGCCGCCGCCGTCGCCAGTCGCACGCCGGCGATCGGCGGCATTTCCGGAAAAGCTGCGGGAGCGAGAGGGGAGATTTGAGAAGCCATGTTCCGTCACCCTGAGGTGCGAGCCAACGGGCCCGGCCCGGAGTGGCCGGCCCGATGATAAACTCCGCGAGCCTCGAAGAGCGACGGCCCGGGCGCCTCGGCCGTGCATCCTTCGAGGCGCACCCTCGGCGCGTACCTCTGGATGAAGGTAATACCGCTGCGCCGCGGGGCTGACTACTTCTTCGACGGCGCCGCCGGATTGAGCGTGGTGTTCGGCTCCATCGGCTTGTCGAGACGCTCGACATTAGCGGCGCTGCGCAACTTTTCGACCAGCTGCGATTGCGCACGATGCGCGACGTAATTTTCGATCTGGCCCTTGACTTGATCGAAGGTCGGCGTCGGCTTGATCCGCTTATCCTCGACCTGGATGATGTGCCAACCGAACTTGGTCTTTACCGGGTCGGAAAGCTGACCCTTGTCGAGCTTGAAGGCGACCTCGGCAAATTCCGGGACCATCTGCTCCTTGGTGAAGTAACCGAGATCGCCGCCTTGGGCAGCGCCCGGATCTTTCGATTTCTCCTTGGCAAGCGCGGCGAAATCCGCGCCGCCCTTGAGCTGCGCGAGAATTGCTTTGGCTTCGTCTTCGGTCGGGACGAGGATGTGGCGGGCGTGCACTTCCTCCTCGTTCTTCACCTGCTTGATGGCTTCGTCATAGACCTGATGCTCGGCCGCATCGGACAGGGCAGAGCGGCCGGTATCCTTCAGCAAGGATTCCATCAGCAGCCGGTTCCGATCGAAGGCAAGCCGATGCTTCACCTCGGGGCGATCCGCAAGCTTTTGCTGTTCGGCTGCTTGCGACAGGACAATGACGTCGACCAGATAGTTGATCAGGTAATCGCGCTTCTGTTCCGGCGCCATGTTCGGCATGTTGCCGCCGACCTCCTCTTCAGCGAACGCGATGTCGCTCTGGTGGATATCGACGCCATTGGCTCGGGCGACCACCGGGTCGCTGTCCTGCGCGAAACAGCGACCAATCGGCGCGGAGAAAAACACCGCAAGTGCCAGCGCGCCAAGCGCGTAGCGAACGGATAGGCGAGTGAAGGCCATGGAACGCGATCCTTTAGGTAAAACGGCAATCGCCGGTCTAAAAAGCGCAGATTGCCGGCGCGGACACTCGCCGAATAGAGCCCCATTGGCAATGGCAAATTCGGGAGCAATCCTAACGAGCGCGTGAACGGCCGCTCGCATTGACAGAAAACCCACCCCCTCTTATGTCTCCAGCAGTATCAACGCGCTCCATGCCGCCTTGCAGAAGCCCAAATAGCGCCGCATTTTCCGCCGGTTGGACAGCCGTCGATGGCGAGGAGCCAAATCCCGTGGGGCAGTCCGAGATCAAAAGGATGTTGACGCGATGATCGGCTCCGTCGCCCGCAAGCTGTTCGGTTCGTCCAACGACCGGCGCGTCCGCACCTATCGGGCGCGTGTCGACGCCATCAATGCGATGGAAGGCGAACTGGCGCAGCTCTCCGATGAGGCGCTGCGCGCACGGACCGACGACTTCAAGAAGCAGCTGGCCGAAGGGGCGTCGCTCGACGACATTCTGGTACCGGCATTCGCCACTGTACGTGAGGCCGGCAAGCGGGCGCTGGGGCAACGCCACTTCGACGTTCAGCTGATCGGCGGCATGGTCCTGCACGAAGGCAGGATCTCCGAGATGAAGACCGGCGAAGGCAAGACGCTGGTCGCCACCCTTCCGGTTTATCTCAACGCGATCGCCGGCCGTGGCGTTCACGTCGTCACGGTCAACGACTACCTCGCCAAGCGCAACTCCGAATGGATGGGGCAGATCTACAAATTCCTGGGCCTGACTGTCGGCGTCATCGTGCACGGCCTCGACGACGAGCAGCGCAAGAAGGAATACGACTGCGACGTCACCTACGGCACCAACAACGAGTTAGGCTTCGATTATCTGCGCGACAACATGAAATACCGTCTCGAAGACATGGTGCAGCGCGGCCACGGCTACGCCATCGTCGACGAGGTCAACTCGATCCTGATCGACGAAGCGCGCACGCCGCTGATTATTTCCGGTCCGCTCGACGACCGTTCCGACTTCTACAACACCATCGACACCTACATTCCGAACCTGGACAATGCCGATTACGAGGTCGACGAAAAACAGCGTACCGTTACGCTGACTGAAGTCGGCATGGAGAAGATGGAGCAGGCGCTGCGAACCGCCGCCGTGCTCAAATCCAACTCACTTTATGACATCGAGAACGTCTCGGTCGTCCATCACGTCAACCAGGCGCTGCGCGCACACAAGCTGTTCCAGCGCGACAAGGACTATATCGTCCGTAACGGCGAGGTCGTCATCATCGACGAGTTCACCGGCCGCATGATGCCGGGGCGGCGCTATTCGGAGGGACTCCACCAGGCGCTCGAGGCCAAGGAACGGCAGCCAATTCAGCCCGAGAACCAGACGCTCGCGTCCATCACCTTCCAGAACTATTTCCGAATGTACGACAAGCTCGCCGGTATGACCGGAACGGCGGCGACCGAAGCGGACGAGTTCCTCGACATCTACAATCTCGACGTCCTCGAAATCCCGACCAACATGCCGATGGTCCGCATCGATGACGACGACGAGGTCTATCGCACGGCGACCGAGAAGTTTCGCGCCATCCTTGCCTTGATCGAGGAGTGCAAAACGCGCGGCCAGCCGGTGCTGGTTGGCAGCACCTCGATCGAGAAATCCGAACAGCTCGCCGAAATGCTGCGCAAGCACGGCTGGGAGCAGCACGATTTTTCCGATCCCAATGCGTTTGCCGCGCTTTACTCCGGCGACGAGGGCGCCCGCCAGGCCAAAGTGTTCGCCGTCCTCAACGCCCGGTATCACGAGCAGGAAGCGGCGATCATCGCTCAGGCCGGTGTGCCGGGCGCCATCACCATCGCCACCAATATGGCCGGCCGCGGCACCGACATTCAGCTCGGCGGCAATGCCGACATGCGCATTCGCCAGGAACTGGCCGACGTCGACGACTGGCAAGCGCGCGATAAATCGCCGCGCGCGGCCGAGATTCGTTCGGAGGTCGCACGCTTGAAGGAAAAGGCGCTGGCCGCCGGCGGACTCTATGTGCTCGGCACCGAACGGCACGAGAGCCGGCGCATTGATAATCAGTTACGCGGCCGCTCCGGACGCCAGGGCGATCCCGGCCACTCGAAGTTCTTCCTGTCGCTCGAAGACGACCTGATGCGCATCTTCGGCACCGACAAGCTCGACGGCATGCTGACCAGGCTCGGCCTAAAAGAGAACGAAGCCATCGTTCATCCGTGGATCAACAAGGCGCTGGAGAAGGCGCAGCAGAAAGTCGAGGCGCGCAACTTCGACATCCGCAAGAACATTCTCAAATACGACGACGTGATGAACGATCAGCGCAAGGTAATTTTCGACCAGCGCGTCGAATGGATGCACGATCAGACCACAGCCGACATCGTCGCCGACATGCGCCACACCTCGATCGACGATCTGGTCGCCAAGCACGTCCCCGAGAACGCCTATCCGGAACAATGGGACATGGCGGGCCTGAAGGAAGAGCTCAACCGCGTGCTCGGCCTCGATCTGCCGGTCGATGAATGGGCCAAGGAAGAAGGCATCGCCGACGAGGAGATTTTCGCCCGCGTCGAGCGCCGCGCCGACGAGCACATGGCCGCGAAGGTCGCGCGATGGGGCTCCGAAATCATCCGCTACATCGAGAAGTCGATCCTGCTGCAGACGCTTGATCATCTGTGGCGCGAGCACTTGGTCATGCTCGACCATCTGCGCCAGGTGGTCGGGCTACGTGGTTACGCCCAGCGCGACCCGCTCAACGAGTACAAAGCGGAAGCCTTCAGCCTGTTCGAAGCGATGAGCCAGCATCTGCGCGAGGCGGTGACGGCGCAGCTCATGCGGGTCGAGGTGATGGATTCGCCGCCGCCGGACCAGCAGATGTCGGCGCTGCCCCCCATGGAAGCGCACAAGATCGATCCGACCACCGGCGAGGACGAAATGGCGCTGGCGATGGCCGGCGCCGAAACGCTGGCCCGCCACGGCATCGGCGGCGGCGCTACCGCCACTGCCGCGACGGCGATGCCGCGCAACATCCCAGCGGCGGAACGTAATCCCAAAGATCCGGCGAGTTGGGGCAAGGTCGGCCGCAATGAGGCCTGCCCGTGCGGCTCAGGCAAGAAGTTCAAGCACTGCCATGGCAGGTATCAGTAGTCGGGGATCAGGTATCGGTAATCAGGACCAGTAGTCCCCGAGCGATACTTGATTGCCGGTCTTCTAAAGTCTGATTCATTGGGACGGAATCGATTTGGGATTCCCAA
The DNA here is from genome assembly GCA_963755885.1 of uncultured Alphaproteobacteria bacterium. Taxonomy (GTDB): domain Bacteria; phylum Pseudomonadota; class Alphaproteobacteria; order Rhizobiales; family Xanthobacteraceae; genus BOG-931. The sequence continues at coordinate 150,913 of CAVWLX010000015.1, forward strand.
ATCGAAGCGGGTCTGATTCAAGATGCTGGCTGGAGTGGAGGCCAGCATGGATGGCACGACCCTATTCGCTTGATCTTCGCGAACGCGTTGTTGCGATGGTTTTGGCTGGCGAGAGCTGCCGCAAGGTTGCTGGCACCTACAAGGTGAGCGTGGCGAGCGTGGTGAAGTGGTCGCAACGGTTCCGCGCGACCGGCAGTGCAGCGGCGAGGCGAATGGGCGGCAATCAAGCCCGCTCGCTGGCGGGTGAGCGCGACTGGCTTTTGCAACGCCTTGCCACGGTGCCGGATTTGACCCTGCGGACACTGGTGGTGGAGCTTGGCGAGCGCGGTGTTGTCACGAGTTACGGCTCGGTCTGGCGTATCATCCACGATGCCGGCATCAGCTTCAAAAAAAACTCTGTTCGCCACCGAGCAAGACCGCCCCGACGTCGCACGAAGGCGGCGACGCTGGAAAGCGTATCAAGGCCGGCTTGATCCGGCACGGCTGATCTTCATCGACGAGACCTGGGCCAAGACCAACATGACGCGGCTGTGCGGCTGGGCGCCGCGCGGACACAAGCTCATTGCCAAGGTGCCTCAAGGCCATTGGCGAACGCTGACCTTCCTGGCGGCCTTGCGTCACGACCGGATCGAAGCCCCCTGCGTGATCGATGGGCCGATCAACGGCGAAAGCTTCCTGGCCTATGTCGAACAGATTCTTGTTCCGACCCTCAAAGTCGGCGACATCGTCATCATCGACAATCTTGGCAGCCACAAGGGAAAGGCCGTGCGCAGCGCCATTCGCGCCACCGGCGCTCGGCTCTTCTTCCTGCCGCCCTACAGCCCCGATCTCAATCCGATCGAACAGGTCTTCGCCAAGCTCAAGACGCTGCTGCGCAAGGCAGCCGAGCGAACAGTCGAAACCACCTGGAAGCGCATCGGCACGCTGCTCGGCGCCTTCACTCCACAGGAATGCGCAAACTACTTCAGGAATGCAGGATACGCTTCAATATAACTGGATCAGACTCTAATATCTGATTACTGCAATCCGCCCCAGCGGTTGGCGAAATTGCCCGACGGCACGACGGCTTGCGCGCCGTTCATCAGGCTCGCGGTGGCTGCCGGTGGCGCAGTGGCGTTGGCCTCTTGTTGCTGCGGGGCCAGCTTTGCTTTTGGTATCGCGGCCGTAGTGGTCTCTTGCGGCTCGGTCTTGCGCCGTTCGGCGCTGTGCGGCTCGGCTTTCGGCTTCGGTGTGACGGCCGCAGTCTCATAACGCGGAACGGATTTGCGTTTTGGCGGCTCGACCGTTGCGGTTGTTATCGGGGATGGTGCCGCGACGGCAGCGGCCGGCTCCGTTCCGTTCGACGAGAACAGGCTACTGAAGAAGCCGGTGCCGCCATTTGCTTCGCCGCGTTCTACCGTTTGTGTATCGGTGGCAGCGACTTGCGCCGGCTCCTCGGCGGCTGCCGTTGATCCCAACAGGCCGCCGAGCATCCGGCTGGCGAACGTGGGTTGGGCGCCGCCATTGTCCATAACGACTGGTGCCGGCTGCGGCGGCAACGGTGAAGTCTTTCTTGCTGGCGGGATGCTGCCGCCGACCTGTGCCAGGAAGACCCGGTTCATGCCGCCGTCGAGGCCGGTTCTGATCGGCGCGGTCGGCACGTTGATTCTGACAAGCTGCGCGTACCGGGCATCGTCTTTCTGCTGTTTCGCCAGTGAGAGGCTGGCGATCTCGGGGGCCACGGTATAGGCCGGGCAGGGTCCGGTTGGGCTGAACACCAGCGACCTCTTCGCATCCGGGGGCTGCATGGCGTCGAACACATAATGCCGATTGCAGACCTCGACCCTGGGCTCGAGATGGGTCACCTCGAAATGGTCATTGCCCTCCTTGATCATCTTCCAGAACGCCATGTTCGGATTGGTGCGATGGCGGGCCATGTTGATCGGGGTCATGCGGAACGGGTAGGCCTGGATCTGGAAAGAGTGCTGGCCGCCGAGAAAGGATTCACGCGCCAGCGAATAGATTTCGCCGATTTGCTCGTCGGTCATGGCGTAACAGCCGCGCGACGAACAATCGCCATGGATCATCAGAAGCGCCCCGGTGCGCCCGTTCGCCTTGTCATAAGAATTCGGGAAGCCGGTATTGATGGCGAGGTAGTAATTGGAATTCGGGTTCATCAGATCAGGCGTGATCGCGTAAAAGCCTTCGGGCGCCTGGCGGTCGCCCTCGTGGACCTTGGGTCCAAGATCACCTGACCAACGGCAGATCGGATAAACCTTAAGGATCTGGAAGCGGCCGGAGGTGTCCTGCTTCCAGACTTCGAGCTCCGATTCCTCCTTGAAGATCCGAACGAGGATCGGGGAGTCCTTCGGCATCTTCTTCTGTTCAAGCAGCGCCAGCGTCTGCGGCGACAGCTCTTTCATCGCGCGCGTGGGCAGCTGGTAAGCGTCCTCGCCGTAGCAGCCGGCAAGCGCCAACGTCGCGGCGATCACCGCCGACGCCATCAGGGCGCGGACCAGGCTGGCGCGGATCAAATCGCGATACTCCCCGACTGATGGAACCGTCCCCGTGCCATCGCAGAACCAATCGTTATCCTTACGAGGCCGCTTGCGCAAGCCGAGCAAGCCGAGGGGACCACGCCGGCGCTGAATGAATGGTAAATTTTCCGCAAATTTGACGGGCAGTGGCGAGATTTTATGCACCATTCCATATCGCCGGCACGACCACATCAATCACGGCACGATTGTGGCTGAAAAGTTTGCCCGGGGCAGCAAGCCGTCCGGACTGATCAGGTCAGCTCAGCGTCCGCCCGATCGCCATGAACTTCTCGCGTCGAAGTCGGACGATGGTTGCCGGGTCGAGCCCATGCAGTTCAGTCAGCGCTTCGGCGATTGCCGCTCCAGCCGCTGCGATGGTCGCGGGAGGATCGCGATGCGCGCCACCGGTCGGCTCGGGCACCACGGTGTCGACGACACCGAGCCGGAGCAGATCTTGCGCGGTAATCTTCATATTGGAGGCGGCGTCTTGGGCTTTCGCGGCATCGCGCCAGAGGATCGAAGCGGCGCCTTCGGGTGAAATCACGCTGTAGATGGCATGCTCCAGCATGATGACGCGGTTCGCGGTGGCGACCGCGATCGCTCCGCCCGATCCGCCCTCGCCGATGATGGTCGCAACGTTAGGAACGCCGATGCGCAGACAGGCTTCGGTCGAGCGCGCGATGGCTTCGGCTTGTCCACGCTCCTCCGCACCGATGCCGGGATAGGCGCCCGCGGTGTCGATCAGCGCGATCACCGGGATTTCAAAGTGGTCGGCCATGTCCATCAGCCGCACCGCTTTGCGGTAACCTTCCGGGCGCGCCATGCCGAAATTGTGCTTGAGCCGGCTGTCGGTATCGGAGCCTTTCTCATGGCCGATCACGCAAACGCTCTCGCCATGGAAGCGGCCGAAGCCACCGACGATTGCGGCGTCCTCGCCGTAGGTGCGGTCGCCGGCGAGCGGCGTGAAATCGGCGATCAGCTGCGCGATGTAATCGACGCAATGCGGCCGCTGCGGATGCCGCGCCACTTGTGTCTTCTGCCAGGGTGTCAGCTCGGCATAGATTTCCTTGAGCGTCTGCGCCGCCTTGCCTTCGATGCGGTTGATCTCTTCACCGATGGCAATGGCCTCGCCGCCGTTCTGGAGCGCGCGCATTTCCTCGACCTTGGCGTCGAGTTCGGCCACCGGCTTTTCGAAGTCGAGGTAAGAGCGCATTACGTGAGCAAGCTTTTCGACCGAGAACTACAGATTGTCATGGACAGGAAATCCTCCGCTGAATGAGGTCTAGTCAAGGAAAACCCCACAGGATGACTGTTAGCCGGTTTCCAACCGGTGAAGTTCCTCCTCGACGACGGCTTTCAAAGGTTCCAGGCCGTTCTTGAGGGTGCGCCAAAGAATTTGTTCGAGTACGGCCTCATAGCTATGCCGATAAACGCTTCCAGCACCTGCAATGTCGACCCAAGGAATAGTCGGGTGGCGCGTCTTTAATTGCTTGGGCAATCTTCGCGAAGCTTCGGAAATAATTTCAAGGCACCGGGTCACAGCGTAAACCGTACGGAGATAGGTACGAAAACTTTCGAAACTCATCCCTTCCACAAAGGTCGACGCCAGATGAATATTTTGCTGAATATCGATCAGAGTTTCAGTCGGCGGTCTAGAACGCGTAGACGGCATCGGCCGACACCGGTTCGCGCAGGTGCGGCTTGAGCGCATCCTTGTTCACGACATCGACCGAGCCGTTGAACAGGCCGGCGACGTGCCGCTTGAGCCCTGCATAAGCGAAAATGTCCAGTTTCAGCTCAGGGTCAAGTTCGATCAAGACATCGAGATCGCTCCGAGTGCCGGCTTCATCGCGTGCGACAGAACCGAAGAGGGCAGCATGGATGATCCCGCGCGCACGAAGGTCGTCTTGATGCCGGCGCAGAACCTTGATGGCGTCGCGTTTGTTCATATACGTCTCAGTCCGCGCTCTTGATCATTCTACCTAAGAGACCATCGAGAGATCATCCGGTAGATGTCGTCGTTTCATCAAATGTCAATCAAAATATGACGTGCGGGTCTCTTAGCCGTCCGCTAACGGATGCAAATCGCGGACGAGGCTTTTCAGGCGTTCTTCGAGCACATGGGTGTAAATCTGGGTCGTGGAAATGTCGGCGTGGCCGAGCAGCGTCTGCACCACGCGGAGGTCCGCGCCATTGTGCAGAAGGTGGCTGGCGAAAGCGTGCCGCAGGACGTGCGGGCTTAGCTGCGCCGGGCGCAAGCCCGCGGCGGCTGCAAGCGCCTTGAGGTCGCGTGCAAAATGCTGACGGGTGAGATGGCCGGAATCGCCGAACGATGGGAATAGCCATTTCGATCCCGCGCTAACGCCGTTCTTGCCGCGTGCTTCGGTCAGAAGGGCGAGATAGTCGGCGGTCGCGCGCTTGGCCGCGTTGTTGAGCGGCACGAGGCGCTCTTTGTTGCCCTTGCCGCGCACGACGATCATCCGGGCTTCGCGGCGGGCCGCCGAAGCCGGCAGCGCAACAAGTTCGGAAACGCGCAACCCGGTAGCGTAGAGAAGTTCGACGAGACAGGCGAGCCGGGCGGCGCGAAGCCGCGTCGGCAGCGGGGCCGCGGGATCGGTTTGCCCGGCTACGCGCAACAGGCGATCGACTTCGGCAAGCGTGAGTGTTTTCGGCAGTGGGCGTGAGCGCTTTGGGCCTTCAAGCACGGCGGCGGGGTCGTCCTTGCGCCGGCCTTCCGCGTAGAGGAACCGATAAAGCTGTCGGATCGCGGACAGGCGCCGCGCTACCGTCGTCGGCTGCAAGCCGCGTCGCGCCAGATCGCCCAGATAGCTTCGCAAATCGTCGGTCGCCGCGTTCGCTATCGAGCCGCCGCGGCTGCCGAGACAGGACGCAAAATCCCCAAGGTCGCGGCGGTAGGCGTCAAGCGTGTTGTTGCCGGCGCCGCGCTCGGCCGCCAGCATATCGAGAAACAGCGAGACCAGCCGCTCGTCGGAAGGTTTTGCCTTTCGCGCCGATTCTGGTGTTGCCGCCCGAACCATGCCTAAGGCCCTAGCGGTTCTTGAAGAATCTGTCGGGCGGGACCGACACGGTGATTTCCCGCGGTTTCGGCTGTACGAAATGTGCCAGCGAATAAAGGCCGCCAAAGATGACGCCGCCCAGCACAACAACGATGGTCAGGAACCGCAGCAGGCTCGGCATCAGGTGTTCGTGCTCATCCTATTGGTGCCGGCGACCGGGACCGAGTACGATCATGACAGGCCGAAACTGGCAACTTATTCGGAACGTAACCCGAATGCTCCAGCCTTGAGCCAAGCGGGCGTTGGGCCCTTGCTCCGGCATTAACGATATATGACTGATATTACTTTACAAAATGACACCAATGCGACCGTCTCGCCGGCCGCGATCGTGGCCCAACTCGGGCGGCGCTCAATTGTGCTGGTCGGCATGATGGGAGTGGGAAAGTCGTCGGTCGGCCGCCGATTGGCCGCCCGCCTGGCGATCCCGTTTGTCGATGCCGACGTGGAAATCGAGAAAGCGGCCGGTATGAGCATTGCGGATATCTTTTCCCATCAGGGCGAGGCGTACTTTCGCAGCGGTGAGGCACGCGTCATCGCGCGGCTGCTCGAGGGCGGCCCGCAGATCCTGGCGGCCGGCGGCGGCGCCTTCATGAATCCAAATACCCGCGACCTCGTCCGTGCGAAGGGCGTCTCTGTCTGGCTGAAGGCCGAGATTGACGTGCTGTTGCGTCGGACCAGCAAGCGCCGAAACGACCGGCCGCTGTTGCAGACCGCCGATCCGGGAGAGACGCTGCGCGCACTCATGGTCGAGAGAGAGCCGGTCTATGCGCAATCCGACCTCATCGTGCAGTCGCGCGAAGTGCCGCACGACGCCGTCGTCGCCGACATCATGACGGCGCTCGCCGCGTGGCTGAAGGAGGCGGCACCGCCCGAACGAAAGGCCGGTCTATGACGGCGCCGCTCCGCAACGATCCCGCAACCGTCAAGGTCGCGCTCGGCGACCGCAGCTACGACATCGTCATTGGGCGCGGACTGATCGCGTCGCTCGGCGCGCGCATTGCGGCACTCCGACCGGGCGCCAAGGCCGCTGTCGTTACCGACGAGAATGTCGTCCGTCACCACCTGGTCGCTGCTGAAGCCGCGCTTGCGGGAGCCGGCGTGCCGGCGAGCCGCGTCATCGTTCCGGTTGGCGAGGGCTCGAAGAGTTTTCGCATGTTCGAGCAAGTCTGCGAAGCGATCATCGCGGCGCGTATCGAGCGCGGCGATCTTGTGATCGCGCTCGGGGGCGGCGTCATCGGCGATCTTGCCGGATTCGCAGCGTCCGCAGTGCGGCGTGGAATAGATTATGTGCAAGTTCCGACCACGCTGCTGGCACAGGTCAATTCCTCCGTCGGCGGCAAGACCGCGATCAATTCAGCCCACGGCAAGAATCTGATTGGTGCGTTTTATCAGCCGATCCTGGTGCTCGCCGACACCGCAGCCCTCGACACCTTGCCGGCGCGCGAATTTCGCGCCGGCTATGCGGAGGTCGCCAAGTACGGCCTGCTCGGCGATGCCGCGTTTTTCTCGTGGCTGGAGGCGAACTGGCGTGACGTCTTTAAAGGAGGTCCCGCGCGCGAGCATGCCATTGCCGTGAGCTGCCGCGCCAAGGCCGCGATCGTAGCGCGCGATGAGCGTGAGAACGGCGACCGGGCGCTGCTCAATCTCGGCCACACTTTCGGTCACGCGCTGGAAGCGGCTTGTGGGTTTTCCGATCGGCTCCTTCACGGCGAGGCGGTCGCCGCGGGCACTGCGCTCGCGTTCGGCTTTTCAGCGCGGCTCGGCCTCATTCCCGCCGCCGAGGCTGAGCGCGCGGTCCATCATCTGGCGGAAGTCGGGCTGCCGACGCGGCCAAGAGACATTCCGGGTGCGCTGCCGTCCGTCGATCGATTGATGGATTTGATCGCCCAGGACAAGAAAGTAAAGCGCGGAAGGCTTACATTTATTCTGGTGCGCGCGATCGGCGCCGCGTTTGTCGAAGCCAGCGTCGATCAACAGGATGTGCGCGCGTTCCTCAGCGAGAAGCTCGCCGGGCAATGACGATTTACGATTGGTTGACCGTCGCGGCAGTGGTGATCTGCCTCCTGGTATCGGCGTTTTACTCCGCCAGCGAGACCGCGCTGACCGCGTCCTCGCGCGCCGCCATGATGCGGCTGGAGAAGCAAGGCAATTTCGACGCGACTATCGTCAATCGCTTGCTGGGCACTCGCGAACGTTTTCTCGGAGCGGTGCTGCTCGCCAACAACGTCACCAATATCGCAGCGTCGACCTTGGCGACCGGCTTGTTGCTGACGCTGTTCGGCCACGCCGGAGTGATCTACGCGACCATCGTGATGACGGTGCTGATCTTCGTTCTCTGCGAAGTGCTGCCGAAGACCGCCGCCTACAACGCGCCCGATCGCATGGCCCTTGCTGTCGCGCAGCCGATCGAGCGGACGGTCGCAGTGTTCCTGCCGGTCCTGAAAGCGGTCGAATGGCTGGTGCGTCTCATCTTGCGCGTTGTCGGCGTGCCGGTCGGCAGTATCCACTCGATCCTTTCGCCGCGCGAGGAACTGCGCGGCGCGGTCGATCTCATGCACCGCGCCGGCGTTGTGGAAAAGCTCGACCGCGACATGATGGGCGGCTTGCTCGACCTGCGCGAGCTGACCGTCTCCGATGTGATGATCCATCGCACCAAGATGGTCATGCTCGACGCGGATGAACCGCCCCGGGAGCTGATCGATGCGGTGTTGGCCGCCGGCGTGACCCGGTTGCCGCTGTGGCGCGATTCGCCGGATAACGTTATCGGCGTCTTGCATGCCAAGGAGGTGTGGCGCGCACTCCACGCGGCTCACGGCGATACGGCCAGGATCGATCTTCTTGCTTTGGCCAAGCCGGCCTGGTTTGTGCCGGACACCACGCCGCTCTATGAACAGCTCAAAGCATTTCGCCACCGCAAGACGCCGTTCGCGCTGGTCGTCGACGAATACGGCGAACTCGAAGGCCTGGTGACCCTGGAAGACATCGTCGAGGAGATCGTCGGCGACATCAGCGACGAGCACGACATCGCGGTCCCCGGCGTGCGTATACTGCCGGATGGCTCAGTGAACGTCGACGGCGCGGTGCCGGTGCGCGACCTCAACCGGGCGATGGATTGGAATATTCCCGACGATGAGGCGACGACGATCGCAGGCGTGGTGATCCACGAATCGCGTTCGATCCCGGAGCCCGGACAGAGTTTTACCTTCCACGGCTTCCGTTTTCAGGTTCTCCGCAAAACCCGCAACCGCATCACGGCTTTGCGCGTGACGCCGCTGGTGCGCAAGGTGACTGCGAAGGCGAGTTAGACGGCCCGCAGGCTATCCGCCTAGCATGTCCTCGACGATACGCGGGTTGCGTTCCAGCAATGCCAGCAGTACGCGCGCGGGTCCCTCGGGCATGCGCCGTCCTTGCTCCCAGTTGCGCAACGTGCCGGCGGAAACGCCGATCCTGCGTGAAAATGCGGCTTGGGAGAGTCCCGTTTTACGTCGGACTGCGGAAACATTGACCGTGCGTGGAACGTGAAGCTTCAATCCAGCTACGGTTTCGCCGCGCGCATGTGCGGCGGCTTCGCGAAGACCTTGTATAATTCTGTCGGCGGGTTTTTTCACGTGGTTCTCCGTCGCCAATATCGCGCGATTTCGCCTGTTAGAGCCTTAAACGCGGCAATCTCGGATGCCGTGAAGTTTCCGCGTTCTCCCTTACTCAAAAGAGCGATGAGGTAGACCGGGGCGTTTGGTCCGAAGTAGCCGTCACGACACGATAGCCTCCACTTTTTCCCTTACCGCGACCGGCAAATCGTACTTTGCGTACGCCTCCTGAGCCGCGAATCTCGTCCCCTTGCAGCGGATTGGCGGCGATCGCATCGACTATTGTTCGGTGTTCGTTGGCATTGATCTTGGCCGCCTCGACATCGCGAAGAAATTGCGGCAACTCCGCCACGACGTGAGGCGATTGCAGCATCAGATGTATATACGTCAATGGCGCATATACGTCAATGGCGTATAGTCTCTGTGCGGGCTTACGGAGTCTTCTCGCCCGGCGCCGCCGCATGGATCGCCAGTGCATGCACGCCGCCGGCAAGCTCGCCCGCAAGTGTCGCGTTGATCATGCGATGGCGTTCGAGCCGGCTCTTTCCGCGGAAGGCTTCCGACACGATGTAGAGACGGAAATGGGTCTCGCCGCCCGGCCGGTGTCCGGCGTGACCTTCATGACGATGTGATTCATCCTCGACGCTAAGACTCTCGGGCGCGAAAGCCTTGCGCAACTTTTCCGTGATGAGATCGCGTGTTTGCATGGGCGACAGATAGCAAGCGCGCGATGCGGGTCAATGCCGGCATTTTGGGTTTTGTCATCTGTCAAGTCTTGAAGGTGCCATCAACCCACCCTCATAATTGAAGCAATGAGTAACAACTCGCCACTGTTCGATCGGATTCGCGTCAAGCCGGACCAGGATCGCCGCCAGCGCACTGAGCTGCCCGGCTGCCAGTGGCCGGACTGCGCGGCGCCTGCGACACACCGCGCGCCAAAGGGCCGGCTGCGCGCCAGTGAGTATTGGCGGTTCTGCCTGGAGCACGTCCGCGAATACAACAATTCATACAATTTCTTCGCCGGCATGAGTGATGACGCGGTCGCCAAGTATCAGAAGGAAGACCTGACCGGCCATCGTCCCACCTGGAAAATGGGGTCGATCGGCGGTGTCAGTGGCCGCCGCCGGAACAGCCGGCGTGGCTCCGCGGACCCTCGCCCTGAAGGTTGGGCGGCAGACGATCCGTTCAGTTTATTCGGCGCGGCGGGCGCCAGTGGCGCCGGGCATGCGCGACCGACGGCCGAGGGCCGCAAAATTCTCAATGCTCAGCGCCGTGCCCTCGATACACTCGGTCTTGAAGCCGACGCCAAACGGGCCGATATCAAGGCGAGGTTTAAAGTATTGGTAAAACGGCATCATCCCGACGCCAACGGCGGCGACCGCACCTCCGAGGACCGGCTTCGGGAGATCATCCAGGCCTACAACTACCTGAAGTCGGCGGGATTCTGCTGACCGGTGGATAGCGGCTTTCGCGGCCTTATGGGCTTCTGGTAAGTTTGGCGCGACATCCGACCGCCAGAGAAGGCCGATCGCGGCTAATCGGGACACTCGGACGTTCCGGGGTCACGGAGGTGCAATGAGTCTCGCAGCAGAAACGGAATCCGGCTTGCCGGACATGAAGGTCTCGATCCGGCAGGTGTTCGGCATCGACAGCGATTTGGAAGTGCCGGCGTATTCCGAGCCGGACGAACACGTTCCGGACCTCGATCCCGACTACCGGTTCGATAAGCCGACGACGCTCGCCATCCTTGCCGGCTTTGCCCGCAACCGTCGGGTCATCGTCACCGGCTATCATGGCACCGGCAAATCGACGCATGTCGAGCAGGTCGCGGCGCGGCTCAACTGGCCCTGCGTGCGCGTCAACCTCGACAGCCACATCAGCCGGGTCGATCTCATCGGCAAGGATGCGATCGTGATCCGCGACGGTATGCAGGTCACCGAATTCCGCGACGGCATTTTGCCGTGGGCGCTGCAGAACAATGTCGCGCTGTGCTTCGACGAATACGATGCCGGCCGGCCGGACGTGATGTTCGTGATTCAGCGGGTCCTGGAATCGTCCGGGCGATTGACGCTGCTTGACCAGAACAAGGTGATCAAGCCGCATCCGGCATTTCGTCTGTTCGCGACCGCCAACACCGTCGGGCTTGGCGATACGTCGGGCCTCTATCATGGCACCCAGCAGATCAACCAGGGCCAGATGGACCGCTGGTCGATCGTCACCACGCTGAACTATCTGCCGCACGATAACGAGGTCGACATCGTGCTTTCCAAGGCGAAGCACTATCGCACCGATCCGGGCCGCGACATCGTCGGCAAGATGGTGCGCGTCGCCGATCTCACCCGCAACGCGTTCATGAACGGTGATATCTCGACCGTGATGAGCCCGCGAACGGTGATCATCTGGGCCGAGAATGCCGAAATCTTCGGCGACGTCGGCTTCGCGTTCCGGCTGACCTTCGTCAACAAATGCGACGAACTCGAGCGTCCGCTGGTGGCGGAGTTTTATCAGCGGTGCTTCGGGCAGGAATTGCCGGAATCCGCCGTCAACGTTGCGCTGTCCTGACAGTCACCTCTTCCGGTGCGGGGGGAGGGAAAAACATGACCTCGAACGTCGCGCTCGAAAGCTTCGTGCAGGACCAGGCGGTTCTCGACGCCGCCGATGTCTCCGCAGTTTCGAAACTGGTTGTGCGCGAACGGCTGACACCTCCACACTGAAGATTAACGAGCGACACGCGTCCGATGACTTCGAACATCAAAATCAAAACCCCGGCAAAGGAAGCGCCGACCGAGCCGTTCAAGCGCGCGGTCGGGGTTTGCGTCCGCGCCATCGCCGGCAAGAGCGATATCGAGGTCGCCTTCGCCGCGGAGCGCCCTGGGCTGACCGCCAACAAGGTGCGGCTGCCGGAGCCGCCGCGCCGGCTCAACGAGCGGGAAGCCGCCATCGTGCGCGGCCATGCCAACTCGATCGCGCTGCGGCTCGCCTGTCACGACCCGGCAGTGCATCGCAAGCTCGTCCCCGGCGGTCAGCAGGCACGTGCGGTGTTCGAAGCGGTCGAGCAGGCCCGCGTCGAAGCCATCGGATCGCGGCGCATGGGCGGTGTGAAAAAGAATCTCGCCGCCATGCTCGATGACCGCTTTCATCGCGGCAAATACGACGAGGTCACCGACCGTGCCGATGCGCCGATCGAAGATGCCGTGGCCATGATTGTCCGCGAACGGCTCACCGGCGAAACGCCGCCGCCGGCCGCGCGCAAGGTCGTCGAGCTATGGCGTCCGCTGATCGAGGAACGCGCCGGCCGCAATCTCGATCGGCTGGAACGCGTCGTCGCCGATCAGCGCCGCTTCGGCGACGTGGTGCACGACCTGCTCGATTGCCTGGACATGGGCGAGGATCGATCGAGCGAATCCGACGAGGAGGAGGGAGAGGACGGCGACCAGCGGGATCGCAGCGAGGAATCCGGTCAAGACGGCGAGGCGGCGGAGAGCGCAGACAGCGAGCGCATGAGCCTCGAAGAGGCCGAGAGCTCAGCCGATGAGTTGCCCGACAGCGCCGCGGAATCCGTCGATGCGCCGGCGTCCGACATGGCCGACGATGCGGAAATGGGCGATTCCGAGACTGCCGCCGAACCCTGGCGGCCGCGCCACAATCGCAACGAACCGCGCGGTCCCGATTATCGTCCATTCACCAGCAAATTCGACGAAATTGTCGGCGCCGAGAATCTCTGCGATCCGGAAGAACTCGATCGGCTCCGCGGCTATCTCGATAAGCAATTGTCGCATCTGCAAGGCGTAGTGGCGCGGCTCGCCAATCGGCTGCAGCGGCTCCTGCTCGCGCAGCAGAACCGGGCGTGGGAATTCGATCTGGAAGAAGGCCTGCTCGATCCGGCGCGGCTGTCGCGCGTGATTGTCGACCCAATGCATCCGTTGTCGTTCAAGCGCGAGAAGGACACCGATTTCCGCGATACCGTGGTGACGCTGCTGCTCGACAATTCCGGCTCGATGCGCGGGCGACCGATCACGGTCGCGGCGACCTGCGCTGATATCCTGGCACGCACGCTGGAACGTTGCGGCGTCAAGGTCGAGATTTTAGGCTTCACAACGCGGGCCTGGAAGGGCGGACAATCGCGCGAAGCCTGGCTCGCCCAAGGCAAGCCGGCCAATCCGGGGCGGCTCAATGATTTGCGCCACATCGTCTACAAGGCGGCGGACGCGCCGTGGCGACGCGCGCGCAAGAATCTCGGCTTGATGATGCGCGAGGGTCTCCTGAAAGAGAACATCGACGGCGAGGCGCTCGACTGGGCGCACAAGCGTCTGCTCGGCCGGCCGGAGACGCGAAAGATCCTGATGATGATCTCCGACGGCGCGCCGGTTGATGACTCGACGCTGTCAGTCAATCCCGGCAATTATCTGGAGCGTCACTTGCGCTGGGTAATCGAGGATATCGAAACGCGCTCGCCGGTCCAATTGATCGCCATCGGTATCGGTCACGACGTCACGCGCTACTACCGCCGCGCCGTGACGATTGTCGACGCCGAGGAACTCGGCGGCGTCATGACCGAAAAGCTCGCCGAGCTGTTCGACGAACAACCCATCGAAGAACGCGCGCCGCGTCCGGTTCGGCCCCGCCGCGCGCAGGCGTAAATCTCGTCAGCCATCCCGCTGAGGATGATGGGAATTCCAAATAGCACCCGCGTCGAAGCCAAACTTTGACGCAAGACTGGCTCACCAAATACTTGAGATGGGTTTGCGCTAGGCCGCGGCCGCCGTGCGCTTCTTGGCGACCTGGCGCTTGAGTTCGAGCGCACGCGCCGAAAGCTCGGCATCCTTGGCCGCCAGCAGGAAAGCGTCGAAGCCGCCGCGGTGATCGACGCTCTTGAGCGCGTTGGCCGAAATCCGCAGCCGCACCGAGCGGCCGAGTGAATCCGACAACAGCGTGACGTTGAGCAGGTTCGGCAGGAACCGCCGCTTGGTCTTTCGGTTCGAGTGGCTCACCCAATTCCCGATCTGGCGTGTCTTGCCGGTCAGTTCGCAGCGCCATGCCATGGCAGAATTCCTGTTAGCCCTCGGCGCCGCCGGCTCCGAGCCCTCAACATGTAGGGAGAAAAGGTTGCGGACCTATAGTCAGGGTGCCGAAAAGCGTCAAGCGCGAGGTCGAAACCGGCAGCGGCGGTCCCAAGCTTAAGACGGTGTAAAACCACAGAAACGTCGCATTCTCCAACGAGATAAAGTGCGGCGCCCGGACTATTACATCGGGCGGCTGATGCGGCATCCCGTCGTCGTAGCCACGTCGCCGTCAAGCTTAATCTGCGGCACCGAGGGATTCGTCACCACCGTGTCTTTGCTGCCAAGCCGGCTCATCTCGACCGCACCCTGCGCCGCCTTCGCCGCGGGGTGTTTCGTTACCATCATCGCGCTTATGGTTGACACCAGCCACGTTGCCGCCGCGCAGGGACGGCTCGAGGCCGAATATACTGCGACCCTCGCCGGCATTCCGATTGGCCGTGGCAACTGGATCATCGAGATTTCCGAGGACGAGTTCAGCGCGTCGGCAAGCGGCGGCACGACGGGCATTTTGCGTTTCTTCAGCTACGGACACGGTGTCAGCAAGGTGCAGGGCACCGTAGCCGCCGGGCAGCCATTGCCGACAAGCTACGTCTCCACCATCACCAACCGGAATCGGGTCGATGATGTGCGCATGTCGTTTGCAGGCAGCAACGTCAAGGATTTCACCGTCGACCCTCCAATTGGGCCGAGCAACGACCGCATTCCGGTGACCGACGGCGATCGCCACAACGTGCTCGACCCGATGACGTCCACGCTCGACCCGGTGAACGGTACCGGCGACCCGTTATCGCCGCAGGCCTGCGGCCGCAAGGTGTCGGTGTTCGACGGCCGCATGCGCTTTGATCTGCGTAGCGAATTCAAGCGTATGGAAGTGGTCAAAGCCGAAAAGGGCTACCAGGGCCCGGTCGTGGTCTGCGCTATCTACTTCACGCCGATCTCCGGGTATGTGCCGAATCGTTACGCGATCAAGTACCTTGCCGAGTTACGCGATGCCGAAGTTTGGCTCGCGCCCATTACCGGCACGCGGGTGCTGGTGCCATTTCGCTTTTCGCTGCCGACGCCGGTCGGCACCGGGGTGGTCCAGGCGACGCACTTCATCACGGCCGCGAAACCGCGCGCCGCGGCCAGCGTGAAAATACAGTGATGCTGGCGTCGTTACTGTTGAAGGCCGCCATCTAAGGGCGCTAAGGAAGATGCACGCGGCTTGATGCGCTGCGCGGCGTCCCCACTATCCACAGGGAAGAACCCCTTAACTCATTGGAAAGCTGTCGGCGCACGCCGTTAACTTTTTGGCCCCGAAAATGATGTCGAAAAGCCGCTTCCGACACCCCATGTTGTGTTGTGAAGCAGCGCTAGCGCCATATGTCGCCGTGAACGAAGTCGAACACGGTGCGCGTCGCCAATTCGGCCGCAATTCGTTCCAAACTCGTTCCACATCTTAATCACAGACCTTTCCCGACCAGCACAGGGCTTTCCCGTCGTGTTGTTGTGATACAGATGCAACCGCCGCGCACGCGCGGCACTCCGGGCTTGCAATGCCGATTTCATTTTCGCCTGCCACCAATCGAGATTTGCGCGCGCGCGGCGCCGGCGTCACTGCCGTGCTCGGCCCGACCAATACCGGCAAGACCCATCTCGCCATCGAGCGGATGCTGGCGCATTCGTCCGGACTGATCGGCCTGCCGCTGCGGCTGTTGGCGCGCGAAGTTTACAACAAGGCGGTCGAGCGGGTGGGGGCGGACGCGGTCGCACTGGTGACCGGCGAGGAGAAAATCAAACCAGCCAATCCGCGGTTCTGGGTCTCGACTGTCGAGGCGATGCCGTCGGACCTCGATGTCGCGTTTCTCGCTGTCGACGAAATTCAGCTCGCCGCCGATTTTGAGCGGGGCCACGTTTTCACCGACCGCATTCTGCACCGGCGCGGGCGCGAGGAGACCTTGGTACTCGGCGCCGCCACGATGCGGCCGATTATCGAACGGCTGCTGCCGGGCGTCAGCATCGTCAGCCGCCCACGTCTGTCGCAATTGACCTTTGCCGGCGAGAAGAAACTGACGCGATTGCCGCGCCGTTCGGCGATCGTCGCTTTCTCAGCCGATGAAGTCTACGCCATCGCCGAATTGATCCGCCGGCAGCGCGGCGGTGCCGCGGTCGTGCTTGGCGCGCTGTCGCCGCGCACGCGCAACGCCCAGGTCGCGCTCTACCAGGCCGGCGAAGTCGATTACCTGGTGGCGACCGACGCCATCGGCATGGGACTTAATCTCGACGTCGATCACATTTCGTTTGCGTCCGATCGCAAGTTCGACGGCTACCAGTTCCGCAAATTGAACCCCGCCGAGCTGGCTCAGATCGCAGGCCGAGCCGGCCGCGCCATGCGTGACGGCACGTTTGGCACCACGGGCCGTTGTCCGCCGTTCGAGACCGAACTGGCGCAGGCGCTTGAGTCGCACAACTTCGAGCCGGTGAAGATCGTGCAATGGCGCAACACCGATCTCGATTTCTCTTCCGTTGGCGCGTTGCAGGCTTCTCTGGCGGCGGCGCCGACTGAAAACACCATGACGCGCGCCCCGGTCGCCGAGGACATCCTGGTGCTTGACCATGCCGCACGCGATGATGAAGTGCGCGGACTGATCGGAACCAGTATCGACGTCGAGCGGCTTTGGGAAGTCTGCCAGATTCCCGATTATCGCAAGATCGCGCCGGCGACCCACGCCGAGCTTGTCGTCTCGCTCTACGGCTTTCTCAAGCGCGAAGGCAAAATTCCAACCGACTGGTTTGCCAACCAGGTGTCGCTGGCGGACCGGACCGATGGCGACATCGATACGCTCTCGAACCGCATCGCCCATATCAGGACCTGGACCTTTGCGGCGAACCGGCCGGATTGGCTCGCCGATCCGGAGCACTGGCAAGACGTCACCCGCGGCGTTGAGGACAAACTCTCCGATGCGCTGCACGAGCGGCTGACCGAGCGTTTCGTCGATCGGCGCACCAGCGTCTTGATGCGGCGGCTCCGTGAGAACGGCGACCTTGAGCCGGAAATGAGCAAGACCGGCGAGGTCGTGGTCGAAGGGCGCACCATCGGGCGCCTCGACGGTTTCGTCTTCGTACCTGACGCGTCGCAAGGCGGCTCGGAAGCCAAAGCGTTGCAAAATGCGGCGCAGAAGGCTTTGGCCGGCGAGATCGCCGCGCGCGCCACGCGGCTTGCTGAAGCGCCGGATCAACAATTCGTGCTGGCGGCCGACGGCACCATCCGCTGGACCGGCGCCGCGGTCGGCAAACTCGTCGCCGGCGAAGAGGTCTTGCGGCCGCGCGTGCGCATCATTGCCGACGAACACCTCTCCGGTGCGCCGCGCGAAGCAGTTGAGGCGCGGCTCGAAGCTTTCGTGAAATTCCACATTACCAAGCTGCTCGGTTCTTTGTTCGAGCTGTCGGCGGCCGCCGACGTCAGCGGCATCGCACGCGGCATAGCCTTTCAATTGGTCGAAGCGCTCGGTGTGCTTGACCGGTCGCGGGTTGCCGACGAAGTCAAAGGATTGCAACAGCCGGAACGGGCAAGTTTACGCAAGTACGGGGTGCGGTTTGGCGCCCATAACATTTATCTTCCGCTGTTGCTGAAGCCCGCGCCACGGTCGCTGGCGACGCAACTCTGGGCGCTGTCCCATGACGGGCCGCAAAGCAAAGGCTTTGACGATTTGCTGCATCTTGCCGGCAGTGGCCGCACCTCGATTCCGGTCAACAAGGAGATCGACACCGCACTCTATGGCGTGGCCGGTTATCGCGTCTGCGGCGAACGCGCCGTGCGCGTCGATATTCTCGAACGCCTTGCCGATCTGATCCGTCCTGCGCTTGCTTGGCGCGAAGGCGCTTTGGGGCAAAAGCCGCCGGGGGCGATCGCCGGTGGCGGCTTTACCGTCGTCAATACCATGACGTCGTTGACCGGCGCTGCGGGTGAGGATTTTGCATCGATCCTGCGCTCGCTTGGTTATCGGATGGAGAAGCGGCCGAAACCCGCTGAACCGCTGCCCGTTGCTGAAGCAACAGTGACAGCTGCGGGCGAAGCCGCGAATGTATTGCC
Source organism: uncultured Alphaproteobacteria bacterium (assembly GCA_963755885.1). Classification (GTDB taxonomy): domain Bacteria; phylum Pseudomonadota; class Alphaproteobacteria; order Rhizobiales; family Xanthobacteraceae; genus BOG-931. The sequence continues at coordinate 169,228 of CAVWLX010000015.1, forward strand.
AACTGATTCGGCAATCGGTCTGCCGCCACTTGATTCACCGTTGCCGCCAGAAATAGCGGCGATCGGCGAAGAACCTGACGTTCCAGTTGCGCCTTCGGACGCGCCAAATCTGGAACCCGAAACTGTTGCCGAGGATGTCGTCGGCGAAGCGACCTCCACCGAAGTTGCCTCGACCGAAGTTACCTCCACCGAAGTTATCTCCACCGAATCTGACTCTAGCGAAGAGGTACCTGTTACGCTGTCGGCCGCGCCCGTTACGCTCGCGACTGAACCATCAGCCGAAGCGCCCGCGGAGACCGCCGCAACCGCCGAGCCCGAATTGGTCGAAGTGTGGCGGCCCGGCCGTTCCGAGCGGCGCCGTGAACGTCCGCGGTTTCGCCCGCGCGAGGCGCGCAAGCAAGCGCCGCAGCCAACGATCGAACAACACCAGGACGCAGCGGTCCAGGCCGTTGGCGCAACCAACGGGGCTTCCGACGGGACCGCGGCTACGACCGCTGAGACTTCGCAGTCCGAACCCGTTCAGGCCGAAACGCCCAAGCCCGCACGCCATTCACGCCACCACCGTCGCCGCCCTGGCGGCGATCAGCGGTTCGATCGGCCGCGTCGCGAACAGGAGAGGCCATCTGGGCCGGCAGCGCGTTACGAACGGCACGAACGTCGGGAGAAGGCGCCCGATCCGAACTCACCGTTCGCCAAACTCGCCGCCCTGAAGGCGCAACTCGAAGCCGACGCCAAAGGCCGCCGCTAGTGTGCTGGTCGCATCTGACCGCCAACGCATCGACCGGTGGCTGTGGCATGCCCGGCTGGTACGCACGCGCAGCGCAGCCGCATCGCTGGTCAGCGCCGGTTATGTCCGGATCAACGGCGCCCCTATCGGCGCGCCGAGCCGCGTAGTGCGGACCGGCGATGTGATCACGGTCGCGCTCGATCGCAGCGTTCGGGTGGTCAAAGTCAGAGGATTTGCCGACCGCAGAGGCCCAGCACAAACCGGTCAGGTTCTCTACGAGGAATTGACATGAACAGCCGCGCACACGGCGCCCGAGCAAGTGGGCCGCCAAACTTGCGTGGCCATCGGCCATGCGGTAGGAGCAACTGCTCCCAAAACCGGGCTTCAGAGTGAGCGGATGACCTACATCGTCAACGACAATTGCATCAAATGTAAATACATGGATTGCGTCGAGGTTTGCCCCGTGGATTGCTTCTACGAGGGCGAGAACATGCTGGTCATCCACCCCGACGAGTGCATCGATTGCGGCGTCTGTGAACCGGAATGCCCGGTCGATGCCATCAAGCCCGACACCGAGCCCGGCGTCGAAAAGTGGCTCGGGATCAACGCCGACTTCGCCAAAGCGTGGCCGAACATTACCGCCAAGAAGGAACCGCCGGCCGACGCCAAGGATTGGGAAGGCGTGGCTGGCAAATATGAACAGTATTTTTCGCCCAATCCGGGGACAGGGGACTGACTTCAACCGTAGATTAGCGCCTTAACTGTCTCGTGGATGCGACCCTTTTGCGACGCGTTAACGCTTTGATTTTGACTGAAAATGTGTTATAGAAGCGCCACATAAAGAAGGACACCCCCCGATATGCCGCTCCCGCTCCTCGGGAGCTTATTTTTCCGGGGCGTTTTCGAGGAATCGTCAAAAGAGGCGTGAGACCCACGCGAGAGCAGTGGCAGAGAAAACTCGTCATCGTCGTTCGAAGAAGAGCGCGGCCGGCATGAGCCGGAAGGCAAGAAAACCCGCCTCCGGCGCAAGCCGTAGGCCACCACAGTCCACGCGGCGACCGGCCCGGAGCCGGGTTAGCGTGGCGAAACCCGCCCCGCGGCGCAAGCCGGAGGCGGAAGGAGTAACTTTGGGAATGACTGCAAAGAAGACTACGCAGCGGCAAGGCTTCAAGACCAGCGAATTTATCGTCTATCCGGCCCATGGCGTGGGCCAGATCGTGTCGATCGAGGAGCAGGAAGTTGCCGGCGTGCGCCTTGAACTTTTCGTCATCAACTTCGTCAAAGACAAAATGACGCTGCGGGTGCCGACCTCGAAGATCGCTTCTGTCGGCATGCGGAAGCTTGCCGAAACGCCGATGGTCAAGCGGGCGCTCGAGACCCTCAAGGGGCGCGCGCGAATCAAGCGGACCATGTGGTCGCGCCGGGCGCAGGAATACGAGGCCAAGATCAATTCTGGCGACATCGTCGCCATCGCCGAGGTCGTCCGCGACCTTTATCGGTCGGAGTCGCAGCCGGAGCAGTCCTACTCCGAGCGGCAGCTCTACGAGGCCGCGATCGATCGGCTGTCGCGGGAAGTTGCTGCCGTACAGCGTCTTACCGAGACCGAGGCGATCAAGGAGATCGAGGCCGCACTCGCCAAGGGGCCGCATCGTGGTCCCAAGCCCGAGGCGGCGGAGGAAGACGCCGTCGTCGAGGAAGAGGCGGCGTAAGGCTTTCGTCGCCGATCAGGCGGCGTAAGTTATCAAGGCCCGGCATCGCTGCCGGGCCTTTTTTATTTGCTCCGTCTTCCTTGTTCCGCCGCTCGCACCGAGGCTATTGATCTGCCGGCAAAATTCCCTGCGTTAGTCATAAATTAAGCCTCATTTGCAACGACTGAGAAAGGTGTTGGTAAGGGACGGGGTGTGCAGATGCGGCGCGAGAAAGTGTCAAAGCGCGGCCGGTGGTTCTGGATTGTTGTTGCCGGCGTGCTTGGTTTCCTGGTTGGCGATCGCCACGCCACAACTTGGCAGTCCACGGATCCTTCCGCCTCCCAAAGTGTCGCGTTGCGATTCCCCGAGCCGAAATCCGACGCGACGGTCGCACACGCGACCGCATCAGCAGAAACCGGCGCCGCTGCGCCAATCGCTACGACCGACACCGCAGTGCTTGGCGGAACTCAGTTCGCGTTGCTGAATCCTCAGCCGATGGTTCCTGTGCCGATGCAGCGGCCGGTCCCGGAGGCGGCGGCATCGGAGCAAAACCCGCAACCCGCAATCACTCCGCGCGCGGCAAGAACCGCCGTGGCGTCGCGCCGGCGGGCCGAGCCAAAGCCGGCGGCACAAGCGGCGGAAGGCGCGCCTCGCCACGCCGGCCGTCAGGGCTCCCTGCTCAACGACGCGCAGATCGTCAGCATCAAGCAGCGTTTGCATCTGACGGCGGATCAGGAAAGCATGTGGCCGGCGGTTGAGGCGGCGCTGCGGAATGTCGCTTATGCGCGCGCGCGAGACGCCCGCCGGCCGGGCGCGCCGAGAGGCGCCGCGCAGCTTGCCTCCGCCGATCCCGACAGCGTCGAGGTTCAGGGCCTCAAATCCGCGGCTGTCCCGCTGATCATGAGCTTTAGCGAAGAGCAAAAGGATGAGGTGCGCAGCCTCGCCCACGTCATGGGGCTGGATAAGCTCGCCTCGGAGCTTTAATACTGCGCCGTCATGGCCGGGCCAAAGTCGCCCACGCGGTCCGTTGTACTCGGCCGACCCGGCCGCTGCCGTAGCTCAGTGGTAGAGCACTCCCTTGGTAAGGGAGAGGTCCTCAGTTCAATCCTGAGCGGCAGCACCATAACTGATTGATACTACAGGATATCTGAAGGACGTTTGCTGCCGCTAACGAATGCCGCTAATATGTGCCGCTAACGGAGTCCTCGATGCGCGGCAAGACCGGCTACCTGTTCCAGCGGCCCGGCTCCCGGAACTGGCATATCAAGCTGCAATCCCCAACGAAGCGTATCGAGAAATCGCTTCGCACGCCCGACCGCGTGCAAGCCGAAATTCTGGCGCTGCCGATGATCGCTGAACACAAGGCCGCGCTATTGGCTGGGCGGCCCCGTGTGGAAACGACGTGGCACCACACACTTGCGCCGGGCTTGCACGTCAGCCCCGATGGCGGACACATCGCCGCGACCGAACGCAAGTTCGACCTACTATGATAGCACCGGTGCCATCGTGCGGACTGAGCCGAACAGGGTGCAATCATTCCAGCTTGTCGGCGGCCCGCTGACATTGCGCTCTGTCGCGGAAGCCTTCCTCGAAGCTGACTTTGAAGGTGACCCCGGACACCGCCCCAAGGCGCCGACAAAGAATGGCGACGATGCGATCTTTGAAACGTATCTGCAACACGCCAACGTCACCGGCTATTACAAGCGCGAAGCGGAAACCGTGTGGGCGCTGTTCAAGTCGCTGTGCGACAAACCATTGAAGGATGCGACCCGCGACGACGGCCGCAAGATCGTCCAGCATTTCGAGGCCCAAGGGCTTAAAAGCGCTAGTATCCGCAAAAAGATCGGATGGCTTAACTCCGCCGTCAATTTGGCGATCAAAGAGGGGCGGCTGACGTTCAATCCCTTTTCATCCATCGTGCCCAAGCGCGACGATGAAGAAAAGCGCCTGCCGCTCGACGATGCGGACGTGCGGAATGTGAAGCGCAACTTCGGCCGTCTCGACAAGAGCATGCAATTGCTATTCCGTCTGCTCGCCGCCACCGGGATGCGGCTGAGCGAAGCTTTCGAGATTAACAGCGAACTGAAAGAGCGCGGCGTGCGCTATGTGGTGATCGGCCATAAGACGGAGCAATCAAAGCGCCGCGTACCGCTCCCCGCCAACGTGTTGCCGTATTTGCCCGCGACCATCAAAGGACCGCTATTCCATCATGGCCCGCGCACCGCGTCGAAGCGGCTCAATCGGTTCCTGAACGATTGCGGTATTGTCGATCCGCGAAAGGTAATCCACAGCTTGCGCCATCGTGCACAAGATCGGCTCCGGGCGGCCGGATGTCCGGTCGATATTCGTTATGAGTTGCTTGGTCATGAGAAAAAGACCGTTGCCGCCGGATACGGCGTCGGCCATCCCATGCCGCTGCTCAAAAGGTGGATTGATAAGATCAGTTTTTAGGTTTCATCTTGCGGCTGATCTTCTTTAGTCTCTTGTTGCTGTTTCTCAGCTACCGAGACAGTGGTGTCGGGCTTTAACATCAATGTCACCGTGACCTTGACGCTGTTTACGGTCACTTCGACCGGAAAAGGGATCGGCTCGGGCTTGTTATGGTCGGCCATGCGGGTGAGTGTAGCAGAAACGGAGTATCCTTTTTAGGGTGTGCACCATAAATTCGGGATGTCCACTCAGGCCCAGAAAATCGACTTGGGAGCGGATGTCGGGGAAAGTCACTCTGTGCGAGTAGCGTAAAAGGCCCGCGGTTTGTGAGCAGGTTTCGGGTGGCTCTCGCTGCCCCGGAGCAGGCACCAAACTACGAATCTGGGGGTCAGGAGTTCGAATCTCTTCGGGCGCGCCAGCCAACCAAAACAATGACTTACAGGGTGACTTAGCGGCATTAGCGGCGGTCATTAGCGGCAGTTGCGGGATAAAATTGGTATTACGGTGCTGGAGGTCAGGAGTTCGAATCTCTTCGGGCGCCATAACCCCAAATTTCTTCAGGAGATTTTTGTGATCGGTTGCTTGCCATGCAGAATGAAGAAATCTGCATGGCGTCTGCATGGCAGCGCGCAAATTCGTTGCAATTCGCCTAATACCACCTGGCTCTGAAACAGAATCGGCCATTCTGTTTCAGTCGAGGCGCGAATGCGACAGTCCTTTCGAACCCAACAGGCGAGATTGCAAGCTTTTACACATGCCTCGCAGGGAAGGTCCGCGCTCAGGTGATCGAGCATTCTCTGCAAAACACGGCGCGCGAATATGGCCATGGAGCGCCTGCCCGTTCCGCGCGACTAAGCGCTTTTTTTGACGTGGCCGTCGTCCGAGAGGCGCGCCTCAACCGCACGCGCCGCGCCCGGAACGGACCAAAACGTCAAGACATCGTCCAAGCTCGTCACGAACCGGCGCAAGCGCGGCGGACGTGTCGGTAGCGTTTGACAAAGCGCCTTCGATCCAGGAGCAGATACGATGGCCGATCTGGCGCTCGTTCCAAAAGCCGGCGCCAACTCCATGCACGCCGCGCCAGGCGGAGAAGGCTTGCACCATGGCCGGCAGCAGGGTGATGCCGCGATACAATTCCATCAGCGTAAGGAATACGACCGCCAGATAACCGGATTGCGGGAATTCCGCGACGAGCGGCGTCAGTACCGGCAGGGTTTCGAGCAAGCCGTCCCAGTGGTCCGGGATGTAAACGCGGCCGGACCTCATGAAGCTCGACGGCTGGTAAAACAGGGCATGCAGCGCATCCCCGAGATGGGTTTCCGCGGTAAAGGATGTCTCATAGCTCAGATACCGCATCTGTCGGGATTGCCGCACCCGCTCCACGAATGCCGCCCGCACCGCGCCAGCATTTTCCGGTTGCGGCATGTCGCTCGCGCGTGTCGCCCGATCAAAACCGCGCAAAAACGCGGCGGCCGCATCAAGAAACGCCTCGTCGTGAAGCGTCATGATCCGGTCGGCGAATAGCGTTCGCCCACGCTCCCTGGGAAGCGCGACGCAAAGTATGCCGAGCGTTTCGAAATACCCCAGGTCGAGATGCTGCTTCCGATTGCCGGCAAGAAGGGCACGGAGTCGGCGGCAAAGCCGCCTGAACGACCCAGCGCCCGACACAAGAAAGTCGGTTGACGTGGGCAAGGACGAGACTAGGCGAGCGACACGGCTCGTTTCGCACGAGGATGATGAAGTTGCTCAACGCGACACGAGTGCGCGAGCAAGCGTCATGAATACGTCGGAAAGGGTCTTGCGCTACGATCTGACTGCCACGGATGGCAGCGGCCGTCTGTTGGTCCAATATGCCCTGCCCGGACGCGACTTTGAAACGGCGGAAGCACTTGAAACCGACGGTCTCATCGAGCGTGAGTTCACGGCCGGTGAGTGGACAATGACGAGGATCCTTGCGCCAGACGACATGCGCGTCGTAGTTTGGCAGTTCAACGTCAATGAACAAGATCGCGTGCACGGCAGACCACTGCATTTCCCCGACGTGACCAGGCGATGGTTTTATTTTGATGAAACGACAGCGACGGCGGGAAGCGCGTAACCATGTTCAGCGCTGCGAAATTTGCTGATCGTCGTCGATGACCCCTGCCCCGCTCGTCCACCACTGCCCCGACCCGGCAAAGCTGCTTACGGGCAGTGAGACGTCGGCTACATCGCCAAGAGGCCTGAATACAGTACCACGGCAAGCGTCAAAGCCAGAAAATGGAAGTCGTGTTCGAGCAGGATGCGGCAGGCAAACGTCTGGCGTCTTCGCTGATTCCCGAAAAACACGATCGGGCAGGCACTCAAACACTGCCGCGAGATCTTCCGCCGCTTGTGCAATACACGCCAATAATTGTTCGATGGAGATTGGATCGGATGCCGTTGAAGCCGCCAAATCATACTTATTCGATACGAGCAGCTGGGGTGAATTTTGCGACGTCACCTTAACGTTGAGGCAAGGCCACCAGCCCGACGGCGGCGGCTGGATAAAGATCGAAGACTACCGATGCCGAGAAGCCTTTCGGCACTTCATGAACCGTCTCAACAGAGCCGTGTATGGAGCCGCATTTCGTCGGTACGGCAAACGTCTTCGTGTATTAGCCGTACTTGAGAGAGGCGAGGTCCGCACTCGCACATTACGGCCATGGGAGCGCGGCACGTCCGGTCGATGGCATATTCATTCTGCCATTGAACTGCCGTCGCACTTCGATGCTGTTGTCCTTGAACGCATGATCCGCGACTGCTGGTCGAAGGTCGAGTGGGGTCACGGCAGAATTCTTGTCCGCGACGGTGCGAACGCGGGTTGGATCATCTACATGTTGAAAGACCGTCAGAAATCTGAGTTCGATGGTCTTCTTGACTGCATCATAATTGAGTCCCTGCACAATCCAATTGTTGGCGCGTAGACGTCCATTGGAAGCGGATTCTTTGTAGGAAAAGCTTGAGCGAGGGCGGTTGGTTTGCCGGTCGCCTTGTTCCCTCCTTTGGCATCGCGCCGCCCAGCCTCGCGCGCGCGCGTGAGGGCAGCGAACCAGGTTAACGCTGCCAAATTCTGCTGATCGTTCAGAGCGGCGCCCGGCGCAGCGCGGCGCGAGCGAAGCCGAGCGCCCCAACGTAATTGCTGCAGAATTTGGCGATCGTTGTCGATGACCCCGTAGCTCCCGCTGCGCTCAACCGGCGTCGAATCCGCGGCGGCCCCGAACCGGCGAAAGCCGACATCAGCATCGGCGCCCGATCGGCCGAGCTCCATCGTCCGCCCGAATCTGCGAACAACAATTCCGCTAAAAAGTTCTTCACCGGGGTGCCCCGACCCGCAGCGCACGAAACTTGGTAAGCTGAGCAGTTGTCGGCACTGAGGTCGGCCTTTCAATGGTGCGATTGAGCCCGATAAAAAGTTGGACCCGGAATCCCTGAGCATCCCAGATTGTGCCAATGGTCGAAGACGGCCATGGAGCACGCTTTGTAGACTTCAAATAACGTGGATTCCACGCCGACACTGCACATAGATAGGAGGATCAGATGGAAGTCCTTTATCCGCGGTGTGCCGGTCTCGATGTCCACAAAGACAGCGTGGTCGCCTGCATACGCATCGCATCCGGCAGTGAAGTCGTCACCGAGGTGAAGACATTCAACACGACGACAGCGAGCCTTGTCAGCTTGTCGGAGTGGCTGGCGTCGAACGGTTGCACCCATGTCGCGATGGAGGCAACGGGAGTGTACTGGAAGCCGGTCTGGCACATTCTGTCCGACAGCGCGTTCACGTTGGTGCTCGCCAATGCCGCACACGTGAAGAACGTCCCGGGCCGCAAGACCGACATCAACGACGCGACTTGGTTGGCCGATCTGCTGGCTCATGGTCTGATCCGAGCGAGCTTCGTGCCGGAATCCGAGACGCAGGATATGCGCGCGCTGCTGCGCACGCGCAAACAACTGGTCCGCGAGAAGGCCAGCCATATCCAGCGGCTGCAGAAGACGCTCGAAGATGCCAACATCAAGCTCAATTCCGTGGTTGCCGACATCGTGGGCAAAAGCGGTCGGACGATCCTCGATGCGCTGATCGCAGGCGAGAGCGATCCGGCCAAGCTGGCCGCTCTTGCCGACACCAGAATCAGGAGCCCGCAGCACAAGCTACGCGATGCGCTATCCGGAAGGATCAGGCGCCATCACCGTTTTATGCTGCGCCTGCACGTGCAACAGATCGCCGCTCTGGACGCGGCGATCGCCGAGATTGATCGGGAGGTGGATGCCAACCTGGCGCCCTTTCGCACCGGCGTCGAACTCCTGACCTCAATCCCTGGCATCAGCACGCTCAGTGCGCAGGTCATCCTATCGGAGATCGGCACCGACATGAGCCGGTTCCCGACTGCCGGGCATCTGATCTCCTGGGCTGGCCTTTGTCCCCGCAACGACGAGAGCGCCGGCAAACGCCGATCCACCCGGCTGCGCAAGGGCGCGCCTTGGCTGAAGACGACGCTCGTGCAGTGCGCCTGGTCCGCCAGCCGCAAGAAGGCCAGTTATACGCAGGCGCAATTCCACCGGCTGCGTGCGCGACGCGGAGCCAAGAAGGCCGTCTGCGCCGTGGCTGCTTCGATCCTCACCGCTGCTTACCACATGCTCAAGGACGGCACCCAGTATCGGGACCTCGGCCCAGATCACTTCGACCGCCGTTCAAAGCAGCAACAGACAAATCGTTTGCTCAAGCGCTTGGCCGATCTCGGCTTTGCCGCTGAACTCACTCCTATCCCGATCGCTGTTTCTTTGTAGAATTCTCAATCCGCAGTTCAGTCGTTCCAAAAAGTTCTTCACCGGGGTGCCCCGACCCGCAGCGCACGAAACTTGGTAAGCTGAGCAGTTGTCGGCACTGAGGTCGGCCTTTCAATGGTGCGATTGAGCCCGATAAAAAGTTGGACCCGGAATCCCTGAGCATCCCAGATTGTGCCAATGGTCGAAGACGGCCATGGAGCACGCTTTGTAGACTTCAAATAACGTGGATTCCACGCCGACACTGCACATAGATAGGAGGATCAGATGGAAGTCCTTTATCCGCGGTGTGCCGGTCTCGATGTCCACAAAGACAGCGTGGTCGCCTGCATACGCATCGCATCCGGCAGTGAAGTCGTCACCGAGGTGAAGACATTCAACACGACGACAGCGAGCCTTGTCAGCTTGTCGGAGTGGCTGGCGTCGAACGGTTGCACCCATGTCGCGATGGAGGCAACGGGAGTGTACTGGAAGCCGGTCTGGCACATTCTGTCCGACAGCGCGTTCACGTTGGTGCTCGCCAATGCCGCACACGTGAAGAACGTCCCGGGCCGCAAGACCGACATCAACGACGCGACTTGGTTGGCCGATCTGCTGGCTCATGGTCTGATCCGAGCGAGCTTCGTGCCGGAATCCGAGACGCAGGATATGCGCGCGCTGCTGCGCACGCGCAAACAACTGGTCCGCGAGAAGGCCAGCCATATCCAGCGGCTGCAGAAGACGCTCGAAGATGCCAACATCAAGCTCAATTCCGTGGTTGCCGACATCGTGGGCAAAAGCGGTCGGACGATCCTCGATGCGCTGATCGCAGGCGAGAGCGATCCGGCCAAGCTGGCCGCTCTTGCCGACACCAAAATCAGGAGCCCGCAGCACAAGCTACGCGATGCGCTATCCGGAAGGATCAGGCGCCATCACCGTTTTATGCTGCGCCTGCACGTGCAACAGATCGCCGCTCTGGACGCGGCGATCGCCGAGATTGATCGGGAGGTGGATGCCAACCTGGCGCCCTTTCGCACCGGCGTCGAACTCCTGACCTCAATCCCTGGCATCAGCACGCTCAGTGCGCAGGTCATCCTATCGGAGATCGGCACCGACATGAGCCGGTTCCCGACTGCCGGGCATCTGATCTCCTGGGCTGGCCTTTGTCCCCGCAACGACGAGAGCGCCGGCAAACGCCGATCCACCCGGCTGCGCAAGGGCGCGCCTTGGCTGAAGACGACGCTCGTGCAGTGCGCCTGGTCCGCCAGCCGCAAGAAGGCCAGTTATACGCAGGCGCAATTCCACCGGCTGCGTGCGCGACGCGGAGCCAAGAAGGCCGTCTGCGCCGTGGCTGCTTCGATCCTCACCGCTGCTTACCACATGCTCAAGGACGGCACCCAGTATCGGGACCTCGGCCCAGATCACTTCGACCGCCGTTCAAAGCAGCAACAGACAAATCGTTTGCTCAAGCGCTTGGCCGATCTCGGCTTTGCCGCTGAACTCACTCCTATCCCGATCGCTGTTTCTTTGTAGAAGATGTCGACGTCGCCCGGCAGCCGCAGCGCCGGCCCGCGCAGGTCGAGCTGATGACCGAGCTCCCGCGGCGGCCCCGAATCGAAATCACTAAAACGAACTGGCGACGGCGCCGCCGCCGACCTCACCTTCGAAGCCGCGGCCGGCTGCCGCCGCACCGACCAGGCCCATCGAGCGGGTCGAGCAGATTAAAGATGGCATCGCGCCGCCCAGCCTCGCGCGCGCGCGTGAGGGCAGCGAACCAGGTTAACGCTGTCCCTCCGCCGCCGTGCGCAACACCCGCCGTCAATCGGCGACACCCCGTAGCTGCCGCCGCCTCCCTCCCCGCACCGCCCGAGCTCCAGCATTTCGCTCAACAGCCAATCGCCGCCGGCGGTCGGCAGCCGAATAGGTCGTCGTGCCGGCCCGGCGGGTCGCGATGTCAGCCGCGCCCTCGCACGCGCGAGGCAATGGATAAAGTGGAGGAACGTGAGCCCTACGTCGCCGTGCGCAATACCCGGCGGCAATCGGTGACACCCCGCAGCTGGCCCCGCCTCCGTCCCCGCACCGCCCCGTCGGATACCAGCCGTAGGCAGGCCACCACCGTCTCTTTGTGAACGTCGAGACCGCAACATCGTCGATGCAACAGTTCCATCTCCTCCTCCTGCGTTGCGGCGTCGGCGTGGGGTCCCCGTAAATAAGAACTCTAGGAAGTGTGCTCCGGAGCCGATGACGGCCCGTGGCGACAGTCTGAGGTGCTCAAGGAACCCCGAGTTCAACTAAAACTCGGGCTTAATCGCACCAAGAGAATACCGACCTCGGTGCCGACGACACAGCCGCAGAATAGCAAAGTTTCATGCGCTGCAGGTCCGGCAAGGCCCGGTGGAGAACTAAAACGAAAAGGCCGGCCGACACCATCGTCCCAGCTATTGCCGCCGCACCGCGCAGCGCGGCTGGATCCGGTCGAGCAGGTCAGTCGCATCGCGACGCCCGCCTTCACCTCGCGCGGCGGAAGCAAAGGCCAAGGCCGGTGGAGCGATGGCAGCACCACCGGCGGGTGGTGCTCCTCCGCCGCCCGGAGCCGGCGATCAGTGAACTACAGGGCCCAGGTCTGAGCCGGGCGACTGGATGTAAAACCGAGTGCGAGGCTCAGAGTTGGATCATCAACAAATTTGCCGACTATTTTCGAAAGCTAGGCGGCAATTAGGGCGCAATTTTGGGCACCGCCGTCGTCCAGATTCGGCCACTTGCGAGAATCCTAATCGCGTGCAGCACGCAACGCTGGAGCCTTGTCGAAAACTGCTCGACAGGAAGCGCTGAGACTGGCCTTTTTGGCTTTCATGCACGAGACGATGTCGTCGACGTTAGGAATTTCCGAGTTGCACAGCCGAAAGACGTCTTGGGTGCAAGCTGCGCGCTCGTTCTCAGTGCCGAGGGCAAAACATGCGGTCGGCAGGGAAATCCCGAAAACCGCGATTTCAACGACGCAGATACGCAGTGCGCGGGCATTGATGTTCACGATGTTCATGACCACCTCCCATTCCCACCAATCAAAAGCACTGCCCGATCTTCGCTGCGTCTGATGTGACCCGCAGCACAACCCTTTGGTTTTCTTCGCGCGCGCGGAGTGCCAAATTTTCAGATGCAAAGCTGACCGACCCAGAACGTGAAACCACGCAGCCGAATTTCAGTTCGCGCGGCCGACCGGGTCGCGCCACATCGTACGGTTTTCGCCACGTAGCGCCTCTGGACGAAGCCGCGGATGGCGCGCTTAATGAGGACGGTGCCGCCGGAGGGACACGTGCTCGAACTTTATCATTCGCCGATTTCGACTTGCAGCCAGAAAGTCCGCCTGGTGTTGGCCGAAAAAGAGCTGCCGTGGACGCCCCGCGAGATTTGCTTTTCCGCCCGCGAGCATCTCAGCGAGGCTTATCTGCAGCTCAATCCGAACGGGGTGGTGCCGACGCTCGTTCACGACGGCGATCCGATCGTCGACTTTTCCGTGATCAATGAATATCTCGACGATGTCTTTCCCCATAAGCCCCTGCGGCCGCGTGACCTGAAGGCGCGGGCGCGAATGCGAGCCTGGCGTCAGTATATCGACGAGGTTCCGACGCCGGCGATCCGCGTGCCGTCGTTCAACCAATTCTTCGTTGCGCGGTGGTCGGGGCTCAGCGACCAGAAATTCAGCGACTATGCAAATGGGCTACCGCTGCGCAAGCATTTCTATAAGCGGATGGGCCGCACTGGATTTCCCGAACAAGATGTGGCCAACGCGCTGGAGCAGTTGCGTCAGACGCTCGAGCGCATGGAGGACGCGCTGGCACGCGGCCCATGGCTCAACGGCGACGAATATTCGCTCGCCGATGTCAGCGTAACGCCGACGATCGTACGCATGGAGGATCTCGGCCGTACCGCGATGTGGCGCGACCTACAGTTCGTAGCGGACTGGTACGCCCGTATCCAGGCCCGGCCAAATTTCGCTGTAGCCTACATGCCGGGCTCGCGCGACCTCGGGCCCAACCGGTGAAGCGGGGCCGGCCTGAGTCCGTTTGCGATTCCCGGATGTGTCAAAGTACCCGATATTTAATCGCCCGGCTTACGAGACATGTTGGGCTTCCTGCTAGTCCTGCTTGACCGGCGGGTTCATCTGAAATGTAACGTGCGAGCGTGGTTCAGCGTATTTGAGACGGGCCTGACGGACGGTTTTGCAAATAAAACGATCGTATCGAGCGCCATTGTCACAAAGCCATCCATGCGCCCTGGGCAGATGATCCTTCGGAACGCGCTCATCGAGCCGAAATTGATAGAACATAGTTCATTGCTCGCCACGTTTGCCCATCATCGCCGCTTCCACCGTGATCCGAGGAGTTTTCGGAATTATTGGTTCGGCGACGTTCTAAAGCCTTTTTCACAGCATCACCCGAGAGCGTCATTCCACACCGCGGAGAAACAGCGAGCTTTCCGCCGTCAGCCACGGCCGAGGTACGGGGTCATCGGCCATTGCGGTTTGGCGTTTGCGGCCGCCTTTGAAGCCAGCGTTACCAGTTTTCCGCTGCGGTTCTGCGTGACCCCACACTGAACTCTGTCGTTTTGACCTTTCGCGTTGAACTGGATGCCGGCGCCGAGCTGACGTTGTCGGTGATATTTGTTGTGCGGATAGCGTCGGCCAGTGCGTTGGGCTCGGTCGAGCCGGCTCGCTTTATGCGTCGGCGGCGACCAACAACGCCTCGAACGTGAAGACTTGGTTGGCGTTCAGATTGACGCCCGGATAAGCCTTTGCCAATTCGGCTTCGAGTATGGGCGTCAGCCGCTTGTTGGGGTCCTGCCAGGGATTGAGCCCCATTGGACCGTCGGAGATCTTGCCCAGGATCTTGAGATATTGATCCTCGTACCAACCCGGTCCCATGCTCAGAATCCCTTGCGGCGTCCATCGCTGTTTGACTAGCTCGCGCGTTATCAAAATCGCATCATTGAGACGGCTGGTGACGAGCATGATGTCGGCGTTGGATGCTTTGGCTTTGGCCACCTCGACGGAAATCCCGCGCTACCGGGTCGTAAGTGATCTCCTCAACAATCGTGTACGGCATTTTGTATTTCGACATGATCGCGCCGATGCCCTTCGACATGCCTGCCGAACGTATCGTTCACATGCATATAGACGGCCGTCTTCGGCGCGGCGCCGGCGATGGCGAAGATCTCCTCCTGGTTGGCGAAGGCATCGTTAAGGATCATTGGCGCGGTGGGGAAATTCCTGAACACGAACCTGTAGCCCTGCTCGGTGATGGCGGGTGAAGCCGCGATATTGATGACGAGCGGCACACCTTTCTGTTCGGCGACCTGGGCGACGGCGGTCGTCTGCCCGGAATTGAAGGCGCCGACCAGGAGCTGCGCGCCTTCGCCAATCAGTTTTTCTGCCCGTGCACGCGCAGTATCGACGCTCGATTCGGTATCGGCGTTCATGATCGCGATGGTGGGGAGACCGAGCGACTTTAATATGCCGGGGGCGATTTCAACGCCACGTTGGCAATCCTGGCCGATGCTGGCCTCGTAGCCCGAGCGCGGCAAGAGGACGCCAACCTTCAGCAGATCACTCTCGGCCCGCACGATCGCCGGCGCGGCAAGGGTAACGGCGCCCGCGGCGGCGCTTCTCAGCAGGCGGCGGCGGTTGAGCAACACGCGTTCGCGAATCATGGCGGTATTCTCCCGGAATTATCGAAGCGCCGACGCCAATTTGCAAAAAGCGGAGGCAAACAAAGGATACATTCTGCTATCCCAACAGCTCACGGTTGGTCTAGATTTCAGTTCGTATACAGGAACTGGTGCACAATCATGCAATCAGCTAAGGAGCCAACCGTCAAGTCGGCGGACCGCGTGCTCGACCTGCTGGAATTACTGTGTTCCGCCGGCCGCCCGCTGACCCATACAGACATTTCGTCCGCACTTTCGATCCCCAAAAGCAGCATGTCCCAGTTACTCGGTAATTTGCGGCGGCGCGGCTATCTCACTTTCCAAGCGGGGCCAACGTTTATGAACCGGGGCCGGCAGTTGCCAAACTTACGGAAGCTGCAAAGTCCTCTTCAGATTTCGTCGACGTCGTGCAAAACGCCGTTGATGTAATCGCCAAGATGAATGTGAAACGGCATCGTTTTACCAGCGTCGCGGCGATCGAGTGGAGCGAGTTGTCGTCGCAAATTCTCTGCGTCCGCTGCGATATTGGATGCAGGTGGGCGAATTGATGCCGCTGCATGCGACATCCGGGGGAAGGTCATTTTAGCCTCCCTTCAGCAAAGCCAGCGAGACAGAATCCTGTCACGCATGAGACTTACAAAGGTAACCGCAGACACGATCACCTCCCGCGCTCAGCTCAGAGCAGAACTCGCGGAAACAGTTAAGACCGGCC
>CAVWLX010000016.1:0-101347 GCA_963755885.1 uncultured Alphaproteobacteria bacterium
ATAGCGCGGATCGTCGGTAATGCCGGCGGTGCGTCCGGCGATATGAAGGCCGAGCCGGAGCGCCCAGAGCGCGACCGCAGTACGACGAGACATTGGCGCGGCAGATTAGCTGGTAAATCGACGCCGAGCGGAACAGGCGTGCAGGCAACGCCTACAAATCCCACACCGAAGGTCCAGATCGTATCGATCCAGCCGGAATTGCCAGCGCGTTGCTCGACCGCCCAGGCAAGCGACATGACGAGCGACAAACCGACGGCGATGGCCAGGAGCGCCATTGCGAATTGAGCAAGGCTCATGGCGTAGCTGCCCAGACATAAGCGGAGAGGCGCTGCGGCATCCCCGGTCGGACGCGTGCAACAAAAGCTTCGACGTCATTCAAGAGGGGAAGAAAGGCCGACAGCAAAGGTGCGAAACTGGCGAGGATGGTAATGTGGCCAAGCCGCCGGTACGTAACCTCGGTTGCCTCGTTCCGCTGCACCTCAGACGGGTGGCAAGCCGGGTCGAGTTGCTCGGATCGACGACACTATCTGCATCGCCAGTTGCCAACAGCGCCGGCGGCTTGTGCCCATCGGCGAACGAGATCGGTTGCGTAGCCAGACGATCGGTGCCGCCAAAAATATCAGCGAGCGTCTGGTCCTTAAGCGGAAGGAAATCGTAGGGCCCCGATATCCCGATTAGGCCGGCGATGTCGCGAGCTGCATCGAGCCCAACGCCATTGAGCCATCGCGGGTCGAGCGCCAGCATGGCGGCGATGTATGCTCCTGCCGAATGCCCCATGACGAATAGCCGTCGCGGGTCGCCGCCGAATGTTGCAAGGTTGTCGTGGGTCCAGCGCAAAGCCTTGGCGCCATCGATCAGAAAATCGGGGAACCTAGCTTCAGGGTAGAGCCGATAGTCCGGCACGACGACAACGTATCCGCGCGCGGTCAGCGCGGCGGCCAAAAGCTGATACCAATCCTTTGCGCCGCTGAGCCACCTTCCCCCATAGAAAAATACGATCACCGGTGCGTTGGCAGCGCCACGTAGCTGATAAACGTCGAGCTTCTGCCGGGCGCCGTCAGCGTAGGGAATGTCAGTCGTCCTCACGCAACGCTCCAATTCAATCGTGGCGACGACAAAGGGTGCTGCAACACAGGTTACAGCGAGCAGAAGCAACAGCCCGCCGCGAACCATCCAGCGGCGACGAGGCGATGAAGCTCGCGACACCGCTAAGGCTTGTGCTGCGGGCGACATGGCGCCGCTTGATCACATTCGTATAAACGGCTGGATCAAACGTCCCATCCAGCTTTTCAGTCGGATTTGGCCCTGCACGGCGACAAGGCAGATGCACTCGGCGCCATCTTCGACCACCGGCCGGTGCTCGATCGTATCGTCGGCTTCATCGAAATCGCCGGCGCCGTAGCGGCCAAGCTGATGGCTAAACGCTCCCTGCAGCACGCAGGTCCATTCGAGGCCGGCATGTGCATGATGCGGAATTTTGATGCCAGGCGCCGCTTTGAGCATGAAAACGCGCGTGCGTTCCGGCGCCGGCACTGCCACGGGACGCCATTGCAATCCGGGAGCGATCCGGCGCCAATCGCCAAGCGAATACGCCGATAACGGAGGCGGCCGCGCTCCCGATCGGTCACGGTCGAGCGGGGCAGCCTCCACCGTTTCGCCGGATGAAATTTGCTGCAGAGCGCGTTGCAGCGCCCCCTCTTCCAGGTGAACTGGCACGGCGTCTTCAAGCGCGATGCCCCTCAACCGTTCAAATGACCGCACTGCGCGGCGGCAGTCTGGGCAGGTGATAAGGTGCGTAGACACCACCAGGGCGCGGCCCTCATCGAGGGCGCCGGCGGCAAAGGCAGCAAGCGTCGGATCGGTCGGATGGTGGGCTATGGTCATGACAATTCATCCGAGCGTTCGCGGAGCTTGGCCAATGCCAGCCGCAGCCGCGATTTGACGGTTCCCAAAGGTATGCCGAGGATGCGCGCGATGTCGGCGTGGGCCATATCGTCGAAAAACGACATCTGAACGATCGTCTTTTGCTCGTTCGGCAGTTCATTCATCGCGGCCCGGATCCGCTTGTCCCGGTCCGCGCCTCGCAACAGATCATCGGGCTGTTTGGGATCGTCTCCCCGAAGCACATCGTAAAGCGCCTCCGCACTCGCGCCCCGTTCGTGACGCAGCCGGTCGATCCGCACATTGCGGGCAATGGTGTAAATCCAAGTGGAGACGCTAGCGCGCGAGGCGTCGAATTGCGCCGCCTTGCGCCACACCAACAGCATGGCTTCCTGCGTGAGCTCTTCCGCGGTCTCCGTCGATGTACCGGTACGGACTAAAAATCCCTTGATGCGGGGGGCGTAAAATCCGAACAACGTGGCGAATGCCGCGCGATCGCAGCGCAGTACTATCGACGCGATCCAGTCCTTGGCGTCGCCGTGGCCGCTGTCAGATGGCATATGCGTCTCGCTCCCGCGCGCGATACTCACCACCCGCCGGCCACTTCCTCCAAATCGCCGCATGCCGATCACCAGCCGCGGCAGGACTGACGCGAGTGCCATGCTTTCCATACCACCCAATACGGAATCGAAAACGGATTGGATCAGTCGCGTACGCGGCAGGCGGCGGTGATCCAAGCGGCCGCGCCGCGCGTAAGGATAAACGAAAACGCGCAGACAGTAACCTTGCGCCTGGAGACCTCACGTGGATGACCAGCCGCCGGGTGACCAGCAAAACGGCCGATTGAGGCTTGCGGTCATCGGCACCGGAATTTCCGGCATGTCGGCTGCCTGGCTTCTTAGTCAACGGCACGACGTGACCGTTTACGAGCGCAACGACCGTGTCGGAGGCCATAGCCATACCATGGACGTACCGACGTGCGGCGGAGTGGTTCCGGTCGATACTGGCTTTATTGTCTATAACGAAGCGGCCTACCCCAATCTCACCGCCCTGTTCGCGCACCTGGAGGTGCCGACCGAGCCGTCGGACATGTCCTTCGCCGTTTCGCTCGACGGCGGGCGCCTCGAGTATTCTGGTTGCAAATTTTCCGGTCTGTTTGCGCAAAAGCGCAATATGTTCCGGCCTCGCTTCTGGTCGATGCTTAACGACATCCACCGCTTCTATCGCGAGGCGCCGACCGATGTAACGGTGCTCGATGAACTCCACACGTCGCTTGGCGATTATCTCGACATGCGGAGCTACGGCCGGCCGTTTCGAGACGATCATCTCCTGCCGATGGCCGGCGCGATCTGGTCGGCACCGCCGCAAGCGATGCTGGCCTATCCGGCGACATCTTTCATCCGCTTTCACGACAATCATGGGCTGCTGCGGGTGCGTAACCGGCCGCAATGGCGCACTGTGACCAGCGGTAGCCGTTCCTACGTGGAAAGATTGACGGCTTCCTATTTGGACCGGATCGAACTTGGCATCGGCGCGAAACGTGTGCGGCGGACCGGCGATCGGGTCGGCGTCTGGGACGCCGCAGGGCGGGTGCAATGGTTCGATCATGTCGTGATCGCCGCACATGCCGACGAGGCGCTGGCTATACTGGAAGATCCCAGCCCCGCCGAGAGCGCGCTTCTCGCCGCATTCCGCTACAGCAAAAACACCGCGATCCTCCATAGCGACGCATCGCTGATGCCGAAACGCCGCGCCGTATGGTCAAGCTGGAATTACATCGGAGCGCCGTCGTCGGAGAAGGCGGCGAATGGCTGCACGGTGACCTACTGGATGAACCGGCTGCAAAATATTTCCCAAGATACTCCGCTCTTCGTGACGCTAAATCCACAGCGCATGCCCGACCCCGGCGCCATCGTCGGCGCGCAGGTCTACGAGCATCCGTTGTTTGACGCGGCAGCGATACGCTCGCAGCAGCAACTCTGGTCGCTGCAAGGCGAGCGCAATACCTGGTTCTGCGGTGCGTATTTCGGCGCCGGCTTTCATGAGGACGGCCTGCAAGCGGGATTGGCCGTGGGCGAAGCCCTCGGTGGGGTGCGGCGTCCCTGGAGGGTCGCCTACGAGTCGGGACGGATATTCGTTGGGCAAACGCCGCTGGTGCAGGCCAGGTGGGCCGCAGCATGACAGCGAACTCCGCCCTTTTTGTTGGCGCCGTCATCCATCGGCGGTTGCGGCCGGGGCGGCATTATCTCCGCCATTCTGCGTTCTGGATGCTGCTCGACCTCGAAGAACTCGACGCCCTGCACCACCGCCTGCGTCTGTTTTCGCGCGGCCGCTTCAATGCCGTGAGCTTTGATGACGCCGATCATGGTGAGCAAACGCGCGAGCCGCTGCGCGCGCAAGTCGAGCGCCACCTTTTGGCCGCGGGCATATCCTTGGACGGTGGCGCCGTCCGGCTCCTGTGCATGCCGCGGATCTTCGGCTACGGTTTCAATCCGCTCAGCGTCTATTTTTGCCATAGCCGCGACGGCGCACTCGCCGCGTTGCTCTACGAAGTTCGCAACACATTCGGCGAACGACACAGTTATCTGATCCCGGTTCGTCCGGGCGACGACGCCATTATTCGCCAAAGCTGCGATAAGTGCTTTTACGTGTCGCCGTTCATGAACATGAGCTTGCGGTACGATTTTCGTATCGTTCCACCAGCTAGCATGGTCTCGGTCGTCGTTTCCGCAGGTGACGCAGAGGGACCGGCGATCGTTGCCTCGTTAATCGGACGCCGCGCGCCGCTCACCGACGCGATGCTGCTGCGGCTTCTGCTGCGCATGCCGTTTCTGACCTTGAAGGTCATCGGTGCGATCCATTGGCACGCACTGCGCATGTGGTGGAAAGGCTTTGCGCTGGAGCCGCGGCCGCCGAAGCCTGAGTGGCCGGTCACCACGGTGATGACGAAGGATTAGCGACGATGGCTTTGCGGGGCACCACGTTCACCGGTTCGGCGTTTGGCCATTTTCCGGCTGCGCTGTCCTCGGCGCTGCATCGAGCATTGCAGCATTTTCTCAAGCGGATCGAGGTCGGCACGTTGACCGTAACCTTGCCGTCAGGACCCTCGATCCATCACCGCGGCGCGCGTCCCGGTCCTGAAGGAATGCTGTCGGTGCGTCGCTGGCGCGCGCTCTTGCGGTTACTACTGGCAGGCGATCTTGGGCTTGCACGAGCCTATATGGACGACGATTGCCGCAGTCCCGACTTGCGGGCGCTTCTGGAGTTCGGCGCAAGGAACGCGCGGGCGCGAAACAAGTTGCCGTCGGATCTCCCGCTTGCGCGCAGCCTCGACCGCGTCCGGCACGCGCTCCGCGCCAACACGCGAACCGGAAGCCGCCGCAACATTGCCGCACACTATGACCTCGGCAATGACTTCTACGCACTGTGGCTCGATCGCGGCATGAATTATTCGTCCGCGCTTTTCACGCAAGCCGCCCAAACACTAGAACAAGCCCAGGACGCCAAACTGTCCCGGATTATAGAGTTTCTCGACGTCAAAGCCGGTCATCGCATCCTCGAAATCGGTTGCGGCTGGGGGCCTCTGGCTGAGCGTTTGGCGGTGGACACCGGTTGCAACGTAACCGGCCTGACGTTGTCGGCCGAGCAGCTTGATTTTGCTCGCGCACGGCTTCACCGCCGAACACCCCGTAATAATTGGGATCTCCGCCTGCAAGACTATCGCGACGTCGAGGGCCGCTACGATCGCATCGCTTCCATCGAGATGCTGGAAGCGGTCGGTGAGCGCTATTGGCCGGTCTACTTCGACAAGTTACGGCAATCGCTGACTGATACCGGCATCGCCGTGCTGCAAGTGATCACGATTGCTGAATCGCTGTTCGGCGCCTATCGGCGTCGACCGGATTTCATTCAACGCTATATTTTCCCCGGCGGGATGCTGCCTACGCTCGATATCATCCGGCGGCAAGCCGAGCGCTCCGGCTTGCATCTCATCACGCAACAGTCGTTCGGCGCGAGTTATGCGAAGACTTTGGCCGAGTGGCGCCAGCGCTTTTTGCAGGCTTGGCCCCGCATCGAACCGCTCGGCTTCGATGCGCGTTTCAAGCGCATGTGGGAATACTATCTGTCGTATTGCGAGATCGGGTTTGCGATCAACGCCATCGATGTCAACCTGATCAAGCTCGTTCCGGCGCGATGACGACGAAGACCTGAAAGCGCCGCCGGATGCCGCAGTTAACTCTTCATTGCTCAGACCTAATGTCGGGAGGAAAAGCCGGCACTTATTTCTTAAGCCGCGAGTAGTTTAGTTAAGCCAAACTCCGCCTCTAATTGCGCCTCAGCTTGGATATTGCAGCAAAGAAGCGACTCAGATGGCCGCGTTAAATGCACGGTCCCATTCGCTGCCAGAAATACGCCTGGCTGAACTTCTCAGCGCTTTGAGCCATGCGCTCGACATGGTGGAGGGGCAGCCCGCCGGCCATTGCGTCCGATGCTGCTGGATAGGCACCCAGGTCGGCGCCGAGATGGGACTAGAGCCGAAACAAATATGGGAGCTGTACTACACGCTGCTGTTGAAAGACCTCGGCTGCAGCAGCAACGCCGCGCGTATTTGCCAACTTTATATGGTCGATGATATCGCTTTCAAGCGCGACTTCCACACCATCAACGATAGCCTTCCGCAGGTGCTGCGCTTTGTGTTGTCCCATACCGGAATGCAGGCCGGACTAGCTGAGCGCTTTCGCGCCCTGGTGCACATCTTCCAGAACGGTGGACAGATCGCTCAGGAATTGATGGAGACGCGATGCGATCGCGGCGCTGAGATCGCGCGAAAGATGCGCTTCTCCGAAGCCGTCGCGCAGGCAATTCGCTGTTTCGATGAGCACTGGGATGGGCACGGCAGGCCGGCAGGCCTGAGCGGCGAGCAAATTCCGATTTATGCTCGCATCTCCCTGCTTGCGCAGATCATCGACGTTTTTCAGACTGCGGACGGCGTCGAAGCTGCCAAGCGAGAGATTTTGCACCGGACCGGGACGTGGTTTGACCCTCGGGCGGTGGCGGCGTTCGCGCGCATTGCTGCCCTTCCCGGATTTTGGGAAAGGCTGCGCTCAGACGACTTGCAGCAGGCGATTTTCTCGCTCGAACCGGCGCAGGAACTCACGCTGGTCGATGAGGATTACCTCGACGACATCGCTGCTGCTTTTGCGCAAGTAGTGGACTCTAAGAGTCCCTTTACCAGCGGCCATTCGGCTTTGCCGACGGCGGGTCGCGCGGTTGCGCGGATGGCACTTCGGCGTCTTCTCGCTCTGGATTTTCGGCTGGCGAGATCGTGCTCTTTATCCCTTTGCGCCGATCGGCGCGCCGCCTTTGAATCTGGCCGGTTGTTGTTCTTTTTTGCGGTAGTGGGGCCGGCGCTGACGGTGGTGAGCTACGGGGTCGGCTTTGCCGACGGCGGGTCGCGCGGTTGCGCGGATGGCAGCGGCAGCGTTAATCCTATTCGCACCTCACTCGCGCGCGCGAGGCGCCGAGACTGACCCGCTCGATCGGGTCGGGCCGCCTGGGCGGCGCTGCGGCAATAGTAGGAAAACAAGGCGACTGCTGACCAGCCGCCCTCGCTCAAGCTTTTCTACAATGAGTCCAATTCCAAAAGAACGACTGCGCGTCAGCAATTGGATTGCCCAAGGACCCGGTATTATGGCGCAAACGCGACAAGCGTTCCAGCGATAGCTGCCTATTTGGATAAAGAAATTGCCCCGATCTGCCGGTCCACAGCAAAAGAAAATCGGGGTAGGCAATCCGGGGAGTGCGCAGTTCTGAGGTTGCGCCTAACCCAACACCTACTAGTCACGCAGTGCAAACAAGCAAGACACACAATGCCGCACGCCAGAGCGCACCCCGATCACTCCGCCATCCCATTCCTTGTTCGACTGCATGCCGATCTGGGCGGCAAGATTCCAGAGAACCGGAAGGAGGCCAGGCGCCTCGCCGACGCCATGATGCACGTCGAGGCCGTGATCCGGCTATTCGATCCGGCCTACCTGGCAGGCCGCATGGCGGCCCGTAGGCGCTACAAGGGCAACCGCGTGTTTAAAACGCGGCACCATCCTGTGGAGCGCGCTGGATGTGCTCAGTAAGGCTCAGGGGCCGCTAACGGCGCGAGAGTTGCAGCGTGAACGGCGCAAGGCCGTGCCGGCATTCGTTGCCGCTCTTGGCGATAGCACTGAGGACCGCGCCGGCAAGTTCGCTATCTTGACCGCAGTGCGTGCCGCTGGGAGTACCGATGGTTCACGGAACTAAAGCGAAGCGATGTCACTGACCTACTCGACCAGATCGAGGACGATCATGGTTCGCGCCAAGCCGACATGGTGCTAGCGATCATCAGCAAGATGTGCAACTGGTATCAGTCACGCAATGACGACTACGTGTCGCCCGTTGTGCGCGGCATGGCCGCACCAAGAGGGACCGGCGGCCGTCAACGCATCCTCGACGATGATGAAATCCGCGCCTTGTGGAAAGCGAGCGCGGACATGCGCACGTTTGGTGCGATTGTAAAGTTGTTGTTACTGACGGGTCAGCGACGCGACAAGGTCGCGAAATTTCGCGGACGGCAAATGGGTGATCCCAATCGAGCCGCGTGAGAAGTCGAATGCAGGTACATTGCGATTACCCGCAATGGTGCTCGACATCATCAAGCAGCAGCCGGTCCTCGCCGATAATCCTTTTGCGTTCGCGGCCGGCAAGGGCAACGGTGAGTTCAACTCATTTAGGCAGCGCAAAGCCGAGCTGGACGAAAAATTACCGGACATGCCGGATTGGGTACTGCATGATTTGCGCAGGACCGTGCGTTCATTAATGGCGAAAGCGGGAGTGGCCGACAACATCGCAGAACGCGTACTCGGCCATGTGATCGCTGGAATCCAAGGCATCTACAACCGGCACGACTACGTTGAGGGAAAGGCCGACGCCTTTGGCAGATTGGCAGCACATGTCGAAACGATATTGAACCCTCCCGAGGGGAACGTCGTCGCGATGATGCCCAAACGTAAGAAGTAGCCGACCACATCGAACGCCTGGGCGGCGCTGCGGCATATTCTTTTTGGTGAAATTGTTGTTCGCAGATTCAGGGCGATTGATGGAGCTCGGGCGGTCGGGGCGACCGATGATGACGATGATGTCGGCTTCGCCTGGCGTCGACGACCCCGTACCTCGCCGCGCTCGACCGGCGCCGGCGATCGATCGCCAAATTCCGCAGCACTGACAATGTGGTCTGCGTCGTCCTCTCGTCTGATCTAGAGTGCTACCGTCCCTTCGCAGAACTCCGAACTGCCGAACCGAGTTGATAATCGATTCCGGTCATCCGGATTCGCCACCGCAAAAGGTCAGGGCTT
The DNA here is from genome assembly GCA_963755885.1 of uncultured Alphaproteobacteria bacterium. Classification (GTDB taxonomy): domain Bacteria; phylum Pseudomonadota; class Alphaproteobacteria; order Rhizobiales; family Xanthobacteraceae; genus BOG-931. The sequence continues at coordinate 9,267 of CAVWLX010000016.1, forward strand.
ACGCCGAAGTACGTGGCCGCCTCCTCATCCGGGAGACGCTGACGGCGCATCCATAGAAGCGCAGAGCGCGGCAGCAACAGTGTTCCTCCGAGCCATGCTGCTTCGTCCTCTTGGTCCTGGTCGTAGGAGCTGGGCACAAAGTCTCCGCCATCCGTGAACATCGCCGACGCGAGTTCATGCCCTAAAATTATGTGCGCAAGTTCATGCATGAGAACACTGTTCTGCCTCCTCGCGGACTGAGCAGAGTTCAAAACGACGAGGTGGCGCACGCCAATCCGCAAAGTAAATCCAGACCATTCCTCCCTGCCTTGACCGAGGAGTTGCTGTAGGTCGCCGACCGGAAATCCCGTGATGTCCTGGGGATGCCAGACAGTCACGCTGTAGTGGCGGGCGACATCATCGGCCGGAAGAGGATCGAGAGGTCGACGCGCCAGCAGTCGCCGGAGCTCAGCCGACCTTCTTTCGCATTGTGATTTGAATCCGCGCCTCAGCACTACTCGTGACCGGCAGCATCGATTTCCGAAAATTGCTTGTAAGCCGCGAGGATGAGGTTTCCGAGCGCCTTCGAGGTTTTTTGACTGATTGCGCGGTCCTTCTTGAACACGACCTGAAAGCTGGACGTCCCCGCCGGCTGCGGTTTGGATGCCGCGCCGAAATATTCCGCCGGGTCAACGCCGAGCCACCGACACACCTTTCGCAAGGTCTCAAGGTCTGGAACCCGTCCGTGTTCGATGCGGGATAAGGTAGCCGGGCTTATGCCAATCTCGCTGGCGGCCGCTCGAATGCCCATGCTGCCACGCTTCTGCTGGAGCAGGTTGCCCAAGGTTTTCGGGTTCATTTTGGCCCCATCAATGGTTTTCCGTGTCTGAAATAAGTGTTGCATGGGAGAGACGAATCGTGAGATCGTCTCTCCCATGAGACACTCGAATCACGGCGCTCGCCCTCCGTCAAGGCCGGGAGCTTCGGAAGCGAGTGAAAATCCTGTGCAAACCAACGGGACGTTGGCGCTTGCGTGGAGATTGCAATGAGCAAGAAGCACTGCAATGTCGGCTTAGACGACCGTTGCCGAGACCGGGACGGCGAAATCCGCCAGAAGCGCGGCGACACGCTTGTAGGAACTTTACGCGAGAGCTACCCGGACTTCGCGCCGGGCGTCCGTAGCGACACACGCTTGGACACGTTGCGCGAGCGCACGGGCAAATCGCTCTCTGAATTGATAAAGAAACGCTGAAGCACGCCGATGGCCGACGTACAAGTCACCTGCATTGAAAAACCACACCCGCAAAGTCCCCACGAACATATCACCCACGTCGGCAACCCCGTCGGAGGGTGGAAATGGCCGCGCGACAAGGTCATCGAAAGCATCGATGCCAAGAGCAACACGTTCTTCGTGATCGACCCGTTCAATCGCAAGCGCTCCGAGGTCGGCGTCGTTCGCCCAACTGGACGACACGCTTATCTGCGTACCTATGCCGATGGCGACTGGAACAACAATCTGTTGTCGTTGGACCAATGTCCCATTGCGCTGAAGTCGAACTGATGGCCGTCAGTTAAATCATTGTCGCCTAAGTGTGTCGCCTGTGTCGCCTATCCCGATCATAAGCGATTGATTTCACTCACTCCGCCTCCCTTGGTAAGGGAGAGGTCCTCAGTTCAATCCTGAGCGGCAGCACCATAGAAACCATTTGCTCAATCCGTTCGCCAAGATCGTGCCGCAGCGAGCCCCGCAAGAGAAGCAAGCAGCCAAACGCCGGCCGCTCGATGATGCGGACCTCAAGGCATGCAAGGCCAAGCTGGGCGTGCTGAGCAAGTCCGACCAGTTGATGTTCCGACTTTTGGAGGCCACCGGAATGCGCCTGGGCGAAGCCTTCCACATCAACGGTGAAGAACCGAGCAACGGCGGCCCGCGGTTCGTGGTTGTCGGCAACAAGACTGAGAACAGTTGCGCCGCGTACCGCTTCCCGGAAGCGGGTTGCCGTACCTGCCAGCCATCATCAAGGGACCATTGTTTGTGGGCACGGAAGGCGCCGCGTCGCATCGCTTCACTGAATTTTTGCGTGAGACGGTCGGAATCACCGATCCGAAAAAGGTGCTGTACTCCCTTCGCCATCGCGCCAAGGATCGTTTGCGCGACCTCGATTGCCCGGACAAGATCGCCGAAGCTTTGTTTGGTCGCGATGAGCCGACGATGGGCGACGACTACGGCAAGGGCTTCTCAATCAGCAAACTGAAAAAGTGGGTGGACAAGATCAGCGCGCTGTGACGCGTCGGGTTCTAGGTGGCGGCACAACGCGAATTGACATACAATCAGCGCGGGAAGGGGCTTTCCGTGCGGATCATCGCCGCGTTTACACTCGCCTTGGCACTTGCCGGATGCACGTCACCGCAGCGAGAAGCCGAAATAACCGCCGAACGCAATGCCATAATGCAGAAAACCGACGACTGTCTCGTCCGGGAAAGCATAGCTGTCGCTCCGCAACCCGTCGATCTAGACACAGCCGCGCTCGCGGTTTTGGCGCGCTGCGATTACCCCGGCGTGCTTGAACGGTCCTTTATCGCTGAACATCCCGGTCAGCGTGAGTTCGTTCAAGCAGAGGCCCAAAAACTCTATGCCAGCATTCTCGACACCACTAAGCGCGGGGTCGCCATGCTGCGAACCAAAGCCGCTCCGCGGCAGTGAGCATTTAAGCAGCGTCGTGTAGTCCATTTTAGGACCCCCGGAATCAGCCGTGCGCCGTAAGGTGCGAGCAAAGAAACGCCGAAGGTGAACGGTGTAAGCGGTTGAGCGACCTCAAAGTCTATACCGACGCTTCGCACGTTGGAGGTCTTGAACTTCCTTTGCTCTCGATTCTTCAACGTGCACAAGCAGCAAACCATGTCGATGATCGCGCATCCAAAAGAACCCGGCGTCGCCTAAAGAAGCGAGCGCGGTGCATGCCGCCGATTCCTGCACGACGCCGTAGATATCGCGTCGGTCAGGGAACGTCCAAGCGATGTAGCAGTCGGTGAAGCGGCGATGATCGTGGTGAACGGCCTCGACGAAATCCTGTTTAGTCCCCATGATGTGTCATCTTTGTGCCAGAGTGCGGAGCAGTTTTTGATGTTTATCCGATTCGGTCGCGGCCGCGAAAGGAAAATGCTGAAAACGAGGCTGAAGGCGCTGGGCATTGACCCCAAAAGCTTTTCAGAAAGTCTGCTCAACGATCTCATCGAGGTTGGCACCACGCTGAGCACGATGAAATCGGAAGATGCGGTCGAAGGAATCGCCGTGAATGTTGCATGGATTTGTTTTGGTGAAGGTGGGCATGCGGCGACAGAGATTGCGGCGGCCGTCGAACGCGGGTACCCGCATGTTTCCGTTTTTTGGGAGATACTGGCGCAGCATGACCCCAAGCGTTTCGCATTGAGCGAGCTTGAAACGACACAATATGTGAGTTGACTCGCGAGGGACGGACGCTGATTTCCGGTTAAAGGCGGCGATGTTTGTTTGTTTGCTCGCGCCCAAACTCGGCGCGACAGCCATCTGCTCTCACTGAGGCGGTCACTCATCCTCACCGTAGAGCCATGGTTCGAAGTCGTGCGGGATTGCCAACTCCGGCCGCTCACGCACGGCGACGACGGCCAGGCCTTCGCGCATATGGCTGACCAAGATCGTCCATGCGGGATTCGCTAATCTTGATGTTGCAGCTCTTGCACACCCACGCGGTGGCTGCTTCAATCCGAACGGTTTCCAGATCACTGCCGGTCTGTCGCCAATTGCTGTCGCCTCTGTCGCCTAAATGCGAGCTAAGCGATTGATTTCACTTAATCCGGCTTCCTTGGTAAGGGAGAGGTCCTCAGTTCAATCCTGAGCGGCAGCACCACCTCAATCGGCAACAAACACGTTGTCACGCTCCGCAAGACGACCTCTAATCGATGTACTGTTGCGGCGTTCTTAAGGTGCTCCCCCGTGGTGATGCGAATACATTCGCGGGCCATAATTTATTTCGACATGGTCCGTCGGTGCGGCTCGGTTCGACAAGCCTCCCGACGTTTGAATGTCTCGGCATCCGCCGTTAATCGACAATTGCTTTACCTGGAAGCCGAAGTCGGAGCGCCGTTGTTCGAGCGACTACCCGGCGGCATGAAGCTCACCCCGGCCGGCGAAGTATTGGCGCGGCATTCGATCACGGTGATTCAGGACGCCCAACGCACAGCGTCCGAATTCGACAATCTCCGCGGCGTCCGGCGCGGCAAGGTCACACTGATCACCGTTGAAGGCGTGAACTCCGATTTCCTTCCCTCGATCATCGGGCGCATGTTGCAGCTCTACCCTATGATCGAGATCGAGGCGACGACGGCCGGCTCGACCGACATTCCGCCGGTGGTGTTGTCTGGCGACGCCGACATCGGCCTGGCGTTTTCGCTGCCCCGGAACGAGAACTTACAGCAGCGCGCGGTTGGCAAATTTCGCATCGGCGCTGTTGTTCAGCCCGGCCATCCATTGACCCAGGAGCGTCGTGTTACGTTCGCGGCTTGCGCGCGCTATCCCCTGATCCTTGGGGCGCCACCGTTGTCCATCCATGCGTCTATGGAGCCGCTGTTGCGGCGCCATAGGGCGCCGCTCAAGAAGGTGGTTCAGGCGACATCGATTGAACTCATGAAATCGCTCGCCCTGCGAGGCTTGGGCGTCGCCTTCCAAACCGCCTTCGGTCTTGAAGCAGAGCTTCGCGATGGATTGCTGGTCCATCTTCCACTGCACGATCCCGTGCCTTTGGTGTCGGAATTGGGCGCCTATGTCCGCGCCGGCCGACCGTTGCCCAGCGCGGTCGACGCATTCCTGAACGTGCTGAGCGACGAGCTTTCGGCGCGCCAGGCCGGCGAGCCCTAAAAAGGGGCGCTACATTTTCGGCAACAGCGGACGCTCTTTTATGTGACTATGCGAGCACCCAATGATCGTCTAGGCGTAGCTGTTGACAAAAATCCTTATTGGAGACGACGATGACTATGCTCGCTGCGAAGACCATCGCAAGCAACTCGCTTCCCGTCATCGATATCGCCGGCCTCGCAGGCGATTTCGCTGCCCGCCGCTTGGTCGCGCATCAGCTGCGCGCGGCATGCGTCGATACCGGGTTCTTCTACATCAAAGGACACGGCACACCGCCCTCGCTCATTGAGACGTTATTTCATCAATCGCGCACCTTCTTTGCCCTTCCGATGGAGCAGAAACTTGCTCTGGCCATGGCCAATTCGCCCTGCCGGCACGGCTACGAGCCTTTGAAAGCACAAACGCTTGAGTCCGGCGCGCCTCCGGATCTGAAGGAAGGATACCTCGCCGGCGAAGACCTCGCCGCCGACCACCCGGCGGCGCTGAACGATCCCGGCAATGTCGGCCCGAACCAGTGGCCGCCGCAGCTTCCGAGCTTCAAGGAAGTTATGATTTCTTATCTCGCCGAGATGAAGGGCTTGACCAAAACGCTTATGCGCGGCCTGGCGTTATCGCTCGATCTCGAAGAGGATTATTTCGACGATTTCTGCCGCGATCCCGTCCTGACATTGCGTCTGCTGCACTATCCGCCGCAACCAGCCAATCCGGCACCCAATGAAAAAGGCTGCGGCGCGCATACCGATTGGGGGGGAATTACGGTCCTCCTGCAGGACGACGCCGGTGGACTGCAAGTTCGGCACGCCGACGGCTCGTGGATTTCGGCGCCGCCGCTTGCCGGGACTTTCGTGGTCAATATTGGTGATCTGTTCGCCCGCTGGACCAACAATCTCTATCGTTCAACGGTTCACCGCGTGGTCAATGCTTCGGGCCGTGATCGCTACTCAGTGCCGTTCTTTCTCGACGGGCGTTCGGACCACCTGGTGTCCTGCATCCCGACGTGCGCGGGTGAAAGGCGCCATTTCCCGGATACCACCGTTCGCGGTCATCTCGAAGAAATGGTTCGGCGCACTTATGAGGCGGCGGTGTGAGGAGCGCGAAAAAGTGCGAATGAGGGCGTCATGCAGTGGCCCGGAAGAGACCGATGGCTGAACTCGGCTATCTAAATATCATCGCTGACGACCTGATTGGGCTCGCGGGCTTTTACGCCGATGTCTTCGGGCTTGAGGAGATCGTCGCCAGCCGTTCGCCGATATTTCGCGGGCTTAAGACCAAGAAAGCGAACATCGGGTTCAACGCTCACGAAGCTTATGAGTTGCTTAATCTGCACAAATCGAATGACGGAGCCGGGAGCAAGTCATTCATGACATTCGACGTGGACAGCGTCGAAGAGGTCGATCGTCTAACCCCCGTAGCGGTCAAAAAGGGCGCGACGCTTCTGAAAGCGCCCTTCACGACCTACTACGGGTGGTACCAGTCGGTCTTGCTCGATCCGGAGGGCAATGCGTTCCGGATCAATTTCGGAACCGCAACCCGGAGTTAAATCATGAAGAAATGGAACATCGTCGCTATCGCCGCGGCCCTTGGGCTCGCGAGCGCAACCTTCGGCGGAGCTTATGCTGCCGAAAAGCTCAAGATCGGCTTCATCTATCTCGGCCCGGTCGGAGATCTCGGCTGGACTTATCAGCACGACCTCGGCCGGAAAGCCCTTGAGAAAGCGCTCGGCGACAAGATCGAGACCACCTATATCGAGAACGTCCCCGAAAGCGCCGACGCCGAACGCTCCGTCGAGCAGCTGGTACGCACCGGCCACAAGCTGATCTTCGCCACGTCGTTCGGATACATGGACGCTACGCTAAAGATTGCGAACAAATATCCGAACGTGTTCTTCGAGCACTGCGCCGGCTACAAGCACGCCAAGAACATGAGTACCTATGACCGCCGCGACTATGAAGGTCGCTACATTTCGGGCCAAATCGCCGCCCGGATGTCGAAGACCGGCGTCATCGGTTATATCGTCCCGTTTCCGATCCCCCCGGTCATTGCCAACATCAACGCGATGATGCTCGGCGCCCAGTCGGTCCGGCCGGACATCAAGGTGAAGATCATCTGGGTGAACACCTGGTTCGACCCGGGTAAGGAAGCCGACGCCGCCAAGGCGCTCATCGACCAGGGCGCCGACATCGTGACCCAGCATACCGACTCGCCCGCACCCACCGAGATCGCGGAGCAGCGCGGCGTTCATTCCTTCGGGGAAGACACCGATATGATCAAGTTTGGCCCGCACGCCCAGCTCACCGCGGTCACCGACTCCTGGGGCGGTTACTACGCAAAACGTGCCCAGGCTGTCCTCGACGGCACGTGGAAGTCCGAGGACACCTTTGGCGGCCTGGATTCGGGAATGGTGGCGATGTCGCCCTATACAAACATGCCGGATGACGTGAAGAAACAGGCGATGGACACCGAAGCCGCCATCAAGTCCGGCAAGCTGAATGTGTTTAAGTGCCCGATCACCAGCCAGGACGGCAAGACAGTCGAATGCAAGGGCGGGGACCATCTCGACATCGGTCAGGTCCGCAGCATGAACTGGTACGTCAAAGGGATCGACGACAAGCTCCCGGCGCACTGATAGCGACGTCCGGCAGTTTCAATGAAACGACGCGATGGCCGGGCATAGTCCGCGAAGACGGGCGTAAACGCCCTTATGTCCCGGCCATCGGCGTTGAGGATCAAAAGCGAAAGCTCGGCGCGCCGGGAGGCGTGTTTGCGTTCACCGATGCTCAGGGCTGCAGCATCTTGAAGGCGTGGAACCAGTCGTTGCGGATAAAGCCCGGGATGCACCACAGCATGCACAGCGGCTCGATCGCACGGGCGGCTTCGGCCTTGCCCATATCGGCGGTCTCCCAGCCGAACTGATCGCAGATGCCGCGCACGGTGGCTTTGGCTTTGTCGTCGTTCCCGCAAATGAACATGGTCGGCTTGCCGCCGGGAAATTTCGGATTGATCATCGCCGCGTTGCCGACAGAATTAAACGCCTTGACGAAATGCACCGCGGGCATCGCGGCCTGCAGCTGTTCCATCAGCGATTGATCGAGGTTGGTGAAAAATTTAAGCACACCGTTCGCGGGCGGCGCGTCCGCGATCGGGTTGGTGGCATCGATCACCGGCTTGCCTGCCATGTTGGCTGCGCCGGCAGCCTTGAGCGCTTCAAGCGCCACCGAGCCTTTGACCGCGAGCACCACGAATTCGCCGAACTTCGCCGCATCGGCAAAGCTGCCGGTCTGCGCGCTTTTGTGCTGGGTCACGAAGTCCTTCAGCTTTCCCGCGTCGCGGGTGCCGAGCATGACCTGATGCCCGTGCTTGATGAAGCCGCCCGCGAGAGATTTTGCGACGTCGCCAGATCCAAGGATGCCAACTTTCATGTCTGTTCTCCCCGCTCGCCGCTCCTGCCGGCGCGGATCGACGGCAGTCCCGCGTCGCTGACATATTTGGCCGGGCGGGCGGTGGAGGAAGGGGGGCGGTGCCGTTTTCTTATTCAACCGATTGTTTTCTTATTCAACCGATTGTTCACCAGCCGGTGCGGCATTTGATCTACCGCAAGGCCACGCGACGATTTTACATCGATAAGCGCCTCGACAATTATGCTGGAACCACTCTAAAAAGAGCCGCGGCCGACTCTGGCCGTCCCGGAAGGCGGGAAGATTCATGGATTACCGTGCCTATTTTACCGATGCGCTTGCCCACCTGCGGGACGAGCGGCGCTATCGGGTGTTTGCCGACCTCGAGCGGATCGCCGGCCGTTTCCCGCATGCGGTCTGGCATTCGCCGCACGGGCCGAAGAATGTCGTGATCTGGTGCTCGAATGACTATCTCGGCATGGGCCAGCATCCGAAAGTGATCGGCGCCATGGTCGAAACCGCGACGCGGATGGGCACCGGTGCCGGCGGCACCCGCAACATTGCCGGCAACAATCATCCGCTGGTCGAGCTCGAACGGGAGCTCGCCGATCTGCACCGCAAGGAAGCGGCGCTGGTTTTCACCTCCGGCTACGTCTCCAACGAAACCGGTATCTCCACGCTCGCGAAAGTGATGCCGAACTGCCTGATCCTTTCGGATGCCCTGAACCACAATTCGATGATCGAGGGCGTGCGCCAGGCGCAGTGCGAGAAACACATCTTCCGCCACAACGATTTGGCGCATCTGGAAGAGCTGTTGGCCGCCGCCGATCCGGAGCGGCCGAAGCTGATCGTGTTCGAGAGTCTTTATTCGATGGACGGCGATGTCGCGCCGGTCAATCGCATCTGCGACCTCGCTGACCGTTACGGCGCCATGACTTACATCGACGAGGTGCACGCGGTCGGCATGTATGGACCGCGCGGCGGCGGCATCAGCGAGCGCGATGGCGCCGCGAGCCGCATCGACGTGATCGAGGGTACGCTGGCGAAAGCCTTCGGCTGCCTGGGCGGCTATATCGCGGGCTCAGCCGCGATCATCGATACGGTGCGCTCCTATGCGCCGGGGTTCATTTTCACCACCGCACTGCCGCCGTCGGTCTGTGCCGCGGCAACCGCTGCGATCCGGCATCTGAAAACTTCACAATGGGAGCGCGACCGCCATCAGGATCGCGCCGCGCGAACCAAGGCGGTACTCGCGGCCGCAGCGCTCCCCGTCATGAGCAGCCCAACCCACATAGTACCGGTATTCGTCGGGGATCCTGAGCTGTGCAAGGAGGCGAGCGATCTCCTCCTTAGCGAGCACGGCATTTACATTCAGCCGATCAATTATCCGACGGTGCCGAAAGGCAAGGAGCGGCTGCGGATCACGCCAAGCCCTTATCACGACGACGGCCTGATCGATGATCTGGCCGAGGCGCTCGTCGATGTCTGGCAAAAGTTGGGGCTGCCGTTCAAACAGCGCGCGCTCGCCGCGGAGTAATCCCGCGCCGCGAGGGTTGCCCTCTGCCCTTGCGGGAGAGGGCACAATGACGATGGCCTAATCTTTATCCTTCACGATCCGCCGCGCAGCCATCGCCACCGTGAAGGTGACGACCAAAAAACGCGCCACGTGGTGCGCCCCGACATAGACCGGATCGAGATGGAGCGCGAGCGCGAGCACCATCATCGTATCCTGCGCGCCTGGCGAGAAGGCGACCACGACGTTAGCAGTCGGGAACGGAAAGAAATGCACCGCGATCAGCGCGAACAGTGTGGCGACGGAAAGCGAGACGGCAAATGAGCCGAACGCCGCGCCGAGATAGCTGACGATCAATCGCGGCGCCGTATTTGCGAAACGAGAGCCGACCACCGCGCCAAGCACCACGACCGCGGCGCTGCCGATCCACCACGGCAGGACCGCTTGGGCGAGACCGGTGCCATGCAGGACGGCCGATCCGGCCATCGCGCCGAACAGAAGCCCGCCCGGAAATCTGATTCGCGCCATCGCCACGCCGGCTGCGACCGACACGATGACGACGACAACCATTTCCGGCAATGACGACAGGCCGGCAGGACCGCGGGAGACCGGTATTGCCGGCGCTACCAGTCCGAACAGCGCAAGTCCGCCGGGTATGCCGATTGTCAGCAGCAGGACGCGCATGGTCTGTACGATCGCAATGGCCCGCAGATCGGCGCCAAGCTCGCTCGACAGCGCGATCACCTGGATCATCGATCCCGGGCTTGCGCCCATCAGCGCCGACAACGGATCCCAAAGATGCACCACGCGCAGATACGTCATGGTCGCTACGATCATGACGATCGAAGCCACCATCAAAATCGCAACACTCGCGGGATAGGTGGTGAAGCCTTTGAGCGTTTGCGGGCTGACCACGGCGCCGAGCAGGATGCCGACGATGACGTAGCAGACACGGGCAAGCCCGACCGGTACCTTGACCGGACGCCCCAGTAGTGCGGCTGCGGTTACCGCGAGCACCGATCCCGACACCAGGCCGGCGGGAAATCCCAACAAGGTAAATATCAGCCCGCCGGCAGCCGCGATCAGAAGCGTTTCGGCGGGCTCGATTAGAGCGCGAAGGGGTGGAAGGGCAGGCCACATCGGCTCCGCCATCAATGCCGGCTGGTAGCAACGCCGTCAAATGACCTTGCCGCAGCCAAACAATGTGCCGCACGCATAGCGGAGCTATTGCGGCGCACACGATGGTCCGGCCAATGGACAGCCCAGCCAAACTATGGTGTTTTGGTCGAAATCAAGCGCATCTAAGGCTGCGAAAGCGCCGGGATCGACCAAGGAAACGACCAGGGAAGCGCCATGCTGCAAGGCTGGGTCGTCGTCGTCATTGCGCTCGCCTACATCGGGTTTCTGTTCCTGGTTGCGAGCTATGGCGACCGTCGGCATCAGCTCGCGCGCGGCAGCCGTGCCCGGCTTTTGATTTATCCGCTGTCGCTGGCGATCTATTGCACGTCATGGACGTTCTTCGGCTCGGTCGGCGTCGCCGCGCGCACCGGCTTTGAATTTCTCACCATTTATATCGGCCCGGTGTTGATGGTCGGGTTGGCTTATCCGCTCATCATCCGCATCGTCCGGCTGGCCAAGGGCCAGAACATTACCTCGATCGCCGACTTCATTGCCGCGCGCTACGGCAAGAGCCCGGCGGTTGCGGCGACCGTAGCGCTGATCGCCATCGTCGGCATGATCCCGTACATCGCATTGCAGCTCAAAGCGGTGTCGGCGTCGGTCGGCACCATTCTCGCGGCGGTCTCGGCGGGAAACGGCGCGGCGGAGCCGCTGCTGGGCGACATCGCTCTGTTCGTCGCTCTGTTGATGGCGGCTTTCGCGGTTTTGTTCGGCACCCGCCACATCGACGCCACCGAGCATCAGGACGGACTGATGCTGGCGATCGCGACCGAGTCGGTCATCAAGCTCGTCGCCTTTCTCGCCGTCGGCAGCTTTGTCACCTTCGTGATGTACCCAGGTCCGCTCGCACTGTTCGCCGACGCGCTGCAACGGCCGCAAACGGCCGCGGTCCTGACGAGCATACCACCCGCGACCACCTTCCTTGCCACTACCGTGCTGTCGCTGTTCGCAATCGTGTTGCTGCCGCGGCAATTCCATGTCGGCGTGGTCGAGAATCACAGCGAGGCTGAAGTTCGCCGGGCTGCCTGGTTGTTTCCGGCCTATCTCGTGCTCATCAATCTGTTCGTGATGCCGATCGCGATGGCCGGGCTGTTGGCATTTCCCGCCGGCGGTACCGATGGCGACATGTTCGTGCTGGCGCTGCCGCTGAAGGCGCATTCCGAACTGTTCGCGTTGATCGCTTTTATCGGCGGCCTGTCGGCTGCGACCGCGATGGTGATCGTCGAATCGGTCGCGCTCGCGATCATGGTGTCGAACGACATCGTGATACCGCTGATCCTGAAGCGCCGCGCCGCGAACTCAGGCGGGCCGAGCAGTGCAGGCGCACAGCTCCTGACCGTGCGGCGGATCGCGATCTTCGCCATCCTGTTTCTTGCATACGTTTATTACCGCTCCGCCGGGCCGGCGCAGCTTGCTTCGATCGGGCTCTTGTCCTTTGCCGCCGTTACCCAGTTGACGCCGGCCTTTTTCGGCGGGCTCATCTGGCGGCGCGGCACGGCGCCGGGCGCAATCGCCGGCATGACTGCCGGCATTCTGGTCTGGGCCTATACGCTATTGCTGCCGAGCATCTCCGACGTTGGCGTCGTCGGCGACATCCTCAACGATGGGCCGCTCGGCCTTGCCTGGTTGCGGCCTCAGGCGTTGTTTGGTCTCGATCTGCCGCCGCTCGTTCACGGCGTTGTTCTAAGCCTTCTCGCCAATGTCATGCTTTATATTGGCTGCTCGCTGATCCGCCGCCCGACCGCGATAGAGCGCGTGCAATCCGACGTATTCGTGCCGTCGTCGCTCGCTCCGATGGCGCCAAGCTTCCGGCTGCGGCGTGCGTCGGTCACGACCGAGGAGTTGATCGCAACGATTGCCCGCTATCTTGGTGACGAGCGCACGCGCAAATCGTTTGCGAGCTTCGCGGCCTCGCGCCGCGTCAGCCTGGCGCCGCAGGCCGAGGCCGACTTTCAGGTTCTGCAATACGGCGAGTATCTGTTGGCATCCGCGATTGGCGCCGCTTCGTCGCGGCTGGTGCTGTCGCTGCTTTTGCGCAAGCGGACCGTCTCGACCAAGGCGGCGCTCAAGCTGCTCGACGATGCCAACGCGGCAATTCATTACAATCGCGAGATCCTGCAGACCGCGCTCGATCATGTGCGGCAGGGGATCGCCGTGTTCGACAAGGATCTGGCGCTGGTTTGTTGGAACCGGCAGTTTGGCGAAATCTTCGACCTGCCACATTCGCTCACCCGCATCGGTATCGCGCTTGAGGAAATCCTTCGCCACATCGCCAGCGAGGGTGCGAGCGATGTGCGGGACCTCGACGATCAGGTCGCGCAACGGCTCGCCAAATACACGTCGGAAGCCGAGCCGTTTCTCGAGCGGATTGCCGAGCGCGGCCTGGTGATCGAGGTCCGCGCCGACCGCATGCCCGATGGCGGCCTCGTTACCACTTTCACCGACATCACGCCGAGCGTGAAGGCCGCGGAGGCGCTGGAGCGCGCCAACGCCACGCTGGAGCGTCGCGTCCGTGAACGCACCCGTGAGCTGACGCGGCTCAACGCCGAGCTTGAGCGCGCCAAGTCCGAGGCCGACGATGCCAACGTCTCGAAGACGCGCTTTATCGCCGCCGCGAGCCACGACATCCTGCAGCCGCTTAACGCCGCACGACTTTACGTGACCAGCCTGATCGAGCGCCAGGAGGATGACAGCGAAGACGCGAGCCTGGTGCAGAATATCGACGCATCGCTGGAGGCGGTCGAAGAAATATTCACCGCGCTGCTCGACATTTCGCGGCTCGACACCGGTGCGATGAAGCCCGAAATGACCGATTTCCGCATCAGCGAATTGCTGCAGCGCCTCGAAGTGGAATTTGCGCCTTTGGCGCGCGAGAAGGGGCTGGACCTTATCTTCATGCATTGCTCGCTGGCGGTGCGTTCCGATCGGCGCTTGTTGCGGCGGCTGCTGCAGAACCTCGTGTCCAACGCCATCAAATACACGCCCAAGGGCAGCGTGCTGGTCGGATGCCGGCGCCGCGGCGGGAAGCTTCGCGTCGAAGTCTACGATACCGGCATCGGCATTCCGCACGCCAAACGCCGCGCGGTGTTCAAGGAATTTCACCGGCTCGACCAGGGTGCGCGGGTCGCGCGCGGTGTCGGTCTTGGCCTATCGATTGTCGAGCGCATTGCGCGCGTGCTCGACTGCGAGCTGGCGCTCAAATCCAACGTCGGCCGCGGCTCGCGGTTTTCGGTCGAAGTGCCGCGCGCGTCAGCGGCGATCGTCGAGCCGATGCCGCACGCCGTTCGAAAAGCCGCAACCGGACAACTCGCCGGAACTGTCGTGCTCTGCATCGACAACGAGCATACTATTCTCGACGGCATGCAGATGCTGCTCGGCGGTTGGGGCTGCCGCGTGCTCAAGGCGGCGGACCTCACCGAAGCGCTGGCAGCGATTGAAGGCAGCGGTCTGGAGCCGGACGGGCTGCTGGTCGACTATCACCTCGACGGCGGCAATGGTCTCGGCGCGATCACCGAACTGCGCCGCCGCTATGGCCGCGACCTCGGCGCCATTCTACTTACCGCAGATCGTTCCGTGCACGTCCGCGAGGAGGCTCGCGCCGGCGGTGTGCAGGTTCTCAACAAACCTGTGAAGCCGGCTTCGCTCCGCGCTCTCATCACGCAATGGCGCGTGCAGCGCGTCGCGGCAGAATAGCCGGTATTCCGCAGCGTGATCGCACGGCTTGTATGACCGCGACTGCTACTTTTTTTGGCAACTCTCATCTTCTTTCAGCACGCGCTGCGACCCAAAAATATCGAAAATAGTTCCGGGGCGGAGAGGACGCATGGCTCAAGACCACGAAATCTTTGAACTCGGCGATGTGCGGCTGCAACGCGGCGCCATCATCCGGAATTGCAAGCTCGCTTACAAGACATACGGCGAAATGAATGCCGCGAAAAGCAACGTTGTCGTCTATCCGACCTGGTATTCGGGCCAGCACTCTGACAACGAGTGGCTGATCGGACCGGGCATGGCGCTCGATCCCGCCAGGTACTTCATCGTCGTTCCCAACATGCTGGGCAATGGCCTGTCTTCGTCGCCGAGCAATACGTCCGCGCCGCATGACGGACCGCGTTTTCCGCAAGTCACCGCCTGCGACAACGTCCGCCTCCAGCATCGGCTGGCGACGGAAAAATTCGGCGTAAAAAAGCTGGCGCTCGTCACCGGCTGGTCGATGGCAGCGCTGCAAACGTTTCACTGGGGTGCGCTGTATCCGGACATGGTGGAGCGCATCGCGCCATTCTGCGGCTCGGCCAAGTGTTCGCGGCACAATTTTGTTTTCCTCGAAGGCGTGAAGGCGGCGCTGACAGCCGACGCCGCTTTTGCCGACGGTTGGTACAAGGAGAAACCCGCCAAAGGGTTGCGCGCCATGGCGCGCGTCTATGCCGGCTGGGGTTTCTCGCAGGCGTTCTATCGCGCGCGCCTCGACATCGAACGGTTGGGCTTTTCGTCGCTTGAGGATTTTCTGGTCGGCTTCTGGGAAGCGTTGTTTCTGCCGAGGGACCCCAACAACCTGCTCACCATGCTGTGGACCTGGCAGAACGGCGATATCAGCGACAACGAGATTTACAACGGTGACTTCAAGAAAGCGCTGGGCGCGATCAAGGCCAAAGCTTACGTGATGCCCGGACAAACCGATCTTTATTTCCCGCCGGAGGACAGCGCGTTTGAAGTCGCCAATATGCCGAACGCAAAGTTACTGCCGGTGCCCTCGATCTGGGGCCACTTCGCCGGCGGCCCGGGCACCAATCCTGACGACGCAAAGTTCATCGATAACGCCCTGAAGGAATTGTTGCGCGCGCCAAGCGACCGCACCCTGGTACGCGGGCGGTCGGCGGTTTCCGGCTCGTTTGCTTGAGAGAGGCGGCGCTCGCGGCGAGTGGCCACCGAGTAGAATAGCCGTCATTCCGGGCTAGCGCTGCGCACAATTCCGGAATGACGGCCTTACCCTTCCCGGGTTGGCACCTGCGGCCATTGGCCGGCTTCGATCTTGCCGGCGGCGATGACGGCCTGGGTGCGGCTCTCGACGCCGAGCTTTTGCAGGATCGCGGAGACATGCGCCTTGATGGTGGCCTCCGACACGCCGAGCTCGTAAGCGATCTGCTTGTTGAGCAATCCTCCCGACAGCATCATCAGCACGCGGACCTGCTGCGGTGTCAGCGTCGACAGCCGTGCAATCAATGCCGCGGTTTCGGCGTCGGATTGGCGCGTGAGATCGACATCGGGCGGCGTCCACACTTCGCCTTGCAGCACCCGCGCGATTGCCGCCCGCAGTGCTTCGATGCCCAGCGTCTTGGGGATGAAGCCCGACGCGCCGAACTCCATGCAGCGGCGGATGACGGCAGGGTCGTCGTTGGCCGAGACGACGACGATCGGGACGCTCGGATATTGCGCGCGCAAATACATCAGGCCGGAAAAGCCACGGACGCCGGGCATCGAGAGATCGAGCAGGATCAGATCGACATCGCCGCCGCCGCGATCGAGAACTTCGCTGACTTCTTCGAAGGTGCCGGCTTCGGCAATTTCGGCGCGGTCAAACAGCCCGGTCACCGCTTCGCGCAGCGCGCCGCGGAACAGCGGATGATCGTCGGCGATCAACAGATGATGGGATTGCGCCTCGCTCAACGGGATGACCTAGCCGATCACGTGTTGGGGACACGCATACGCGACTTTACTGCCGATCGCCGGGCGCCGTCCACAGCGCGCCCCTGCGGTGACCGCACGGTTCTCGTTCCCGGATGTGGTATACCCTGATCGTCAACCTCAAGAGTGCCAAAGCGCAAAGGGCCGAGCACCCACCGAAGCTCATGGCCCATGCCGTCGAGACGATTGAGTGAGGCCGGTGAGCCGGGAGTCATCCATGAGACGCCGTGATTTCGTGCGATTGCTTGCGGGAGCCGCGATTACCGCGCCTTACAGCGCTGCCGCCCAGACGACTGCAAAGACATTTCGCCTTGGCACACTCACCGTCGGGCCGCCGATCGCGCCGACGCAAGGCCAAGGAGCCATTCTGATCGCCGGGTTGGCGAAGCGGGGCTATACGCTTGGGCAGAATCTCGCTTACGAGGCTCGTGGCGCCGCAGGCAACATGAGTCACATGGCCAATCTGATGCAGGAACTAAAAGCCGCCAACGTCGACGTGGTCGTGACCGTCGGCTACCCGTCCGCTGCGGCCGCCAAGGCCTCCGGCGTGGCCACCGTGATCGGCGGCGGCATTGGTGATCCGGTTGTGACTGGGCTTGTCACGAGCTGGGCACGGCCAGGCGGCAACGTCACCGGAATATCCGACGACGTCGCGGCGCTTTCCACCAAACGCCTCGGGCTGTTGAAAGCAATGTTGCCGCAGCTTAGCCGGGTCGCCATGTTGTGGAATAAGGACGACCTCGGCATGTCGCAGCGGTACGACGCCTCGGCGAAAGCCGCGCAAGATATCGGCGTCACCGTGCTACCTCTCGGCGTGCGTCAGCCCGACGATTTCAACGAGGCGTTTGCGGCAATGGACCGTACGCCTCCGGACGCCATTCTGATGGTCACCAACTCGCTCACGCTCCTCAATCGCAAGCGGGTGTTCGATTACGCGGCCGCGCACCGCGTTCCGGCAATCTATGAGCAGGACTCCATGGCTCGCGCCGGCGGCCTGATGTCTTACGGCGCGGACGCCCGCAAATCATACGATCGCGCCGCGGCGCTTGCCGCGCGCGTTTTTCAAGGCGCGAAGCCCGCCGACCTGCCATTCGAGACTCCGACGCGTTACCTGTTTGTGATCAACCTGAAAACCGCCAAAGCGATGAACTTCACCGTACCAAACAACGTGCTCGCGCTCGCCGACGAGGTCATTGAGTGAGACGGCGCGATTTCATCGCTCTGAGTGCAGGCGCCGCGGCGTGGCCGCTTGTGGCGCGCGCACAGGATGCGGGAAGGACCTATCGCATCGGCGGCCTGTCCGCCGGTCCACGCAGTGCACCGTATTTTGTCGCGATGTTCAATGAACTACGGCACGCGCGCTTCATCGAGGGCCAAAACTTCGTCATCGATTGGCATCAATATGTACCGCGTATTGAGGTGATGCCGGAAGTTGCGGCGGAGTTTGTCAAATCCCAAGTCGATGTCATCTACGCCAGCGGAGATTTGGCGATTCGCGCGGCCCAGCAGGCGACGACAACGATTCCGATCCTCGGCGTTACCGACGATATGGTCGGGTCGGGACTGGTGAAGTCGCTGGCGCGGCCCGGCGGCAATACCACCGGTATCAGCATCCTCGCGACCGAGCTCGACGGCAAGCGGCAAGAAATCCTGATCGAGGCGGTACCTGGACTTCGCCGCATGGCGGCGCTTGCCGATGCCAACCAGACCGCAGCGCCGCAGCTCCAGGCCTTGCAGGAAGCGGCGCGCGCACGCGGTGTCGAGCTTTCGATTCATCGGGTCGCCAGGCCAGAAGAGGTCGCGGCAGTCATCGACGCTTCGAAGGCTTCGGGCGCCGAAGCGCTCAACGTTTTGGCGTCGCCTCTCCTAACCATCGTAAGTCGTCAGATCATCATGCAACGGGCGGCGGCGCTGCGCCTGCCGGCCATGTATCAATCTCCCGAAGTGGTGGAGGAGGGCGGATTTGCCGCCTACGGCGTACGCCTTGTCCGGGTCTTTCGAGAGCTGCTGGCCCCGCAGCTCGTCAAGCTCCTGCGCGGCGCCAAACCTGCCGATCTGCCGATCGAGCAGCCGACCAAATTCGAACTTGCCATCAACCTCAAGACCGCCAAGGCGCTCGGGCTGACGATGCCCGAATCCTTCCTTGCGCGCGCCGACGAGGTGATCGAGTGAGGCGGCGCGAGTTCATCGCACTGGTCGGTGGTGCGGCGACTACGTGGCCGTTCGCCGCGGACGCGCAACAGCGAACAACGCCGGTCATCGGTTTTCTTTCCGGCGTAGGGGCGAACGATTTGCGTTACTTGGCTGACGCATTCCGTGGCGGCTTGAACGAAGCAGGCTACGTTGAGGGCCGAAACGTGACCATAGAGTTTCGTTTTGCGGAAAATCGTCCAGATCGATCGCCTGCGCTGGCGAACGATCTCGTCAGTCGCGGAGTGGCGGTGATCGTGGCGACGGGCGGCGGAAACGCGGTTCTTGCCGCGAAGGCGGCGACCAAGACGATACCGATCGTTTTCACCGCCGGTGATGACCCGGTGCAAGCCGGTTATGTCGAGAGTCTAAACCGGCCGGGCGGAAACGTCACAGGGGTCGCCTTTTTCGCGTCCTTACTTGCCAGCAAGGGACTAAGCCTGCTCTACGAAATTGCTCCCAAGGCTTCCGTTGTTGGAATGCTGGTGAACAACGCAAGCCTTGAGGCACAGCCGCAGCTCGGCAGGGCACAGGAAGCGGCGCGGGCGCTCGGGCTGCAACTCCTTGTCCTTCCCGCCTCCAATGCCGACGATATCGCTGCTGCATTCGCGACAATGCGGGAAAGACAGGCCGGCGCGCTCCTGATTGCAGGCGATCCGTATTTTGGCAGCCGCATTCCGGAAATCGCGGCTTTGGCGCTGCGCAATGCCATGCCCGCTTTGTATTTCACCCGCGAATTTGCTGTCCAGGGTGGCCTTATGAGCTATGGAGCCGACATCGGCGACGGATTTCGACGCGCGGCTATGTATGTCGGCAGGATTTTGAAAGGCGAAAAACCCTCCGACCTGCCCGTCGATCAGGCCACCAGAATTGAATTCGTGATCAATCTCAAAACCGCCAAAGCTCTCGGGCTTGAAGTGCCGCCGCAGCTCGCCGCCCGCGCCGACGAGGTGATAGAGTGAGGCGGCGCGACCAAATATTCCCCTCCCCCTTGCGGGGAGGGGTTAGGGGTGGGGGTCGAGACGCTCTAGCGCAAGCGTCGTCGCTCTCGCATCCCCTCGCGACCCCCCTCCCTACCCCTCCCCCACAAGGGGGGAGGGAACAGATTGAGTATTTGCCGCCCCGCTTGCGCGGCCTGTGCGAAGACTATCAGATGTTGGCATGAGAGCGCCCACTGACCATCGTGGCGAACAGATAGAGACGCCGGCGGCCGGCACGTCGATTGTGCGTAGCCGGTTGTTTTTCAAATATATCGCCCTGTTTGTGGCCGTGGTCAGTCTTGCGCTGATCGCCAACGGTGCGTTCGAAGTGTGGTTCTCCTATCAGGAGCAAAAAACCTCGCTGGTGCGGATCCAGCGCGAACAGGCGCAGGCCGCCGCCGGCAAGATCGGGCAATTCATCCAGGAGATCGAAAGCCAGGTCGGCTGGACCACGCAACTACCCTGGTCGGCCGGCACGCTGGAGCAGCGGCGCTTCGATGCGCTGCGGCTCTTGCGCCAGGTGCCCGCCATCACCGAACTCGCCGAGATCGACGCCACCGGCCACGAGCAATTGCGGGTATCGCGGCTGGCCATGGACGTGGTCGGCAGCAATGCCGACGTCTCGAAGGACCCGGCATTCACCGAGGCGGTCGCGCACAAGTCCTATTTTGGTCCGGTCTATTTTCGCCGCGAGTCCGAGCCGTACATGACGCTGTCACTCGCCGGCACGCGGCGCGACGCCGGCGTGAGTATCGCGCAGGTCAATCTGAAACTCATCGAAGATGTGCTGTCGCAGATCAAATCTGTGGGGCACGCGCGCGCCTATGTGGTCGATGCCCAAGGCCGTCTGATCGCTCATCCCGATATCAGCCTGGTGCTGCGCAATACCGATATGTCGCAGCTGCTGCAGGTGCGCAGCGCGCGCGCCGCCGGCGCCAATGCCTCCGCCGAGCAGGTGCAGGAAGCGACCGATATTCAAGGTCAGAAAGTGCTCACGGCCTACGCCACCGTCGCCCCGCTCAGCTGGCTGGTGTTCGTCGAAACGCCGATCGAGGAGGCCTACGCGCCGCTGTACGCTTCGATCGAACGGACCGGGGTGGTCCTGCTCGGTGCGCTCGCACTTGCCTTCATCGCCGGGATGTTTCTCGCCCGGCACATGGTGGTGCCGATCCAGGCGTTGCGCGCCGGCGCGGCGCGCATTGGCTCGGGCGATCTTTCCCAACGCATCGCGATCAAGACCGGCGACGAGGTCGAGGCGCTCGCCGATCAATTCAACGACATGGCCGGGCGCCTGCAGGAATCGTACGCGGGTCTGGAGCGCAAAGTCGAGCAGCGCACCCACGAATTGAGCGAAACGCTGGCGCAGCAGACGGCGACTGCGGACGTGTTGCGCGTCATTAGCTCGTCGCCGGGCGACTTGAAGCCGGTGTTCGACGCCATCCTGGCGAACGCAGTGCACATCTGTGGCGCAGAATTCGGCAATCTTGCACTAGCCGACGGCAGCGGAATGCGCACCGGGGCGCTGTACAACGCTCCGCCTGAATTCTTGGAACTGCGCAAAGACGATCCAATCATTCCCCTGCGCCGATCGCCGCTCGGTCGCCTCTATCAAACAAAGAAGGCCGTGAGCATCGGCGACTTGGCGACTGATCCGGTCTACGCCGAAGCGCCGCTTGCCAAGGTCGCCGGAGCCCGTGCCATGTTGGCTGTGCCTATGCTGAAAGAGGACGAGCTGATCGGCGCACTCGTACTTTATCGCAAGGAAGCCGTGGCATTCGGCGAAAAGCAAGTCGAACTGCTGACCAATTTTGCGGCCCAGGCCGTCATCGCCATCGAGAATGTCCGGCTGCTCACCGAGTTGCGCGAGTCATTGGCCCAGCAGACAGCAACCTCTGAGGTACTAAGTGTCATCTCAAGCTCGCCCGGCGATCTTGAGCCGGTCTTTGCCACCATGCTGGAAAACGCCGTCCGCATCTGCGAGGCCAAGTTCGGCAACATCTACCATTGGGACGGCGAGGCCCTGCACCTGCTCGCGGCGCATAATACTCCGGTCGCGCTCGCTGAGGTGCGTCGGAGCTCATCGTTGCCCGTAGGGCGAAATCCGCTCATTAGCGAGATGTTGGAGACAAAGGCTGCCGTCCAGGTGGTCGATGCGGCCAAAACGCCGGGCTATCTCGATCGCAGCGATCCGGGGGCCGTCGGCGCCGTAGACCTCGGCGGGGCCCGGACGTGTTTGAGCGTCCCGATGCTCAAGGAAAACGAGCTGATCGGCTCCTTCACCTTGTACCGGGGAGAGGTTCGGCCCTTTAGCGACAAGCAGATGGAACTTGTTACCAGCTTTGCCGCCCAGGCCGTCATCGCCATCGAGAACACCCGGCTGCTGAGTGAGTTGCGCGAATCGCTGGCGCAACAAACGGCGACTGCGGAAGTGCTGGGCGTGATCAACGAGTTACGTGGCGACCTTCAGCCTGTGTTCGAGGCGATGGTGGAAAAGGCACGGCGTTTATGTCAGGCGGACGCAGGACATCTCGCGCTTCCAGTTGGCGACGATTATCGAAGCGTTGCGGTCTCGGCGATGTCGACGGAGATGACGGAGCTCATCCAGTCGATATCATATGCGCCCGGCCGCGGGACGGCCATCGGCCGAGCCCTCGCGGAACGCCGTCCGGTACAGATATCTGATATTGGCGCCGACAATGAACATGCCGGCCGGGAAGCCGCACATAAAGGCTTCATAAGGACGATCCTGAGTGTGCCGCTGCTCCGGGAGGGCGAGGCAATCGGCGCGTTCGGCCTCTCGCGCCAGCGTATCGAGCTGTTCACTGGCAAGCAGATCGAATTGGTGAAGAACTTCGCCGCGCAAGCAGTGATCGCCATCGAGAACGCGCGGCTCCTCACCGAGCTGCGGCAATCGCTGGAACAGCAGACGGCGACCGCCGATGTGCTGCGCGTGATCAGTTCGTCGCCGGGCGATTTACAGCCGGTTTTCGCGGCCGTGCTGGAGAACGCGACGCGCATCTGCGAGGCGAATTTCGGCGTTCTGTCGCTGAACGAGGGCGATGTGTATCGCGTCGTCGCGATGCACAATGCACCGTCGGCCTTTGTCGAGTTGCGGCGGCGGGAGCCCACTTTCCGACCTTCCGGCCGCTTCGGTGAAGTGATTCCGCAAGCGATCGCTGCGCAGCGCGCGGTCCAGGTTGCCGACATCGCGCTATGGGACGACCCTCTGAGCCGCAGCTTCAGCACCACGGCAGAAGCGCGCTCCATCATCGTCGTTCCGATGCTCAAGGAAAACGAAGGCATCGGAGTATTCACCGTTTACCGCAAGGAGGTCCGGCCTTTTAACGAAAAGCAGGTCGAACTGCTGACCAACTTCGCCGCACAAGCCGTCATCGCCATCGAGAATGCCCGGCTGTTGAGCGAGCTCCGCGAATCGCTGGCGCAGCAGACCGCGACCGCGGATGTGCTGAGTGTCATCTCAAGTTCGCCCGGCGATCTGCAGCCCGTCTTCAACGCCATGCTGGAAAACGGGGCCCGGCTATGCGAGGCCCAGTTCGGCAGTTTGTTGCTCCGTGAAGGTGAGGCGCTCCGCGTCGGCGCGATGTACAACATGGCGGCGCAATTCACCGAGCGCTTTCAGCGCGAGCCGGTTTTTCGCCCCGGCCCGCTGGCGCCAGTGTCGCGTGCGATCACCAGTAAAGGGTTCGTCCACGTTGTCGATCTCACACAGGACGCAGCTTACAAACACGGTGATCCCCCCGTTGTCTCTGTAGTCGATGAAGGTGGGGCGCGCAGCATGATCGTGGTTCCGATGCTCAAGGAAGGTGAGGCGATCGGGGCGCTGAGCATTTTCCGGCAAGCCGTACGCCCCTTTACCGACAAGCAGATCGCGCTGGTCACGGGCTTTGCGAGCCAGGCTGTGATCGCCATTGAAAACGTGCGGCTGCTCACCGCGCTACGTGAGCGCACCGACGAGCTTGGCCAACTGGTTGAGGAACTGCGGGCGCTTGGCGAGATCAGCCAGGCGGTCAATTCCACGCTCGATTTGCAGACCGTGCTCCAGACCATCGTCGCCAAGGCGGCCCAACTCTCGGGTACCGAAGCCGGCGCGATCTATGTGTTCGACGAGGCGCAACGCGAGTTTCGTTTGC
Source organism: uncultured Alphaproteobacteria bacterium (assembly GCA_963755885.1). Classification (GTDB taxonomy): domain Bacteria; phylum Pseudomonadota; class Alphaproteobacteria; order Rhizobiales; family Xanthobacteraceae; genus BOG-931. The sequence goes on from CAVWLX010000016.1 coordinate 33,224, forward strand.
GCGCCACATACGGCATGGACCGGCAACTGATCGACGCGCTATCACAGCGGCATATTGGCCTTGACGAGACCGTTGTCACCGCGGCGCTGGCCCAGCGCGAGCCACTGCAGATCGCCGATTTGCAGGAGGAAGCCCCAAACCCAATTAATGAGATCACGCTGCGCGCCGGCTACCGCGCACGAATGACGGCGCCCCTTTATCGTGGCGAGGACATCGTCGGCCTATTGGTGGTGCGCCGCCGCACTCCCGGCGCGTTTTCGCAAAACACCGTCGAGCTGGTGAAGACCTTCGCCGCCCAATCGGCGTTGGCGATCCAGAATGCGCGGCTGTTCCACGAGATCGAGGACAAGGGCCGCGAGCTCGAAGTAGCGAGCCGGCATAAGTCGCAGTTCCTCGCCAATATGAGCCACGAGCTGCGCACGCCGCTCAATGCTATCCTCGGCTACACCGAGCTGATCCTCGACGAGATCTACGGCGAAGTGCCGGAAAAAATGCGCGGCGTATTGGAGCGCGTGCAGACCAACGGCAAGCACCTGCTCGGACTGATCAACGATGTTCTTGACCTGTCGAAGATCGAAGCCGGTCAGCTGTCGCTGTCGCTGTCTGAGTATTCGCTCGCGAACCTTGTGCACGGCGTCTACGCGGCGGTCGAACCGCTGGCTGCGAAAAAGAATCTCGCGCTGACGACCAAGATTGCGCCGAGCTTGCCGGCTGGGCATGGCGATGAGCGCCGGCTCTCCCAGGTGCTGCTTAATCTTGTCGGCAACGCGATCAAATTCACCGACAAGGGCGAAGTGGCGATCGAGGCCTCGCTCGCCGACGGCTCATTCCGATTGGCCGTGCGCGACAGCGGGCCGGGTATCGCCGCCACCGATCAGGTGAAAATCTTCGAGGAGTTCCAGCAGGTCGATAATACGCTGACGAAGCAAAAAGGCGGAACCGGATTGGGCCTCGCGATCTCCAAGCGCATTGTCGAAATGCACGGCGGCCGCATCGTTGTGGACTCGGAACTCGGCAAGGGCTCGACCTTCACCATCAGTCTGCCGGTCAATGTCCGAGCCGAAGCGCGCGTGTGATCGGCGACACGCCTTGGAGGCCCAATTGGTCCGATCGTGGAAAGCGGCGCCTCGGCCACACTGGCGGGGTGCCGTTTTTACGATGCGCGAAAGAAAAACTATTCATAAGATTAGAAATATTCATTCAGGATGGCCAAGCGCAGGTTTTATAGTTGTGGTTGTTACACGCACTCTGAACCGGGAATAACATGCCCAGCGTCAATCATCGGCTCATCCCCATGCGATCCGGCACCGTCGCCAGCACTTGGCGCACGCCGATGCTCATTATCGGCTTCGGCTGCCTGATCTCGCTGATGTCCTTTGGTCCGCGTTCCTCGCTCGGCTTCTTTCTGGCGCCGATGTCGGCCGCCAATCACTGGGGCCGCGACGTTTTCGCCTTCGCGCTGGCATTACAGAACCTGCTCTGGGGCATCGGCCAGCCGCTCGCTGGAATCATCGCCGACCGCTTCGGCGCGGCTCGGGTGTTCTGCGCCGGCGGGCTGATGTATGCGGTCGGCCTTGCGCTGATGTCGCAGGCGACGAGCGCCCCGATGCTCGACGTTTCGGCGGGCGTACTGGTCGGCGTCGGCCTGTCCGGCACGTCATTCATGGTTGTTCTGGCGGCGTTCGCGAAGCTGTTGCCGCCGGAGCGGCGTTCGCTCGCCTTCGGGCTTGGTACCGCCGCGGGCTCCTTCGGCCAATTTCTCTACTCGCCCGTCGCGGTTGCACTGATGGATTCCTTGGGCTGGCAACAAACCCTGATCATCTTTGCCGCCAGCATGCTTCTGGTGCTGCCGCTATCGCTGGGGCTGGCGGCGCCGAAGACGGACGGGATCAGAGAAACCGCGCAACAATCACTGCGCCATGCGCTCGGGGAGGCTTTCGCGCATCGTTCGTATATCATGCTGGTGCTGGGTTTCTTTACCTGCGGCTTCCAGCTTGCCTTCATCACCGTGCATTTACCGGCGTATCTGGTCGACCGCGGTCTGTCCGCGACCGTCGGCGGTTGGACGCTGGCGACGATCGGGCTGTTTAACATCGTCGGCTCAATCACATCCGGCTGGCTCGGCGACCGCATGCCCAAACGCTACCTGCTCTCGATCATTTATTTCGGGCGCGCCGCCGTCATCTTTGCTTTCATTTCATTTCCGACTACGCCGGTCACTTGCATCGTGTTTGGCGCCACCATGGGTCTGATGTGGCTGTCGACCGTGCCGCCGACCAACGGCATCATCGCGGTCATGTTTGGAACCCGCTGGCTCGCGACACTCGGCGGCTTCGCTTTCTTCAGCCACCAGATCGGCGGTTTCCTCGGCGCCTGGCTGGGCGGCATCGTGTTCGATCGCACCGGTTCCTACGATATGGTATGGTGGCTTTCGATCCTGTTCGGTATCCTCTCGGCGCTGATCAATATGCCGATCGTTGAAAAGCCGGTTGCCCGCGCTGCCCCGGTTGCGGCATGAATAGGCACGGATGCGCGATAGCGAAGCCCAAGGCTCGACACCGCTGCCGCTCATTTTGGTGAGCGCCGCAATTGCCGTCGTCCTCGGCGGTACCGGCTGGCTGTGGGTCCATTACGGCACCGCGGTGTTTTTCGAGACCGTCCGCGCCGGGTTCATCGCCTGCTTCGGCTAGAGCGTGCTCGCAAAAAGCCTGCCCGTGGACTCGATCCGAGGGTGGAAACTCGGCTTTCGCAAACGATCATGCGACCAACGAAAATCTACACCGACCCGATAAATTGCAGCGTCACCTCGCGCCGGTGCGGGCGCCGGCGGTGTTCGGCGACATAAATGCCCTGCCAGGTGCCGAGATTGAGCGCGCCGCCAATGACCGGGATATTGAGCGAAACGCCGTTGACCATGGATTTGATGTGAGCCGGCATATCGTCCGGTCCCTCGACATCGTGAATCCAGCCGGCATCGGCCGGCGCCATGCGGCTGAGCGCGGTGATGAGATCGCGGCGCACGTCAGGGTCGGCGTTTTCCTGAATGACGAGCGACGCCGAGGTGTGGCGGAGAAAAAGTGTGAGGCCGCCGTCGCACGCCTTGCTCTCTTTCAGAAATTGGGCGACTTCACCGGTAATCTCAAAAAACCCTTCGCCGGGTGTGTCGATCGTCAGGACCGCGGTGGCGATGATTTCCGCGTGCGTTGTGCGAACGGCCGAGAGATTAAGACGCACGACCGATCAGCTCTTGTTGAGTACTTGTTTCTGCGCACGAACAATGGCGTCGACCAACTGATGCCACATCCGTCCGACCAGCGCGACCATGCGGTCGAGCTCGGGATTGCTCCCGAGCCGCGGCAGGCGGTCGCTGTCGTGCATGCTCGGCGGCTCCGGCATCGCCCCTGACGGCAACGCCAGGCCGTGGGCGAGCAGGTCCTTTTTGAGCGTGGCGTTTTCCTTGCGCAGCCGGGCGATCTCGTTCTCAAGCACGGCGCGGTCTTCCGGAACAGCCTGACACGCCCAGCCGACGGTGCGCTGGCTGCACACCGAAACCTCGCCGCTCTGCGTGTCGAGGCGCAGAAACCCTTCCGCCACTTTGCTGAACGTGTACCGCCCGTCGCCGCTGTCCGGCATGGCGTCATCGGCGAGCGCCGGCGCGATCAAACACAAGCCGGCGATGACACTGGCAAAGACCGTGTTGGTCATGATCTCCTCGCTGGCGAAACGAAACGGCGGGCCCACTTGCTGATCCGCCGGGACCCGGATGCCATCCGCTCCCGTCCATTTTAGCGGCAATCGCTTCGCGCTGCACAATGGAGCTGCAGCAGCGTATCAAAAGCGGGAGATATCTCTTATAACTTCAAAGTGTTAGCATTGGCGACGGTTTCTTGACTTGGCGGAACCCAATCAGTAAGGTCCGCGCGGCTTCAGGGGGCGGGCCCGTCTCGATTGCCGGTAAGCCGCGGGTGTCGAACAGATGAGCGACGGCACGCGCGACAACGGTAATCGTGACAAGGCGCATAACGATGAAGCCGCCCTCTCCGCGAGACTCCAGCGTCTCGGCGAAGGTCTGGGCCAGGCACGCGGGCGTGCCGGGCCTGCGTCTTCGGATGGTCCTGGTGGAGATCGGGCCGCGACTGCATCGGGCTACGCCAGGGGCTTCCGGCTCTCGAGCGAACTCGTTGGAGGCGTGCTGGTTGGCGCCGGCCTCGGCTGGCTGATCGACCGGGTGCTCGGCATCTCGCCTTGGGGGTTTATCGTTTTTCTCTTGCTCGGCTTCGTCGCGGGCGTGCTCAACGTGATGCGCTCCGCCGGGGTCGTTCCCGGTCCGACCCCCGGTGACGGCACGTCGGGAGGCCGAAAACAGTGACGGCAGATTTGCGCACGGCGGCGATGCAATCATGACGGTCGATCCGATCCACCAGTTTCAGATTCACAACATTGCGCCGTTGTTTTCCATCGGCCGCTATCAGATTTATTTCACCAATTCCGCGCTGTTCATGCTGATCATCGTTCTGCTGGTTTCGGCATTGTTGATCGCGACACCGCGGGCGTTGATCCCAGGCCGGCTGCAATCGGTCGCGGAAATGTCATACGAATTTGTCGCCAATACGGTGCGCAGCTCGGCCGGAACCGAGGGAATGAAGTTCTTTCCCTTCGTGTTTACGCTGTTCATGTTCGTCCTGTTCGCCAACATTATCGGGCTCATTCCCTATTCCTTCACGGTGACGAGCCAGCTGATCGTGACCGCGACGCTGGCGCTCGCGGTGTTCTTCATCGTCGTGATCTACGGGTTCTGGAGGAACGGCCTGGGCTTTCTCAAGCTGTTCGTCCCCAAGGGCGTGCCGATCTACATCCTGCCGGCGATCGTGGTCATTGAGGTGCTGTCGTTCGTTTCGCGCCCGATCTCCCACAGCGTGCGGTTATTCGCCAACATGCTTGCCGGCCACATCACGCTTCAGGTCTTCGCCGGTTTCATCATCATGCTTGCGGGTTTCGGCATTGCCGGCTGGTTTGGCGCGGCGCTGCCGCTCATTCTGGTCATCATGCTTACCGCGCTCGAGTTTCTGGTGGCCTTTCTGCAAGCCTACGTGTTCGCCATTCTCACCTGCATCTATCTCAACGATGCGATACACCCGAGCCATTGACGGCTCGATTTTAAACCTCGAAAAGGAGCTTTGTTATGGATCCGACTGCCGCAAAATACATTGGTGCAGGCATTGCCTGTATCGGCATGGGCGGCGCCGGCGTCGGCGTGGGCATCATCTTCGGCAATTATCTGGCAGCGGCGCTGCGCAATCCTTCGGCGGCGCAGGGTCAGTTCGGCAATCTGATTTTCGGGTTCGCCATTACCGAGGCACTCGGCATTTTCTCGCTGCTGATCGCACTTCTGCTCTTGTTCGGGCTCTGACGTTCGTATGGCCGAGCCGACCGTCCATACCGAGGCGCCCGCGGAACAGCACGCGTTCCCACCGTTCCAGTCGCAGCATTTTCCGTCGCAGCTGCTCTGGCTGGTGCTGACCTTCCTGCTGCTCTACGCGCTGATGTCGCGGATTGCGTTGCCGCGTATCGGCGCGATCTTCGCCGAGCGGAGCAAGCGCATTTCCGACGATCTCGCGGAAGCCAACCGGTTCAAGGAGCAGTCGGAGGCGGCCAACGCCGCCTACCAGAAGGCGCTTGCCGATGCGCGTGGCCGCGCGCAGGCCATCGCCAGCGAGACGCGCGAAAAGCAGGCGGCCGAAGCCAGCGCGACCAACAAGCGGCTTGAGGCGGAGCTGCACGGCAAGCTCGCGGCAGCCGAACAGTCGATTGCCGGAACGCGTTCGGCCGCCATGCAGAACGTCGGCGCGATCGCCGCGGAGACCGCTGCGGCCATCGTCGAGCGCCTGATCGGCACGGTACCGAATGCGCAGGACGCTGCCGCCGCCGTGAGCGATGTCAGCAAGCGATAAGGTCCGCCATGCCTGAAGCCGAAGCCTGGGTCGCCATCGCTTTTGTCATCTTCCTCGGTCTGCTCATCTATTTGGGCGCGCATCGTCGGGTGATTGACGGCATTGACGCGCGGCGGGCGCGCATCAAGGCCGAGCTCGATGAGGCGGTGCGACTGCGCAAAGAGGCCCAGGCGGTATTGGCCGAGTTCGAGCGCAAGGGTCGCGAGGCCGAGGGCGAAGCCGCTTCCATTATTGCCGGCGCCAAGGCCGAGGCCGAGCGCCTCGCCGTCGAAGCCAAGGCCCGAATGGAAGATTTCGTCGCGCGCCGGACCAAGATGGCGGAGGCCAAAATCGCCCTGGCCGAGGCACAGGCGTTGGCCGATGTCCGCGCTGCAGCAGCCGATACGGCGGTCGCTGCCGCCGAGAAAATTCTCGGTGCCGCGGCCAAGGGCAGGGTCGCCGAGAATTTGCTTGCACGAGGCATCGAGGACGTGAAGACGAAGTTCAATTAAGCCGTCGGCCGTCCCTTCATTGCAGCTTTAGAATTACCCTGAAGCCCTGAAAAGCCGACGCCCCGCGCCGGCAGACGACACTTTTGTGAATAATTTTGGGGGGTGGCACGCGGCCAGTCTTTGCTCACGTCCACCGCCGCCGCGTATGTTGCTGAAGGTGATTCGATTCGACGGTACGACGGCCGGGTTATCGGCCAGAAGCATCGGGGCGACCTGTGGTCATCTTCGATTGCAATGGCGTGCTTGTTGACAGCGAGCCGATTGCCAACGCGGTGCTGGCCGACGCCTTCGGGCGTGCCGGCGTCAGCGTGACCGCCGAAACGCTGGCGCAGCGGTTTCATGGGCGCCGGCTTTTGGACATTTGCAAAGTCGTGCAGGCTGCGACGAAGCGAACGATGCCGCCTGACTTCGAAGCGACGGTTGCGACGGCAACGCACCAACGCTTACGTGCCGAGCTGCGCGCCGTTCCACACGCGTGCCACGCGCTCACCTGGATCCGCGGGCCGAAGGCTGTGGCATCGTCCTCGGCGCTCGATCGCATCCGCTTGAGCCTTGAGGTTACTGATCTCCTGCGGTTCTTCGAGTCGCGCCTGTTCTCAGCAGATTTGGTGACCAAGGGAAAACCCGCGCCCGACCTGTTTCTGCTCGCGGCAGAGCGGCTTGAGGTCGACCCGACTGATTGTATCGCCGTCGAGGACTCGGCCGCGGGCGTTATTGCAGCAAAGGCCGCGGGTATGAGACCGATTGGTTTCGTCGGCCTCAGCCGCACCGAGGGCCGTCTCGCCGACGACTTGCTCGCCGCCGGAGCACGTGCGGTGATCTCCGATTTGCGTGCTCTCAAAGGTGCGATCATTGACCTGCGCGGATGGTAATCGTCGTTTCAGCATCGAGCGAAGCGATGCGCAGGCAATGACGGCCAATCCGGTCAGTTCGCGCTGGCAGACGGCTTAGGTTTAGGCCTGCTACGGACTCGCGGCGCCGGACGCTCCTTTTGCTTGTCTTGCGCTTGGGCCGAGAGCGGATCGAAACCGACATACGCAATGTAGTCGTCGAGCGAAGACGTCGCTATCGGCAGCGGGAAGCTCACGCCCTCCTCGACATAAGTGAACAGCCCGCCAGTCTCATCGTTACTAACCGCGACCGGAAGACGAATGAACTTGGTTGTGATCGGTCGTGCGCCGCCTGGGGTTTCCTGCACGACGGCTATTCGCAACGGGACCTCGACCTGGCCAGGCGCGCCCAAAGGTCCGACGATGACCCGTCCCTGCACGCCGATCCGCATCACGATGTTGCCGCCGACCACGGCGCAGTTGCGGGCTTCGCGCGTGAATACGCCCTGATACTTCACCGACATCGCCGACGTGTTACCGCTCGGGCCGATGGTCAGCGTTGAAGCGCCCTGGCGGACTTCAACGGGAGGGCAATTGACCTCGGGCTGGGCGCCGACAACCGCTTGCCGCTCCTTTGCTGACGAGCCGGTGAAGAAGTCGGAGAGCGAGCTTGAGCCGCCGAAACCGTGAGCGCCGTCCGGCGGTGCAGCGCCGGGCGTGCCGAGACCGCCGCCGCTGGAGCATGCCCCCGCGCCAAGTGCGAACAAAAACGGTCCCGCGATCCATGCGCGGCGGTGCCACAATTTTCGACGGTTGCTCCCCGACATTCCCCCGTCACTCTTCGCTACACCCACCGATGCCTTTGTTATATCAAGCGAACCGTGGCCATCCCAAGGCGGCGAAGGCCGGGTAGTTAACGCTGATTTCGCCAACAATCTCGTCGCGGCATTGCGTGCCTAAAGTTTCTAATCCCTCAACCGGGCGTAAAGCAGGTGGTCCTGCCAGAGGCCATTGATGCAAAGATATTCCCGCGCATAGCCTTCGCGCAGGAAGCCGGTGTTTTCCAACAGCCGGATCGAGCCGTTGTTGGTGGGGATGCAAGCGGCTTCGAGGCGATGCAGCCGCAGTGTGCCGAAGGCGAACGGAACAAGGGCACGCACCGCCGCGGTCATATAGCCGTGCCGCGCGAACGGCTGGCCCATCCAGTAGCCCAGGCTGCCGGCTTGGGCGACCCCGCGGCGCATATTGGCGAGCGTCAACCCGCCAAGGAGCGCATTGTCGGAACTGCGGAAGATCAGGAAGGCATAGCCCTGGTCGGTGCGCAGGTCCTCGGCATAGCGCCTGATCCTGCGGCGAAAGGCGCTCCGGCTCAGGTCATCGGCCGGCCAGATCGGTTCCCAAGGCATCAGAAATTCGCGGCTTTGCTCCCGCAACGCCGCCCAGTCGCCGTAATCCGTGGTTTGCGGCGTGCGCAGCACGACGCCCTCGCCGACAATAGACGGCAGCGGCTCGACGAAGTTGATGGTGCGAAAAAACGCCATTGCCCCTGCTCAGCGGCAAAAACATTCTCCGCTCATTCCCATGAAAATGGGAATCCAGCGTTGGTGATGCAAAAACCGGGTCCCCGCTTTCGCGGGGACGAACGGACTCTGTATCCGGATTTTATGGTCATGCGGCCCGGAGCGTCAGAGTCTCGGCAATCGCTGCCGCGCTTTCAAGTCCTGACCCCAGTCCCAACACCGCTATAGCTGGCTTGCCGCGGGCGATCAGCGCGCGACCAGCGGCGCGTGCGCTCTCGACCGTCACCGCTTCGACCTTCTGCACCACTTCGTGGAGCGGTATCGGCCGGCCCCACACCATCATCTGCCGTGCCAGTTGTCCGATCCGCTCGCCCGAGCTTTCCAGCGCCATGAGAAGCCCAGCCTTCATCTGCGCCTTGGAGCGCGCGATCTCGGCTTCGGAAATCGTCTCGGCGGCGTTGGCAATCTCCTCGACGATGAGCCGCATCAGCTCCGAAGTGTCGGCGGCATCGGTACCGGCATACAGCCCGAACATGCCGACGTCGGAGTAGGGCGCATGGAACGAATAGATCGAGTAGCAAAGGCCGCGCTTCTCGCGCGCTTCCTGAAACAGCCGGGACGACATGCCGCCGCCTACAATGTTGGTGAAGGTCTGCAAGCTGTACAGCGACGGGTCAGTCTGGGGCAGGCCGGGCAGGGCAAGCGCGATATGCACCTGTTCAAGCTCGCGCTTCTCGACATGGGCGCCGCCGCCAAACCGCGCCGCCCCCGGCGAAGGTCCGGCGGGTCCATTGAAGCTCGCGAAGTGCTTCTCCGCTTCGGCAACGACCGCCGCATGATCGACCGCGCCAGCGGCGGCGATCACGATGTCGGGGCCGCGATAATGCCGGTCAAGGTAGTCGCGCAGTTTCCCGCCGTCGAAGGAACGCACCGTCTTCGCCGTGCCGAGTATCGAGCGGCCAAGCGGCTGATCGGGAAACGCGATGGCCTGCAGATGCTCAAAAATCAGATCGTCGGGCGTATCGGCGACAGCGCCGATTTCCTGGACGATGACGTTCTGCTCGAGCGTGAGTTCGTCGCGGGCGAAGGCCGGCTCGGAAAGAATGTCAGCCAAGACGTCGAGCGCGAGCGGCACGTCGGCCTTGAGCACGCGTGCGTAATAGGCGGTGCTCTCCGCGCTGGTGGCCGCGTTGAGATCGCCGCCGACCGCCTCGATTTCCTCTGCGATCTGTCGTGCTGTGCGCCGCCGCGTGCCCTTGAACGCCATGTGTTCGAGGAAATGCGAGATACCGTGCTCGTCATGCCGTTCACCGCGGCTGCCGGTATTGACCCACACGCCCAGCGAAGCGGTCTCAAGGTGCGGCATGGTATCGGTCACCACGTTGATGCCCGATTTCAAAGTCGTCACCGCTACGCTCATGCCGCCGCTCCTTCCTGTGCGGCACGGCTTGTCGCCATGACAAAACGCTCGACCGCAGACTGATCCGCCGGTAGCACCGTGACGTGCTCCGGCCGCTCACTAAGATCTGAAAGCCATTCCGGCAGAGGCGGCCGCTGGCCACAGGCCGCTTCGACTGCCTCGGGGAATTTGGCCGGATGCGCGGTCGCCAGCACCACCATCGGCACGGCGGGATCGCGCGGTTCCTTCTCGGCCACCGCAATGCCGACCGCAGTGTGCGGGTCGACGAAATTGCCGGTCTCACGTTTGACCGTTCGGATGGTCGCGGCGACTTCTTCCTCATCGGCGCGATCCGCCGTAAACAGCGCGCAAATCTGCGACAGCGCCGGCGCCGACAATGTGAACCGCCGCGATTGCGCGAGCGACCCCATCAGCGCCCGCACCGCGTTGCTGTCGCGGTCATAGACATCGAACAGCAAGCGTTCAAAATTGGACGCCACCTGGATGTCCATCGACGGCGACGTGGTCGGCACCACATCGCGCAGCTCATAAGTTCCGGTGGCAAGCGTCCGCGCCAGGATGTCGTTGACGTTGGTGGCAATCACCAGCCGTTCGATCGGCAATCCCATGCGCTGCGCTACGTAGCCGGCATAGACGTCGCCAAAATTCCCGGTCGGAACGGTGAACGCAACTTTGCGATGGGGCGCGCCGAGCGATACCGCGGCGGTGAAGTAATAGACCGCCTGCGCCACGATGCGCGCCCAGTTGATCGAATTGACGCCGGACAGGCGCACCCGGTCGCGAAAGGCGGAATGATTGAACAGTCCCTTCACAATCGTCTGGCAGTCATCGAAGGTGCCGTCGATGGCGAGCGTGTGGATATTGGCTGCCGCCGCCGTCGTCATCATCCGCCGCTGTACAGCGGAAATGCGCCCCTGCGGAAACAGTACGATCAGGTCGACCTGACTTCGACCGCGAAACGCTTCGACGGCGGCGCCGCCGGTATCGCCCGAGGTCGCAACCACGATGGTCCGGCGCTCGCCGCGCGCCGCCAGCGCGTGATCCATCAGCCGCGCCAACAGTTGCATCGCCACGTCCTTGAACGCAAGCGTAGGGCCGTGGAACAGCTCAAGGGCGAAGGTGTTCACGCCGAGTTGGGTGAGCGGCGCGACCGCGGAATGGCGGAAATTGCCGTACGCTTCGCGCGCCATGCGGGCGAGATCGGCGTCGCGGATGGAATCGGCGGTAAACAGCCGGATCACCTCGACCGCGACTTCGGCATAGGGCCGCCCGGCGAAGCCAAGAATGGTCGCCCCGTCGAGCCGCGGCCAGGCTTCCGGCACATAAAGACCGCCGTCGCGGGCAAGACCCGCGAGCATCGCCTCGGTAAATCCGAGTGCCGGTGCCTCGCCCCTGGTGGAAATATGACGCAACCGATAGCTTCCCTGCTGCCCCGAGCCGTCCGGGGCACGCCTAACTTATTGATTTCCCGAGATGTTCGCTGCGGGCGGCATGCTGCCGCCGGTCCCGGACCTGAGCCACAATTATAGAAGGCCGGGGCGTTTCACAAGGAAGACGAAGGCGCGTTACCCGCGCTCTCGCGGCCGGATTTGACGGCCCATACGACGAAGACCACGGCAAGAACGAGCGCCAGGCCGTACCAGGTCACAGCGTATTGCAGGTGGTTGTCGGGCAGGCTGGGCAAGAGCTTGCCGGGCTGGGGCCAGCCGCCGGCCGGCACCGGCGATTCCTGTTCCACATAGAACGGGGCAACAGGACCCCAGCCCTTGGCGGCGGCGATCGGTGCCGGGTCGCGCGCGAACCAGAGGTTTTCAGTCGGGCTGCCCTTTGGGGTGAACCAATGAGACGCTTCCGGCCAACGCATCGCCCCGGTGATCTCGACGATTCCCGGATTTACCCGGTTCGACAGCGTCTTTGCGACCGCCAGCGGCATGAAGCCACGGTTGACAACCACGACGCTGCCGTCCGCAAGCCGCGCCGGAGTGAATATCCAGAAGCCCTGACCTTTTACATCCGGGCGGAAGGCGGAAGCGGCCGCGAAGACGAACGCCTCTTTGGCGGTCTCGAATTCGGCCCTGAACGTCACGCGGCGGTATTCGTTGCCCGTTTGATCGAGGGCGGGCCAGGCCGCGGCAGAGGGCAATGGCGCGGGCGGAGCTTGCAACCGCTCGGTCAGCGTCGCAATCAATTGCTCTTTCCAGGCTTTGCGCTGGATTTGCCAGGTGCCGAGAGCAAGCAGAACCGCAAAAGCTAGCGCCGCCGGAATGAGCAGGCTCAGCCACGAACGCTTCTTTATTTTTACCGCCGCCGGCGCACTCACGGCTCGCCCGCGCCGAACCGCCTCTCCGCAGCTTTGTGATGGTATTGCAGCGCGATCAACAAGCCTTTCATCGGACGCAACGGACCAAGCGTGACGATGAGGATGAGCGGTAGCCAGAGCGCCGCGTGCACCCAGAACGGCGGTTGATAGACGACCTCGGTGATCAGCGCGGCGGCGACCACAATGAAGCCAGCGATGAGGATGATAAAGACCGCCGGTCCGTCACCGGCATCAGCGAAGCCATAATCGAGCCCGCAAACTTCGCAGCGCGGCCGCAAGGTCAAAAATCCGCGGAACAGTTTGCCCTTGCCGCAACGTGGACAGGCGCACAGCAATCCGGTGAGGATCGATCCTGAAAGCGTGTCGATGTTCTTTTCGACGTTCTTTTCGGTCATGTGCGCTTTCGGCTAGTTACGCTTTCGTCCAGCCGCTCGTCCCCGCGCAAGCGGGGACCCATTCTTTGATCTTCCGCCTGGATTCTCGCTTTCGCGGGAATGAGGCAGACAGCTGTTGCCCGCCAGCGCTACTCGGGCAGCGGCACGCCGGCGCCCCAGACGTAGATACAGGCGAACAGGAACAGCCACACCACGTCGACAAAGTGCCAGTACCAGGCCGCAAATTCAAAGCCGAGGTGCTGGGTCGGCGTGAATTGGCCGGCAATCGCTCGGACCAGGCAGACGATCAGGAAGATCGAACCGATGATGACATGGGCGCCATGAAATCCGGTCGCCATGAAGAAAGTAGCGCCATAGATGTTGCCCGAATAGTGAAACGCCGCGTGCGCGTATTCGTAAGCCTGTACGCAGGAGAAGGTGACGCCGAGCGCGATGGTGCACACGAGACCCCAGATCAGTCCCTTGCGGTTGTTCTCAAGCAGCGCGTGATGGGCCCAGGTCACCGTCGTGCCTGAGGTGAGCAGGATCAGCGTGTTCAGAAGCGGCAGGTGCCAGGGATCGAAGGTGTGAATTGTCTTTGGCGGCCATACGCCCCCGGTCACCGCTATCCGCGCTATGTCCTTGAGCTCATCCGGAAACAGCGCGGTGTTGAAATAGGCCCAGAACCAGGCCACGAAGAACATGACCTCCGAAGCAATGAACAGGATCATCCCGTAGCGGTGCGAGATCTGCACCACGCGGGTATGGTCGTGCTCGACTTCGGCTTCGTGTATCACATCGCGCCACCAGCCGATCATGGTGTAGGCGACGCCGATGCCGCCGACGCCGAGAATGATCGGCGCATAGGCGACCACGTGATGCATCCACAGGATCAGCCCGAAGGCGGTGATGAATGCCGAAGTGGCGCCGACCGCCGGCCACGGACTGGGATTGACCAGGTGGTAGTCGTGGTGCGGTTTGGCGTGTGCGGCATCAGCCATCGTCGTCTTCTCCACCATGGCGCGACCTTAAAAAGCGGGCGCGCCGTTTTGTTGCCCCTAGATAGGGCCGGACTTTGCCGGCGTTTCCCCTTCCGCCGCCGCCTGATCCGGCACCTGCGCCGGATAGAAGGTGTAGGAGAGGGTGATGAGTTTGACGCCGTTCTGCTCGGCATCGTCGGCGAGCTTCGGATCGACGTAGAAAACCACCGCCATGTCGCGTTTCTCGCCCGGCTTCATGGTCTGCTCGGTAAAGCAGAAACAGTTGATCTTCTCAAAGTAGATGCCGGCGGTCGGCGGGCTGACATTGTAGCCGGCCTGTCCCGCGGTCACGCGCGCAGCTTGGTTGGTGACGGCGTAGTAGACCGTGACGACCTGACCGAGCTTGACGTCGATGGTTCTGCGTTCGGGCTCGAACCGCCACGGCAGCCCCGCGGCAACGTTGGAGTCGAAGCGCACCGTCATGGAGCGATCGGAAACCTGCGCCGGCGCCACCTTTGCCACCTGGGTCGTGCCGCCATAACCGGTGGTGCGGCAAAACCATGAATAGAACGGCACGGCTGCGAACGACAGCCCAACCATCGACGCCACCAAACCGCCGCAGCAGAAGGCGACGAAGACGTCGTGGCGGAGCCTCGGCGGCGGATGCGGCGTTTCGGTGCTCATCGCGTCGAGAATCTCATAGCGGGCGTACCAGCACCCCGGGCCCCTTCACCAGCGTCACGATGTAGAACAGGATTACGAGTACGCCAAGCGCGACCGCGATGGCGACGGAGCGCGCGCGCCGGGCGCGCAATTGCTGTTCCGTCAGTCTGATGCCGGTTTCCGGCTTATCCTCGTTCATAACCGCGCCCGCTATCATGCCGCGAACCGGCCGATCACCTCAGCGGAAACCCGATCGACCAGCAACATGGCAAACAACAGGAACAAATAAAGGATCGAGAAGGCGAACATCTGCTTGCTGGCGGTGTGGCCGTTTCGTTCGGCGCGGAGACGAAAGGCCAGCGCGACGATAGCGGCTCCGGCCACGACCGCGACAATGCCGTACACCGCGCCGGCGTAGCCGAGAAACCATGGCGCAGCGCCAAGCGGCGCAAGAATGAGCGCGTAAACCAGGATCTGGCGCCGCGTCGCCGCCTCGCCGGCAACCACCGGCAACATCGGTATGCCGGCGCGGGCGTAATCCTCGGAGCGGAACAGCGACAGCGCCCAGAAATGCGGCGGCGTCCAGAAGAAGATGATGAGGAAGAGAAGCGTAGGCTCGATCGCGATGCTGCCGGTCGCCGCCGCCCAGCCGATCATCGGTGGTAATGCGCCGGCGGCGCCACCGATAACGATGTTCTGCGGTGTCGAGCGCTTGAGCCACATCGTGTAAACGAAGACATAGAAACCGATCGACACCGCGAGCAAGGCAGCCGCGATCACGTTGACCAGCAGGCCGAGCACCACCACGGCGCCGACCGCGAGCGTAACGCCGAAGGCGAGCGCCTCACCCGGCGCTATTCGTCCAGCGGGAACCGGCCGCGCCGCGGTCCGCTCCATCAGTGCGTCGATGTCGGCGTCGTACCACATGTTGAGCGCGCCGGCGGCGCCCGCACCCACCGCGATGCAAATGAGCGCCGTGAGCGCGATGACCGGATGCAGATGGATCGGCGCGATCAGGAGGCCGACGAGCGCTGTGAACACCGCAAGCGACATCACCCGCGGCTTCATCAGCTCCAGATAGTCGCCGACACCCGCAATGCTGGGTTCGACGCGCGCGGCGGTGACGCTCATCGGATCAGCGGCAGTGTGTCAAATTGATGGAACGGCGGTGGCGACGGCAGCGTCCATTCCAGCGTGGTGGCCCCGGCGCCCCACGGGTTGGCCGCGGCACGCTCCTTGCGCACGAATGCCTGGATCATGCCGAACAGAAAGACCAGCACGGCGAAACCTGAAATGTACGAGCCGAGCGAGGAGACGAAGTTCCAGTCAGCGAAGGCGTCGGGATAATCGGCGATACGGCGCGGCATGCCGGCGAGCCCGAGGAAGTGCTGCGGGAAGAACACCAGGTTGACGCCGATAAACGTGAGCCAGAAGTGCAGCTTGCCGACGAACTCGCTGTACATGTAGCCGGTCATCTTCGGGAACCAATAGTACCAGCCGCCGAAGATGGCGAACACGGCGCCGAGCGACAGCACGTAGTGGAAGTGGGCGACGACATAATAGGTGTCCTGCAACACCCGGTCGACGCCGGCATTGGCGAGCACCACCCCGGTGACGCCGCCGATGGTGAACAAGAAAATGAATCCCATGGCCCACAGCATCGGCGTCTTGAAGTCGATCGAACCGCCCCACATCGTGGCGATCCAGGAGAATATCTTCACGCCGGTCGGCACCGCGATGACCATCGTGGCGGCGATGAAGTAGGCCTGCACGCTCGCCGACATGCCGACGGTGTACATGTGGTGGGCCCAGACGACGAAGCCGATGGCGCCGATCGACACCATCGCATAAGCCATGCCGAGATAGCCGAACACCGGCTTGCGCGAGAACGTCGCCACGATCTGGCTGACCATGCCGAAGCCCGGAAGGATCAGGATGTAGACTTCCGGATGGCCGAAGAACCAGAACAGATGCTGGAACAGCAGCGGATCGCCGCCGCCATGCGGATCAAAGAATGTGGTCCCGAAGTTCCGGTCGGTCAGCAGCATGGTGATGGCGCCGGCAAGAACCGGCATTGCCAACAGCAGCAGGAACACCGTCACCAGAATCGACCATACGAACAACGGCATTTTGTGCATGGTCATGCCAGGGGCGCGCATATTGAAGATCGTGGTGATGAAGTTGATGGCGCCAAGGATCGACGACGCCCCGGCCAGATGCAGCGCCAGGATGACGAAATCCATCGCCGGGCCGGGATGGCCGTAGGTCGACAGCGGGGCATAGATCGTCCATCCGGTTCCGGCGCCGTTGACGCCCGGCTCGCCCTCGAAGAACATCGAGGCCACGAACAAGCCGAATGACGCCGGCAGCAGCCAGAACGAAATGTTGTTCATGCGCGGGAACGCCATGTCCGGCGCTCCGATCATCAGCGGGACCATCCAGTTGCCGAAGCCGCCGATCATTGCCGGCATGACCATGAAAAAGATCATGATGAGGCCGTGTGCGGTCACGACGACGTCGAAGTAGTGCGTCTCGTGGAAGATCTGCAGTCCCGGATACATCAGCTCGATCCGGATCAGGATCGAGAAGATGCCGCCGATCACACCGGCGATCAGCGCGAACACCAGGTACATCGTGCCGATGTCCTTGTGGTTCGTCGAATAGACAAAGCGGCGCCAGCCGTGCGGGATGGCGTGTCCGCTGTCATCGCCGTGTGCCGCGTGTGTCATCGTGTCCATGGTAAGATCCTGCGTTCTGCTTTGGCGCGTGTTTTATAACTTTTAAGCCTATCGCGTCGGCGTGCCGCTGGCCGCGAGTGTAGTCGGCGGCGTGCTATCGAGACCGGCGCTCTTCTTTTCCTTGGCGATCCAATCGTTGAACTCAGGCTGGCTGACGACCTTGACCGTAATCGGCATGAAGGCGTGGTCCTTGCCGCACAGCTCGGAGCATTGGCCGTGAAACAGGCCCTCGCTCGTCGCCTTGAACCAAGTATCGTTGAGGCGGCCGGGAACCGCGTCGATTTTGATGCCGAATGACGGCACCGCGAAGGAATGGATCACGTCGGCGCCGGTGACCAGCACGTGCACGACCTTGTTCACCGGCACCACCAAATCATTATCGACGGTGAGCAACCGCGGCTCGCCGGGCTTGAGATCCTTATCGGCAACCAGCAGCGAGTCGAATTCGAAATTGCCGTTATCCGGATAGCTGTAGCTCCAGTACCATTGCTTGCCGGTGGCCTTCACGGTCAGGTCCGGTGCCGGATTATCGAGTTCGAGAAAGAGGAGCCGGAACGAGGGAACCGCAATCGCCACCAGGATGACGACGGGCACAATGGTCCAGGCGACTTCAAGCAACGAATTGTGCGTGGTGCGGGACGGAGTCGGATTGGCACGGGCGTTGAAGCGCAGCACTATAATCGCGAGCAGAACCAGAACGAAGAGCGTGATGGCGCTGATGATCCAGAGCAGGAAATCGTGAAACCAGACGATGTCGACCATGACAGGGGTAGAGGCGTCCTGGAGGCCAAGCTCCCACGGTGACGGCTGGCCGACACCGGCGAGCGCTGATCCTGCGCTCGCGAGGACAGTCCCCAAGGTCAACGCGGTGGCGGTCAGGCGTGAGAACTGCGGCATCTCTTTCTCGGCTCCTCGTCCTTCAGTCAGGTCTCGTTCAGTCAGGTCTCGTGCACTGACGCCTCGTCATCGGGCTTCGCCAAGCGGCGCCGCGCGATCCGAAACATGCAAGAAATGCGTGTCTGCAGCGCGACGGCGCCGGCCCGACGCTGCCTGCTGCCGACTGGTTTGTGCCACGGTCTGGTCCTTGACGGGCATCGGCGGGGGTCGAACCCCTCAAACCACAAATCGCGCGGTACCGCAATGCACTCTTGATCATCGCCGCGGCTCTATCCGCAGCGCGTCCGAAGGCCGCGGGCCGCCGGAATTTCGCTTCCTTCGCGCGGCCACAATGGCTTGATTTCCATCGACCTTGAACAGCGCGGACTCGCCATGTAGGCAGGCCCGCGCGGTGACCGGCCTAGGCTCGCTGATTCGGGCTGCGTGGGGCAGGGCCGACAGCGGGGCGGCGGCGCGGCCGGAGGCGGGCAAAGGGCAGGCAAAGGAAGACGATCATGGCCTTTTGCAATGTCGGGCGCACGCTGCGGCCAATGGCCACGGCGCTCGGTGGCGCTGTTATCGCGATGGCGTTGCTCGCAGCGGGTGCGGGCGACGCGTTCGCTCAAGGCGCTGTCCGCGCGGTTCACGGCGATTGGCAAATCCGCTGCGATACGCCTCCGGGCGCCCAGAGCGAGCAATGCGCGTTGATGCAAAGCGTGACCGCAGAAGACCGTCCCAATGTCGGACTAACGGTGATCGTGCTCAAGACCACCGATCAGAAGAGCCGGCTGATGCGCGTCGTCGCCCCGCTCGGCGTGTTGTTGCCGTCGGGCCTGGGCCTGAAGATCGACAACAACGATGTCGGCCGTGCCGGCTTCGTGCGCTGCCTGCCGAACGGCTGCGTCGCCGAGGTGGTCATGGACGACAAGCTGATCGATCAGTTGCGCAACGGCCAGACTTCGACCTTCATCATTTTCCAGACGCCCGAAGAAGGCATCGGCTTCCCAATGAGCCTGAAGGGCTTTGGCGAAGGCTTCGACAAGCTGCCCTAGTCGCAGCTGCCCTGGTCGTCAGTCTCCGCCGAATGGGGTCAACCCCTGCGAGCCTCCCCGGGCGCGTGACGGAGTTCCGCACCGGCCCGCCTCGCGATTGCGCTTTCCCTTTTACTGATTACGTTTGCCGGTGTCGGAACATCGCCAGTAGCAAAGCGGGCGTCACGCCATGGACAGCAAGACATTAGCGGATACCAAACACTACCCGGTCACCCATACCGAGGCGGAGTGGCGCAAGCTGCTGACGCCCGAGCAATATCGCGTCATGCGGGCGCACGGCACCGAGCCGCCGGGAAGTTGCGCGCTGAACTATGAGAAGCGCGCCGGGACATTCACTTGCGCCGGCTGCGGCCAGCCGCTGTTCGCCTCGAAGAAGAAGTTCGAGAGCGGCACCGGATGGCCGAGCTTCAACGATCCGGAGCCGGGCGCGGTCGAAAGTTCGACCGACGACAGCTACGGCATGGACCGCACCGAAGTGCACTGCAGCCGCTGCGGTAGTCATCTCGGCCACATCTTCGACGACGGGCCGCCGCCGACACACTTGCGCTATTGCATCAACGGCGTGGCGATGAACTTCAAGCCGGACTGAAGATTCCGCGTCTTGTGTTTGTCGTTGCGTGCGGTGCAGCGGCAAGCGATCCGGATCAAGATCGAGCCGGGTTAAGGCTCAGCCGGCCGCTTATAAACATTGCCGTGAGGGAACCGGCGGACCGCTAAATAAGGCCGTTTTCGGGCCTCGCCGTGGCATTGCCCTCACGAAATTGCAATCGCGCCCGGCACATTCATGCCTCGTTCATCTCAATAAACTGTGGAACACTCCGTTACCGCTAAATCGCCGGAGATTGGCTCAACCACCCGGGGCTTGGCAGTTGATGAGAAGCGCACGGCAATCGGCCGCTCGCCTGCTGCAATCCATGATGGTTGCGTCGGTGGTCTTGCCGGCGGCGCTTTTCGCTTACGCCTGCTGGATCGGTTACAGCGATATTCACGCCGTCGCCGACGAGCGCATCGTTCGTTCGCTCGACGTGATGCAGGAGCAGGCGCTCAAGGTTCTGCAAACCGTCGATCGCACGTTTGCGGAAGTCAACGAGGTCACGCGTGGCATGTCGGACGACGACATTCGCGTCGATCAGCCGCGCCTGCACCAACGCCTCGCCGGCATCGTCGCGACGATGCCGCAGCTGCAGGGCATTCTGCTGCTTGATCGCGAGGGCCGCCCGATGGTGACGAGCGCGCTCGCCTCAGTCCCTGCCGGCAAGAACTTCGCCGATCGCGATTATTTCCGGGTTCAGCGCGACCAGGATTCCGGGGCTTATGTCAGCGATGTGCGAACGCCGCGGCTGCCGGGCCTCGGCGCCGATTCCTTCGATCTTTCGCACCGGCTGGAATCGCCCGATGGATCATTCAACGGCGTCATCGCGGTCGCGGTGCGGCCGCGCTATTTCGAGGACTTCTATCAGCTGATCGGGCGGACGCCGGGCAGCTTCTACGCTTTGGTCCGCGATGATGGCGCCTATCTTGCCCGCTTTCCTCCGCTCAAAGATCGCTCGCGGCGGCTCAGTCCGGCGAGCGCGTTCCGCAGCACGATCGTCCGCGGTATCAACCAGGGCCTGTACACCGCCAATTCCGACATCGATGGCGTCTCGCGCCGCTTCGGCTTTCGTAAGCTTCCCGGATTCCCGGTCTACGCTATCGCCGGCGTGACCAGTGCGGCGTTGCGCGCCGAATGGTTGTCGAGCATGGCGGTGCATTTGATCTTCGGTCTGCCCGCCACCATTCTGATCTTCTCCGTGCTCTGGGTGGCGCTGCGCCGAACGCGCCGGCTGTACGAAGAGGCGGGCCGCCGCGAGGTAGCGGAGGGCGCGCTGCGGCAGTCGCAACGGCTCGAAGCGATCGGCCAATTGACCGGCGGCGTCGCCCACGACTTCAACAACCTGCTGATGATCGTCAGCGGCAGCGCGCACCGGCTGCGGCGCGATATCGTTGACGAGAAGCAGGTCCGGCTCCTCGATGCCATCACCACCGCCGCCCAACGCGGCGAAAGCCTGACCCGGCAGTTGTTGTCGTTCTCGCGGCGGCAGACCCTGCAGCCGAGTGTCATCGAGTTGGCCGAATGGCTGCGTGAGCTCAAGGAGATGCTCAGCCGCTCGCTGCGTGGCGATATTGAGATCCGCGTCCTTCCCGCCAAGCGCTCGTGCCTGGTCAAGGTCGACCCGAGCGAGCTCGAGCTCGCTTTGCTCAATCTCGCCGTCAATGCGCGCGACGCCATGCCGTCGGGCGGGACGCTGACGATCACGACCAAGCCGATTGTTTTGCGCGGCAAGGCGAGCGAGGACGGCTTGAGCGGCGAGTTCGTCGCCATCAGGGTCGCCGACACTGGCGAGGGCATTCCGCCCGACGTGCTGCCGCGGGTGTTCGAGCCGTTCTTCACCACCAAAGATGTCGGCAAGGGCACCGGGCTCGGGCTTTCTCAGGTCTACGGGTTCGCCAAGCAATCGGGCGGCGCCGCCACCATCACCAGCACCGCCAAACGTGGTACGGCGATCACGCTGTTCTTGCCGCGCAGCTTCGAGACGCCGGAACAGCTGCGCGAGCCGTCTCCCGCGACCGGGGCAGGACTTCCGGCCGGCACGGTGCTGCTGGTCGAAGACAATGCCGAAGTGCTCGAGGTTGCCCGCGGCTACTTCGCCGACCTCAGCTTTACGGTGCGCGAGGCGATGAGCGCGCAAGACGGTCTGGACCGCATCGAACGCGAAGGCGATATCGATCTCGTATTCTCGGACATTTTGATGCCCGGCGGGTTGAACGGCCTCGAACTCGCGAAGCTCCTGCGCTCGCGCTTTCCACGCATCGTGGTGCTGTTGACGACCGGCTACAGTTCGGGCGCACAGGACGCGGTGCGCGAGGGATTTGAAGTATTGCGGAAACCATATGATCTTGCCGCGCTGCAGCGCGCGCTGCTGGCCGCGTTCAAGGCGGCGGGCCGGGCACCAGGCAAAGCGCCGGCCCGGTATGCGCCGGCGGCTGCGCGCGTCGCCGGATAAGGCTAGTCTAGATCGCTTCACGCCGGCCGCTTAGGTTTAGGGCGTCGCGCGCGACTGCGCGCGACGTATGAAAACACAATAGGTTTTAGGGGAGGGGCTAAGTCATGCAGGTGCTGGGCGTAAAAATCGGCGAGACCGAGACCGAAAAGAAGGTCTTGTTTGACGTCAGGGAAGATTGGCTCGCCAAGCGCCGCGAAGATCCGATCGATCCCGCCATGCCGATTCTCGATCCACACCATCACCTGTGGGAGCGGGGCGGCGCGCGGTATCTGCTCCACGACATCAAGGGCGACATCGATGCCGGCGGTCACAACGTCCGCGCCACCGTGTTCCTGCAATGCGATTCGATGTATCGCGCCGACGGCGACCCGAATTTCGCGCCGATCGGCGAGACTGAATTTGTCAACGGCATCTCGGCGATGAGCGCCAGCGGCCTCTACGGCCCGGCGCGGATCTGCGCCGGCATCGTCAGCTTTGCCAATTTTTTTATGGGCGCGGAAGTTGACGCCGTACTGGAGGCGCATCTGCGTGCCGCCGGCGAGCGCTTCAAGGGCGTGCGTTATTGCTCGGTGTGGGATGCCGACAAGTCGATCAAATCGACGCCGATGGATTTCCCGCAAGGCTTGCTGCTCGACGCCAAGTTCCGCTCAGGCTACGCGCGACTGGCGCGTTACGGCCTTTCCTTCGATGCGCTGCTTTACCACACCCAAATCCCCGAGCTGACCGACCTCGCCCGCACCTTTCCCGATATCCTGATCGTGCTCAATCACATCGGCTGTCCACTCGGCATCGGCGTCTATGCCGGCAAGACCGATGAGGTCTTCAAGGACTGGCGGCGCAACATCCACGAGCTTGCCAAATGCCAAAATGTCGTTGTGAAGCTCGGCGGCATGGGCATGCATTTCCTTGGCTTCGGTTTTGAGAAGCTGCCGGTGCCGCCGTCGTCGGATGATCTGGTCAAGGCCTGGAAGCCCTACGTCGAAACCTGCATCGAAGCGTTTGGCCCGCAGCGCGCCATGTTCGAGAGCAATTTCCCGGTCGACAAGCGCTATTACAGCTACGGCGTGATGTGGAACGCGTTCAAGAAGCTGGCCGCAGGCTACAGCGCCGCCGATAAGTCGGAGCTGTTTTTCAATGCCGCCAAACGGGCGTATCGGTTGCCGACGATGACGAGCTGATCCGCCGCGCTGGGAGGAAAATTTGCAAGTCGAGAAATTTGCAAGACGGTTGCGTTCGGTCGCCATTGCGGTCGTTGCCGGTACCGTCTCGCTTGTGGCCGCCGGCGCCGAAGTCGGCGCGCAGGACGCGATCAAGATTGGGTTGTTGGCGCCTTTGACCGGGTCGTTTGCCGAGAACGGCAAGCAGGAGATCGCGGCCGCAAAGCTGTTCATGGAGCAGAACGGCGCGACAATCGCCGGCCGCCAGGTCCAGCTCCTCATCCGCGACGACGGCGGAGTGCCGGATCAGGCCAGGCGCATCGCGCAGGAATTCATTGTCAACGACAAGGTCGCGGTATTGGCCGGCGGCAATCCAACTCCGAACGCGCTTGCGGTTGCGCCGCTGGCCACCGAGGCGAGAATTCCCATGATCGTTGTGGGGTCCGTAGCTACGATCACCACGGCGCGTTCGCCCTATATCGTGCGCACCATGTATGCGCAGAGCCAGGTCACCGTCCCAATGGCCCGGTGGGCGGCAAAAAACGGCATCAAGCGTGTCGTCACTCTGGTGTCCGATTATTCCCCTGGCCTGGATGCCGAAAAGGCTTTCATCGACGAGTTCAAGGCCGACGGCGGAGAGATTGTGGAGGCGGTGCGCGTACCGTTGCAAAATGCCGACTATGCCCCTTACCTGCAGCGCGCCCGCGACGCCAAGCCGGACGCGCTGTTCGTGTGGGTGCCGGGCGGGCTCGCGGCAGCGCTGATGCGGCAATACGCCGAGCGCGGTCTGAATAAATCCGGTATCAGGCTGATCGGCGTCGGAGATATCACTGACGACGCCGTGCTGAACGAGGCCGGCGATGCCATGCTCGGCGTTATCACATCGATGCAATATTCCGCCGCGCACCCGTCACCGCTGAACAAGGCCTTCGTGGAGGGCTTCAAGAACGCCGGCAACGGCATCCGGCCGGACCATATCGGGGTCGCGGTTTACGACGCCCTGCACCTGATCTACGCGGCGATCAACAAGACCGGCGGCAACACCAATGGCGACGCTCTGATCGCCGCCATGAAAGGGATGGCTTGGGAAAGCCCGCGCGGGCCGGTCTCGATTGATCCGGAAACCCGTGAGATGATCCAGGATGTCTATATCCGCCGGGTCGAAAGGGTCGACGGCGAACTCTATAATGTGGAGTTCGAGAAGTTCGCGGCCGTCAAGGTCCCGGCCAAAACGAAGCAAGCGAGATAAAACGTTGCGGCTGTTTTCGGTTCCGTTCGGAAAGCTATCCCCGCATCAAGGTATGTCCACGTGAAAAGGCTTTCGGTAGCAATCATCGGTGCCGGAATGGGCGGACTTGCGACTGCGGCTGCGCTGCGGCGGGTCGGCGTTGAGGTCACCATCTACGAACAGGCCCGGCACTTTGCTCGTGTCGGGGCCGGCATCCAGATCGGCTGTAATGCCATGAAGGTCCTGCGCGGCCTCGGCCTCGAGCCGGACCTGCGCGCGACCGCCTTCTATCCCCGCTCCTGGAACAACAAGGACTTCGATACCGGCGACGTTCGTTTCGACATGATCTTCGGCGAGGCCGCCGAAGAACGTTACGGTGCGCCTTATCTGCTCGCGCACCGCGGCGATCTCCATGCCGCCTTGGCGAGCATCGTGCCTGAGAGCGTGCTGCGGCTCGAGCATCAGCTCGTCGCGCTCGAGCCGCGCGCGGACGGCAGTGTCCGGCTTGAGTTTGCCAATGGCGCGAGCGCCGACGCCGATGCCGTCGTGGGCGCCGACGGCGTTAACTCGGTCGTCAGGGACACGCTGTTCGGCGGCAACACGCCGGCGTTTACCGGCCGCGTCGCCTACCGCACGGTATACCCGGCAACGCTGCTGGAGGGATATCGGATCGACGATTGCACCAAATGGTGGGGACCGGATCGCCACATCGTCATCTATTACGTCAAGCCTGACCGCAGCGAAGTCTATTTTGTGACCAGTCAGCCCGAACCCGGCTTCACGCTCGAATCCTGGTCCGCCACCGGAGACGTGAATGTGTTGCGCTCAGCCTTCGCCGATTTCCATCCGCAGGTTCAGCAGGTGCTCGCGTCATGTCCTGCCGTGCACAAACGGCCACTGGTCGATCACGATCCGCTGCCGCGCTGGTCGGAAGGCAACATCACGTTGTTGGGCGATGCCTGCCATCCGATGACGCCGTACATGGCGCAGGGCGCCGCCATGGCGTTTGAGGACGCCGCGGTGCTGTCACGCTGCCTCGACGGCGCCGATCGGTCCGGAGTAGCCGACGCTTTTCGCCGTTTCGAATCGACCCGCAAGCCGCGCACCTCGCAGGTCCAGCTCGGCTCGCGAACTAACACCTGGCTTCGCGACCAGACCGATCCAGGTTGGGTCTACGGCTATGATGCCTGGACCGCGCCGTTGGCGGCATGAATGAAAAAAGTCGAATGTCGATCAGCAGAAACAGCCTGCCGTTCTTATAAAGACAGCAATGCCTGTCGTTGATGTAAATTTTTATTGGTAAACAACGCGTCTTACTCTCTCAAATCGCTGCACCGGGGCTGTGATCGTGAGGCGCACGACAAGACTTTGGACCGAACTGCGCGCGCTGGTGCATCACCGCCGCGTCCAGTTGGCGCTTTCGCTCCGCGTGACGATTGCCGCCCTGGCATCGCTGGCGCTTGCGCAATTGTTGCAACTTCCGTTGCCGTTGTGGGCGGTATTGACGGCCGTCATCGTAACCCAGATGAGCGTCGGGCGGTCGCTGAAGGCGACGTTCGATTATCTCGTGGGGACAGTCGGTGGCGCGATCTACGGCGGCGCAGTCGCTGTGCTTGTTCCGCACTCCAACGAAATCGCGCTGCTTGCGGTTCTCGCCCTTGCCGTCGGCCCGCTTGCCCTCATCGCGGCGATCAATCCGAGATTTTCAGTCGCACCGATCACCGCCATCATCGTGTTGTTGATTCCCATAATAACCCACGTCAGTCCGATCGCTTCGGCACTTGATCGGGTCGCAGAGGTCGCGCTCGGAGGCGTCACCGGTCTGGTTGTCTCGTTTGTTCTGTTGCCGTCAAACGCCCATATCCTGGTCGCGGCGGCAGCGGCGCGCACGCTTGATCAGATGGCGCGGGTTCTTGGCGAGCTGCTCGCGGGCTTGACGCGAGGTCTCGACCTGGATTCGCTCCACGATATTCAGGACGGCATCCGGCAAGCTTTGGAGGAATTAAATGCGTTGGGGATCGAGGCCGAGCGCGAGCAGTCGGCACACGTTGCCACCGCGCCCAATACCGGGCCGCTGCTACGAACGCTGCTCAGATTGCGTCATGACCTTGTGATGATTGGACGAGCGGCAGTCGATCCATTGCCTGAGGTCTTCCGGACGCGGCTGGAATCACCGCTGCAGCAGGTCGGGGTGGCATTGGCCGATTGCTTGCGCGCCAGTGGCGGCGCGCTGGAGGCGGGCCGGCGGCCGCCCTCGTTCAAAGCTGTGGACCTGGCGCTTGCTGCCTATGGCGCCGAGGTCGCCGCGCTTCGTCGGGACGGTCTGACGCAAACTCTTCCCGGCGACGCGGCGGAACGCTTCTTCGCGCTCGGATTTGCCATCGAGCAAATGCACAACAACCTCAAAGATCTCGGACGTTGTGTGGCCGAATGGGCTGGACCGTCCAAGGAAGCAGATCGCAAAAAGCCCCAGGCCTGATTGATTCACGCTTCGAATGGCGCCGACCCGACCGTGAGCAGACGCGATTTCTGCTGGGGAGATCCAGAGCCTGTCGCACTGGAACGAAGTTGCCGTCCGCTTCTTTGAGGTCCCGCATACGACCTTCTTGGAGGTCCACTGCCGGCACTCGACGCATCATTCGCACGCCGTTCCACCGCACAGCAATGTGAATAGAGATGCCTGAATGTCAGCCTGAATGTGAAGAGAGGGCCGGCAACACACTTATAAGCTCGGCCATATCGCAAACGGGAGAAATGTCATGATTCCGATGTCACGGCGAAACGTGATCGCGACGGCTGCCGGCGGCCTGCTGACAGCAACAACCGCCGCGGCGGCGCAGACCGGCACTGGTGTGCCGCAACCGCAGCGCCCCGGCCACGGCGGCACCGATCACGGTCCGCGCAACCTGATGCGCGACCAACAAAACCCGGACATTCTGGTCCCGCCCTCGACCGATCACGGTACATTGCCTAATCTGCGCTACTCCTTTTCCGACTCGCATATGCGGCTGGAGTCGGGCGGCTGGACTCGCCAGGTGACGGTACGCGAACTCGGCGTCTCCAAAGGCATCGCCGGCGTGAACATGCGGCTCAATGCCGGCGGCGTAAGGGAGCTGCATTGGCACAAGGCCGCCGAATGGGCCTATATGCTCTACGGTACCGCGCGGATCACAGCAATTGACGCGCAGGGCCGGAATTTCGTCGATGATGTGGGAGTAGGAGACCTTTGGTATTTCGCTTCGGGCGTTCCGCATTCCATCCAGGGCCTCAATCCTGACGGCTGCGAGTTTCTTCTGGTGTTCGATGACGGCGAGTTCGACGAAGACAATACCTTCCTGATCAGCGACTGGTTCAAGCACGTACCGAACGAGGTGCTCGGCAAGAACTTTGGCGTCTCATCCTCGTTTTTCGGCCATACCCCCGACCCCAGCGAGCGATACATGTTTCCGGCGCCGGTGCCCGGACCGCTCGCCTCCGACAAGATCCCGGGCGCAACTGCAATGTCGCAAAGCTTGAGCCACAGGATGCTCGCACAGCAGCCGATCAAGACGAAGAGTGGAACGGTGCGGATCACTGATTCCAGCGTGTTTCCGGCTTCCAAGAATATCGCTGCGGCGCTGGTCGAGGTTGAGCCGGGTGGCATGCGCGAGTTGCATTGGCACCCGAACACCGATGAATGGCAGTACTACATCGAGGGCCAAGCGCGGATGGGCGTGTTCGCTGCCGCGGGTCAGGCTCGCACCTTCGATTTCATGGCCGGCGATGTCGGTTACGTACCGTTCGCCAACGGGCACTACATCGAGAACACCGGCAAGACGCCGCTGCGCTTTCTCGAGATGTTCAAGAGCAGCTATTACGCCGATGTATCGCTGGACCAGTGGATGGCGCTGACGCCGCCGGAACTCGTCGAGGCACACCTCAAGCTGGACCAGCAAGTGATGGCGGCATTGCGCAAGGACAAAGCGCCAGTCGTGCCGGCTTGATCGTTGACGGTTCGCCGCACATCGGCTTTGTGGGTCAAAGGCGTCATCTTTGCCACGCGCGCTTGATGTCCGCTTTCCCGTCGTTGGCGATCCGAAAGCGGGCAGCCGTTCTCCGCCAGTGAGGAGTTAAGATCGGCTGTGGGGTTCTGTTAAACCTTCATACTGCTTTCAATTCACTACGCCGCTCCATACGTCTCGCGCGACGCTGACGTTTTGCCAGCGGGAAGGTTGGAAATCAGCCCGCCGGGCCGCCGTCCTCGGATGATTTGGTCAAAACCTGGAAGCCCTGCGTCGAAATTTCACGTTCAGCGTTTCGAATGCGGCGTGCCCAAGTACGGGAACTCTTTCAGAACGTCGGTGTGGGGCTTGAGCCCTGTGGGCGGACACTCGTTTTTCGTCAGGAAGGCGATGCGATAATCGATCACATCGTCAGTAAAGACCCGGCCGTTGGGATACTTCGCGGGCTTCGTCGGATCGAGACTGAGGACGTCGGGAAGCGTGCGCTCCTTATCGATCGTGGCAATCGCTTCCTCGCGCGTGTAATTGCCGGTGTGCCCCATCAGATGCACGAATTGTTCGAGCCATCGCTGGCGGTCGTTGACCGGCTCGCTCGCGTTGTATTCTTCCTTGGTATCGTCGGTGTTGAAGAAGCTGCTGACGCTCGGATGGCCCGCGCGATCGACGTGCAGCAATTTGCCGTCGCGTCTGAGGCTGCACCGCCCCCAGACATGGATCTCGGGCTTGGGGTTGAGCTCGCTCGTCGGCAGCTCGATCGCCGTCGAAAACACGTTCGCTTCCGTATTCGAATCGACGCCGGTCCACGGTGACTTGCCGCTGAGATGTGGTTCGGTGAAATTCCGCTTGCCCCTGATATCGAACAGGTTCTTGATACCGTCGAAGTCAAAAAAGAACGCGTCACTGCGGCTGCCGGCGAAAAAAGTATAGGGCCCGGACCTGATGATATTGGGCTGGCCGCCGAACGAGACCTCGCCGTCGGTAATGATTTTCTTGCCCACCGCTTCGACCGAGCACGACTCCGAACCCGTCGCCATGAATACATCCACGGTCTGCCTGCCGTTCTGCGGCTTGGAGAACAGATAGCTGAACGCGATATCGGTCAGGTAATCGCCATCGGTATCGATGTTGACCCGGTAGATGGCGTCGGGATGAAGCGCATCCGCATTGGGATTTGCATTCAGGATGATCACGGTACGGTTCTTGTCAGTGGGCGACTGGAATGCATACAGGTCGCAAAGGTCTAATCGTTGATCGCCCAGCGGCGGTCCGAGACTAAGTCCAGTGAAATGATTTGACATTGGCCTCTCCTGTTATCGAAGCAGATTTCCATTTGGCGGGTCACCGCGCCGGCGATCGAGGAACACTGATCGGAGTAATCTCCGTTGCTTGAGCGACATGCCGGGCGCGATACAGAGGCAGGATATGCGTTGCGATATTGATGAAGCATCACAAAGACGCGAGGAACACACTCCGCTTTGTGTCAAAAATAATTCAACTCCGGTTACCAGGCAGCCGAATCATCATGTGTTTGTCATCATGCCTTTGCCGGCGCATGCGCAACGTGGTGGGCTGGTCGCTTTTTCATTGACATAAGTCCCCACTTCAGGTACGCGTAACAAATCTCGCTCAGTGAAGGACGCCTTCGGCCGAGGGTACTCCCGAAAGCGGAGCGAGTGCGGTGCCCGCGGGCAGAACGATACACTCCGTTCTCGGGCAGCTTCGGGCATCAGCTGACCGGCACTACGACCGGTCCGGGAGGTGCATTCCCTGGACTGGGACGGGCGGGCGCGGGTAACGCCCGTGTCAGAACGTAAGATCTCTGCACCCCGGTTGGTGTGGGCTTACAGGATCGAGCGTCCTGCCGCGTCCCAGGAAGCATGGCCTGGAGTTGCGCCCAAGGGGCGAGAGCCCCGACGGTAAGAGCCGTGGTGGAACGCCGATAGGCGAGCGCACCCGCAGGTGCGCGCCGCGCCTTAAAAAGCGCGGAGGTTGATGCACACGTCTGTCGGCGTTCCGCTTCCTTTTTTCTTTCCCTTCGTAGCCTGGATGAAGCGCAGCGCAATCCGGGGACAGCATTCAGGCTGCGACGCCGATCCCGGATTTCGTTTCACTCCATCCGGGCTACGGTCATTGCAAAACTCGGGCGCGGATTGCGCCGCGGGAACGGTGTTGTTTGTCAGCCCGGCTGCGGCGGGCAGAAAAGTCCGAGGGATGGTTTGGTAAACAAATCGCAAACGAGGCAGCGATCCTGCTTTATCGATTAAAGCTGCGATGCTGCTTTATCAATTCATGAAAAAGTGAAGCCTTTCAGGCAAGCTTTATTTTGCCAGAGGCCCCCGTTGAGCAGACCGTCGAAACTTTTCACTCCCTTCGCGCTGACCGCATCGTCCGGGCGGGAAATCGTCGACGTTCTGGTGATTTTCTCGATCTGTCTCGTAGCCTTTATGGCCGTCACGGATTGGGGCGGCATGCTGCTGCTGCAGAAGCTGCTCGGTACCCGGACCGAAACCCCGTCGTTTATGTATTTTTTCGGCATGGCGCTGGTGGTATTCAGCTTCCGCCGCATCGGCGACCAGCGCGGCGAACGGGCGAAGCGGGTCGCTGCCGAGCTTCAGGCGCAGACCGCGTCGATGCGCGACCCGTTGACGCAATTGCCCAATCGGCGCCAGTTCCAGAACGACGTCAGCAATGTCCTGAAAAGCTCCGACAACAAAATGAGCGTGTTGCTGCTGGGTCTCGACCAGTTCAAGAAGCTCAATGAGGTTTACGGGCACCTTGGCTGCGACGAGGCGCTGTTGCAGATCGGCACCCGCATCCGCGAACGCGCCGGCCGGGGCGACATCTTCGCGCGGATCGGCGATGACGAGTTTGCCTTGTGTCTGGCAGGCGGCGATCCCGAATACGCACGCCGGATCGCTTGTACTCTGGTCGATACCGTCCGGGCGCCGGTCCAGATCGGCATCGAGCAGCACAGCATCGGCGCCAGCGTCGGCATCGCGCAAGCCGGCCGCGGCCATGTGACCGTCGACGAGCTGCTGCGCTGCGCCCACGTTGCGCTGTCGCGCGCCCGCTCGCTGCACACCGAGTTCTGTTTCTTCGATCCGAAAATGGACGCCCACATCCGCGAGCGGTCGTTGTTGGAGAAGGATTTGCGGGCTGCGATCGGCGGCGATGCGCTGCGGCCGTATTACCAGCCGATCGTCGACCTGAAAACGCGGCGGATCGTCAGCTTCGAAAGTCTCGCCCGCTGGCATAATCCGGTCAGCGGCCTGATCTTGCCGGATACCTTTATTCCGCTTGCGGAGGAACTCGGCCTCTTGGACGTGGTGTCGGGCCAGCTGTTCGGCGACGCCTGCCGCGACGCTGTAAACTGGCCGCAGGACGTCTCGCTGACATTTAACTTCTCGCCGTCGCAGCTCAGCGACCGCTCGTTCGCCGATGCCATCCTTACCGTCATGCGCGACACCGGTTTTCCGCCCCATCGCCTGGAAGCGGAAATTACCGAAAGCGCTCTGGTCGCGGATCTGGAAGCTACGCGCCACGCCATCCAGACGCTGCGCAATTCCGGCGTCCGCATCGCCATCGACGATTTCGGCACCGGTTATTCGAGCCTCTATCACCTCTATGAGCTGCGGTTCGACAAGCTCAAGATCGACCGGCGCTTTATTCAGGAACTGGTTACCACCGGCGAAAGTGCGGTGTTCATTCGCGCCATGGTCGGCTTGTGCCGCGGCCTGAATTTGTCGGTCACCGCCGAGGGCGTCGAGACCGAGGCGCAGGCGAAGGCCGTGCTCGAACACGGCGTCGATCAGGCCCAGGGCTTTTTGTTCGGCAAAGCCGTGCCGGCCGCCCACGTGGCGCAGCTATTCGCGGCGCCGGCGCAGCAGGTGGCTTGAGGCTTTTTTGTCCTGCTTGCCTCATCCTGAGGTGCCCGCGCGCAGCGCGGGCCTCGAAGGATGTTAGCTCGGGCGCTCGGGCCTGCATCCTTCGAGGCTCGCGGCGCTCGCACCTCAGGATGAGGATGAATATGCTCCGCTCGCGCCTGACAATGACGGTGCATATATTGGTGCGATCGGCTTTGCCGCGAGAACACCAACGTGTCCCACACGCCCGTTACCATCCTCACCGGCTTTCTCGGCAGCGGTAAGACCACGCTGCTCAATCGCGCGATGCGCGATCCGGCAATGGCGAATACCGCGGTGGTGATCAACGAGTTCGGCGAAGTCGGCCTCGATCACATGCTGGCGGCGCAGAGCGACGACACTATCATGGTGCTGGAGAACGGCTGCCTGTGTTGCACCGTGTTCGGCGATCTCGTCACCACGCTGAACAACCTCTATCACCAGCGCGAGGACGGCGTGATTCCGCGCTTCGATCACGTGGTGATTGAGACGTCCGGCCTCGCCGATCCGTCGCCGCTCATTCAGGCGTTCCTGTCCGATCCGACATTGGCCGGCCTTTATCGTATCGGTGCCGTGGTCGCGACCGTCGATGCGGTCAACGGCCCGCACACGCTCGATGAGCACATCGAGTCGGTGCGCCAGGTCGCGCTCGCCGACCAGATTCTGATTACCAAGCTCGATCTGGTCCCCCTCCCTTCCCTCCCCCGCGAGCGGGGGAGGGAAGGGTGGGGGGACGCGAGCGAAGCCGAAGCATTGCTGACTGCGCGACTGCATCGCCTCAACCCGGCGGCGAAGATTTCAAGGATCGACGATCCGTCGTTCAACCTCAGCATATTGCGCGGCGATGGCTTCAATCCGGCCGACGCCAGGGCCGACGCGCGCGCCTGGCTCAACACCGCCGCTTACGAGCAGCATGATGATGGGCATGATCATCATCACGAGCACGATGGCGATCCCGACCACGATCATCACCACCTGCACGACCGCGATATCGCTTCGTTCTGCTTCACCCGCGACAAGCCGATCCCGCGCGAAGCGCTGCGGCTGTTGCTCGACGCCTTGCAGCAGAATCTCGGGCCCAATCTTCTGCGGGTGAAAGGCATCGTCAATGTCGCCGAGGATCCCGATCGCCCGGCCGTGATCCAGGGCGCCCAGCAGCTCCTTCACAACCTGTCGTGGCTCGAGCGCTGGCCGGACGGAGACCACCGCAGCAAGATCGTATTCATCACGCAGGGCTTCGACCGCGCCGAAGTCGAGGATATGATCGCG
This sequence comes from uncultured Alphaproteobacteria bacterium, assembly GCA_963755885.1. GTDB lineage: Bacteria > Pseudomonadota > Alphaproteobacteria > Rhizobiales > Xanthobacteraceae > BOG-931. Next base: position 67,040 of record CAVWLX010000016.1, read on the forward strand.
CTGCTCGACCGGGTGGCAACGCGCACCGCCGCCGCCCGCGCGCGAGCGCAGACGAGCCAATAAGCCGCTGCGAAAACCGGGGGGAACATGATCAAGGCATTTCCGAAGGATCGCCTGGAAAAGCGCCAAATGCTGCTCGACACCGTCGACGGCATTGCCGACACGCTGCGCGCGTCCGGGGCAAAGAGCGAAGAACTCGGCACGCTGGCGCCGGAAGCCGTCAACGCACTGCGCGAGGCCGGCTTGTTCCGCCTCAAGCTCGCCGAGGAAATGGGAGGCGCCGAGGCCGATCCTGTGACCGAAATGATGGTGATCGAGCGGCTGGGCTATCACGATCTCGCCAGCGGCTGGTGCACCATGATCGGGGCCACGTCGATTGGATCGCTCGGATCATTCCTGCCGCAAGCCGGCATTGATCGGGTGTTCGCCAACGGTCGCATTCCGACGGCGTCGTTCTCGTTCTTTCCCGGCGGCCGCGCCAAACCCGAAGGCGACGGCTACCGCGTGAACGGCCGCTGGCGCTTCAACAGCGGCATAGCGCACGCCGAATGGTCGATCGGCGGAACGGTTGTCGAAGGCAGTGAAGGCGAGAACGGCGGCCGCCCTCAAGTCATCTTTACTGCGTTTCCCAAGAACGAAATCACGCTTCACGACAATTGGGGCGACGTTGTCGGTCTGCGCGGCACCGGTTCCTGCGATTTCTCCGTGGAGAATTACTACCTCCCGAAGGAACTGACATTTGCCTGGGACATGATGGGGTCGAAGCCAGTGCGCGGCGGGGCGGCGTACCTGTTTCCGCCGTTCGCCTTTGTCGCCAAGGAGCACGGGCCCGTGGTCATCGGCGCCGCCCGGCGCGCGCTCGACGAATTGATCAAACTGGCGACGACGACGCGCGGCACGTTTCGTTCGTCGAAGCTTGACGAACGGCAGGTCGTGCACCGCTTCATCGGCCAGGCTGATTTGAAGCTGCGGTCGGTGCGGGCGCTGCTGCATCAGCGCTATGAAGAGCTTTATGAGATCGCCGGCGCCGGGAAAATTCCCGACGCTGCAGCGATCGCCGACGTCCGGGCGGCCGCGCTCTACGCGACCGACATCGCCATCGAGACCGTCACGCAAGTCTATCATTTCGCCGGCAATAGCGGCTTGCATCATCCGCACGTGATCGGCCGCCTGATGCGCGATGTGAACACCGCCGGACTGCATCAGGTGATGAGCGATACGGCTTACGAAAATCACGGCAAGTTTCGCCTCGGCCTGCCGGCCGATCCGATGGCTTAAGACGCGAATTCATGGCGGAGCGGGGCTACGATTACATTATTGTCGGCGCGGGTTCCGCGGGCTCGGTGCTGGCGAACCGGCTGTCGGCCAAGCGCGGAGCCAAAGTGCTGCTCCTCGAAGCGGGCGGCTCTGACAAGTCGTTGTTCGTGCGCATGCCCGCGGGCATCGCGAGACTCGGCACGCCGCGGTTCGGCTGGATGTACGAGACAGCGCCACAAAAGGCGATGAACGGCCGGCGCATGTATCAGCCGCGCGGCCGGCTTTTGGGCGGATCGAGCTCCGTCAACGCCATGGTCTATATGCGCGGCCAGGCGGCGGATTACGACCACTGGCGGCAGCTCGGCAATGCCGGCTGGAGCTACGCCGACGTGCTGCCGTTGTTCAAGAAGGCCGAGCGCAATGAGCGTCTGCACGACGAATTTCATGGCAGCGCCGGGCCGCTCAACGTCGCCGAGCGGCCCTACACCAATCCGCTGAGCCACGTCTTTGTTGAGGCGGCGCAGCAAGCCGGGATTCCGCTCAATCCGGATTTCAACGGCGCGGCTCAGCTGGGCTGCGGCCTGTTTCAGGTGACGCAGAAAAACGGCGAACGCTGCAGCGCGGCTACGGCCTATCTGCGCCCGGCGGCGGCGCGCAAAAATCTGACCATTGTCACCAAAGCGCAAGCAACGCGCATCCTGATCGAGAACGGGCGCGCCGTCGGCATCGAATACGTGCGCGGCGGCAAGCTGCAGACGGCTCGCGCCACGCAAGAAGTGGTGCTCGCCGGCGGCTCGATCAACTCGCCGCAATTGTTGCTGCTCACCGGCATTGGCCCGGCACAGGAGCTTGGGGCGCTCGGCGTGCCGGTCAAGCTCGACCTTCCCGGCGTTGGCAAGAATTTGCAGGATCACCTCACCGTCAACATCCTGCAGCGCGCGACGCCCGGCGTCACGCTCGACAGCAAAGGCCGCGGGCTTGGCCCGATCATGCCGACGCTGGAATTCCTGTTCCGGCACACCGGGCCGGGCACCAGCAACGTTGCCGAGGCGGGCGCGTTTATCGTCAGCGCGCTCGGCGCCGCGACCCCCGACATTCAGTACCACTTCATCCCAGCGCAAATCTTCGATCACGCCCGCACCCAACTCGACGGTGACGGCATTACCTTGCACGGCTGCTGTTTGCGCCCGCGAAGCCGCGGCGAAATCCGGTTGGCTTCACGCGACCCGCTGCAGCCCGCGGTGATCGATCCAAATTATCTTGCCTCGGATTACGATCTGAGAATCCTGATCGACAGCATCCGGCGCGGCCGCGAGATTTTGGCAGCGCCAGCGTTTAAGCCTTTCCTTCGCGACGAGCGGTTTCCCGGCGCGGCGCAACAATCGGATGCCGAGCTTACCGAATTCATCCGCGCCAGCGCGGAGACCGAGTACCATCCGGTCGGCACCTGCAAGATGGGCAGCGACCCGACGGCTGTGGTCGACGACAAGTTGCGCGTGTACGGCGTCGGGCGCTTGCGTGTCATCGATGCGTCGATCATGCCGACCGTCGTTTCCGGCAATACCAACGCGCCGGTGATCATGATCGCCGAAAAAGGCGCGGAAATGATGCTCGCCGCCGCATGAGGTCGCACAGGACCCGGCGTTGGTGTCATGCCGATTTAGGCGTTCGCGCTAACACGGCGTGATTGCTAGAGTGAATCCGTAACGCGAGGGACTATGGATCTCATTCTTAGAAACGCGCGCCGCATCGGCGCCGAACATGAACTGACCGACATCGGCATCGCCGATGGGCGGATCGCCGCCATCCAACCCGGCCTTGCGGCCGACGGCGAAACCATCGATCTCGGCGGCCGGCTGGTGTCTCCTGGTTTCGTCGAGACCCACATTCATCTCGACAAATCCTGCATCCTCGATCGCGTCAAGTCGGACAAGGGCGACCTCGACGAGGCCATTGCCGAGGCTGCCAAGGCCAAGGCCGCTTTCACGCCGGAGGACGTCCACGCCCGCGCCGTGCGCACGCTGGAGAAGGCGATCCTGCAAGGCACTGTGCACATGCGCACCCATGTCGAGGTCGATCCGGGTGTCGGCTTGCGCGGGCTCGAAGGTGTGTCGCCGCTGATCAAGGAATATGCCTGGGCCATCGATTTGCAGCTCTGCGTGTTCCCGCAGGAAGGCTTGCTTAACAATCCCGGCACCGACGAGCTTCTGGTCGAGAGCCTTGAGCGCGGCTGCCGCGTCATCGGCGGCGCGCCCTATGTCGACAGCGATCCGCCGGGCCAGATCGATCGCATCTTCGAACTGGCGCGCGACTACGACGTCGACATCGACATGCACCTCGATTTCGGCCCGACCGCGGACGGCATGACGCTCGATCACGTCTGCAAGCGTACGGAGGAATTTCAGTATGGCGGCCGCGTCGCCGTCGGCCATGTCACCAAGGCGACCAGCCTGCCGCCGCCGGCGTTCGAGGCAATGGCGAAGCGGCTCGCCGACGCGGGCGTGGCGCTGACCGTATTGCCTTCAACCGATCTTTATCTGATGGGCCGCCACCACGAGCACGATTATAATGTCACCCGCGGCGTGGTGCCGGCGCACAAGCTGTTGCACCACGGCGTCAACTGCTCGCTGTCGAGCAACAACATTCTCAATCCATTCACGCCGTTCGGCGACTGTTCGCAAATGCGCATGGCGAACCTCTATGCCAACATCTGTCAGGTCGGGAAGCAGGCCGACATGCGCGAGTGCTTCAACATGGTGACGCAGCGGCCCGCTAAGATGATGCGGCTTGACGACTACGGGCTCACTGTTGGCAAATCCGCCGACCTCGTGGTCCTCAACTCAGTGAGCCCGGAACTGGCAGTCGCCGAACTGACGCCGGTCCTCTACGCCTTCAAGCGCGGCCGCAAGACGGTGTCGCGGCAACGCCCGACTCTGCATCGCCCGCAATGATTGTGAACGATCCCTACAATGCGTTCTGTCGTCACACCCATGTCGCGCTGAACGGAGCGCCGGACGGCCCGCTGCACGGCCTGAGCTTCGCCGTCAAAGATGTCTTTGACATCGCCGGCCATCGGACCGGCAACGGCAATCCGGTCTGGCTCGAAACCCACGCGCCGGCGTTGCGAACTGCATCCTCGGTCGAGCGGCTGCTCGCGGCCGGTGCGCGGATGGTTGGCAAGACCCACACCGATGAGCTGGCCTACAGCCTCAACGGCGAGAACGTCCATTACGGCACGCCGATCAATCCCAAGGCGCCGGGGCGGATACCCGGCGGATCGTCGAGTGGATCGGCTGCGGCGGTTTCCGGCGGTCTTGTGGATTTCGCACTCGGCACGGATTGCGGCGGTTCGGTCAGGCTGCCGGCCAGCTATTGCGGCATTTACGGCATACGCACGACGCACGGCCTTATTCCGGCCGACGGCATCATCGATCTCGCCGGGAGCTTCGACACCGTCGGCTGGTTTGCGCGCGACCCGCAGACCATGCGGCGTGTCGGCGATGTTTTGTTGCCGGTGTCCGATTTCAAACCGAAGCGTTTGTTGATCGCACAAGACGCCTTTGCTTTTGCCGGCTCCGAAGTTACTGACGTGCTCGCCGCCCCGGTATCACGGCTCAAGGCGGCGTTTACAGATCATCGCGAGGTGAGTGTCTATACCGGCGATCCGGCGGCATGGCCTAGAATATTCCGCATCCTGCAGGGCAACGAAATCCGCAAGCGGCACGGCGCGTGGATCGACGCTCACGATCCTAATTTCGGTCCCGGCATTACCGAGCGCTTCCGCTGGACCGGCACGATCGACGCCGCCGAAGTGGAACGCACGCGGCCGTTGCGCGAGGAAGTGGCCCAGCACATGGACGCGCTTCTTGGTGATGACGCGTTGCTTTGCTTGCCAACGGCGCCAGGGATTGCGCCGAAGCTTGCGACGCCGGTCGCCGAGCTCGAAGTGTTTCGTGCGCGGGCGTTTGCGTTGCTGTGTGTTGCCGGGCTGGCGCGCTTGCCGCAAATCTCGCTGCCGCTCGGCACGATGGCGGGCTGTCCCCTCGGACTCTCGCTCATCGCACCACGCGGCGCTGATCGCGGTTTGATCGAGTGGGCCGCAAAAGAGCTAAAAATTGACCCGGAAGTCGTAAGGAGCTGACGGGGCGTATTCGCCGGCATAAGCGCGCCGCAGCAATTCCTTCTGCTTCACGCCGTCTGAGCGCGCGTCGACCATCTTGGCGGGAACGACAAATTTGCCGATCGGATCGGCTCTGAATTGCGGCGACGTGTGCATCCACCTCTTCGATTTTTTCCAGTCGCCGAAACAATCCGCCTGCAACTCGACGCTATTGCCGTCGGGATCGACGTAATAGAACGACAAGGTCATGCCGTGATGCACCGCAACGTGCGGCTCGTAGCCGTACGCGTCACGCAGCCGCTGCCAGGAATCAAGAAGATCGTCGACCGACGCGTACTCGAAGGCGAGATGGTGCAGGCCGGCGAAGGTGCGAAACTGCGCGTTGTCGCGAAACTGCGGACCGCCGGCCAGCGAGATCCGGTGATTGGCGCCGTCGTTGCTCAGAAAGGCGATGCCCGGCGCTTGAAACACCGGCGCGATGCCGACCACCGCCGCGTACCAGTCGATCATTTCCTGCATCCGCGATGTTTTGAGGAGCGCGTGATGAAAGATCGGGATTTTGATGGCTTTCGCGCTTTTGCCGGCTGTCCTGCTTTTGGTTGCCTTTGTGCTTCTGGTTGCTCTTGCACGTTTGACAGTCTTTTTCTTTTTCAAGAATTCCTCCCTACAGGCTTCTGGCTATCAGCAGTTTCATGATTTCGTTGGTTCCGGCGTAGATGCGCAGCACCCGCGCGTCGCGATAAAGCCGCGATATCGGATATTCGTCCATGTAGCCGTAGCCGCCGAATAATTGCAGGCAGCGATCAACGATCTTGCCGACGAGATCGGTCAGCCAGTATTTCGCCATCGAAGCGGTGACAGTGTCGAGCTCGCCCTTGACGTGGCGTTCGATACAATGATCGAGAAACACCTTGGCGATTGTCGCTTCGCTCTTGCATTCGGCGAGCACGAACTGCGTGTTCTGGAAGTCGATGATCTTCTTGCCGAAGGCCTGGCGCTGCTTGACATAATCGATGGTTAGGCCGAGGGCGCGTTCGATCATGGAGACCGCGTGGATCGAGACGATCAGCCGCTCCTGCGGCAAGTCCTTCATCAACTGATAAAAGCCCTGGCCTTCCTCGATACCGAGCAGGCTTTCCGCCGGCAGCGATACGTCCTCGAAGAACAATTCCGAGGTGTCGGCGGAGTCCATACCGAGCTTCTTCAGCTTGCGGCCGCGGCGGAAACCTTGCGCATCGCCGGTTTCGACCACCATCAGCGAAATGCCTTTGGAGCCCTCCTTGGGATCGGTCTTGGCGACGACGATAATCAGATTGGCGTGCTGGCCGTTGGTGATGAAGGTTTTCGAGCCGTTGAGCACATAGCCGTTGCCGGCGCGCTTTGCGGTCGTGCGCACGCCTTGCAGGTCGGAGCCCGTGCCGGGCTCGCTCATGGCGATGGCGCCGACCATTTCTCCAGTTGCCAGCTTCGGCAGCCAGCGACGTTTCTGTTCCTCGGTGCCGTAGCGAAGGATATAGGGAGCGACGATGCCGGAATGCAGCGTGGCGCCGAACGTATCGAAGCCGGCCAGCGCATATTCGCGATCGATGACCGCTTCATGCGCAAAGGTGCCGCCGGCGCCGCCATATTCTTCAGGCATTGACGCGCACAGGAGGCCCGCTTTGCCGGCCTTGGTCCACACCTCGCGCGGATAAGAGTGCTCTTCGTGCCATTTCTCGAGATGCGGACCGAACTCGGCGGCGAGGAAGCGCTTCGCCTGCTCTTCGAGAAGAACGAGATCCTCCGTCATCCAGGCGGGACGCGGCAGATTGAGAACCTCATTCATTGTCGTTCACCCGGCGCATCGAAAAGAAATCATGCTCGCTGACTCGGCAGCACGATAAGACCATCTGCTCTCCGCCGGATCAAGGCGAGCGAAATGTGCATTGCACAATGAGCGCAAGCTGCATTTAGCCGCGGAGAGAACCACGTATTTGCTCGGCTGCTCTCGGCGGCGGAGCTGCCTGGCTGTCGCTGGTCTCTGTATGGGAGGGAACGGCGGCTTTGCCCCGGCGGCGCCAGCCTTCGCGCGTCAGCCAATCGACCAGAGCGGGAGAAAAGCGCATCAACCGCCAATAAAAGTGTGCGGCCGGTGTGACCAAGACCAGCCCTTTGTTATTTCGAATGGCGTGAACGGCCTTGACCGCGGTCCGTTCGGGTGTCGCGCAAATCCACGCCGGCACTTTCACCGTTCGATCGGCCTTGTCGGTCTCGCAATCCTCCAATAGCGATGACCGCACGAAGCCCGGACAAAGTGCCGTCACGCCGAAATTCTCGCCGGAATATTCGGCGCGCAACGCTTTGGTAAAACCGACCAGACCGAATTTGCTGGTCTGATACGCGGTCGTCTTGCGCCAGGTGACCAGTCCGAAAATGCTGGAGACATTGAGGATGTGGGCATCCTCGGCCGCCAGCAGCATAGGCAGCAATTCGTGGACCAGCTAAATCGGCGCCATCAGGTTGACGGCCATAATCCGCTGCCATTGCTCGCCGGTCATCAGATGGGTTTGGCCGTAATAGGTAGTGCCAGCGTTGTTGACGAGGATGTTGAGCCGTTTCCAGGTGTTGCGGAGCTGTTCAACGGTGCCGCTTACCTGGGAAGGGTCGGCCAGGTCGGCGACGGCAGTCGTCACTTTGACGCCAAGGCCTCGCGCCTCGTGCGCAACGTCTGCGAGCGCGTCCGTCTTGATGTCGACGAGAAATAAATCCGCACCTTCCTTGGCCAGTTCCAATGCGATTGCGCGGCCGATCCCCGACGCCGCGCCGGTCACCATCGCCTTCTTGCCGCGAATGATGCGCATGGAAACGAACACCGTTGTCGAAGGCTCTTTGCGATCGAAAGAGCGCGGGAGTTACGATTGTGAACAACCCAACTCCCCCATAAAACCATTTGCCAACGGGCGGATCAAGGCGAGTGTCGGTCAGTCAATCGGGCAAATCTCGAGGCAACGAGGTTATCAGCAAAGTCCATACACTCGCTGACTGATGCCTACTTTGCTGAAGACCGTCCCGTCTGTTGCACCCTTGTCCGCAGAAATGCCTTTTGCGCACCGAGGATTTCGAACATCGCCTTTTTGTCCTTGGCGGACAGGACGGAAAAGAACTCGGTAATCCAGCCTTCGTTTGCCTTCGCCGCGGCGCGAAATGCTTTCCGCCCTTTGGGCGTGAGCCGCACCAGAAGCGCGCGGCGGCTGTGAGGGTCGGCGGAACGTTCTACCAGGCCTTCGGCTTCCAACTCGTCGGTCAGGCCGGTGATGTTGCCGGTCGTGACCATGAGGCGATTTGAGATTTCGCCCATGCGCAGACCGGCATTGTTCGAGTCCAGTTGAGCCATCAGGTCGAACCGGGAAAGGCTCATGTTGTAAGCCGCGCGTAACCGACGGCGCGCTTCGTTGGTCACAAGCTTGTGGACCGCCATCATCCGCAGCCAGAGCCGCAAATCTCCATGGCCGCTTGCAGCGCCCCGGGTCTCGAAATCGTCGACGCGCAGCTTGAGGGCGCTGCTGTTGCGCGCGAGCGCCATTTTCAGTTCCACACCTCCCGGGCGATATCGACGACCAGCCGTAATTTCGCCTTCTCGTCGGCGGGCGTAAGCGGGCTACCGGTCAAATTGGTCGCGAATCCGCATTGCGGGCTTATGCCGAGCTGGTCGAGCGGCGCGGACTCGGCGGCTTCGTCGATTCTTTTCAAAACCGCTGCTCTGTCTTCCAGTACGGCGGTCTTGCTCGAGATCAAGCCAAGGATAGCCCACTTGCCGCTGGGTAGCAGGCGCAGCGGTGAAAAGTCTCCGGCGCGCGGTAAATCGTATTCCAGGAAAAAAACGTCGATGCCCGGGATGTTGAAAAGCCGTTCTGCGACCCGCTGGTAGCCTCCGGACGCGAGCCAGCGGCCGCGATAATTGCCGCGGCACAGATGCATGCCGATGACCATGTCCGGCGCCTTGCCGCGGACGGCGGCGGTAATCGCGTCGATATAAACGTCGATGAGGCGGTCGGGGTCTTCCCCCAAGGCGCGAATTTGGTCGTTGACGCGCGGGTCCTCCATCATTGCCAACGGCACTTCGTCAAGCTGAACGAAGGTGCAGCCGAGCGCGTGCAACTCCGCAAGCTCCTCGCGGTAAACCGCCGCGAGGTCGGCAAAGTATTCGGCGATATCGGGATAAGCGGATTGGTCGACACGCTCGCGGCCGCCCAGGAAATTCACATACGATGGAGCGGGCATCGTCACCTTGACGGTTCGATCGGTCAGGGTCCTGACGAATTTGAACTCGTCGGTCGTGATGCCCTTGCTGCGCGCAAGCTTTCCGGCGGCGTAGGGCCCATAAGCCTGCACGCTGTCACCGGCGTCGTTTGAGAAGGTGAACGGCGTGATTTTCACGGTCATCCCGGCGACGCTTTTCACGAAATGACTGAAGAACGCGCCGCGCCGAAATTCGCCGTCAGTCACGGCTTGCAGCCCGATGTCTTCCTGGAATTTGACCACTTCGCGGATCGCCCGATCTTCGATTTCGTGCAGCGCGCTCTCGCTCATTTCACCGTTGCGAAGCTTGTGACGTGCTTCGATAAGCTCTTGCGGCCGCAACAGGCTGCCGACGTGATCGGCGCGAAAGGGCGGCTTGCCGTTCATGATGTCCTCACGCGGTCGCAGCTGTTTGACTTGCCGACACCTTAGATATAAACATTTTACTTGTAAATAATCGCGAAGCTGCGGAGCACCGTCGTGCTCGACGAAAGCGTCTACCCGGATGACTTCGCGCGCCGCGGCCTTCCGCCGGCTGAAATGTGGCCGGTCATCGACCACGAGGCTCTGGCGCGCCTCAATTATCCGAAGCGGATGAATGCTGCGGTCGAGTTGCTCGATCGCGCCGTGGCCGAAGGACTCGGGCCGCGACCATGCGTGCGCTCACCCCAGGCGACATGGACCTACGCCGAGCTTCTCGAAACGGCCAACCGCATCGCCGGTGTCCTCGTCAGCGACATGGGGCTTGTCCCCGGCAACCGCGTGCTGTTGCGTTCGGCCAACAATCCGATGCTCGCTGCGTGCTGGTTTGGCGTCCTCAAGGCGGGCGGTATTGCGGTCACGACTATGCCGCTTTTGCGTTCGCGCGAACTTGCTCAAATCTGCAACAAGACCGAAGCACAGCTCGCGCTCTGTGACGCCCGGCTCGCCGCCGAACTCGAAACGACCCTGCCGGTATGCCCGTCGCTCAAACAGGTCCGATACTTCAATTCAGACTCCTCCGGCGGTCTGGAGCGGCTGATGCAAGACCGGAGCGACGCCTTCCCGAACGTCATATCCTCGCACGACGACGTTGCCCTGATTGCGTTCACCTCCGGCACCACCGGACCGTCGAAGGCTACCGTGCATTTTCACCGTGATGTGCTTGCCATCTGCGACACCTATCCGGCGGAAACGTTGCGCTCGAGCCCGGATGACATCCTTAGCGGAAGCGCGCCGCTCGGCTTCACTTATGGTCTGGGTTCGTTGCTGCTGTTCCCGATGCGCCGCGGCAGCTCCACGGTGCTGCTTGAGCAGGCCAACCCGGAACTCATGCTGCAAGCCGCGCAGGATTTCGGCGTGACCACTTTGCTGCTCGGTCCGACGATGTACCGCAGCATGTCGCCTCATACCGCGCGGTTCGATCTTTCCACACTGCACACCTGCTGCTCGGCCGGCGAGCATTTGCCGGTCGCAGTTTTCGACGAGTGGCTGCGGCGGACCGGCATTCGCATCCTCGACTTCATGGGCTCAACGGAGATGCTGCACGCCTTCATCGGCGTGCCGCGCGGCGACATTCGTCCGGGTTCAACCGGGATCGCCTTGCCCGGTTATCAGGTCATGGTCGTAGACGAGGCGATGAATCCGTTGCCGCACGGAGCTGTTGGGCGGCTCGCCGTGCGCGGCCCGATCGGCTGCCGTTACCTCAACGATCGTGATCGGCAGAAGGCTTACGTGGTCAACGGATGGAACCTGACCGGCGACGCTTTTCACGCTGATGCTGACGGGTTCTTTTGGTATCACTCGCGTACCGACGACATGATCGTCAGCGCCGGCTACAACATCTCCGGGCAGGAAATCGAGGAAGTGTTGCTTGAGCACGCCAGCGTCGGCGAGTGCGCCGTCGTCGGCGTTGCTGACCCCGCTCGGGGGCAGATCGTCAAAGCTTTCGTCGTGCTGCGCGACGCCAGCAAGGCAAGTGACGATCTGTCACGTGCGCTCCAGGAATTTGTCAAGCAATCGATTGCTCCCTACAAATATCCGCGCGCCGTTGAATTCGTCGACGCGTTGCCGAAGACGCAAACCGGAAAGATCAGCCGCGCCGAGCTTCGATTGCGTGGATGACGAGCTTGTCAGATCGGAATTACCGGCTTGGCGGCCGCAGTGATCGGGCTAGCTTTCGCCGGAAAGCCGCTTGAAATCGGCGAGAACGGCCGCGATCAGCTTCTGTCGCCGCGGATCCTGTGCCGCAAGCGTCGCGCCAAAGAGATTGAGGAGATAACGGGCCTTTTCCGCAGCTTCATGCCAATTCGCAGCCGGCGCCGCCAGCAAGTGAGCCTCCAATTCGTCTTGGCGCAGGCGTAATGTTTTCTCGTTGGTCTCAACATCGGCCAACAGCCGGCGAAGCTCGGTCGCCTTTTGGGCGATCATCCCGCGATGCTGGTCGAGGTCGATCGTCTTATCGGTCATGATCGCGCAGCGCGGCGGGCCAGCGGGTATTCGGCGCTTTCGTACAACCGGCGGATATCGTTGCTGCCGTATCTCTGCTCGTCGACTTCGAGAAACGCGCCGACCAGACATTCCGGCGGCAGGTCCTCCATCGCGAATCGAATGGCTTCTGCCGCTTGTGCAAACCGCTTGTAACCGAACGGCTCACGCCGGGGCAGCCGCCTTCGCGTCGGGAACAACTCGGCTGCGGCGTCGTAATCGAAATCGGCCATCGGCCGTGCCTCGCGAACAAACACTACATCTTTTGAATGCAGATCGACAAGCGATCACAACAATATAAGGCCAAAACGAACTTTTACCAGTCCAGCCACGGGACATTCCAAAACGTCTCGCGACCGTGCGACATTGTCTCACTTTGTCACTTTTTGCCTCATAGACGGGCAAGCCCGCGTCCTATACGGTACACAACCGTACAGCATCGGCGATATGGGCGAGTTTTGCTTGCAGGTTGAAAGAGACGCCCGCTCTCGCCAAGGCCGCCACGTGATGCGCGGCTTATAAACGACGCCTTTCTGTCGAAAAATGAAAACGATAGCTAGCGCACGCCCGCAGAGGGCGGCGCGTTCGGTCCGTTGAAAAACAAGCGCGCTTGCCGTCAGCCCTGGAGATAATTTTGAACGATGAAACGAAAGCCGCCGCCGCTGCGGCTGATATCCGCGCCCTGACTTTGAGTTTGGCACGCTACCGGGAACCGCGTCATTGGCGCAGCGTCTTCGAGATTCTTGTCACGGTGGTGCCGTTCATCCTGCTTTGGCTGTTGATGTGGACGACACTCCAGGTCGGATATGGGCTTTATTTGTTGCTGACCATTCCAGCCGCTGGCTTTTTGGTCCGTCTGTTCATGATACAGCACGATTGCGGCCACGGTTCGCTGTTTCGCAATCGTCTGGCAAACGACTGGGTCGGCCGCGTGATCGGCGTGTTCACGCTGACACCCTATGATTTCTGGCGGCGCGCGCACGGCATCCATCACGCGACGTCAGGCAATCTCGATCTCCGCGGCACCGGCGACATCGACACGCTCACCGTCGGCGAATATCTGGCGCTGCCGTTTTGGCGCCGGCTTGCCTATCGCCTTTATCGGCACCCCTTCGTCATGTTCGGGATTGGTCCCATTTATCTGTTCGTCCTGCGCCAGCGCCTTCCGTTCGGCCAGATGCGAGAAGGGTGGATGCCCTGGGTCAGCACCATGGCGACTAATGGCGCGACCGCGCTTGTAGCAGCGGGCATGATATGGTGGGTCGGTATTGGCCCGTTCCTGCTGGTGCACCTGCCGATCACCATCGTCGGTGGAGCGATTGGTGTCTGGTTGTTTTATGTGCAGCACCAGTTCGAGCACACGGCCTGGTCGCAAGACCAGGATTGGAGCTGCGCCACGGCTTCGCTCTACGGCAGCTCGCACTATGACCTGCCAGCCGTACTGATGTGGTTCACCGCCAATATCGGCGTGCACCACATCCATCACCTGTGCAGCCGGATTCCATTTTATCGCTTGCCGCTGGCGCTGCGGCAGCATGCCGATCTGGCGGATGTTGGCCGGCTCACTCTTGGCCAGAGCCTCGCCTGCGTGCGCCTCGTGCTGTGGGATGAGGCGGCGCGCCGGCTCATTTCCTTTCGCGAACTGCGAATGCGGGTGGTGACGGAGCGGTAGAACGCGCAAACGCGGCGGCCGCGCTCCTAATTCATAACAATGCGAGCGGGTTGGGGTCCGGCGCAGGATGGCATCGCAATTCTCGCCGCGCTGCGCGCGCCAAAACTCCTCGCGTCATTTTGCAATAGTGTGCGATAGTGTCTTAGCCATGATGGATCATGCTGACTTCTCAGTCGTTGTGAAGAATTGAGCGCCGCCGCCCAAACCGTGGCAGTGGGAGATCTATCGCGCAGGCAGAAACAGCGCGATCGAGCGCTCGAAGGCTTTTTTCGAGACTGCGACCGAGGCCAATCGCGCGGGAAAAGTGGCGCTGAGCCTGCTGTTGAGTGACTACCCGGAGTGAGGGTACGCAAGCTGGCCGGTTGGGTGAGTTGAAAACACCCGCGCGATTATCTGATTTCAAATAATAAATGGCGCGCCCGAAGAGAGGGAAATCCGGAGTTCCAAACGAGAAAATAACCATTACTACAGAATAGGTTACCCCGTCGCTAATGACCGCCGCTAATATGTGCCGCTAGGAGGCACATCGTGCGACGCGCCGATTATCTGTTTCTGCGGCCCGGAAGCCGCAATTGGCACATCAAACTGCAATCCCCGACCGGGCGCATCGAACGGTCGCTAGGCACGTCCGACCGCGTGCAAGCCGAAATTTTGGCGCTGCCGATGATCGCGGAGCACAAGGCCAAGCTATTAGAGGCGCGGCTCCACATCGAAACCACTTGGCGGCACGAATACGAGCCGGGCCGCGAGCACGTTGGCGCCGATAGCGAACGCATCATAGCAACCGACCGCGAATTGATCTACCTCAACCACAACGGCGGTATCACACGGACGGCACCAAATGGCGCGACCGCATTCCAGCTTGTGGGGCGAAAGATGACTCTCCGTTCTGTCACGGAAGCCATCACCGGGGATCGATCGCCCTTTAATGACGGAGTTCGCCCGCGCCGACAAGAGCGCACCGGAGATGACGCGATCATTGAGACGTATCTGAAACACGTCAACCTCGATTCCCACAGTGAGCGCGAGACGCGCGCCGTGTGGGCGCTATACAAGCAACTCACCGATAGCAAGCCGTTGAAGGATGCGACGCGCGATGATGGCCGCAAAATCGTCCAGCATTTCGAGGGCCACGGGTTGAGAAGCGCCACGATCCAGAAAAAGATCACGTGGTTGAATGCGGCGACCAATTTGGCGATCAAAGAGGGACATCTGACGTTCAACCCGTTTTCGAGCATTGTGCCGAAACGCGATGATAAGCTGGTGCGGCTTCCGCTCAGCGAGGCAGACGTCAAGACCGTGAAGCGGAATTTTGGCCAACTCGACAAGCACGATCAGTTGTTGTTCCGCGTGCTCGCGACCACGGGCATGAGATTGAGTGAGGCGTTCGAGATTGAGAACGAGCAGAAAGAAGGCGGCTGCCGCTACGTCATCATCGGTAAAAAGACGCCGCAGTCGCATCGCCGCCTCCCACTCCCCGCCGCCGTGCTGGCCTATCTGCCCAAGGTGATAAAGGAACCGTTGTTTGAAGGCGGCGCGCCTGGTGCGTCGAAACGGCTCAACAGGTTCCTCCGTGAGATCGGTATCGTCGATAAGGGCAAGGTAGTCCATTCCTTGCGACATCGGGCGCAAGACCGATTGCGCGCCGCCGGTTGCCCGGTCGACTATCGTTGGTCGTTGCTGGGGCACGAAGTGGAGACAGTCGCCGAGGGCTACGGTTCCGGCTTCCCCGTGCCCATGCTCAAAAAATGGATTGACAAGATCGGGTTTTGACTTGCTAGCGGTCGCCTTCCGCGCTCGCGGACTTCGTGGCCAAGCTGGAAGATCGGTTTGCCTATCTGATCAACTCGCGCATCAAGGGCATCAAGAAAATTGCTGAGATGCCCGGAAATGAGGTTTACAAGGATGAACTGGCAAAGGTATGCGAGCTACTAATCTACGATGATCTGCGCCGCTTACGTCCGCGAAGACCAGGGCAAGTTTCAGATGATGAGTGCCAAGACCGACATCCGCCGTCTCCGACAGGCGGTCGGGGATATTGGCGACTACGTGAGAGATGTGATGAACTTATTCGAACTCATCTACCGCGAGAAAAAGCTCGAACCAATAGCCAATGAAAGGGTCTAGTGGCGTCATGTTAGCAAGCGCAGCGGAAGTGATCCCAACGTGAGCGCGGCGAGTCCTTTCGGCGCGAGGCTGACAAATGTCAATGCAGTGTCCAATCTGTGACGGCCTAGCAGAGGAGTTGCCGAACACAATCGACGGCAAGAGTATCCGTTGCCCCGGCTGCGGTGACTTCGATGTTAGTGGAACGGTCTATGACGCGGGCTTGTTGGAACGGCTTGACCCGTCGGACCGCGACCGAGCTTTGGAGAATGCCAAACGCTCCGCCCCGCAAGGCCACCGTCCAATGATAACCACGCACTCATTGGACAAGGCGGTGTTCGTCGGTTCCACTATGCAGGAAGCAAACCACAAAGCTGATGACTGGTGGATGCGCCAAAAGGGCGTGCGGGAAGTTCGTCGGTCGAAAATAAGTGGCGGGTTCACGGGACCATCTCTGAGAGATGCCGGTCAATTTACGGTCACTATCCACTACGAACCTGAGCGTTGATTGCGAGTAATGGGCGAACTGGCGTCATGAACCGGAAAGCAGTGGAAGCCGCGCGGATCGAATTTAATCGCGCATGGGATAGTGTGCACGCGCTCGGCGAAGCGACAGACTATAACCAAATTCAAACCCATTGGGCCGCGTTTTTGTCCGCCGCCGCGCGGGTGTTCAATAAGCTTAGGGCCGGTGCGAAAGCACCGCCGCAAAGCAAGCAATGGTTCGATGCCAAAGTGCGCCAGCGGCAAGAGGATCAATTGCTTTGCTATATCTGGCACGCGCGCAACGTCGATGAGCACGGCTTGGAGTTCGTGACGCAAAATCGGCCCGGCAAAATTAATTTGGTCGATCCGACGCCAGAGGAACGCGAAGCGTTCGAGCGCACTAAAGGTGACCGACCTGCAGCCATGACCGGCCATGCTGTTTTGGCAATTACTGAGCCGCATGTCCGGCTTCTCGACGTGATGGACCTGGGCGTGCGGTACAATCCACCGGGAGGCTGCATCAAGCCGTACAATACGGGAACGCTCGCGCTTTCCAGATTGGAGCCGATCTTGTTTGAAGCGGAAGCTTTGGTGACGTAGACTCTAGGTGGTGAACGGGTCGCCGAGCCCGGCCGGTACGCCGATCCACAGGCCAGATTGCGTGCCCAACCCGACTTACATTATGCTGCCGCTATGCTGCATTTTCCGACACCCGCACACTACAAAGCCGAGACGCCGCTTGACGTTTCGGTAGAAGCAGTCGCGCCGACCCGCTCCATTCTTGAAAGGGTCCAACTTCCGCAGAATGGAATTGCCGACCTTCAATCAGTCCAGCGGCAAGTACGTTTGAAGTGGAATAGCTTATCATTGGATCATCGGCTAAACGGCGTAGCCGTGCGAGCCGTCACAAGTGCAGGCGAAGTACTTTGCGCCTATACGCAGACAGATTTTGCTAGCGGTCTTTACAAGGTGGATCGCCCAACCTGGCAGGTGCACGTACCCGCCGCCAGGGCGCTTTCCACCTGTTTCCCGTGACTGCGGCGGGGCAGCACCGGCTGCCCCGCGCAAAAGAAAAGCCCCGCTCGAACAAATTGGCGGGGCTTCCACGTGGGTCTCAACTCTTTGGAACGCGATCAGCGTTGAACCTTGAGGTTCTCCGCTGACGTCTTTCCCTTGTTCGCGACTTCCTCGTATTCAACCACTTGACCTTCATTGAGACTGCTGAGCCCAGCTCTCTCGACCGCAGAGATGTGGACAAACACATCTTTGCCGCTGCCGCCCTGCGGCTGAATAAACCCATAGCCCTTTTGCGAATTGAACCACTTCACGGTACCTTTAGGCATAACCTGCTCCAGCTGAGATCGATCGATTGCGGTGGCATATTATCACGCCAGGGGGAAAAGGGTGGCGCGAAGTCCGACGACCGCTCCAGACCTAGACGGATGGTGGGTGATCGCTTAGAGACCTCCGATCATCATGTGGAGAACCCCTCAGAATGGCCACTAGACAATCATGAGTGACCGCCAGATCAATCGGAGGCCGCCTGCGCGCTCGAAGCAGTGGTCACCGAGACCCAACCGCCCCGAGCCTCAGAACTACCAAAACGCCTGAAGAAACTACGAGCGATACCTGGCACTCGCCCGATCTGAGGCCCAAAATGGAAATACGATCGCGGCGGAGAACTACTACCAGCACGCTGAACACTATTTCAGGTCGATATCCTCGACCTCGGAAAGTAGCTAGGCCGCCGGGCCAGTGTTCAAACGCTCAACCCTGACTTAGTGGTGACGCTGGGTTCGCTTTGGCCGTCGGGCTTGGGGGGGGCATGGTGGTCTGATGCCAAGGCGCGTCAGTGACTCTTAAGCAGCCTTAATCGACGGCGCCAAAAGAAAGAGCCGCCGAAGACCACTGGCCGTGGCGAGGGTATAATGTTGCGCTTACATCGCCCGCAGATTGCCGCGTTGGAAGAGCGGATTGCCCGACAAAACGACAAGCCCTCTCGTCCCAAAGCAATTCGTCGGCTAGTCGAACGGGCGCTGGCTCAAGCGGCTGCGAAACGACCCCCCGAATAAGGAAACCGCAAGCATCAAAGATGGCCGCCCGCGAGATCGAACCCCTCGGCGATAAATCGATGTCGCCGGAAGAACAGGCGCGGCGGAAGCGAGCGCTGATCCACGGTCTGATTGAATTTCGCGAAATCCGCGATAATCTGCCAAAAACAAAAACCTAACCGGGTGGCGTGGGACTTCTGCAGGAGAGCGAAGATCGTCAGGAACGATTAAATCTGCGGCGCATTAGCTTTGCGACCGCTATGGGGAGGCACGGCCGTGAATTTGTCCAATGAGAGCCTACTGGTAATTGTCATCGTCGGAATTGTTGCTGGCTGGTTGGCCGGGAGGGTAATGGAGGGTGGTGGATTTGGTTTGATCGGCGATTTGTTGGTGGGTCTGATCGGTGCATTCATTGGCGATTGGCTGTTGCCTCAATTGGGTATCCATCTGGGAGTCGGCATCGTTGCCCTTATTATAAACGCCTTCATTGGCGCGGTCGTGCTTCTTCTAATCCTTCGTTTAGTCACTCGAGGAGGGGGGTTTAGAGGCCGTTGGGGCAGGCGGTGGTAATTCTTTGGTGCGGGTAAGAAAAATGAG
The DNA here is from genome assembly GCA_963755885.1 of uncultured Alphaproteobacteria bacterium. Lineage (GTDB taxonomy): Bacteria > Pseudomonadota > Alphaproteobacteria > Rhizobiales > Xanthobacteraceae > BOG-931. The sequence goes on from CAVWLX010000016.1 coordinate 86,073, forward strand.
CGTATTGGCCGCAATCCGAAGACCGGGAAGGAAGTCCCGATCCCACCGCGCCGCGTCTTGATGTTCAAGACGTCCACTGCGCTGAAGCGGCGCATCAATGCTGCGGATGGATAAAAGATTCAGCGGCGAGTTCTGCTTGGCGTCCGCCAACCGACCACGGCAGCTTCGATGCGCCGATTGGTTTTCGCGTTCTGCCACATCCCGTCGTGCCATCGACACAGGAATGGGAGGACATACGTCCCGTTGTGATCCTCGCACAGGACCTCCAGCGAGCGGTCGCTCGGCGGCATTCCTTCGTGGACGAAATCGTCGATGCGCTCTTGACGTGTTACCATTCACTGCCGTCGCAATCACTCATCTTGCGACCTATCCTGATGCAATTGGAGCAGCAGCGTTTTCGCGAGCGTTTCAGGACCGAGCATGCTTTCCTCGATCGCCGCTGACCTCGTGCGGCCATCGCTAGTCGTGACCGTCACTATTCCGTTCTTCACTTCGAACCGGCCCGAGAATGTCCTTCCTTCGCCGTCCCTAAAACTGAATTTCTCGCTCATCGTTCCCCGACCCTCCCGAAAGCGACGCCGTGACATTGCGCACATAAACCCCGCTGCAATGTGGCGAGCGTGAAAGACCAAAGATTTAATGTTGCGGCGGCGTACATCCGCAACGTCCCGTGGTACCGTGTTGTTTGATTCGATCTGGCCTGCCGGGGGCCTCAACAGAGGAGTTCCTAGGCATGTGTGACTTCAGCTTACAGTCTGCTCGGTCACGTTCCGCCAAGGTTGGCGACAAGCTCACCACCCGCAATTTCGGAACCGGAACTCGTGGCTTTGCCGCTCCGGAAGATCCGACAGTGGCCGTTTGCCTCCTTCCTGGAACGGAGCTCGCGTTCTCAAAGGAGGTGGCCTTGTTCATCGCAGGACCCTTCGCGTCGGGGGGAACCCTGAGTACTGGTCAGACCTTGGCAATCTTTCGCCAAATCAATAAGGACCAACCGCATACCCATCATGATGCGCTCGAATTTCCTGACGGACGTACCGCCTTGCTGACCATGCTCGGTGAGGGCCAGAAAGCAACGGTCCTTCAGCTCCCGGCTCAACCAACAACTGCCGCCGAGGAAGAGGCACAAACACGCGTCGCGTGGGCTGGCTGACGCTTTTTGGCTCGGTTCGTCGCGCGGAGGTCGCCCTTCTTCTGGGGCGGACTCTTTTCGGGTCGCGACACCACATTGATCGGGACGTTGCCCCGTCGATGGCCTCGTGCCTCCAATTAGGGACTCACGGATTCGTTTTTCACGGCGGCAATTACGTCACAGCGTTAACCGTTCCCGCTGCCCTTAGGCGCGTTGTTGCTCTTGCGCGATGAAAACGGCTTCCCATTGGTGGACAAAGGTGGCTGGCTAGTGTCGGGGGCCGAGTTTCGTGAGAGGCGGTGGTCTCGAGAAGATCGAACTGGACCGGATCGTGGACCTTGCCCGGCACGGCGTCGAGAAATTCAAGACCATGCTCAAGACCGCCCGGGACGGCGCGCGGTGAGCAACACGCACTCGCGTAGGCGTGCTGAAAGAGCCTGCCGAGGCAGCAATTTGATCGGGCGCCGAGCCTCGATGGGCGCTTCAATCGATGCCCAATGCGGCGCAGAGGCTTGCCGTATCGCATGTGATTGCAAAGGCGACAGCGATTGGCGACAGATAAATGTGACGAAACGGGCACTTCCTTCACCTTTTAAGTCTGAGGTTCCCGTCCTCCCGGGCCCACCACTTAATTAAATCAATGACTTATATGGATTTTTGGCGACAGTGGCGGCAGTTATTGGCGACAGCTCTTTGGCGCGTAGCGTGGTCAAAATTCGCACAGAACGGGTGTAACATCGCCCCAAAGCGAACCCCATGGCAGAAAATCTTCTTTGCGAACTCTTGGGCCGATCTCGATCAAGCTGATTTGAGACTGTTATTTCAGGAGCGGTTCGGCCGCCCCGGTCAGTACGACGGCGATGAGAACGTAATCCATCTGCCGCTCGCGCGTGAGGAATGTCGGGTTTCACTCACCTATAAGGGCGCGAAGAGGGAACCGGGTTTTGTAAGGGCAATATCGCCAGTCGCCCTAGAAGGCGCCTTGTGGTCCCTCGGTGGTTCCGTGAAGACGGCAATTACCACCCGGAGTCAATGCGGGGTGTTATTCCCGCACAACGTCAGAAGCTTGTACGGAAACGGTGGACGAAGTTGAACCGTTGACCTTTTGATCAACTATCAGGCTGCATGTTAGTGGTCGCGGCGGCTTCTCCTGCGACAAACAAATGTCCGCTTATGGGGGCAACAGCGGAAGTGACGGATCCACCGTCGTCGGACGCTAATGACCCTGGCTGTTCTCTAATTCCGGGCCAGGGGTCAAGCTCTCCATGAACATCCTTGCCGGGTTCAGGGTTCTCTCCGCGGTAGGGGCGTGCCCTCCGCATGATGGCGTAAGATGACGCTGGTGGATCAATGTGTGAAGCGCGTTTGCTCTTCGAGCATCGCAAAGCCTGGGGCGATCTCACCAACGCCAGCGTCCCGGCAGGGACGTTCGTTTCCCGCTGGTCGGCGGGAACTCGGTTGTCCTGCTACGCAGGCTGATTAGCGGCCTCCTTTGATGACCATTTGAATTCGGTGCCTTCGATCCACATTCGGTGCAGAATGACGGCAAGCTTTCGAGCGACCGCAACCTTGGCTTTGCGGAGCCCGCTTCGTTTCGCAAGCCGGATGCCCCAGGCTTTCAGCGTCGACCACTTTGCTACGCGAGTGAGCAGGACATTGGCTGCCTCGTAGAGGTAACTTCGCAGCATCGCATCGCCGCATTTCGAGATTCGGCCCGTCCAGTCGATCTCGCCGGATGCGTATCGTCGGGTCGTCAGTCCGATATAGGCTCCGACGCTTCTCGATCTTTTGAAGCGAGTGGGGTCATCGATCGTCGCAAGAAAGCAAAGAGCCGTGATTGGACCGACGCCAGGTGCTGTCATGAACCGTCGAACTTGGGCATCATTGCGTGCCAGCCGCATCACCTTGCGGTCGAGGTCTGCAATCTGCTGCCCGACAGCCTCGCGTGCCTTGAGCAGCGGCTCTACCGCGGCAGCGAGTTCTGGCCGAGCCTCGGCTAGCTCGGCGGCGCGCATGGCAAACACATTCATTTTTGCCCGGCCGATGACGAGCCCGAGATTCTTGAGGAGTCCACGGATTTGGTTCTCAATATCCCGCTTGATCTTGACTACTAGCAGAGCTCGGCTGACAAGAACGGCTTTGGTCGCGTGACTGTCGAGATCTTTGACGCGGACTTCCTTGTACCACCCACATTGCATGATGCGCGCAATGCCCACTGCGTCGTTACGATCACTCTTGTTGATCTGCATCTTCAGAACCGCCTTCGCATGCCTGGCATCGATGCAGATGACGGGCAGCCCCATCTTATTCAGCTCGGTCCATAGCCACGTTGACGTTGCTCCCGCCTCAAGCCCAACCCGTGCAACATGCGGTGCGTACAATTTGATGAATGCCGTGATTGTCTCCGGGTCGGAGGCAACCACCCCTTCGCGCTCGATCTTTCCTGTCTGATCGACGATGCAGATCGCTGTCAGCTTCAGCGATACGTCTAGTCCGACATAGTGTTCCATTGCAGTCCCTCCATGATTGCCAAGCCCACAGTTGGGCTTGGTCGATGTTGGAGAGCTGATTCCCAGAGCCTAAGTGGGGCTCGATCCCGGAATTACCCCATGTGTAAAAACGCGGCGCCTGTGATTCACTCGGCGGTGTGATTCTGCTTTTGCGGAGGGTCGAATGAAGCGCTTCGTTGAAGGGATTGATCGCGGGCAGGCGACGCTGTTTCCGGAATGTCTTGCAGACTGGATCGATGAGAACAATCCGGTTCAAGTGATCGACGTCTTTGTCGATGAACTCGATCTGGCGGCGTTGGGATTTGACGGGGTCGCTCCCGAGGTAACGGGGCGGCCTTCGTATCATCCGTCCGTGCTACTGAAGCTCTACATTTACGGCTATCTCAATCGGGTTCAGTCGAGCCGCCGCCTCGAACGCGAAGCCAGGCGCAATGTCGAGGTGATGTGGCTGACCGGCCGGCTCATGCCCGATCACAAGACGATTGCCGACTTCCGCAAGGACAATGGCGGGGCCATTCGCAAGGTATGCGCCCGGTTTATCGTGCTGTGTCGGCGTCTCGACCTGTTCGCCGAAGCGAGCGTCGCCATTGATGGCAGCAAGTTCAAGGCGGTGAACAATCGGGACAAGAACTTTACGCGGGCGAAGATGGAACGGCGTCTGGCTCAGATCGAGGAGAGCGTAGCCCGTTATCTGCTCCAGCTCGACAGCGCCGATCGGCAGGAGCCGTCGGAGGCGCGTACCACCAAAACAACCCGGCTCAAGGGGAAGATCGCCAGGCTGAAGGAGGACGTGAAGCGCCTGCATGGGCTCAAGACGCGGATGCTGGCGACGCCGGATCAGCAGATATCGCTGACCGATCCTGATTCCCGCTCGATGGCGACGAGCGGCCGGGGCTCAGGCGTAGTGGGCTACAACGTCCAGGTCGCGGTCGACACTAAATATCATCTGATTGTCACCCATGAGGTAACCAACGTCGGCAGCGATCGGGCACAGCTCGCCCATATGGCCAAGCAGACCAAGACAACCCTGGAAGCGGCGAATCTCGACGTCGTCGCCGACCGCGGCTATTTCAGCAGCGAGGAGATTCTCGAGTGCGACAAAGCCGGCATCACGGTGACGCTGCCCAAGCCGATGACCTCGACCTCGAAGCGCTTCGGCAAGCAGGACTTCCGCTATGTGGCTGAGGACAACGTTTACATTTGTCCTGCCGGCGAACGGCTCGGCTACTCATTTACAACCCACGAGCACGGATTGGTCCTGCACCGCTACTTGACCAACGTCTGCCGGCATTGCGCTATCAAACATCGCTGCACCACCGGCAAGGAGCGACGGATCACGCGGTGGGAGCACGAGCACATACTCGAAGTCGTACAACGCCGGCTCGACGAGCATCCAGAGAAGATGCGCCAGAGGCGTGAGACAGTCGAACATCCCTTCGGCACGCTGAAGATGAGGATGGGCGCGACGCACTTCCTGATGAAGACGCTGCCGCGGGTCGCCTCCGAGATGGCGCTGCACGTACTGGCCTACAATCTCACTCGCGTCATCAACATCATCGGCATTCAGCCGCTCATGACGGCAATCAGGGCATAGTCAAAGCCGGAAATGGCTCGCATTACCGCTTCGCCAAAATGCGCTCGTTCCGGAAAAGCCGTTTTTACACAACCAAGACCCAAAGCGGACATGGGACCCGCGCTATTGATGATCTTATGACTAGCCCCACTCGTCGCGACGTACCCTAGCCAGCCGTATAGCCGCCGTCGGCGTAGAGGATGTGGCCGGTATAGAAGTCGGAAGCCTTGGAAGCGAGGAACAGGAGCGGGCCGGCAAGATCCTCTGGCTCGCCGAGGCGGCCTCTCGGTACGCGCGTGAGAAAGCCCGCGCGCACGGTCTTGCCGCGCTCGTCGTCGGCAAACATCCACTCGGTGAGTGGCGAGCGGAAAACCGTCGGGCCAAGCGCGTTGACGGTAATGCCGGTGGCGCCAAGCTCGCAGCCCAGCGCCTTGGTAATGCCGTCGACCGCCGATTTCGACGCGCAATAAGCGCTGTAACCGGCCGGATGGCCGAGCAAGCCACGCGCCGACGACATCAGAATAATCTTGCCGCCACGGCCCTGCTTGGTCATCTGCCGTGCCGCGGCGCGCGCCATCAGCCAGGACTGCGTAACATTCGCGTCCATCACGTCGAGAAAATCTTCGGGTTTCTGATCGACGATCTTCGAGATTTTATTCTGGCCCGATGCGACCACGAGGATGTCGAGGCCGCCGAATTTCTCGACCGCGGCGGCGACGATCGCATCGCAATTGGCTTCCGAACTCGGCCGCTTGGCGACGATCTCGGCCTTGCCGCCAAGCTTGCCGCATTCGGCCGCAATCTTTTTCAAGCCCTCGGCGTTGTTCGCTGTGATAACCACGTTGGCGCCAGATGCCGCGAGCGTCTTTGCCGCGACCGCGCCGAACGCGCCGGTTGCGCCGGTCACGATCGCGGTCTTGCCTTTGACGTCGAACAGCGACAGCGGGTTTTTCAGGAAATCTTCAGACATGATGCTCCTCTTCTCCTTCTCCCCGCACGCGGGTAGAAGGTCGGGATCGAGGGGGCCTTTCCGCTTGGCTTCGAAGACGTGGCGAGGCCCCCTCACCCTCGCTTCGTTCGACCTCTCCCTGCGCGCGGGGAGAGGTGAATGGCTGTCACTTCGGCGCCGGCGCGATGGCGACCAGGATCGAACACACTTGGTTGGTGCGATTGACGATCTCGCGATTTTCGTTTGGGCCGATGAAGCATGAATCGTGCTTTTTCAGCGCCGTTTCCTTGCCATCAATGATCACCGTCAGTTCGCCTTCGAGCACGAAGTAGACCTTCTCCGGCGGCGAGGCGTCGGGGCCTGCGCCGCCGCCCGGAAGGAAATGCGAAATGCCGACAATCAGGCTTTTGGAGCCTCCAGCCTCGGCGCCGAAAAGCCGCAGTCCCGTGAAGTCGCGATGATTAGGCGCCTCGTAAGTCTTGGCCTCGGAGAAGCGTTTCACCTGCATTAGAACTTCTCTCCCTTCTCAATCCGGTAGCCACCCTTCGGGTCGGTGATGGCGACCAGGCGGATGATGCAGCCGTCGCCGCGATCCCAGTTCCAAGGAAAGAACGCGAAGGTGCAGCGTTTGCCGGTCACCTTGTCGATGTCGCCGCCGACATTCTCGATGCCGAGGATACCGTTCTTGAACAGGATGCGGTGCACCGGCTCCCAATCGGGAAAATCGTCTTTCCAGTCGCGGCCGCCGGACCATTTTTTGTATTCGGCAGCGAGATGCGGATGCAGCGGCCCGTTCCTCTGGGGACCGATCGCCGTCGCCAGCGGATGGTCGTTGGCCTGGGTATCGTGGCCAACGACTTTCACTTTCTTTTCCACGAACCATTCGCCGGCGGACGGCACAAAGCCGGGCGCGTAGCAGAAATAGTCTTCGCTATCCTCGTACTTCTTGTGCCAGCCGGTGTTGACGATCACCACGTCGCGGGGCCGCACCACCTTGCCGGCAGCTTTCTCCAGATCATCGTAGGTGATCTGCTCCCATTTCTTTTTCGGGATCGAGATCACGATGCCGGAGCCGAAGAAATGCGGCAGCGGCACCTCGTCGATGAATGGCGTGCCCTGAACGACGTGCGCCGGCGCGTCGATATGCGTGGTGTTGTGCATCGACGTGGTGATGCGCTGCGACAGCACGCCCGACTTCGCCATGTAATGGATGCGCTCGATCTTGACGTCTTCGAAGTACGGCCAGTTCGGTGACTGATAGCCGAAGCGATGGGACAAATTGTAGAACGACAACCCCATCGCGTTGTTCTCGTTCTCCTCAAACGAGACCCCGCGAATTCTTTTAGTCAATCAATCCTCCCTCTCTTTTTTTCTTGATCTACCGAGCACTTTTATTGCGGGATCACTTCACCGATCAAACCTGCGTCGTATTGGGTGAAGAACAGGCGCCCATCCGACATGGCGGTGATGCAGCGGGGCCCGCTGGCCGACGTCGGAATGGCGTACTCGCCGACTACGGTGCCGTCGGGCACCATACGGCCGATTTTGTTGGCGAAGTTTTCGGTGAACCAGAGGTCGCCGTCGGTTGCTACCGTGACACCGCGAAGCGACGCGTCGAGTGTAGGAACCGAGAACTCGACGATCGTTCCGTCGGGGGATATCCGGCCGAGCGCGTTAGCGCCGGTTTCGACAAACCAGACGTTACCCTCCGGATGTCGCGCCATCGCGCGTGGCTGACTGTTGGCGCTGGGGATGGGAAATTCCGTTACATCTCCGTCCAAGGTCATCCGGCCGACGCGCCCGCCAGATGCCTCGCTGAACCACAAAACTTCGTCGTGTACAACGATCGATAGGGGCTTGCTGCCCGGCGTGATACCGTCGCCGAATTCGGTGATGTAGCCGTCGGGCGTTAAACGGCAAACGCGGTCAATGTCGGAAGCGGAGAACCATATGTTGCCGTCCGGTCCGCGGACGATACCATCTGGGCCAGCCTTCGCCGTCCGCAACGGAAATTCGGTTATCGTTCCATTGCGGTCGAGACGACCAATGCGATTACCGGTTTTCTCCGTGAACCAAATGTTGCCGTCGGCACCGACGTCGATTCCGATGGGTGTGCTGTCCTTCGATGGTAGAGGAAATTCCTGAAACGCGCCGGAGTTCGGATCGAGGCAGCCAATCTTCGAAGTGCCGCTTTGGCAGAACCAAAGATTTCGATCGGGGCCTTCAACAGCAATGTAGGGCTTGCTGCCGCCTGTCGGTATCCGGTGTTCGCGGATTATGGGCGGTTGTTTGATCATCGCGAGACCTATTCCTGAGAGTTCTGTCGACCGGATGCTGCCTGCCAAACCCGCGCGGACGTAAGCGGCATGTCGAGGTGATCGACCCCGCGGAAACTCAAAGCATCGATAACGGCATTGACCACTGTCGGAGGCGCGCCAATGGTTCCGGATTCGGCGATCCCCTTGATCCCAAGCGGGTTCGTCTTGGCCGGTATCTCCACCAGTTCCGAAAGAAACAGTGGGAAATCGGTTGCCCGCGGCATGCTGTAGTCGAGGAAACTACCAGTTATGAGCTGACCCGAGCCTTCCTCGTAAACTACATTCTCGAACAAAGCCTGACCGATGCCTTGGGCAAGGCCTCCGTGAATTTGGCCCTCAACGATCATCGGGTTGATGACCATGCCGAGATCGTCAACCGCGGCGACGCGATCGAGAACGACTTCGCCGGTTTCGGGATCGACTTCCACCTCGCAGACTTGGCAACCGTTCGGATAGTTCGGCGCGCCGCCTGGCACGCCGGCATATGAGCCGATCCCATCAAGGCCCAAGCCAAGTCTTACGACCGGGCCGGCCGGCGCAAAGAAGGCGCGCGCGACATCGCTAATGGACATTTGTTTGTCGGTGCCGACCACGGTGTAGATACCCGACTTGAATTCAATGTCGGCAACCGCCGCCTCCATGAGCGCTCCGGCCATTTCCTTTCCTCGGGCGACGACGGCATCGGCCGCCGCCCTGAGCGCGTTACCACCCACCATCGAACTGCGTGCTGCGAATGTGCCGCGGCCGTACGCGACCTTGTCCGTGTCGCCCTGAATGAAGTTGATATTTTCAAATGGAACGCCAAGCCATTCGGCGACCAATTGCGAAAACGCCGTTGCATGTCCCTGCCCATGGGAATGCGTTCCAGCAATGATCGTCACCATCCCGCTCGCGTCAAAACGCAATTCCATGCGATCGTTAAAGACGCCGGCGAGCTCGATGTAAGGTGTTACTGCCCGGCCTCGTAATTTCCCGCGGCTCTCGCTTTCCTTGCGTCGCTTATCGAAGCCGGCCCAGTCGACAAGAGCGAGACATTTGTCCATCACCCTCTCAAACTCGCCGCTGTCGTAGTTTTGATGCGTGGGCGTATGGTAGGGCATGGCAGTCGGTTTGATCAGATTCCGCCGACGCAACTCGACGCGATCGATACCCGATAGCTGGGCTGCCCGATCGACGAGCCGCTCTATGAGGTAGATCGCTTCGGGGCGACCAGCGCCGCGATAAACCGACGTTGGCGCGGTGTTCGTAAAAACGGCCCGCGTACTGAAATCGATCGCCTGGACATCATAGACGCTGGGAATAAGCATGAGCGAAAAGAATAGCGGCGCGGTGATCGCGGCCCACCAATAGGCGCCAAGCGCTTGGTAGCCTGTCGCCCTGATGGCGAGAAATTTCCCATCGGCGTCAATTGCAAGCTCACCATAGATCACTTGGTCACGGGCGTGTGTGTCGAGCATCAGACTTTCGCCGCGGGTCGCCGTCCATTTGACGGGGCGCCCGCAACGCTTGGCCGCCCACAGCACCAACGCGTCCTCGGGGTAGATATTGGCTTTGACGCCAAAGCCGCCGCCGACATCGGGCGAAAGAACGCGCACCTTCGATTCCGAAACGCGAAAGACAGCGGATGACAACACCGTTCTCACGCCATGAGGGTCTTGCGACGCCGTGTAGAGCGTGTATTTGCCCTGTGCGTGTTCGTAAGCGCCGAGCGCACAGCGCGGCTCGAGAGCGTTGGGAGTGACTCTGTTGTTTACGACACGAACCGATGCGACATACTTCGCCGACGCAAACGCCGCATCGGTCGCCGCCTTGTCCCCCAGCGCAATCGTTACCGCTACGTTGCCGTTGGGGCAGTCATTCCAAATGACCGGTGCTTCCGGCTTGGCCGCCTGTTCGGCATCGACCAGGACAGGTAATGGGTCGTAATCGACTTCAACCAGTTCGGCGGCGTCGCGCGCCTGTTGTTCGGTCTCCGCAACTACGAACGCGATGCGGTCACCGACGCAGCGGACATAGTCAGCTAGCAGAACAGGTCTGATCGTCCCGAAGCCCTTAGGCCCGCCCCAATGCTCCGGCATAAAATGAGGCGGAATGCCCCCGATGTTGTCAGCAATTGCATCCGCGCCAGTCAATATGCACACCACCCCTGGCGCATTCTTTGCCGCCGTCACATCCACTTTGTTTATTTTTGCGTGTGCGTGAGGCGATAACACCTGAATGCCGTAGCACTGCCGTGACAGCACGAGGTCGGCGACATATTCACCTGCGCCGGTCGTAAATCGTTGATCCTCGACCCGGCGCACAGCCTGTCCGATGCCGAATTTTACCGTGAGCACGCTTTCCGTCTCCTAACTCCCGTCTATAGCCGCCGACTATGCGCAGAAGACGCCTTCCACCATGAGAGCACGCCGCTTGTTAAACTGCTGTGGTCAGATGCCGAGAAACAAACCGATTGAAGGATTCGGCGGGCGCCGCGTGGCGGCCCAGCTGACGACCAAGGTCTTTCCTTCAACCAATGCCACTGCTTTCTCCCCGATTAATTTCCGTTTGGCGTGACTTCCACGTTCGTGCGGGCAATTCCCAAACCAATCGGCCGGCGGCGATTGCCGGGCAAATTCGGATCAAGCCCCCAGATGGCTTGATACGTGTCGATGCATCGTCCGGCAGTCTGCAACCAAACAAAGAGGCTCAACATCACCATCCACCAAATGCCCATGAGGATGGGCATCCAGCGCGGCGCATCGGCAGCGATTAGGCCCGTCGAGATCGCCGCCACGACAAGCAGCATTAATGCGTAGCCGACGTACTTGTGAAGGTATTCGAAGATGATCCGACGCCGCGTCATGCTGAAATGATCACCATGCCATTGTTCGGGCGGCCGCCGCTTACGCGTAAAAGGATCAACGGGGCCGCCGTGCGTGCCCCGGAGCCACGCACTGACGATTTGCACGAGCACGAACACGACCACAGTCCAGCCGAACGTGCCGTGAAGGCTTCGCCATGGCGCTTGCCATCCTTCGGCGATCAGGCCGAACACTAAACCTGCGAGCAAAATCACGCCCGTAACATTGCCCCAGCGCCGGTGGGTCACGAACCAAAACGGATTATCGAGCTGTCGGGGCCAATCTTGCCGCGGCGTCACCTTGAAATAGCGCGCGACGATGACGAGAGGCGGCATCAGCAAGCCCATGCCGAGCACCATCAAGCGCCCGTGCCATGCCAACGAGGTCGAAATGAAATGCTCGGTCGATCCGCTGATCGGCGTGAGCAGCCAACGAACTGCCGCTTCAATAGCCGCGGCCCCGTTCAATTCGTCCGTTAGTCCAAGGATCATACTCAACGGCGTCGAAGTCCGGGCTAGCACGCCGCTCCCTTCCCCGTTTTCCATCAGTCCGCGTCTCAGCGCGTCTCTTCGCCGCGACTTTCGACGGCGCCTTCGCCTTGGCCTCGCTCCACGATAATTGAGCATGCTCAATTTCATGTCAAGCGCCAAACATCCTCCGGTGAACTCGTCGAGCCCATGGCCGGGCTCTCTTTGAATCGTGCGAATTCGCCTTCAGGACAACACTTCACTTCACGGGCGATCGCAGCTAAGAAACGTATGCCCAGGGTCGCCGCGCGGATGAACGGATTGCGTGCTGCATGGATAACCCAGTGTCATCAGTTCGCCGGGAGCGTGCGGTTGGTTTGCGCGAGCGCAATAAGCGCGACAAGCTCCGGCGGATAAAGGACGCGGCTACCCAGCTATTTTTGGAAAAAGGGTTTGATGATACGACGACGCGAGCTATCGCATTGCGGGCAGGCGTCGGATTAGGCACGGTCTTCGTCTATGCTCCCACGAAGCGCGATTTGCTGTTTCTCATCATCAACGAAGAACTGCAGGCAGAGGTCGACCGATCCACTGCTCTTGTCCAAGAACAGCGGTCACTATTGGACAATTTGATGCGCGTCTTTCGCGCGCACTATCGGTATTTTGGGCAACGGCCGGCGCTCTCTCGACTAGCGCTAAGAGAAATGGTCTTTTACGCGTCCGGCTCCCAAGCTCAAAAGTTCCTGAATACGCGCGAGCGTCTGATTGCTCTGATCGAGACCATCGTGACGCTGGCTATTGATAAAAAGGAAATCGCGCCGCGCGAAGACGCGAAGCTCGTCGCGTGGGTGATTTTTTCGATCTATCAGATTGAGATCCGTCATTGGCTCTCCTCCAGTGATCTCGACCTGGCCAAAGGCGTCGATTTCCTGAAGCGCCAGTTGCTTCTGTTGGCGGAAGGCCTCTCGCCCCCGCGCTCTTCGTAAATTCTCTTTCTCATTTCAACAGCTTTGCCCAGGCGATAACCCGGTCGCCTGAGCGCTGCCAATCCCGTCTTGACAAAACTGAGCATACTCAATTACGAACGCAGTCAATAATAACAAAATTTGTCCGGCCTTCTCGGGACGGCGCTTGTGGGTGGATCAAATGGCCGGCCGTCTTAAGAGACCCAAACGTCCATCGAGTCTTAGCTCGCGTCTCCCACGTGACTAGACAGCAAGTGACACAGGCGCGGTGATGAACAAACGAACGAAGATCCAGGAATTGCTGGCTGCTTCTGGCGACCGTCCGACCAACTTTTACGATCGAGCGCCACAGCATGAGGGCTTTATCGCCGAAAAGGACGTTTCGGTTCCAATGCGGGACGGCGTAAATCTTTCGGTTGATGTCTACCGACCAAAAGAGGACGGCAAATATCCCGCGCTTCTCGCGTTCTCGATCTATAACAAGGATCTTCAGGGGCCGGATGTGGCTGAAGCATTGCCGCCACAACCCGCGTGGTCGTCCCTCTGGGCGGGTCCGCTTGAAGCCGGCGATACAAGGTTCTTCGTATCGCGGGGTTACGTCCACGTTGTCGGTTCGCCGAGGGGAGTCTTCAAGTCTGATGGCGGCGGTTCTCGGCAATGGGACAGTTACGATCTCATCGAATGGATCGCCACGCAGCCGTGGTGTGACGGTAACGTAGGTATGGTCGGAATTTCCGGCTTCGGCGCCGAGCAGTTTCATGCCGCCCGACAAAATCCGCCGCACCTAAAAGCAATCTTTCCATTCGATCCGCGTGGCGCTTACGGCGTGCTCGGAAGCTTTCGTGAGGAATACCCGGGCGGCATCATCCACCTGTTCCGCTACTATGTCATGCATCTCGCGGCTATTCATGGCGCGAAAGGAAAGCCCGTCGCGCTTCCGCCGGACAAAGAAGCGCTTTGGCAAGAGGCGATCAAAAATCGCGACTACAAGATGTATCCGCACATTTATAACGTTGTCGCTCAGAAGGGGCAGCATATGCCTCCTTACTTTCAACTTCTGATCGACCCTTACGACAACGAAAAGGCGGTCAAGGAAGCAGAAGAGAGTTTGGCGAACATCAAGGTGCCGACCTACACCGGCTCGGGCTGGTACGCCTACACATACAAGACGCATTTGAATGGCGCGCAGAGCTACTTCGAAAAAATCACCGCACCCAAGAAGATGATCTTCGCCGGGCCGGCGCATCTCGATCGGCCATTTCACACATTGCACGGGGAAATCCTTCGGTGGTACGACCACTGGCTCAAGAATATCGATACTGGCGTCATGGGTGGCCCACCGGTGAGCTACTGGGTCATGGGCGCCAACGAGTGGCGGTCAGGCACGGATTGGCCATTGCCAGAAACGCAATGGACCAAATTCTACCTCGAAGGTTGGGAGCGCCTGCGTACAGCGCCCTTTACGCCCTCGAGCGCTGAAGATGAGCTACCGGCGGACGGCTTCCTGCACGTACCGCCGACCCAGACCAACGGCGTTCAGTGCCTTCGTTTTCTAAGCGATCCGTTACCTGCCGACGTTCTGATTGCCGGCCCCTCCGTACTCAATATCTTCGCCGAGATAGACCAAGACGATACCAATTGGTTCGTTACTTTAAAGGATGTAGGTCCAGACGTTTCCGTGCGCACCGTGCGCGAAGGCGAGCGCGAGCTTTCGCACGATCTTTCCAAGCGGGAGGTAACACGCGGTTGGCTTAAAGCCTCGCATCGTGCAACGGATCCGGAGCGCTCTAAGCCCTGGCGGCCCTGGCATCCATTGACGCGTGCCGCACAGCGAAAAGTAACGCCTGGGGCTATAACGGAATATGCTATCGAGCTGATGGCCACAGCCAATCTCTTCCGCACAGGACATCGCATCTGTCTTGAGATCGCGGCTGCAGACATGCCCACGGGCGTTGGCGGCGCAACGAACGCGGAATATGTGCCGAACCACATCGTGAGCAGCCGCATGACGCTTCACAAAATCTATCACGACGCTAAGCGGCCCTCGCACCTGCTCTTGCCCATCATCCCGCAGGATTAATGGCTGCATAAACAAGAGGAGATGAATAGTGGATTCGAAGTCTGTACGGCGCGTCGTTGTCGGTCACGATGAGCAAGGAAAGGCTGTTGCTCTCTTCGACGGTCCCGCGACGCCAAGGGCCCGCAGCCCGGGAGGCAACGCGGTGCTCAATCTTTGGGTCACAAGCGAATTTCCTGTGGACATGATTGGAGCCGCCGACAAGGCGGAAACGAAGGTGGGTGTGCCGCCGCCTACTCACGGCACGATTTTCCGGATCGTGGATTTCCCGTCAACGCCAAAACCCGCTGCGGTCTCGCAAGCGGACCGCGAAAAAGCGCTAAGCGCGATGGGCATAGACCCCGCGACACAAGGCTATGCGAGACACGCCAACACGCATCGGACCAAAAGCATCGACTACGCAATCGTCCTCGATGGCGAAATCGATATGCTGATGGACGACAC
>CAVWLX010000017.1:0-367805 GCA_963755885.1 uncultured Alphaproteobacteria bacterium
TTTCCTAAACCGAAGGTCGCAAGTTCGAGTCTTGCCGGGACCGCCAATAAAATCAAAGACTTAGGTAGGACTTTGGCGACACTGGCGACGGCCATTAGCGACAGTTCTCGCGCTGGCGACGTTCATAGTTGAGCCAGAACCAGGGACTATGCCGCGGCAGCTTCGCTAACGTCGGAACGCTGTTCGTGTTGTTCGGCAAAACGATCATGCATGATCGTTTTGTGATGATGTTGCTGGCTCACTGCTCGAAACCTACGAGCCTGAATAAAATGCCCAGAACGTTCCTTTAGCGCGTCTAAAATAGCCAACTTCGCCGCAAAGCTTCGAGAAGCATTGGACGCGCCCAGATGCCTTCCGAGCAAGGATGTCGGAAATATCAGGGTACTGAGAAAGCCAATCGGCCATAGGACTACACCATCGTTGATCCAAGCGGATTTTCAATACCGGCTTTGGCGCAAAAACTCAGCCAATTTTCCGCATCGACATACGTTTGAATCTCAGGGCGCGCCACCAAATTCCAAGTACAGCTGCTACATCGCAAGCGCGACCGGCCTCATTCCTGCGCTCAAAAATCGATCGTCGGAATTAGGTGGCAATATCTGCGATGGACGGACGCAAAACGGCTGTCGCTGCATGGTCCCGTAGACCAATAATGTCTCACGTTCATGCGGCACACGGCGTAGTCATGGGTGCCGCGCGGATAGCCGTACAGTGAGCAGGTGTCAGTCGCTGCAATTTGCGTTGCGCCAGCGCCGTCGGCGGCCATCATCGCCGTTGCGACTAACAAGAGCCCGAGCGTCCGCATCAACGGCGATCTCATCGTGTTCACTCCGCCGCCCGTCGCGTTTCGAAGTTGCGGTTCTCCGGCCGCGGCAGGCCGAGATTTTCGCGCAACGTCTTGCCCTCGTATTCGCGGCGGAAGATGCCGCGGCGTTGTAGTTCCGGCACTACCTGCTCGACGAAGTCGTCGAGGCCGCCGGGCAGATAAGGGAACATGATGGTGAAGCCGTCGCTCGCTTCGGTGTCCAGCCATTCCTGCATCTCGTCGGCGATGGTTTTTGGCGTGCCGACCATGGCGAGGCCGGAATAGCCGCCGAGGCGCTGGGCGAGCTGGCGCACGGTGAGTTTTTCCCGCTCCGCCATGGCGACCACGCGGTCGCGGGCGCTCTTGCTGGCGTTGCTCTCGGGGATGTCAGGCAACGGCTTGTCCGGATCGAAGCGCGAAGCATCGTGGCCGAGCGCGATCGACAGCGAAGCGATGGCGTTGTCGTAATAGACAAGACTGTCGAGCTTCGCCCGTTTCGCTCGCGCTTCTTCGATGCTGTCGCCGACGACAACGAAGCACGCCGGCATGATCTTCATGTGGTCGGGCGACCGGCCGGCCTTTGCCATCCGCCCTTTTACATCAGCGTAGAATTCGCGCCCGGCGGCGATGGTGCTCGGCGGCGTGAACACCGCTTCCGCGGTCTCGGCGGCAAGCTGCCGGCCGGAATCCGACGCGCCGGCTTGCACGATCACCGGCCAGCCCTGGATCGGACGGGCGATGTTGAGCGGGCCGCGCACGGAAAGATATTTGCCCTTGTGGTTGAGGACGTGGAGCTTGTCGGGATCGAAGAACAGCCCGTGCTCGACGTCGCGGATGAAGGCGTCGTCGGCCCATGAATCCCAAAGCCCGGTGACGACGTCGTAGAATTCGCGGGCGCGGCGATAGCGCTCACCGTGCTCCATGTGATCGGTCATGCCGAAGTTCAGCGCCGCGTCCGGATTGGACGTGGTGACAATATTCCAGCCTGCGCGGCCGCCGCTGAGATGATCGAGCGAGGCAAAGCGCCGGGCGACGTGATAGGGCGCATCGAACGTGGTCGAGCCGGTAGCAACGAGCCCGAGATGATCGGTGACCATCGCCAGCGCGGAGAGGAGCGTGAACGGCTCGAACGAGGTCACCGTGTGACTGTGCTTGAGCGCATCGAGCGGCATATTGAGCACGGCCAAGTGGTCGGCCATGAAGAAAGCGTCGAACTTGGCCCGCTCCAGCGTCTGCGCGAAACGCTTGATATGGGCCAGATTGAAATTGGAGTCCGGAAAAGCGCCGGGGTAGCGCCAGGCGCCGGTGTGGATGGTGGTCGGCCGCATGAACGCGCCGAGGCGGAGTTGCCGTGAGCTGCCCATCTCTGCCTTCTCTGGTTCAGTCTTTTGGTTCAGTCTTCTCTTTAGCCCCGGATATGCAATTAATGTTGATCGGGAGATAAGATTTCAAGGGGATCACCCGCGAGGAGAGGCACCGTGAGCACTGTACGCCATTTGAATCCGAAAACGCTGTCCGCGCCGCCGGGCTACACCCACGTGGTCGAGGTGACCGGCCCAGGTCGCACCGTCTATATCGCCGGACAGATCGGGCTCGACCGCAACGGCAAGGTCGTTGGCGCGCCCGGCGATGCGCGCGCCCAAATCGTTCAGGCGTTCGAGAACTTGAAATCAGCGCTGGCTGAAGTTGGCGCCACATTCAAGGACGTGGTGAAGATAACCAACTACCTGGTCGATATCGCGCACTTGAAGGATTTTCGTGAAGTCCGCGACGGCTATTTCAACATGGCCGCCCCGCCGGCCAGCACGCTCTTGGTCATTTCCAGACTGGCTGTCGACGGACTACTGTTTGAGATCGATGCAGTAGCTGTGCTGCCGCAGAGATGATACAGCCTCAAATAGAGTCGTTTGGAAATATGTGCCCGCCACCAGCGGGGGTACGGCGTAAGGGGGAGGTACAGGTGAAGAAATTCCTTGCCGGCGCGTGTTTGGCAGCGGGTGTTTGGGTTGGCACGGCCGGGATTGCGGCTCATGCCGCCGACCTGAAGATCGCGCTGATCTACAGCAAAACCGGTCCGCTCGAAGCCTATGCCAAGCAGACCGAGGCCGGGCTGATGCTCGGTTTGGAGTATCTCACCGGCGGTACCATGATGCTGGACGGCCGCAAGATCGTCGTCCTGCCCAAGGACGATCAGGGCAAGCCGGACATAGCCAAGTCGCTACTGGAGCAGGCCTACGCGGATGATGGCGTCGATCTCGCCATCGGCACTTCGTCGTCGGGCGCGACCATTGCGATGCTGCCGGTCGCCGAGGATGCCAAGAAGATCCTGCTGGTCGAGCCGGCGGTCGCCAACTCCATCACCGGCGACAAGTGGAATCGCTACATTTTCCGCAGCTCCCGCAACTCGTCGCAGGACGCGCTCTCCGGTGCGCTTGCGCTTGGCAAGGGCGATGTCGCGATCGCGACCTTGGCGCAGGATCTCGCCTTCGGGCATGACGGTATCGCCGCATTCAAAGCCGCGCTGGCCGAGTCGCACAGCGAAAGCAAGGTGGTGTTTGAGGAATATGCGCCGTTCTTTACCACCGACTTCACGGCGTCCGCGCAACGGCTGTTCGATGCGCTGAAGGACCGGCCCGGCCGCAAGATTATTGCGGTGCTCTGGGCCGGCCCCAATCCCGCTCTCAAGCTCGCCGACATGAAGCCGGAACGCTACGGCATCGCGCTGGCGCCGGGCGGCAACATTCTTCCGGTCATGCAACAGTGGAAGCAATTGGCTGGCGCCGAGGGGACGATCTATTATTACTACGGCTTCCCCAAGAACCCGATGAACGACTGGCTGGTGGCCGAGCACGAGAAGCGCTTCCACATGCCGCCCGACTTTTTCACCTGCGGCGGCATGGCGGCGGCGAGCGCGGTGGTCACCGCGATCAAAAAAGCCGGCGGCACCGATACCGAGAAGCTGATCACCGCCATGGAAGGCATGGAGTTCGATACGCCGAAGGGCAAGATGACGTTCCGCAAGGAAGACCATCAGGCGATGCAGTCGATGTACGTGTTCAAGATCAAAGCCGACCGCAAGAACGACTGGGACTTGCTGGACCTGGTCCGCGAAATCCCGGCTTCTGAAATTCAGGTACCGATCCGCAACAAAAGATGAGATCGCGGCTGCGACTTTCGATCGAACCAACAATCGCTATGCTCCGCTCGTCCCCGCGACCCGCCTACGCTTACGCAACGAGCTTCGGCGGGTTCGAGTCCGCCGAATCGCATCAACGCGAAGGTGGAAAGCGGGGACCCAGAAATTCTCCTGAAATGCTGGGGTTTCCTCCTGGATTCCCGCTTGCGCGGGAATGAGTGGAAATGCTCGATAGCCGGCAGGCGAACGTCCTCGAGACGCGGGAACTCAGCATCCGCTTCGGGGGCCATCTCGCCGTCGACGCCGTGAGCTGCGCGTTCCATCCGGGCACGCTCACCGCAATCGTCGGGCCGAACGGCGCCGGTAAGACGACCTATTTCAACCTGATCTCGGGACAGCTCAAAGCTACCGCCGGCCAGGTCATATTCAAGGGCGCGGACATCACGGCGATGGCGCCGTCAGAACGCGCGCGCCGCGGGCTTGGCCGCGGGTTCCAGCTGACCAATTTGTTCCCTTATCTCAGCGTTCATGAGAACGCCCGGCTGGCGGTGCAAAGCCGCTGCGGCGCCGGGCTTGATCTGGTCCACACCTGGCGGCAGCACACCGAGCTGATCGCGGAAGCCGACGATATCCTTCGTCAAGTTGGCCTGACTGCCCGTCGCGACCTGCGCGCCGGCCTGCTGCCGCACGGCGATCAGCGCAAGCTTGAAGTCGCCATCCTGATTGCGCTGCAGCCGCAAGTCTTTCTGTTCGACGAACCGACCGCCGGCATGAGCATCGATGAGGTGCCGGTCGTGCTCGACCTCATTCATTCAATCAAAGCGAGGAGCGATCGCACCATCCTTCTGGTCGAGCACAAGATGGACGTGGTGCGTTCGCTCGCCGACCGCATCATCGTCTTGCACAACGGCCAGCTCGTGGCCGACGGCGATCCGGCGACCGTGATCGCGCTGCCGGTCGTGCAAGAGGCCTATCTCGGAGCGGCGAATGTCTGACAGCCCGCCGCTGCTCACCTTGTCCGGCGTCAACACTCATATCGGGCCGTATCATATTTTGCAGGGCGTCGATCTCATGGTGCCGCGCGGTGCACTTACCATGCTGTTGGGCCGCAACGGCGCCGGCAAAACCACGACGTTGCGCACGATCATGGGTTTGTGGCACGCCTCGGCCGGCGCCGTGCGCTTCGACGGCAACGACATCACGGCGTGGGCGACACCCGATATCGCTCAGGCCGGCATCGCCTACGTGCCGGAGAATATGGGCATCTTCGCCGATCTGACCGTGCGCGAAAATCTGCTGCTGGCGGCGCGTTCCGGTCCGATCGACGAAGCGCGCCTGCGCTGGATCTTCAGCCTGTTCCCGGCGCTGGAGAAATTCTGGTCGCTGACGGCCGGTGTTCTGTCCGGCGGGCAGAAGCAGATGCTGTCGATCGCGCGGGCCATCATCGAGCCGCGCCGGCTGTTTTTGATCGATGAGCCGACCAAAGGCCTCGCGCCGGCGATTATCGGCAACATGATTGCGGCGTTCCAGGAGCTGAAAAAATCCTCCGGCGCCACCATCCTCGTCGTGGAGCAGAATTTCCTGTTCGCGAAGTCGCTCGGGGACGCGGTCGCGGTCATGGACAATGGACGGGTGGTGCACTCAGGCGCCATGGCGGAGCTGGCCGAGGATCGCGACCTGCAACACCGGCTTCTGGGCCTGCACCTGGACCAGCATCAATGACCGCGCGCGGTGAATTGTCCCTTCCCTCGCAACGCCGCGACTTCGTGCCGGTGCTGTTGGTGCCGCTCGTGGCGCTCGTCGCGTTGCCGTTGGTCGGATCGCCGTCGACCTGGGTGACGCTGACTTTGGCCGGGCTCGCAATGGGCATGATCATCTTCATCATCGCGTCCGGCCTCACGCTGGTGTTCGGCCTCATGGACGTGCTCAATTTCGGCCACGGCGCATTCATCACTGTCGGCGCCTATGCGGCCGCGGCGCTGGTGCCGTTGTTCGCGGCGTCGCTGCGCGCCGATTCGATGGTTCTCAATCTGTTGGCGCTCTTGGCGTTGATCGCATTCGCCATGGCGGTGACTGCCGTTCTTGGCTACGCCTTTGAGCGCGTCATCATCATGCCGGTCTATGGCCAGCACCTGAAGCAGATCCTGGTCACCATCGGCGGCCTGATTGTCACCGAACAGCTCATCATCGCTGTGTATGGGCCGGTGCAGATCGCACTGCCAGTGCCGACGGCGTTCCGCGGCTCGGTCATCTTCGGCGATGTTGCCATCGAACGTTACCGGCTGATCGCCGTGGTCATCGGTCTGGTGATCTTCGCGGCCATGCTGCTCATTCTCAACCGCACCAGGATCGGACTCCTGATCCGCGCCGGAGTCGAGAACGGCGAGATGGTCGAGGCGCTGGGCTATCACATCCGCCGGCTGTTCGTCGGGGTGTTCATGGCGGGCTCGGCGCTGGCCGGTCTCGGCGGCGTGATGTGGGGGTTTTACCGCGAGGCGCTGACGCCCGGCATGGGCATGGACGTGATGGTGCTGGTGTTCATCGTTGTCGTCATCGGCGGCCTCGGCTCGGTCGGCGGCTGCTTCATCGGGGCGCTGCTAGTGGCGGTCACGGCCAACTACACCGGCTTCCTGGCGCCCAAACTCGCGCTCGGCTCGAACATCCTGTTGATGGCGCTCATTCTGCTGTGGCGCTCGCGCGGCCTCTATCCGGTGGCGAAGCGATGAAGATTCTCGCTGCTATCCTGTCGGGCGATCCGCCGCGCGGCCGCGCGCTGACGTTCCTGCTGCTCGTCATTTTGATCAGCCTTGCGTTCGCGCCGCTGCTGTTCCCCGGATCGGCGTCGCTCAATGTCGCGGCCAAGATCTGTTATTTCGTGGTGCTGGCCGCGAGCTACGATCTCCTGCTCGGCTATACCGGCATCGTGTCGTTCGCGCACACCATGTTCTTCGGCATCGGCGGTTACGGCGCCGGGCTTGCGCTGTATGGTCTAGGACCCTCCTGGAGCTCGATCCTGATCGGCACTGCCGCGGCGCTGGTGTTTGCCGTCGTGCTTGCACTCATCGTCGGTCTGTTCACACTGCGGGTGCGAGCGATCTTCTTCGCCATGATCACACTTGCGGTTGCCAGCGCCTTTTCGATCCTGGCCTCGCAGTTGAGCGCGGTGACCGGCGGCGAGGATGGCCGCAACTTTCGCCTGCCGGAAGCACTGCGGCCGGGATTTCACCTGCACGTCGGCCCGTTCACGATCAACGGCCGCATTATCGCTTATTACCTGATCTTCTTTGCCGCGCTGATCCTGTTTCTGCTGATGCTGCGCATCGTCAATTCGCCGTTCGGCCGCGTGCTGCAAGCGATCCGCGATAACGAATTCCGCGCCGAAGCGCTCGGCTATCGGACCGTGGTCTATCGCTCGATCGGCAATTGTCTGGCGGCCGCAGCCGCCGCCTTGGCGGGGGTGCTTTGTGCGCTTTGGCTGCGTTACACCGGACCCGAGGTGACGCTGTCGTTCGACATCATGCTCGATATTCTGCTGATGGTAGTGATCGGCGGCATGGGCACGCTCTATGGCGCAGTGATCGGTGCTGCGATCTTCGTCCTCGCCGAAACATATTTACAGAACGTCATGGCGATGATCAGTCACGCCACCGCCGGCCTGCCGGTTCTGCCGCGGGTGTTCGATCCGGATCGCTGGCTGCTCTGGCTCGGCGTGCTGTTTGTGCTCAGCGTCTACTTTTTTCCGTTCGGAATCGTCGGGCGGCTCAGGGCGCTTCGATAAGCACTGGCTGCGGAACCCCGGGACTACCGGGTTGCATCACATCCGCATCACCTGACGCAAGCGATCGACACAGAGCTTGAGCTGCTCGGCAAGCTTGGGATCATTCAGCCGTTCGTCGATTTCGGCCTGCAGATAGCCAAGCAGCCGCAACAACGCATCGAGGCTGGTCTCTTCCCACAATATTCCTTCGCGCACGTCCTCATTGCTCAGGCGGTACTTCGCCTTCAGCGAACTCAGGCATTCATCGATCATGCCCAAGCAGACCTCTTCGGGATAGAGACGCAACAGCGAGGCGCGCACCGATAGCAGCAAGAAGAACACGCCCTTGGCATTGCTCTCGAGAGAATCAGGATCAGATCGATCCAGCTTTTCGTCATGTTGTCCCGTAGCCCCACCCAGTTCTGCATCAGATTTCATGACGCGCCTCCACCTCAGTGATTGACTTTTAAATCAGTGCGCTCACCTCAACCAAATTCGTGGTGTGAAGAGTCGCGTCCGATTTCGCTCAACGTGGGTTCCTGGTTGGTCGCGTCGATCCATTCGGCGGTGGTCGCGACCGAGCCGTACAAACTCACGACCTTGGCCAGCAGATTGTGGACATCGGCAGCGGACACGGCGTCCAGCGGATGGCTCGCCGATGCATCCGTGAGGAATGTCACCCGATGGCCGCGGTGGTAGGCGTCGATCATGGTCGAGAGACACGCCAACTCGCCAGCGAAGCCGGCCAGCACGACATTGCCGCCGGCTCCCTCCTCCATCATCGAGGCGAAATCGCCGCTGGCGTAACAGGACGGCAGTTGACGCTCGAACACCATTTCCGTCGGCAACGGTCCGAAGCCGTCGATCCAATGCGAAAATCGCGATGCCGCATTGAAGAACGGCGCGCGCGGCAGCCATTTCATGAACGCGATTGGAAAGCCCATGGTGCGGGCATGCGCGAGCAGAAGGCGGCATTGCAGCAGCGCTGCCATCGCGTCGGGTATCGCCATGCGACGCGGCGCGGCGATGTATTCTTGTTGCAAGTCGACCATGACCACGGTCGGCACCGTTACCGGATCGACAAAGGGCTGAAGGCTCACGATGTTGTTTGTCGTTCTCGATGCAAAGCGGTGGTCTGTTCGCACGTCGCAACTCCTGGTAACTCATTCCCGTGACAGATCAGTCACGGAGTTGATGAACCGCATCATGCGGCGCGCACGTAGCGATTGGGTGACGTCACCGGCCGCGCCGCCGAACGCTCCAGCGGGCCGGGCTCATTCCAATGTCCCTCGAGGCGAATGAGAACGTAAGGGTCCGATGCAAGCGACAACGCTTCCGGATCGCGGTCGGTGACCAGCAGCATCTCGGTGTAGGCGTAGTCGGAGAATGTCAGCTCGCGGTGCGGCCGAATCGGCCGTGCGCCGAAACGGCTCCAGAACGGCACCAGGCGCTCCTGGGCGTGTCCGTAGATGCGGGTGTAGCCTTTTTGCCGGCATATTTTGATCCCGGCGCGCACGATATCGAACGCGATCCGCGACCGTCGAAACTCATGTCGCACCGCCAGCCGCTCGAGTTTCGCGAAGTCGGCGAAGAAACGCACGCGCAGGCAAGCGGCAGGCTCGCTATCGATCGCGCCGATCAGATGCATGGCGCAGAAGTCGTTGCCTTCGAACTCCTCGCCGTACGGACAGGTCTGCTCGGCCAAAAATGCAGCGGCGCGGATCGCGACAACCTGCATCAGGTCGGTCATCGATGCTGCCACGCGGATCGAGATATTGCCGGTCCGGGCGCCGTCGCTCTCGGTAGGCTCCGCACTCGTCAATTGATTACGCACTGAAGCACTCATCAAACTGATCCCCACTTGGCTGCGTACGATTGGTCAGCCGGACGTAGCGGTACAAAGCGCGCGGATGCTCCGGCACAAGTTGAAAACCAAGCCCGCGGGTGAATCGCAGACCGTCGTCGGTCGCCGGGATGGCGAAAAGGTCGGCCGACGCGTAGGGATGTTGCTGCATGCGGACGATGACGTTGGCGATGCCTTCCGCAGCCGACGCAGCGCCTAAAATTGCCCAAACATAGATTGCTGCCGGCCGCTGTCCGGCGTCGGCAAAGATGGCCGGCGGCGGATCGCCAAGATCGATGCTGTCATTGAGCAGAGCCGAAAGGCCATGAGCGTTCAACATCAGCAGCGCGGCTCCGCCGACGAGGCGATCGTGGCGCCAAAAGCTCCAGACCGAATCCGGGTGCTGACACGCTATGCGTGTAATCGTCGCCTGCGGCGCGAGCGGCAGGCCCATGGCGGCTTCGGCATAGCGCAGCAACAGCGGAATATCGCCGATCTGGCAGCGCCGGGCGCTGATACGTTGCCGCAGCGGCTCTGTCACCAGATCGAATTCTTTGCCCGGCGTGTTAAGACTTGGCGCTGTACCGGACAGCCTGTCGGGATCGCGATACGCGGCGAGCGACGCCATTAGCTTAGTTCCCAAGACCCAGCTCAGAAGACCTGCTTCACGAGACCTGGCTCACAAGACTTCCCGGTATTGCGAACCTGCGATTTCAATGTAAGCTGGATCGGGGTCGGGGTTATGAATAAGAATTCGCAACGGCCTGTTGCAAAAATGGAGCGGCCTATCGGGCCTGCTCTGCTTGACCGAATCTCCTGGGACGACCTCAAACTGTTCGTCGTTGTTGCGCGCACGCTGAGCTTCCGCAAGGCCGCCACCGCGACGCGGACCAGCTCCTCCACGATCGTGCGCCGGATCGAGCGTCTCGAAGTCGAGTTGGGCTTGCGCCTGTTCGATCGATTGCCGGATGGCGTGGCGCTGACGGCAGAGGGGCAGGCGATCTTCGCGGTCGCGTCCGACATGGAGCGCGCGAGCTTCTCGCTTCGCGCCTATCTCGATCAGGATATGACCACACGCGGCGTGGTGCGCTGCGCTGTCACGGAAGGGCTGGGCACGTTCTGGATCGTGCCGCACCTTGCCGACTTCACGCGTGCCAATCCGTTCACCGTTGTCGATTTGCGCTGCTCGATGGAATCGAGCGACGTGCTGCGGATGGAGGCGGACCTGGCCGTCCAGCTCATTCGTCCGAACAGTCCCGACCTGAAGGTTGTTAAACTGGGCCGGCTGCACCTCTATCCGTTTGCGTCGAAGCGCTATGCGGAGACCTACGGGCTGCCGGCAACGATCGAAGATATGAAGCGGCACCGGCTGATCGATCAGACCGGACCGCAACTCGACCATGGCGTCATTCAGCGGATGCTCGGCCTGGACAATGTCGAGGGCATCGTCGCGCTGCGGACCAACGCCAGCACGGCGCACTTTTACGCCATCGAGCAGGGCATCGGGATCGGCGGCTTGCCGACTTATGCGCTCGCGCTCGGCGCCGATGTGATCCCGGTCGATATCGGCGTCAAATATTCCACCGACATCTGGCTCACCTATCACCCGGACGCGCGCAGCGTAAAGCGCATCGCGATCTTTATCGATTGGGTGCGGTCGTTGTTCGAGCCGAAGCAATATCCGTGGTTCCGCGACGAATTCATTCACCCGAATGAGCTCGGCGTAGCGCCGGCGCCGGCGCGCGCTCTTCGCGGCGGCAAGCGTTACGTGGTCGCGAGCCCGTCCAAGGCGACCGGAACGTTGCAATAATAACCGGGCGCAGACTCATAAGCGCGCCGCCAGCATCACGCGGATATCTCTGTACGTAGCTTGAGCTTCAAGCGCGGCCGCTCACTGCGTTGGCAAATGCCTCATAGGCGATATGCCCGTCACGACCGACGGGGAGGTACTCGTGCAGCCGTGTTTTGAGTTGTTCGATTTCGGACGGCGACATTTTTCGGATTGCAACGCCGATCGGCCCTTCCGGTACGCTGAACGACTGCCAGAAATCGTCAAAGTCGGAGTAGGTGACGGGAATGCGGATCACACGGGTATCGATCGATTGCAGGCCCGCCTGCTCCCAGAGCTTCCGCATGCTGTCCAGCCGCGAAACCTCAACACCCGGTACTGACACGGTGATGCCAAGCGACCGGACTGCGCGATACATCGGTTCGATCGGAACACCTCCGCCTGGCAGGTCCCACATGTAGGCCGCGACCCAGCCGCCTGGCCTTACAACGCGTCTCATTTCGGTTACCGCCTTGAGTGGGTCAGGTACGAAGCTGATCACCAGCGCCATGGTTGCGGCGTCGAAGCTTCGGTCCGGATATTGCAGCGCCTGCGCGTCACCGATGCGAAACTCTGCCTGCTTGGCGGCGGGCCGCATGCGCGCGTAGCTCAGTTGGCCCTCGGATGGATCGACGGCGCTCACGGCGGCGGGAGTGCAGCGCTCGATCAGAACCTCCGTGAAGGCGCCGTTACCGCAGCCAACGTCGAGCCAACGCGAGCCGTTCGGAACCGCGAGCCACTCAAGGAATGCTTCACCCACAATGCGGCTCCAGCGGCCGATACGCCTTTCATAGGCTTCGCCGTCACCGAAAAGCTTTGCATTGTCGCTCATGCTGGATTCCTGTTGGAACGGAACCCGCTCAGCTTACGTCGGTTGGCTGTCACTCGAAAGCGCGCCTCACTTTCGGCGTTTGGCCACGCCTCGGACGTGGCGCGATGTCGGATCTGATTTTAGAGCGAGCCGCGAAGCAGAAATTAAGCGGTTTGGCTCACACGCGCCGGCTTGCTCCGGCGCCATGCGCCGGCGAGCACTGCCGCCAGCACGATCGTGCCGTGCAACACGAGCCCGGCGGCAAGCGCGGCAAACAGCCAGCTCAGCGAGCCCGAGATGCGCAGCGCGACGAAACCGCCGCCAATCGCCACGGTCATCCGGACGAAGCCGGCGAGCAGCGGCCAGCCCACGCGACCGGCGCCCTGCGAGGCGAAATAGAGTGCAAGCCCAAGGCCGAAGAAGCCGTAGAATGGCCCGACCGCACGCAGATAGTCGCTACCGGCGGCAATCACGTGCGGATCGGCGCTGAACAGTTCGAGCCATGCACGCGGCCACATGGCGGTCGAAAGCCCAATGGCCTCAGTGATCGCAAACGCGATTGCGCCGCCGTACAGGCCGATGCGTAACGCGCGCTGGTACTGACCGGCGCCGATGTTGGTGCCGACCAGCGCCACCAGCGGCGCGCCGAGCCCGAACACCAGCGGGATCAGCAGATATTCCAGGCGCGCGCCGGTGCCATACCCGGCGACCGCGTCGGCGCCGGCGACGCTCGCCACCATCGCGGTCGCCGCCGCAATGATCACGTTGGTCTGCACCGAAGAGATCGACGACCATGCGCCGACGCCGAGGATGCTTCTGATCAGGCGCCAGCGCAGCGGCGCGAGCCGAAGCCGCGCGGCATTGCGGCCGGACAGGACGTACCAGCCAAGAACGGCGGTGCCCGCGGCATTGTACAGGAGGAACGCCAACCCGCCGCCGGCGATCCCGAGCGCCGGGAACGGTCCAATCCCGAAAATCAGGCAGGGCGACAGCGGGATCAATACAACCACGCCGACACAGATCACCACCGCCGGCACCAGCATGTTGCCGGTACCGCGGATCGCGCTCGACAGCGCATTGAGGATCCAGATCACGAGGTTGCCGGCGAACACGACGTTCGAGTAGATCAGCGCCGCCTGCAGCTCGCCGCCGCTGCCGCCGAGCGCGCGATAGATCGACAGCCCGAACGGCAGCATGATTGCCATGAACAACAGGCCAAGCGCGACGTGGATGACGATGCCGTGAAGGACCAGCGCATCGGCTTCGTCGCGGCGTCCGCCTCCGATCGCGCGCGCGATCGCCGAAGAGATGCCGCCGCCCATGGCGCCGGCGGCGATCATCTGCATCAGCATCACGCCGGGAAACACTAGCGCCATGCCGGCGAGTGCATCGGTACCGAGACGCGCAACGAAGTATGTCTCGATCAAACCCGTCGCCGCCTGCGCCAACATGACCAGAATATTGGGGGTTGCGAGTCGCAACAGGGTCAATACGACGGGACCTCGCAGCAGTAGTTCGGTGCGCGACGCCATTGCGGCCGCGCGTTGCACCGACGGTTCGTGCAATCGATCGGCCGCGCCGAGTGTAACTGCGCTCATAACCTGTGCTCCGATCGTCAGGGCAGTGCCGGCAGACCGTAGCGCCGGCGTGTGCTCGCCTTTGCGGCCGGCCCAGCGGTGAAACGGTGCGCGGCTTCCGTAATCGGCTGGTTGGTGATGCGGTCGACCAGGATCGGGTCGGCCGCTTTTCCGGTCAGACGATCGACCAGCAATATGCTTTCGCCTTCCGGCGCGAAGTGTTTGTTGCCCCAGGCGAGCAAGGCGATCAGCACTGGGCGAAAATCGCGTCCGCGCGCGGTCGGCAGGTACTCGTAGCGCGGCGGATGTTCGCTGTAGCGGCGCCGCTCCAGAAGTCCGGCTTTGACTAGCGACTCAAGGCGGCGCGTCAACATGTTGGGCGCGATGCCGAGGCTGGTTTGAAACTGATCGAAACGGGTAAAGCCGTGGAGCGCGTCCCGCATGATCAGCATCGACCACCATTCGCCAACCCGCTCCAGGCTGCGGGCAATTGGGCAAGGCATGGCGGCCAGGGTTTTGTGTTTCATTTACTGCATGTACAGAAGCAACTATCATTATGCAAGTCACTACGCTGTGACGAAAGTTGCGCCGCTGGCTTCGACGGCGCGTTTCCCGCAGGAATGGTTCGGATTAGGCGCGCGGCTCCTGGATTTCCGGAGCCGCCGCTATTTCACCAGCGCGTCGGCGCCAGCTTTGGCGACCTGCGCGTCCTGGGATGACAACGCCCCGGAGACGCCGATGGCGCCGACGATCTTGCCCTCGACCACGATCGGCAGGCCGCCTTCGAGCGGCGTGATGTCCTTCACGGCAAGAAGGCGAAGTCCGGCGCCGCCGGCGGCGATAGCGTCGTCCAACGTCTTGCTGGGGCGCTTGAACCTGACCGCCGTGCGCGCTTTGCCCTCGGAGGCGCCGATGGAAGCAAGCTGCGTGTTGTCGAACTTATGAAACATCACCAGATTGCTGCCGCTGTCGAGGATCGTGATCGCGACCTGCCAGGAATTCTTGGCGGCTTCGAGTTCGGCAGCCGCCATCGCACGCTTGGCATCGTCGAGCGTTATCGCAGGGCCGTAGGGCGGCGACGCGGGCTGCTGTGCCGACGCCGAACCACCGGTAATTCCGGCAACTGCAACAAACGCGGCCAACGCGCAGGCGAGCGCGAGCATCCGAGACATCGTGACTACCTCCCATGCCGCCCTGGCGCGGCGCCCGGCGGCACAATAAGCGGCAAAAGCGGCAGGTGGAAGGCGCTCGCGCCTAAGCGAATGTGATCGGCATCCGCGCTGCGCCGCGCTCACCTCGAGACTATATTATCGACAGCATGCGAGGAGACCGCGACATGTTCAGTTTTGGCAAGAAGATCGAAATGCCCGCTCCGGAACAAGCCTTGCGCGGGCGTTCGGGACCCATCCCCACCGCCCGGCAGCATTTCGTCAACGGCCACGCGCTGAAGGGTCCGTACCCTGAAGGGCTCGCCATGGCGATGTTCGGGCTCGGCTGCTTCTGGGGCGCCGAGCGCAAGTTCTGGGAGCTCGGCGACGGCGTCTATGTGACGGCGGTCGGCTATGCCGGGGGCTTCACGCCCAATCCGACCTACGAAGAAGTGTGCAGCGGCCGCACCGGCCACAACGAAGTCGTGCTCGTCGTCTATGATCCAAAGAAAATTTCGTACGAGCAGCTGCTCAAGACGTTTTGGGAAGATCACGACCCGACGCAAGGAATGCGGCAGGGCAACGACGTCGGTACTCAATACCGCTCCGGCATCTATGTGTTCTCGCCGGCACAGCGGGCGGCGGCCGAAGCGTCGCGGGCAAGCTATTCCAAAGCGCTCGCGGCCGAAGGCATGGGCGCGGTGACCACCGAAATCCAGGACGCGCCGCCGTTCTATTTTGCCGAAGACTATCACCAGCAATATCTGGCGAAGAATCCGCACGGCTATTGCGGCCTCGGCGGTACCGGCGTGAGCTGCCCGATCGGGACCGGCGTCGCCGCGTAGCTCCGCGAAAAGCGAGTGGCGAATAGCGGGATAGATTAGGTGTTCGCCATTTCGTCCATTCGCTATTCGCCATTCGCCTGTTGTGCTAGCTAGCCGTCAGGCACCGGGCGGAGATGGCATGCGGAAGATCGAGCACGGCTTTCTAGCGGCGCTGCTACTCTCCCGCTGGTTGCTGGCGCCGTTTCTGGTCGGCCTGGTCTGTTGTATCTTGCTCCTGATCTATCGCTTCTTCGCCGACTTGTACGAGTTCGCCGGTAAGGTTCAGACTGTAAGCTGGCACGATCTGATCGTCGATGTACTCAACCTCGTCGATGTGACGCTGACGGCCAATCTCGTGCTGATCGTGATCTTCGCGGGATACCAAAACTTCATCGGCAAAATCGACCGACCGCAGCATGACGCATTGCCCGGCGGGTTGACCGACGTTGATTTCAACGCGCTGAAGCAGAGACTTCTCGGTTCGGTCGTGGTCATCGCTGCGGTCGAAGCGCTGGCTTGGTATCTCGACCTCGAAAAATATACCGACACTTCAAAACTTGGCTGGGCGCTGGCCTTTCCGCTGATGTTGGTCCTGGCCTTGCTGATACTCGCGGCCGCCGACCGGCTCACGCGCCGCGATCCGTAGGCGGGACGGGTCAATTTTTTCAGCTGTTTCAGCGCACTGTCCCGCGGAACCTGGCGGACTTTTCACATTTCCAAATCCCGCCGCATCGCGGTGAGGGATTGTTAACCATACCGGGCGTTAATCAGGCCTCAACGTTTTGCTCTCGCTGGGCCGGAACGCGCGTATGCGGGTCATCCGCTTTCTCTTCCCGTTGCTGGGTGTTGCGATTGCGGCGGCGGGATGTGCCCGGCAGCCGGTCGCCTACGTCGCCTATTCGCCAACGCCGGCAACGGCCGGGATCGACAACGTCGTCTACGGAGCTCGGGCGCCGTCCGCACCCGTAATGATGGCCGGCGGAACGTACGCCATGGCGCCAGGTGCGGCGCCTCCGTACACCGCGGCTCCCTACGCAGCGACTCGTTACGTGGCCCCAACGCAGTACACAGCAGCAACGCAATATGCGGCGGCGACGCCGTATGCTCCGGGGCCCCACGCGGCGGCACCGGCGCTCTACGGGTACGCGCCGCAAGCTTATGCGCCCCACGCTTATGCGCCACGAGCCTATGCGCCCTCAGCTTATGCACCCCAAGCTTATGCACCCCAAGCTTATGCACCCCAAGCTTATGCACCCCAAGCTTATGCACCCCAAGCTTATGCACCTCAAGCCGGTGAAGGCGGGGGACCTTACACGCTCGACGCCGGCGATCGGCTGCGCATCGTGGTGTTCGGCCAGGACGGATTGACCAACTCGTACGTGGTCGGCGCCGGCGGCTACATCGACATGCCGCTGATTGGTGCGGTGCCGGCGCGGGGCATGACTCCGGATCAACTGGCCGGCCGCATTTCCGAAAAGCTTCGCGACGGGTTCATTCGCGAGCCTCACGTCGCCGTCGAGATTGAGAGCTACCGGCCGTTCTTTATTCTTGGCGAAGTCACCCAGCCCGGTCAGTATCCGTACGTCGCCAACATGACGGCTGAGACAGCGGTGGCGATTGCCGGCGGATTTAGCCCGCGGGCGCTGCGCAAATCCGTGATTCTGAACCGCAATTATATGGGCCGTCAGGTCCGCATGGTGGTGCCGTTGACCTTCCCGCTTCGTCCGGGTGACACCGTCAACGTGCAGGAGCGCTGGTTCTGACAGGGATCAGAAACCAGGCAACAGGGATCAAGCAGGAGTCGTCGCCACTAATCCTGATCCATGATCCCTGAACCTCCCTGATACCTGATGCTCATGCGTGCTCCGCGCTCGAAGCGGCCACCGAGGCGTCGTGTTGTGCGGCTTCGATGCTGCCCAGCCCGTTGAAGAAAACATTGAGCAGCACCGTAACAATCGCCGCGAGATGTTCACCTCGTCAGCGCAGCGCCATAAGTGCAGGAAGCAGCAGGTGCGACCGCAATCCAGCTTCGCGATGAGGCTGGATTGCGTTGGGCTATCGCGATGACGGAGAGGTCGCGACCGGCGAGCTTATTTCTTCATGTTCTTCTGCAGGAACGCCATCGATCGCTGCCACGCGAGCTTGGCGGCCGCGTCGTTATAGCTGCCGCGCTCATCGCAGTGGAAGCCATGCTCCGCTCCGGGATAGACGTAGATTTCACAATCGCCGCCACGCTTCTGCTTGATGATCTCGACGTCGCTCATCGGGATGCCGGCATCCTTCTCGCCGAAATGCAGCTGGGTCGGCACTTTCGGCTTTTCGTCGGCGTTCTTGGCGATCTGGCCGCCGTAATAGCCGATGGCGGCCGACAGCCCGTTGAGCTTGCAGGCGGCCAGGAACGCGATGGTGCCGCCCATGCAGAAGCCGATGATGGCGGCCGGCCCGCTTTTCTTCGCCTCGTCAATCGCGGCCTGCACGTCGCGCAGCATCGCGCCCCAATCCGGATTGGCGACGAACTTGCGGGCGTTGGCGATTTCGTCCGGCGAATATCCGCACTCGAAATTCGGCTGCTGGCGATCGAACACCGCCGGAGCAATGGCCGCGTAGCCATCGGCGGCGAGGCGGTCGCACACTGCCCGGATGTGTTGATTGACGCCAAAGATTTCCTGAATGACGACGATGCCGCCCTTGGCCGCCCCGCTCGGGTCGGCGCGATAGGCGCCGAGCTTGAAGCTGTCCGACGCGACAAGTGAGAAATGCTTACCCAAGACGATCCTCCATTGGACTGAAATGCCCTACCCTTAAGGCAGCCTAGCATATACCGGCGACGATGTCGGTTGGAATGGCGGTGCAGCCAATCGCCTCAGTGTGTAACAACGATGAAATTCGTGCCCTCGCCGGTTTCTTCGCCGAGTCCCTGGTCGGAGACGATCAGCGAAGAACCGGGAACGATCAGGTGGGAAATCTGATCGAGCACATCTTGAGGAATTTCAATGCGGGCGAGCGCCTGCTGTGGCGTTTCCTCCAAGCGCTGCTCCGGGGATTTCGCGATCCGCACGGCTTCGGGTTTTATTCTGCCGAGCTTGTCAAATTTCTTCTCGGCCTGTCGCGCCGTCTGCTCGGCCGGCAACGAGATCACGTCCCAGCGAAAGCTCGCGCGGTCGTCGGCGTATTCCAGCGCCGTGAAGACATGGGTGCCGAGGCGCTGCTCGGGGTGGTCGATCTCGATTGCGGCATCGAATAGCGGCAAGAAATCCTGGCGCACGTAAATCTTTTTGTCTTTGCCACTGACAAAGATTGCGATCGGTCCATGGTCAGCCGAATGATCAAGTTCAGCCGGCTTGGACGGCGGCAGCGGTACGATTTCCGGTTCCGCTTCCGCCGGATCGTCCGACGGAGTTGACGGTGGCGAGGCGGAATCGATCGCGGTCAGGATCGGCGTCACGCCGCTGTTCCGCCCCGTTTCGCGCAGCGTATCGGTTGTTTTGCCGCTTTCGACAGTTTCGGCGGTTTTGAGAAATTCAGCCCTCGCGGCTGCCGGCGGTATCGGCCTTGTCGGCGCCATCGACGTCGCCGGCTCCGCATCCGTCGGCTTTTCCTGGTCTTTATGGACGAACAGATGCGAGTCGGAGATTTCCTCCGGCCGAAGTTCAGGGCGCGCGATCACGACGCCCACGCCGAGCCTGGTCAAAGCCCACAATCGCACCGCGAAGTCATGCGACATCCGGATACAGCCGTGCGAGGCCGGGTGCCCGAGATTGACACCCTCATGGAGGGCCACGCCCGACCAGGTGATGCGCTCCATGAACGGCATCGGCGCGTTGCTATAGATGTTGGAGCGGTGCTCGCGCTGTTTCTGAATGATATTGAAAATGCCGAGCGGGGTCGGATGATCGGGTACGCCGGTCGCGACCGGCGTATCAGCCACGTGTGTGCCGCCGCTGTAGAGATGCAGCTTTTGTTGATCGACGGAAATGATGATCTGCAGCGGACCTTTCGGAATTTCCTTCCGCGCGTGATTGGTTCGCAGGTCGTGGAAGCCCGGCGCAGTCTTGCTGCTCACGTAAGCGAGCGCCGGCGAAGGGAGTGAGGCCAGCGCGCCCATCGAAACCATCGCGCAAACGGTACCGAGGAGGACGCGGCTCGAATGACGCCGATCAGGAAGTGTTACCGTGTGCCGCACGTCATTTGTCGGCCCCCGGCTGAAAGGCAACATGCGCTTCAAGGCACAAAGTCCTCCAGGGGACATCGGCTCGCACCGCGGCTTGGTCGTAAGACGAAAGTTGCTTGCCTCCGGTTTGGGAGGTCGCGACGATCTAGGCACAACGCAGTGAACCTTATCAGGTTGCATGTCCCACCGCTTCAACGGAGCGCGGAATCGCAAAAGCTTCCGCCAGCAATTCGTAGGAGCGCCGCCGCGCGGCATGATCATAAGTCATGGTGGTGATCATCAGTTCATCAGCACGGGTTGCTTCGACCAATGCGAGCAATCGACTTTTAACCGTATCGACGCTGCCGACCACCAGGCGCTCGCGATGCCGAGCGATCCGGCTGCGATCGATCGGCGTATAGGGGTAGGCTGCGGCCTCCTCAGGTGACGCCAGCGGCAGATATTCGCCCTTGGCGCGGCGCACGAAGTGCAGCTCGGCACTGCCCGCGATGCGC
Organism: uncultured Alphaproteobacteria bacterium; assembly: GCA_963755885.1. Lineage (GTDB taxonomy): Bacteria > Pseudomonadota > Alphaproteobacteria > Rhizobiales > Xanthobacteraceae > BOG-931. Next base: position 20,395 of record CAVWLX010000017.1, read on the forward strand.
TCCGCTTCGGCATCGCTGTCGGCGGCGATCGCCGCCGTGGCGAGAATCGCATAAGGCTCGGGCAGTGTTTCCGACGCTTTGAAATGCTCACGGTAGGTTAACATCGCGCTTTCAGCATCATGCTCGGCGAAGTGGTGCGCGAACGCGAACCCCATGCCGGCGGCGGCGGCCAGCTCGGCGCTATAGCCGCTTGAGCCAAGCAGCCAGATCGGCGGCAGCGCCACGTCGGCGGGCACCGCGTGCACGTTGCGGAACGGGTGACCTTCGGGAAAGCCGTCGCGCTCAAGCAGGATCAGTTCCTGAAAACGTTCGAGAAATTCGTCGCCTTCGCGCGGGTCCTGGCGGCGGCGCAAGGCGTACGAGGTGACCGGATCGGTGCCGGGCGCGCGGCCAAGCCCAAGATCGATGCGGCCGGGAAACAGCGCCTCCAGCACCTTGAAACGCTCGGCAACCATCAGCGGCGCGTGGTTCACCAGCATCACGCCGCCCGAACCGACACGAATGTGCTGCGTCGCCGCCGCGACTTGCCCGATCATGATCTCAGGTGCGGAACTGGCAATGCTCGCGAGGTTATGATGCTCGGCGAGCCAATAGCGCTTGTAGCCAAGAGTATCCGCAAGCCGCGCCAGATCCAGCGAATTACGGAGCGCCACTGACCCGGGCGTATCCGTAGTGACGGGCGACAGATCGAGGACGGAAAGCGGAGTCACGCGCGCACGGCGGGAAAATTCCGGTTGAGCAGGTGGAACGTGGGTACATGCGGGCCCCACGTCAACCCTGCAGCAGGTTATTGGCCCGGGGCGCTGATAAACGGACCGCCGATACCGGAAATCGTCTCAGTAGGCGTTGTCGAACTGATCTTGGCGGGCCGGATTTTGGCCGAAGCTTTTTGCGGCTCGAGTTGCGGCCACGCGGGCGCGGTCTGGAAGGTGGGGGTCTGAAAAGTAGTCTGGGGTTCGACGTTGACGGCGACAATGCGCGGTTTGTGGGTGTGGTGGGTTCGGGTGGCGGTGTGGCGATGCCTGGTCTTTTTCTCCGCCGCCTTCACGGCAAAATCCGGCTGTGCCGTCGAGGGCTCTGTTGTCGGAGTGACCGACGCGACGTCAGGCTCTGGCGCCAGCACCGGTCCGGACATCGGCGCAGCAATTACCGGCTCGACGAAGGTGATCGTAGTGGCCTCGGCGGAAGGAACTTGAGGCAAGGCCGCCGCCGGCGCTTCGTCCGGCTTCGTTTCGGGTGCAGCTTCGGATAGTGCGGCTTGTTGCGTGGACGCGGGAACGTCGGCCACTGCCGGTGCGTCCGGCGTTGACGGCGGCTCAGGCGCTGGTTCCGCCGCGTTTTGTTGGTGATCGTCCGCAGCCGGTGCGGCTATTTTCGTGTCCGGCTGTTCGTCCGGCTCCGGGGCCGCGTAGGCCATAGCTGCAACGCTTCCGCTTGCCGGTTGGCCGTTCTCAAGGCGATTGCCGAACGGGGCCTCCGCCGACACCCTCAAGGGAGGCGTCGCCGCATGAGCGGCAAAAAGATGCAGCGGTCCGGCGGCCGCGACACGCTCAAAAGGAGCGTGGCTGACGCGGAAACTGGCGAACATGCCGAATCCGAAGATCAATATCAGGATCGCCGCAAACGTCGCCACGATCATCAGTCGGACGTTGGGAAGCATTGGACCTCGCTGAACGCCGTGCGCGACTCCGAAAACACGCGTCACATAGGGCGAGAGATCAGCGCGAGGCAGTTGGGCTCGCAGCGGCCGCAACCTCGCGACCGATACCGCGTCGGACTAACAACGGGTTCAACCCGTCAGGGCGACAGCGGCGACATTAAGTGAGTCGCGGCAAAATCCAATAAAGAAATTTTTAAATATTTGCCGCCGCGAAGTTCCATCAAGGGCGGGAAACTAAAGTCAGTCGGCGCTAACGCGCGTACGGGTGTCGCGCGGCGGCCGTTGTCCGCGGTGATCCCGGCATGACCACAACGCGTGAGCCGAGGTTCACTCTGTTGTAAAGGTCTTCGATGTCTTCGTTGGTCAGACGGATGCAGCCCGACGAAACGAAATGCCCGATGGTCGAGGGCTGATTGGTGCCGTGAATGCGATAGAGCGTGTTGCCGAGATAAAGCGCGCGCGCGCCCAGCGGGTTACCATCGCCTCCGGCCATGAACCGCGGCAGATAAGGCTGCCGCTCGATCATCTCTTTTGGCGGATGCCAGTCCGGCCACTCGGTCATGCGACTGATGCGCTCGGTTCCAGACCAGGTGAAACCTTCGCGCCCTACCCCGATGCCGTAACGTACGGCCTTGCCGTTGCCGAGCACGAGGTAGAGGTAAGTGTGTGGTGTGTCGATGATGACGGTTCCGGCAGGCTCCGGAGTGCCGTAGTCGACCAGCTGGCGGCGAAACTGTGGCGGCAAATCGCGTGCCGGTCCACTTTCGGGCTGATCGTCGGGCGGCAGCGCCGCGAGCATTGTCGATCCGTCGGGTGCACGCTCGCTACCAGCAGGGCCACCAAAACTCGGCCGGTCCGGTGATGCGAAATACGGACGGCCGGGCGGCGGATAGGGGCCGCCTTGATCGTCGTAGATTTGTTCGCTGTAGGCCGGACCAAACGGCTGGACCAGCATGCCGTTGGCATCACGATAGACGTAAGGCTGCCGCTGCCCGTAAGGCCCGCCGGGCGGGCCGACATCCGCGGGCGGTATCGGCGCGTTTGCATAAGGCCGTGGCGGAGGCGGCGGATAAGGCGCCGGACCCGCCGGATAATAGTCGCCCGGCATCGGCGGCGGGTAGGTCTGCGCCATCGCCACGCCGCCTGCCGCAGCGAGAGTAAACGCAATCGCTAAAAAGCCGACGGTGAAGCGCAAGGCGGGGCCTCAGTCACGCAACATTGCTTTGTTCTGCAAAGACGATTTGGCGGGAACAAGGCGATTTGGACTACGGCGCTCACTATACGGCATCGGCGCCCTGCGACGCCTGCGTCATCATGTTCATGGATAATGAACAATTAAGAACGAGGGCGCGGTACTGTGGTACGCTGCAGACCCGATCAGTGCATTGGTGCTGTCCTTGCGCATTGCGACTCAAAGGACGATGGCCGCTGGACTCAAGGGAGACTGGACGTGAGGCGGCTTGCCTTCGGCGTGATTACGCTGTTGTTATTTCCGGGGTCTGCGCTGCATGCGCAAAATCCCGCTATCGACGACCTGAAAGGCAAGATCTTCGACGCTCACATGGCCCAACAAATGTTCGCGGGCGGCCTGAAATACTGCAACGAGCTGGACGGCAAGAGTTTCTATTATCAGGTGCGTAATCGCCTGCTCAATCTGGAAGAGTACGCGCACTCGATGGAGAATCTGGTCAAGGCCCAGGTGTTTAATCCGGCGAAGAAGCGGCCCTGGACCTTGGAAGATGCCAAGGAACGCTGGGAAGAGGTGAAGCGACAGGCGCAGGAGGACAAGCAGAAATGCGAGCTTGTGCGCAGCCTGCCGGAACTGGAGAAACGGCTGGAGGAACTGCAACAGCGCGCCGCAGCGTCCGACAAGTCAGACAAGAAGGAATGAGATGGCATCCTTGAGCGACTGGAAGGTGCCGACCTCCGTGCAGCCGAAACCGGAGGATTACTCCTACGATCTCGAGCTCGCGCTCTCCTGCGTGGTGGCGCTGCGCGCCACCGTGCCGACCGACGCCTTCACCGCGGAAACGCTCGGGACCGAACGTGCCGGCAACGGCGTCATCATTCGCGGCAACGGCCTTATCCTGACGATCGGCTATCTGATCACCGAAGCGGACACCATCTGGCTGACGCTGAACGATGGCCGCTCGGTGCCCGGTCACGTGCTCGGCTACGACCAGGAGACCGGATTCGGTCTGGTGCAGGCGCTCGCCAAGCTCGATATGCCGTCGCTTGAGATCGGTCAGTCCGCGGCAGGTTCGCTCGGTGAACGCGTTGTGGTCGCCGGGGCTGGTGGGCGGACCCATTCGGTCGCCGCGCGCATCGTCGCCAAGCAGGAATTCGCCGGCTACTGGGAATACGTGCTCGACGAGGCGATCTTCACGGCGCCGGCGCATCCAAACTGGGGCGGCACCGCCCTGATCGGGCCCGCCGGCGATCTGCTCGGCATAGGTTCGCTGCAGCTCCAGCATGCTGTCGAGAAAGGGCAGGCGCAGAACATCAACATGATGGTGCCGATCGATCTCCTGAAGCCGATCTTCGACGACCTGCACAAGTTCGGCCGGCGCAATGCGCCGCCGCGGCCGTGGCTCGGCTTTTATGCTACCGAGGTGGAGAACCGGCTGGTTGTTGTGGGGCTCGCGGATCGCGGACCGGCCAAGCGCGCCAATTTGCACACCGGCGACGTCGTGCTGTCGGTCGCCGGCACCGAGGTCCACGATTTGGCGGGCATGTTTCGCCGCATCTGGGCGCAAGGCCAGGCCGGCGTCGACGTGCCGATCACCATCTATCGCGACGGCGACACCATGGACCTGCGCATTAAATCGGGTGAACGCGATCGCTTCCTCAAGGGCCCGAGCTTGCATTGACGCTCGTCTGCTGCGCTTCAAACAGCGCGCGCAAACCTTCCCGGAATGTCGGGTAGTCGAGAACGACGCCAAGTTCGCGCTTGAGCTTGTCGTTTCGGACGCGCCGGCATTCCTGCCAGAAGCTCAGCGCCATCGGCGACATCGAGGGAACGGCGTCTTCGAACCGGATTTCCGGCGGCGGATCGCGGCCCAGAAGTTGTGCGGCGAAGACAATCGGATCGGCCGGCGGGGTAGGCTCATCGTCGGCGACGTTGAAAATTCCGTCGGCGTTGCGCGCGAAGGCCGCATCGATCGCCTGCGCGATATCGGCGACGTGGATGCGGTTGAACACCTGGCCAGGTTTGACGATACGCCGCGCTTCGCCGCGAGCGATTTGGACGAGTGCATTGCGCCCGGGCCCATAGATGCCGGCAAGCCGCAGAATGGCGACGGCTTTGCGGGATCGCTCACCGAACGCTTGCCACGCCTGTTCAGCAGCCAGCCGCTCGCGTGCGCGCTCAGAATCCGGCCGCGGCGGCGTTTTCTCGTCCACCCACGCGCCACCGTGGTCGCCATAGACTCCGATGGTGGACAGATAGACGACCGAATGCAGGCGGCTCGCGTGCACCAAGTCTGCGCCGAAAGCCGTGAGCACGGGATCGCCCGTCGCGGTCTGGGGTATCGAAACCAGCGCAACATCGGCTTCGCCGATCGCGCTGACGACGTCTGGCGTCGCTAAAGTGCCGTCGAAGGCAATGACTTTCAGCCGGCCGCCGAAGCGCGCATTGAGAACTGCGGCGCGTTCGGCGCCGCGCACGGTACCGACGATACGCTCAAAGCCGTCGCCGAATCTCGCGATAAAGTTTTCCGCGGAATAACCGAGCCCGAAACAGATAAGCCTGGACATTCGAGCCTCATTGCAACGCGGCGTTCCAATCGTCGATCACCCCGGCATCGGTCTCGGCGGCGCGCCGCGCGCCAGCGCAGCGCTCAAGTCGCGCACGATCGAGTTGGCCGAGCGCCCAGACCGCGGCACCACGGACCAGCGCCGACGGATCATCGAGCGAATGCTCGGCTGCGCCTGTCAGCGCGGCGTCGCCAGAGTTGCCGATGGCGATCAACACATTGCGCACGAACCGGGCGCGGCCGATGCGTTTGACCGCACTCTTGGCGAACAAAATGCGGAACGCGGCATCGTCAAGCCGGACCAATTCGGCAAGCTGCGGCGCGCGCAGGGCGGCGCGCGCGGCAAGCTTCGCCTCGCGTCCGGCTTGCGCGAATTTGTTCCACGGACAAACCGCCAGACAATCGTCGCAGCCATAGATGCGGTTGCCGAGCAGCGGACGCAATTCGCGCGGGATCGGTCCCTTGTGCTCGATGGTGAGATAGGAGATGCAGCGCCGCGCATCGAGACGATAAGGCGCGGGAAACGCGTCGGTTGGACAGACGTCGAGGCAGGCGCGGCAACTGCCGCAATGGTCTTCGTCGGCGGCGTCAGGCGGCAGATCGAGCGTGGTGAAGAGGGCGCCGAGGGACAGCCACGAACCATGGTCACGTGACACCAGGTTGGTATGTTTGCCCTGCCACCCCAGGCCGGCCGCCTGCGCCAGCGGCTTTTCCATTACCGGCGCGGTGTCGACGAAAACTTTGATGTCGCCACCGGCTTGCTCGATCAGCCAGCGTCCGAGATGTTTCAGCCGCGGCTTGATCACGTCGTGATAATCGTCGCCTTGGGCGTAAACCGAGATGCCGCCGCATGTGCGTTGTTTGAGGATTGCAAGTGGATCATCGCTTGGGCCGTAGTTGATGCCGAGCATGACGATGGTGCGGACTTCGGGCCACAAAACGCGCGGGTCGGCGCGGCGGTCGGCGTGTCGCGCCATCCAGTCCATGTCGCCGTAGGTGCCTGCCGCGAGAAACTCTTGCAAGCGCGCGGCGATGTGCGGGATCGAATCCGGCCGGGCGAAGCCGACCGCATCGAAACCCTGCGCGCGTGCAGCAGCGGCGAGTTCGCTCTTGAAAGCGGCCGCGGCCGCCGGCGTCAGAAGTCGAGGTTGGCGTACGTCGCGGCCGGCGGCACGCCGGGCAGTGTCTCGCTGAGCAACGCGCGGAACGAGGGTCGCGACTTGATTCTCGCGTACCAGGCCTTCGCGGTCTCGTCTTCGTGCCACGGTACATCGCCCAGATAATCGACGGCGGATAAATGCGCCGCCGCGGCAAGATCGGCATAAGTCAGGCTGTCGCCGGCAAGCCAGTCGCGCTTGCGCACGAGCCAGCCGATATACGACAGATGGTACTTAATATTGTTGCGCGCGGCGCGCATGATCTCGGTATTGGGCGGGCCGCCGCCTTTGTCGGCCGGAATAAAGCGCTTGTAAATGCGCTCCGTTACCAGCGCGCCGCTGACCTCGGCGAAAAACTTGTCGTTGAACCAGCTCATCAGCCGGCGGATTTCGATCCTTTGCGCCGGTTCGCGCGGCATCAGCCGGGCCTCGGTGCCGGCCGTCGCTCGCGTCTCGTCGAGGTATTCGGCGATGATGGCCGCGCCCGGTATCGGTGGCACGCCTTCTTCCACCAGCACCGGCGTGGCTCCGGCGGGATTGAGCATCAGGAACTCCTCGCGCCGTTCCCAGGTCCGCTCCTCGACCAGGCGCGGCGTGGCACCAAACTCCTCGAGAATCAGCCGTACAAAGCGTGAATGCGGGCAGGAGAAATGATGAAACAGGGTCAGCATGCTGTCGGGGTGAGCAATGAATGTGACTAAACCGGGTCGGGCGTGAACGAGCGCCGCGACGGCGAAGCGCTCCCTTATAGGCGAAGCAGTTCTGCGGGCAACCGGCGCGAGGAACCTGTCCCGTCACGCCTATTGAAGGCGCGGCCGGCGTCTTGCCAGAACTTCGAGGCTCGGTCACAAGTCTGCGGTCAATTCGTGCCAGTTCCATTGAATGAGGCGCAGGCTGCGCCTTTCTCCGAAGCGGAGCTCTCGCTCATGACGCTCGATTTCATCAAGGCCATCATCCTTGGCGTGGTCGAGGGACTGACTGAATTCATTCCGGTGTCATCGACCGGACATCTTTTGCTCATGCAGCAGTTTTTTGGCTTCAGCGACGACAATTTCGGCAAAAGTTTTGCGGTTCTGATTCAGTTCGGCGCCATATTGGCCCTGCTGTCGATCTATGCCACGCGGCTGTGGCATCTGTTTCTGGGAATGTTTAACGACCCGAAAGCGCAACGCTTCATCATCGGCGTCCTTGTGGCTTTTTTGCCGGCGGCGATTATCGGAGCGACGGCCTACAAATTCATCAAGGAAGTCCTGTTCAACCCGTGGATCGTATGCGTTTCGCTGATCGTCGGCGGTCTGGTGCTGCTGTGGGTCGATCGGCTCGACCTCAAGCCGCGTTATCAGGAAGCGACCACGTTCACGCTGCCGATGTATTTCATCATCGGGCTTGCCCAGTGCCTCTCGATGATTCCGGGGGTATCGCGCTCGGGCGCGACCATCGTTTCGGCGATGCTGCTCGGGGCCGAGCGCCGCGCCGCCGCCGAGTTCTCGTTCTGGCTTGCCATGCCGACCATGGCCGGCGCTTTCGCCTACGATCTCTACAAGAACCACGGCCAGATGAGTTACAGCAACGTCATGATCGTTGCGGTGGGATTTATCGTGTCCTTCATCAGCGCCTGGTTCGTGGTGAAAAGCTTCCTTGGCTACGTCTCGCGCCACGGGTTCACGTTGTTCGTGGGCTGGCGACTTGTTGTCGGCGTGGTTGGTCTTATCGCGCTTTCGCTCGGCCTCTGATCACGTCGTCGATCCAGGCGCCCAGAGCATCGAGCATTTCAGCCCGAATGTCCGCGTCCTTGCGGCCGGTCCGCGCCGGCACGTGGAACGAGTGATCGGCGTCCTGGAATAGCTTCAAGGTGGCGCGGGAGCCGAGTGCGCGGCAGAGCGGTTCGAGCTGATCAAGCTCTGCCAGTGTGTCGCGCGTACCTTGCAGGAACAGCATCGGGACTTGCACATCAAAAAGATGCTCGGCCCGATCTTGCGAAGGCCGGCCCGCCGGGTGCAGAGGAAAGCCAAGGAACGCCAGGCCGTAGAGGCCCGGCAACGAGGTTTTCGCCTGCGCCTGTGACGTCATTCGCCCGCCGAACGATTTGCCGCCGGCGATGAGGGGAATTTCGGGCAACAATAGTCGCGCCGCGTCTACCGCGGCACGAATGGCGGCGTGTGCGACGGCCGGCGGATCGGGCCGTTTGCCGCCGCGCTCCATGTAGGGAAACTGGTAACGCAAAGTCGCAATGCCGCGCTGTGCAAGCTCCGCTGCGACCGCCGCCATAAACGGATGCTTCATGCCCGCTCCGGCGCCATGAGCGAGAACATAGCAGGCTCGCGGTTTCGATGGCGTTTGCAGCAAGCCCGAAACGCGAACGCCTTTGTCATCAGTGATGGCGACAGGCTCGGCAACGATGGATGACACGAAGCGCTCCGGCAGAAGGATGGCTTGGCCCGTCAATTTACCGCAGCGAGCATTAAATTGTAGAATGGGCGAAGCGAAACCTATCAGCATGAGGGACCGATGTGCCGCAACATCCGCACGCTGTTTAATTTCGAACCGCCGGCCAGTGAGGCGGAAATCCACGCGTCGGCGCTGCAGTTCGTTCGCAAGTTGAGTGGGTTCGCCCACCCGTCGCGCGCCAACGAGGCGGCGTTTAATCGCGCGGTTGAGGAGGTGACGGAGGTAGCCCGGCGACTGCTGACTTCATTGGAAACGGCGAGCCCGGCAAGAAATCGCGAAATTGAAGCCATGAAAGCCCGCGCCAGGGCGCGCGAGCGATTTGCGTAACGGCGGGATTATCAAGCCGCTTCGATCTCTGGGCTCTGCCGCAGAATACCCGGAAGGTCGAGGCCTTCCGCCGGACACGGTCGGCCGAACAGGTAGCCCTGCACGTGGGTAAAGCCGGCGGCGCGGACAAGCAGAAGCTGGTCTTCGGTTTCGATTCCCTCAGCGACGGTGCCGATGCGCAGGCTTCTGCCGAGGCCCGCGACCGCGGATACGATGGCGGCGCAGTCGGCATTCTTCGCCAGCTCGTGCACGAACGAGCGGTCGATCTTGATCTTGTCGAACGGAAACATCCGCAGATAGCTGAGCGACGAATAACCGGTGCCGAAATCGTCCAGCACGATGGAAATGCCCATCAATCTTAGCTGATGCAGCGTCTCGACATTTTCTGCGGTGCCCTGCAGCAGGACCGATTCGGTGATCTCCAGTTCCAGGCGCTCCGGCGGCAGGCCGGATTCCGCGAGCGTGTCGCAAAAATTGTCGATCGGGTAGACCCTGCGGAACTGCACCGCCGATAGATTGACACTGACCTTGACGTGCGAGGGCCAGCGCATGGCGTCACTGCAGGCCTTGCGCAAAACCCAGTTGCCGATCGGATTGATCAGGCCGGTTTCCTCGGCCACCTGAATGAACTCCGCGGGTGCGATCAGGCCGCGCTCGGGGTGTCGCCAGCGGATGAGCGCCTCGACGCTGGCAATTTCCCGGGTCTGGATGTCGACGATAGGGTGGTAGTGCAGCTCGAACTCGTCGTTTGACAGCGCGTTCCGCAGGTCGTTTTGGTAGGCGCGGCGCCGGCGGGCCTCGGTGCCCATTGCATCATCGAAAAACCGGTAAGCGTCACGGCCTTCGGCCTTGGCCCTATAGAGCGCAAGATCTGCATTCTTCACCAGCTGGTCGACGCTCGTGCCGTGCTCAGGTGCGAGCGCGACGCCAATGCTGGTTCCGATATGGAGCTGATGTCCGTCGATATCGTAAGGCGCGGCTACCGCTGACAGGAGTTTGTTGGCGGTGATGATCGCGGCTTCGCGTTGATCGCCGTCGACATTCGCCAAAATTGCAAATTCGTCGCCGCCGAGCCGCGCTACCGTATCGGTTTGGCGCACACACGCCCGCAGCCGGCCGGCCACCACCTTTAGCAGCTCGTCGCCGACCGGATGGCCGAGCAAATCGTTGACGGTCTTGAACAAATCAAGATCGAGCATGAACAGCGTGAATTGATCGCCCTGACGTTGCACCTGCGCCAGCAACTCCCGCATTTTGCCGAGTAGCACCGCGCGATTGGCAAGGCTCGTCAAGTCGTCATAACGGGCCATGTAAGCGATTTGCAATTCGGCGCGTTTTTGCGGGGTGATATCCTGATGGATGGCGACAGAGCCGCCGTCCGGCATCGGCCGGTGATTGACGGCAAGCACGCGGCCGTCGCGCATTGTGGTCTCAATATCATACGGCTCGCGCTTACGGACATCTGCCAGACGGTCTTCGACGTATCCGTCGGCATGCAACGGTCCGTTGGACCCGGCCACCCGCGCTTCGAGAATGGAGCGCAGCGTCACCCCGGGTTTGGCCTGTTCGGGCGTCAGAGCGTAGAGCTCGGTGTAACGTTCGTTGCAAACGATCAAGCGCTCGTTGCGATCAAACATGCAGAGTCCGTGCGCCATGTTCTTGAGCGCGGTGTCGAAACGCAGGTTCTGCGCCTGCAACTCGGCCTCCCGCTCGCGCAGGGCGACGGTTCGCTCCTGCACGAGCCGATCGAGCCCGCGGTTGAGTTGCTCGAGTTCCTTGATCATCAGCGCGATCGAACGATCGGTGCGGTGGCGGTCGCTGTCCGACTGCTCGTAGGCTTCGGCGACAAGGGCCAGCAGCGCCTGGAGGTCCAATTCGCCGGAGCTCGTGGTCGCCTTTGCAAGCTGTCTGGCGAGGAGCTTATGCACCGGCGTCTTCCAAAATCTCCGCTATCGTGGTGACAGTCATTGTCTGATTGTGAAGTTCGCAGACGCCTGACACGCGATGGGGAGAGATTTCGCCGTACGAATAGAAACCGAGTTGTGGAATGTGGGGTCCGAATTCGACGCGCGTGGCTTCGAGTTCGTCGGCGGTATGTTGGCCCATCAGGAGCCGCCTGCCGATGCAGCTCACCAGGATGGCGAGTTGATCGCCGGTTCGGGTTTGGCCGACGCCATCGGCGGCTTGTCGCGCGGCCGAGGCTGCACCGGCCGCCAGCCGGTCGAAATTGCCGCGCATCAGTTGCGCCGTCCAGCCTTCGGGAACGTCGCCCGCAAACGTCATCGAACGCGCTTCCTGATCCACGGCGAGGATGGTGCGGACGATGTCGTGGTCCGGCCGCTCCGGATCGAAAACGCGCAACGGAAACAAGAGGCCGGAGCCAGGCAGGCCTCTTGCTTCCTCTTCGCCCAGGTAACGCTCGTAGAGATCGAGCGCCGGTTGGCCATCGAATTCGAACAACACATTGCCGCGGGATCGGGTGATTTGTCGGCGCGGTCCAAACTCGTCCCAACCGCCGGCGCTGCCGTGGCCGATACGGATCGCCGGACCGTAAAACCCAACCGCCGCGACCAGATGTTTGCGCGGAGCGCAGTCGGCGCCGACGAGTGTTTCGCTAAAATCGGCGCCGTCGCCGGCCAGCCCGCCGGTAACCGCGACCTGTTTGCCGACCGCGCCGGTGATCCCGGCGACGAGCTCGCTGCCGTTGACGTTCAGGCCATCCGACAGAACGAAAATGCCGACCAGGTCGGTTGCCGCCAGGGCGCGGCCGATCGCCTCGCCGCGGGCGCGGGAATTTTCGGGCGAGCACGCCGGTTCGCTGGCGATGCGGAGTCGGGTCGCATCGAAGCCGATTGCCGCCGCGGCGATCTCATCGTCGGTGACGTCGTCGTTATTGATTTGCCCGCCGGTGCTGCAGCCGAGAATGTGAGCGGCCGGAAACATCGTGCGCAGTTCGCGATAACGAGCGCCGCACGCCAGCGCCTGCCGTGTACCGAAAAAGAAAACCAGGTCAGCGTTGGCGCGATCGCCGGCAACGGCAGTCCAGCCGGCGTTCTCGCTCCAACACAGTTGAGCCACGCGCATGGCGGTCACTTAACCGTGGATAGAGCGTCGGGTGTAGAGTACGTGCTTCTACCTAAGAGACCTGAAAATTCGGTTTATCCGCTTGTGGCAGTTACGGAATTTATTGTTCGTAAACCGTGTTCGGGCGGCTTGGAACACTTGGGCACCAGGAAATCGATGGCGCGAAGCCAGCGGCCTCAAGCGACGATGGCGTTGATTGACGGCTATAACCGTGCGGTTATTTCCGCCGCGGTTTCTTGTCCTGGCCAGGCTTTAAGTGATGAATCGTCGCGGAGACGCCGGCGCTCCGCCGCAGCGCGTCTTTCAGATCGACGGGGCGATCGTATTTCTTCAGCAGATCGCGGAACGCCTCGTCCGCCAGTTCCTGAAAGTCCTTCATCTGATCGCGGCCGAGAAGGTCCAGCTGCCGCAAGGACCCTTCATCGAACTGCACCCGTTTGCCAGGCATCGCGGCGCCCTCGCGCGCGCCTGACGGCGCGGCCGCTCCGAGCTTCTATCTTTCGACCGCCGAAGTCCAGTGCCGAACAAAGAAAGACATTATCGACGCGACGGCCGGCCTTGATCTAAGCTTAAGCCTGACGCGAGGTATTGGCCGCGTCGCGGTTAGCCACGAAGGGACAGATCCAATGGCGAAGAAACAATCGGATAGCGTCTATCGGATTATTGATGTGGTTGGCGTCAGCGAAAAATCATGGGAGGACGCCGGCCGCATAGCGGTCGCGACGGCTTCCAGTTCATTGCGCGATCTGCGTGTCGCCGAGGTCACCAAAATGGACATGAAAGTGGATAATGGAAAGGTTACGGCCTTTCGCACCCGCGTCGCGCTCTCGTTCAAATACGAGGCGTGACCTAAAACTCCAATTTTGAAGTCGCTTCGAGCATGATCCGGAAAAGTGGAAGCCGGTTTTCCGAAAAGATCATGCTCCACCAAAGTTATAGAGCGATAATCGATTCAAGTTGAAGTGATTGTCGCTCTAGATGCCGACTGCCGTTACGCGATGCGGCCGTGGAATTGGCCGGTCTTGCGAAAGCGCCAGAGGTAGTCCGGCACAATCGAAGCGACCGAATTGGGCACAATGCCGAGCCCTTCAAGTGTGCGGCCCTGCTCACGCGCGGCCGCGGCGACGACGTTGTCGCTTTTTAAAAGCTCGACCTGATCGGGCGTCAGCGGCGGCTTTGGCAGAAATTGCAGAAACGCCGCCTGCAGCTTCAGTACCGGGAACGGCACCGGCAGCAGCAGGCGGCGGCGTCCGACGGTGGCAAGCGTGAATTCCATCAGTTCCTTGAAGGTGCGGACGTCAGGCCCGCCCGCCTCGTAGACGAGGCCCGGTTTGACTTCACCGTCAACGGCCTTGGCAAGCGCTTCGGCCACGTCGCCGGCAAACACCGGCTGAAAGCGGGTGTGGCCGCCGCCGGGAAGCGGCAGCGCCGGCGCGATACGGGCCAGTGCAGCGAGGCGGTTGAAGAAGTCATCCTCGGGCCCGAAAACGATCGACGGCCGCATGATGATCGCTTCGGGTTGAGCCGCCAGCACCAGCCGCTCGCCTGAGGCCTTGGAGCGCGCATAATCCGAGTCCGAATTCTCGTCGGCGCCGATAGCCGAGACGTGGACGAGCCGCGCGCCGGCGGCGTGCGCGGCCTGGGCCACCGCTCCCGCGCCTTCGGCCTGCACGGCATCGAAGCGCTGGCGGCCCCGTTCAAACAGAATGCCGACGAGATTGATGACGATGTTGGTGTCGCGCACCGCCGCTTCGATCGACGGTGCAAAGCGCACATTCGCCTGCACCGCATGAATTTGTCCGACCCGGCCGAGCGGCTGCAAGTAGCCGGCCAGTTCCGGGCGGCGCACTGCGACGCGGATGAGGTAGTTCCGGTTGGCAAGCGCGCGCACCACGTGGCGGCCGAGGAATCCCGAGCCGCCGAATACGGTGACCAGCGTGTCAGAATTGCTTTTCACGGCCACGTCCAGAAGGTCCTGGCTGGCGGCAATACAGGATCGATTCCGCGCTGTATAGAGGGATAGCGCCTTCGATTGACAACCAGAATACGGCTCCGTACCTATCGCCGCCTAAGCCCAGGTGGCGGAATTGGTAGACGCACTAGTTTCAGGTACTAGCGCCGCGAGGCGTGGAGGTTCGAGTCCTCTCCTGGGCACCAAATTAAGAATATAGCGGCTTTTGGCTCGCACGTAGCAATAATACGGCGCCGCAGGATAGCGCCGCTCCATCCGCGCTGCGGGCTAACTTGATCTCCGTACCGTTTTCCGGTACGCTTCGCAGTCGTGATCAAGAGCTTCGCCGACAAGCGAACAGCAGCGCTGTTTGCCGGCTATTTGGTAAAGGGTGTAGCGAACCAGATTCAGGGGCGGGCGAGAGCCAAGCTTCTCGCTATCGATGCGGCCAAACTTCTCGACGATCTTCGAGTTCCTCCGGGAAACCGCCTTGAAGCGCTGCTCGGTGAGCGGCGCGGACAGCACAGCATCCGCGTCAACGATCAGTGGCGGATATGCTTTGAGTGGCGCGAAGGCGCGGCATGGAATGTTGCGGTCGTGGACTATCACAAGGGATGAACGCTATGAGCATCAAACGAGAAGATTTGGATGCGGGCCGTATCGACTTTGGCGACGTCACCACCGGCAAAAAGCTTCCGCTCATCCATCCGGGTGAAATCCTGCGCGACGATTTCCTGCGACCCATGAAAATCAGCGTCTACACTTTGGCGCAGGCCATCAAGGTGCCGCGTTCACGGGTCAACGACATTGTGCTTTGCCGTCGCGGGATTAGCGCAGACACGGCGTTTCGTCTCGCGCGCTATTTTGGTACCTCGCCAGAGCTTTGGATCAATCTGCAGGCGCGCTACGACCTGGACGTAGCACATCGGAAACTTCGCCGCCGCATCGAACGGGAAGTCACGCCGCGCGCGGCGTGAGGCGCGGGCGAACAGGGATCAGTGGATGATCCGGTTATCGATCAAGCGTAAGATCATCGGAATCGCGGTCGTTCTTATCGTCCTGATGGCGGTCACGGCGCTGGTTTCGATGGCGTTGGTGCTGCAAGTCGGCAACCGCCTCGAAGATCTGACCCAGCGCTACGTTCCCGCCTACGGCGCGCTGGCGCGCGCCAACATCCGCTCGGTCGAGCGCGCGCTGGCGTTGCGCAGCATGATCATCGAGAAAACCGAATCGCCGCCAGACGACGGCCGGTTCGCCGCGGCGCGCAACAGTTTCGATGCCAGCGGCGCTGCGTTCGACAAGGAAACCAGGACGGCGCGCACCTTGATCGACGGCCTGATCGCGAAGGGAACCACCTTCGGTGATGCGTCGGCGCTGGTGCGGCCGCAGACGCGCCTCGCCGATTTGATCGGCGAGACGCGAAGTCAGCTCGATGATGAAATCGAACGGCTGCTAAAGCTGCTGGACGGCGGAAATCGAAAGGCGATCGCCGACAGCGTCGACCGCATCGACGCCCTGCGCGGCGATCTTGATCGCGGGCTCGATGACGTCCGCGCCGAAATGATCGACCTGCTGCGGGCCGATTCTGCCGCAACAGTACGCAAGCAGCGTGTCGTCATGGTGATCGCCATTCTGCTGACCGTGCTCGCTGCTACGCTCGGCCTGGTGTTCTCGATTCTGGTCAGTACCGGAATGACGCGTCCGGTGCGGCTGCTGCTGGAAGGCGCGCGCGCGGTCGAAGCCGGCAGGCTCGATCAAACCCTGGTTGTCACCTCGCACGATGAGATCGGCTATCTGACTATGGCCTTCAACCGGATGGTCGAGCAGCTGCGGCTGAAAGAGCGCATCCGCGAAACCTTCGGCAAATACATCGATCCCCGCATTGTCGAGGGCTTGATCAGCGGACCGACGCTCGCGACCGCCGGAGAGCGACGCGTCATGACCGTGCTGTTTTGTGACGTCCGGGGATTTGTCGGCGTCAGTGAGGAGATGACGCCGCAGGGACTCGTCAAAGTCATGAACCGGTATTTTTCGACGATGTCCGCGCCGATCCGCCATCATGGCGGTATCATCGACAAATATGTCGGCGACGCCATCATGGCCTACTGGGGACCGCCCTTCACTGCGGATGCCGATCAGGCACGTTTCGCAGCTTTTGCCGCGCTCGAAATGTTGGAGCGCGTCGCGCCGTTTCGGGCCGAATTGCCGGATCTCCTTGGAATCAAGAACGTCCCGATCTCGTTCGATATCCGCATCGGGATCGCTACCGGTGAAGCGCTCGTCGGCAGCGTCGGCTCCGAAGTGATGATGAGCTATACGGTGATGGGCGAGACGGTCAATCTGGCGTCGCGCCTGGAAGGCGCCAACAAGCTGTACAACAGCCGCATCCTGGTGTCCGAGGCGACAGTCGCTGCGGCTGGCGCTGCGATCGAGACGCGAGAGATCGATCGCGTCGCCCTGGTCGGCCAGACCCGCGCGCAGCCGGTGTACGAAATCATGGGGCGCAGCGGGGCTTTGACCGCGGCCCAGAATGAGCTGCGGACCCGCTACGCGGCGGCACTCGCCGCCTATCGGGCGCGGCGCTGGGAGGATGCAAGACGCGGTTTCACCGCAGCGCTCGAAGCCGTTCCCGACGACGGACCGGCTTTGACCTTGCTCAAGCGCATCGACGTCCTGGCGGCGTCGCCGCCTGGCGACAATTGGGACGGCTCCTGGCGCCTTGAGCAGAAATGAGCGCGTCGCGGCAGAATTTTTGATCGTCGGTGCACCCTAGCCCAACAAACAGAGCGCGGTTACACTTCGTGTAACAAAGGTACGCTTATGGCAAAACTCAACGGAAAAACGGCGCTGGTCACCGGCTCGACTGACGGGGTCGGGCGCGTGGTAGCAGAAAGATTGGGCGCCGACGGCTGGCGCGTCCTCGTGCATGGCCGCGACCGTGCGCGCGGCGAGCGCGTCGTCAACGAGATTAGGGCGGCCGGCGGCGCGGCGGAATTTCTGCAGGCCGACCTGTCATCCATGGCCGAGGTGCGGCGGCTTGCTGATGCTGTGCAACGGGCTACGAACCGGCTTGATCTTCTCGTCAACAATGCAGGCATCGGCCGGGGTGAGCCGGAGGGCCGGCGCGAGCTCAGCCCGGACGGCTTCGAGATGCGTTTTGCCGTCAATTATCTTTCCGGATTTTTGCTCACGTATCTGCTGTTGCCGCTGCTCAAGAAAAGCGCACCGGCGAGGATCGTCAACGTCTCATCGCTCGGCCAGCAGGCCATCGACTTCAAGGACGTGATGATGACGAACGACTATAGCGGCATGCGCGCTTACCGTCAGAGCAAACTCGCCCAGATTCTGTTCACCGTCGATCTGGCGCCCGAGCTCGCTGGCAGCGGCGTGACAGTCAACGCCTTGCATCCGGCGACGTTCATGAACACCAACATGGTGCGGCAGTTCGGAACGCCGATGACCACCGTCGAGGAAGGCGCCGACGCGATCCTCAAGCAGGCGGTCGCGCCGGAGATGGAAGGCCGGAGCGGGTTGTTTTTCAATGGACAGCGCGAAGCGCAGGCAGACGCACAAGCCTCCGATCCCGAGGCGAGGCGAAAGCTCAAGGCGCTCAGTCTGGAATTGGCTGGTTTGGTCCCGGCAAAAACCAGCTAGCGGCGCGCTCATCATCGAGATCACCGCGTCATGCGCATGAATGCCCGTTTTGGCACTTGTATTTGAACCTCCCGAACACGACCTGTTTCAACTCAAATTCTTCGATCTGAAGAACAAGAACTGAACGCATTGCCCAGCGACGCCTGTCATGAAAAAAATCGGCTTCCTGTCATTTGGCCATTGGACGCCCTCGCCTCAGTCGCAGACGCGATCGGCTTCCGACGCCCTCTTGCAATCGATCGACCTGGCCGTCGCCGCCGAGCAACTCGGCGCGGACGGGGCTTACTTCCGCGTGCACCATTTCGCCCGCCAGCTCGGCTCTCCGTTCCCTCTGCTGGCTGCTGTCGGCGCGAAGACCAAGCGGATTGAGATCGGCACGGCAGTCATCGATATGCGCTATGAGAACCCGCTCTACATGGCAGAGGACGCTGGTGCTGCCGACGTCATCGGCGGCGGACGCCTGCAACTCGGCATCAGCCGCGGTTCGCCCGAGCAGGTGATCGATGGATGGCGCTACTTCGGTTATGTCCCGCCTGAGGGGATGACCGATGCAGACATGGCCAGACGCCATACCGAGGTGTTGCTCGAGGTGCTGCGTGGCGAGGGCTTCGCGCAGCCGAACCCACAACCGATGTTTTCGAATCCTCCCGGCCTGCTGCGCGTCGAGCCGTACTCGGAGGGCCTGCGCGATCGAATCTGGTGGGGCGCCGCAACCAATGCCACGGCGGAGTGGGCGGCCAAGCTCGGCATGAATCTGCAAAGTTCGACTCTCAAAATCGACGAGAGCGGACGTCCCTTCCACATCCAGCAGGCCGAACAGATCCGGATATTCCGCGAGGCGTGGAAGACCGCCGGTCATGCGCGCGAGCCGCGGGTGTCGGTCAGCCGCAGCATCTTTGCACTCGTCGACGACCGTGACCGTGCCTATTTCGGCGGGGGTGAGAAGGAGGGGGACACCGTCGGCTACCTCGGCAGCAATGAACGAGCGATCTTTGGCCGCAGCTACGCCGCCGAGCCGGACATCCTCGTCGAGCAGCTCGCAAAAGACGAAGCCATCGCTGCGGCCGACACGTTGCTCTTGACCGTCCCTAATCAGCTTGGGGTCGACTACAACGCCCACGTCATCGAGGCGATCCTTAAACACGTTGCTCCTGGTCTCGGGTGGCGCTGACGCTCGCTAATCCTCGGGAATTTCACGGTGGCACCGAGTTACCGTTGCAACAGATGGGTCACGCTTGAGTTTGCCGTAACCGTCAACTCGTCAAGGTCGGCTCAGAGTTGTTCGGCGACGTGAAGCGGACATTTGGCCTGCAGCCGGTTCCGCAGACACCGAGTTAGGTGTTTTGATGGAACCGGAGGTAAGTCATGGAGAGGCGGAAGTTTACACGCGAGTTCAAGCTTGAGGCTGTGCGGCTGATCAAAGAGCGGGGCGTCTCGTATGCCCAGGCCTCGGCCGATCTGAGTGTGCATCAGTCTCAGTTGCGCAGTTGGGTGAAAGCGCTCGCGGGTGATCCGCGGCATGCGTTTCCCGGCCAAGGTCAGATGAAGCCGGAGCAGCTGGAGATCGCGCAGCTTAAGCGCGAGGTGATCCGGCTGAAGGCCGAACGAGACATCCTAAAAAAAGCCGCGGCCTACTTTGCGAAGGAATCGATGTGAAGTTCGGTTTTATTGCGAAGCACCGGGGGATCTGGCCGGCGGAATGGTTGTGCGGGGCGCTCGGTGTCTCGCGGGGTGGGTTCTATGCCTGGCTGACACGACCGCGCAGTCGGCGCAGCCGGAGCGATGAAGAGTTGAGCGCGAAGGTTCGTGCCAGCTTCCTTGCGAGCGACCGAACCTACGGCGCCAGGCGGGTCTGGCACGACATGCTGGCGGAAGGAATATCGTGTGGATTGCATCGGATCGAGCGACTGATGCGGCTACAGGCTCTCAGAGCACGTCCGCGACGGCGCCGCCTGCCGCCCGATCTGGGTGAGCGGCCGATCGCCGCCGTCGCTGCCAACGTGCTCAACCGCAGCTTCGACGCGCCCGCTCCCAACCGCAAATGGATTGCCGACTTCACGTATGTGTGGACGGCAGAAGGCTGGCTCTATGTGGCTGCCGTCGTCGATCTGTTCTCACGCCGCGTGGTCGGCTGGTCGATGAGCACAGCGATGACGGCGCAGTTCGTCACTGACGCGCTGGTGATGGCAATCTGGCGACGAGGCAAACCTGATGCGCTGTTGCATCACTCCGATCGTGGCAGCCAGTACACCAGCGAACAGTTCCAGAAGCTGTTGGCCGACCACGGCGTCGTCTGCTCGATGAGCCGTTCGGGCAATGTCTGGGACAATGCTGCGATGGAGAGCTTCTTCTCCTCACTGAAGACCGAGCGCACAGCGCGCAAAACTTATCGGACACGCGACGAAGCCAAGGCTGACGTGTTCGATTACATTGAATGCTTCTATAATCCGAAACGCCGGCACTCGACGATCGGATATCTGAGTCCCGCAGAGTTCGAAATGAAAGCGGGATTAGCTTAAGCGGGTGTCAACCGAACCGGCTACAGGCCAATTTGGCAATGTCAGTGGTGAAACCGACCGGTGTCGTCCGCCTCTCCAACGACCGCACGAAAACGAATTTGCGAGTCCCTAAACCGCGACCCCGACCTCTGGCGAGTTCCCAAGCTGGCCTTGGCTGCCGGTTATGTCTGTCCGGCTGCGTCCAGGATCAGCTTTGTGATCGTATCCGGCTCGGAGATCAGCGAGAGGTGGCTTGCTTTCACTTCGATCGTCTTCGCGCCCATCCGCTTCGCCATGAAGCGCTCGAGATCCGGATTGATCGTCCGATCTTCCGTGGACACCGCGTACCAGCTCGGCTTAGTCCGCCACGCCGCATGGGTCGTCTTGCCGGCAAGCAACGAACGTTTGAACGGGGCCTGAACGGCGTAAAGCACGCGCGCCTTCGCCGCCGGCAGGTCGCCGGCAAAATCGCGCAGGAACGCCGCCTCGCTGAGCTGCCCGTATTCACCGGACCAGACAATGCCCGCTGAAGCCGGCGGTGTCGGAAATCGCTTCGCCAATTCCGTGTAATCCTCGCCCGCATCGGGGGCGCGCGCTGCGACGTAAACCAGTGAAGTCACCTTGGGATCGACGCCCGCTTCGGTGACGATCATGCCGGAAAAAGAATGTCCGACCAGCACGGTTGGACCGTCCTGCAGCGCAAGGGCGCGCTGGGCCGCCGCCACGCTCTCTTCCAGGGTCGTTAGAGGATTTTGCACAGCCGTGGCGTTGATCCCGGCCATGTGCAGCCGTGCGATAACTTCAGACCAGCATGACCCGTCGGCAAACAGTCCATGGACAAGCACCACGTTCCGTACTTTCGGCGCCAGCTCTGCACCTGCGGTACGATGAAAAAATGGACTTGCCGCGCCGGCGGCAGCGAGCATAGCCATGAAGGTGCGACGCTTCATCGGTATTCTCCCTTGTAAGCATCCGTTAATGCACGAAGCACCAGGCTTCTTTCTCGTTCATCATATCGGTGCGCCTGGCGGCAACAGCGGCTAAATTGCACAGCGTTTTCATTGTTCCTGCTCGCGCTGAGACGTTGGATCCTACATTAGCGCCGGCGCGCGCGGGGGGCGAGGCATCGAAAGTCAATTGCTCGGGATTGCGTCCGGGATCTCGCCGGCTGCTGCCGTTTTGAGCAGGCATCGGCACGCCGCCATGAGTTTTTGACCGCGGACGTATTCGGCTGTACCGGGTCAGCCGGCGGACCTGACCCCGCGGCGAGGCCGCGTTCCTTCGGCGGCTGACACGGCGACATGGCACCACCCCTTCTTCAACTCAAGGACGTCGCGTTGACCTTCGGCGGCACGCCGCTTCTGTCCGGCGTCGAGCTGTCCGTCTCGTCCGGCGAGCGGGTGGCACTTGTTGGACGCAACGGATCGGGCAAATCGACCCTGCTCAAAATCGCCGCCGGACAGGTCAAACCGGATCGCGGCTCGGTTTTCACGCAGCCAGGCGCCGTTGTCCGATATCTGCCGCAGGAGCCGGATTTTTCCGGCTTTGCATCGACGCTTGCCTATGTCGAAGCCGGCCTTGGACCGAGCGATGATACCCATCTTGCCCGCCATCTGCTGGAGCAATTCGGCCTCACCGGGCAGGAAGACCCGGCTAGTCTTTCCGGTGGCGAGGCGCGTCGCACGTCGCTTGCTCGCGTACTGGCTCCTTCACCCGATATTCTGCTGCTTGACGAGCCGACCAATCATCTCGATCTCGCCGCCATCGAATGGCTGGAGCGAGATCTCAATTCCCGGCGCACCGCGCTTGTGCTCATCAGCCACGACCGGCGCTTTCTCTCCAACCTCTCGCGGTCGACGGTCTGGCTCGATCGCGGCTGCACGCGTCGCATCGATAGGGGCTTTGCCCATTTCGAGGAATGGCGCGACATGCTGCTGGCCGAGGAGGAGCGTGAACAGCACAAGCTCGACCGCAAGATCGTCGCCGAGGAGCACTGGATGCGCTACGGCGTAACCGGCAGGCGCAAGCGCAACATGCTCAGGGTCGGTAATTTGCAGGCTTTAAGGGAGCGGCGCCGCACCTATCGGGCTAATACCGGTAACGCCACGATCACTGCGGGATCGGCCGCGCCGTCCGGCGCGCTGGTCATCGAGGCGATCGGCGTCAGCAAGCGCTACGACGACCGTCCAATCGTCAGTAACTTGTCGATCCGAATTCAACGCGGCGACCGCATCGGCATCGTCGGGCCGAATGGCAGCGGCAAGACAACGCTGATCAACCTTCTGACCGGGAGCTTGCCGCCGGACGCAGGTTCGGTACGGCTCGGATCGAATCTCGCGATAGCGACGCTTGATCAGCATCGGGACAGTCTCGATCCCGATATCACCGTCACCGAGGCGCTGACCGGCGGCCACGGCGATACCGTGATGGTCAACGGACATGCCAAGCATGTCGTGAGCTACATGAAAGATTTCTTGTTTGCGAGCGAACAGGCCCGCACACCGCTCGGCAAGCTGTCAGGCGGCGAACGCGGCCGTCTGATGCTGGCGCAGGTGCTCGCCAGGCCGTCCAACCTTCTGATCCTCGATGAACCGACCAACGATCTTGACATGGAGACGCTGGACGTTCTCGAGGACGTGCTTGGCGACTATCCCGGCACCGTCCTCTTGGTCAGCCACGATCGCGATTTTCTCGATCGCCTGGTCAGTAGCGTGATCGTGCCGGAAGGAAATGGCCTCTGGACCGAATATGCCGGCGGCTACAGCGACATGCTGGCACAGCGCGGCGCGCAACCGTCGCGCGATTTCCGCAACCAGGAACCGCAGAAAGTCCCGCAAAATGCTGCGTCGAATATTTCGGAACCGTCAGCTTCGAAGCGGCGGATGAGTTTTAAGGACAAGCACGCGCTCGATCGTCTGCCCAAAACCATTGCTGCACTCCAGGCCGAAGTCGACGCGCTCAAGACAAGGCTCGACGATCCCGGCTTTTATGCGCGGGACCGCACTGCCTTCGAAAGAACCACCGTCGCGCTCACAACGCTCCAGCAGGATATTGCCGCGGCAGAGCAGCAATGGCTTGAGCTTGAGATCTTGCGTGAAGAACTTGCCGGCGCTAAAGAGCCTGCCCGGTCTTGAACGGAATCGCTCGAACCGCCACATCCGTCACGCCATGAATATGCCCTTCCGGACGTCATTGGGCGCCGAAACCCCATCGCCCATCGCGACCGAGGTTGAACGGCGCCGCACCTTCGCGATCATCTCCCATCCGGATGCCGGCAAGACCACCTTGACGGAGAAGCTCCTGCTGTTCGGCGGAGCAATCCAGCTTGCCGGGCAGGTCAAGGCCAAGCGCGACCGGCGGTCGACCCGCTCGGACTGGATGGCGATCGAGCGCGAGCGCGGGATTTCGGTCGTGACTTCGGTCATGACCTTCGAATACGGCGGTCGGGTGTTCAATTTGCTCGATACGCCGGGCCACGAGGATTTTTCGGAAGACACCTATCGGACGCTCACGGCGGTCAACTCGGCTGTCATGGTGATCGACGCCGCCAAGGGCATCGAGCCGCGCACACGCAAGCTTTTTGAGGTGTGCAGACTGCGTGACATTCCGATCATTACTTTCATCAACAAGATGGATCGGGAGAGCCGCGACCCGTTCGACCTGATTGACGAGATCGAGAAGACGCTGGCGCTCGACGCTGCACCGATCGCGTGGCCGATCGGACGCGGGCGCGATTTCGTCGGCACCATCGACGTAAAATCCGGCGGCGTGCGCCTCCTCGACGTCGATTCCGGCTCCCCCGGCAGCCTGCGCGAAATGTCACTAGCCGAAATCGTGGCTTTGAACGCCAATCTCGACGCCGCGACGCTCGGCGGCGAGCTTGACCTGGTACGCCAGGCCTGCAAGCGGTTCGACCCGCAAGCCTTTGCCGAGGGCCATATGACGCCGATCTTCTTCGGCAGCGCGCTGAAGAATTTCGGCGTCGGCGACTTACTGAATGCACTGGGCGAATTAGCGCCGCCGCCGCGAACACAAGCAGCCGACAAACGGGTCGTGTCGGCGACCGAGCCGGGCATGTCGGCGTTCGTTTTCAAGATCCAGGCAAACATGGATCCGAACCATCGCGATCGTATCGCCTTCGTGCGGCTTTGCTCCGGCAAGCTGACGCGCGGTATGAAGGTCAAGCAGATACGAACCGCGAAGCCGATGAGCCTGCGCGCACCGCAATTTTTCTTCGCCCAAAATCGGGCACTGGCTGAGGAAGCCTATGCCGGGGACGTGGTTGGCATACCCAATCACGGGATGCTGCGCATCGGCGATACCCTGACCGAAGGCGAGGATCTGAACTTTGTCGGCGTACCCAACTTCGCGCCGGAGATTTTGCGCCGGGTTCGGTTGCCTGACGCCATGAAGGCCAAGAAACTGAGGCAGGCGCTGCAAGAGCTAGCCGAGGAAGGCGTAGCCCAGGTTTTCCGGCCGACCGACGGCTCTGCTCTCCTGGTTGGCGTCGTTGGCCCCCTCCAGCTCGATGTTTTGAAGGCCCGGCTTGCCGCCGAATATGGACTGGAGATTGATTGGAGTGCGCCCGAGTTTCAGTTCGCGCGCTGGATCGCTGCGGGTGACCGCAAAATGATTGATCGGTTTGCGGCGCGTTACCCCTCAGCGATCGCCGAGGATTTCGATGGCGATCTTGTCTTCCTCGCGCGCACCGCCTTCGATCTCGAGTATACCGGCGAACACAATGCGGATATTTCCTTTTCCGATGTGAAAGACATTCACCGGCGCATGACGCCTGTGTGAGCCGGGTAGCAAAGCCCGCCCTCGCGGGCATCATGTCAAACAAGTCATCATAGAGGCCATGGAACTGAATGGGTAACTACAAGGATCCTGATTTTCAGAAGCGTAAGGATACCGCCGCCGCAGCCAAGCAGGCGATGCTGCAAAAGTTTCGGGCGGCGGCCGAAGATCCCAAGATTGCACAGCGTCAGGCCGAGCGCGTGGCCATCAATGAGGCTCGCCTGGTCCGTATGGCCTCGCGCGAAGCCGCCCGAATAAAGCGCGAGGCCGAACTGGCGGAAGAATTGGCTATAGCCGCCAAACGCGAGGCGCAGGCCCGGCTCGAAGCCGAAAAGGCGGCGGCTCTGCTCGCCGCCGAACAGGCCGAGCGTGAGGCGGTGATTGCGGTCGAGAAAAAGGCCGAGCGCGATGCACGCTATGCGGCACGCAAGGCTGCCAAGAAGGTGCGCCGGCGCGGCTATTAACGGGTCGGGCCGTCCAGAGACGACCATGAACAAATATGTGGCGGTATGGTCTCACCCAGCCACACTGCGCGTGCCTGATTTGGCCAGTAGCGGTCATCCCGCGAGTTTTGCGCGTCGTCGTTGTCCTAATGAGCCGACATCGGCCTGCACCGATCGGCATCCGGATTCGAGTGCAAGTTAGAAACCTACGCACTAGTCTTGATGCGGCGGTTGCGATATTCAGGTGGCAGGCGTCCCTGCCACAACGCGTTCCCACATGACCATCCGGCTGCATCGCGGCGACCTGCCCGACCTTTCGCGCTACACCGGTGCGGTAGCGATCGATACTGAAACCATGGGGCTCAGTCTCGGGCGCGACCGGCTCTGCGTCGTGCAGCTTTCACCGGGCGACGGTTCCGCCGACGTGGTGCAGATACCGCCGCACGCGACTGATGCGCCCAACCTGAGGCGGCTGCTGGCCGATCCGCGCCTCGTCAAGATTTTTCATTTCGGGCGGTTCGACCTCGCCATGCTCTGCAACGCCTTTGGCGTCATGGCGGAGCCGGTCTACTGCACCAAGATCGCATCGCGGCTTGCCCGTACCTACACCGACAAGCACGGCCTGAAAGATCTGGTGCGCGAAGTGCTGGGCCATGATCTGTCAAAGCAGCAGCAATCGTCCGATTGGGGCAACACCGCATTGAGCGACGCCCAGGTGTCTTACGCTGCAAGCGACGTGATCTACCTGCATGCGCTTAGAGACCGGCTCGATGCCATGCTGGTACGCGAAGGCCGCGATCAGCTGGCGGCGGCCTGTTTCCGGTTCCTGCCGGAACGGGCCCGGCTCGATCTGGCCGGATTTGCCGCCGAGGATATTTTCGCCCACTCGTGAATCTGCAGCAATTTCAACCGGATCGCATTTGATCCGGCCCCTGGCGCGACCATTCGCGCCCGGTCGGGGCCACATTCCCGGGCGATAATTCCTCGCAGGAACCGTTAAAACGGGGGCGTACCCGAATCGGGGCTAACTGTCCGAGAGGACCAAGCTGACCAGCGTTTATTCTGGCGACACGGCGAGACGGGTCGGATTTACCGCGACCGCTCGCGGCGATGCCGACCAAATCTATCGCGCCGCCTTGCGGCACAGCCGCTATGTGCGCTGGCTGCGGATCGGCGTTCCCGCCGTCCTTGCCGCGGCGTTGATCATGGTCGTGGCAGTCAATTACCTGCCGACAGTCGGCGGCCTTCGCCTGCCGGGAGATCTGGGCAAACTTGTCATCAAAGGAACCAAGGTCACCATGCAGCAGCCGCGTTTGACCGGCTTTACCGTCGATTCGCGGCCCTATGAATTCACCGCTCAATCCGCCGACCAGGACATCACCAAACCAGATGTGATGGAGCTGCATCAGATCGACGCCAAAGTGGAGATGGAAGACAAGAGCACTGTCACCGTCACGTCGAATTCCGGAACCTACGACATGAAGTCGGAAATGCTGACGCTGAGCGACAGCGTTCACCTCGTCTCCTCGACCGGCTACGAGGTGCGTATGACCGAGGCGGTGATCGACGTCCACAAAGGCAACGTGGTGTCGGAGAAACCGGTTTGGGTGAAGCTCATCAACGGCGTGCTCACCGCCAACCGGCTCGACGTGGTCGATGGCGGTGAGGTCATTCGATTCAGTGAAGGCGTTTCAATGACGATCAAGCCGGATCAGGATTCCACTCAGGCACGCAAACCATGAAGCTCCGGCTTGGGCTCTGGGCCATAGCGATCGCACTGGCCGTGCCGGGATTGGCGGCGGCGCAGGGTCCGCGCGCCGCTTCAGCGCCCGCTCCGGTAACTGCGCTGCAGGAGCAAAAAGAGCAGAACCAGGATCAGCCGATCCAGATCGAGTCGGCTACGCTTGAGGTGCACGACAAGAGCAAAATGGCGACGTTTTCCGGCGACGTGCAGGTTGTTCAGGGTGACACGACGATCAAGTGCCAGACGCTGGTAGTCTTCTACGGTGGCGGTGGTCCGGGCGTTTCCGCAATCGCGCATTCTGGTTCAAGGGCGGCGCCGGGCACAACGCAAAAGAGCCCGGCCGTGCCGCAAGGAGCCCAGGATATCCGCAGGATAGAAGCGCGCGGCGGCGTCACCGTCATTTCCAAGGACCAGAATGCCAGCGGCGATCTCGGCGTCTACGACGTGAAGAAAAAGACCATCACGCTGACCGGTAACGTCGTCGTCAGTCAGGGCAAGAACGTCCTCCACGGCGATCGGGTGATTGTCGATACGACGACAGGCAACGCTCACATCGAGTCAGGCGCGACCAGTCAGAATCGTGTCCGCGCGCTGATCCAGCCGAGCCGGAATGAAAACGGTACCACGTCGAACTTCATGACGATCGGGCCCGGCCCAAACAAGGCAAATTAGCAGCATGATCCCGAAGAGTGAAAACCGGTTTTCGGAAAACAGAAACTGACCGCTAACCGCATGGCTACGAAAAATCGGGTAAACTCCCGGCTCAACGCTCGGGATTTCCGCGAAGTGAAGCGGGCCTGACGAGGGTAGTGTGCTGGACATCCTCTCATACTTTCGCCGGCGCCGCCGAGCGGGACCGCGTCAGCCGATGCCGATGGCCGATGAGGTCATCGACCTTGCGAGTATGGGTGGTGCCATCAACGGCACCTATGTCGATATCGCCAGCGTCCCGGCAAATACCGAGAACGCCCGGAGCACTCGTCCGCAGCGGCAGCACCGCACGCCGCCGCCTGAAAATGGTCCGCAGCGCCAATCGCTTCCGGAAAACAGACCGCAGCAGCCGCGGGTGCGCCGCCGTACCGACGGCAACGGCTCGCTGCCGCCCGACCGCAAAGGCGTGCTCTCCGTTCACGGCGTGGAGAAGAGCTTCGTCGGGCGCAAGGTGGTCAAGGGCGTCAGCCTCTACGTGCGCAAGGGCGAGGCCGTCGGCTTGCTCGGCCCCAACGGGGCCGGCAAAACCACGGTGTTTTATATGGTGACCGGCCTCATCAAGGCCGACAAAGGCCGCGTCGAACTCGACGGTCACAACGTCACGGCGTTGCCGATGTACCAGCGGGCGCGTCTTGGCATCGGCTATCTGCCGCAGGAAGCCTCGATCTTTCGCGGCCTCACTGTCGAGCAGAACATCCGCGCCGTGCTCGAAGTGGTCGAGCCCGATTCCAAACGGCGCGAGCGCGATCTCAACGGGCTATTGGAGGAGTTCAACATCACCCGGCTGCGCAAGACGCCGGCGATTGCGCTCTCGGGCGGCGAACGCCGCCGCGTCGAGATCGCTCGCTCGCTCGCGACGCGGCCGAATTACATGCTGCTCGACGAACCGTTTGCCGGCATCGATCCGATCGCCGTTGGCGACATCCAGGCGCTGGTGCGTCACCTGACCAATCGCGGCATCGGCGTGCTGATTACCGATCACAACGTGCGCGAGACACTCGGTTTGACCGATCGCGCCTACATCATCTATTCCGGCGAGGTGCTGATGGAGGGCGACGCCAGCGACATCGTCAACAACCCAGAGGTGCGCCGCCTCTACCTGGGCGAGCAGTTCCAGTTGTAATTTCCAGCCTGCCCGAAAATCGGTTGACGACACCGGCTCCGAATTGCTGTAGAGAGCTACCTACAAGCAAGAATTGGACCAATTCTGTCCAACCGGGGATCAATGGCGCTTTCGCAACAACTCCAGATTCGCCAGAGCCAAGCGCTGGTGATGACGCCGCAATTGATGCAGGCGATCAAGCTCTTGCAGCTCTCGAATCTCGATCTCGTCGCTTACGTCGAAGCGGAACTCGAGCGCAATCCATTGCTCGACCACAGCGTCGAGGACGGGCCGGCCGAGGCCGAGAGCAACGGCACGTCGTCGCCGGACGGACCGCCGGCCGACGGCGAATCGTGGAACGCCAACGGGGCTGAATCGAACGGCAGCGCCATTGACGAACGGCTCGACGCCCGGGTCGAAGATGTTTTCCCCGACGACGCCGAGCCGCCTCGCCCCCGCAGCGCCGAAGGTCCCGCCGGATATTCGGAATGGGCCGCCGTCGGCACCGGCGGTCACGATGACAGCGAATACAATCTCGAAGCGTTCGTCTCCGCCGAAACCACGCTGGCCGATTGGCTGCGCGAGCAGCTCACACTCGCCATCAGCGATCCGCGGCGGCGGCTGATCGGGCAATATTTGATCGACCTCGTTGACGAGGCCGGCTACCTCGGCAGCGATGTGGCTTCCGCGGCGGAAAAGCTTGGCACCAGCGTCAAGGAAGTGGACGCCGTACTTGAGATTCTGCAGGCCTTTGATCCGCCCGGTATCTGCGCACGCGATCTTGCCGAATGCCTGACGCTGCAACTCAAGGAACGCGACCGGTTCGATCCGGCGATGCAGGCCTTGATCTCGCGGCTCGATCTCCTGGCCAAGCGCGATTTCGCCACGTTGCGAAAAGTGTGCGGCGTCGGCGACGAAGACCTCGTCGACATGATTGCGGAAATCCGGCGCCTCAATCCGAAGCCCGGCCTCGCCTTCGGATCGGCGGTGGTACAGCCGATCGTGCCGGACGTTTTCGTGCGGCCCGGTCCCGACGGCGGCTGGATCGTCGAATTGAATTCCGACACCTTGCCGAAGGTTCTGGTCAATCAGACCTACTACGCCGAGGTTTCGGCCACCGCGCGCCGCGACACCGACAAGTCATACCTCGCCGAATGCCTGCAAAGCGCCACCTGGCTCGTGCGCGCGCTTGATCAGCGGGCGCGGACCATCCTCAAGGTTGCCAACGAAATCGTGCGCCAGCAGGACGGCTTCTTCGTGCACGGCGTCGAGCATCTGCGCCCGCTCAATCTGAAGACGGTCGCCGAAGCCATCAGCATGCACGAATTGACGGTTTCCCGGGTTACGGCCAATAAGTACATCGCCACCAGCCGCGGCATTTTTGAGCTCAAGTATTTCTTTACTTCCGCGATTGCCGCGTCCCACGGCGGTGAGGCGCATTCCGCTGAGGCGGTGCGTCACCGCATCAAGCAATTGATCGATGCCGAGACCGCTGCCGGCGTTCTGTCCGACGACACCATCGTCGACAAACTGCGCGAAGCGGATATCGACATTGCGCGGCGAACGGTTGCGAAATACCGCGAGGCCATGCGCATTCCCTCCTCGGTGCAGCGCCGCCGGGAGAAACAGGCGGCGGTGCTTGCCTGAACCATTGTGCTCCGCTTCGCGTTCACGACGGTAGCCGCGTAAGTATTACTACGCCGCATTGACTCGTCGTCGGGCGATGCCTAGGTCGAATTTACGGGTAACGCGCGGTTAGCGCATGATGCAGAAGGTGCAAGCCGGTTTCCCGAAAAGATCATGCGCCACCAAAGATGGAGGCTGCCATGTCATTTCGCATTTCAGGGAAAAACCTCGACCTCGGCGAGGTGCTGCGCGAGCGCATCAACGGGCGCATCGGCGAGGCCATGAACAAATATTTCGACGGCGGTTATTCCGGACACGTGACGGTGGCGAGAGACGGAACCGGCTTTCACACCGAATGCGCCTTCCATCTTGATTCGAAGGTGATACTTCGCGCCGAAAGCCGTGCGCCGGATGCCTATACCAGCGCCGACCAGGCCGTACTTCGGGTGGAGAAGCGGCTGCGACGTTATCACCGCCGTCTCAAAGAGCACCACCCGCGGCCGCAACGACCGGAACCCGATTGAAAACCGCAAGTTAGTGTGCTGACCGGCGAATGCGAATTTCGCCGGCCGATGCGGTTATAACCATTCCTCCCGGTGCCCATTGACGCGATTGTCCGCGCTCCCTATGTTGCGCCGCGCTTTGCACATGATCCCACAACACGGGTACCAGCTTCCAGACAAGATCATGCGCGCATTCAAAGTGCGCTAGGCTTAAGGCCTCGCTCTCCAGGTCCTGCTCATGGCGCTCACCGATCTCGTTGCTCCGAACGCAATTATTCCGGCACTCAAAGTCAACAACAAGAAGCAGGTTCTGCTTGAGCTTGCCGCGCGTGCGGCGGCGCTCACCGGTCAGAACGAACGGGCGATCTTTGATATTCTCATGCAGCGCGAAAAGCTCGGCTCGACTGCGGTCGGCAACGGCATCGCGATTCCCCACGGCAAGATGCCGAACCTGACGCGGCTGTTCGGACTATTCGCGCGGCTTGACCGGCCGATCGATTTCGAAGCGCTCGATGGCCAGCCGGTCGATCTTATTTTTCTGTTGCTGGCGCCGGAAGGTGCGGGAGCCGATCATTTGAAGGCGTTGGCGCGGGTGGCGCGGCTACTGCGCGACTCCTCGATCGCCCACAAGCTGCGCGCCTCCCGCGACGCCGAAGCGCTGTACGCCGTGCTGGCGATGCCGTCGGCCAGCGCCGCATAGCTGCGCTGGCCAGGTATCAGGCATCAGTAATCAGATATCAGTAGGTGTAGTAAGAGAAAGGGCCGCGACGACAGTGTCACGGCCCTTCTGATTCCTGATCCCTGATAACTGATTCCTGGTCAGTGCACGCTCACCATCTCGAGCTGCTGGCTCACGGCATTGGCGAAGGCGGCCTCACGGCTGTCGGTGAGCATCATCGGTGTGCCGTCGGCGGCGTGCAGAGCGAACAGCTTCATCCCCGGCTCGATGCCCATCTCGGCCACTTGCGGAAATAGCGCGCGGACATCCTCGGAGCGGATCGTCTTCACGTAGGCGATCTCGCCGTCGCCCAGATGGGCGAGCGCTTCGGCAGAGATCGCAATCTCTTTCACTTCGCTGCTGCTCAATTCCATGGCCTTGCTCCTTCTTATTGTAACGCGGCGCACCAGTGTTGGGTTTCCTATTCTGATTCCTTGATGGAGATTGACTTAACCATACGCTCCGGTTGAACACGTACGAGATCGATCGTCAGCAAGCCATTTTTAAGATCGGCGTCGAGCACTTCCATTCCTTCCGCCAGCACGAAGCTGCGCTGAAACTGCCGCGCCGCGATACCGCGGTGCAGGTACTGCCGGCTTTTGTCGTCCTGCTGCCGGCCGCGGATGACAAGCTGGTTTTCTTCCAGCGTCACGTCAAGCTGATCGCGGGTGAAGCCGGCGACCGCAAGCGTGATCCGCAGCCGCTCCGGTCCGCCGCTGTCGCGCGCGACGCGTTCGATGTTGTAGGGCGGATAGCCATCGGCCCCCTTGGCGACCCGATCGAGCACCCGCTCGATCTCATCAAAGCCAAGGAGAAACGGGCTCGAAAGCGACGAAACCCTGGACATGGTGCAAAGCCCTTTAGCAAGCGACTTTGTGGGGCCCTTACGGCATCCCCGGAACGTTATCCAATATGGCGTCCCCGGATCGGGGGTGCAAGGCAGCAAAAAAGGCAGCAAGACGCCGCTCAGGCCGACTTCAGCGGCCCCGGCAGGGCGCGCTCGGCTTCCGCCACCAGCTGCGCCTCGTGCCGGCTCACGAAAACCGCGCCGATCACGATCGCGATCACCGCCGCAATGCCGATCACGATCACCACCGGTCCGGCAAACTTGTGCACCTGGTGCCCAAACAGGTAGGCGGCGAACCCGAAGAACGATGACCAGGCCAGCGCGCCGACGATATTGGCGAGCATGAACTGCCGCCACGGCATGCGGTTGGCGCCGGCAAGGATGCCGGCGACGCTGCGCAGCAGCGGCACAAAGCGGCCGATAAAGATGATCTTGCCACCATAGCGCAGGAACAGATACTCGCCGAGCTTGATCCGGCTTTCGGTGATTCGCAGATACGGACCGTAGCGCAGCAGCAGCCAATAGCCGTATTCGCGGCCGATGACGTAGCCGATCATTTGCCCGACGATCGCCGCTCCGGCCGCGGTGAATACGACGGCGAAGATATTGAGTTCGTGTTTGGTGCCGGCAAAAATGCCGGCCAGGACCAGCGCCGATTCGCCGGGGAAGGGGAACCCGAGGCTTTCAAGCCCAATGACTGCAGCGACCACGACGAGGCCGTAGTCATGAACCAGATGGCCGATGGAGGGTATCAGGTCGAGCAAATCACGAGACTCAAATGCCCAAGACTATGCAACGCGGCAGCAAAGCATCCGGGTCCATATAGGGGATCCCCCGGCCATAGCCACCCCGCGTGAGCTTTGGCGACGGCGCAGCGGCGCCCACGCTACTGTGCGACTGACAATTTCGCGTTAAATGGATGCAGCTTGCGGGCGAGAGGTGGGTTGAGCGATGCAAGGCGGCATTTACCGGCGGTGTGCCGGCCTGTTTCACGATTTGTTTTTCGGCTCGTCGATCGCCCTGGTCTTCGGCTTGGCGCTTGCCGTCGGCGGCTGTTCGCATGGTCAGGGCCTCAACGTCATGGCCAGCAGCGCCGACGATGACGACGTCAACGCGCGTCCTGCCAACTACAAGCCCGACATCCTGCGCGCCATGCACGCCTATCTGAACGATCCGACCGGCATTCGCGACGCCGGTATTGCCGAGCCGGCGCTGAAATCGTTCGGCGCCTCCAAACGCTTCGTGGTCTGTGTGCGCTGCAACGCGAAAAAGTCGCGCAACGAGTATATCGGCGTGAAGGAAGTTGCGGCGGTGTTCGTCGCCGGGCGGTTCGACCGCTTTGTCGAGACCGCGCACGACACGCCGAACGACCAATGCGCGGGCACGACCTATGCGGCGTTTCCCGAGCTGGAAAAGCTTTCGCGGTAATTTGCGGCACCGTCCAAACCTCACCGCGAAGTGCATGGAAGCTTCACGTGTTGGACCTACCCTGGGACGGCTTTGCGGAGCATGAGGTCAGCAATGAATGTCGCACCGATCGCGGCCTGCGCCGCCGCACTGATGGCGCTCTCGGCGTCATGCGCGCACGCGGTGTCCGCGCTGGCCGTGAGCGACGTTGAGGTGCGGCAGGGACCGGGAACGAATTACCACATCGTCGGCACCATTCCGGGCGGCTCTACAGTCGAGGTCTCCGGCTGCCGCAGCCGCTGGTGCACGATCGTGTGGCCGGGCGGCAGAGGCTATGCGATGGCTCCGAGTTTAGCTCGCGCCAGCGCGCCGCCGCCCGCGGCCTACGCCGCAGGGCCTGGACCGGGTGGTCGACCGGGCCTGCCTCCCACGTACCCGCCCCCCATGTACCCGCCCGGCGCCTACCCGCCGGGCTACGGGCCGCCACCGGTCGCCGATTACCCGGGGTTCGAATACGGCCCCTATAGCGCCCATTACTATGGACCCTTCGGCGGCTTCGGCCCCTACTGGCCCAACCGCTGGTGGTGGTGAGTCGTCTGCCGCGGCAGGCCGCCGCGCGACGTTTGATCCAGTCCATGGATGGCTTTTAACGAAACAACTGCCACATGCCGCGCGTTCCCCCGACGGGGCGATCATTCCAATTCCAAACATGGAGATCGCCAGATGAAAGCACGAACCTCAATTGCGTTAGCGGCGGCGGCGTTGCTGGCCGGCGTAACGGCGGCGTCGGCGGCCGGCATGCAGCAGTCGAATGCCGGCGCGAAAATGGCGCCGCCGGCGGGCGATACGCTCAGCCTGTCAAGCGCGCAGCGGCAAACGGTGTGGAAGGACCTTTACACCGGTTCCGTGAACCAGAAGGCGCCCGCGGGATTTAGCGCCGTCGCCGGCGCGGTGGTGCCGAACAGCATCACCACGGCGCCGATCACCACCAAGGCTGCGAGCGACGTTCCGGCGCTGAAGCCGTACCACTTCGCCATGCTGCAGCACAAACTGGTGATCGTGAATCCGAGCGACAAGAAGATCGCCGAGGTGATCACGCGGTAGTGGTGCATCACAGTTCGCCCGCCGCGTGAGACGCGGCGGGCGTCATCGCCGCTTTGCTGGTTCCGAGCCGCGCATGACGCCGCGCAACAATCAACCACGGCAATAGCACGACGGCGAAGCCAAGCGGCGCCATCGCGACGACGATGATGGCGCGCAGCGGCCAGGGGCCGAGCGCGTCGATGAAGGGCGGCACCTCGCTTGGGTCCGCCGGATTGCCGAGGAAGCCGTAATTGGCGCCGAGAGCTACGTCGACCGGCATCACTACCGCGACGTAGACGGCGCTGGCGATGATGGCGCGGCCGAGGTCGCGCCAAGTCGGACGAAAGCCGAGCACGACAATGTCGTAAACGGCGCTGGCGAAGATAATGGTGTGGGCGATCCAGAACGCCCAGAAGATCGGCGAGGCCGGTCCGGCCCGAAGCGCTGGCTGAACAAAGGCCTGCAGCGTCAGCGCTGCGGTCCAGAAATACAATGTGGCCTGCGCCCAGCGCCACCGCGTCAGCAGCACCAGCGGCGCCAACAGCCCGTTGAGGTCGCAGATTTGCAGCGGCAGTCCGGTTCGCGGATCGAGCCCCTGCCAGTTCCACCAGATATTGTAAGCAAGCCAGTAACAAACGGCGAAGGCGGCGAGCGCGCGGCGTAGGGTGAGCTCCGCGCTCTCCGAGAGCGTGCGGCCGATCAGACTAGGCGTAGCAATCAGCAGCGCGCAGATAGTCAGGGCGACCGCGTGCAGCGGGCCATAGGGGACGAACGTATCCCAGGGCCCCGGAGCGAGGATGTTGAGCGGCGGATTCATCGTGACCCCACCCGATGTCGCAATATCTAAGAGCGAACTAAAAAAGCTGTGTGACCTAATGCCGTCCGCGCGGCTTCCAGCCGCCGCCCATCCCGGGCCGGCCGAGGGTCGAGCGCGGGCCGATAGCTTTGCCGGGCACTGACTCGACGCCCGGACCCATCTCGTCGAGCGTGGGTTTGTGCGGGCCGCCGCGTTTGCCTGCGGCGGGGCGATGCGGCGCGACTTCGTGGTGGAGCGCGATGCCCATTTCGTCGAGGGCCGGCTTGTGGACTTTGCTCTTTTCACCTCTCCCCGCTGCGCGCGCTGCGCGGGGAGAGGGCGGAGCTAGAAACTTCGCCGTTGGGTCGTCAGTCACCGCCAGCTCGGTCGAGCGCAGCCGCTTGATTTCGTCACGCAGGCGCGCGGCTTCCTCGAAGTCGAGATCGGCGGCGGCGGCGCGCATGCGCGCTTCCAGGTCGCCGATCACCGCTTCGAAATTGTGGCCGATGGTGGCGGCCTCCTCGAACTCGCCGCCGCTGCCGGCGCCGGCCGAGACCAGCACGTGGTCGCGCTCGTACACGCTCTGTAAAATGTCGGAGATGCCTTTGCGCACGCTTTCCGGCGTGATGCCGTTTTCGGCGTTGTAGGCTGCCTGTTTCTCGCGCCGCCGATTGGTCTCGGCCATGGCGCGCTCCATCGAGCCAGTCACGGCGTCGGCATAAAGAATGACGCGGCCGTCGATGTTGCGCGCGGCACGGCCGATGGTTTGAACGAGACTGGTTTCGCTGCGCAGAAAGCCTTCCTTGTCGGCGTCGAGAATGGCGACCAGCGCGCATTCGGGAATGTCGAGACCTTCGCGCAACAGATTGATGCCGACCAGCGCGTCGAACGCGCCAAGCCGCAGATCGCGGATGATCTCGATGCGCTCGATGGTGTCGATGTCGGAGTGCATGTAGCGCACCCGGATGCCCTGCTCGTGCAGGTACTCGGTCAAATCCTCGGCCATGCGCTTGGTCAGCACCGTAATCAGCGCGCGGTAGCCGTTTTGCGCCACCGCGCGGACTTCGCCGACCAAATCGTCGACTTGGGTGCGCGCCGGGCGGATGTCGACCGGCGGATCGATCAGCCCGGTCGGGCGGATCACCTGCTCGGTGAACACGCCACCGGATTCGTTGATCTCCCACGGCCCCGGAGTGGCGGAAACGCAGGTGGTCTGCGGCCGCATCGCGTCCCATTCCTCAAAGCGCAGCGGCCGGTTGTCCATGCACGACGGCAGGCGGAAGCCGTATTCGGCCAAAGTCGCCTTGCGGCGGAAGTCGCCGCGATACATGCCGCCGAGCTGCGGGACGGTGACGTGGCTTTCGTCGACGAATACCAGCGCGTTGTCGGGCACATATTCAAATAAAGTCGGCGGCGGTTCGCCGGGCTTGCGGCCGGTCAGATAGCGCGAATAATTCTCGATGCCGGCGCAGGCGCCGGTCGCCTCCATCATTTCCAGATCGTAGAGCGTGCGCTGCTCGAGCCGCTGCGCTTCGAGCAGGCGGCCGGCGGCGTGGAGCTGATCGAGCCGCTGCTTCAGCTCAAACTTGATGCCAGCAATCGCCTGCAGCAAGGTTGGGCGCGGCGTCACATAGTGGGAATTGGCGTAGACCTTGACGAATTCAAGCTCGTCGGTCTTCCGCCCGGTGAGCGGATCGAATTCGTGGATTGATTCCACTTCATCGCCGAACAGCGACACCCGCCAGGCGCGGTCTTCGTAGTGCGCGGGAAAAATCTCGATGACGTCGCCGTGGACGCGGAATGAGCCGCGATAAAAGTCGCCGCCCGACCGCTTGTATTGCAGTGCGACCAGATCGGCGAGCAGCGCGCGCTGATCGATCCGTTCGCCCTTCTTGAGCGAAAACGTCATCGCCGAATAGGTCTCGACCGAACCGATGCCGTAAATGCACGACACCGACGCGACGATGACGACGTCGTCGCGCTCGAGCAGCGCTCGCGTCGCCGAATGGCGCATGCGGTCGATCTGTTCGTTGATCGACGAATCTTTCTCGATATAGGTGTCGGTGCGCGGGATATAGGCTTCCGGCTGATAGTAGTCGTAATATGAGACGAAATACTCGACCGCGTTGTCAGGAAAGAAATTCCTGAACTCGCCGTAGAGCTGCGCAGCGAGCGTCTTGTTGGGCGCGAGAATGAGCGCGGGACGCTGGGTCTCCTCGATCACCTTCGCCATGGTGAAGGTCTTGCCCGAGCCGGTGACGCCGAGCAGCACCTGGGAGCGGTCGTTGCGGCGCACGCCTTCGACCAGATCGGCAATGGCCTGCGGCTGATCGCCCTTCGGGTCGAAGTCGGATTTGATGACGAGCGGGCGGCCGCCTTCGGATTTTTCCGGCCGCGGCGGCCGGTGCGGCACCCAGATTTTGTTGGCGCCATCTTGCTCGCGAAACTCCGCGCGGCCTTGGCGCAGCAGCTGGTCGAGCGATTGTTGACTCGCGAGGCCGGCCACCGTTCCGACTTCGCGCGAAGCCGAACGCGCAAGGCGCAAGTGCGCCGGGCCCATGTCCGGCGTGATCACGTTGCGCGCGTTCTCGGCCTCGCCATCTTGCTCATCGATGCCGAGCGCGCGCGCGAGATCGGGATCGAGTTCGCCCGGCGGCACCGGCGTTTTGCCGACATAGCCCTGCTGCGGCGCTTCGCCGAAACCGCGCGCCACCGAAGCACGCGCCGTGTGCGCATTGGCGAAGTCAGCGCGACGGTCGAACGAGTTGTCGGGCGCAGGCGCAATCTTTGATGATTGCTGCATCGCGGCTCGTTCTTCGCCTCCCCCTTGTGGGGAGGGGCTAGGGGTGGGGGTCGGGAGGTTTCGCAAAGGTGCAGACGAATTCTTCGCACCCGTCATTGACGGGGACGTGGCCTCCCGACCCCCCACCCCTCCCTCCCCCGCAAGGGGGGAGGGAGTCGCACTCTTCGTCACCGCGATGCCGGTCTGCGATCCGACGCCGGCGCGGCCCTGACCGATGGCGGGATTGAGCAAGTCCGCCAGCGCCGGATCAAGTGGCGCCGAGTCCGGCCGCGATGCCTTGGCGCGCGTCGGCTTGGCCGGGTCTTTTTTCGAATGCTTCGCGGGGTCGCGGCTCTTCGCCATGACCCCAATATGGGCCGAGTCTGGCGATGGGAAAAGTGCCGCTAGTTCGTCACCATCCCGCTCTCGAATTTGTCGTGTGGCGGTTGCCGACGACGACCGCGGTCACGTCGCCGTCGGTCAATCCGCAAGGCGTTATGCTTGGGGCTCGATCAAACGATCAAGCGTGATCGGGAATTTCCGCACGCGAATGCCGGTCGCGTGCCAAACCGCATTCGCAACGGCGCCCGCAGATCCGGTGATTCCAATCTCGCCGACGCCCTTGACGCCGAGCACGTTCACGTGCGGGTCGTATTCCTCCACCAGGATCGCTTCGACCGACGGCACATCGGCGTTCACGGGCACGTGGTACTCGGCGAAATTGGCGTTCATCGGACGCCCCGACTTCCGGTCCATGATCGCCTGTTCGTACAGGGCGAACGATACGCCCCAGATCATTCCGCCGCAGAGCTGGCTCCGCACCATGCGCGGATTGATGATGCGTCCCGCGGCGAAGGCGCCGACTACGCGCGTCACGCGCATCTGTCCGAGATCGGGATCGACCTTGACCTCGGCGAACACCGCGCCATGCGCATGCATCGCATAGGTTGATTGTGCAGCAGGGTCCATTGCGCCCTTCCCGTTCCCTTCGATTTGCGCGAGGCCGGCACGGGTAAGGATATCGGCGTAGCTCTCGCTGCGGCTTTCGTCGTCGCGACGATGCAGGCGGCCGCCGCGCGCGATCACGCCGGTATTGCCGGCGCCAAACAGCGGAGATCGCTGGTCGGTGGTCGCAAGCGCGGCAAGGCGGGCGATCGCATCGCCGCCGGCGTTGTAAATCGCCGTCCCGGCGGTCGCGGTATGGGCTGAGCCGCCGGCGATGCCGGCATCCGGAAGGTCGGAATTGCCGGACCTGAAGTCGACCTGGTCGATGTCGAGCCCAAGGCTGTCGGCTGCGATCTGCGCCAGCGCAGTCCAAGCGCCCTGGCCCATATCCTCCGCGCCGACTTCCATGACGCCGGTGCCGTCGCGGCGCAGTAGCGCCTTGGCATGTCCCTCGAACATGTGAGCCGGCCACGTTGCCGTGCCAACCCCCCAGCCGACCAGCATGCCGTGCTCGTCGCGCATCTGCCGCGGTGCGAGCACGCGGCGTCGCCAGCCGAAATGTTCGGCGCCTTGACTGTAACAGTCGCGCAGCGCCTTCGATGAAAACGGCAGTCCGGAGATCGGTTCGACCTCGGCATAGTTCTTGAACCGAAATGCCAGAGGATCCATTCCGCATGCATGCGCCATTTCATCGATGGCACTTTCCAGCGCGATGGAGCCCGGCGCCCCTCCAGGCCCGCGCATGAAGAGCGGGGTGCCGGTGTCGGCGCGAACCGCCTCATGCGAGGTGGAGATGGCTGGGCTTGCGTAAAGCGTGTGCGAAATGCCGGACGCAGCCTCGAAGAAATCGTCGTAGGCGCTCGACGCCGTCTTGGTCCGATGGCTGAGAGCGGTCAGGTTGCCTTCGCTGTCGGTGCCCAGGCGCAAACTCTGCCGCGTTGGCGCGCGGTGTCCTACGGGACCAAACATTTGTTCGCGGCGAAGCACCAGTTTGACAGGCTTGCCGACCAAGCGGGCCGCCAGGACGCCGAGCACCTGCGGTCCGGAAATCAAGCCCTTGCTACCGAAGCCGCCGCCGAGAAACGGGCTGCGAATGTGGATGTTATAAGGCGACAGGCCGAATAGTCCTGAGAGGCGCCCCTTCGCCCAGGCGAAACCCTGGCTGGGGGTATCGATCGAGAGCGTGTCGCCATCCCATGCCGCCACGATCGCATGCGGCTCCATCGGATTGTGATACTGCGCCGCGGTCTCATAGGTCGCGTCGATCTTCTTCTTAGCTGCCGCCAACCCCGCGGCGACGTCGCCCCGCTCGGCTTTTGATGGAAAGCCCGGACCGACCACCGCCGGTTCGAAGCTTTCCGTTGCGTCAAGCCCGATACGCGCGGGTTCGGTCTCATAGCGCGGCGACAATAGTGCCGCTCCCTCCGTCGCCGCCTCCAGCGTTTCGGCGATGACAACGGCGATCGGCTGGTTGGCGTAGCGGATCTTGTCGTTCTGCAAGAGATCGAGGCGGAACATGAAGGGATCGGCTTTCAGGTCCGGGTCCAGCGCGAGCGGGGGCCGGTTGGCTGATGTCATGACCTCGACAACTCCGGGATGAGCCTTGGCGGCGTCGACGTCGAGAGAAGCGACGCGCCCGCGCGCGACGCTGCTCACCGCGAGCGCCGCGTAAAGCATTCCCAGCGGATGATTGTCCGCGGCAAATGTGGCAGCGCCGGTGACCTTTAGCATGCCTTCGCGCCGGGTGAGCGGCTGGCCCATATTCGAACCGTGCCGAACATTGGCCGGTGTTTGGTTGAGTGAGAAATCAGGCATGGGCGGCCACTCCAGGAGCGTCGGCGAAAGGTGATGCGGGCAGCGCCGGCAGTCGCTCCGGCGTGCCCGCTGCAGCGAGCGCAAAGGCTCGGGTGATGATCCGGCGGGCCAGCTCGATCTTGAAGGCGTTGTCGCCGGCCGGTCTGGCGGCGGCGAGGGCTGCTTCGGCCGCGCGACGGAAGATTGACGTTTCGGCACGTGCGCCAACCAAAATCTGTTCGGCTTCGCGGGCGCGCCATGGCTTGAGAGCCACCCCGCCGAGCGCCAGGCGTGCGTCGGCAATCGTATCGCCGTCGAGGCGCAGAGCGGCCGCCGCGGAAACGATGGCAAACGCATACGATGTCCGGTCGCGGACTTTCAGATACCGGGAATGAGCGGCAAATTGCGACGCCTCGGCCGGCAAGCGCACGGCGATGATCATCTCGCCGGGCTCAAGGGCGCTCTCGCGGTCGGGCGCGTCGCCGGGCAACCGGTGAAACATTTCGAGCCGGACATCCCGTCGACCCGCCGTGCCTTCGACTTCGACAACGGCGTCGAGCGCGACCAGAGGCACGCAGAAATCAGACGGGTGTGTCGCGATGCAGCTCTCGCTCCATCCCATGATGGCGTGAAGCCTGTTGTCACCACTGCGGGCGTCACAGCCTGCGCCGGGGTCGCGTTTGTTGCAGGCGCTCGCGACGTCGTAAAAGTATGCGCAGCGCGTCCGCTGCAAGAGATTGCCGCCGACCGTGGCCGCGTTGCGAAGTTGTGCCGACGCTCCGGACAACAGCGCCTCGGCGACGGCGGGAAAACGCTTGGCGAAGTTGCGATCGTGCGCAAGGTCCGCGTTGCGGACCAGCGCACCGATCCGCACACCGCCGTCAGGAAGGTCTTCGATCTGGTCAAGGTCGGGAAGGTGGCTGATGTCAACAAGGCTGCTCGGGCGGATAATGTTGCCCTTCATCAGGTCCATCAAATTGGTGCCGGCGGCGAGATAGGCGGCGCCTGGTGCCGAGGCGGCCACGATGGCTTCGCGAACCGTTGCCGGCCTCACATAGTCGAACGTCTTCATGCGACCTCCTTGCGGCTCGCCGCATCAAGAGTTTTTTGCGCCTCCAGTACCGCTTCGGTGATTCCCTGATACGCCCCGCACCGGCAGAGATTTCCGCTCATGCCTTCGCGAACGCGTTCCGGATCGTCGCCCGCCTGACCTTCTTGCATAAGACCGATCGCGCTCATGATCTGCCCCGGCGTGCAAAAGCCGCATTGCAAGCCGTCATGAGCGATGAAGGCCTTCTGCACCGGATGCAGCCGGTTGCCTTGTGCTACGCCTTCGATTGTCAGGACCTGAGCGCCGTCGTGACTGATCGCCAGTGCCAGGCACGAATTGACCCGGCGTCCGTCGACGATGACCGTGCAGGCGCCGCATTGCCCGCGGTCACAGCCTTTCTTGGTTCCTGTCAAATGAAGGCGTTCGCGGAGAAGGTCCAGAAGGGTGACACGCGGATCATCAAGCTCGATGGTTCGTGTGACACCGTTTACGGTGAGCATTGTTGAAAAGCCCATGCGGTGCTCCATATGAGCGATGGTGAGGGACGTCCGTCCGCCGACGGACGCTATGTTTGCCAGTTCCCTGGCGTAACGCTGAGCAACGCGTAGTCTCAAGCGCCGGGCGATTTGATAGTTCCGCCGTCAGGCGTCTCCCCGGATTTATCGGCATTGCTTGACACGCGTGTTATGTACCGGCGCTGCCTTTTTTGGAGATACGGAGGGTCCCTCCGTTTTTCAAAGGGTCGAGATTGACGGCCGGCAAATCAGACAAAGCGACACGAAAGCCGCGCGCCGACGCGGTTCGGAACCGCGAGCGTGTGCTTGAGGCGGCAAAAGTCGTGTTCAGCGCCGGTGGCCCGGACGCCAGCCTCGAAGCTGTGGCGCGAACTGCCGGTGTCGGCATCGGTACGCTTTACCGGCATTTCCCGACGCGCGAAGCCCTATTCGAGGCCGTGTACCGCCGCGAAGTGCAACATCTTGCCGACTTGGCCGAAGACCTGAAACGAAAGGAGCAGCCGGTCGAGGCGTTGCGTCAGTGGATGCGCTCGAACGTGAAGTTTGTTGCCACAAAAAAGGGCATGTCGGCGGCGCTCGCCCTTGCTGCCTATAAAAACTCGACGCTGGCGTCATATTCGTTCGATCGGCTGACCCGGGCGGTTGGCGGGCTGCTGGATCGCGCGATCGCGGCAGGCGAAATCCGCGATGACATCAGCCCCGAAGACCTCATTCGCGCCCTTGTGGGCATGTGCTACACGCACGATCAGCCGGGGTGGCAGACCAGCGTCCTGCGACTGGTCGACGTGTTCATCGACGGGCTACGTATCAGGCCCAATCGAACCCGCTCCAAATCGACGCAGCGGAAATCGGCGATGACGGTTTGAGCGCGCCGTTATTGTCGCGTCCTGTTGTGAGCGCTCAAAATCCCTGCACGACCTGGCGCACGTGCTCGACTGCTGGCGGCGAAGCGAAGCAATGGCCGACCAGCTTGCGCCATTCCTGGAAGTCGGCGGAACTCACGGAAATCGACGGTG
The DNA here is from genome assembly GCA_963755885.1 of uncultured Alphaproteobacteria bacterium. Lineage (GTDB taxonomy): Bacteria > Pseudomonadota > Alphaproteobacteria > Rhizobiales > Xanthobacteraceae > BOG-931. Next base: position 64,809 of record CAVWLX010000017.1, read on the forward strand.
TGGTTCTCAAGAGTTTCCCAGGTGACGAACAGACGATAACGGCTCGGATGTTCGATCGAGCGCCGCAGTTCCATGCCGCGGCAGCCCTTGGCGCGTTTGAAAACCGGCGCGGCATCTTTCACGCCGGCTTCGAACGCGGTTTCCATGCCGGGCTTGACTTCGATTTGTGCAATCTCGGTGATCATGTCGGTCCTCTGGCTGTGCTCCCTGCGCCGAGGGTTTACGCAGCCAGGACCGCGCGGTCCAGTCCCGCAGGTTGTGCAGATGGCGCCGTCATCCGCCGCAGCACCACGACGAACAGCAGCGCCGCAGCGGCGATGACGCCGAGCTTGAGCGCGTTGTCGAATGCCGAGATTTTGAACAAGGCCGGCGCGAGATAGGCCGCTATCAGCGCCACAAGTTCGCCGCGCCGGAAGCCATCGCGCAGCGCTTCACCCAGCAGCCACGCCATTGGTACTGCCAGGATAATCAGGTCGTATTCCAGCATGAACGGCGAGCAGAACGGCACGCAGGCCGCGATCGCCGCCACTTCCGCTCGGCCTGACCGGCTGCCGGGCGGCCGCTGCGATAGCGCGCGGAGCAACATGAGCGCGGCCGCCACGGTCGCGACCGCCTGCGCACCGTAGGCCAGCGCCAGCGAGCCGCCGTGCAGGCGCACCGCGCCAAAGACCGTGACCCAATAGATGAGGTAGAGCGGATTAGGCGGCTCCATCCAGTCGCGCCGTGCGTCCGCCATGCCGGCCATGAACGCCGGCCAGACGTCGGTGCCGAAAGCGAGAGTTGCCGCGGCGGCCAAGACCACAACGGTGGCGGCGGCAAAGGCGAAACAGCGCCACCGCCTCGCCACGATCAATGCGAGCGGCACGATGATGCCAAGCTGCGGCTTGTAGGCGAGGCAACCGAAGCATAGGCCCGCCAGCGCCGGCCGGCGATCGAGCCACACCGCCGCGCCGCCGAACAGCCCTGCGCTCAGAAACCCGTTCTGGCCAAAGCCTGCGTTGACCATCACCGCGGGATAGCCGAGAAACAGTACCCAGACCGGCACGCCTTCGCGCAGGTTCTTCGGCAGCAGCGCCCGCAACGCAGCGATGTAGCAGGCAAGCGTCGTCGCCAGCCAGACGCACAGCGCGGGAAAATAACCGAGCAGCGCGAAGCCGGCGCACAGCAACAAAAAGAACGGCGGATAGAAAAATGCCAGATAGCCCCAACCCGGATCGTGATGAAGATCGAGCTGCAAGGCGAAGTGCGGCAGCCTGGCATAGGCCTCCGCGGCGTGGCCCTGCAGCACCAGTTTCCCGGCGGTCCAGAAGCTGACGAAATCGCCCGATAATTTGCTTACACCCGGCGCCGACGCCTGCCACTGTATCCACAGGATGCAGAAGCTCAGGACCGCCGCCAGCGCCAGGCCCTGAGCGATGCGGAGCAAATAAAACTCAAGACGCGATTGCTTCGCCGACCCGGTCACCGTGAATGGTGACAGGGCGTCGACGGGCAGGGCTGGATCGATCGTCGACATGCGCGCCGGAAATGATTGCTTCGGCGCGCATCGTCGGCGGCTAGTTTTAACATTGCCTTAAGGTATTGGACGGACTCCGCGCCGAAATGGTTTGTGTTGTTGCGCGAACCGGGGCGGAGCGGGCACCCAACTGCATCAGCGCGTAGAGCGCAAAGGCCGGCGGAATCAACGCGGGGCCGGGAATATGAAATTGTCCCAACACCATCTGAATAAGCGGCAGCCAATACATCAGCTTGGCGAGGACCTGGCCGCGCGAATCCAGCTGGCCGCTGGCGAGCAACATGACGGCGAGGCAGGTCATCGCCAGCGTATCGTAGGACAGCAGATAAGGCACGACGCAAATCGAACAGGCGAAAAACAAGGCGGTCAGCAGATGCGGATCGGCGTCGCGGCGGAATCTGAAGGCGAAGAACACGGCGGCCACCGCAAACGCCGAGAAGCAAATCTGAACAATCATCGCCAGCCGATAGCTCGCGCCGGCGCCGTACACGTTCATGAAGATCGTCGCGTGAAATGACGTCGCGATCCGCGCCGGATCGGCCAGCACCAGGTTCTGGACCGGAAGACCCTTCAGGACGAAGTCGCTCCAGGTCTCGGGGCCGAACACGGCGGCCGCCACGCCGGCAACAACGAGTGCGGTAACCACTGCGCTCGTAAATACGCGCCAGCGGCCGGATGCCACAAGCATGACCGGCAAGAGCAGGCCGAGTTGGGGCTTCAGCGTCAGCACGCCGATCAGGACACCGGCGAGTAGCGGCCTGCGGTTGAGGCACGCAAAGATCGTCAGCAACGCCGCCGCGGTCAGAAACGAGCTTTGTCCGGAGATCAGGCAGAAGATGGCCGCGGGCGACAACAGAATTGGGACGAGCAGCCGTCGTTCGTCGAGCTGCCGCCCGACAGCCCAAACAAAGATCACCAGACTCAAGATCGTCCAGCACAGCAGCGCCGGCAGATACGGCATGCGGCCGAAGGGCGCGGCCACGAGCATGATGCTCGGCGGGTACGACCAGTTCTGCCCGGGATAGTGCGCGCCCAGCAAAGCGCTGAGTGCGTGCTGATAGAGGCGTGGGTCATAGAACTGGCTCGGATCGGCCATCCACGCGGCGCCCCCGTACATCCAGAAATTCAGGAAGTCGCGCCCGACCACGAGCGTGGTGGCGTCACGTGGAAATGCGCCGGCCCACGAAATCGTCGCAAGATAGTAAGCGGCGGTCAGCGCTGCGAAGATCGCGCTCGCCCAGGTCAGAAGCCTGATCGCGCTCCGGTCCGTTTCCGTCGCGGCCGCGGGACGGCCAGTCAGGTCACCGCCGGCCACATTTGCATCGGCCATATCTCGGTCCGCCGTCGAAGTAGCTTCAACCGCGAGACTAGGCCGGTGCTCGTTGCTATTTCCTTAGTCTTGAAACCGGCGCGCGGCGGTCCCAGCTTTGGTTAGGGCAGGGATGCGCCCATGCAGCTTCCGGGCGCCCCTCTGGGGGCGGTAAACCGATAACCAATCCACCAACAAGCGCGAGCTGGTCATGATTGATGTGCACTATTGGACTACGCCGAACGGCCACAAGGTTACAATTTTCCTCGAAGAGACCGGGCTGCAGTACAAAATCATTCCGGTCAACATCGGCAAGGCCGAGCAATTCAAGCCGGAATTTTTGGCGGTCGCGCCGAACAATCGCATTCCCGCCATCGTCGACCATGATCCGCCCGGTGGCGGCAAGCCGATCTCGGTATTCGAGTCCGGCGCGATCCTGGTCTATCTGGCAGAAAAGACCGGCAAGTTCGGCGGCAAGGATTTGCGGGCGCGGACCGAAACCAACCAGTGGCTGTTCTGGCAGATGGGCGGTCTCGGCCCGATGGCCGGCCAGTACAACCATTTCGGCAATTATGCGCCTGAGAAGCTTCCTTATGCGATCGACCGCTACCGTAACGAGGTCAACCGGCTGTATGGCGTGATGGATAAAGGGCTCACCGACCGCGCTTATCTCGCCCGCGATTACTCGATCGCCGACATGGCGAGCTATCCGTGGGTCGTTCCTTGGGAGCGGCAGGGCCAGAACATCAACGACTTCCCGCATCTGAAACGTTGGCTGGAAGCGATCGCCGACCGCGATGCGGTCAAGCGCGCTTACGCCAAGGCGAAGGAAGTCAATCCGAATCCCGGCGGCATACGCACCGCCGAGGAGCGCGCCATCCTGTTTGGCCAGACCGCGCAATCGGTTGCACAGTCGGTCGATCGCATGGCGACGACCAAATGATGCTCATCCCTATCCGCGACGTGTAGCGCGGGACGAGTCGTAGACCGAGCCTGTCGGATGCAGCTTGCTCAATGTCCGCTCTTATGCGTGTAACGACCAAAGAGCGGACGTTGCGACATCGATTGTGTGTTCCGTAAACGGACATCGCCGCCGACCAGGTCAATTTACTTTTTAATCTTTCGTCTTCAAGTCCGCGGCGTTCGCGGAAATGAATGCGCGAATCTCGGCGGACATATCCAGCAGCTTCAGCCATTGTTCTTTGTAGAGGGTCACCGGAAAGCGTCCCAAGCCGTAGATTGAAACTGCGCCCTTTCCGCTGACCTTCATACGCATCCCGGTAGACGCTCCCTTTTTGAGGGCAGCGTTTTCGTTGCGAAGCCGCTCAAGTTCGGCTTTTAGCTCTTCGTCGGACATGGCTCTTCCTGGTTTGCAGGGCGATTAAAACCAAATTTGCAGCGATTGGCGAGCCGCTGCGGCCTTGACAATACCGAACTAAATCGGCCCGATGTTCTCAGACTGAACGCGCCGAAGACGCGCGAATGTTAGCAACATGCCTGGGGAGAAACACAATGCGCTTTGCCGCCTACGGCGCCGTTGCTGCGCTCTTGCTTGTCGTTCCGGCCGCCCACGCCGAAATATCAGGCGGCAAGGTCAAGATCGGCGTACTGACCGATCTCTCCGGACCCTATGAGGCGGGCGCCGGCGCGGGCTCGGTCGAAGCCGCCAAGATCGCTGCGGAAGAATTTGGTTACAAGATCAATGGTGTGCCGATTGAGATCATCTCGGCAGATCACCAGAACAAGCCCGACATCGGCGCCGGCATTGCGCGGCGCTGGTTCGATCTCGAAGGCGTCGATGCGATCACCGATCTGGTCAACTCGGGGGTTGCGTTCGCCACGCTAGAGGTGGCTAAAGCGGCCAATAAGGCGATCTTGCTGACCAGCGCCGGCTCCGCCGATTTTACCGGCAAGGCGTGCGCGCCCAACAATTTGGTGCACTGGGTTTACGATACCTATCAGCTTGGGGCTTCCATCGGCCAAGCCCTGCCGCAGCTCGGCAAGACCTGGTTCTTCATCACCGTCGACTACACCTTCGGCCGGGCTCTGCAGGACGGCACCACCGCGGCCATCGAAAAGAACGGCGGCAAGGTTTTGGGCTCGGTGCGGCATCCGCTCGGCACCACCGACTATTCCTCATACATGGTGCAGGCGCAGGCGTCCGGCGCCGAGGTGGTGGCGCTCGCCAACGGCGGCGACGATACCATCAACGCAGTGAAGAGTGCGCGTGAATTCGGCATAACTCAAAAACAGAAGGTGGTGCCGTTCGGGCTCGACTCGCTCACCACCATCCGTGCTGCGAGTTTGCAGCAGGCGCAGGGCATGATGTTCGTTTCGGTATGGCTGCCGGATCGCGACGCCGCCGCGAAGGCGTTCTTCGCCAAGTTTCTCAAGCGCCGCAACACCGCGCCGGGGAGCTTCCAGGTCGGCACCTACTCGGTTGTGCGCAGTTACCTGAAAGCGGTGCAAGCGACCAATTCGGACGATCCGAAGACCGTCATTGCCAAGATGCGCGAGACCAAGATCGACGACGCGTTCACTCCGAACGGAAAACTACGGCCCGACGGCCGCATGGTGCACGACGTTTATCTGGTGCAGGTGAAGTCGCCCGCCGAGTCGAAGGGTGAATGGGATTATTTGAAGCTCGTGGCGACGATCCCCGGCGACAAGGCATTCCGGCCACTGGAAGACGGCGCTTGTCCGGCGCTGGCGCACTGAGCCTGGCGTCTTGTCCGCGCCTTATCAGTTCTGCCGCACGATAACGCGCGTCCCGATCTGGACCCGGTCGTAAATATCGACGACGTCATCGTTGACCAGACGGAAGCAGCCGATCAGCAGCGCCTGGCCGATCGTCTCCGGCGCATTGGTGCCGTGGATGCGGTAGACGTTGCCGAGGTCCATGGCGCGGGCGCCGAGCGGGTTGCCCGCGCCGCCCGCCATGACGCGAGGGAGATAAGGCTGGCGCGCGATCACTTCCGGCGACGGTACCCAATCCGGCCATTGGGCCTTGCGGGTAATCCGCAACAGACCGGCCGCGGCGAATCCTTCGCGGCCGACGCCGATGCCGTAACGCAGCGCGCGGGTTTCGCTTTCGATGAGGTAGAGATGACGCTCGCCGGTTTCGATGATGATGGTACCGACCGGATGCTGCGAACGGTAGAACACCGCCCGGCGCTGAAACGTCTCCGGAAGGTCGTCATCGACGTTGCCATGGTCGACGCCGGGCGGGACGTCTTGGGCGGTCGGCTGAAAATCGGCGGCGGGCTGCAACCGCTGTTCCGCCGCAACGGGTGCAGCAAACAGGCAAATGAGCGCAGCGCCAATTCGTGCGGCGTTACTTAAACGCTTGGTCACCCCGTTCCTCGCCCCTGCCGCACCATATTCCTGTCTTCGTTCCGGCACGGCTCCCGTTCAAGCGTCGTTCGTTATCGTCCTCGCTTGTAAGCCGGCGAAGACGTTAGACCTCACTGACCGGGCGCACCGCCGTAATAGCCGGCGATCATCCAGCCGCTTGGTCCTTTGCTGTAGCACATGGCGTCGCCGCCAAGGCCGGAGATGGCGTCTTCGGCGACATAGCCGGTTTTTCCCGATGGCAGAGCGATGCGCAGGAACTGCGGCTGGTCAGGGTCGTCTCCCGGCGTACTGTCGGGCAGCACGCGGATCAGATTGAGGCCAAGCTTTTCCGTGACCGGCGCATTCGGCTTTGGCGCGTTGTGCACGTCAACGCCTTCCTTGTTCGGATAGCCCCAGTCCGGCGGCTCGGTCTTCGTGCTCTGCGTCAGCGCCTCAAACGCCTTCGGATCAATTGTCGGATCGGCCGGCGCACACATCACGCCCTGCCGGTCGGGCAATGGCGAAGCGGTCGGATCGCTGGCGTAGCCGGCTATCGCCGCCCAGCCGGAATCGTCTTTGGCGTCGAGATTGATCGCGGCGGCGAGATTGGCGATGGCGGGTTTGCGTTTGTCGGCGAGATCCTTGTCCTGCATCCAGAAGAAGCCCTGCGGCACCACGAGCTTGGCGAGCGCCGCGCGATCCTTGTGCTGGGCAATTTCGGTAAGCTGCTTGCGGAAAGCGACGAAGCTCTGATCGCTGTACGGAGCGGGCGGCGTGATGGCGATCGGCTTGTACGGCTTCACTGGCGCCGCCGGAGGCGGCTTGAAGCCGCCGGGCGGCATTGGCACATGCTGCGGATTTTGCGCGTGGCCGAGGTCAGGCATCAGCGTCGCCGCTGCAACGGCGGCAAGAATAACGGTCGTGGCGTTGAGCAGGCGGCGCATAGCTTGGTCTCCGGGTTGGGCTTCGGCGCAATCAGGAACGTTAAAGGGGCAATCGGTACCGATAAATTACGACTGCCGTGCGGCGATTTCCACCGGTCATTCGCGGTGTAGCAGATCACCGGCTCGCGCGTTAATGACCGACATCGACTTTACCAAATGGATGACCTATGCCTTCCCTGCCAATCTCGCCCTACCTCCTCACGATCCTTTTGCTGATCGGCTCCAACACTTTCATGACCACGGCCTGGTATTGGCACCTACGCTTTCGCGAGGTGCCGCTCTGGCAGGTCATCCTGGTGAGCTGGGGTCTCGCATTGATCGAATATTGCCTGGCCGTGCCGGCAAACCGCTATGGCAGCTACGTCTACAACGCCGCCCAGCTGAAAACGATTCAAGAGGTGATCACACTTGCGGTGTTTGCCGTGTTTTCGCTGGTCTATCTGCACCAGCCAATTACCTTGAACCAAGTGATCGGTTTTGCATTGATCGCCGCGGGCGCATTTTTTGTATTTCGCGGTCCGTTCTGACCATGGGCGCGCCAGCTACTTCAAACCGAAATAAGCCCGGCGCAACGCGTCATTCTCTTGCATCGCGCTGACCGTGCCCGCAAAGCCGATGCGGCCGTTGTCGAGCGTGTAGACGCGGTCGGCCAGCACCAGAAAGTTCACGTTCTGCTCGGCAATCAGGAGCGCCAGCCGCTTTTCCCGGAACCGCGCCAGCAGCGCAATCACTTCCTTGACGTAGAGCGGGGAGAGGCCGGCCGAGGGCTCATCCATGACCAGAAGCCGCGGCTCGCCGACCAGCGCTTTGGCGACGCCGAGCATTTTTCGCTGGCCGCCGGACAGGCTGCCGGCGCGGGCGCGGCGCCGTTCGGCGAGCGCCGGGAACACCGTGTAGAGTTCGTCGATCCGTTCGCGCGCGCGGTGCTTTGGCAGGAACTGCGCGCCGATCAGGACATTCTCTTCGATGGTGAGACCCGGAAATCCGGACGTCTCCGACATGAAGACAATGCCGCGCCGGACCCGCTGATCGGTGCGCAACCGGGTGATGTCCTCGCCGGCAAAATCGATGCGGCCCGCCCACAGCTCGATCAGGCTCATGAGCGCCTTCAGCAAAGTCGTCTTGCCGGCGCCGTTGGCGCCGAGGAGCACGACCGCCTCGTGCTCATGAACCAACAGATCGACGCCCCACAGCACCTGCATGCGCCGATAACCGGCGGTGGCGCCGGAAACCGCCAGCAGCGGCCGCGGTTCGTCATGCGGCATGCTCGGCTCCGAGGAAGACCTCGACCACCTGCGCATTCCTGGCGGCGTCTGCCAACCTGCCTTCGAATATTTCCTTGCCGGCGTTCATGACGATGATGCGGTCGGTGATTTGATCGATGAAGCCCATCAGATGCTCGACGACGAGAAGGGCAATGCCGGAGCGCGCCAGCTCCTTCAGCTTTGCGGCGACGTGGTCCAGTTCGGCGGGATTGAGGCCGGCGGCAAGTTCGTCGACCAGCAGCAGCCGCGGACCGGTCGCGAGCGCGCGAGCAAGATCGAGCATCTTCTGGTGTGCGCTGTTGAGCTCGGCCGCCGGCTGATCGGCAAACCCGGCGAGATCGAGCGACGCCAATAGCGCACCGGCATCGAGGCGCTCGCGATTGCGGCCGTAGGCGAGCGCAATCTCGACGTTCTCGCGCACCGTCAGGGTCAGGAACGGCCGCGGCACTTGGAACGTGCGATTGATGCCGGCATGCACCAGCCGGTGCGAAGGCAGACCGCCGATCGGGCGGCCTTCAAAAAGGATGGTGCCGCCGTCAGGCCGATAAAGACCGGAGATGACGTTGATGCAGGTAGTCTTGCCCGATCCGTTTGGCCCGACCAGGCCGAGGACTTCGCCCGCGTCGACGGAAAAGCTCAAAACATCGAGCGCGCGAAAACCGCCGAAGCGTTTCACCAGGCCTTCGACTTTTAATAACGGCGGAGCCTCACGGGACATCGATGCCCCATCGTTGCAGCAACGAAACCAGGCCGTTCGGCAAAAACATCACCAGGCCCATGATCAGCGCGCCGTAAATGAGCTGAAAGTATTGCGGCGTGGAAATGCCGACGACATTGTAGATGCCGTAGAGAATGACGGCGCCGAGAATCGGTCCGGTCACCGTCGCGCTGCCGCCGAACAGCACAAACACGATGGCGAAGATCGTGAACTCGACGCTGAAAACCGTCTCGGGATAGAACACCGAGACGTACCAGGCGAAGACCCCGCCGGCGAGGCCGGCGATCAGCGCGCTCAACAGCCAGGCAATGATGCGCTCGCGCACCACGTTGATGCCGGCCATGCTGGCGCTGATCGGGTCTTCGCGAATAGCTTTCAACGCCATGCCGAAATGCGAATTGCGAAGATAAATGACCAGCGCGAGCGTGGCCGCAAGGATCGCAAGCGCCGTGGCGTAACTCAGCGCCGGATTAAAGACGCCGCTGAGGCTGATCCCATAAGGACCCTTGGTGATGTCTTCCAGGTTCGGATTTGACACCACCTGCAGGACGGCCAGCGCTGCGGCGAGATTGGCGATGGAGAAATAGGCGCCGGAGAGACGAAACAGCGGGGTCAACAACAGCGCCAGCACAATGGCGGCAGCGGCGGCGACCGCCAGCGCCACAAGCGGCGGCGCCTGCAGGTGCATCACCATCAGCGAAAAGCCGTAGGCGCCGGCGCCGAAAAACCCGACATAGCCGAACGGCAAATAACCGGTGAAGCCGTAGATGACGTTGAGGCCCTGCGCCAAAGTCATGAAGATAATGAAGTTAAACAGCAGCAGATGATTGTTGTAGACGCCGGGCAAGATCGCGAAAACGGCAACGACCGGAACAACTATCAGCAACAGGTGGCGGACTATTCTAGGCATTCCGCACCCGCCGGCCGAGTAGCCCGCTTGGCCGCACCAAAAGGATCGCCACCAGCAAAACATAGGGCAGCAGATTGGCCCACGAGCTGTAGTAGCTCTGCATCAGCATGTAGGAGACGCCGTAGATGACGCCGCCGAGCACGGTGCCGAGCGGATTGCCGAGCGAACCGATGACGATGACGGCGAAAGCGGTGATCGTTACTTCCCCGCCCATCGCGGGAGTAATGCTGCCGAGGATGAAGGGCGCGAACACGCCGGCGACTGCCGCCAGTCCGATGCCGATGCCGAACGCGATGGCCGACACCCGATGCACGTCGATGCCGGTCGCAATCGCCTCGTCGCGATTGTCCATCACGGCGCGGGTGAGATAGCCGAGCCTGGTCTGATACAGATAGAGATAGACCAGCAGCACCGCGCCGCCGCTGGCAATGCTGCTCGCCACCCAGGCCGCCGGGAAAGTTTGCCCGAACAATTCCACCGGGCCGGGTTCGACGGGGTGGCCGACAAACAAGCTTGCGACCGCGGCCACGGCGCGCCCGAGCTGGTCGCCGGGAATCGAGCGTTCGCTGGTTCCGAAGGCGATCGTCGTCACCGCTTCGATCACTTGCGACAGGCCAAAGAACAGAATGAACGACAGCATTTCCGGATCCCTGGCGCGAAGCAGCCGCGGCACCAGCAAATAGTAAAGCGGCAGGCCGACGGTCATGAATCCGACGAACGCGATCGCGACCGCGCCGACCGGATTGAGCGCAAACAGCGTGAACAGCCAGAATGCCAGGAACGCGCCGAGCATCAGAAAATCGCCGTGCGCGAGATTGACGATGCGCATGACGCCGAACACGAGGTTGAGCCCGAGCCCGATCAAAGAAAAATAGAGGCCGAACAACACGCCGGCCAGCAGGCTATAGACCAGCATTCAGCGCGCTCCGCCGCGACCGGCCCCGACCGCGGCCGATGATGCCATTATCAGCTCATGTCAGTCAGGTTATGTCATAAGTCAGGGGCGCGGGTAGATCGGCTTGCCGTTGGCGAGTTGGTGCGGCCAGATCGTCACGAGCTTCAGATGATCGCCGTCCAGAACCAGTTGGCCGAGCGGAGTGATTTCCCCGATCTGCGCGCCGGTCGGATCGAGTTCGAAGGGGCCGTCGAGGGTCTTGAGCTTGCCGGACTGGGCGAAGATCGCCTTGCGCAGTTCGAGTTGGTCGAGGCTGGTCGCCGTCGCCAGCGCCTTTTCGAGCACCAGAGCAGTCGTGTACCCAGCCACGGAATTGAAGCCGAATTCCACCTTCGTATCACCGTACTTCTTGTGCCATGCTTCTTTGAATTCCTTCAGCGGCATACCGAAATTGGTCTGGTAGGCCATTTGCGATGACGTGACGTAGGTGAACACGTAATTCAACGGCCCGTTGCCGAGGTTCTTCTCCAGCAGTTCGTTTTCGGTGCCGGGATAGATGCAGAACAGAAACTTGAACTTGATGCCGCTGTCCTGGACGTTGCGCAGGAAGGCGATGTCGTTCGCCGCATAGCCGAGGTGAACGACGGCGTCGGGATTGCTGGCCCGGATATTGTTAAGCAACACCGTGTAGTTCGAAGTCTCGGTCGGTACGCCCTGGTCGTAAACGATTTCGACGCCGGAATTGGATTCCTTGATGAACTTGCGCACCGCGTTGGCTTGCGTTCCCGTAAAGTCGTTGGTGGCGTAGAGGATGGCGACCCGCTTGATGCCGAGGCCGGGACCGTCATGGGTCAGAAAATCCGCCAGCGGCTTTGGCCAGATGCTGGAAACCGGATCGGCCATGAGCGCGATGTACGGATTATCCGGCGTGAAGAACGTCGCGCCGGTGCCGGTCTGGTCGATCAGAAACATCTTGTGGTCGCGGGCGATCGGCACCGCGACCGACGTCAGCACCGAGCCTGAATCCGAAATCAGAATGTCGACCTTGTCCTGGGTGATGAGCTGATTGTAGAGCGTGGCCGCCGTCGCGGTACTGCTTTGGTCGTCGTAGGCGATGAGCTTGAGCGGGATCTTTTTGTTGAAGGCTTTGACGTAGACGCCGCCTTCGGCGTTCTTTTGATCGATCCAGAGCTTGAGACCATAGTGTACCGGCAGCGAAATGCTGGCGTAGCGTCCGGCGGACGCATAAAGCGTTCCGAGCTTGATTTCCGTGGGCGCGTCGGCGGCCTGCGCGGTGGCTGTTACCGACGCAAGCAATGCGGCAAAAATCGACAGCCTGATCATGAGCGTTCTCCCCAAAACTTCTCGTTCGCCGCAGGCTAAGATATCGCAGTTTTCAGGGCAATGCGGCCCGATGCAGCGGCTCGGCGGCCGCCTCTGGCCTACCGTTGATCGTGGCGCCGTTTTTTAGGAGTGCCTCGATATCGGCGGCCGGCAGACCCGCTTCGTTGAGGATAGGGAGGCTGTGCTCGCCCAAACAGGGGGCGTGACGGGTGATCTGCAGCGCGGCGCCGTTCCATCGGCTGGGAATGCCGGTATAGCGGACTTGTCCCTCGGTCGGATGCGCCTGGGTCTGGAAGAATCCGACCGCCGCGAGGTGTGGATCGTCGATCAGGGCGTCGAGATCGTTCATCGGCGCGCAGGGAATATCGCAGCGCTCGAACAGCGCCATCCATTCTGCGGTTGTCTTGGTCGTGAGAATATCGGCGACCATGCCGTACACTTCGTTGTAGTGCCGCGCGCGGGTGGCGTGATCGGCGAGGCGCGGGTCGGCGCAAAATTCATCGAGGCGGCCGAGTGCCGCAAAAAAACCCTGCCAGTGTTTGTCGGTGTAGATCAGCGCGCAGACGTGGCCGTCTTTGGTCCGATAAGGCCGCCGGTTCGGAGTCAGCATCCGGGCGTAGCCGGGTCCGCCGATCGGCGGCTCGAACGAACGGCCGCCGAGATGATCGCCGAGCACGAATTGCGCCATGGTCTCAAACATCGGCAGCTCGACCGCTTGGCCTTCGCCGGTGCGGTCGCGGTGGATGAGCGCCGCAAGCACCACATGCGCGGCATTGATGCCGACAATGCGATCGGTCAGCGTCAGCGGCACGTAACGCGGCTCCTGGCCGCCGGCTTGAACGGCGGTCGCAGGCAGCGCGCAGATGCCCTGAATGAGATCGTCGTAGGCGGGCTTGCCCGCATAGGGTCCATTGTCGCCGTAGCCGACCAGGCTGACATAGACCAGCCGCGGATTGATTTTGCGCACGTCGTCATCCCCGAGCTGCAGCCGCCGCATCGCCGCAAGCCGCGTATTGTGAATGAGCACATCGGCGCGCTCGCACAGCCGCAACAACGCCGCCCGCGCCGCGGGCTGCTTCAGATCGAGCACGACGCTGCGCTTGTTGCGATTGAGCTGCAGATAAAGCGCGCCCATGTCGGCGTTTTTGGTCGCGCCGCTCTTGCGCATCAGATCGCCCTGCGGCGGCTCGACCTTGATCACGTCGGCGCCGTAGTCCGCCAGGATCTGCGTGGCGTAAGGACCCAACACCATCGACGTGAGATCGATGATGCGCAAGCCTTGGAGCGGCGCTCGATTATTTTGCAGTGATTCAGGTGGCGTCATTGGCAGTACCCGAGGCTTTTGATGCGCTGAGTGAGCACCGGCCCCACTCTACCTCTCCCTGGAAGGCATAGTGATATCTGTCGAAGTAGGCCACTCGCAATCAAAGGATGGCCTGTTGCAAGGCTCGATCAATTGGAAGGAAATGGCCGCTGGTGAGGCGCAACGGACATTGACTGTTGGCGTAGTGGGCTTACGCTTCCTCCGTCAGCCAATTACGTCCTTTCGAGCCCTGCCGTTAATTTGTCCTCAACTAGCTCACCAGGCGAAACGCAATGAGCGACGTCGAGCAGTTTTCCTCACTCGTGGCCGACATCTACGACACGGCGCTCGAGCCGAAAGCCTGGCCGCGGGTTCTTGAGAAAATCTGCGGGTTCGTGGGCGGCTGCTCTTCGAATGTTTTCTCACAGGACACTCTGTGCGACCTGGCCCAGGTCCATTATTCATGGGGCGACAATGCGCGCTACGTGCAGCTCTATCTTGACAAATACATCGCGATGAATCCGTTCTTCCCTGCAATCGCTTTCGGGGAAGTGGGACGCGTCGGCGTGCAGTCGGACATCATTCCGTTTGACGAGTTTCATGCGACCCGATTTTTCCGGGAATGGGCGAAGCCGCAGGGCTATGTCGATTGTCTTTATTGTTTGCTCGAAAAATCGGAAACCGGCTGCGCGATGATCACAATTCGCCGCGATGCCCGCCATGGACTGGCGGACGACGAAGCCTGCCGCCGCATGGGCCTTGTCGTTCCGCACGTGCGGCGCGCCGTGCTGATCAGCCGGGCGCTGGAACACAGCCCGGCCGCCACGGTCACGCTGACCGACATGCTGGATCGCATGTCGGCCGCGATATTTTTGATCGGCCGGGAACGCCGCATCGTCCATGTCAATCAGGCGGGCGACGAGATGCTCCGGCACAATGGCGTTCTGCAGCGGCGCGACGGCATCCTGGTTGCGGCCGATCCCGGAATTGGCGCGGCGATTTCCTCGGCATTGGCGTCCGAAGAGGCGGATAGTGTTGCAATCCCGCTGACGATGGCGGGCGAGCCTTATGTTGCGTACACGCTGCCGCTATCGTCCGGCTTACGCCAACGCGTGGGCGCCGCACACGGCGCAGTCGCCGCGCTGTTTATCCGCAAGGCCGGCGTCGCCTGGGCCTCTCCGGCGGAGTTGGTCGCCAATCTTTATAAGCTGACGCCGAGCGAAATCCGCGTGCTTGTTGCGGTCGTCGAACACGCGGGCGTGCGCCAGGTGGCGAAGACGCTCGGCATTTCCGAAGAGACCGTCAGGTCCCATCTCCGGCACATATTTCAGAAGACCGGCGCCAAACGGCAGGTGGACCTCGTCAAATTATTGGCCGGCTTCGCGTCCTCGCCGCTCTGACCATCGTTCCCGTGACCTAACAACAAAAGCGCCGCATCGGCTCTTTTGGTCGGACGTCACCCGATCGGGTGATATGCCGCTCCGGTCTTTGCTCCTAAGCTTGAAGTCCTGACAACTCCGCCGGCCACCGTTTTTGGGATCATCGGAATCAAAGCATGTCAGACACGACCTTCAGTGAGGACAGCAAGATCGATACGCGCGCGGTCCCATCCTCGGGCACCCATGTCATCACGGCAATCGGGACGGAGGCGGTGCCATGAGCGATCTGATCTCTAACGGCGACTTCGAGATTGGCTCCAGCAGCACCGCTGCACCCGGCCCGGATGCGTCGCTTGGGTTGGCGGCCGGTAACACGACCATGCAGGGCTGGACGGTCGTCGGCGGCACAGCCGATACCGATCTGATCTGGGCCGGCAGTGGGGCGTATGGCCCGACGGCCTATTCGGGGACCACTGACTTTCTGGACCTGACCGGCAATCTGGATCAGCAGCCGGATTTCGGCGTCGAGCAGACTATCACGACCGTGCCCGGGCAGACTTACGCCCTGACCTTCGAGGTCGGAGTCTCACTGGGCTACGACCCTGGTGTGGTGGCGATCAACGTGATGGCCGGAAACCTCAACACCACGGTCACTGGACTTGCGGCCACCGGGACCAGTACCTGGGACCCTGTTACAATTGATTTCACTGCAACATCGACTGCGTCCACCATCCTGATCCAGGGCAATTCGCCGGGCGAATACATCGGCCTCGACGACGTCGCGGTATCCACGACCACGAACGCCGCACCACCGGCGAACCTGGTCGCCAACGGTAGCTTCGAGCAGCCTGCATCACCCACTGGCCTGCCCGGGGCGGGCACCGGCACCCCGCTGGCTGGCGGGAGCACGGCAATCGCCGGCTGGACGGTGACCGGAACCTCCGACCTCGACTGGACCGCCGACAGCGCGAGCGCTCCGCAAAGCACACCGTATGGCGACTATTTCCTCAACCTGGCGGACAATCACGCACTAGCCAGCGCCGACTTGAGCGGCGCGCCGTATGACGGTGTTACACAGACCATCGCGACGACGCCGGGCACGACCTATCAACTGACGTTCGATCTGGGTAACGATAATACCACCGCGAACACTGGCGTGCTGCCGACCGGAAACGGCATCGCGGAGCCGTCAGGCAGTGGCGCCATGCCCGGGTGGACGGTGATCGGCGGTACGGCGACCGGCAACGACGGGGTAGCGTGGCTGTCGAACGCCAACAGCTACGGCCTGACCGCCGAAACTGGCAGCTATTTCGTGAGCCTGGCGGGGTACCGCGACAATGCGCCGTATTTCGGCGTGACGCAGACCATCGCGACTACGGCGGGACAGAGCTACGCGCTGACATTCTACCTCGGGGTGGACAACAGCGACGTCTATTACACCGGCCCGATTGGTGTCTCGGTCAGCGCGGGACCGGCGACGCAGACGATCGAGAACGTCAGCGCCACGGGCACCGGGAACCAATGGGTCGAGGAAACGGTCGACTTCACCGCGACCGCGGCGGCATCAACGATCTCCATTCAGGCGGTGCAGGGCGACGACTATATCGGGCTGGACAACGTTGCGGTGGTACAGATCGGCAACGGTGCGACGGGGACCAACCTGATCACCAACGGCGACTTCGCTGCGCCGTCGATCAACCCGGTCGGTGTCAGCGTCACGGCGGGGCCGGTGACGACGACGTTCAACAACGTCGACCCGACCGCTCCGGGCAACACCTGGACGTCCGAGACACTGGACTTCACCGCGACCTCGACGACGTCCACAATCTCATTCCAGGGCGACCAGGGACAGAGCTACATCGGGCTCGACAATGTGATGGTCAGTATTCCTGCGGCTCCCAGCGGGAGCCCGACCGGCGCGGCGTTCGGCGAAGACGGCCAGATCGATACCTTCACGGTCCCAACCTCGGGCACCTACGTCATCACTGCGGTCGGAGCGACCGGCGGCGGTCTTGCAACCGGCTATACCGGCGGGGCAGGCGCCGAGGTCGAGGGCACGTTCACTCTAACCGCCGGCGACGTGCTTGAGATCCTTGTCGGCGGCGTGGGTTCCGGCCAGGCCGGTGGCGCTGGCAGCGGCGGCGGCGGCAGTTTCGTCTTCGACGTTACCACCGATACCCTGCTCGAGGCCGCAGGCGGAGGCGGCGGCGCTTCGGCTGGCTCGGGCGGGTCGGGATCTGCCGGCGGTCCAGGCGGTGCCGGGCAGGCGGGGACAAGCGGCACGGCCGGCGGCAACTACGTCAATGGTGCAGGGACCAGCTTCGGCGGCGCCGGCGGCACGGCCGGCAGTGGCGGCGCTGCCGGGTCGTTCGTGGATAGTACGGCCGGCAGCGATAGTGGCGGTGGCGGCGGTGGTCGACAGCTCTGGCGGTGACGGGGAGTTTGGCAACGGCGGCGCCAGTTTCCTGGCCGGTGGCGCCGGCGGCATCGGCGCCAGCCTCGACACGGCGCACAACGGTGGCTTCGGCGGCGGCGGCGGCGCCAACTCGGATTCCATCGGCGGCGGGGGTGGTGGTGGCTTTAGCGGCGGCGGCGGCGGCGAAGACAATGTTGGGGGCGGCGGCGGGTCCTTCGTCGCGCCGGTTGCGACGGACGTAACTCTGACCGCCGGGGAAAACGCCGACGGCAACGGTTCGATCACCATCGCCCTCGCCGCCGTCGCGCCGGATGTGTTCTCGGATGTGGTCGCGGCGAGCAGCGGGCCGTTGAGCGGCTTCTACCTGTGGAGCAACCCGGCCAATTGGAGCGCAGGCGTGCCGGCGGACGGGGCCAGCGTCAGCACCGCGGCGGTGGGCTTCGACGATATCGCGTCGCTGAGCCTGGCCAACCTGTCGCTGTCTGCCACCGCCGTTGTCGCGGTGGGCGGGGCCAGCCTGGATGTGACCAGCGTCGCCGGAACCAGCGGCAGCCAGTTCGGGGCCAATTCGATTGCCGGCGCTCCGGTGACTGTGACGGTGCAGTCGATCGGCGGCACCGGGGGCCTCTACGGGGCCGTCGGCGCTGGCACCACCTTCGTGGACCAGGCGGCGACCGACAACGGCGAAATCTACGTCGCCCAGAATGGCGGCCTGGTCGAGCTTGCCGCGGCGCCGTCCGCCGGTTCCTCGCTGACTTTCAACGATACCCCTGGCACGATCGCGCTGGAGAACCCCGCCGCGAGCAACGCGGTGGCGATCGTGGGTCTCGGCGGTGGCGACACGCTGGAGCTGCCGGGATCGTCAGTCAGCAGCGTCACCGGGATCGGCACCTCCAGCCTGACGGTGACATTTACGCCGGCGGCCAGCTGATCGGACAGACGCTCGCCGACAAGTATCGAAGGGACCTCGAGCAAGCCGGCCTCGGCAGTGGCCGCCACAGCTTTGAGTTTAGGCCGCCAGCGGGGCTTACGCTGACCCCCAATTCCGTGCAGGTGCGCCGCTCACTCGACGGCGCCGCCTTGCTTCTGACCGCCGGCGTCAAGCGGACGCGGTCATTAAGCGCTGCGTGACCCATATCAGCAAGGGAGTCAGCGTCCGGCACGTTGCATCAATTGTGGAACGTCCGCTTTGGCGCACAACGGTATACGTCGCTTTGCTGAAACCAGAATCGACGGCGACGATCTTCAATACGATTTCGGCAGCTCCAAAATCTTCTCGGCGATCAAGCAGAGAAAAAGCTGCGGCGTGACCGGTGCGATGTGCCGCCTGGCTCGGGTTGGCAATCCGTCGAACAGCCGCTAGATTCGACAGCGAGGAAATGTCCTCCATCGAGGGGCCTTGTCATGTTTTCGAGACATCGGTTGCAAAAGTATTTTCTTCTCGCGTTCTTGGCGCTTGCGACTTTGGCTGACGCGCCGGTTCCGACCCAGGCGCAGCGAGCCTGGGCGCAGGCCGGCGTACTGACCTGCAGGCTTAATCCGAGCATCGGCTTTATTATTTTTGGTCACCAGTCGATGGAATGTAAGTTCCAGCAAGTCGCGCCCTATCCGATGCAGGCTTACGATGGGGCTCTCAACACCGTCGGGCTCGATATCGGTGTCACCGGCACCGGCGCCTTCGCCTGGGCCGTGTTTGCGCCGACCGTAGGATTGGACCCGGGCGCACTCGCCGGCGAATATGTTGGCGCGTCCGCCGATGCCGGTCTCGGGCTTGGCGCGGGGGCCAACGTTCTGGTCGGGGGCTCGGGCCGCAGCATCGCCTTGCAGCCGGTTTCGGTGGAGGGTTCTATTGCGGTCAACGCCGTCCTTGGCCTGTCGGCACTCAAGTTGCGACCCGTCCAACTGTAAGCGGCAGACCGCGGCAGCGGCGGATGGCGGACCGTCGTCCTGAGGCCTGATCCGCCACGGCGTGGATCGCGCCGGAGTTTGGCGTAGCAGCGAGCGTCTCGGTGTCGAGCCGCTCCGAACGGGTAGCTCCGTGAAAACTGATGCCCAGCGGCATGAACTCGGCGTTCTGGCGAAGCTCATCATTCTGATCGGCATAGCGCTGATCATTGCCGGTATAGTCTGGCATGGCGTCACAGTCGAAAGTGTTCAACGCTTCTGGCGCGACCTGGCAGAGCGTCCCAGCGCGCCGATGGCGTTCCGATTCATTCTCCAGCCATTGATGGCCACGATCGCTGCGACGATTCACGGTCTCAAGGACGCGCGGACCGGACGCTCACCTTACCTCTGGACGCTGCTGCGCGATCCGCAAGAGCGAACCGAACTGCTGCGCGAAGGATTGAACGCTACGGCGAGAATCATCCTTCTCGGGCTCGCGATGGACGTCATCTATCAAGTCATTTTTCTTAAAACGTTCTATCCGGCCGAGGCGCTCGTTGTCGCGCTGCTGTTGGCCCTTGTCCCGTATGTGGTGGTGCGGGGATTGGTGACGCGCATCGCGCGGCGATGGCGCCGCGGTGCGTTGCCGCGGCAAACCCATAATTGACGCCGAAAGATATCGTCAGGAAGCGCCAGCAAAAGGAACCGGGTATGACGAATACAGACACCGTACCAGGCGGGGCCAGATTCGACGTCAGGGTGACAGCCGATACTCATTTCGGCTGGATACGCACGCGGCTGAGCATCGAACGCACCATGATGTCGTGGATTCGAACGGCTGTGTCGCTGATCGGTTTCGGTTTTGCGATCGTCCAGTTCTTCGATCGTATGCAGCAGATGCCGGAGGCTCGATCAGCATTCCTACCGGGCGCGCCGCGGTATTTGGGTCTGTCGCTGATTGCCTGCGGCATCGCCGCGCTGGTCATCTCGATTTTGCAATACTGGTGGACGGTTCGATATCTGTGGGGCGGCAGCTTTGCCCCAATCGCCGGAATGACGAGGGAAGGCAAGCAATCGCCGGTAATTGCGGTCGCCGGTCTCCTGGTCTTGATCGGTTTATTCGCCTTCTTCGCCGTGCTGTTGCGCCTTGTTTAGTCGCGCGACCCCCGGCGGCAACCAACGCAGCTTCCAGGACCAACTAACAATTCAAGGGAGATAAACAATGGCTAAGAACGGCAAGCCGAATATCCTCATCCTCTGGGGTGACGACATCGGGTGGTGGAACATCAGCTACAACAACCGCGGCCAGATGGGATACCGGACCCCGAACATCGATCGCATCGGCCACGAGGGGGTGACGTTCACCGATTACTACGGTCAACAAAGCTGTACCGCCGGTCGCGCGGCGTTCATCACCGGACAGAACCCGATCCGTACCGGTTTGACCAAAGTGGGGATGCCGGGCGCAGATGTCGGCATCAGGAAGGACGACCCGACGATCGCCGAATTGTTGAAGCCGCTTGGCTATGCCACCGGTCAGTTCGGCAAGAACCATCTGGGGGACAAGGATGAGTTCCTACCGACAGCTCACGGTTTCGACGAGTTCTTCGGCAACCTCTACCACCTCAATGCCGAAGAAGAGCCGGAAGACTCCGACTATCCGAAGGATCCGGCGTTCAAGAAGAGGTTCGGACCGCGCGGCGTGATGCATTGCTGGGCCGATGGCAAAGGCGGACAGCGAATTGAGGATACCGGTCCGCTCACCCGCAAGCGGATGGAAACCATCGACGACGAAACGACCGAACACGCCCTTAATTTCATCGACAACAGCCAGAAGGAAGGCAAGCCGTTTTTTGTTTGGTACAACACGACCGCGATGCACTTTCGGACCCACCGCGCGGAGAAGCACAAAGGCAAGAGCGGCGGCCAGGGTGACTATAACGATGTCATGGTCGCCCACGACGAGAACATCGGCAGGATGCTGGCCAAGCTTGATGAATTGGGCATCGCCGAAGATACCATCGTGATGTACTCGACCGACAACGGCCCACATTATAACAGCTGGCCGGATGCCGGCATTACTCCGTTTCGCAGCGAGAAGAATACCAATTGGGACGGTGGCTGGCGGGTGCCGATCTTTGTGCGCTGGCCGGCCAAGATCAAGGCCAACTCGGTTTTGAACGACGTAGCCTCGCACCAGGACTGGCTGCCAACGCTCCTGGCCGCGGCGGGCGAACCGGACATCACCGGGAAACTTCTCAAAGGCCACAAGGTCGGAGATATCACCTATAAGGTCCACATCGACGGGTACAATCTGCTGCCGTATCTGACCGGCGCGGCGAAACAGAGTCCCCGGAAGTTCTTTTTCTACATCAGTGACGACGGCGACATCCTGGCCATTCGCATGGGCGACTGGAAAATGGTGCTCATGGAGCAAAGAGCCAAGCAACTGATGTGCTGGTTTGAGCCGTTCGTGAAGCTGAGAGCGCCGAAGATGTTCAACCTCCGCCGCGATCCGTTCGAGCGGGCGGATGAAAACTCAAACACCTATTGGGACTGGGTGATTTCCCATGCCTACCTGCTCTACGAGATGCAGGCGCTGGTGGCGCAGCAGATCCAGGCTTTCATGCAGTTTCCACCACGTCAGAAACCGGCGGCATTCAATTTGGATGAGGTGCTTCGGCAAATCCAGGATGCTGCAGGCAGCAGTTCGCATTAGCTCTGCGAAGGGCAAGCGGTATTCTCTTTCCTCCCCCTGAAAGGGGGAGGATCAAGGTGGGGGTCGCGGGCCGCTCCTGGGGTGTACCGCGTGATCTTCGGATCATCGGAACGCAAGCTTAAATGACGACGGTCCTCAATACGATTTCGGCAGCCCCAAGACCTTCTCGGCGATGAAGCAGAGAATGAGGTGCGGCGTGACCGGTGCGATGCGCGGAATCATGCTTTCGCGCAAATAGCGCTCGACGTGATATTCCTTGGCGTAGCCGTAGCCACCGTGGGTCATGATCGCGGTCTGGCAGGCTTTGAATCCGGCTTCGGCGCCGAGGTATTTGGCGGCGTTGGCAGCCGGCCCGCACGGGATCTTCTGGTCGTATTGCCAGGCGGCTTTGAGCATCGTGAGCTCTGCGGCTTCGAGCTCCATCCAGCATTCGGCAAGCGGATGCTGAATGGCTTGATTCTGCCCGATCGGCCGGCCGAACACGACGCGCTCTTTGGCGTACGCCGCCGCGCGCCGCAGCGCGGCGCGGCCGAGCCCGATCGCTTCGGCGGCGATCAGAATGCGCTCTGGATTCATGCCGTGCAGAATGTACTCGAAGCCGCGGCCTTCCTCGCCGATGCGGTCTTCGAGCGGCACTTCAAGCCCGTCGACGAAAACCTGGTTGGAGTCGACCGCCTTCCGGCCCATTTTGTCGATCACGCGCACCTCGATGTGGCGGCGGTCGAGCGCAGTGTAGAAGAGACTTAAGCCCTCGGTCGGCTTGCGCACCTCGTCGACCGGCGTGGTGCGCGCGAGGATCAGCATTTTGTCGGCGACCTGCGCGGTCGAAATCCAGATCTTCGCGCCGTTGATCACATAGCGGTCGCCGCGGAGCTCGGCGCGGGTCTGCAGCTTGCCGGTTTCGAGGCCGGCGTTCGGTTCGGTGACGGCGAAGCAGGCTTTCTCTTTACCGGTGGCGATCGGCGGCAGTATGCGCCGTTTCTGCTCCTCGGTGCCGTAAACCACGACCGGATTGAGGCCGAAGATGTTCATGTGCACGGCGGAGGCGCCGGAAAATCCGGCGCCTGACTGGGCGATGGTCTCCATCATGATCGCGGCTTCGGTGATGCCGAGACCCGATCCGCCATAGGCTTCCGGGATGCACACGCCGAGCCAGCCGTCGGCGGCGAGCGCGTAATGGAGTTCCTCGGGGAATTTTCCGTCGCGGTCGCGCTCAAGCCAATAATCGTCGGGAAAGCGCGCGCAAATCTTCTCGATCGCGCTGCGCACCGATTGTTGAAGTTCGGAAAGGGCGAAGTCGATCGCCGTTACTCCGCGAATGAGAAAGTAACGATGTCATTGCGAGCCCCGCGAAGCAATCCAGTCCAGCCTCACGGTTCTGGATTGCTTCGTCGCTCCGCTCCTCGCAATGACAGCTATGCCGCTGCTGCAAGCTCGCCGAGAGCGGCTCCCGCGTCGGCCGGCCGCCACCATAGCTTCGCGCCGAGATCGCGGGCAATGATGCCGGCGGTGATGTAGCCCGAGCCGCCGGAAATGGCGCCGCCGGGATGACCGGCCGAGCCCGCCATGTAGAGGTTGGGAATTGGCGTCCGGTAGCCGAAATGGTTGTACATCACCTGCTCGGCATTGAACGCGCCCATGAAAATGTCGCCGCGGCGCATGTTGATCAGCTCGGCGGCATATTCCTTTGCGGTGTAGACGTATTGCCCGATGATGTTGCGGCGGGTCATGTTCGGGCAGTAGCGCGCAAACGTCTCAATGATCTTTTCGGCAAATTCGCGCTTGAACTCCTCGTAGTCTTGCCCGCCGATGTCGGGCTCGAACGGCATGACGTGCCAGCAATAGGTGGTGTGCTTGCCGGGCGGCGCCTGGGTCGGATCGATCACGCTCAGCGGTCCCGAGCCGAACTGCACGACGCGCGGCGGTCGGTTGGCTTTCACGTCCTCGAACGCCGAATTGAGGTCTTCCATGGTCTCGGCGCCGATGCTCCATTTGAGCGTCCGGTTGATGTTCGGATCGAATGCCGCGGCGGAAAATTGCGGCGCTTCATGCAGCGCGAGATGCAGGCCGAACAGCGTCCAGTTGGTGCGCTGGAAACGATCGAGCTTTTCCGCGAACGCCGCCGGCAGCTGCGCGCGTCCGATCATGGTCTCGAAGGTCTGATGCACGTCGATGGTCGAGGCCACGAACTGCCGCGCCCGTACCGTCTTGCCGTCGGCGAGCACGATGCCCCGCGCGCGGCCGCCTTCGATCAGGATGCGGTCGATCGCGACTTGCGGCTGGAATGCGCCGCCCGCGGCGATGAAGGTTTCCATCAAGCCGCGCGCCAGATTGAACGAGCCGCCCTGGCAAAGCTGATAGCCGGTGTCGAGATCGAAGGCGCGGATCACCGAGCCCATCGGGCTCGTCTTCGACAGCGTGTCGGTGAGCCAGGTCCCGAACAGTGACACTTTGAACAGGAAGAGAAGCTTGACGTGGTCGTTCTCGAACAGCTCCTGCACGACGTCGAGCGGCTGCCGGTGGCTTACCGCGAGGAAGTCGCGCCCGATCGCGGTCTTTGCCAAAAGCGCGTCGCGTTCGGCTTGCGGCAGCGGCTCGGCGTAGCGCTCCGGGATCAGAATGCGCGCGGTGATTTCCTCGGCCCGCCGGTTCCAGTCGCGAAATGTGTCGGCGTCTTTCTTGGAGAAGCGCGCGACGTTGGCGATGGTCTCCTCGCGGTCGCGGCCGAACACCAAAGCGGTGCCGTCGCGATGCGCCTGGCCGAACTCATAGCGCGGCGTGATGTAGGTGACGCGGTCTTCGAGGCCGAGATCCTTGAACCACGGCGTCTCGGAAATGTGGAAATGGTTGATCGAGTGGAAGTTGTGATAGAAGCCGGGCGCGGTCGCCTCTTTGGTCATCAGGCCGCCGCCGTATTCGAGGCGGCGGTCGACCAGCAAAACGCTCAAGCCCGCTTTGGCGAGATAGCTGCCGAGAACGAGGCCGTGATGGCCCGCACCGATGATGATGCCGTCGTAGGTCTTTTCCAGCGCCTTGGTCACGCAATCCTCCCGAAGACTTTTCTGACGGGGAGGGGACACTAAATTTCTCCATCTGAGAAGCCGGATTTTTGCATGGCCCGGCCGCCGCATCGGCATCAGCTTTATCGAGCAAAGGACGGCGAACTTGCCCGTAGCGATGCGCCGTCAATGTGGGTTGATTGGGCAAAGCATACGCAACGCAGACAGCACAAGAGTGATCGCCGCTGGCCGAAGTCGTGCTTGTCTCGCTGCGCAGAAGATGAAAACCTGTGGCCAAGTCGCCGGGAAACGACGCGACCAATTGATCGGAGGAAGTGTGATCGTACGGTCGACACGACCGTGCTGATCGACAGCAGCTACCAGATCGAAGTCTTTTCGCGTTTCTGGCAGCGACACTGCCCGCCATGAATCGCAAATGCATCGACATGAGGCTAAAGCCGAGGAGGAACCGAGTGGCACATTTTGATCGGAGACCGCGGATCACGCGGCGCGAAATCTTGAAAGCCGGCACTGCCGCATCAGTGGCGCTTGCGGGTGCGGTGTCGGCACCCGCGATCCTCGCCGCCTCGCGCGCGGCGCTTAAGATCGGAGTGCTGAATACATTCAGTGGTCCGGCAGCGTCGACCGGCGACTGGAACTGGTCCGGCATCAACGTCTACCTCGACGAGGTGAAGAGCACGTTCGCTGGTCGCAAGGTCGAGCTGGTGAAAGAGGATGACCAGTTCAATCCGCAGGTCGGTCTCGAGAAAGTGCGAAAGTTCGTCCAGAACGACAACGTCGACTTGATCGTCGGTCCCCAGGGCAGCAACATAGCACTCGCCGTCCTGAACTACGTGAAGCAGAACAAGGTGTTCCTCCTGATCTCCGGCGCCGGTACCGATGCCATCACCTGGGAGCGGGCGCCGTACGTGTTCCGCTCCTCGCTCGCTGCGTGGCAGCTTTGCCATCCCTTCGCGGAGTGGATCTACGACAACCTCACCAAGGAAATGGTGGTGATGAGCGAGGACTACGCCGCAGGCCATGATATAGCGGCAGAAGTCACGGCCCCCTTCATCGCCAAGGGCGGCAAGATCATCAAGACGATCTACATTCCATTAACCGTCACCGACTACAGCCCCTACCTTACCGACGTTCGCTCTCTCAACCCGCCAGTGGTCTACAATTTCTCAACCGGCGGCGCGCACGCCATCCGTTTCGTGCAGCAATGGGCGCAGTCCGGTATCAAAGCGCGGCTTGCCGGTTTTGCCGGCTTCGTCGATGCGACGACCATCGAACAACAGGGCCGAGCGGCGCTCGGCGTATTGTCCTCCACAATCTACACCGACGCGCTCGACAATCCGGTAAACCAGAAATTCGCCGCCGCCTATCGCGAGAAGACCAAAGAAAATCCGAACCTGTTTTCCGACTATGGCTATGTGTCGATGCAGGTCATTGATGCAGCCTTGCGGGCGACGGACGGCGACGCCTCCGACAAGGACAAGTTCGCCGCAGCGATGGCGAAGGTGCAGTTTGACGCACCTCGCGGGCCGTTCCGCTTCGATCCGGTAACGCACAATCCCATCCTGAACGTCTATATCTGCGAGGAGAAGGAAAATGACGGGCGCCTGGTCACCGCGATTATCGACACCCGGAAGGATGTAAAAGCCCCGCCGACCAAGAATGGATGAGGAGAGTGGACGCGCGCACTTGCGCCGGATCGGATCGCCAGTCCTGATTTATGAGAGTGCCGCCCGGCAGCATCAAATAAGCTTATGAGCGAGGCCAAGATCCTGTTCATCGGCCCCGGCGCCATTGGCGCTTCGGTCGCGGCCTGGGTCGCGGAATACTATCCCGCGGTGTTCATCATGGGTCACGGCGAAACCCAGGCAGCGCTGCGGAAAGACGGGATCACGACCTATCAGTCCGCAGCGCCGGAGCAGACGCGTCGGACCGTGCGTGTCGCCACCGTCGACCGGCCCGGCGACATCGCCAATGTCGACATCGTCGTGCTTGCGGTGAAGAACTACGATCTGGAAGCGGTTGCGCGGCAGGTTCGGGACGAACTGGGCGACCGGCCGATCATCGTGTCGATGGCGAACGGCATCGACAACCAGCGCATTCTGCCGAAGTTCTTCAGCAAGGTGATTTATTGCGTGGTTGCCTATAACGCCTGGCGCGACGGGCCGGCGGTGATCGGCTATCAGCGGAAGGGGCCATTGCTGATCGGTACGCCCGGCAACAGCCTGGGCGCGGAATTGCAGCTGGTGCAATCGATCCTTTCCCGCGGTTGTCCGACGCAGATCGTCGATCGTCTGCAGGACGCCGTGCACACCAAGATCGTGATCAATCTCACCAATGCGCTGGATGCGCTGGTCGGCCGCGGCTGGCGGCCGCTGTCGAACCTTGCCGTTTATCAGCAGCTCCTTACGCACACTTTGTGGGAGGGCGTGCGGATCATTCGCGCCGCCGGCTATCACGAATACCGTATCGCCGGCCTGCCGCCCTTCAGCTTTCTGCGGCTGGCGACCTTGCTTCCGGGCTTCGTTCTTCGCCCGGTGTTCAAGCGCAAGCTCGGCGCTATGGCGATGTCGAGCATGACGCAAGATGTGGCGCTGCGCGGAGCTCACGACACCGAGCTGGAATCGATCACCGGTTATATCGTGCACCTCGCCGGCGAGCATTGCGTGGCGGCTCCCTACAATCGGGCCATTTACCGGTTGGGTCGCGAAAGATTTCGTCCCGGCTTTGAACCGTTGCGCTGCGAGGAGGTGCTGGCGGCGGTTGAGCGAGAAAGGAGTACTGCCTCGGGGCGCTAATCTCCTCCCATTCTCAAGGTTCTCAGGCGCGGCCTGCCTGGGCGGAATATTTTGACTTCTTGGCGCAATTTTTTCCATACTTCACCCGATATGAAACCCGCGCCCTTTCGGTACTTTGCTGCCCGGACCCTCGAGCAAGCCTTGCAGTTGAAGGCCGAACTCGGCGATGAGGCCCGGTTTCTCGCCGGCGGCCAAAGCCTTGTTCCGACTATGAATTTCAGGCTGACGCAGCCGGCTGCGCTGATCGATATCAATCCGATCACGGAACTGGCGGGTATCAAGGATGGCGCATCGGAGCATCTGCGCATCGGCGCGCTGACGCGCTACCGGGCACTGGAGCGCGATCCCGCCATCGCCCGTCACGTACCGCTGATGGAGGAAGCCCTTCCGCACATCGCGCACCCGCAAATCCGTAATCGCGGAACCATAGGCGGCAACCTCGCGCACGCCGATCCGGCTTCGGAGATGCCCGCCATTGTGTTGACGCTCGGCGGCAAATTGCACGCGCAATCGGTGCGCGGCGAACGCTGGATCGATGCCGCCGATTTCTTCCTCGGCGCGCTCACCACGGCGCTTGAGCCCGACGAAATGCTGACCGAGATCGAACTTCCGGTGGCGCCGCCCCGCTCTGCGGCGTGCTTTATGGAAGTGTCGCGCCGGCGCGGTGACTTCGCCATGATCGGCGTGGCTTGCATGGTGCAAATCGACGAAAGCGGCCGTTGCAGCGCCGCGCGGATCGGGCTGTGTAATGCCGGTGACGGGCCGGTGTTTGCCGCGGAGGCAAGCGACTCCCTGGTCGGCACCATGATCGACAAGCCTGCGATCGAGGCCGCCGTCGAACTCATCCAGCGCGCGATCGATCCTGGGGGCAGCATTCACGCCAGCAAAGAGTTTCAGCGCCATCTCGCGGGCGTCCTAACCAGGCGCGCCTTGACGAAGGCGAACGAGCGGGTCAGGCGTGAGCACTGAAACCCACGACATTACTGTCACGGTGAACGGCACGCCGTACCGGCGTGAGGTCGAGGGGCGGCTGTTGCTGAGCGATTTCCTGCGTCACGATCTTTTGCTCGCCGGCACCCACGTCGGTTGCGAGCACGGCGTCTGCGGCGCGTGTACGATCATCTTCGATGGGGCCGCCGTCCGCTCCTGTTTGATGTTCGCGGCGCAAGTTGATGGCCACGAGATCATGACGGTGGAGGGGCTCGCGCCGGATCGCGACCATCTGCACCCGCTGCAGCGGGCCATGCACGAGTGTCACGGACTGCAGTGCGGCTATTGCACGCCCGGCATTCTGATGACCATGAAGGTTTTTCTTGAGGAGACGCCGGCGCCGGACGAGGCGCAGATCCGCGAAGCGCTGTCCGGCAATCTGTGCCGTTGCACCGGCTATCAGCATATCGTCGAGGCCATGCAACTTGCCGCCGAACGGCAGCAGAAGTGAACGTTGTGGCCACGCGCAATTTCGGCGCGCCGATGACCCGCAACGAGGACGCACGGCTGTTAACCGGCCAGGCGTTGTTCGTCGACGATGTCGAACTTCCCGGGATGTTGTACGCGGCGTTCCTGCGCAGCAATGTTGCGCACGCGCGCATTACTTCGATCGACGTTTCCGCGGCACGGGCGCGCGCCGGCGTCATCGCGGTCTATACCGCCGAAGATCTCGGTGAGTATTGGGCGCCCGGTCCTTTGTTGGTGCCGCCGCCGCCGATCAAGGACATCGCTTTCAATCAGCGAACCCAGGTGCCGCTCGCCAAAGGCAAGATCCGCCATGTCGGCGAGCCGCTCGCCGTAGTGTTCGCCGAAAGCCGTTACCTTGCCGAGGATGCGCTCGCCGACATTGCCGTCGAACTCGAGCCGCTGCCCGCAGTCGTCGATCTGGAAAACGCGCTGACAGATGAATCCGCGCGCGTGCATGACGATGTGCGCGGCAATGTCGCCGCCCGGGTGCGGCAAAGCCGCGGCAACTACGCCACAGCGCGGGCCCGCGCCGATCGCGTCATCGCCCGCCGCTTTCTGTACGACCACGGTTGTTCGTCGCCGATTGAGACCCGCGGCATCGTCGCCCATTGGGATGCCCGCGCCGATCACCTCACCATCTGGGATACCACCCAGGCGCCGGTGTTCTTGCGCAACGGGCTTGCCGGCATGCTCGGCTTAAGCGAGCGGCAGGTGCGGGTGATCGCGCCATTTGTCGGCGGCGGCTTCGGGCCGAAGATCATGCTGTTCTATCCCGAAGAGGTGGTGATCCCGTGGGCGGCCAGAAAGCTCAACCGCCCGGTCAAATGGATCGAGGACCGGCTTGAACATTTCTTCGCTACGACACAGGAGCGCGGCCAGACGCACGACGCTGAAATCGCGCTCGATGCCGACGGGCGTATTCTCGGTATCAAGGACGTGTTTTTTCACGACACCGGTGCTTACAATCCTTATGGGCTGACGGTGCCGATCAATTCGCAATGCACGCTGCTCGGCCCTTACGTCGTTCCCAACTACGACAGTACCTTTGCGGCGATCTTCACCAACAAGCCGATCGTCACGCCTTACCGCGGCGCGGGGCGGCAGCACGGCGTCTTTGTCATCGAGCGGCTGCTCGACATCGCTGCGTACGAACTCAAAATCGATCGCGCCGAAATTCGGCGGCGCAATCTCATTCCGCCGGATGCGTTTCCGTACAACAACGAGATTATCTATCAGGACTTCGCGCCGCTCTCTTACGACAGTGGCAATTATGAGCCGATCCTCGACAGGGCGCTGGAGATGATAGGCTACCGGCAGTTTCTTGCCGAAGAGCAACCGCGCTTGAAGGCCCAAGGCCGCCACGTCGGCGTCGGTGTCGCCTGTTATGTCGAGGGCACCGGCATCGGTCCCTATGAAGGCGCGAGGGTGCAGGTGCAGGCCAACGGCAAGGTTGGTCTCGCCACCGGCATCGGCACCCAGGGGCAGGGGCATTTCACCGTGTTCGCGCAGATTGTCGCCGATCAGCTCGGCGTCTCGGTGCGCGACGTCGACGTGGTCACCGGCGACACCGACCAGTTTTATTGGGGGGCCGGAACGTTTGCGAGCCGTGGTGCCGTAGTGGCCGGCAACGCCGTCAACGAAGCCGCCAAGGTGGTGCGGCAGAAAATCCTGAAACTTGCCGCCGAACATTTCGAATGCGCCGAAGAGGATCTTGAAATCGCCAATGGCGAGGTTTCGGTGGTCGGCGTTCCGGGCCAGTCGGTCAAGCTCGGGGCGCTGGCGGTCAAGGCCAATCCGATGCGCGGCGCGGTGCGTCCCGGCACCGAGCCGGGGCTGGAATCGACGCAATATTTCGGGCCGCCCGGCGGCGCGACCGCAAGCGGCGTGCACGCCATGATCGTCGAGGTCGATCCGCAGACTTTCATGCTCGAAGTGCTCAAATACGTCGTGGTGCACGATTGCGGCACCGTCATCAATCCGCTGATCCTCGCCGGCCAGATCCATGGCGGCGTCGCGCAAGGCGTCGGCAACGCCTTCTACGAGCAGCTCGTGTTCGATGAGGAGGGGCAACTCCTCAACGCCTCGCTCGCCGATTATTTGCTGCCGACAGCGCTGGAAGTGCCGCACATGGAGATCGCCCACACCGTGACAACGTCGCCGCTCAATCCGCTCGGGATCAAAGGGGCGGGCGAGGCCGGGGCCATTCCGGTTGGGCCATTGTTCGCGCAGGCGATCGAAAATGCGCTTGGGCTGTTGGATCGAAAAATCGAGCTCAACGAAATTCCGCTCAGCCCGGGGCGGTTGTTTGAGCTGATCAATAAGCCTTCAGGCGCGGAATGATTCTGGTTACCGGCGCCGCCGGCAAAACCGGCCGGGCCGTCATCAAGGCGCTGGTGGCAAGGGGCGCAAAAGTCCGTGCTCTGGTGCGCAATCCCGAACACGCCGGCGCGCTGACGGCGCTCGGCGCCGCCGAAGTTGTGTTTGGCAGTTTCGCAGACGAGCTGGCGCTCGCGTCCGCCGCAGCGGGGGTGCGGGCGATTTATCATATCTGCTCAAATGCGAGCCGCGACGAGGTGGCGTATGCGTGCGCCGTTGCGGCGGCGGCGAAAGTGCGCGGCGTGAAACGCTTTGTCTATCACTCGGTGCTGCACCCGCAGATCGAGGCGATGCCGCATCATTGGGCGAAGATGCACACCGAAGAGATGCTGTTTGCGTCGGGCTTCAATCTGACCATTCTGCAACCGACCGCCTACATGCAAAATATTCTCGGTGCGTGGCGCGGGATCACGTCAGACGGCGTATTCCGCATCCCTTATCCGGTCGAGACGCGATTGAGCCTTGTTGACCTGGACGATGTCGCCGCGGCGGCGGCTGTGGTGCTGACGCAAGATGGTCACGCCGGCGCGGCCTACGAACTCGTCGGCACCGATCCACTCAGCCAGATTGAAGTTGCCTCAGCCATCGGCACGGCGCTGAAGCGTAACGTGCACGCAGAGGCAGAGAGCATCGCCACGTGGGAGGCGCGCGCTCGAGCCGGCGGCATGGGCGAGCACGAGCGCACTACGTTCGCCTCGATGTTCCGCTATTACGCCGCTCATGGCCTGGTCGGGAATTCCAACGCACTCACGTGGCTCCTTGGCCGTGCGCCGACCGACCTCGCCGCATATCTAAGCCGCGTTGCCGGTGCTCAGCCTGGCGCTTGAACCGGCTTGGCGAACCTCTACCACCTCTCCGAGGTCAGCAATGGCGAGCGATGATGTCGATGTCGTAGTGGTCGGAGCCGGTGCGGCCGGTGTTGCGGCCGCGCGCCGGTTGCACGATGCCGGCGTCCGCTGTGTGCTTGTTGAAGCGCGTCCGCGCCTCGGCGGGCGCGCGTTGACTGTTATTGACGAGTCCGGCATTGCGCTTGACCTCGGCTGCGGGTGGCTGCATTCCGCCGACCACAATCCGTGGTGCGGCATTGCCAAAGCCCAGGGAGCCTCGATCGACAAGTCGCTGCCGCCGTGGATGCGCCCGTCGCTTGAGTTCGGGTTCTCGCGCGCAGAACAAGACGAGTTCGGCGAAGCGACGGAATCGTTTTTTGCTCGTCTGGAGCATGTGGCGCAAAACAAAACCGACATGCCGTCGTCGGCGGCGCTCGAACCAGGCGGCCGCTGGAACGGCCTCATCAATGCAATCAGCACCTACATCAGCGGCGCCGAATGGGATCGCGTTTCGGCCAAGGACTTCGATCGCTATCAGGACAGCGGCATAAACTGGCGCGTGATCGAAGGCCTCGGCACGGTGATCCGCAATTATGGCGCCGATCTGCCGGTCACGCTGGACTGCCGCGTGATCGGGATCGATCATCGCGGCAAGCGTTTGAGAGTTGAGACGGCGAAGGGCACGATCGCGGCCGATCAGGTCGTTATCGCTGTTCCAACTTCGCTGCTCGCCAAAGAACAGCTCGCATTCCTGCCCGCGTTGCCGAAAAAAATTGCGGCCGCGCAGGGCCTCCCGCTCGGACTGGACGATAAGCTTTTCATGGCGCTCGACCGCGCGGACGAGTTCGATCCCGATGTGCGCCTGTTCGGACATACCAATCGCGCAGCAACGGGCGCCTATCAGTTCAGGCCGCTGGGCCGGCCGCAGATCGAGGCCTATTTCGGCGGCAAGTTGGCTGCCGAGCTCGAGGCCAATGGCGACGGCGCATTTTTTGATTTCGCCGTTGCCGAACTGACCGGCCTGTTAGGAAGCGATTTCAGACACCGCGTGAAGCCGATTCAAATCCATCGCTGGGGCCGCGATCCTTTTTCGCTTGGTTCTTACTCGTTTGCGCTCCCGGAATTCGCGGATTGCCGTCAGGCGCTCGCCGAACCGGTCGACGATCGCCTGTTCTTTGCCGGCGAAGCCTGTTCGGTCAACGACTTT
The DNA here is from genome assembly GCA_963755885.1 of uncultured Alphaproteobacteria bacterium. Lineage (GTDB taxonomy): Bacteria > Pseudomonadota > Alphaproteobacteria > Rhizobiales > Xanthobacteraceae > BOG-931. The sequence continues at coordinate 98,427 of CAVWLX010000017.1, forward strand.
TCGACCGCGCACGGCGCCTGGCAAACCGGCGTCACCGCCGCCAATCAAGTGCTTGCCGCGCGCAAAAATTCAACGCGTGTTCAGTCGGCGCGGGTCTGACCCCCGCGGTTACCGAGCTGGCGCGCAGGAAAACCGCGACCACGCTCAGGCTTATTCCTCTGACAGGGTGAAGACCGCGCAGGGCGCAGCGATGCCGCGCAACATGTGGTCGCCGAGAGGGATCAATGGTGTCGTCGTCTCCGCCGCAACTGCGCCGGAGATCAGCACAGTGCGGCCGAGCGGGCGGCATAGCCCTTCGAGTCGGCTGACCAGATTGACGGCAGGGCCGATCGCGGTGAAGTCCAGCCGGTCGGCAGTGCCGACATTGCCCCACAGCATTTCGCCGAGGTGGAGCGCTAGTCCGAAGTGCAGGGGCGGCAGGCCTTGCCGGCCGCGCGCCTGGTTGAGATGGGTCATGCCGGCTTGCGCCGCGCCGACGGCGCTGAGCGCAGCGTCGCAGGCGGGCCGTTCGCCGATCGGGAAGATCGCCAAGACGCCGTCGCCGATGAATTTCAGCACCTCGCCGCCAAACGCATGAACGGCGCCGGCGATGCGGTCGAACCAGGCGTCGAGCGTTGCGACGACTGCCTCCGGAGCCATCAACTCCGACAACTCGGTGAAGCCGCGCAAATCAGCCACGAGCAGGACCGCGCGGATGGTCTCGCCGGTCTCGCGCCGCGACCGCCCGGCCAGCACCTGCGCGGCGCCGCGGCGGCCGAGATAGGCCTCGAGCAAAGCAGCCAGCGTCGCCCGCGCGCTGAGGCCTGCAAGCGGTGCGGCGGCAAAGCGCGCTGCCTGATGCAGCAGCGTGGATTCGGCTTCAACGAGTGGCCGGGACAGCGCCCACGCGATCACCGGATGATCTGCAGCCGGCTTATCTGTTGAAGGGCCGGCAACATTCTCTAGCACCAACGCGGTGCCGAGCGTAGCAAGCCAGTCGCGGCCGACTTTGCCTTGGTCTGTGCCGCCTCCCGGTCCGACCGATCCCATCGACCCAAACCCCAGCGCCTCGATCACCGCTCCGGTTTCCGCACGCCATAACCAGGTACGGCGGGCAATAATCGGATGTGCGGCTGTCAACGTCAGAGCGCCTCCGGCCAACGGCAAGCCGTCGCCGATGAGTTTCGAGCCGAGAGTAGCCAGGAAGTGATCGGCGCCGCGCACGCTGCCGGCCTCGTCGACCAGCCAGGCGAGGGCAGAGGGCAGCTGCATTAGCGGGATTATAGAGCTGCAACTCTTTCATGCGAAGGTCGATCCCGGCGGCTTTGCAGCTCGCGAGCGCCGCTTCGATTACTTGCTCGTGGAATCGGCGAGGGTCTTGGAACTGCCGGCTCCAGAGCCTCGCTTCGGCCGACGAACGGCTCTCACTTTCCCGCTGTTTCCGCCTCCGCAGAAAAACTGATCGCGGCCATCGAACTCAAGCCCCGAGACGGCCACTCCGGGCGGCATCTCGAGCTTCTCCAGGACCTTTCCGGTTTGAGGATCGACCCGCCGCAAGTCGCATTCGTCACCTTCCCAGGTGGCGTGCCAGAGCTCGCTGTCGATCCAGGTGACCCCGGTGACGAAGCGATTGGACTCGATGGTGCGAAGAATTGCCCCGGTTTCGGGGTCGATTTGATGGATCTTCCGATCCCGATATTGCCCGACCCAGAGCATCCCTTCGGCCCACGCGAGCCCGGAGCCGGCGCCGCCGGGCACCGGGATTGTGGAGAGCACATCGCCGGTCTTCGGATCGATTTTCTGAATGCGATCATCGGCGAGCTGAAACAGGTGCTCACCGTCAAACGCCGTTCCTGCGTGCGCTGCGACATCGATCGAGCGCAGTGTCTTCCCGCTCGCCGGATCGAGGGCGTTCAGCTTGTCTCCTGACGCAAACCAGACGCGCTGACCGTCGAACGTAACTCCAGCCACGCGGTCGACGCCCGGAAAGGGACCATATTCGCGGAGGATTTCGGCTGCGGTTGTTTTCATGCGTCGATCCTAGTCACTCGGCAGCGGACCGGGGAGTAACAAGGTTGTCGGGAATCCCGGCACCGGCGGGGTCATCCAACGACGCGCTCGCCCGCGACCGAACGACTGCACCTTGCCTGCTGCTGCAAGCGAGTCGAACGCCCGCTGCACGGTGCGCGGGCTGGCGCCGAGCGCAATCGCGAGTGCCGAACTCGACCACGCTTCGCCGTCGGCGAGGAACGCAAGCACCTCCGCATGCTGCTCATCAACCGGCGGCGCCAGCACGACGACCTCGCGTGCGCGTCGCGGCGCCAACGCAAAGCCTTGCTTCGTCGCGCTCACGTCCGCCAGCGTCCGCAGCGCCACGCGAAGCCGCCCAACTTCGACCCGCAACCGCGCGCGATGCGATTCATCGGCGTACTTCGCGCGGAACGCGCGAGCGAGCAGCGTGCCCCGCGACACATCTCCGGGCCAGGCTTCACCAAGCGCGCGTGCCAGCGCGAACAATACCGGGCGGGTCGCGAGCGAGATCACCACGCTCGCGTTCCGCACGACATGGCGACACGCGTCCACGACGAGCGCCTTCGACGCCATCAGCGCTTCAACATCCTCGAGCAGGAGAAGTCGCTCCTTGCCACGTGCGATGATGCGGGCCGCTGGCGTGTTCAGGACGAGCGAGGCGCTTTCAACCTCGGCCGTCAGCGCAGAAATACCGGCCTGGCGCGCGGCGTGCGCGGCCCTAGCGAGCGCGTCGCGCGCCGCCTTGGTCTGCAGCCGCCGAATTGCGATCCCCGCAACCACCAGCTCGTGGGCGGCCCGCGATGCGGGCGGGAGCGGCGTGGGGTCGATTTCGGCGCGCGCGCGCTCGGCCTCGTCGAGGCGGCCGATCAGAAGCAGGCGCCGGACTTCGAGATTCCGCGCATGTGCGGCATTGACGCGGTCACCGCGCGCTTCGAGCGTCGCCCGCGCCGCGTCGAGCGCCTTCGCAGGCCAAGCCAGGTCGCGTGAGACCAGTGCGATTTCGGCCTCGGCGACGACACACCGCGCTCGCGCCACCGCTTCTTTCGGCCCGAAGGCGCGCGCCGCACTTCGCAACAGCGCCTTCGCGCGAATGAGATCGCCGAGCTGCGCCATGGCGATGCCGCGAAGCGCGAGCGCAGGCGCGTCGTCGCGCAGCGCGACCCGCTTTAGCGCGCCGAGGGGATCACCCGTTGCGAGTGCGCGGGCCGCAGCCGTAATCAGCGAGTCCATCGGAATCCCGACACGCTTGTCACTCCCATCGGGGCGATCTCCGGCACTAAGTCTATCCCGTGGCCAACAACAAACACCATGAGAAGGAGAAACCGGACATGCCCGATATCCTGCATAAAGTCGGAATCAAATCGTCGTCCCCGGCTGATGTCTATAAGGCATTGGCAACGGTCGAAGGCCTTTCCGGGTGGTGGACGAGCGACACGCGAGGGGAAAGCAAGGTCGGCGGTGTGATCCAATTCCGCTTTGGCGCCGGCGGTTTCGACATGAAGGTTCTAGAGCTTCAGCCTGCCAAGCACGTTCTGTGGCAGGTGGTCGACGGGCCCGAAGAATGGCTCGGCACCAAAGTAAGTTTCGATCTCAAACAGAATGGCGATTGGACCATCGTGCTCTTCAAGCACCAGGGCTGGAAGGAACCGGTGGAGTTCATGCACCACTGCAGCACCAAGTGGGGCGTCTTCCTGCTGAGCCTCAAGTCGCTTCTCGAAACCGGCAAAGGCGGCGCCTGGCCGAACGAGATCAAGCTCGACAGCTGGGAATAAACGGCGCCGACCTTAGGAGAGAAACGATGACCGACCACATGGCAACCAGAAATTTGTCTCCGCCGAAAGTCGTATCGCGGGAGGAGTGGCTTGCCGCCCGCAAGGCGCTCCTCCTCAAGGAGAAAGCCATGACCCGCGAACTCGATGCACTTCGAGCCGAACGTCGTCGGTTGCCCTGGGTCAAAGTTGAGAAGCCCTATGCGTTCGAAGGGCCCGAAGGCCAATGCACGCTTGCAGATTTGTTCCGGGCCCGCAGCCAGCTCGCTGTTTATCACTTCATGCTGACGCCCGGGTCCGATCACGTCTGCAAAGGGTGCTCCTTCGTCGCCGATCATTTCGATGCGGCGCGGCGGCACTTTGGCGACGCCGACCTCTCATTTGCCGTGATCTCGCGCGCGCCGCTCGAACGGATCGATCAGATCAAACGGCGTTTGGGCTGGACCTTTCCTTGGCTTTCCTCATACGCCAGCGACTTTAATTTCGATTTCGGGGTGTCGTTCAAAAAGGAGGACATCGCCGCCGGCCGCGCCATCTTCAATTACGGCACGGTGATCAGGAGCAGCGAAGATATGATGGGCGCCAGCATCTTTGTCCGAAACGAGAATGGCGAGGTCTTTCACACCTACTCGGCCCACGCCCGCGGGATCGAGAATCTGATGGGCACCTTCATGTGGCTCGATCTAACGCCCAAGGGCCGCCACGAGTTCGACGACGGACACAGTCGGCTGAGCGAGAATGAACTGCGGGATGTCACGCCCAAGAGTCGCGACGACCACGAAGGCGCTCACTGCTGCTGATATCCATCGCAACCATGAGGAGACACCGATGCAAGAGGCCCTCGTCGCCCGCCGCGAGACGCACATCGCGGCGCCGCCCGCCGCGGTGTTCGCGCTGCTGACCGATCCGGAGTTGATCTTGCGCTGGATAGGAACGAAGACGCAGCTCGAACCGCAGCCCGGCGGGCTCTATCTGCTCAATGTCACGGGCGCTCGGCTCGCCCGTGGCTCCTTCCGCGAGGTGGTGCCGGTGCACCGCCTGGCTTACAGTTTCGGCTGGGACGGCAGCGAGGAGGTGCCGCCGGGATCGAGCCTCGTCGAGATCGATCTGGTCGAGCAGCCGGACGGAACGCTGCTGCGCCTCACCCACACCGGCCTGCCCAATTCCGAACAATGCGCCAGCCACGCAGAGGGCTGGGCTCATTATCTCGGCCGACTGGCCGAGGTCGCGGCCGGGCGTGACCCTGGCTCCGACCCCTGGCGCGGTCGCATGTCCCCGGCGTGACTGCTCCCAAAGCGCAACAGAGCGGCGTGGCTGCGGCCGCAAGGTCATTTACTCGCAACGTGCCAAACGCCGGCATGAAGTGCGGCGGCTTCATCTTCCAGCACCGGGCCGATGACTTCGACGGTGCGCTGCCCCGCGGCGAACACGGTCCGGCACGGCAAATCCAGCGTCGGGTTCTCGGCGTGATCGCCGGTCATGGTTTTGAGGCGGCGCTCTGATAATCCGTACACGACTCGCCCAATGCCCACCCAGTAGATCGCACCCGCGCACATCGCGCACGGTTCGGCCGACGTGTACAGCGTGCAACCGGCAAGAAACTTCGGATCGAATTGCTTTGACGCCTGGGTGGCCAGAAGCCGTTCGGCGTGGCCGGTCATGTCCCGGTCGGGCAGGTAGCCGTTTTCGACTTCGAGCAGCACATCGCCATTCGGGCCAACCAGGATGCAGCCGAACGGGTGATTGCCGTTGATATGCGCACGCCGGGCCACATCAAAACTTCGGCGCAAGAATTTCTCGTCGGGCGTCGGCAATGGTATCCCCGCTTTCAGTTCAATCCGCGGTGCCGAACTTTTCCACGATGGCCTGGAAAATGCGATCCGGTTTGAACGGCGTCTGACAGAACCGGATCCCGGTCGCGTCGGCCAGCGCGTTGCCGATCGCGGCGTTGATCGGGTTGTAGGGGCTTTCGCTCATCGACTTGGCGCCGAACGGACCAATCGCATCGTAGGTATCGGCAAACAATACCTCGGTGCGCGGCACATCTGCAAATTGCGGCAGGTGATAATTGCGGAACGTCGGGTTGACCACCCGCCCGGCATCGTCGATCACCATCTCCTCGTACAGTGCCGCGCCGAGCGATTGCGCGACGCCGCCTTCGATCTGGCCGCGGCACTGCATTGGGTTGATGACGCGCCCGGCGTCCGCCGCATGCACGCTCCGCAAAATCTTGATCGCGGCGGTGCGCTTGTTGACGGCGATACGAAAAGCCTGGACGTTGAAAGCGACGGAACGCGGTGTTCCGTCCGATCGTCCGGTGGCGGCAAGAGAGCGTCCCTGCGCTTGCGCCGCCGCCGCGAGTTCGGAAAGCGCCACCCGCCGGCCGGCGCACGCCGCCGCCGCGGCTTCGAGCGACCAGGCCTCGGGCGTGCCGCCGGCGTGCTCTGCCGCGAAGACGCGTATTTGCTCGCGCAACGCCTCGCAAGCGAGTTGTGTGGCGCGCCCGGCAACGACGGTCCCGGTACTTCCATAAGCGCCGGTGTCGTGACCGCCGTGGTCGGTGTCGGAACTCAGCACCTGGATGTTGTCGATCGTGGTGCCAAGCACAGTGGCGGCGATTTGCTGATGCACGGTCGTGGTGCCATTGCCGAATTCCGCCGTTCCGACGATGACCGCATAGCTGCCGTCCCCGCGTAATTCGGCGCGTGCATCGGCGAAGTGGCCGAACGGCGGCACGGTATCGATCATGCCGAGTGCAACGCCCTGTCCGACCAGCCAGTCGTCGGACGGCGGCGGCAGCCCGCCGCCGCGGTCGATCGCGTCCTTGACTAAAGCGAGGCATTGATCGAGCCCGTAGCTGCCGTATTCCACGTCGTGCCCCACGTTATCGCCGGTCGAGATCATCGGATCACCCGGCTGCACCACGTTGCGGGCGCGAAATTCGATCGGGTCGATGTCGAGCTTACGGGCCAGTTCGTCCATCGCCAACTCGACGGCGAAATTGGTCTGCGGCAAGCCGTAGCCGCGAAACGCGCCGGCGGGCACGGTGTTGGTGTAGACCGCAAAGCCGTCGATCTTCTTGTTGTCGCATTTATAGACGCCGAAACACTCGCCGCAGGCGTGAAACAGAACCGCGGGCCCGTGATTGCCGTAGGCGCCGGTATCGGAGATGACATGCATCTGCATGGCGGTGAGGCGGCCGCCGCGCCGGGCGCTAACTTTGATGTGCACCCGCATCGGGTGTCGCGTCGTAGCGCCGGTGAATTGTTCCTCGCGGGTGAACTCCAGCTTGACCGGCTGCCCGGTTTTCAGCACCGCGAGCGCGACGATATCCTCGACCAGCATTTCCTGCTTGGCGCCGAAGCCGCCGCCCATCCGTTCGCAGAACACCCGCACCTTGGCCGGATCGAGTTCGAACAAAGCGGCGAGCGCGCGCCGCGCCAGAAACGGAGTCTGCGAGCTTGACCGGATTGTGAGCCGCTGCGCTTCGTCGAGCCAGCTGATCGCGCAATGCGTTTCCAGATGGGCGTGCTGGACGCGCTGGGTGATGTAGGTGCCTTCGTACACGACGTCGGCCTGCGCAAATCCTTCGTCGACGTCACCGACATGGCCATGGACTTCGCCGGCAATGTTGCGTTGTGGATCAGCGATGCGAGACTCCGGGCCCTTGTCATGGATCACCGGAGCGCCTGGCCGCATCGCCTGCTCCGGATCGAACACGGCCGGAAGCAATTCGTAATCAACGTCGAGCTTGCGGCAGCCGGCCTCGGCCGCCGCTTCGGTGTCCGCAACCACCGCCGCAACGCGCTGGCCGACAAAGCGGACGATCCGGTCAAGCAGAGCGGTGTCATCGGGATCGCCGCTTTCGATCTCGTGCCGGGCGGTCGAATAGAGTTTCGCCGGCGCATCTTCCCAGGTCAGCACCGTGCGCACGCCTGGCACGGCCAACGCGTCGTCCTTACGGATCGATTTGATGCGCGCGTGTGGGTGCGGCGAGCGGAGCAGTTTCAGGTGCAGAAGGCCCGGCGGCGCAAAATCGAGCGTGTAGCGCGCGGTGCCGCTGATGACTGCTCGCGCCGCGGGGGCCGGCACGCTGCGGCCGCAGGCGTCGCCGGCTTCGGCTTGCTCGATCGCGTGAACGCCGCGGATGGCATTTTCGATCGCCCCATAGCCGGTGCAGCGGCAGATGTTGCCCTTGAGCGCCCAGGGCAGATCCTGCCGCTGCGCCTGATTGAGGCTCGCCGCCGTGATAATCATGCCCGGCGTGCAGAAGCCGCATTGAAAACCCTGCGCTTGCAGAAACGCCTGCTGCATCGGATGCAGTTCGCCGTTTTTCGCGAGGCCTTCGATCGTGGTGATCGGACGGTTCTCGGCGCGATAGGCTGGAAACAGGCAAGAGTGCACCGGGTCGCCGTCGACCATCACGGTGCAGGCGCCGCAATCGCCGGCGTCGCAGCCTTTCTTGACGCCAAAGCATTCAAGTTCGCGCAGAAACGTGCGCAGACACTGGCCGGGACGAGGCGCTACGGCGTGGCTCTTGCCGTTGATCAGGAAGGTCATGCGCCGGCCGCGCCGTTGCCGCCGAGTTCGATGCGAATTTCTTCGGCGAACTGCAGCGTCACATGCCGCCGCCACGCCGGCGCACCGTGCAGGTCGTTGTAGTAGGCCCCGCGCGGAATTGTCTTTTCAAGCGCGTCGCGCAACGCCGCGCGCGATGGCAGATTTGAAAACGATAAACGGACCGGACGCCGGGTGGCCGCCGTCACGGTCAGCAAAAATGCCCCATCGTCCGGTGACCGCGTTCCGATCAGGAGTGCGCCTGAACGGCCGAGCGGACTCAAAGCGATTTGACGGAACCCGGTACGGCGGCGCAGCGCCGCAAGCGGCAGGTCAATGGCGCGAAGGAGTTCGCCGGATTGCAGCGCGTTGCGCTGTGGCGCCAGGACAAAATCCGTAACCGGTACGCGCCGCTCGTTTCCTTCCGGAGTCCAGATCACGCAGACGCCATCGAGGGCAGCGGTCAGCGAGATCATCGGGCCTGCTGGCAGCGCCATACAGAGATTGCCGCCGACCGTCGCCGCGTTCCAAATTTTGAATGAAGCAAGAAACGAACGGCAGCATTGGTTCACCAAAGGTGCTGCGATCCAGTTGGCGGGAAACGCCATGCCGTGCAGCTCGGCGATCTTGCAAGTGGCGGCGATGCGCAAGCCTTGTTCGTTCGGCTCCAGCGGGAGCCAGCCGAGGTCGGCGATATCGATCAGCCGCGTGACTTTCAGCTGCGGTTCGGAGAATAACCAGGTTCCACCCGCGAGCCAGGCGTCGCCCGCGTTCCAAGCCGGCAGTTCGGCGCGTTGGCGCGGTCTTGCAATTTCGGTGATGGTGTTGAGATCCATTGCATCGGACGCTGCACAATTCATGCCGCGCCAGGCGCTGGGTATCGCGCTCGAAAGCGCATTGGAGACATAAGCTAAGTGTATTAAACCACTGGCAAATTGCTTGCCTTGGTTTATTTGTTGTGCGCAAATGCCGCTTCGCTAGGCAAAGTGTGCGGCACCGGGATCATGCCAAGAAACGTCCTGCAATTTCGGCGCAACGGCCGCGATGTTCGCATCGGCGATTTTTCGCCGCGCGCGACCGTGCTCGACTGGTTGCGTTTGCAGGAACGCTCGATCGGCACCAAGGAAGGCTGCGCGGAGGGCGATTGCGGCGCCTGTGCGGTCGTGGTGGTGCGGGAACGCGACGGCCGCATGATCTACGAGCCGGTGAATTCCTGCATCACGCTGCTCGGTCAACTCGATGGCGCCGAACTGATTACGGTCGAAGATCTTGCCGAAGGGGGCGTGCTGCATCCGGTTCAGGAAGCGATGGCCCGGCAGCACGGCTCACAGTGTGGCTTTTGCACGCCCGGTATCGTCATGAGTCTGTTCGCGCACTATCACGAGTGCGACGGCATCACCGGCCGGGAAAAGATCAACGACGTGCTGGCGGGAAATTTGTGCCGCTGCACCGGTTACCGGCCGATCGTGGATGCCGCGGTCGAAGTATGTAACGGCGCCGATGACCGCTTTAGCAGAAACGCCGTGGCGCGTCTGCAGGCGCTGCGTAAGCTCGACGACAATGCCGATCTGTTTGTCGGCGACGATGCGGCGTTCTTTGCCGCTCCCGCGAGCGAGCAATCGCTGGCGCAGCTTTGTACGAAATATCCAGATGCCACGATCGTCGCCGGCTCGACCGACGTCGGGCTGTGGATTACCAAAAAACTCACGCCGCTGCAAAAAATTATTCATGTCAGGCGCGTCGCCGAGCTGTCCGCGATCAAGGAGACCGCCGCCGGTTACGAAATCGGCGCTGTCGTGTCGCTGGCGCGAGCCGCTCCGGTCCTGGCCGCGATCGATCCCGACATTGCCGAGGTGCTGCGCCGCTTCGGCTCTATTCAGGTACGCGCCTGCGGCACGGTCGGCGGCAACATCGCCAACGGCTCGCCGATCGGCGATCTGGCGCCGATGCTGATTGCGCTCGGCGCCAGTGTGGAGTTGCGCTACGGCGAAAAAATCCGTCAGCTTCCGCTGGAAAATTTCTTTGTCGCTTATGGCAAACAGGATCGGACGCCGGGCGATTTCGTGCGCCGTCTGCTGGTGCCGAAATTGGCGGCGGCCGCGCATTTTCGTGCCTTCAAGATCACCAAGCGCACCGACGAAGACATTTCCGCGGTGCTCGCCGCGTTTTGCCTGAAAGTCGAGGGCGGCCGTGTCAGCGACGCTAAAGTGGCATTCGGCGGCATGGCGGGGATTCCGAAACGCGCAAAGGCCGTCGAAGAGATTTTGCGTGGGCTATCGCTCATCGAAACCCAGCGCTGGCACTTGGCGGCTGAGGCTGTCGGCAAGGACTTCACGCCGCTGAACGATCTGCGCGCCAGCGCAGCCTATCGCAGCCGCGTGGCCGCCAATCTGGTCATTAAGGCGCTCGCCGAAATTGCCGGCGCCGGCGCAAACGTCACGCGCATCGCTGATCACCGGATGGTTGCCGATGCCGCTGAATGAGGACGCCGTACTAGAGGCGCCGTTGCGCCACGTCTACAAGCCGCTGCCGCACGACAGCGGCGCCAAGCACGTCCAGGGCGCGGCCGAATATATCGACGATATTCCCGAGCCGGCGGGAACGCTGCACGTCGCCGTTGGCGGCTCGCCCGCAGCACGCGGAAAAATTCGCAACATCGATCTGACTGAGGTGAAAGGCTTTCCGGGCGTCGTCGCCGTTGTTACGGCGGCGGACATACCGGGAAAAAATGATATTTCGCCGTCGAGCGCCGACGAGCCGGCATTCGCGCAGACCGACGTGCTGTTCCACAGCCAGCCGGTGTTTGCCGTCGCCGCGACCTCGCGCGACGCCGCGCTCCGCGCTGTGCTGCGCGCCAAGATCGACATCGACGTGGAAAAGCCGAACGTTTCGGTCGAACAGGGCAGGGCGGCCGGCGAGACCGTGCTGCCGGATTACGCCTTCATCAATGGCGATGTTGCGGAGGCGCTCGCCGCGGCGCCGTTACGCGGTGCCGGAAAAATCCGCATCGGCGGTCAGGAACATTTTTATCTGGAGGGTCAGGTCGCGCTCGCCGTGCCCGGCGAGGACGGCGCGGTGCTGGTGTATTCGTCGACGCAACACCCGAGCGAAGTCCAGCACATTGTCGCGCGCGTTCTCGCGCTTCCGGATTCGTTTGTGACCTGCCGGGTCCGCCGCATGGGCGGCGGTTTTGGCGGCAAGGAAACGCAGGCGACCCAATGGGCGGTGATTGCAGCGCTGGCGGCGCGCGTCACCGGCCGGGCCTGTAAGCTCCGGCTCGACCGCGATGCCGACATGGTGATGACCGGCAAGCGGCACGATTTCGCGGTCGAGTATAAAGTCGGCTACGAGCCCAACGGCCGTATCTGCGTGGTCGATATCGATCTCGACGCGCGCTGCGGCTGCTCCGCGGATGTCAGCATCGGCGTGGTCGATCGCGCTATGTTTCATGCCGACAACACCTATTTCCTCCCCGAATTCCGGATCAATTCGCGGCGCGTCAAGACCAACACGGTATCGAATACCGCCTTCCGCGGCTTCGGCGGCCCGCAAGGGATGATGGCGATCGAGCGTGTGATCGACGCGATCGCGTGGCAACTCGGCCTCGATCCGCTCGATGTGCGCAAAGCCAATTTCTACGGCCCCGGGCGCGACGTCACGCCTTACGGACAGACCGTCGAAGATCCCGATGTCGGCTTACGCCTGATCGAGCAACTGGAGCGTTCGTCGGGCTATCGCGCGCGGCGCAATGAAATCAAGGAATGGAACGCCCGCTCACCAATTTTGAAGCGCGGTATTGCGCTGACGCCGGTGAAATTCGGCATTTCTTTTACGTTGACGCATCTCAATCAGGCCGGCGCGCTGGTCCATGTCTATCAGGACGGCTCGGTCCATCTCAATCACGGCGGCACCGAAATGGGCCAGGGCCTTTTTCAGAAGATCGCGCAGGTGGCGGCGGAAGAATTCGGCATCGGGCTCGAGCGCGTCCACATCACCGCGACCTCGACCGACAAGGTACCGAACACTTCGGCAACGGCCGCGTCCTCTGGTACCGATCTCAATGGCATGGCGGTGCAAAAAGCGGCGCGCGATATCAAAGCGCGCCTGACGCGCTTTGCCAGCGAGACCTGGAACGTCTCCGAGGATCTCATTACCTACCGCGACGATCGGGTGTTCATCGGCAACGAAAGCATTCCGTTCGGTGAACTGACCAAGAAGGCGTACGGTGCTCGCGTGCATTTGTCGGCGGCCGGCTTCTACAAGACGCCGAAGCTGCATTGGGACCGCGACAAGGGCAAAGGCCGGCCGTTTTTCTATTTCGCCTATGGCGCCGCCTGCAGCGAAGTGGTGATCGATATCCTCACCGGCGAGATGAAGGTCCGGCGCGTCGACGTCCTGCACGACGTCGGTCGCTCGATCAATCCAGCCATTGATATCGGCCAGATCGAGGGTGGTTTCGTCCAGGGGATGGGCTGGCTGACGACCGAGGAACTTGTCTACGATGACAACGGCCGGCTGCTCACCCACGCGCCCTCGACCTACAAGATCCCGGTTGCCGGCGATGTGCCGACGGATTTCCGCGTGGCCTTGTTTGACGACAGCAATCGCGAAGACACGATTTATCGCTCCAAAGCCGTCGGCGAGCCGCCCTTGATGCTGGCGATTTCGGTGTTCGCGGCGATCGCCGATGCGATACACTGCGTGCGTCCCGGCAACGGTGTCGCGTTGGACGCCCCGGCAACGCCGGAAGCGATCCTCAACGCGATCGGTCCGGTCGATGCCGTGTCCCTGCTCGCGCCGCTCGCGGAAGCGCGCAAGGCGTAAACTGGACGTGAGATGGCGAAGGTTTGGGCCCGGATTAGGCAAACGATAGAGCGGCACGGGGCTGCCGGGCTGGTCAGCGTGATCAGTGCCGCCGGATCGGTGCCGCGTGAGTCGGGCGCCCGCATTGTGCTGCAGCCGGACGGCGGTTTTTTCGGCACCATCGGCGGCGGCCGTCTGGAATATGAGGCGCTAGCCACGGCCCGCGCCGTGCTCTCCGCCGGCCGCGGTGACGCGCAATTCCGCGACTGGCCGCTGGGGCCAAACCTCGGCCAGTGCTGCGGCGGCATGGTGAAAACGCTCACCGAAACGTTCGACGAAAATGATCTTGCGGCGGTGCGCCGCTTTGAGGAGATCGAAAAAGCCGGAGCCTTCGACGCCGTGGCCGGCCTCGGCGACGATGGTCGGATCGCTCGCGCACTTGCACCACACGGAGCGGCGACCGAAGCCAGGATAGCGGCTGCTCCATTCGACAAAACATCGTTCCATGAAAGCTTCGGCGAAGTGACCACGCCGGTCCTGTTGTTCGGCGCCGGTCACGTCGGCCGAGCTGTCGTGCTCGCGCTTGCGCCATTGCCGTTCGCGGTCCGCTGGATCGACAGCCGGCCGGATCAGTTTCCGCAATACGTGCCGCTGAATGTCGTCACCGTCCGCACCGACGATGTCCCGCGCGAATTGGACGAAGCATCGCGCGATGCAATGGTGATTATCATGACTCACTCCCACCCGCTCGATTTCGACATCACAGCGGCGGCATTGCAGCGCGAGACGTTTGAATATGTCGGCCTGATCGGCTCGGATACCAAACGGTCGCGGTTCGTGAGCCAGGCCCGCCAGATCGGCCTAACCGGCAGCCAGATCGGCCGCCTGGTGTGCCCAATCGGCATTCCGGAGATCCGCGGCAAAGAGCCCGCCATGATCGCCGCAGGTCTCGCCGCGCAGCTTCTCATCGTGCGCGAACGTGCCTCAGTTTCGCACGCCAGTCCGGCGATGCAGCCGGCATAATCAATCGGGTACTGGCCCTTTTCCATCCAGACTGGTCACTTTTGAATTTCGGGGTGGCTCCTTTTGAAACTGCCTTAATATCGCCCGTTGCTATGGCCAAAGAGATTAGGATCAAAACCATTGAGCGCCCGGATGGGAAAGCTCGGATTTACATAATCGCACGCGATGACGCCCTATTTCGATATGCGGGCGAAGCTGAATTTAACGAGGACGGTGAAACCTACTGGGCTCCGTCTGCTGGCTCCGGGCTTTATGAAACACCTGAGGCCGCAGAGACAGCGGCCTACGACGAAGTGGATTGGCTGAAACGTATGAAATAGTGGCCGCCTCAGTTGGCTAAAGGGGCCCGTACCGCCGATCGCAAGACAGTGCGTGGCAGGTACATGTCATCGACGTGGCAAAGGCTGCTGTCTCGCGTTGATCTGCAGGGACATGGCGCTTAAACTCGCCAAACATGGCTGACCGAGAGCTGAACGCGGCGTTCGTCAAGAAACGTGCCAAGGAACTGGGCGCCGATCTCGTCGGCATTGCCAGTGCCGCGACGCTGAACGCATTCCCGCCGGATCCGCGCTGGCCGCAGACGCCCGAGCGCATCTCGCCCTATTGCAAGAGCGTGATCGTGCTGGCGCAGCGGATTCCGGCCGGCGCCTTCCGCTGCAAGAGCAATGTGCCGGTGCAATACATCGACATGCTGGTCTTGCGGAAAATGGACAAGGTGGCCCATCGGCTCGCTGATGAACTGGAAGACGCCGGCCATCCAAGCTTCGTCACCGCCGCACAAGAGACTGACTGGAAACTCAAGCGCGCCAGTTATGGCCGGCTGTCGACGCGGCATCTCGGCGTTGAAGCCGGCCTCGGTACCCTCGGCCTCGAAGTCAACATCCTGACCCCGGAGTTCGGGCCGCGGGTTTATCTCACCGGCATTCTCACTGAGCTCGAACTCGAACCGGACCGGCCGCTGACCGAGCAGGTCTGCATCGGCGAGTCCTGCAGCCGCTGCCTGCATTCCTGTCCCGTCGATGCTGTGCTGCATTTCGGCATCGACAAGCGCGCTTGCGCCACCGAAGCGCAGGAGTTCGGCTTCTCCACCATCCTGCAATTCTTCGAGCGCTTCATCGACCAGCCGTTGGCGGAGAAGGAGAAGCTTGCCACTTCACGCGATATTTACGGCTTCTGGCAGGGGCTGCTTCGCGTCGTCGGCTCATTCGGCGATTGTCCGCGCTGCCTTGCGGTCTGCCCGGTCGGCAACGATTACCACGCCCATCTCGCCGAGCTGCAAAAAGTCATACCTGAAAAAACGCCGGAGAAAGTCGCGCTCGGCAAACGCTATCGCGACGATCGCCTGCACGGCGCCGAAATTCCGGGCCTCAACGACTGGAACCGGCGCTGGGTCGGGCCGGATGGTTATCAGGGCATCGTGGCGCGTCAGCTGCAGGACTTCAAAAAGCTGCAGCAGGAGCGAAAGCAGGCGGCGCTGGCGACGGCCGACGAAGACGGCCGAGAATAAAGAATGGTCTCGGCGTTCAAAGAGCCGCTCACTGCGGATCACATCAAAGCAAAGGCCCGTGCGCTCGGCGCCGATCTGGTCGGCATCGCCGACGGCGCCAATCTGGAACGCCATCCGCCGGACCCGCGTAATCCGCGCCGCCCCTCCGACATCACCGAACTCGATGGCGGCCGCGTCATCGTTATGGCAAAGCGCGTCAGCCGCGGCACCGCCCGCATTGCCGCCTGGAACGATCGCCATAAATATTACAACGACGAATTGGCGCTCTCGCGGCTCGAGGAAGCTTCGCTCGAACTGGTCTACTGGCTCGAAGACAACGGCTATCCCGCGATCATCGTGCCGCCGACGCATGTCGACCCGTGGACTTATGACGGCGATCCGGAGCGGCATCTGACCACGCTGTTGTCGCTGCCGCATGCCGCCGTCGAGGCCGGCCTCGGTACGCTCGGCCTTAATCTGCAATTGCTGACGCCAGAATTCGGACCGCGCGTGCTGCTCACCGCGGTCCTCTGTTCGGTCGATGTGGCGTGCGACAGCAAGATGGAGGCAGCACTCTGCCTCGGGCCGAGCTGCGGGCGTTGCCTCAAGACCTGTCCCGCCGATGCTGTTGGGCATTGGACGCGCGATTGGCCGGCCTGCGACCGCTTCCGTTCGCCGCACGGTTTTGCGCAATTAAGCGAACATCTCACCCGCATCATCGCCGAGCCGGACGCTTCCCGGCAGAAGGACTTGGTCCGCTCCGAGCAAAGCTTCGATCTCTGGCAGAGCATTCTGCGTGGATCCGGCGTGATCACCGGCTGCCGCCGCTGCGCCGATGTCTGTCCGGTCGGGGCCGACTATGCGGCGATGCTGAGCGATGCCCTCGAAACGATCCCGGAAGACACGCCGGAGAAAGAGGCGCGCGCTGATGCGATGGCCGCGGAGGAAAAATCCGGCCACCTGCCGGATACCTACGACGACCAGCGCCGCTGGATCGGCGCGTTGCCGCCGCGCGGCGCCTGATGTGTTGCTAATGTCATGACGCCGCTCGCCGAGCTGCCGAAAACCCGGGCCGCGATCGAAGCAATTCAATCCGAAGGCAAGAAGCGGGCAGCCGCGCGGGCGCGCCGTGCGCCGTTTTATAAGGGCAAGCTCGATCACGTGAATTTAGATCGGCTCGACGATCCGGATGAATGGCGCAAGGTTCCGATCCTGGACAAGGAGATGCTGCGCAAGCTCGTTGACCGGGAGTTTTATGAGAATTTCTGCATCACGCCTGACGACGGCATCGCGGAATACTGGCGCTCCGGTGGCTCCACCGGGACGCCGCTGTTTTATCCGCGCAGTTACCGCGACATCGAAGCGGCGATGGTCGGTTTCGCCCGAGGTTACGATTGCACCAGTTGCCAGCGCGGCGGCCGCCTGCACGTGTCGTTTCCGCTCGGCATCCATCCGGTCGGCCAGATGTTCGCGCGCGCCGCTTCAAGCCGCGGCATCGCCGTCAACTGGGCCGGCTCCGGTACCACGACGCCCTCGGCGATGCAGATCGAATTGATCGACCGTCTTCGGCCGACGATCTGGATGGGCATGAGCAGCTACGGTCTGCATCTCGCCAATCTCGCTGAAACGCGCGGCCTCGATCTCGCCGCGTGCTCGGTCGAAACCGTGCTGTGTTCGGCCGAGTCGTTGTCGGACGCCAAGCGCGACAAGCTTTCGCGGCAATGGGGCGCGCAGGTACGCGACACGTTCGGCATGACCGAAGCTGGTCTGATGGGAGCGGAAGACTCGGGCGGACGCGGCTTCCGCATTTGGACCGATATGTTCTTCGTTGAGGTACTCGATCCGGAGACCTTCGCGCCGGTCGAAGAGGGCGCGGTCGGCAGCCTCGTGGTCACGCCGTTGTGGACCAACAACGTCACGCCGTTCCTGCGCTGGAACTCCGGCGATCTGGTCACTTGGCAGCGCGGCGACGACGATGCCGGCCCGTTCTCGGTTTTTCCGCTGGTCAAACACGCGCACCGCACCTCCGGATTCTTCAAGATCCGCGGCATCAACATCAATCACGCAGATTTTGAAGATTTCATCTTCCGCGATGTCGCGATCACCGACTTCAAGGCTGAAGCGCTCAACGAGCGGGACCTCGACGCATTGCTGGTGTCGGTCGAAGTGCGGCGCGCCGTCGACGCCACGGCGGCGGCCGACGCGTTGAAAGCCGCGGTGAGGGATAAATTCGGCCTCACACCGCAGATCGTGGTGGTAGAGACCGGCACGCTCGCGCGGGAATTCGAAGCGAGCGTCAAGATGCCGCGTTTTTTAGATCGGCGGCAGTAGTGGGTGTACTCATAAACGCGTCGCCACGCTGACAAATGTCTATTTTAAGGAGGGGAGCGGGTGTGGCGTGGAAACGAGTTGACTTGGCTTTTTGAGTATATCGGACACTCAACCTTATCAGCTCTGAGGCCTGTGGCGATGCGTGAAGAACAACTGAACAAGATTGTGCTCGCCGACGATTTCCCCCAGTTCTTGAAAAGCAAAAAATGGAATTAATATCAAAAGAACGATGATGCTGGTCGCAAAAACCTGATCGATAGTCCCACCGCCAATGTTGACGATTGAGCCCCAGATCGTTCGCCGATGAATCAGTCCGACGACAGCTTCCTCGATCACATCCAGGACGGCCAACAGCGCGACGAAGGCTAATGACTTGTAGAGCGTCGGCCAAATCAGCGGCAGGCTCTTGAACCGTTCGCCAGCGTGAAGTGCCCGTCCGATAAGGATGAATTTGGCAAAGATCAGAGCCTTGATGGCCGCGAGACCAAATGGCGCATAATCGATGCCATAGGCGTGCAGACTTGTGGCTTTGAAGTAGGACAGGGCCGTGAAGAAGATGAAGAGATAAATTGCTATGACCACAAACTCCCTCAATTCATGGGTTATCTTTTCGCGAACACTTGCTTTAGGCGGGACGCCGCTCCTCATGTGTGCCTCCTACCGTCAGCGCTTAACCGGCCGCTGATATCAACAAAAACACTATAAGCCCCTGAAGGTCGTATTGTTGAGAATGGCTTCGGTACCCGACTGAATCAAAAGGTCCACGTCCTCTGCCGGGAGCTTGAACCTGGTTGGAATGGACGACAATTTGGCGGCGCGCTGCGGCTCGAATTGATCGAACCCCACCTCGGTAACTTCAAACCTGATGGTGCTGCAACGCCAATCCCTCGGAGCCCCGAGTCGCCGGGCTTCGGCGGCCGGCAGGCTGCATCGCCACTTGCGTATCGCCTCCTGCCAATCGCGAATGCTCAAGCGAAAGGCGTCGAAACCGCTGCGAACGGCGGAATCGAGCGCGGTACTGGTCACGGCGCCGAGCAGTTCTGCGCCTGTCGGTCCTTCGACAGTGCGAGCCCAATTGCCCGCCGGACCTTGACCTGAATTGACGACCACGAAAATCAAGCGGCGCAATTGTACAGCCTTATCGGGCGTGAGCGGCATGTATGGCTTCTCCGCAGCCGCTCGCGCAATCACGAGTCCCGAGAGACCAAAATTGTCGGTGATACCGCCGTCCGCGAGCTTCAAATATTTAATCTGCTCGGGATCCCGGTAGCGTTTCAGGGCCTCTGCGAAGGCCCGTACTTGCGCTCCCGCATTGCGATCCGCCAGGACGCGGTTGACCCACGGCGGCAGCGGAGTCGCACAAGCCGCGGGAAAGCTCTCGAGTACGATGGGCACAAACGCGACCGGCACGGCAGCCGAAGCTGCAACCGCCTGTGACAAGGGGTAGTTCCGGATATCGCTACATAAGGCTGCGAACGTCACCGGGGCAAAAAGAAATGGCGTTCTGTTATAAAGGTCCGAGGCGTTGATCCAGGTGATCGGCTTGCCTTGCTGAAGTAAGGCACCCAAGGTCGCGTGGTCGAATAGGTTACGATCGAGCCAACCGGTCAGTCTGCTCGCATCGTTCACACCACCACCCAGGCCTTGCGCGAGGTTTCTCAAGCTCATAGCGGTATTCAGATCCTCTTCGGCATTTCGTATCAAGAAACGCTCGCGGAAATCGGCAAGCGCCGCGCGGCCTTTGAGCCCAAAATAGGCAGCTGTGACGGATCCGCCCGAGACACCAGATACAAATACGACTCGGTCCAGATAGCTCTTACCGTCCCTTGTCGGAACACGATCGAGACCACGCAACACGCCGTAGGCAAACGCGGCTGCACGCGTGCCTCCCCCGGAGAATGCGAGCGCAATAGCTGTATCGCCGCCGACCTCCGGAGTCGTCAATTGCGCCATCGGATTTGAACCGCGGGCTACCGGCGTGTTCACGGGCAAATCGAATGTTGCGCAGCCTGCGAGCAGGAAAAGACAAAAGCCAACTAGCTTCGGATTGGGCCAGGCGATAGCGCATCGTGCTGATAGCAATCGCTGGCGGATGATAAAGATACTCAATCTAGTTCCTCTCGCGTCGTCGTACCGAGTGTCCCGACGCTTATGATCGAAACATAGAAAGGTACAGGAGCCCCCGCCCCTTGTTTCAGATCAAAGTGCCAAAATGAAGTGTGATAATGGATACATCGCGAAAACGACGCGAATGGTCCAATTCTGGCGCTCGGCCATCCGAGCAAATCGTAAAGATTTTGCGCTGACACCATCCCAGGAGCTCGTTTGACCGAAGCTTTGAGACCCGCTAGGGCTGCTTCTCTCTGACCCGCAGAAAACTCCCCAGAAAATTCCGCGCCTTTGCCTGCGATTGTGTTGCATCGCTTTCGGGGAGAGATGTCTTGAACCGCCGCGATTTCATGACGAGTTTGCTCGCGGCCACCGCTTTGCAATCGTCTGGTCTGGCGCCCCGGGAAATATATGCTGGGTAAGCTGTTTTCCGACGCGGGCTATGCCACCGCCGCTCCCGAGCGAGCCTCCTCGCAGCAATCCGCGGTCCGTGATGCTCACCAAATAGGGGCGCGGATCTCGCGGAATGGCTCCATTTCGGAGATTTGAACGACAGGTAGCGCTCGACCGGATGTTAGAATTCATAAAGGTTCGTTAGGCATATTGAGGGGCCCCCCACGGAGCTCGTCCCACCTTTGCCTATACCTCCGGCCTTCGAGGTTCGGCTCGCCGCATACGGGATCACACCCGCGCTCGACGAGGATCGGCGAAGGATCTGGGCACTTCTTGATCCCAAATTCGACGCGGCTATGAGAGACCATATTGCGCGAGTGATCGAGTACGCTCCCGCATACGCGGACAACTTCAGGAAGCATCAGGCGGCGTTTCTCGAGGCGTACAGAAAGTATACGACAAGGCTCTTTCTCGATCCCTTCGATGAGCGTTGGGTGGCGGACGCGGAAATCCGGGCAAAGTTCGAGATTGAACATCAAATCGACATACGCTCGCGAGGTGTCATTTCGCGATCCATCCTGTCGGCAGCGTATGCGATTATTGCCCGACGATATCGCTTCTCCGGCGCCAAGGCCGCTCATCTGTGCGACGTGGCGATGCGCGTTCTGCTGCTGGACACCGCCAACGCCGTGGCCTGTCACACCAACCTTGGAGTGAAGGACGCCAAGGCGAGGGGCGATGAGCTTGCAATTGCCGTTCAGGATTTCGGTCAGACGGTCAACGACATTCGTGCAGCGATTACCGAAGCCGTAAAATCCCTAGAGCAAACTTCACACCAGCTGACCTCGGTCGCCGACGTATCAGCAAAGCAGGTGCGCACGGCCTCGACCTTGGCGGACGACACGACCGGCAGCATCGCGGGAACGGCGACGGCAATAGAGGAACTGCTGGGCTCGATCGGCGAAATTCGCTGGCGGGCGACAAAGAGCGCCGAGATGGCTCACGACTCGGTTTCCCATGCTGAAGCCACCAATGCGACCATCCGTTCACTGTCCGAGGCCGTAGCCAGGATTGGCTCGGTCGTCGGCCTGATTTCCAACATTGCCGCGCAGACCAACCTCCTCGCCCTCAATGCAACGATCGAGGCTGCGCGCGCCGGCGAGGCTGGCCGCGGTTTTTCGGTGGTTGCATCGGAAGTCAAGTCGCTCGCCACCCAGACCGCAAAAGCTACCGATGAGATCAGCCACCAGATTGCGCTGATTCAAGACGCTACCCGACATGCGGTTGACGGCACTGAGGGCACAGGCAAGACCATCGCGAATATTGCCGTCATTGCGGAAGAGGTCGCCGGGTCAGTCGATCGACAGGCTGCAGCAACGGACGATATCGCCAAGAGCGCCAATCGCGCCGCCGCCAATGCCAATATGGTGGCCGAAGCTCTCACCAGTGTGGCGCACGCGATCCAGCGTACTCAGACCGACGCCGCAGCGGTACTCGATTTATCGCGCAATCTGAGCGGCCGCACCACCGACCTTGAAGTAGGCATGAACGACCTATTCACAACCGCGGTGCAACATATTGGCGGGGTCAAGGGCTTCATCGTGCTCAAATAGCGTTCGCGCAACAATCTCAAATAAGTGAGACTTGGTTCCAGTTGGCGATTCCCCGGCGCTCCAATTCTCGCTGCGAGGCACGACGCTGTACCCCGCGTTATGGTAGAGTGCTATGTTCCGCGTAAGCCGGATAAGGACGAGCAATGTCTACCAGCAGGTGGATAGCGGCATGCTTGATCGCCGCTTGCGCGCCGTTCTTTGTGTGCTCTGCCGCCTTGCTGGCGGCGCCGGTTGGAAGTGGCGACGCCGACGTTGGCCCACCGCCCGCGCTGGCCCCCGGCAAGGCGCCGCCATTGCCCAAAGCAGGATCGTTGGCCGAGCCACGCTCGCCAGATCAGGTCGGCTTCCCCGCGGCGCTGACAAAATCCGTCATCCCCGCCGGTAGTCCGCTCACGCCGGCGGTAGTCTCGCTGGGGGAGAAGCTCTTCTTTGAAGCCCGACTCTCAGGCGACGGCACGGTTTCCTGTGCCACCTGCCACGATCCCGCGCGCGCCTTCACCGACGGCAGACCGGTATCGATCGGCATCGGCGGGCGCGTGGGCCAGCGCAACGCGCCGACCATTCTGAATGCGCTCTATAACAAGACCCAATTCTGGGATGGCCGGGTCGACACGCTGGAGCAGCAGGCGGCGCTGCCGATTACGAATCCGTTCGAGATGGGCGCGGCCAGCGTCGGCGACGCTGTCGCCAGGATCGCCGGCGACGACGACTACCGGAGGCAATTCATGCAAGCCTTTGGTCGCGGCGCGAACGAGCGGGACACGCTCAGCGCTATCGCCACTTACGAGCGGACCCTGGTTTCGTTCGATTCTCCGTTCGATCATTTCATCGCGGGAGACCAAAACGCCGTCAGCGACGCGGCCAAGCGCGGCTGGGCACTGTTCAACACCAAGGCGCGCTGCAACTTGTGCCATGCTTTGACGGACAATAAACCGGATGTCACGGTCTTTACCGATAACGATTTTCACAACATCGGCATCGGCATTATCCGGCATCGGGTCGTCCCCTTGGCGCGGCGAGCCGAGCACTATTTGGCGCAGGGACATTTGCAGGAGGTCGACCGCGCCGCGATCGCGAGTGAGTTGTCCGTGCTCGGGCGCTTCCTCCTGACACACAAGGAGAGCGACCTCGCATCATTCAAAACTCCGGATGTGAGAAATATCCTCGTGACCGCGCCTTACTTCCATGACGGGTCGCAGCAAACGCTATGGGACGTCGTCGATCACTACAATAAGGGCGACGGAATATCCGACCCGTGGCTCGATCAGGACATTCAGCCGTTGGCGCTGACGGAGCCCGAGATCGACGACTTGGTGGCGTTTCTCGCGTCGCTGACGAGTCCGCAATACAAGGAGCTCGGCGACAGGGAGTATGCGCGGCAACTCGCTCTATCCAAGGTGAGCCGGCCGCAGCGCGATACGGCGCGGGCATTCGGCCCGAAGCCGCCGCGGCCAAAGCCACCTCCGTTCTGATCCAGATTCTTTGTTGGTCGCATGATCTTTTGCGAAAACCGGGGTCAGTCAAGACATGGAGGAAGCTAACATCTGGTAGCAATGGATGACGCTATCGTGACCACGCCTTTGGTGCCAAGATCGCCGAATGATCGAGTCTGGACCCACAACCGACGACGACCCAAAGGCGACGCCGGTAACGGAGAACGCGCCTTCAACTTCCAAGGCGGCCGTATTACTCTGAGCATTGGCTCAAGGCGAGGGTTCACACCATGGCGCGGTCGGCTTCGGAAATAAATGCGGAAGCGCAACGCTTGCAGGACGAGGCCGAAGCTCTCGTCGCTGCCGTTCGTGCACGATTGGCGGTAGCGCGTCACACCATCGACACCGCTGAAGTCGCCGCGCAAGCGACCATCGTAGCGGTGGGTAATGCGATGACCGCGACCGCCGCAAACCATATTCGAGAAGCAGACACCCAATGCGTGGTGGCGAGGAGCCAACTTGCGGCGGCACGAAGCGCCGCCACCCAGGCATTCGCCGGCGTCGCAGGCGCCGATCCGAAGGACGAGTGGAAAGAATGCCGGGCATCGATCGACCGCTTTGACAAACTCCTGGTGGATCTGCGGAAGACCGGGTTTGGCTTCTTGACAACGGTTGTCGGCGGGGCGGCCATTCTGCTTGGCACCGCAGCCGCGCCCACTCCTGGCGAATTCAAATTTGTGGCATTTGTGGTCTTGGGGCTGTTGACCATCACGTTGTTCGCGGTGGACTGCACTCATCAAATTTGGCTGAAGGCAGCCGTTGCGCGAGCGACCGTCCTCGAAACAATTCTAAGCTATGAAATCACCAGAGAGATCGCCAAAAAATTTCATGGCGCTGAAGCGGTAATCATTGGGGTCATTCTGTATTTAATCCTGTTTGCCGCGACGAGCGTTTTATTTTGGGTTTCGCTGGAAGGCGTTTCTCCCTTTCAACTGTGGACGCTGGTGGGCGGCCTTGCCGGGAGCGCAGTCATTATACTCGGTGCGGCCTTTGCGTATCTGCGCTGACGTGTGGTTTCTGACGCTCCTGGCCGAATAAAGCGCTCACAGTTGCCGGTCGTCATGTGACACGCCTGTTCATACGCGACACGCGGAGACCTCGCCGCCGCTGCGACGCTGCCATCTCGGCCAAGGCGCATTTTTGACGCATTGCGGCTTGTATTCTGCCCGTCTGCGGACGCAGGCGTGGGGCGGGCGGGAACCTCGACCATGAAACTGGTCATTCGTTACGGCTTGGCGGCGCTTCTCATCGTCGTCGCCATTATTCTCGTCGTGCCGCCGTTCGCTGCTTCGCTGATCGAGCAGTGGTCGCGAAGCGATGTTGAGTCGCGCTCGGTGCTGGCATTCAATTCCGCGCTCGACGAATTGACGAGGCTGCTTGATGAGCATGATTCCAAGAAAATCACAGCCTTATTTGACCGGATGGCGCTCGACGAGGAGCTGCTTGCCGTCGGCTTCTGCGACCAAGACGGAGCGCTCCTTTATAAGACCAAACAGATGCCGAAGGGTCTCAACTGCAAAGAGGCGACCTTGCGAAAAACGCCGACGTTTTCGACCGTACGGCTCGATCGCTTACGACTGTTGGTGTCAAGCTTTCCGGTCGCCGCATCCGGCGAGCAGGGACATCTCGTGCTGGTGCACGATCTCGCTTTGGTCAAGCAGCGCGGCGCGCAAGCTTGGCTCTGGACGATCGTGGTTTTGGTGGGCGTCGTCTTTCTTGCGGCGGCGTTCGCTGCACTTGTGACGGTGCTGCTGGCGCGGCGCTGGCTGCAGTCATTGCGGCGCGCGATCGAAAACGTGCGGCTTGGCGGCAGTGGCGCGCTTGAACCGTCCGAAGCCCCGCCTTTTGCCCGGGAATTCCGGCATCTTCTGCGCGACCTGCAGCTCACCGACATTTCGGCGGACGGTCCTGATGTCGACTGGTCGCCGGCGATGCTTCGCAACGTGCTGACGCACAAGCTGCCGGGCGCCGAAGTCATCGTCGTCTCCAACCGCGAACCTTACATCCACAACCGCGAGGGCAACGACATCGTCGTACAGACGCCGGCGAGCGGGCTCGTAGCGGCGATCGAACCCATCATGCGCGCCTGTGGCGGCACCTGGGTCGCGCACGGTAGCGGCACCGCCGACCAGGAGACCGTCGATCGGTTCGACCGCATCCGTGTGCCGCCGGATTCGCCGAGCTATGTCCTGCGCCGCGTCTGGGCGACCGACGAGGAGCAAAACGGCTACTATTACGGGCTCGCCAACGAGGGTCTGTGGCCGCTGTGCCATATGGCGTTCGTGCGGCCCAACTTCCGCGAGGCCGACTGGAACCTGTACAAGCTGATCAATGCCCGCTACGCCCAGGCGGTCGTCGCCGAGGCCAAAAACCCCGATCCGATCATTCTCGTCCAGGATTACCATTTCGCGCTTTTGCCGAGCCTGCTGCGCAAAAAACTGCCGAGCGCGACCATCATCACGTTCTGGCACATCCCCTGGCCTAATCCCGAAATATTCGGAATCTGTCCGTGGAAGGAGGAAATCATTGCCGGGCTGCTCGGCAGTTCGGTGATCGGCTTCCACACGCAATTTCATTGCAACAATTTCCTCGATACGGTTGACCACCTTATGGAGGCGCGGGTCGATCGCGAGCAGTCGTTCGTTACTTTCGGCAGCATGGAGAGCTACGTTCGGCCCTATCCGATCTCGATCGAATGGCCGCCGGCCGGCATGAAGGATCAGAAACCCGTGGCGGAGTGCCGTATGGCGGTGCGCGCGCGTCTCGGTCTCGCCGAGCATGTGCGGCTCGGCGTCGGCATCGAGCGCTTCGATTACACCAAGGGCATCCTCGACCGCCTGCGCGCTGTCGATGCATTCCTCAACAATCATCCGGAATGGAAAAACAAATTCGTCTTCCTCCAGGTTGCCGCGCCGACCCGGAGCAAGCTTGCCACCTATAGCGCGCTGCAGACCGAAGCCGCCGAGCTCGCCGGCGAGATCAACGCGCGTCACGGCGATGAGTTGTACCAGCCGATTATGCTGATCGTGCGTCATCATCAGCCGCAGGAAATCTTCGAGCTGTTCCGCGCCGCCGATCTGTGCATCGTGTCCAGCCTGCATGACGGGATGAACCTCGTCGCTAAGGAGTTTGTTGCGGCTCGCGACGACCAGCAGGGGGTTCTATTGCTCTCGACCTTTGCGGGCGGCCTCGCGGGAATTGACCGAGGCGCTGATCGTCAATCCGTACGACGCGCGCAGCATGGTTGTGGCGATCGAGCAGGCGCTACACATGTCCGAGGCCGAGCAACGCGAACGGATGCGGCTGATGCGTGAAATCGTCCGCCTGCGCAACGTCTACCGCTGGGCGGGACAAATGCTGCTCGACGCCGCCGATCTGCGCAAGCGCAAGCGCATCATCCAGATCATGTCGCGCCAGCGCGCGCCTGCCGAAATGCCGCGGCTTTCCCGTTCGGGTTAGCCGGAACTCATAAACGGAGCCAGGAACGTCGAAGCGCGTCGTCATGACCAGAAGCGATCGGATAAAGTTGTTGGGGCTGAAAGCGCGAAGGGGTCGGTCAAACCGATGAGGTTTATGACCTTCGGGATAGTGGCGTCGATCACAGACCTCGCGATAAAGGTGTGGTACGGCCCGCCGGGTACCCTCGCGCCGGAGCAGCGCGGCAAAATGACAAGTTACATTCGACGGCGGCGATGCATTGCTGGTTCGGCACCGTGGCCGCCTGGCGTCGGCCGGTACGCGTGCCAGCAGCCAAAAGTGCTTAGGTTGGTATCGTCTCGCCGATTTGTCCGAAGATCACGTCATGAGAGATATGAACAAGCAACCGTTGGGCCGTCGTGAATTCAACAGACTTTGTGCCGCGGTCGGCCTGTCGCTCCCGGCAGTCAACGCGATGATGGCGGCGCTATCCAATACATCAGCTCTCGCTGGGGACCCTGGCGCGGCATCAGGCGGCGCGGGCCGCACGGTAAGATTCCACGACGGCACCATCGTCCCCGCGCTTGGTCAGGGCTCTTGGCATCTTGCGCAGGGAAGACATCCGGAAGCTGTCGAGGAAGAAGCATTGCGCACCGGCCTTTCGCTCGGCATGACCCTGATCGACACCGCGGAGATATACAGCGACGGCCGCTCCGAGGAATTGATTGGCCATGTCATTGCCGGTCAACGCGACCGCGTTTTCCTGGTTTCCAAAATACGCCCTGATCACGCCACCGGAGACGGCATCGCTCATGCTTGTGAGGCGAGCCTCGCCCGTCTCGGCACCGACCACCTCGATCTATATCTGCTGCACTGGCGAAATCAGGACACCGATCTCTCCGGCGTCGTAGCGGGCTTCGAAAGTCTGCGCGCGGCGCGCAAGATTCGCGCCTGGGGCGTATCCAACTTCAAGGTCAGCGACATGGAAGATCTGTTCCATGTTGCAGACGGCCACCGCTGCGCGACCAATCAAGTCCGTTACAACCTCGACAGCCGCGGCATTGAGCGTGATCTGCTGCCGTGGTGCGAGCAGCGCGGTATGCCGGTGATGGCTTATTCTCCGCTCGGCGGCGACACTCTGGTGCATGACTCCACGCTTGCACAGATCGGCGCAGCGCACGGTTGTTCGGCGACCGCGGTCGCGTTGGCCTGGGCGATCCGCAGCGGCAACGTCATTGCAATTCCTGAATCCGGCCTGGCGGTGCACGTCAAGGAGAACGCTGTGGCGCTTTCCCTGACGCTCACGCCGCAGGAGCTTGAGGCCCTGGACGCAGCGCATCCAGTCCGGCTGAAAGATGTTTTGCGGTCTCTATTAGATCGGAACAAACGATGGCTGCGGAGCTTCGGCAAGAGCCAATAAGCATCGTCGTCGGCTGCGTCATTTGCGTTCGCCGTATTCGCGTTGCTCGAATCACAGCCCAAGATGCGATTTCCGCCCCTGGCAGCACTTAGCGGACATTCCCCGACTTCGGTATGAAGTCGCCTTTGGCCGCAAAATTGATATGCGAGTTGGCCGGCTTACGCGTCCGCGCGACCCATGTCCGGCGTGCGGCGGCGCCATCGAAGATAGGGCAGGAAGACCATCGTCGAGGCGAGCACGTACACTGTCAGGATCACGATCAGTCCTGGACCGGGGAATGTGAGAGCGACAGCTGCGGCGACACCGATATGCCGCGTCGCGCAGGCGACCGCCAATGTTGTTTGCTCGTGAGGATTGGGGCCGCCGAGCACGTGCCCGATCGCGGCGGCGGCGATCATGAGGACCGCGAGCGCCGCGACGCCATTCCAGCGAACCAAAATCAGGGCCTGCCAGTGTAGGGCGATAAGCGCCAAGCCGGCGCAGATGAGGGCGATGAAGGCGGCCGTTGCCACAATTTCGGCCAGGCGCCGGATCGGCGGTGCCGCTGCGCCGCCAACGAGGCCGAGCAACAGCGGCAGCAGGATCGTCATCGCGATGGCGGACGCGACGTCGAATATCGACAGCTCCGCGGTCACGCCGAAACGCCACGCCATCAGAGCCACCCATGCCGGGACCACAATGATGGCAAGGAGCGACGTGGCGACGACGAGGCTGAAGGCGTAATCGCGGGCCCGGGAGTCTTCGAGTTTACGCGGCAGTAGCGGCGGACCGGCCGACACGGCGAGGACGAGCAGTGCTGCTTTGACGCCCGGCGCCACCGGGATGACACCGACCACGGCGTACGCAACCAGTGGAACCAGCACGTACATCGCGATCAGCGAGCGCGCCAGCAACGATGGACGCCGCCAGAGATAAGCGACCCCCGAGAATGTCCCGTTCGCACCGATCGAGAAGATCAGCACGCCGATCGCGATCTTCACTGCCAATATGAGGGCTGCGGTCACAGCGACACCTGACATTATATTGGATATCGGCGACCAGGCCCGCTGCGGTTAGTCACGGAGCACTCGCCAACCCGCCCGATACCCAGAGCAACGATTGATGCTTGCGCAGCCGTGCGCGATAAAGCTCAGCTGCGCAGCAAGCCGAATGACGGTTCTTGGCGCACGACCGTGGTTTCAGTTCAATTTCGGTACGAAGGATCGATCCGGTCGAGCTTTCGCAGCAAGGCCGGCCAGGCCAACGCCCCGCCCGCCTCTTTCGTGACGGTGTCGGCTTGTTGCTGTCCGGTCGCGATGATTCGCGGATCAATGGTGACAAGTTCTCCGCCGCCGGCTTGCGCGCGCACCTGAATCAGGCAGGCCGCTTCAAACGTGTACAGGAGCAAAAAGGCGTCGGGCACGTTGTCGGCAACCGTGATCAGTCCATGGTTGCGCAGCATGAAGTAGTGCTTGCCGCCAAGGTCGCGCACCAGCCGCGGCTTTTCGTCTTCGCGCAGCGCCACGCCTTCGTAATCGTGGTACGCCAGCGAGGAGAGCACGAACATCGACTGCTGCGAGATCGGCAGCAGGCCGCCCTTCTGAGCCGACACCGCGGCGCCGTTCACACTGTGGACGTGGAGCACGCACTTTGCATCGTCACGTGCAGCGTGGATGGCACTGTGAATGGTGAAGCCGGCCGGATTGATCTCGTAGGGTGAATCCATGACCTTGTTGCCGCCGAGATCCACCTTGACCAGGCTGGAGGCGGTTATCTCATCGAACGTCATCCCATACGGGTTGATCAGGAAATGATGGTCGAGGCCGGGAACGCGGGCCGACAGATGCGTGAAGATGAGGTCATCCCAGCGGAAATGCGCGACCAGCCGATAGGCGGCCGCCAGCGCTACGCGCTGTTCCCATTCTTCGGGGGCAACGCGGTTCCGGACGCTGGTTGACGATTGCTGTTTTGCCATCGTTAGCATGTTCGAACTCCCATCTTTTTTCCGACGATCGGGATTGATCGTCATCCGGCGGATTGACATTCGATCCGTCAATGTAGACGATGGCTATATTGTAATGTAGTCAGTGTCAATATGCCCGGAGCCGCCGTGCCAAAAAAAAATCGCCGCGCCAACCGCCCGCCCTATCACCACGGTGATCTGCGCCGCACCCTGATCGACACGGCGCTCGAACTGGTCACCGAGGAACAGGACTGGACCTTCTCGCTCAGAGAAGTGGCCCGCCGCGCCGGAGTCAGTCATCACGCGCCCTATAATCATTTTCCCGAGAAGCAGGATCTGCTCGGCGCCGTTGCCGCCGTCGGCTTCGAAAAACTGCGTGACGGCATGCGCCGCGCGATGGCTGGAATTGATGCCCCGGAAGCGCTCATCGCCGTGATCGGTCGAACTTACGTGCGTCTTGGGCTCGAAAACCCCGCGCTGTACCGGCTGATGTTTGGTCCGGCGCTTGCGGATGCCGGCCCCGGCGATCGCCCAACGATTGCGAGATTGGCCGGCGACGAGGCCAGAGCAGTGCTTGAGGAAGTTATTGCCCGTGGCGCCCGCTCCGGAGTTTTTGCCGTCGCGCCCGACAACCCGCAGGATCAGGTCCTGGCCGCACTCTCGTTCTGGTCGGCCGTGCACGGCTTGACGATGTTGGTGATCGACAACATTCCGAAAGCGGACCTGTCGGTCGACGACATGATTGAGAGGCTGCTGCGCACGCTGATCGAAGGTTTGCGGCGACCGACTTACGCACAGCCGTCACGTTAGTCGGTGCAGGCTGCGGACATTCATGCGTGCCAAAGCCATCGCCCGACCAATACCGCCACTGACATCCCAAAAAGCTGGGCGGCGATAAAGGCGGCGACGCCCGCCGGCGCGATGCCGGCAAAAGTGTCGGAGAGAGAGCGCGCGATCGTCACGGCCGGATTGGCGAACGAGGTTGAGGCCGTGAACCAGTATGCTGACGTGATGTACAGGCCGACGGCATACGGCACGGCGGCCGGCGTACGCGCGACGCAGCCGAAGATGGTCAGGAGCAAGCCGAACGTCGCGACGCTTTCAGCAAGCCATTGCCCGGGCCCGGTTCTCGCTGTGGCGGAGAACTGCCATAGCGGCAACTCGAACATGAGGTGAGCTGCCCACACCCCGGCAATCGCGCCCAGAACTTGCGCGCCGATGTAAAGCACTGCTGTCGGCGGCGGCAACTCTCCCCGCAGAGCAAATGCAATCGACACCGCCGGATTGAAGTGCGCGCCGGAGATCGGCCCGAACGTGAGAATCAGAACCGCGAGAATGGCTCCAGTCGGGATTGTGTTGCACAAAAGCGCCAGCGCGCCATTTCCGCCCGCGAGTTTCGCGGCCATGATTCCGGACCCTACGACAGCCGCGAGCAGGAACGCCGTGCCCAACCACTCGGCGAATGCACGTTGCGCAAGGGAAGGCATCAACTCGGCTCAGTTGCCTTGGGCGTAGCCCCTTCCATGCGGCCGATCTCGCGCAGCTTTTTTTGCAAGCTCAGTTGATCGAGCGAGCGGAGCGGCAGCGCCGTGAAGATGCCGATGCGCTGATTGAGCATGCGATAGGCATCTTTGAACGCGAGCGCGATTTCCGCCGGATTACCCCGGGCCGCCGCAGGATCGGGGACGCCCCAATGTGCCGTCATTGGTTGTCCGGGCCGCACCGGACAGGTCTCGCTTGCCGCGTTGTCGCAAACCGTAAACGCGAAATCGAGAAGCGGCGCGCCGGGATTGGCGAACTCGCTCCACGACTTCGAGCGGAAACCCGACGTGTCGTAGCCAAGTGCTTGAAGGAGATGCAGCGTCTCGGGATGCACCCGGCCCTTGGGTCGGCTTCCCGCGCTAAAGGCGTGGAATTTTCTTGCGCCCAGCTTGTTCAAGATCGCCTCGGCCATGATGGAACGCGCCGAATTTCCGGTGCACAGGAAGAGCACGTTGTACGGTCGATCGGCCACGGCACATCCTCAAGCGGCCTGCGGCGCATAGAAGCCGATTGCGTGTTGAAGGTCATCGACCGCGACGTGAACGTGCATGCGCTTCATCAGCGGCTCCCCTCAGGCCGATACCTTGACGCGCTTGCTGCGCGCCGGCTTGCAGGTCGCCACCGGCGCGCACCCCTCCGGCGCACCCCGGCAGCAGTTTTCGGTGAGGAACCCCAGCAGTCCATTCATGGTGTCGAAGCGCGCTGCGTAAATCATCGAGCGGCCGTCGCGGCGGACGGTGACCAGTCCGGCCCCGCGCAAGCGGTCGAAGTGGAAGGTCAGGGTGTTGGGAGCGAGCTTGAGTGAGGTGGCGATTTCGCCAGCGGGCATTCCCTCCGGTCCCGCCTGCACCAGCAGGCGGAACACGTCGAGGCGGCTGTCCTGGGCGAGCGCGGCCAAAGCCGCGACGGCATCCATTCTTTCCATATTTCAACGAATATGGAATTATAATTGGGCGGTCAAGAATTATTTCAATGAAGCTTGAAATTACTCGATCGTGCGATCTCGGCCGTAACTAAACGCTCGCGAAATCAGCAATGTTTCATGAAAGGCCAAGAGGCAGAGGCTCCTAATTTGTCTCTGCCTCTTAAGTAAACGAGCTTCAGGGGGACGCTCGCAACGTCCCGCGGCTATTCGAGAGCGATGGTCATCCCGCCCAGACTGAGGGATGCCTCAAGACCAACTTGCACTCCGTGCAATTCGAGAACAACGCCTCTCTCATTCTGAAGCCGCGCAACCTTCGCCCCACCAATGATGGCGATGCTTGCCGATCCCGCCCCATAGGTGCCGGCGATATCCGCCGGATTAAACAAATGGTGGGCAGTGCCTGCCAACCTCACCCCCGCGATGCCGATGGTGCCGGCGCTAACGCCGCCGACACGCAGCCGATAGGTGTGGCCGTGGTACGTCAAGGTGCCGCTACCGCCGCCAATGCCGACAATGAAACCGATCTTGAAAATTTTAATGTGGACCGTGCCGGTCTGCGCATGGGACTGCGCCGGCACGCCTATCACCATCACCAATGCCGCCGTAACGATTGCAATGAACTTCCATGTCCGAATCAAACCACGCATTGTTGGCCTCCGTTTGCCATGTTTATGTTTGCACCGGTCAACCCGACCCAGCCTGCTATTGATTTCTTACTGCCGTACAGTCATCGCGCTTTCTTCATGATCGCGCTCATCAGCGTTTCCTTCTTATGTTTCTTGCAATAGGCCCCGACGACCTTTTTATTGTACTCGACATACTGGAAATCCAGCAGGTCGAGATTCCTCGAGGCGCTGAAATAGCCGCTCATCCAGGCAGCAATCATCGCGCGCCGGTCGGGCTCCGAGGTCAGATATTGCCGGCAGGTGATTTGTGACATTTCGATAATGACCTGCGCACTCGCGGGCAGAGCCGCGGCGCTGGTCACAAGCACGACGAAAGCAAAGATGATCGAACGTCTCATTGAGAACTCTCCAAGTGGTCATGGCGCTTAATTCGCGGTGGCGCGCTGTAGCGTTGCCATGACCGTTTCCTCGGGGTGGCCAGCGCAATATTGCCTGACGTTCGCGATATTTCGGGCGTAGGCTTGAAGATTGACGTAGGTGTAGCCCTTCTTCTGATTGAACCATCCGCTCATCCAAGCCTCGAACACGCTAGCCTGGTCTGGCGGCATCGCAACATATTGCCCGCAAGTCACGCGGGCCATGTCGATTTTGATTTGGGCGTGGCCGAGAACCGGAACCATCGCGGCGGCGAAAATTAAACAACAGACCAACTTTTTCATACGATGATTCCTTTGGATTAAGACGTGCGCAGTAACCCGGCTGCTCCCCGATCTCGATTTGCTAAGGATGGCCCAGTCCCGGATCCGAGAAGTGACACGACGAAGCGCAAAAGCAAGTCTGCTCTGCACTGATGCTAGATAAGCGAGACGAAAAACACCTGTTCAATATTGAACGGTTTACGAAAAATCTCCGGCGCTCGCAACGCGTTTAATCGCGTCGCGAGACGGCAACGAGGGGCTTCCGCGATTTTTTGTGCGGTGCACGAGACCGGAAGCGGCATTTAGCGCTATCCCTCGATTTCGCCACAAAATGGCCTTGAGGAGCAAGCGCGGCCCAACCAAACTCTCAGCTGCCGCGATAAGTCGAATAGGCCCAGGGTGTGACCGATAGCGGGTGGTATCTGCCGTTCGGCTCGGGGGCCAGGAACATTTGACCCGTCGGCCACCCAAACATATCCTTTGCGGTGGCCGGGCCGTCCCAACTTGCAACTGCAATTTTCTTGGGCGCCTATGGAGTGGTCGACGAAGCCGTCTCATCCGGATCAGCCCTTCGGCAGCTGGGCTGATGATCTCACGGCTGCTTTCGTCCGGCTGGAGCCGCGGAAGATTGTCGAGCATCCGTTTGAAGGCGCGATCTTGAGGGCGGACGCCGCGCCGATCAACGTTTCCCTGGTCGAAGCCACCAAGCACAGCGTTGTTCGCCTGCGTTCACACATTGCCGCCAGCACCGACGATCTTTGCTTTGTCAACCTCCAGCTCGAGGGGTTGGGGCGCACCAGCCAACGCGATTACGAGCAGCTCACTGGGCCTGGCGATCTGGCCGTCGCGGATACGACCGAGCCGTTCGAAATCGCCAATTGCCGCGACTTTAAACTGTATTGTTTCGCCGTGCCGCGACACGTATTGCAAAAAAGCTTTTTCGACCGCCCGCGGCTCAACGTTTCCGCGACGGAAACCGGCCGCGCGCTATCTCGGACGCTCGCAGGCTACGCCGAACTCTGTCTGAACTCGCCGCCAGATTCCGGTGTCTCGGCGCTGATCGGCGCGCACGTCGTAGACCTGATTTCGCACGCGCCCGATATCGTTGCGGAGTCGCCCGTGGCGCTGGTGAAAGCTCCGGTGCTGCTGTCGATGATGCTCGACTATATCGATCGCCATAGCGAGGATCCGGAAATTGGCGCCGCAACACTCGCCGCGAAATTCCGCTGCTCGCGGCGCTACGTGCACCGGCTGTTTGCGGCAACGGGCTGCTCGGTCGGCGAACACGTTAACGAGAAGCGGATTCTTGCCTGTACCCGAAATTTGCTCGATCAAAATTGCCATCGCAAGACCGTCGCACAAATCGCGTTTGATGCCGGGTTTCGCGATATCTCGTACTTCAATCGGCTGTTCAAACGCAGCAACGGCACAGCGCCTCGGGAGTTTCGTCGGGCGATGATGCCGAAGACCGGCTAGGTCACTGCAGGCGAAGAAATTCGTCGCTGCCGTCCAAGATTCTCCGGCCGAGATCAGCTAGCCATTGATCGAACGGTTAGCAGCTCGCTTGAGCCTCGGAGAAGTCTCGATGGCGATTGATTTCACGCTCACACCACAGCAACGCGAGCTTCAGCTCGAATCCCGCAAATTTGCCAAAGACGTGCTTGCGGACGCCACGGCGGCCGAGTTGCTGGCAACGCCCGAAGAGCGTTTCCTCGCCACGAAACCAATTTATGAGGCCATGGTCGCCGCGGGCTACTTGCGCAAGTGCATCCCGTCACCGGCAGGCGGCGAGAATGCCGGCCTGGTCGATATGGCCATCATGGCCGAGGAATTTTACAGCGTGAACCCGAGCGTCACCCTGACGATGCTGGGAACGGTGCTCGGTCTGTTGCCGATCCTGCTCGGCGGCACGCCGGAACAGTGTGTGCGGCTGCTGGCGCCGTTCCTGAAGAAAAGCGGCGCACCGCTGGCCGGATTCTGCTCCAGTGAACCAGGCGGCAGCGCCAATGCGGCGTCACCGCCGCCCGGCGAGGGCGTCCGCACCACCGCCAAGCTTCAGGGCGACAATTGGATCATCAACGGCCGTAAGAAATGGGTTTCGTCGGCGACGGGATGGGACCGCAAGGGTGCCGAAGTCCTATGCGTGGTGTGCCGAACCCAACCTGAGGCACCGCCGGACAAGGGCGCTTCCATCATCGCAGTTGAAGCACCTGCGCCAGGGATCGTGTTCGAGCGCGCGATCAATGCGATTGGTCACCGCGCGCATCTGGTGCCGCAATTCGGCTTCCAGAATGTCTCCACGCCGCGTCACAATCTGCTTGGGCAGGAGGGCGGCGGCCTCGCGCTGGCTGCAGCGGCCTTCACCGGCACCGCCGCGCTGGTCGGCATTTTCGGCGTCGCCTTGATGCGCGCGGCGTTCGACTTCTCGTTCAACTTTGCCCGCACCGAAAAACGAGGCGGCGCTCATCCGATCATCGAACATCAGGCGGTCGGATATGCCTTGGCCGATGCCAAGACCACCATCGAATCGGCGCGCTATCTCAGCTGGCGTGCGTGTCATGCTCTCGACACGCAGTCGCCATCGGCCGCCGAGCTTGCCATCCAAGCGAAAATCTATGGCTCCGAGGCCGCGGTTCGCGTGATCACGGATCTGATGCGGGTGGTCGGCGTCGACAGCTATGAGCAGGAGGCGCCGTTCGGGCGCCTGCTGCAGGACGCGCTCGCGCTTCCGATCTTCGACGGCGGCAACATGGGCATAAGGCGGCGCCAGCTTCATGCCATGTTCTTGCGGCCGGAATACGACCCGCTGGCTGCATGCGGTGCAGCCTGATGCGCAGACGGACTGACCAAACTCTCAGCTACCGCGATAGGTGGAATAGGCCCAGGGTGTGACCGATAGCGGCACATGGTATTTGCCTTCGGGTTCGGCGACCGCGAAACGGATCGGCACGACGCCGAGGAAAGGCGGATCGGACATTGCCGCGCCCTGTCCGACAAAATAGTCGCTGACCGCAAAGCGCAGCTCGTAAGTGGCGATCGGAATCGGCGTTCCGGAAACCAGCGGCTGATCGGTGCGCCCGTCTGCATTGGTGACAGCGCGTTTGATAATGCGTATGGCGCCGCTCGCCGCGACTTCGCAAAGCTCTATCGCGACACCCTGGGCCGGATGACCGCCGTGCGTGTCGAGCACGTGCGTCGATAAATGCCCGTGCACTTTGAGGCGGTCGGACGCCTGCACCCGCTGATCGAGCCGCAACGCGGCGATACGAAAGATTTCGCCCAGCGCAGTTTTCTGTTCGCTGCCGGCATCGTTGTTCAACCGGCGCTCGAATTCGCGCAGGATCAAGTCCTTGCCGTGGCGGCGGACGCAGATGATGAAGGGCATGCTGAACTTGGCACGGTAGGCGTCGTTGAGGCGATGAAAATTGGCGAATTCCGCCTCGCTCAAACTGTCGAGTCCGGCACCGGCCTGTTCGGCGGTGGAATCGGCGGTGAGTTTGCCCTCGCGCGCGGCTTTGCCGGCGAGATCGGGATGGCCGTTGATCAGCGCGCGCTGCCGTTCCACGCCGGCGTTGAGCACCGCGTCCGTCATTGTCTGATAAAGCTCCGCGAGGGTAGCGAACGGCCGTGCCGCGTAGGCTTCGTCCGCCACCCACGGTGCAAGCTCCATCACGTCACCGAGCGCGGCATTGAAAGCTTTGCGGTCGGCGGCGTTCAGCGCATCAAGCGTTATTTGTTCCATGCTGCGGCTCGAGGTCTCACGCAACAGCCGGTGCATCGGCGGCAAGATCGAGATGCTCGCGATGCCAGTGCCGCGCGATATCGAGCCGCGTCGCGATCCAGACCCGATCAAAACCTGCGATGTAGTCCAGAAAGCGCATCAGGCCCGCAGTCCGGCCGGGACGGCCGGCGAGGCGGCAATGCAGGCCGACCGACATCATTTTCGGCGCCCGTTCGCCCTCGCTGTAGAGAACGTCAAAGCTGTCGCGCAAATAAACAAAAAACTCCTCGCTGTTGGCAAAGCCCTGCGGATTGATGAAACGCATGTCATTGGCATCGAGCGTATAGGGAATGATCAGGTGCGGCGCCTGCGGTCCGTTCACCCAATAGGGCAGATCGTCGGCGTAGGAATCCGAGGAATAGAGAAAGCCGCCGTCGGCGAGCACGAGTTTGAGCGTGTGCTCGGAGGTCCGGCCGGCGTACCAGCCAAACGGCCGCTCGCCGGTTGCCTCGATGTGCAGCCGGATCGCTTCGCGCATGTGGGCGGCTTCGTCGTCGTAGGAAAAATCCTTGTAGTCGATCCATTTGAGGCCGTGGCTCGCGATCTCCCAGCCCGCTTCGCGCATCGCGGCGACGATCTGCGGATTGCGCGCCAGCGCGGTCGCGACCCCGTACACCGTCAGCGGAATATTGCGCGCAGTGAACAGCCGCCACAGCCGCCAGAAGCCTGCACGCGAGCCGTACTCGAACATCAATTCCACATTCATGTGGCGTTGGCCGGGCCAGGGCTGCGCACCCAGCACGTCGGTGAGGAACGCTTCCGAGGCGTTATCGCCGTGAAAGATCGCGTTCTCGCCGCCCTCCTCGAAGTTGATCACGAACTGGACCGCGACGCGCGCGCCGCCGGGCCAACGCGGATCTGGAGCATTGCGGCCGTAGCCTGAGAGATCGCGCGGATAAGGTGGGGAAGACGGCGGAGGCATCGCAGCTTTCGTTGCGGCTTTCAGGAACCGGCGGGCCACCATGACAGAGGCGCCGCCGCCTCTTCAAGTGTCCACAGGGTGCTGATCGCACGGTAACTCGCCGAGATTGACCAAGCCTGACGATGCCGCCATTAAGGCGCAACTCAAGGTGACACCATGCACGCGGTGCAGGCGGCGGAACAGGGCACGCTCCGCCAGGCGATTGCGGACCGCCTGGTCGAACTGGCGGCCGTCAGCGACGAGCCCGGCAATCTCACGCGACTTTACCTCGGGCCGGCACACCGCAGCGCGGCCGATTTGGTCGCCAAGTGGATGCGCGAGGCCGGCATGACGGCGCGCATCGATGCGCTCGGCAGTGTGGTCGGCCGTTATCGCGCCCGCAACTCCGGACCGCTCACGCTGATCCTCGGCTCCCACATCGACACGGTGCGCGACGCCGGCCGGTTCGACGGTGCGCTGGGTGTTGTCGTCGCTATCGAAGTGGTGAAGGCGGCGCACAAATCCGGCAAGCGCTTTCCGTTCGCCATCGAAGTCGTCGCATTCGGCGATGAAGAGGGCGTGCGCTTTGCCTCTACGCTCGGCGGCTCCAAGGCGCTGGCTGGCCGGTTCGATTTCAAGGCCCTCGACGAAACCGGCGACGACGGCATGTCACGCCGCCAGGCATTGAAGGCGTTCGGCACCGATCCGTCGCGCCTGTCGGAAGAAACGCTCTCGCCGGACCAGGCGCTGGGTTATGTCGAAGTTCATATCGAACAGGGGCCGGTGCTGGAGCAGGAGGGACTTCCGGTTGGCATCGTCACCGCCATCGATGGTGTCACCCGCGGCACGGTAGAGGTCGAAGGCGTCGCCGGTCACGCCGGCACCGTGCCGATGCCAATGCGCAAGGACGCGCTAGCGGCGGCCGCGGAGATGCTGCTCGCCATCGAGGAGCGGGTGCGATCGCAATCCAATCTGGTTGCGACGGTCGGCAAGATCGAAGTGCCTGGATCGGCGGCCAACACCATACCCGGGCGCGTGCGCTTTACCCTCGATATCCGCAGCCCCTCCGATCAGGAGCGGAGCAATGCGGTCGGCGACATCAACAAAGCTATCGCTGCGATCGCGCAGCGTCGCGGCGTGACCGCTCAGCTTGCCGTCGGCCACGAAGTGCCGGCCGCGCTTTGCGACGGCCGGCTGTCGGATCAGCTGGCGAAAGTGGTCGAAGCCATGGGGATCAAACCGCGGCGGCTGCCGAGCGGCGCCGGCCACGATGCCATGGCGTTCGACAAAGTCATTCCGTTCGCCATGCTGTTCGTGCGCTGCCGCGGCGGCGTCAGCCACAACCCGGCCGAGTTTGCATCGCCCGACGACATCGACGTCGCCGCGCGCGTGCTGTCGGCCTTTCTCGATGGGATCACATCACCATGACCACGCTGCACATCAAAGCCGGACCATATGAATTCGAGGCGGCGATGGAGAACGAGCTGGCGCCGAACACCTGCGCGAGGTTTGTGCGCACGCTGCCTTACCGCCAGCAGATCATTCACGTCCGCTGGAGCGGTGAAGGCTGCTGGATTCCGCTTGGCGAATTCGATTTCGGACTGGGCTACGAAAACCACACCAGCCATCCGGCGCCAGGTGACATTATTCTGTACCCCGGCGGCATCAGCGAAACCGAGATTCTGCTGGCTTACGGCGCAGTGTCGTTTTCCTCAAAGGTCGGGCAGCTCGCCGGCAATCATTTCCTCACCATCACCAAGGGCCGCGAAAACCTCACCGCGCTGGGCAAGCTGTGTCTATGGAAGGGCGCCCAGGATATTTTGTTTGAGTTGAAATCGTAGAGCGAGCTGCAAAGATTGTTGCGCATCACGTCGACGCTATCACAGAATTTGAGCATGATACCGCAATCTACATGGAGATTCATTAGGCCTCCGATACCGAAGCTGCCAATAGAACAAAAGAATCTCTTATGCATAATGTCGCCGGCCCGCTGTTGGCGCGAGATGGAGCGTTCGAGTATGAGCGCTGATGCAACGCTGTGGATCGGCATCGACACCGGCCGCGCCTTTACCGACATTGTCTGTTGCACGATCTTTCGGTTCGATGCGCGTAACCAAAGTGTCGTCGACAATGTTTGCAGAGGGAACCAAAGCTGGCGCGACAATGTTGGAGTCACGCCACTGCGGGTTCCGCGTGACGCCTGGGTAGGCCGACGGCGACCAGGAGTTCGATCAGCGTTTGTTTGATCGCTGGGTCGCGATAGAATTCGTGATTTTCGACATAATCAGTTGTCAGGTCGGAAGCGCTGGCGATTGCCTCGGCGACGATCTGGCGCGCTCGGTCAGCCTCGCCAAGCGATGCGTGCGCCGCCGCGCGGTATAACCGCGCCCGGCGGGTCTGAAAAGTTAGTCGGAGCGCCGCCTCAATCGCTTCGCGAAATCGCCCAAGTCTGTAGAGCGCTGCCACCCGCTCTTCGATGCACCAGACATGCAAAAAGGGATCTAACTCCGCGGCTTGGTCGAGCAGCTGCAATGCGCGCTCCGGCTCGCCCGAAAAGTTGTAGAAGGCGGCCGAACGACCTTTGACGTAAGCGTCCGATGGGCTGAGCGCCATCGCCTTCTCATGGTATTCCCGAGAGGCGTCGAAGGCGCCGCGATGCATGAGGATTGAGCCCATGACCCGATTGGCTTCCGGGTCATTGGGGTCGAGTTCGAGCGCGCGCTGTGTGCGCCGCTCGCCGCCTTCCCAGTCGAATTCCGGCAGACCGGAGCGAGCACAGACCCACATGGCGAGCGGACGGGCGAAGTTCTCGTCTGCCTCGATGGCCCGCTCGAACCACCGGGTCGCCTCGCGCAAGTTCTCGTCGAGGACCCCACCCAGCCGATGGTATCCGAGCCCGCGCAGGTAAAATTCGTAGGCGGTCATTGACTCAGGTTTGAGCCGACGCGCGGCCGCGATGTCACTTTCTTCAATGCGGCCCAGTACCGTCGAAGCGATACGGGATACCAGTTCGTCCAGCCGTCCGATCAGGTCGTCCAAGCTTTCGTTGAGCCGATCGCTCCAGACAATGCCCCCAGTTTCGGTCTCGGAGAGTGACAAACTCAAGCGGATTTGCGAGCCGATCTGACGTATTGTACCGGTGAGCACATGGCGCACCCCGAAGCGGTCGCCCACACTCTGCGGATCGCCTGCAGTAATGGCGAGGGCGCGCGTCGCCGAGCGCGAAGTTACAAATAATTTTTTAAATCGACCGAGCTCAAAAATCAGCTCCTCAGTGAAGCCGTCAGCCAAATACCTCTGATCTTCGTCACCTGCAGCTGCCTCGATCGGCATGACCGCGAGCGAATAGGGCCGCTTCGCCTGTGTCGGCATCGGTTGGGTCGGGGCTATTTGGAAGACGTGCCGCGTTATTTCACCGCGCAGCCGGTAGACGCGCACCGGCTGCACAATATTGCGGAAGCTCTGCTCGCCGCGGTCGTCAAAGGCGAAAGGCGAGTTGCGGCAAATCTGTTCGAACAGTGCCGCACTGACGTCGATCGCATCGGGATCTGACGCCTGCTGGATGCGGGCGGCGAGATTGACGCCATCTCCGATGAGGTCGTCGTTTTCGACGAGCACATCAGCGAGGTGCAAGCCGAAGCGCATGCGGAATGGGCGCTCGTCCCCTTGCTCCGCCAGCGTCAGCGCCGTTCTGATGTTCACGGCGCATCGCACTGCGTTGATCGAACTCGCGAATTCGACGAGTACCGCATCGCCCATCGCCTTGAACAGGCGACCATCACATTTGGCAATTTCCGCGTCGATCAAGTTGCGGCAGCCGGCGAGCCGCTGAGCGGTGCCGTCCTCATCGGCCTCCATCAGACCCGAATAGCCGACTATGTCAGCAACGAGTATCGCTGCCATCCGCCGTTTCATTGAGCGGTCTCCATCTAAGGGGAAGCTAGCACAAATTTTAGCAATGCGGCCCCACGACAATTCACCAGCGTGCGTTTGCGGCTAGCGCCCTTCGGGCCCGCCGACGAGGCGATACACTTCAAGGCCTTCAAGCTTGCCCTTGACGAGGTGCGTGCCCTGCGGCTCGAGCCGGAAGCCGGACGGCAGCGCGTCAAAAATCTCCTTGCTGACCAGCGCGATTGACTCGGCATTGGGATCGATGGTCTTGCCGAGGCTTTCCAGCCTTTGGGTCGCGTTAACGGCGTCGCCGACGATGGTGTAGTTGATCCGATTGGGCGAACCGATATCGCCGACGACGACCGGCCCCATGTGAATGCCGATTCTGATGCGGACCGGATCGAGCCCCTTGGCGGCCCGCCGCTGATTGTCCGCTGCGAGTTCGCGTTGAATGGCCGTTGCCGCGAGACACGCCGACGCGGCCGGGTTGTCGGCGCGGCCGGGCGCGCCCCAGAACGCCATGACCGCGTCGCCGATAAACTTGTCGATGGTTCCGCCTTCCTGCTCGACGCAAGCCGAGACGAGGGCGAGATGTTGATTGATAAATTCGGCAACCTCGGTCGCCGACATCTTCTCGCATGCCGTCGTAAAGCTCACGATGTCGGTAAACATGATGGCAAGGACGCGCTCTTCGATCCCGGCGCCGATCCGGCCTTCCTTGACCAGACGCGCGACCAGCGTGCGCGGAACATACCGGCCGAACGCTTTCAGGCCATCGAGCATAGTGTTGAAGGCCTGCGCGAGGTTGTGAATCTCGCGAAAAACGCCGCCGGAGAGCGGCGCCACCTGGTCGAAATCGAGATTGCTGATCGCGGCCGCGCCTTTTGCCGCCCGGCTGATCGGGCGCACGATCGCTCTGGCCATGAGCGCGGCGGCGATCAGCGACAATCCGAGCAAAGCGATCGCAATGAGGGTGGCGCGGTACAGGACCAGAACCGGCGCGTCGATCGCGCGCCGCAAGAAATATGCGCCGACGGTAATCGGCATTTCGCCATAGTCGCTGATCTGGCGGGCCACCACAATGTAGCGCTCACCGTCAACGACCGGCTCGCGCACGAGAATCCCCGCGATCGGCTTCAGAAAGATTGTGTGGAGCGGCGGCAATTTGTAAAAATTTGCGATTACCGGATCGCCAAATGCCGCGAGCGGCGGCAACGGGTTGGCTTTAGAGCGGCCGGCCGTTCCCTCCGTCATCAGCGTATGCGCAAGCACTCGATCGTTGCCGTACAACATGAAGGCCACGCTGCGCGGCGGCTCGCTCATTTGCCTCGCCAGCATGGAAAGACTGCGCGTCGAAATGCCGATGGCGACGTAACCCAGATACGTGTTGTCG
Organism: uncultured Alphaproteobacteria bacterium; assembly: GCA_963755885.1. Classification (GTDB taxonomy): domain Bacteria; phylum Pseudomonadota; class Alphaproteobacteria; order Rhizobiales; family Xanthobacteraceae; genus BOG-931. Next base: position 142,550 of record CAVWLX010000017.1, read on the forward strand.
CGCCAGATCGGAACGCGATAGTTCAGATAGGTCGCTTGTCTTGACTCTCCATAGACCGGCGGCCCCCAATAGGGGTCTTTGTGCCTGCTGATCTCATCAGCGATCTCGGTGAGTTCGCGATTGCCGCTAATATCGACATGATCGAGTTGGTACGTCTTGTCGGCCGCACCTCGCAGCACCCGCCAGCCGCTGCCATGAGGGTCGCTGAGAAATAAGCCGTCGACCTCGGATGCCGCCGCAATCGTCCCGCTCAGAAAGTCACCGAGGTTGGGATCCGCGAACTGATAGCGCTTATCTTTGATCGCCTCGGCGATAAAGTCGGCCTGACGCGTTGCCTCGTTGAGCTCTCGCCGCAGCGCCATATCCTCTGCACCGAGCACGCGATTGACGAGGCGGGAGGCCAACTCCTGCAGGATGATACGGTCGCTGATCCAGTTCGTCGCCATGACCGAACCAACCGCAATCAACACCAGAACGCCGATGCTCGCCGTCAGCGTCGGCAAGAGCGGAAACTTCGGAGTGGGTCAATTCAAATATTTGGACGCCATGATTGCGATGCGACTGGGTGGCGGGTATTCCGGGCGGGCGTCATGTTGCCGGCAAGGAAGTACTCCGATAGGACATGCTTGTCTGTGGTGCTTTGAACCAGAAGTTCGCACATCTTTGCGGCGAGTTCGATTGTGAACTTCGGGTTCAAAAGAGGCACTGAAATCATATGCTTGCTGGTGTCCTCTGGCCTTGAAGTTCGAATGAGAATGTGCCGCGATGTCTTGCGAACTTCAGGATCGGGACACTAGCAATATTCCGGGCCGGCCGGGCGGCCCGATAAGGCCACGGAGCGCAACGGCATGAGTGGCAGCCCGACGCTGCGGATCGGCATCGATACCGGCGGCACTTTTACCGACATTGTCTGTGTCGACGATGCTTCAGGTGCAATGCGCGTAACGAAAGTTTCGTCGACGCCGTCGAATCCGGCGATCGCGCTGGTTCGCGGCGTTCACGCCATTCTCGATGAGAGCCGCGCCAGCATAGACGATCTGGCGGTGCTGGCCCACGGCACGACGGTCGCGACCAACGCGCTGCTCCAAGGCGAGATTGCGGGCCTTGGGCTGATTGTTACCGACGGCTTCCGGCATATTCTCGAAATCGCACGGCAGGCGGTACCGGAGGGTTACGGCAATTCGTATTTCTGGGTGAAGCCGGAGCGCATCGTGCCGCTGCGCCTTGTCCGCGAGATCGGCGGGCGCCTGAATTTTCTCGGCGAAGAATTGCGGCCGCTCGACGAAGACAGCGTCCGCGCCGCGGCGCGGTTCTTCCGCAACTCAGGCATCACTTCCGTCGGCATTTGTCTGCTGCATTCCTACGCCAACCCGGCGCACGAACGCCGCGCCGCCGCGATCGTCCGCGAAGAATATCCCGACTGCACACTGTCGGTTTCCTGTGATGTGCTTCCGGAATACCGCGAATACGAGCGCGCGGTGACGACGTTGGTGGACGCGTTCATCAAGCCGCATATGAGCCGCTATCTGGATCGTATCAGAGACGAACTCGGGCCGGAGCTGAACAAAAAGCCGTTTCTGGTGATGCAATCGTCGGGCGGCGTCGCCAGCCCCGATCAGGTGATGCGCAAGCCGATCACCACGGCACTGTCCGGCCCCGCCGCCGGCGCGCTCGGCAGTGCGGCGATCGCCGAGATCGCCGGCTTTCCCGATCTGGTGACACTTGATGGCGGCGGCACCTCGACCGACCTCTGTCTGATCGAAGCCGCCAAGCCGAAGATCACCAATGGCGGCCATGTCGGCCGTTTCCCGGTGCGGATTCCGATGCTCGACGTGCGCACTATCGGTACCGGCGGCGGCTCGATTGCCTGGATCACGCGCGAAGGCAAACTCCGCGTCGGACCGCGCAGTGCTGGCGCGGTGCCGGGGCCGATGTGCTATCCGAACGGCGGAGATGACCCCACTCTAACTGACGCCAATCTCGTCCTCGGCCGCATTCCGCCGGCGCTGATTGGCGGCGGCATTCCGCTCGATGTCGAACGCGCCCGCGAGGGGCTCAAGGCGCTGGCCGCGCGGCTGCCTGGCAATCTGAACGTCGAGCAGCTCGCCAGCGGCATTGTCGAAATCGCCAACTGGGACGACGCCAACGCCATCCGGCAGATGACCATCCAGCGCGGCATCGATCCCGCCGGTTTTGCACTCTTGGCCTTCGGCGGCTCTGGGCCGGCCCAGTCACTGGCGGTGATGGAATTGATGGGCATGATGACCTGCATCGTGCCGCCGAATCCCGGTAATCTGTCCGCGTTCGGGCTGCTCGCCGTCGACTGGCGCACCGATCACATCGTCACCAAGGTGATGCACGAAGACGCGATCGATCTGCCGGCCATTGCCACGATCTACGCCTCGCTCGAAAATGAGGCGACTGCATCGCTAGAGAAAGACGGCATCGCACCGGCCCGGATCGCGCTCGCGCGCGAAGCCGACGTCCGTTACGCCGGCCAGTCCATGGAAGTGCGCGTGCCGGCGCCGTCCGGCACGATCGACGCGGCCTTCATCGCCGGGTTGATTGACGCTTTCCACGCCGCCCACCGCAAGACCTTCGGCTACAACTATGCGGGCCAGCAGAAAGTCGAGCTGGTGAATTTCTGCGTGTCCGGCTTCGGCATGATCGACCGTCCGCAAATCCCTGAGATCAAAAACACCGGCACGTCGCAGCAAACGAGTCGGCCGGTTTATTTCGATGGCAAATTTCGCGACACGCCGGTGCTCACCCGCGCTTCGCTCCCGGCCGGCTTCAAGCTTGAAGGGCCCGCGATCGTCGAGGAGTTTGGTTCAACAACGGTGGTGTTTCCGGGTCAGCATCTCGCCGTCGACCCGCACGGCATCCTGATCATCAAGGCCGCAGGCAAATCGGGCGGCATGCGGACCTGATCGGCCGCGCGGGGCCGACCCGATGCATCATCGTGCTTGCAAAAGCACGGACAACTCGCGCCAAGTGCATGGATCAGTCGTGCAATTTTCGGACGCGAGGCAAAATCTGATGCCGGCCCATGCGAATAGCGAGATAGCGGGCTTCAGACCTTTCCAGCTGTTGCGCGGCATTGGGGTGCGCCAGGTCCGGCTGACCTGCGGCATCATTCTTTTCACGTATCTGCTGTCGCACTACCTCAATCATGCGTTGGGCAATATTTCGCTCGCCGCCATGGAATATGGGCTCAATATCCACATGGCGTTCTGGCTAAGCCCGATCGGAACGCTGCTGCTCTATCCGGCGCTCGCCATCCACGCGTCGCTTGGTCTGTGGTCGCTCTATCAGCGGCGACATTTTCGCTGGAAAGCAGCGGAGATCGTTCAACTCGTCCTCGGGCTCAGCATTCCTGTCCTTTTGTGCACGCACCTGATCGGCGAACGCCTGGGCGTGACGCTGTTTGGACTGTACCGCACTTACGCACTCGCTTTGTTCAACTTCTGGGTCGCGCGGCCGGACCTCGGCGTGATGCAGGCGGTGCTGGTGCTGGTCGCCTGGATCCACGGCTGCATCGGACTTTACTTCTGGCTCCGCCTGAAACGCTCCTTTCCGTATTTCGCGCCGCTCCTGCTTGGTCTTGCGGTTCTGATCCCGGCGCTCGCATTGCTCGGCTATTATCAGCAGGGCCGAAATGTCCGGCTCCTGGCGCAGGCATCGCAGTGGCGCGCGCAAATCCTGACGCCGGCTTACATCGGCACCGCCGCCGAGCGCGCCACGCTCGAGCGCATCAGAAACTCATTCCTCGTTTTCTACGCCGGCGCGCTCGGCTTTGTCTTTGTCGCGCGCGGCGTTCGCACCCTCAACGAGCGGCGGCATGGCATGATCAAGCTCGCCTATCCGGACCGCATCATTCGCGTGCCGAAGGGACTTTCGGTACTTGAAGCGAGCTATCGGTGTCGCGTGCCGCATGCCAACGTCTGCGGCGGCAAAGGGCGTTGCTCCACCTGCCGCATTCGCGTCGTCAGCGACTTAAGCCAGTTGCCCGAGCCTTCGCCGCGCGAAGCTTATGTTTTGGAGCGGATCGGCGCCGGTACGGACCACGCCATTCGACTTGCCTGCCAGCTCCGGCCGACCAAGGATATCGCCATCGTCCCGCTGCTGCCCCCACAAGTCGAATCTGCCTTCGCGAACGGCCGGCGCCGCGTCCATCCCGGCGAAGAACGTTACATCGTCAGCATGTTCGTCGACATGCGCGGCTCGACCCAGATGGCGGCTAATCAGCTCCCGTTTGACACCGTGTTTGTCGTCGATCGCTTTCTCGGCGCCGTATCAAAGGCGGTGACCGAAGCGGGAGGGAACGTCAATCAGTATCTCGGCGACGGGCTCTTGGCCTTGTTCGGCATCGAGACCAATCCGCGTCTTGCCTGCCGCCAGGCTCTCGCAGCGGCCGCGATGGTCGCGGCCAACGTCGAGCACTTGAACCGGCAGCTTGCGGAAGCCGATCGCCCTCCCATTCGCTTCGGCATCGGCATCAACGGAGGAGAAGTCATCGTCGGCGAGATCGGTTACGGCGATCATGTCGTGGTCACGGCTTTGGGCGACGCGGTGAACGTGGCGGCGCGGCTTCAGGAGATGACCAAGGAGCTCAATTGCCAGGTCGTCGTCGCCGACGAGGTGTGCCGGCTTGCCGGACTCGCCGGGGACGCGCTGCCGACGAAAGATGTCCAGGTCCGCGGCCGAGACCTCCCGATCGTCGTGCGCACAGCCGCTGAAGGCAGCGAGCTTAGCGCCACGTTTTCTTGACGCCAGCTACGCGCTGTTCTTCTCCGCGGCTACATCGGTGATGACCTTGTCGGCTCGGCGGAATCCTTCCGAGGCGATCGGAATGCCGGCGTAGACCGCAGTGTGGAGCAGAATCTCGGCAATTTCCTCGGCGGTGACGCCGTTATTTAGCGCGCCGCGTACATGCACTTCGAACTCGTGCCAGCGCGCCAATGCCGCAAGCATACAAACGTTGAGCATGCTGCGGGTCTTGTGCGAAAGCCCCTCGCGCAGCCAGACGTTGCCCCAGCACTGGGTCTGGGTGAACTCAATAAAGTGCTGCGTGAACGGGTTCGCCTGTTGCTTGCCGGCATCCACGTAAGCGGCTCCAAGCACGTCGCGCCTGACCTTGGCGCCTTGTCGCGCCCGTTCTGCGATTGAATCTGGCAATGCCATCTGTGATCTCCGTTTTGCGTTAAAATCATGCTGGAAATTATGCAGGATTGACCGCATAAAACGAAGCCCGCCGAGGCTTAAGTGATGATGAACGTACACGCCAAGGAATGGCCCTGGCCGACCGCGCCGGTGTTGCCGAAGCGCGAGGTCGATCCGATCGTCCTCCAGATCGTCGAAGGCACGCTCAATTCCATCGAGGCGGAGATCGAATACGCCATCGAACGCACTGCGCGCTCGCCGATGATCCGCGAAGCCCACGACTACCGCGTCGGCCTGTTCGACCGCTATTGCCGCAAGCTAACCGGCCGTTCCTACTCGGCGATGCCGAACGCCGTGGTGCGCGATTTTCCGCCGGAAACCATGCAGCCCGGCGACGTGTTCCTGATGAACGACACTTATCTCACCGAGGGCTCGATCGGGCACCTGCCGGATTTATGCTCGACGGTGCCGGTGTTCCATCAGGGCGACGTCGTCGCCTACATCCAGGCGTTCGGCCACCACGACGATATCGGCGGGCGTGTGCCCGGCTCGATGCCCGGCACCGCGACGACGGTGTTCGAAGAGGGTCTCGCCATACCGCCGGTCAAGTTCTACGACCGCGGTGTGCGCAACGATGCGGTCTTCACCATCGTCAAGCGCAATACCCGCGTGCCCGAGACGCTCGCCGCCGATCTCGACAGCGAGGTACAGGCCTGCCTGATGGGTGCGCGCCGGATGGCGGAATTGTTCGAGCGGTTCGGCCGCGAAACCGTCGAAGCGTGCTTTCAGGCCATCCTCGACACCTGCCGCGATATTTTCAGAACCGAATTGCTGCCGAAGATCGCCGACGGCGAATACCACTGGGAAGATTATGTCGAGCACGACGGCGTCACCGATCCGAAGCTGCACAAGCTTGCGCTGACGCTGATCAAACAGGGCGACCGCATCACGCTTGATTTCACCGGCACCGATCCGCAGTCGACCGGCCCGATCAACTGGCCGGCGGACTATGCCGGCGGCGCGTTTCTGATCAAATGGATCGCGCCGATCCTGCGCAATCTCGCAGACACCCCGGAACGCGCGGCGGAGATTCACGTCAACGAAGGCGTCTGCGAAGTCTTCGACGTGGTGTTTCCGCCGAAAGGCACGCTGATCACGCCGGAATGGCCGGCCGCCACCAATGCGCGCTCGTTTGTGCTGCTGCGCTGCCTCGGCCTTCTCGCCGGCGTGGTCGCGCAAGCCGCGCAGGGCCGCATGCCGGCAGATCAGGAAACCATCCGCTACACCGGATTCTACGGCGCCGACCGCAACGGTAAGGCATTTTTGTCACGCGAAGTCTTGGGGGGCGGCTCCGGCGGCCGTTATTACGGCGACGGCAACGACGCGATTCACATCGTACCTGACTCGCGCAACCAGCCGGCCGAATTCACCGAGACGCGGTTTCCGCTGCTAGTCGAGAAACTGGCGCTGCGCACCAATTCCGGCGGCGCCGGCAAGCGCCGTGGCGGGCTTGGCTACGACAAGCATTACCGCGCGCTGGTCGATTGCCGCACCATCGTCACCGCCGACCGGGTGCGGCTCGGCTGCTACGGGCTGAACGGCGGCAAAGCCGGTGCGCCGTTCTGCGTGACGGTCGACGCCGACGGCAAGCCGCACGATCTCGGCGGCCTGGTTGACGGTGAGCCGGTTCGCGCCGGCGAAATCGTCCGCGTCGTAACCACCGGCGGCGGCGGCTGGGGCGATCCGCTCGAGCGCGAGCCCGAACTGGTCCAGCGCGACGTGGTCGAAGGCAAGGTCTCGGGCGCGTCGGCGCGTGATGACTATGGCGTCGTGCTGACACTCGGCGAAACCAGGACGTCGCTGATCGTCGACGCAAACGCCACCGCCGCTCTACGCGCAAAACTCAAGGCCGCGCGGACCAACGAGCAGCCGATGATCGACCGCGGCGCCGGCTTCGAGAAAATGATCCGCGGCGAAGTGAAACCGTGGATACGATCAGGCTGAGATTATGCCATGCTCACCCTCGAGAACAAATCTCAACTTGAGGCGCTGCGCACGGGCAACGTCAAAGAGAGTCTGACTCTGGAATACAAGGCTTCTCCGGCTGTCGATAAAAGGGATGACAGCAAGAAACTCGAAATGGCGCGAGATGTCTGTGCATTTGCAAATGCAGACGGCGGCCAGATCGTCTATGGCATGACCGAGCATGACCACGAGCCAGCCGGTCTCGACGACGGCATTGACGGAAGTATTTATCCCGAAATCTGGTTTGAGCAGGTACTCCAGCAGCACATCACGCCGACTATTCCAGGACTGCGCATCCGTCATGTTCCTCTCAAACAACGGATGGTTGCTGTCGTGATTGACGTGCCGGCTACCAAAGGCGATCCCCATCAAGTTTCAGATGGGCGGTATTATCGGCGGCACAACTTCAATCGCCTTATCATGGAGCACTACGAAGTCCGCGATGCGATGAGGCGCTCGGTTGATCCTGACTTAGTTCTTGAGTTCGATTTAATGATCGGACAGGCGGCCTATAGGACCGTAGAGTTCACCCAGTTTCGCGATTTAAGCGACCCTACTCCCATCGGTGCGGTAATCCGAAACAAATCGAATCAACCTGCCCTTTACACGTTCATATCCTTGTACCTGGATCGGACGCTTAAAATTGCTAACTATGGATTGTACACTCCGTATCCGGAAAAGACGTTCGGCGTGAATGATGTGCGGAACCAATTGGTGCTGAAAGTTGGGGTACCCGGCAATTTCCCGATCTTCAAGGAGATGGGTTACGCTATCGATCCCTTCTATTTTAAAATTTCAGATCGGTTACTGGGACACAGATTTGGGATAGGGTATGAGCTTAGAGCGCCGGGGTGCTTCAAGGAGAAGCACGGCTACCTCGAATTTGGTCAAAGCGGCCAGATGACGCTTTATATGCCTCCCGACTAAATCGTCTCACCCCGCGTCTATGGCATCCGAGACTACCGGTTTTGATTACGGTGGTTCATTTTACAGACACCACTACTCCCGTGAAAAAATCGAGAGATAAAGCGGGGCAACTGACTCAACGCAGTGAAGACCAATAAGGAACAGACGTAATGGCAATCGAAGTCGCCAAAGTTGAACTAAAGAATGTGCAGGACGCTTCAGGCATGGAGGCCGCCATCAAAAATGGCCAGTTCAAAGCCGATGAAGTGATCGCCGTGATCGGCAAGACCGAGGGCAACGGCGGCGTCAACGACTTTACCCGCATCCTTGCCGACCAGGCGTTTCGCGCGGTGCTGAAAAAGCTCGGCAGCCGCTCGGCCGAAGAGATCGCAACGATTCCGATGGTCTGGTCGGGCGGCTGCGACGGCGTCATCACGCCGCACGCAACCGTGTTCGCGCGCAACAGCAAGACCGGCCCGGCGGACAAATCGCGGCTCGTCATCGGCACGGCAATGAGCGCCGAGATTTTCCCCGAGGACATCGGCCGGCCGGCGATGGTGGAGAAAGTCGCCGAAGCCGTGCGCGCAGCGATGCGCAACGCCGGCATCGACGACCCCGCGGATGTCCATTACGTGCAGACCAAGACGCCGCTCCTCACCGTGGACTCAGTGATCGACGCCCATTCGCGCGGCAAGGAAGTGGCGTGCGAGGTACACGATTCCATGGGCGTATCGAACGGCACCACCGGGCTCGGCATCGCCGTCGGCTTACGCGAGATTAAAATGCCGAAGGCCGAGGAGATCTGCCACGACCTCGACCTTTATTCGTCGGTCGCCTCGTGCTCGTCGGGCGTGGAGTTGACGCAGGCGCAGATCGTGCTCCTCGGCAACAAGGCTGGCGCCGGCGGCCGCTATCGCATCGGCCACGCGGTGATGAAGGATGCGCTCGACATCGACGGCATCTATGAGTCGATCCGCAACGCCGGGCTCGAACTGCCAGAGCGGCCGCGCGCCGACGATCTGCAAGGCCGGCTGGTCAACTGCTTCATGAAATGCGAGGCCGACCGCACCGGCAAGCTGCGCGGCCGCCGCCAGATCATGCTCGATGATTCCGACGTGCCGTGGCATCGCCACGCCAAGGGCGCGGTCGGCGGCGTCGCCGCGGCAGCGATCGGGGATCCGGCAGTGTTTGTTTCGGTCGACGCCATGCATCAGGGACCGCAGGGCGGCGGACCCTGCATCGCCATCATCGACGCTGGCGAGTAGCGCATGTCGACGGCAGCCTCGCGGCAAGACGTGCAACCGCTTTCGAAAGCGGACAGTGCGCTGGTGCGCAAATCGGCGCGCGAGCTGGCGCGGCTCATCGCCACGCGCGCCGTCAGCCCGGTCGAAGTGCTCGACGCGTTCCTGGCGGTGATCGAAGCGCTCAATCCGAAACTCAACGCGATTGTCACGCTCGCCGCCGAGCAAGCGCGCGACGCGGCGCGGCTGGCCGAGACTGCGGTGATGAAGGGCGCGCCGCTCGGCCCGCTGCATGGCCTGCCGATCGGCGTCAAGGACGTGACACCGACCGCCGGCATCCGCACCACCTTCGCCTCGCCGCTCTTCAAGGATTATGTGCCGACGGAAGATGCCGAGGCGGTGCGCCGGCTCAAGGCCGCTGGCGCCATCGTGCTCGCCAAGACCAACACGCCGGAATTCGCCTGCGGCGCCAACACCAACAATGTGCTGTTCGGCCCGACGCGCAATCCGTGGAATCCAGCGCTCAGCCCGGCGGGCTCGTCCGGCGGCTCTGCAGTCGCCGTTGCCGCCGGCATGGTGCCGATCGCGCAGGGCACCGACTACGGCTGCTCGATCCGCATCCCCGCGGCGTTCTGCGGCATTGTTGGTCTCCGTCCGACGCCGGGATTGACGCCGAGCCGCCCGCTGCACCTGCCGTGGGACCCCGGACAGGTTCATGGCCCGATGGCGCACGACGCCGAGGACGCCGCGCTGTTTCTCGACGCGATCACGGGCTTTACGCGCCTGTCGCCAATATCGGTCGTGCCGCCGTGGCAAAGCGCGTTCGCGGCGCTTGCGCGGTGCGACGACATCAGAGGTTTGCGCATCGCTTATGTCTCCGACATTGCCGGGATCGGCGTCGAAAGCGAAATCGACACGATTTGCCGTGACGCAGCCGCGGCCCTTGAAAAGCTCGGCGCCAGGGTCGAGCACATCGAATTCGACGCCAGCGGCGGCCGCGCGGCCTACCAGACCTGGCGCGGCTTCTGGATGGTCGGCCAGCAATACCAGCGGCTCGCACAGATCAACGAGTTTGGGCCCAATCTGAAAGGCAACGTCGAGGCCGGACTGAAATTGACGGCGCTCGACTTCGCCAAAGCCGAACACCAGCGCGAGGAAATCTTCCACCAATTCCGCAAATTGTTCGATCGCTACGATGTTCTGCTGACGCCCGCGGCGCCGGTGAAACCGTATCCGGTGGAGATGAACTTCCCCAGCGAGATCAACGGCAAGAAGTTTGAGAACTACATCGATTGGATCGCGCCGGCCTATCTGATCACGCTGGTGAGCCTGCCGGCGGCGACCGCGCCCGCCGGCTTGTCGCGGGACGGTTTGCCGATCGGCATGCAGATCGTGGCGCCGCGGTTCGAAGAGCTGCTGATCCTGAATGTCGCGCGGCAGATCCACCGGGCAAGCGGCGTCGGCTGGCCGCCGATCAACGCCGCCTCTGCGACTTGATAGTTTTCCTTATTCAGCAATGAGTCAAACCTCTTTATACGCAATTTGCATTCTGCGTATAATCGCCCTTGATTTCGAAGGTAAAAGCGCGTTATACGCAACTTGCAAAATGCGTATAATGCGAGGAACATTCATATGCCCCCACCGCCCCTCTTTATGCAGACGACTTATGCAGAACTTCTCGATCGCTGCAGGGCGACCGCATTCAGCGAGGCATTTCCGGAAGACGGCACCTTTGTTCCGAAGACGATCAACGAGAAGAGGTATTGGTATTTCCAAAAGCCGTCATCGGCAGGCCGTGAACAAAAATACGTTGGTCCTGAGACGCTGGAGCTTCTGGAACAAATTTCGCATCACAAGCAGACAAGAGACGACGAACGTGAACGTCGAGCACTGGTCTCGACCCTTGTTCGCACATATGGGCTTCAGCGGCCGGTCAAGGAAATTGGAGATATCATTGCGGCCTTAGCACAAGCTGGCGTATTTCGTCTTCGTGCCGTCCTAGTCGGAACTGTCGCATATCAAACTTATGCACCAATGCTCGGTACGAGGCTTCAACACTCAATTTTGCAAACAGGTGATGTTGACGTAGCGCAATTCAAAAGCGTGTCACTAACTGTTGGTGACCAAGTACCGCCCATGATCGACGTGCTTAGGGGGGTGGACAAAACTTTCCGAGCCGTTCCGCACATTCACCAACAAAGCGTCACCAGCTATGTTGCCAAAGGGGGCCTACGAGTTGACTTCCTCACTCCAAATGAGGGTCCCGACACCGATGCTCCTCAGCACCTCCCCGCGCTTCAAACTGACGCAGAGCCGCTCCGATTCCTGGATTTCCTAATTTATGACCCGGAGCCCGCAGCAGTCCTGCACAACGCTGGAATTTATGTGCTCGTTCCATCACCACAGCGCTACGCAATTCATAAATTGATAATTTGGCGCTACCGTCAAGAAGGAGCCGCCAAACGCGACAAAGATATTCAACAATCGGTGGCGCTAATTGAAATCCTGAATGACAAGAGACCGTACGAACTCAAATCATCTTGGAATGAAGCATTTAATCGCGGTCCTGCTTGGCGCCAGGCTATTGTCGAGGGTTTAAGTCAAGCTCCGTCAGGGACGCGCGATAGGCTGCTAAAGACCGTCGGCACACCGCGCAGCATACTGCCTGGCATAGATCTTACCTTTAGCGACGCTCCGCCGCGGCACGATTTTGAGCGGGAGGTTGTCACATTCATCGGAGAGGCGCTGGGACGCACCGTGCGTTGCGCGATCAGCCGGGAAGCGCTGGACGATAATTTCGGGGCAACGACCAGTCTCACCACGGACGAGCGGCTAAACAAATTTCGCAAAAACAGATCAACCATCGAGCAGATGGCGAGGGAAAAATACCTTAACTGGCCGGTCGAAGAGTCCGAAACTATTTTGCTCAAAACGATGGAGGTGCCAAGATTGCAGCGAGCCCTTAACGGGAAAGAACACGCTGGATGACTCTTTATGAAAAATCGGCGCTCTGGATCAAAGACCCGCTTGCGATCTTCGCTGACGGCGCCGAGCGCGGCGTCGTGGTCCGAGATGGCCGTATCGCCGAGCTGGTATCGGCCGGGCGTAATCCGGCTACGCCGGACGTCAAAGCGTTCGATTCTGGCGAGCACGTGGTGTTGCCGGGCCTGATCAACACGCATCATCATTTTTATCAGACGCTGACGCGTGCCGTTCCGGCGGCGCTGGACCGCGAATTGTTTCCCTGGCTGCAGGCGCTTTATCCGATCTGGGCGCGGCTGACGCCGGAAGCGCTCGACCTCGCCGTGACGCTGGCGATGGCCGAACTCATGCTGTCCGGCTGCACCACGACCACCGATCATCATTACGTTTTTCCCGCCGGCACCGAAGACGGCGTCGACATCGAAGTCGCCGCGGCGCAGCGGCTAGGGCTGCGTGTATTGTTGACGCGCGGCTCGATGAACCTGTCGCAGCGCGACGGCGGGCTGCCGCCGGACTCGGTGGTGCAGGAGGAAGACGCCATCCTCGCCGATAGCGAGCGCGTGGTGGCGCGCTATCACCAGGCCGGCGAGGGCGCGATGGTGCAGATAGCGCTTGCGCCGTGCTCACCGTTTTCGGTCACCACCTCGCTGATGCGCGCGACCGCGGATTTGGCGAAACGGCTCGACGTGCGCATGCACACCCATCTCTCCGAGACCGAGGACGAGAACAGCTTTTGCCTTGAGCTCTACAAATGCCGGCCGCTGGACTATCTGGAAGATTGCGGCTGGCTCAACGAGCGCACCTGGCTCGCACACGGCGTTCATTTCAACGACCGTGAGATCAAACGGCTGGCGCGCGCCGGCACGGCCGTCGCGCATTGCGCGTGCAGCAATCAGACGCTGGCCTCAGGCACCTGTCCGGTCTGTGCCATGGAAGACGCCGGCATGCGCGTCGGTCTCGGCGTCGATGGCTCGGCGTCGAACGATTCATCGAATTTGATGCAGGAGGTGCGCGCGGCGTTCCTGCTGCAACGAAGCCGCTATGGCGTGAAGAAAGTCAGCCACAAGGACGCGCTGCGCTGGGCTACCAAAGGCTCCGCGGCCTGCGTCGGCCGCACCGATATCGGCGAGATTGCGGTCGGCAAGATGGCCGATCTGGCGCTGTTCAAGCTCGATGAACTGCGCTTTTCCGGCAGCGGCGATCCGCTGGCCGCGCTGGTCCTCTGCGGCGCGCATCGCGCCGACCGCGTCATGGTCGGCGGACACTGGATCGTCGAGCACGGCCGAATTCCGGGACTTGATCTCGCCGATCTGATCCGGCGGCATTCGGCGGCGGCAAGAAAACTGCAGGCCGGGAGCTGATGTATCTCTACGCAGTCAAACGCGCGACCGCGGGGGGGGCACGAGGCGAACAAAGCCCGTCAGACCGAAGAGCTAAAACTTTCAAACCTATTGGTACGAAGCTTTGTGAGCAAAGAAACCGCAGGCAAGATCAAATCGTGAGCTTGGTAGCGGAGGACGGATTTGAACCGCCGACACGCGGATTATGATTCCGCTGCTCTAACCAACTGAGCTACTCCGCCAAACCGTTAAATTTTTGCAAGCCGGTCGGGGCGACATTTAGGCTAGTTCAGGGTCGTTTCCAAGAGGCAAAACTGAAGCGGATCAGGCCTGTGCCGCACCTGCCGCCACAGCAAATGGCTCGCTCGCGCGGTTGCCCAGCCGGGCGAAGCGGATCAGCGAGAACTGGCCAAGCGGCGGCATGGTGCGCCGTTCGACAACACGCACGCCGCCGTGCCGCGCGGCCCATTGCGCCAGGCGCTCCCAGCGGAATTCCGGCCGCCAGCCGAGCCGGCGCGCGAGCGGCGCGAACCCTTGTTCGAACGACGACCGTATGCCGTCCTCCGCGCCAAGATGATTAACGAGAACGATCTCGCCGCCCGGTCTCACGACGCGCGCAAACTCGTCGAGTGTCGCTTCGGGATCCGGCACGGTGGTGATGACATACTGCGCGACCACAACATCGAAAACGCCATCACGGAAGCCGAGATGCTGCGCATCCATCACTGCGAGCCCCTCGACATTGGTCAGGTGATGCTCGGCCGCGCGCACCTTCGCCTTACGCAGCATCGGCGCGGAAAGATCGACGCCAGTGAGGCGGTTGGTCCGCGAATACTCGGGCAGCGACAGGCCGGTGCCGACGCCGACTTCGAGGATATGTCCGCCGGTGCGCTCGGCGGCGGCGATCGAAGCCTTGCGGCCGCGATCGAACACCGCGCCGAACACCAGATCATAGATCGGTGCCCAGCGCGCATAAGCCTTGGCGACTGTATCCTTGTCGAGTTCCGCCGCCATCACGCCCGCCGTCGCGGCGCCCCTGCCGCGTGACCGTCAATGCGCCGTAGCCAAATCCACCCGAAGCGATTCCTTCGCCCTCGGCGCTGCAACCGTGCTGGCGATAATGCCACCGCCTAAAACCCGCGCTTGACCCTCGGCGGCGTCGTAGAAGGCGCAAGCCTGACCAGGCGACACGCCGTCCTCGCTCGCGATCAACTCAACATCGATGCCGCCGTCGGCGCCCTCGCGCAGCCACGCAGCTTGAGGCGGCCGGGTCGAACGAACTTTGACAAAGACCTCAGGGTGAGTTTGCAGCGCCTGTTCGATCGTCCCGTCGCCAAGCCAATTGATATCGCGCAGCCGGATGCGGCTAGTGCGGAGCGCGTCGCGCGGCCCCACCACGACGCGGCGCGAGGCTGCGTCGAGACGCACGACATAGAGCGGAGCACCGGTCGCAATGCCGAGCCCGCGCCGTTGTCCAACGGTAAAATGAATGATCCCCTCATGGTGGCCGATGACGCGCCCCTCGAGATCGATGATTTCGCCCGGCACGGCAGCTCCCGGCCGAAGCCGCTCGATCACATCAGCATAGTGTCCGCTCGGCACGAAACAGATGTCCTGGCTGTCCTCCTTGTCGGCGACCGACAAGCCGAAGCGCCGCGCCAGCTCCCGGGTCTCTGCCTTGGTCCGCTCGCCAAGGGGAAAGCGCAGCAGATTGAGTTGAGCGTCCGTCATCGCGGACAAAAAATAGCTCTGGTCGCGCTCGGTCTCGCGCGCGCGATAGAGCGCGCGGCCGCCGCCCGGCAACGCGCGTGAAGCAACGTAGTGGCCCGTCGCAAGAACCCTGGCGCCAAGCTCGCGCGCAGTGCCCAGAAGGTCGTGAAACTTGATCGACTGATTGCATTCGAGGCAGGGCACCGGCGTCTCGCCGGCAACATAACTGTCCGCGAAGCGGTCGATTACCGCCTCCTTGAAGCGGCTCTCATAGTCGAGCACATAGTGAGGAATGCCGATGCGTTCGGCGACGGCACGCGCATCGTGAATATCGCGGCCGGCACAACAGGCACCCTTGCGATGGGTAGCCGCGCCGTGATCGTAGAGTTGCAGGGTGATTCCAACCACATCGTAGCCGACATCGGCTAACAGCGCCGCCGTAACCGACGAATCGACGCCGCCCGACATGGCGACGACCACGCGGGTGCTCGACGGCTCACCTTCAATGTCGAGACTGTTCAACATGGTAGGGTGGTCAACTCCTGCCCGTAGGCCGCTTGCGGCTGTGGTTCCGCATGCGCCTCGGCTTGGCATTACTATAAGCGCCGGTTGTCCGCTCCGCCACGGGCGAGGCAGCCAAGCCTCGCTTCGATCAAACGGCAAAACTTGCCTAGGCCGCGCAGAGCTTGCCGCATGCCGGTCCGGCCGATTTTTCCTATCTACTTGAAGTTAAGAGATTTTCCTGACCGGACGTGCTGGCCCGGCGGTTGCAGGCAGTTGCTCGGGTCATCTCGACGGCAGGGGCTTCGCAGTGCCGAGTATAGTGTCAGACGTCAGTGCCACGTTGGCCACGCCACCGCAATGGTCGCAAGGACCAACCCAAACACAGCAAAGCGACGGCCAGCCGTTTGCGGCTTTGCTTGACGCCACGACCGCCACGCCGGCTCCGACGACGCCGCCGGCAAACCCGCCGCCACAATCCCAAAGTCAAGCGCCTACCCAATCCGACAACCTGGCACCAGCGTCGGCAGCTGGGAACGCTCAGAACTCTGGTTCATCTGCTGCCCAGCCGACCCGTAGCGCGGGTGCGGCGTCCAACTCAAGCTCCCCAAGCCCGGCCCCGAATCCACCGACTGCCGTTAGCACGCGGTCTGGCCCGAGCGCTGGCTCGGACACTCCAGCGCGAACAACCGGCGCTAACGCTTCGGCGCGAACCGCCGGCGCCAACGCTTCAGCGCAAACCGCCGGCGCCAACGCCTCAGCGCAAGCCGCCGGCGCCAACACTCCAGCGGGAACGAAGGGCAGCAACCCCAAAGCAAACGCTAACGCGACCTCCAACATTCTGACTGCAACAGGCGGTGACGTCGCGCCTAAGTCCGCACAAAACGTCCCGGCGAATGCAAACGCAGCAAGCGGCGGGAAACGCCAAGCCATTGCGACGACTACGGCTACGACTACGACTACGACGAACAAGACCACCAATGGCGCTGTTACGGCTACGGTCACCACAAACAACTCCGGCACCCCTGCGCCGGTGAACGCGAATCCTGCTACGGTCCAACGGACCAGCCCACCCGCGTCGGTAACGAAGACGCCCTCGACCGGTGGCAAATCTAACGACAGCAAAGACAGCGATGCGACGGATGCGACCGCCGCGGCCGCAATCCCGGCTACGCCGACCCCGGCGCAGGCGGCAGCTAATCCAACGCAACCGGTGGCGGCGGCGATCGCCGTCAGCGCTTCGGAAAACACTGCGCCCGCGGCGGTCAACGGCGCTGCCGCGAACTTGACTGTCGGCGACCAAACCAAAACGCGCCCAAAGCTCACCCTCACGGCTCAGGCCGCGAACCAGGACACATCCGCGCCGCAAGACGCGACGGACGCCGGTACCGCCAAGGAAACGCCTTCAACCACCCAGTTCGATAACCCGACGAATGCCACGGCGGGCTCAACCCTAGAAACGACCAAAGTGCAAGGCGCGCAGAGCCGTTCCGAGCAGCAGCAACCTACACAAGCGGCCAACGACGCGACCACGACGGCGCAGACGCCCGGCCCGGTATCCGTGAATTCCGATCATACGGCGGCGCAGATCGCACAGACCTCCCCGGCGTCGACATCTGAAAACGCAGCCAGCGTGCCGGCTGCTCAAGGCCACGAGGGCGCGAAGTCCAACGGCATCGACAGTTTGCCCAATTTTGACTTCTCCGTATCGGCCGCAACGGCGTCATCGGCTTCAGCGGCTACCGCGCCTTCCGGCAACGCTTCCGCCAGTGCAGTTCCGATCGCCGGCCTCGCAGTGGCGATCGCCGCTCGAGCGCAGGCGGGCTCCAACCAATTCGATATCAGTCTCTCTCCTCCCGAACTTGGTCGCATTGACGTGCAGCTCAGCGTCGATGGCAATGGCCATGCCACGACGCATATGACCGTCGATCGCCCGGAAACGCTGCAACTCCTGCAGAGCCAACAACCGCAACTGCAAAATGCGCTGGAACAGGCGGGACTAACGACGGCCGATAACGGCCTCCAGTTCAGCCTGCGCGATCAATCCTTTACTGGGCAGAACAACGGCTCCGGCTCCCAGTCAGCGCCGACCCAGCTTGTCATTCCCGACCCTCAACTCGCCCCCGTCGCCGCGACGCAGATTTACGCGCGTATGGGCCTCGGTGGCGGGGTCGACATCCGGGTTTGAAGGGCAATCGCATAACAAAGGACCAGGGTCATGAGCACTCTCTCTAACGCGATCAATTCCACAACAGCGTCGGCGGCATCCCAGATTGGGACGACTGCTTCGAACGCGCTGTCCTCGCTCACCGGCACGACGCCGAGCACAACGTCGACTGGCACGACTTCCACCACCTCCCCGACCGGATCGCAATCGATCGCCGGCAACTTCGATACCTTTCTTCAGCTCCTGACCACGCAGCTGCAGAACCAGGATCCGCTGTCTCCGCTCGACACCACCCAATTCACCCAACAGCTGGTCGAGTTCGCGTCAGTCGAACAGCAGGTCAACATGAATACCAACCTGCAGACGCTGATCTCGATGCAGCAGACGTCGGAGGCAACGTCGGCGCTGCAGCTCGTCGGCAACACCGTCACCGTGAACGGCAACGCCGCGGCACTCTCCAACGCAACCAACAGTCCCGCCACGTGGAGCATTAACGCCTCTGGCCCAGGCACGGGCACGGTCACGATCACGAGTTCGGCAGGAACGACGGCCTACACCGGAACGGTGGCGGTCAATGCAGGGACGCAGAGCTACACCTGGAACGGAGTCGGCAGCAGTGGCCAAACCTGGCCGGATGGCACCTATACCATGACGATCAGCGCCACCGGCGCCAACGGTCAGCCTGTTACCACAACCACGCAGGTGCAGGGTGTCGTCACTGCCGTCAACATCAACCAGAACCCGCCGACGCTCACGGTCAGCGGACAAAACGTGCCGATCAGCCAGATCCAATCCCTCAGTAACGGCACGCTCAGCAGCCTCAGCAGCGGCATCAGCAGTCTCAACAGCAGCATCACCGGCCTGATCCAGAAGCTGTAGCGGCGCCGGCGTGATTGCGCCCGCCGCGTGCAGCCGTGGCCGCTGGTGACAACACCGGCATTGCCGAACGCGGCGCTCATTGCCGGTTCCAAAAGCCAGGGTGAATTATGTGTTCGCTTAGGCAAATTTTAAGCCGCCGTGGGTAAGGTCCAGGCGTGCTGTGTTGAGTTCGTGAGAGAGTTCCTATGACCGAACCCCATCGCCCGAGGGTCAAGTATGTCATCGGGCCGGACGGTTCGCCCCTGACGATCGCTGATTTACCGGCGCCGGGAACGAAGCGTTGGGTGATTCGCCGAAAGGCCGAAGTGGTCGCCGCGGTTCGCGGCGGACTTCTTTCGCTTGAAGAGGCGTGCAGCCGTTACACGTTGACCGTCGAAGAGTTTCTCTCCTGGCAATATTCGATCGACCAACACGGCCTCGCCGGGCTACGCACAACTCGTATCCAGCAGTATCGCCAGTAACGCGCAGTTAGGCGACTTTACCGATTCATCAACGCCGGCGGGCCGCCGGCGTTTTGATTCGCGCGGGTGACGCAACGCTAAGTTTATCCGTGCTCAGCCGGCTCCTATTAACTCGCCGCTAACCATCAACCGGGCAAATCTTGCCGGGTGAGACGCGACAGCGTTGCTCACCGGAGATCGAGCGCGGTGCAAGGTTTGCTTGAGTTCGTCAAGACGATTGGCGCATCACGCATTGCCGCGATGGGCGCCGTCACGATCGCGCTCGTTGGCTTCTTTGCCTTCGTCATCCTGCGGGTGACGTCGCCGCAGATGACGCCGCTGTTCACCGACCTCAACTACGATGACTCCGCCGCCATCGTGAAAGAACTGGAGCGGCAGGGCGTCCCTTACGAACTGCGTAACGACGGCAACATCGTCATGGTCCCGCATGATCGCGTCGCCCGCTTGCGGATGGCGCTCGCGGGAAATGGTCTGCCCAAAGGCGGCGGCGTCGGTTACGAGATTTTCGACAAGTCGGACGTGCTCGGCACGACCAGCTTCGTGCAGAATGTCAACAATCTGCGCGCCCTTGAGGGAGAGCTGTCACGCACGATTCGCGCCCTTGACCGGGTCCAGGCGGCCCGCGTCCACCTGGTGATGCCCGAGCGGCCGCTGTTCTCACGCGACAAGGTTGAGCCATCCGCTTCCATCGTGCTGAAGGTTCGTGGCACGCTCGACCCGCAGCAGGTGCGCGCCATTCGTCACCTCGTGGCTTCCGCCGTCAACGGCCTAAAGCCGCAGCGGGTTTCGATTGTCGACGAGGCGGGCCATCTCCTCGCTGACGGCGCCGGCGACGATGTCAACGGCGGCGAAGTGACCGCCGATGAACGGCGAATGGCGTTCGAGAAGCGGCTGCGCGAACAGGTTGAGACGATCGTCTCTTCCGTCGTAGGGCCTGGCCGCGCGCGCGTCGAAGTGAGCGCCGATTTCGACTTTAACCGCATTACCCAGACGTCGGACAAGTACGATCCCGACGGGCGGGTCGTGCGTTCAAGCCAGACGCGTGAAGAAACATCGGCGACCAACGACAACCGCGAGAACCAGGTCACCGTCGGCAATGAGCTGCCCGGCGGCGGCAATCAACAGCGCCAGCAGCCCGGGGCGGCCCCCGAAGGCAACGCGACACCGCGCGACCAGAGCCGCAAATCAGAGGAAATCGTCAATTACGAGATTTCGAAGACGACCAAGACTGAGGTGATCGAAGGCGGCCACGTTAGTCGCATCTCGCTCGCGGTCCTGGTTGACGGCAGCTACAACAAAAACGCCAAGGGCGAAGTTGCCTACCAGCCGCGGAGCAAGGAAGAGATCGACCAGATAACAGCGCTGGTGCGCACCGCGATCGGCTTCGACCAGAAACGCGGCGATCAAGTCGAGGTCGTCAATTTGCGATTTGCCGAGATGCCGGCAACTCCGATTACCGAGCCCAGCGGCTGGCTCGCCGCGCTGCAGTTCACCAAAGACGACATCATGCGCGCGATCGAAATGGCGGTCATGGGACTGCTGGGCCTGGTCGTCATGCTGATGGTCGTGCGTCCGCTGGTCCGTCGCGTCCTTACGCCGGAGGAACCGGCGCCGCTGGCGCTTCCCGCCGGTGGCGGAGGTCAGGAGGCAAATCCGATGACCGCCGGGATCGGCGGCGAGACGGCGGTGCCGGAACCTAGTCAGACCGCCAAGATGATCGATATCGCCCAAGTCCAGGGCCAGGTCCATGCGCAATCGGTGCAAAAGGTCGGCGAACTTGCCGACAAAAATCCAAACGAAGCCGTCTCCATCATACGTCAGTGGATGAATGACAACGCCGCCGCCTGATCGATTGAGCCATGCCCTCAAACTATGAACACCTCGAGTCCGGCCGCCGGGAGCTCACCAGCCCCCTGAGCAGTCTCGGCGGCCAATCCGGCGCGCCGGCCGAGACGCGAAAACTCACCGGCCCGCAACGCGCGGCCATACTCATGCTCGCGCTCGGCGAACACTATGGCGCCAAGATCTGGAGCCTGCTCGACGACGACGAACTGCGCGAAATTTCCATCGTGATGTCCACGATCGGGATCATCCAGGCCGAGCAGGTCGAAAATCTGCTGCTCGACTTTGTGTCCCGCATGTCGGCCTCAGGCGCCCTGATGGGCACCTATGACGCAACTGAGCGCCTGCTGCAGCAATACCTGCCGCCCGAACGGGTCGGCAACATCATGGACGAAATCCGCGGTCCCGCCGGCCGCAACATGTGGGAGAAGCTCTCCAACGTTCAGGAGGAAGTGCTCGCCAATTATCTGAAGAACGAATACCCGCAGACCGTCGCCGTCGTGCTTTCGAAGATCGGACCCGACCATGCGGCGCGTGTACTCGCGATCCTACCCGAGGAACTGGCGCTGGACGTCGTCAACCGCATGCTGCGGATGGAGGCCGTCCAGAAAGAGGTGCTGGAGCGCGTCGAAACCACGTTGCGCACGGAATTCATGTCGAATCTCTCGCAGACACGCAGGCGCGATGCTCACGAGGTGATGGCCGAGATCTTCAACAACTTCGATCGGCAAACCGAGACGCGCTTCCTTACTGCGCTCGAAGAGGACAACCGCGAGAGCGCCGAGCGCATCAAGACCTTGATGTTTACGTTCGACGATCTGATAAAGCTCGACCCCGCTTCGGCGCAGACGCTGATGCGTCATATCGAGAAGGACAAGCTCGCGATCGCGCTTAAGGGCGCCGCCGAGCCAGTTCGCCAGTTCTTCCTGTCAAACATGTCGGGACGCGCCGCCAAGATGCTGGCGGACGATATGACGGCGATGGGGCCGGTGCGACTGCGTGAAGTCGACGATGCCCAGGTGCTTCTTGTCAATCTCGCCAAAGATTTGGCCGCCAAGGGCGAGATCGTCATTTCCAAGACGCGCGGCGAAGAAGAGCTGATCTACTGAGAAACCAACATGAGCGTGCCAGCCAAATTCCTGTTTGATTTTGATTTTGCCCCTGGTGCCGAGCAGGTGCCGACGATCACGCTCGGCGAACATGAGATGAAGCTCGCCGAGGTGGAAACCGCTGCCCACCGCCGAGGTTATGCCGACGCGCAAAGCGACGCCGCCGTCGCCGCCGGCCGCCGCATCGCCGACGCCCTTGAACGGATCGCCACGAGCTTTGGCCAGGCGACCAGTGCGCTGCAGACCATCGAAGCGCGGCTTGAAAGCGAAGCCGTCGAGGTCGCAGTGGCGGTAGCCCAAAAGCTTGCACCAGCTTTGATTGGGCGCGAGCCATTCGCCGAAATCGCAGCGCTCGCGAGCGGGTGCTTTCGCGAGCTGGTGGCGTCCCCTCACATCGTGATCCGGGTCAACGACGCGCTCTATGCCGAAGCGCGCGAGAAGCTCGACGAGATCGCGCGGGCGCGCGGTTTCGAAGGCCGCCTGGTGGTACTCGGCGAGCCCGGCGTGGCCACGAGCGACTGCAGGATCGAATGGGCGGATGGCGGTATCAACCGCAATAAAGCCGCAACTGAAACAGCAATCGGCGAGGCGGTTGCGCGTTACGTGAGCGCGCGCCGCGGTTCCGCCGACGCCACACGCAATGCTCAGGAGGTGCGACCGTGAGTGACGAAAGCAAAGTGCCGCTACCCAATCTCGAAGACCGCGGATCGGAAGCCGATGTGCAATTGGCCCCGGAGCCGGAAGGATCGATGACGCGCATCGCCGGCGATCTCGAAGCGGTATTCGACGTTCCAGTCCAGGTATCGGCGGTGCTCGGACGGGCGCGAATGGAAATCAACGATCTCCTCAGGCTCGGCCCCGGCACAGTGCTCGAACTCGACCGCAAGGTCGGAGAGGCGATCGACATCTACGTAAACAACCGCCTGGTCGCCCGCGGTGAAGTGGTTCTGGTCGAAGAAAAGCTCGGCGTAACGATGACGGAAATTATCAAGGCTGAACGGTCGTGATGCGTGCGGCGGATAACGAAGAAGGAATGACACGATGCGGCTTCTGATCGTCGGCACGCTCCACGGCCAGCTCACGACCGCCACCAAACTCGCGATGGACAAAGGCGCGACCGTTACCCACGCGGCGGATATCGCCCAGGCGCTTGCTGTTCTCCGATCGGGCCGCGGCGCCGATCTCCTGATGGTCGACGTCGCCATCGCCATTCGCGATCTGGTCACCGCGCTTGAAGCCGAGCACATCCACGCGCCGATCGTTGCCTGCGGCATTGCCACCGACGCGCGCGCGGCGGTCGCCGCGATTCACGCCGGGGCCAAGGAATACATCCCGCTGCCGCCCGACCCGGAATTGATCGCCGCCGTGCTCGCCGCCGTCGCCGACGACCGGCGCGAACTGATTTACCGCGACGAAGCCATGGCGCGGGTCGTCAAACTGGCGCTGCAAGTGGCGCCTAGCGACGCCTCCGTGCTGATCACCGGTGAGTCGGGAACCGGCAAGGAAGTCCTCGCGCGCTATGTGCACGCGCGGTCGGGCCGGGCAAAGAAACCATTCATCTGCGTGAATTGCGCGGCTATTCCGGAAATGCTGCTCGAATCCGAGCTGTTTGGCCACGAAAAGGGGGCCTTCACCGGCGCCGTTGCGCGCCGCGTCGGCAAGTTCGAAGAGGCCAATGGCGGCACGTTGCTGCTCGATGAGATTTCCGAGATGGAGGTCCGGCTGCAAGCGAAGCTTCTGCGCGCGATTCAGGAGCGCGTCATTGATCGCGTCGGCGGCACCAGGCCGGTGCCGATCGACATCCGGATCCTTGCCACCTCCAACCGCAATCTTGCCGAAGCGGTACGCGAAAACGCCTTTCGCGAGGATCTGCTGTTCCGCTTGAACGTCGTCAATCTGAAAATCCCGCCGCTGCGCGAGCGGCCGGCCGACGTGATCGAGCTGGCCCAATACTTCGTCAAGAAATACGCCGCAGTGAACGGCGTGCCGGTGCGCCCAGTATCGCAAGAAGCCCGCCGCACCCTGACCGTCAATTATTGGCCCGGCAACGTTCGTGAGCTCGAGAACACCATGCACCGCGCGGTGCTGATGGCGACCGGCGCCGAGATCGGCCCGGAGGCGATCCTCGCTCCCGACGGCGGCCGCCTCGATCAGCAGCGCGGCCCATCCTCGGTTGCGCACGCCGCGCTCGCCGCTGAACAGGTCTCGCGCGCTCTGGTCGGCCGCACCGTCGCCCAGGTCGAGCGCGATCTGATCCTGGAGACGCTCAAGCACTGTCTCGGCAACCGCACCCACGCGGCTAACGTGCTCGGCATTTCGATCCGCACACTCCGCAACAAGCTCAACGAATATTCAGCCGACGGTTCACCGGTGCCGCCGCCCGGCGGCGGCGAACCGCGGGTAGCGGCGTAGCGACTCGTGCACCGCCTCAGAGCGCTTCGATGATCACCGTCTCCACCTCGCCGGCACCGCTGCGCCGGAAGGCCGCAGCCTTCTTGTATTCATCGGACGTGAAACAGGCGACGCCCTGCTCAAGGGTCGGAAACTCGAGCACCACAAAGCGCTGAAACTTCTCGGGACCTTCCATGATCTGGAAGCGGCCGCCGCGCGCCAGCGGTTTGCCGCGTACTTGGCGAGAATCGCCGGTACCTGATCGGTGTATTTCTTGTACTCGACCGGATCGTTGACCTTGGCGCGCGCAACCCAGTAAGCCGGCATCGATGCATTCTCCATGTTCAAGATGCGTGATGCCCGCGACCAGCGCGGGCATCGAAGTCGCGGATTGACCTGGTTACCGTATCACTCGGCGGCGCGGCGCGCTGCTACGATCTGATCCGCGGTTCGTCCGGTAAGTTCGGCCATGTGATCGAACTTGAAGGTGAAGGTTCCGGCACCGGCAGTCGCCGAACGAATTTCGACAATCAGATCGCCGATCTCCGCTTCCGGCATCTTGGCGCGCACGACGTCCCAGCCTTCCCAGCCTTCGCGGGTGTCAAAGCCGAGGATTTGGCCGCGCCGCCCTGACATCAGCGCGTTGATCTTCGCGGTGGCTTCATTCGGACAGACGATTTCGACGAGATCGATCGGCTCGAGCAACACCGGCTGGCATTGCGGCAGACCTTCGACAATGCCGATACGGCCGGCAGTCCGGAACGCCATGTCGGAAGAATCGACGGTGTGATAGGAGCCGTCGACCAGCGACACGTGCAGGTCGACCACCGGGAACCCGAGCGGGCCGTGCTTGAGCGCGTCGATGATTCCCTCTTCGACCGACGGGATGTAGTTGCGCGGCACCACGCCGCCGGTGATTTCGTCCTCGAAGGAAAAGCCCGCGCCGCGCGGCATCGGTTTGATGTCGAGTACGACGTCACCGTACTGGCCGTGGCCGCCGGATTGTTTCTTGTGACGTCCGCGCTGGGTTACGCTTTTGCGGATGGTTTCGCGGTAACCGACGCTTGGCTGCCGCCGCTCGATGGCAATGCCGTAACGGTCGCCGAGGCGCTCGGTCGTGACGCGCAAGTGCATCTCGCCCTGGCCCCACAGTACGACTTCGTGGGTCTCGGGATTGTGCACAATGGTGACGGAAGGGTCTTCCTCGGCAAGCTTGTTGAGCGCCTGGCCGAGTTTGACGTCGTCCTTGCGTTCCTTTGCCGAAATCGCGATCGCCAGCACGGGCGGGTAGGGCTCGATCTTGGCGATAGCGGGATGGGCCTGCTTGCCAGCCGTCAGCGTGTCGCCGGTCTTGGCCTTATCGAGCTTGGCGAAAGCAACGGTCTCGCCCAACGCAGCCGGCCCGCGCTTCTCACTTGACTGGCCGACCAGCTTGAACACGCCGGCGACGCGGCCGGCTTCCTCATCAGGTGTCAGGAACGTGGTGCCGTCACCCGCCTGCCCCGCCAGCATACGCGCAATCGACATTCGCCCGCCGTGGGTGCTGTTCTGGGTTTTGAGCACGTAGGCGACGCTGTCGGCGCCACCCTTTATTCCGAGGCGCTGCGCGGTCTCGGCAATGCCCGGCGATTCATGGCGCAGTGCCTTTAACAGCCGCAATACGCCGTTGGCACGGCTCGCCGTCCCCATCAGCACCGGACAGACCAGCCCGTCGCGCAGTTCACGCGTGAGGTCGTCGAAAACTTTGTCGCGGGGCGGCTGGATATCTTCCAGCAGCTGTTCCATCAGCTCGTCGTCATGGTCGGCGAGTGTTTCCAGCATCGAAAAACGCGCGGTCTTTTCGCGATCCGCGGCATCGCTTTCCAGCGCAACGACTTCGGAAGCGGCGTGTTCCTTGTAGACAAAAGCGCGCTCCAGCGCGAGATCGACGAAGCCCGAGATGAGATCGCCGGCGAAAGTCGGGATCTGGCGCAAGATCAGCTTGGTGCGTGATGCCGGCTGCAGCAGCGTAAGTACGTCGTGGACGCCGGCGCTGCCCTTGTCGATCTTGTTGAGGAAAAGAATACGCGGAATTTTTTGGTCTTCCAGCTCGCGGAGAATGAGCTGCAACTGCGGTATTTTCTTTTCGTCCAGTTCGCATACTACGACTGCGACGTCGACCGCCGGCAGCACCGCCCGCATGTCGTGGACGAACTCGACCGAGCCGGGACAATCGAGAAAAGTGTAGCTGTCGCCCATGAAGTTTGCGGTGGCGACCGTCAGCTCCACGCTCATGCGATGATGACGCGCTTCGTGGCTGCTGTCGCCGACGGTATTGCCGGCCTCGATCGTGCCCTGGCGCGGAATGACTCCGGTACGGGCGAGGATCGCCTCAAGCAATGTGGTCTTGCCGCTCTGGAAGGGGCCGACCAGCGCGATGCAGCGGGGGCCTGCTGCGCGCGCGGCATTTCCGTTGGCTGCCATGACTGCCTCCCGGTGCTAATCCGTCGTTAGGTCGCGGATCGCATACGCCATCGTTTCAGGCGTCGGCGGGGCTGGTCAAGGGGCGCGAAGTTGCGCCTGGTCACAGGATGCGATCTGGTGCGCGCCCCGGCCATAGTCTGCCGTGACTACCGGATTAGGGCCAGCCTCACCGCAGCGGATGCAGTTCCAAGGCGCCTATGCCGCCGGCGACATCGAGGCCGATCTGCCCCTGTACCGACAATGGCTGCAAAGCAACGCTACGGTTCGATCCGCCGACCAGGACGTTGGCGCCAAGGCCGGCGGCCACGGACACTTCCGCCGTCGCTCCGGCATAAGATCCGGTGAGCATCCCGGCATAGCGGTTGGTGCCGGCAAACACCGCCCAAACGATGACGCCGCCCGTTGTAAAGCCGATGTCAACACCGATCGTGGTCATCGTACCGGTATATGCTTCCTCGGGCTCGCCCGGCCGCCCCTTGAAGATACAGTTCACATTCTTCTGTGAAGCGACGATCAGGCCGATACTGGCCGAAAGAGAACACGTCAGCGTGCCGACCTGAATTTGCGCCGGCTGTGCCTCCGACGGCCCTCCAGCGAGCAAAAGCGACGCGGCCACGACAAGCGTCGCAGCAAACATGTTGCGAAACATTTGGTTCTCCCCCGGCCCGCCCGATGCGGCCCTCAGCGGCGAATTGTAGGCGAGAATAACACCGCCGTCTTGCCATTCCGTAGAATGCGTTGTCGTGAACACGGATGGTGAAGCAACTATTTCAGATTTCCGCAAAAACGCTGGATGCGGGTGCAGGCCTCCTCCAGCGCGCTCGTCGCTGTAGCGTAGGAAATCCGGAACGCGGGTCCAACGCCGAACGGCGTTCCCTGCACAACCGCGACACCTTCGGCCTCCAGCAATTCGGTGACGAAATCCTCATCCGTCGCGAGCTTCTTGCCGGTTGGCGCGGTCTTGCCGATTGTACCCGCACAGGATGGGTAAACGTAGAACGCACCTTCCGGCTTCGGACAGCGGATGCCGTTCGCCTGATTGAGCATGGAGACACAGAGATCGCGCCGCTCTTTGAAGATCCTGTTGTGCTTCGGGATGAAGTCTTGTGGACCGTCGAGCCCTTCGACCGCTGCCCATTGCGCCACCGCAGTCGGGTTCGAAGTCGATTGCGACTGAATGGCGGCCATTGCCTTGATCAGAGGCTCCGGCCCGCCGGCATAGCCGATGCGCCAGCCGGTCATGCAATAGGCCTTGGACATGCCGTTCACCGTCAACGTGCGTTCATAGAGCCGCGGCTCAAGCTGCGCCGGCGAGAAGAACTTGAAGTCGTCGTAGACCAGATGCTCGTACATGTCGTCCGACATGACGTGGACATGCGGGTATCGCACCAGCACGTCCGTTACCGCCTTGAGTTCGGCACGCGTATAGGCGGCGCCGGTCGGGTTCGACGGCGAATTGAAGATGATCCATTTGGTCTTCGGCGTGATCGCCCGCTCAAGGGCTTCAGGCTTCATCTTGAAACCCAATTCCATCGTGGTCACGACCTCGACCGGCTCGCCGCCGGCGAGCAGGACCATGTCCGGATAGCTCACCCAATACGGCGCCGGGATAATCACCTCATCGCCCGGATTGATGGTGGCGACGAGAGCGTTGTAGAGCACCTGCTTGCCGCCGGTGCCGACGCTGATCTGCGACGGCTTGTAGGAGAGCTCGTTCTCGCGCTTGAATTTGCGCGCGATCGCCGCCTTGAGCTCGGGAATGCCGTCGACGGCCGTGTACTTCGACGCCTTGCCGTCGCGGATCGCCTTGATGGCCGCCTCTTTGATGTTCTCCGGCGTATCGAAATCGGGCTCACCGGCTCCGAGGCCGATGACATCGCGGCCTGCCGCCTTGAGCGCGCGCGCTTTATCCGTCACCGCGATGGTGGCTGATGGCTTGATGCGCGCAAGTCGGTCGGCGAGGAAGGCCATTGCAAATCTCCCGTAAGGCGGGTGTTTCCTAAAGCGCAGATAGTGCCCGGGCAAGGGCACACTTCCGAGCGGCGCTCAATTCTCCGTTAAGGCTCCGCTGGCCTAATGCGCCGGATTGCCGTCCGAATGAGGAATCGTCATGGATCGGGCACGCGAGCTACTGCGCAGCGGCGCCTGGCTGACGCGCGAGCGCGTCCGGCTCATCGCGGCTGCCGTGCTGATCGCCTCGGCGGCAGGATTTCTCTATCTGGTCGTGACCGCGAACGGGTTGATCGACCAGCAGGGACGGCCGCTAGGGACGGATTTCTCCGACGTCTACGCGGCCGGTACCTACGTGCTCGACGGCAACCCCGAGGCGCCGTTCGATCTCGCCCGGCAGCACGCGCGCGAGCAACAAATCTTCGGCGAAGCGACGCCGTTCTACGGCTGGCACTATCCGCCGTTGTTTCTGTTTGTAGCCGCAGTAGTCGCGTTAATGCCTTACGGAATCGCGCTCGCGGTCTGGCAGACCGTTACGCTTTGCCTTTATCTCCTGACGATCCGCGCGATTCTGGCGATCCCCACCGAGCCCCCCTCCACGATCGATCGCACGCATCAAGGGGAAGCTGATACAGCCATTGATCCGCTCTGGCTCCTGCTCGCACTCGCTTTCCCCGCGGTGCTCGTCAATATCGGTCATGGCCAAAATGGCTTCCTCACCACCGCGTTGCTCGGCGCGGCGCTGGTCCAACTCGACCGTCGGCCGCTGTTAGCCGGAATTCTGTTTGGGTTTCTTGCCTACAAGCCGCAATACGGCCTGCTGATCCCTGTTGTGTTGGCAGCGAGCGGCCGCTGGCGCTCGTTTGCAGCCGCGGCAGCTACAGCGGCTGTGCTCGCGCTCGCCACTACGTTTGCATTCGGTCCGCATGTTTGGCAGGCGTTCTTTGATTCCACCCGCTTCACCCGCGTCGTCGCGCTCGAGCAGGGCGACACCGGCTGGTACAAGATTCAGAGCTTGTTCGCCTGGGCGCGAATGTGGGGCGCAAATGTCCCGGTCGCCTATGCGCTTCAAGGCGCATTGGTCGTTGCGCTCGGCGCGGCACTGATCTGGCTGTGGCGCAGTGCGGCTCCTTATCCGCTCAAAGCCGCGGCCCTTTGCCTCGCGGCCATCCTCGCTACGCCCTACACGTTCGACTACGACATGATGGTTCTGGCGCCGGCCATGGCTTTTATGGTCATAGACGGCCTCTCCCGCGGCTTCGGACCTTGGGAAAAGACCGCGCTTGGTGCGCTTTGGCTGGTACCGTTGGTCGCACGAACAGTGGCGCATGTGACACTTATCCCGCTCGGCGTCCCGATGATGCTCGCAATGTTCGTTCTGCTGTTGCGGCGCAGCACAATTCGGCTCGCCTTTCCGATGGCTTCTCCCGGCGCTTTTATTCTAAAATAGTGGGTATCCGGTGCGGCACATGGCGCGGCCACGACATCGCCGCGTTCAAGCAATACGTCTGTGAAGGACGATTGAGCCGCGCGGAATATTAGGGAGCGATCATGTTTACGCTCTACTCGATGCAGCGTTCAGGAAACAGCTACAAGGCGCGGCTCGCCTTGGCGCAGCTGAACATTCCCTATCGGCTGGTTGAGATCGATATTCTCAAAGGCGAGAGCCACACGCCCGAATTCCTGACGAAGAATCCGAACGGCCAGATCCCGCTTCTGGAAGTGGCACCGGGCCGGTTTCTCGCCGAGTCCAATGCCATCCTCTGGTACATCGCCGGCGGCTCGCCGCTTGCGCCCGACGACCGCATTGAACGGGCCGAGACGTTGCAGTGGATGTTCTTCGAGCAACACAGTCTGGAGCCCAATCTCGGAGCAGCCTATTTCTGGCTCACACTGGTCAAGGGCGGGCGAGATCTGCAGCGCCATGCGTTTGAAGACTGGATGGAAGAAGGTCATCGCGCGCTGAGTGTGATGGATCATCATCTCGCCTTGCACGATTTCTTCGCGGCCGATCGCTACACCATCGCCGACATTGCGCTCTACGCCTACACGCACGTGGCGCATCTGTGCGACTTCGATCTCAGCCCGTTCCCCGCGGTTCGTGCCTGGCTCGCGCGCGTCGCCGCCGAACCTGATCACGTCCCAATGGATTTCGATCCGGCAGCCATGGTTCCAGCCGCCGCGGGGGCTTGAGACGGCCAAACTCAGCAGCCGCAAGATATCCGATGCCAGCGGCGGTGGCCGTGTTCTGCGGCGTTAACCTTTGCTTAACCATATTTCACAGAATCGCCTTTGTTCTTCAATGTCGGCGCCTAAATCCGGCCGAACCGGCGCCGGCTTCAATTGTGATCGTGACGGCAGCTGATTCGAAGGATGACGACCATGGCATTGCTGACCGGCAGCCCCGGATTCGCGCCGCCGAGAGCTGGCCAGACGCGAACCAGACGGTGCGCGATCGCGCTCAATATGATCGCGACCGGCACATTGACTGTTTCACTCATCGTTGCCGCGACCGCTGTTTCGATGGGCGAGCGATCGTTCGCTCGCGGTCATGTCGCCGGAGCGGGCTCGGGCAGCACGCAGATGCTACTGCGGCAATAATCCCTTATCGCCGTTTGCTCATTCCCGCGACGGCGGATCGGTCGCGAGGCCGGTTGCGACAGCGCCTTCACTAATCGATAGGATCGGGAGTGAAGATCGGCGCGTTGCACGTTCAAGCGGTTGCGCGCCAATAGCCGCTGACCGCGATCCGATGAATGAACAGTTCGCCCCGACCCACAACGACGCTCCGGCGCGCGATCGGGTTCTGACCAGCCGGTTGTTGGTATTTTTCGCGCTGGTCTATGTCGTCGAAGGCGTAGGTCAGGTCAGCGGGCTCATCGCACAGCCGCTCAGCTATTTTTTGAAGGAAGTGCATGGCTGGACGCCGCTGCAGGTCACGGCGTATCTCGCCATTTTCAATTTTCCCTGGATCATCAAGCCAATTTACGGCGCGTTCTCCGATTTCCTCCCGCTGTTTGGGTATCGCCGCAAAAGTTACCTGCTGATGGCCAATATCTGCGCGATCGCTGGTTTTTTGTGGGTCACTCGGATTACCGCGCCGGGCCAGCTGGTGTGGGCGCTGCAGCTGACGGCCTACGCGATGGCGATCTCGAGCACGGTTTGCGGCGCTGTGCTGGTGGAGAATGGGCAGCGGCTCGGCGAGAGCGGCCGGTTCGTAAATCAGCAGTGGCTGTGGTTCAGCCTGGCCGCGATGATCGCCGCGATTACGGGCGGTCAACTCGCCCAACATCTGTCGCCTACGTCTGCACTTCACACCGCGGCCGCTATTGTCGCCGTGGCGCCGTTGGCGGCTTTGTTCGGAACGATCTTTTTGATCTCGGAGCGGAAGACGCGCGTGGACGTCGTTGCACTTCGCAACACGTTCGGCGGTGTCGCCGCTGCGTTCAAAAAGCGCGAGCTTTGGATCGTCGGGATGTTTCTGTTTTTCTACTACTTCAGCCCCGGTTTGAGCACGCCGCTCTACTACGTCATGACCGACAACCTCAAATTTTCGCAAGGCTACATCGGCATCCTCGGATCGATTGCATCCGCCGGCTGGATCGTAGGCGCGCTGTTTTATCGCCGCCTGTTCGACGCCATGTCGACCAAGCGCTTCCTGCAGCTGAGCATTGCGCTCGGTACTCTGACCACCGCGGCCTATCTGTTGCTCTTTAATGAGGTCTCCGCCGCGATCATAAGTTTCTGCAGCGGTTTCGCCGCCATGCTGGCGACGGTAGCGACGGTTACGCTCGCCGCCGATTATTGTCCGCAGCGATCGGAGGGCTTCAGCTTTGCGGTGATGATGTCCATTATCAACCTGGCCACCGCATCCGCCGACATCGTGGGTTCGTTTTTCTTCCAGAATTTGTTCAATCATCACCTTCCGCCGCTGGTGCTGGTATCGGCGGCGTTCACAGCGTTCGCGTTCGTGCTCGTGCCGCTCCTGCGTTTGGGCGACAAACGGCAGGGGCAACCGGTTGGTGTGATCCCGGCGGGCGGACCGGAGACCGGCCACGTGGTGCGCGGCGTCATTGGCGATTGATGCGTGAAAACCTCGCGTGCTGCGATTTGATCGAAATCAAGGTTCACTGCGCGCATCGGGTCAATTGACGTATGCTTGCGGCAAGGCTCGGAAACGCGCATGCTGTGAGTAGCGGCGCGGATACGGGGGTACCGTGCCGCTTTTTATTCGCCTTTCAGTCCTCCGCCTCAATTCCGCACCGCCAATTCCGACACTTCAAACCGATTGACGGCGGCCCGGAAATTGCATGGAAATGGCCTGCTCTCGGAACAAAAAGGTCCGTACCGCGTATCAGCATGTCGATCCTTGTCGGGCTCCATCACTCAACACGTTACGACTATGACCGGCCGATAAATCTCGGTCCTCAGATCGTCCGGCTGCGGCCTGGACCGCACAGCCGCACTCATGTCCCGAGCTATTCGCTGACAGTGACGCCGAGCCGGCATTTTGTGAACTGGCAGCAGGATCCGCACGGCAATTGGCTCGCCCGCTTTGTCTTCCCGGAGAAGACGAAAGAATTTTCCATCACCGTCGATCTCATTGCCGACCTGGCCGTGATCAATCCGTTCGATTTTTTCGTCGAGCCGTATGCGGATCAATGGCCGTTCGCTTTTCCCGCCGAGTTGAGCGAGGACCTCGCCGCTTATGTCGAGCCCGAACCGGCGGGCCCGCTTTTGCAACAATTGATCGAATCGATCTCACGCGAGAAGCGCAACACCGTCGATTTTCTGGTCGAGCTCAATCAACGCCTGCAGGGGATGATCCGTTATCTCATCCGTCTTGAACCCGGCGTGCAGACTCCGGAGGAGACCCTAAGCTCCACTGCCGGTTCCTGCCGCGATACCGCGTGGCTATTGGTGCAGCTCCTGCGCCACATTGGTCTGCCGGCACGTTTCGTTTCCGGTTATCTCATTCAATTACGGCCGGACATCAAACCACTCGAAGGCGCGGCTGGCGCGGATCACGATTTTACCGACTTGCACGCCTGGACCGAGGTTTATCTGCCGGGTGCCGGCTGGGTCGGACTCGATCCGACCTCGGGACTGCTCTGCGGCGAAGGCCATCTGCCGGTCGCTGCGACCCCGCACTACC
Source organism: uncultured Alphaproteobacteria bacterium (assembly GCA_963755885.1). Lineage (GTDB taxonomy): Bacteria > Pseudomonadota > Alphaproteobacteria > Rhizobiales > Xanthobacteraceae > BOG-931. Next base: position 176,835 of record CAVWLX010000017.1, read on the forward strand.
GCTCTGCGGCGCCCATCAGCGGGCTCGTTGAACCGGCCGAGGTGCGCTTTGCGTTCGACATGAACGTCACACGCATCGCCGAACAACCGCGCGTGACCGCGCCGTTTTCCGAAGAAGCCTGGACTGCGCTCGACGCCTTGGGCGACAAGGTCGACGCCGATCTCGTCGGGCACGACGTCCGCCTGACCATGGGCGGTGAACCCACCTTCGTGTCGGTGGACGATTACCAGTCGGCGGAATGGAACACGGCCGCGGTCGGGCCTATGAAGCGCGTGCGCGCCGACGAACTGATCCGGCGTCTGCGCGAGCGTTTCGCGCCCGGCGGCATGCTGCACTACGGCCAGGGCAAATGGTACCCCGGCGAGCCGTTGCCGCGCTGGGCATTTGCGCTGTACTGGCGCCGCGATGGCGTACCGATCTGGCGCGACGAAAATCTGATCGCGCGCGAGGCGGTCGATCACAAGCCAACCGCCGACGATTCACAGCGCTTCGCCGAGGGGATTGCCGCGCGGGTTGGAATCACGGCGGACTATGTCCAACCCGCCTACGAGGACCCGGCCGACCGGATGCTCAAGCAAGGCCTGATCCCGGAGAATATCGATCCGAGCGATCCCAAGATCGACGATCCGCGTGAGCGTGCGCGTGTCTTGAGCTTGTTCGACGATAACGCCGGCATGCCCACCGGCTATGTTCTGCCGCTGCTGCGCTGGACCGCGCAAGCAAAGCCGGGATGGCTGAGCGAAGTATGGCAGACGCGCCGCGGGCGGTTGTTTCTGATGCCGGGCGACTCGCCGCTCGGATTTCGCCTGCCGCTGGAATCGTTGCCCGAGATCGATCCAGTCGACTATCCGCACCTTGTCCCGGCCGATCCGTTCGCTGAGCGGACGCCCCTGCCCGATCCGCGCGTCACTCATCCGATCGGCGCCAAAGTCTTGCAGGTTGCACACAGCGAAGAGCCTTCGCCGCCGCTCGCTCCAGAAACGTTGGTCGCGCAGCAGGCGCCGGCGCGAAGTACCGCGGAAGCGGACTCTGCTAAGCCGGTGCGCACCGCTCTCACCGTCGAAGTCCGCGATGGCCGCTTGTGCGTGTTCATGCCGCCGGTCGAGACACTCGCCGACTATCTCGAACTCCTCGCCGTCGTCGAGACGACGGCAGCCGAACTCGCGCTGCCAGTGCATGTCGAAGGCTATGAGCCGCCGCCCGATCCACGGCTTGCCGTGATCAAAGTGACGCCGGACCCCGGCGTGATCGAGGTCAACATCCATCCGTCGGCATCCTGGCGCGAAGCGGTGGCGATCACGAAGAGTCTTTATGAGGAGGCGCACCTCTCGCGGCTCGGCACCGACAAGTTCATGATCGATGGCCGCCATAGCGGCACCGGCGGCGGCAATCACGTCGTGCTCGGCGGACGTACTCCTGCCGACAGTCCGTTCCTGCGGCGGCCCGATTTGCTCAAAAGCCTGGTGCTGTATTGGAACCGGCGACCGTCGCTCTCCTATTTCTTTTCCGGTTTGTTCATCGGGCCAACGAGCCAGGCGCCCCGGATCGACGAAGCGCGCCAGGATATGCTCTACGAATTGGAAATCGCGCTGGGCAAAGTGCCGGCGGCTGACGGCGCGAGCAAAGTGCCGCCGTGGTTGGTCGATCGCCTGTTCCGCAACATCCTGGTCGATGTTACCGGCAATACCCATCGCACCGAGATCTGTATCGACAAACTATTTTCTCCGGACGGCCCGACCGGGCGGCTCGGCCTGGTCGAATTTCGTTCGTTCGAAATGCCGCCCGACGCGCGCATGAAGTCTCGCTCAACAATTGTTGTTGCGCGCGTTCATTGCCTGGTTCTGGCGCTCACCGCTCGACGGTAAGCCGGTGCGCTGGGGCACGGCGTTGCACGACCGCTACATGCTCGAACATTTTGTCTGGAACGATTTTCTCGAAGTGCTGGAGGACCTGAAGCGCGCCGGATACGTATTCGATCCGGCGTGGTTCGAAGCGCAGCGGCAGTTTCGTTTCCCGCTCTGCGGCTCCGTCCAGCACGCCGGCGTGCGGCTTGAACTGCGCCAGGCGATTGAGCCCTGGTATGTCTTGGGCGAGGAAGGCGTTGCCGGCCAGACCGCACGCCTTGTCGATTCCTCGGTCGAGCGGCTGCAGATCAAAGTCGAGGGCTTGAACGCGGACCGCCATGTCGTGACCTGCAACGGCGCCCGCGTGCCGCTGACACCGACCGGCCGCAACGGCGAATACGTCGCCGGCGTGCGCTTTAAGGCCTGGGACCTGGCAACGAGCCTGCATCCGACCATCGGCGTCCAGGCGCCGTTGACGTTCGACATCGTCGACACCTGGAGCCGCCGGTCGCTCGGCGGCTGCGTCTACCACGTCGCCCATCCGGGCGGACGCAACTACGAGACCTTCCCGGTCAACTCCTATGAGGCCGAAGCGCGCCGCCGCGCGCGCTTTGAGGAGATCGGCCATACCGGCGGGCCGATCGATGTTCCGCGGAGCGAAATCTCGCTCGAATATCCGACCACGCTCGATCTGCGGCGCCCGGTCTAGCAACAATTGCCGATGTCAGCCCAACGCGACACGCTTGTCGAAAAAGACACCGCAGGCCTCGCGCAATTTGTAGCGGCATACCGGCCGCTTCCCGGCATTTTCGATGAAATGATGGATGGCGACGGGCGCGTGCGCGCGCACTGGCGGCCGTTCCTCACCATGCTGGCCGCGCTTGGCTCAGACGAGATCAATCGCCGCTTCGCCGCCGCCGACCGTTATCTGCGCGGTTCTGGGGTTTTCTATCGTGTGTACGAAGATGCCGCCGGCATCGAACGTCCATGGCCGCTCAGCCATGTGCCGCTCATCATCGAGCCTACCGAATGGAAGCTCCTTGAAGCCGGTCTGATACAGCGCGCCGAACTTCTCGAAGCGGTACTCGCTGATGCCTATGGTCCGGCGCTGCTCAGCAGCGACGGCCGTTTGCCGGCCGCGCTGATCGCCGGCAATCCGGAATTCTTGCGTCCCATGGTCGGCGTACCGCCGCCCGGCGGCGCGCACTTGCGCTTCTACGCCGTCGACGTCGGCCGGGGCGCGGACGGTCGCTGGTGGGTGCTCAGCGACCGTGCACAGGCGCCCTCGGGCGCCGGCTACGCCATCGAGAACCGGCTCGCGCTGTCACGCGCCATTCCAGATATTTATCGCACCACTCGGGTCGAACGCGTCGCTCCGTTCTTTCAGGCGTTCCAGGCCGAACTCCTGGCGCTGAGCCGGCAGGACGATCCGCAAATCTGTCTGCTCACGCCGGGGCCGATGAGCGAGACCTATTTTGAGCATGCTTACCTCGCGCGCTATCTGGGGCTGTTGCTGGTCGAGGGCGAAGATCTGACCGTGCGCGGCGATGGTGTTTTCGTCCGGACCGTTTCCGGCTTACGGCGCACTGAAGTCTTGCTGCGGCGAATCGATGCCGACTTTGCCGACCCGCTCGAACTCAATGCTGCTTCTCGTCTCGGCGTTCCGGGACTGTTGCAGGCTGTCCGTGACGGCAAGATCGTTATCGTGAATGCGCTGGGCGCCGGATTGGTAGAAGCGCGCGCGATGCTGGCGTTCCTGCCGGCACTGGCGCCAAACGTACTGGGCGCTGATCTCGCGATACCGAATGTTGCGACTTGGTGGCTCGGACGCGCCGACATGCGCGAAGAAATGATCGAGAAACTCGATCGCATGGTGATCGCGCCGGCATTTGAACCGCAGACCGACGGCAGCATCACCAACGAAGTCTTGGGCGCAAAGCTCGACGACGCCCAGCGGCAAGCGCTGATCAGTTCGATCCGCGATCGCGGTGTCGACTATGTAGCGCAGGAAGCGGTGACACTCTCAAGCATGCCGGTGTGGCGCGATGGCCATTTGCAGCCGCGCCCGTTCACACTGCGGCTGTTCCTCGCCAAGATCGGCGAGCGCTGGCAGGTGATGCCTGCCGGATTTGTGCGGATCGCGGACAGTGCCGACGCGCGGGCAGTGAGTTTGCAACGTGGCGCCGCCACCGCCGACGCCTGGGTGCTGGCGCGCGGCCCGGTCGCCGAGACAACGCTGCTGCCGGCGCCGGAACACATTCAGGTCCAACGCGCGACCGGCCTGTTGCCGAGCCGCGCCGCCGATAATCTGTTCTGGGTTGGGCGCTATGTTGAGCGCGCCGAAGCAACGCTGCGGCTGGTGCGCGCCATGATCAACCGCGCCGCCGAGGCCGACAAGACCGCTGCGCCCGTGATTGCCGGCATTGTCTCGTTGCTTGAAGTGTGGGACGCGGCATCGAAAGACGCGTTGGCGGCGCCGGCCGGATTCATCAGCCGCGCAGTCCTGACGCGTGCCGACCTGGGTGGATCGCTCCCCGCTCTGACCGGCGCCGCGCGATCAGCTGCTTCTGTGATCCGCGATCGCTTTTCGCCCGACGCCTGGCGGGCGCTGAACGATCTCGCCACCATGATCACGATGCCGCTCAACACTGGCCCCACGGAAAGCGTGACCATCGAGCGCGTCGAAGCGGCGCTCCGAATCATTTCATCGTTCTCGGGGCTGGCGCAAGAAAACATGACCCAGCTTGCGGGCTGGCGTTTTCTCGAACTCGGTCGCCGTATCGAGCGCGCGATCCTCACCAGCCGGCTGGTGCGTTGCTTCGCGCTCACAGGCTCCCCTGAGGGCGGACTTGAATTGCTGCTCGAACTAGCCGACAGCCAGATCACCTATCGGCAGCGCTACGTCATGGTCGCGGCGCGTGCGCCGGTGATCGATCTCGTCATGCTCGATCCGAACAACCCACGCTCGGTTGCGTTTCAGCTTGACCGCATAGAGACGCACCTCGCCGCCTTGCCGGGACGAAACGCGACCGGGCGCCTGTCGCCGGTGCAGCAGATCGTTGCGTCTATCGCAACGCGCCTGCGGACTGTCGAAGCCGCCGCCATCGACGAGGCCTTGATCGTCGACACCGAGCAGTCGCTGATGAGACTTTCTGATGCAGTTGGCGCGGCCTATCTCAGCAATAACGAACGTTCCGAGTCCGTTTGGGAGGCGTTGGCTTGATCTATGACGTGCGCCAGACGACAACCTGTGCATACGCCTCGCCGGTGGCGCATGCGCGCCACGTCCTGCGCCTGACCCCGATCCCCCGTCCCGGCCAGCGCGTGCACGTCGCCGCATTGCAGATCATGCCCGAGCCGATAAACCGGCGCGAGGGCCAGGATTTTTTCGGCAACCGTCTGACCTGGATCGAAATCGAAGAGCCGCACCGGACGCTCACGGTGAAGCTCGCTGCGCGTGTGACCGTCGACGCCGCAGCCGAACTCGATGCACCGGCGACACCTGCCTGGGAGGCAGTCCGCGAAGAAGCGTTCGCAACGAGCGACATCGGGCCACAGTCGCCGGCGCATTTTTTGTTTCCGAGCCGCATGGTGTCGCTCGATCCGGAGATCCGCGATTACACGCGCGAGAGTTTTCCGGCCGGCCGGCCGGTGCTCGACGCCGCCATCGAACTGATAAATCGTCTCAAAACCGACATCACCTACGATACCGGCGCAACCACCGTCACCACGATGCCGCCGATGTCGTTCGCTCTGCGGCGCGGCGTTTGTCAGGACTTCGCCCACATCATGATTTCCGGACTACGTGGCATTGGCTTGCCGGCGGCTTACGTGAGCGGCTACCTGCGGACGATGCCGCGAACCGATCCGACGCGATTGCAGGGCGCGGACGCCATGCATGCGTGGGTGCTGGTCTGGTGCGGCGGCCCCCACCCTTCCCTCCCCCGCGAGCGGGGGAGGGAAGGGTGGGGGTGGATCGGGCTCGATCCGACTAACGCGGTCATTGCTTCCGACCAGCATGTGGTCCTGGCGATCGGGCGCGACTATACCGACATCGCGCCGATGGATGGCGTCATCGTAGGCTCGGGCGGACAGCAGATCGACGTGGCCGTGAGTGTCACGCCGGCCGGATAAGCGAGCCGCAAAGCTGGGAGCAAAGCATGCGTGCCTATCAACTGCCGAAAGGCGGCGCCGGAATCGACGCGCTCACGTTGGTCGATCGGCCAACACCGAAACCGCAGTACCGACAGGTGCTGGTGAAAGTCGCCGCCTGTTCGCTGAATTACCGCGACCTCCTGATCACACGCGGCGGATATCGCGCACAGGTGCGCGACAATTTCATCCCGCTATCCGACGGCGCTGGAGAGGTGGTCGAAGTCGGTCCTGGTGTCACTCGCGTCAAAGCCGGCGACAAGGTGGCGGGCTGCTTTTTCCAGCGCTGGGCGGGCGGCGACCCCAGCCCAACATTGCAAGCCTCAGCGCTCGGCGGCGGGCTGGACGGAATGCTCACCGAATTCGCCGTGCTCGAGGAAGAAGGCGTTGTCAAACTTCCCGAGCACTTGTCACTCGAGGAAGGCGCGACACTGCCCTGCGCCGGCGTCACGGCGTGGGACGCGATCATAAATCACGGCAAGCTGGTCGCCGGGCAAACGGTGTTGCTGCAAGGCACCGGCGGCGTCTCGATCTTCGGCGTACAATTGGCGCACGCCATGGGCATCGTCGCCATCGTGACCTCATCGAGCGACGAGAAGCTTACTCGGGCCAAAGCGATCGGCGCTGCGTTCGGCATCAATTACAAGACGACACCGGAGTGGGATAAAGCGGCGCGGGATTTCACCGGCGGCCGCGGCGTCGATCAGGTGCTCGAAGTCGGCGGCGTGGCGACACTGACCCGTTCATTCGGCGCCATCCGCCATGGCGGTAAGATCAGCATCATCGGCGGCGTCAGCGGCGGCGCCACCGAGCTCAATCCGGGACTGATCTTTTCCAAGCGCGCCAACGTCCAGGGCATTTCTGTCGGTTCGATGCAGTCGTTCGAGGCGATGAATGCCGCCATTGCAGCCAACAAGATCAGGCCGACGATCGATCGCGTGTTCGGCTTCGATGAGGTCAAAGCTGCCTTCCACCACATGGCGGCGGGCGCGCATTTCGGCAAAATCGTCATCCGGGTCGCGTAAGCCCGCGACGGCGCGAGCCGTTATTGCGCGGCAACCCGCGGCGGCGGGAACGCGACCTCAATGAGCGTGCCGGCATTTGGCGCGCTCTTGATGGAAAAATGGGCGCGATTAGCCTCCGCCAGCGCCTTCGTCAACGGCAAGCCAAGACCCGTCCCGCCTGAGCCCCAGCTTCCAGCAGTCGCTGTTTGGCGAAACGGTTCGAGTGCCGCCTCGACGTCCTTCTCGCTCATGCCGACGCCGGTATCGCGCACGCGCAGCACCGCCTCGCCGCTGTCGGCGAATGCCGTCGATACGATCACCTGACCGCCGGGGCCGGTAAACTTGATCGAGTTCGACAGCAGATTGAGCACGATCTGGCGCAGCGATCGCTCGTCAGCAACAACCTGCGGCAATCCGGGGGCGAGCGAAGTGCGGATGATGATCCGCGCGTGGCTCGCTTGCGGCTGCATGATTCCGACGCATTGTTGCGTGAGCTCGTTGAGACCGACATTGACGAAGTTGAGGTTGAGCTGGCCACTCTCGATCTTGGAAAGATCGAGGAGGTCGTTCAACAGCGCGACGATATGCATCCCGGCGGCGTGCACGTCCTTGAGATAGTCGCGGTAGCGCTCATTGCCGATCGGGCCGAAGCGTTCCGCCATAATCACCTCGGTGAAACCGGTGATGGCGTTGAGCGGCGTCCGAATTTCGTGACTGACTTTGCCGACGAACTCCGCTTTCGCCGCCGCCGCTTTTTGCGCTTCGCGCGCGACCGTCCGCAGCTCCTCCTCGCGCTTTTTGGCGGCTTCAAGCTTGCCTGCAAGTTCACGGATCTCGTTTTCGGCAGCGCTGAGCGAAAGCGCTGTCGCCTGTCGCGGCTCTGCGGTTCTGCCTGCAATATGGGCAGCCCCACTTTGCGCCAGTGCAGCCGCCACGGCTGGCGGTGGGACTTCCGCCTCTTGCCCTTGCGCCTTGGAGGGGGCTTCCACGTTTGGAGCTTGCGGCTCGGCGACGGCAGCGGTCTTGTCTGCCAATTGTGCTTGTTCGACTTCGGCGGCCGGGCGAGTTTCGCCAGATTCAGTCCGAACCGTTTCGGCGGCAGGCTTGGCAAAAGCGGTCTCGGCGGGCTCAACCGAACCGATCTCGGCCGGTAGGCTGCTCGCTACATTTTCGCCAACCGGCGTGTCGCGCCCTCCGTGCAAGCGCGCCGTCAGCTCCTGCGCCAGCTCACGGAAGGCTCTGCGCTCCATGGGGCTGAGACTTGCCGTCTTTGACTCGGACGCTCCCGGGCGAAACATCACTACATTCGGGGCGGCCGCGACACCCGGTGGCACGCGCAGCGGACGCGGCGTGGCCCCGATATCCGCCTGTTCTGAGGAAACCGCGGCTTCGGAGGCGGCGGCGGGCGTCTCTGCCTGCACCTCCGTTGCGGCGGGTTCACTTTCGGCCGTTCGTTCGGGCCGAGCCATGAACCCGATCGGACGCTCGCGACGCGCGTGCGCCAGCTTGTTGATGCGGGCGATATCGCGACACACGCCGAATCCCCGATAGCCGCGGAAATGCCGGTCGCGATCGAACACCGGCAGCCCCGACAGCTCGACCGGAAGCCGCTCATCGGCCTCGTCCACCGGCCAGAAAACGGTGATGCCGCTCCAGGTTTCGCGCGTGGCCACCGCGCGTGCCACCTGTTGATCCGGATCGAGCTTTAGCTCCGCCGCGATCTCACTCCACAATCGGCCGAATGCAGCGGTGGTTTGCGGCCCGGTCAGCTCGATGAACTCGTCCGAACCGATAACGAAGCGGCCATCGGCGTCCATTTGCCAGACGAAGCGCAGCGGATGCCGTCGCTCTGCAACCGGCTCAGGCTGCGGAGGAGGAGCTGGCCGTGGTTCTGCTGGCGCGGCGGTTGAAGCTCGGGGCTGCACTGTTGGAGTGGGAGAGGGCGGTTCAATCCGCGGCGGCTCTGACTCCGGTGCAGGCTCTACGGCTAGGGGAGCACTTTCGGCCGCGCCTGCAGCGCTCGGCTCAGCACCGAACGTGGCCAGCAAGACGCTCGATGCGCCGCTACCGAGACGCCGCAAGCTAACGTGGCCTTGATTCGTTGTCGTGTCGGCGTTGCCGGCTGCCAGCGCCTGCGATGCGGTCGCAATGAGCCCGAGAGCGGACAACGTTGGACTGCGGGGCAAGCGTTTTTGTGCCGCCGATGTCGCGCCGAGGAAAGTGCCGTCTGGCGCAAACGCTGCTTCGGCACGGGTCTGATCCGCGAACAAACGATTGACCCGTTCGCCGAGTGGAAGCGATCGTCCGGCCGGCTCGTTAGCGATGACCAGCACTGCCGCCGAGCCATCGGCTAACGAAAACCGCGAACAGATACACGTGAGCGCAGCGCCCAAACTGGCGCCGAAGCCGCGCAATCTTTCAAGTCGAGCTTGCCCGGTCGACGGCAGCGTTTCTCCGAGCCGGACAATCTCAGCGGGCGCCGGCTGTATTGAATCGAGCCGTAGACCTATGAGCTCTTTGGCGTTGGCAGCGCCAAAGATCGCGGCGCCGACCGCATTAGCCCACAGGATCCGGGACCCGTCGGCGCTCCAAAGCCAAGCCGGCGAAGCGCTCGTCGCGTGGTCGGCGAGCTGGGCCGCAAGTCGCGGGTCGCTCGAGACGGCAAACGCTGACTCCCCAATCGACATGCGAAAAAGCCCGTCACCGTAAAGGGATTGTTAATAATGCGGACCGCTCGCGCCGTCCATCGCGAGCCCTCAACTCCTCCCGGACAAGGTAGGATAACCTTAATCACGCCATGGACTTAAAAAGAGCTTGGCCGGACACGAAGACCGGTGCACGCCGACGGCTATTTCGCTTAAGATGGATGATTGTCGGGGCGAGGAGTTTCGAGAATGGCCAAGGAACCGTTCGAACAATTTGCAATGCCCAATGAGGTCCGCGCCTTCGTCGAGCAGAGCGTTTCACAAGCGCGGACCGCTTTCGACGGTATCGTCCAGGCGGCCAACCAGGCGGTGGCGCAATGGCACGGCCAAGCTGAAGCAGCGCGCGCCGGCGCCAGCGAAATCGCCCACAAGTCGATGGGCTATGTCGAACAGAACATGGCGTCGACCTTCGCGTTTGCGCAAAAGCTGATGCAGGCTAAGGATCCGACCGAAGTGGTCCGGTTGCAGTCGGAGTACCTTGCAAGCCAAATGAAAACGCTGTCGACCCAGGCGCAGGACCTCGGACAAAGTGCTGCCAAAATAGTCATGGATGCTGCTAAACCTAAAAAGCCGTGATGCTCTGGCTAGATCGCGGCACCATAACCAAACAAAATCAAATATTTAAAGGTTCTTTTGTGCAACGCAATATAGTCTATTGCAATGCACCAAATTACTTGCTATGTGCTCTTGTGGAAGGACCCGGGCTTAAAGTGTGCTGCGTTCTGCCGCGGGCTCAATGAAATGTGATGGCTCGCGCGATGGGCGGCGAGACCAGGAGCATCGCTAGGTCAAACAGCCCAAAGACTCCAAAGAGCAAGGACGAGTGTCATGGCAGAAGCTGCAACTACTGCCCCCAAAGCAAAGCCCGCCAAACCGGCAATGGCCGCGTTTGATATGCCGAAGTTCGAAATGCCGAAGTTCGAAATGCCCAAGTTCGATATGCCGAAGGTAGAGATGCCGGCGGCCTTCCGCGAAATGGCAGAGCGCGGTGTCGCTCAGGCCAAGGATACCTACGAGAAAATGAAGGCCGCTGCGGAAGAGGCGACCGACGTTCTCGAGACCACCTATTCGACCGCCACCAAGGGCGCCTCCGATTACGGCCTCAAGGTGATCGAAGCGGCCCGCGCCAACACCAATGCGGCGTTTGATTTTGCCGGTGAGGTCATGGCGGCAAAGACGCTCTCGGAAGTTGTGGAACTGACCAACGCCCACGCCCGCAAACAGTTCGAGTCGCTGTCGCAGCAGAGCAAGGAACTCGGTGCGCTGGCGCAGAAGGTTGCGACCGAGACGGCCGAGCCGATCAAGAGCGGCATGAACAAGGCCTTTACCAAGGTCGCCTGATCGCGTCTTGGATTGCGCTTTTCGATTATCCCCGCCGCACGACGGGGAAAAGCCCGGGTTTGGCCCGGGCTTTTGCTTATCAGCCTTTGCTTATCAGCTTGCCAAAATGCGGCGTTCCTCCTAGCTTTCGCGCACTTACCGACCGCGCGGGCCGTGCAGCTGTAGCTCAGTTGGTTAGAGCGCCTGACTGTGGATCAGGAGGTCGGTGGTTCGAGTCCACCCAGCTGTACCAGTTTCACGCGCCACAAGCGGTCGTGCCCGCTCAACCCGTTTATGGTCGTCGGATAGCTGCGGGTGACTCATTCACGCCAGCAGTTCACGCACGCTTTACCTTAACGCGATGGGACTACGCGGAAGCGAAGCAACCTTAGCTATTCTCGATTATTAGGCGCGAATGCACCTCCATTTGTTGCAGTGAATTGCCGTGACCCGCGCGACGACATTGACCGCGTTCAGGAACGCGCCTTCGCTGCCGGACTTAAGCCGCGGGGCCGCGGCGCCGGGCGCCGAGCGCCTGCGTGATACGCCGCCTAAACTGAATTTCCATATCTACGGCGACATGGCGGCGGTCGAGCGCGACTGGCGGCGCTTCGAGCGCGAGGCCGACTGCACCGCGTTCCAGACCTTCGATTGGCTTGCGTCGTGGCATCGACATGTCGGGCTGCGCCAAGGCGTCCGCCCGGCGATCATCGTCGGCCGCTATAGCGACGACAAAATCGCTTTCATACTGCCGTTGTGCGTGACCGCGGAACGTTTGGCCCGGCGGCTGTGCTGGCTCGGCCAGGAATCGTGCGATTACAACGCGCCGCTTTTGGCGCGTGACTTCTCGCAGCGCGTCCCGCGCGAAGGCTTCCTCGCTTTCTGGCGGGAGCTGCAGGCACAGATGTTATGCGATCCGCTGCTGCGTTACGACTGGATCGAGTTTGAGAAAATGCCGCAAAAGATTGGCGCCCAAATCAATCCATTCACCTTTCTCGGTGTCACGCCGAACGCCAGCGGCGCACATCTGACGCATCTCGCCGATGACTGGGAGACGTTCTATACCGCCAAGCGCTCGTCGGCGACGCGCCGCCGCGACCGCACCAAGCGCCGCCACATGTCGGCATTTGGCGAGATCCGCTTCGTGACCGCTTCGGAGCCGGACGATACCCGGCGCACGCTTGCGACGTTGATGGATCAAAAAAGCCGATCGCTCGCGCGCAAGGGAATTGCCGACATCTTTACTCGGCCGGGTCACCGCGAGTTTTTTCTCGACCTCGCGTCAAATGTGCAAAGCCGCCAGTTGTTTCATATCAGCCGCCTGGAGGTTGGCGGAGTGTGCGCGGCGGCGAACTTCGGTATCGTTTTCGGCGATTGCTACTACCACGTGCTCACCAGCTACGACGGTGGCGACATTGCGCAATACGGGCCCGGCGCCCTTCATTTGCGCGAGCTGATAGCTGAAGCGATCCGCATGGGCCTGAAACGCTTCGATTTCACCATCGGCGACGAACCGTACAAACTGGAATGGTCCGACACCGCTCTCAAACTGTATGACTTCGCCGCCACCGCGACCTGGCGCGGCTTACCGGTGCGATCTGCTTCGACGGTACGGCGCCGAATCAAACGCTCTATCAAGCAGACACCGTGGGCGTGGCGGCTGGCTTCCCGCGCCCGGTCCGCCGTCGGCCCGTTATCGCAGGCGCTATCCTTTCGATTGCATACTCGCGAAGCTGTCACTTCGCACGCCGCGGCGAAGCCGTCTGTTGTCGCCTGCATCATGGGCGATATGGATTTGTTGCGGCCGCTGGTCCTGGCCGGAATTCCGTGCGCCGTCGTTACGCGGACGGGCGTTCCTTCGCTCTATTCCCGCTATGCGCAATCTCATCTGGTCTGGGACGACTGTTCGAAAAACAGCGAAGGTCTGGTCGACGCACTGGTCAAGTTCGGCACGGCGCAGTCCGAACGCCCGGTTCTTTTCTACGAAGAGGACGCTCAGGTTCTTCTGGTCTCGCGACATCGCGAGCGTTTGGCCCAGGCATTCCGCTTCGTCGTTGCCGCCGGACCGCTGGTCGAGGATCTGCTGGACAAAGGACGTTTTCAGTTATTGGCGGAGCGCCACAATTTCCCGGTGCCGGCGGCACGGCGCTTCGACCCTACGACCCCCGAGCCTGCCGATCTTGGCCTTGCGTTTCCGCTGATCGTCAAGCCGCTGACCCGGCTTGAGCCCTGGAACACAGCTTTCGGATTGCGGAAGGCCATTTATGTTGAAAATGCCGAGGCATTGCGGAGCCTGTGGCCGCAATTGCGCGCCGTCGGGATCGAGCTGCTAGCGCAGCAATTCATACCCGGCACGGAAGACCGGGTCGAAAGCTATCATTGCTACGTGGATCAGCGCGGCGAAATCGCCGGTGAGTTCACCGGCCGAAAGATCCGTACTTATCCATTGTGCTATGGCCACACCACTGCGCTCGAGATCACCGATGCCGACGACGTGCGCCGAGATGGACGCGCCATCGTGGAACGGCTGGCGCTCAGCGGCGTCGCCAAACTCGACTTCAAGCGCGATCCGTGCGGCAACCTCCGTCTTCTGGAGATCAATCCCCGCTTTAATCTGTGGCATCACGCCGGCGCCATTGCCGGCGTCAACATTCCGGCGCTGGTCTACGCGGACCTCATGGGAATGCCGCGACCGCCGGTTACGCGGGCTAACGCCGGCGTCCGTTGGTGCCGGATGTGGAAGGATTTCCCGGCCGCGCGCGAGAGCGGTATGCCGCTGACAGCGTGGCTGCCATGGGCGCTGGGCTGCGAAGCCAAGTCGACTCTGTCGTGGGACGATCCAATGCCGTTCTTACGCTCAACCTTCCATCGCGCGGCCGGCCGCCATATCGAACACGAGCAGACAAGATCCCGGCGCGGTCAAAATTGTGGCTAGGTTGAGCGCCCCGTTACGTTCGAGGACGTGCGCTTCTTCCCACGGCGCCTCATGGCAGGCTAAGCTTGGACGATACGCCGTTCGACGTTGGCAATCCGGTGCGTCGCTGAACCGCTGAACACTGCAATGAGCACGAATTCGTTCTGGCCGGACCTGCCGCTGGCGGCATGGACCGACACCTGCGAGACCCTGCATCGGTGGACGCAGATCGCCGGCAAGGTGCGGCTTAAGTCGACGCCGCTTGTGAATCATTGGTGGAATGTGACGTTCCATTTGAATTCGCGCGGCCTGGTCGCGCCGATCAACGTGCATGATGGACGCAGCTTCGATATCGTTTTCGATTTCGTCGATCATCTCGTTCGCATTGCGACGAGCGACGGACGGGTCGAGAGCTTTGCGCTTGCGCCAATGTCTGTCGCCGATTTCTACGCCGCGTTCATGGACCGATTGCGCCGCCTGGGCATCGACGTCCACATCTGGACGATGCCGAGCGAGATCGAAAATGCGGTACCGTTCGAGCAGGACCACGTCCACGCCCAGTACGATCCGGAATATGTGTCGCGATTTCGTCAGGCAGTCGTTCAAGCCACGCGCGTAATGCATGAATTCCGCGCCCGCTTTATCGGCAAAGTGAGCCCGGTGCATTTCTTCTGGGGCAGCTTCGATCTCGCCGTCACCCGATTTTCCGGCCGCACCGCGCCGCCGCCCAAAGGCGTCACGCCGAACGTCGCCGCCTGGGTGATGACGGAAGCGTATTCGCACGAGGTTTCGAGCTGCGGCTTTTGGCCGGGAAACGGCGGCTATGGCCGCGCCGCATTCTACGTCTACGCTTATCCGGAGCCGGCCGGCTATGGCGACACCCCGTTGCGCACCCCAGAGGCCTTCTACGACAAGAATGTCGGCCAATTCATCTTGCCCTATGACGCTGTCAGGCAGTCGCACGATCCAGACGCGTTGTTGCTTGGATTCCTGCAGGAGACCTACGAGGCCTCGGCCAACCTTGCAGGCTGGGATCGCAAGAGCCTCGAGCGCGGCGATCGGCCCGCGCGCCAATAGGTCGAGGTGGATCAGCAACCGTTATGCGCATTGGTATCCGCCTCGCGATTTCCAGCCTTGTGCTGGCGTCGATCATCGTCAGCGCGATCGGCGTCCACTTTCTGTGGTGGCGAACGGCCGAGGCGAACAGCCGCACGCTGGCGGCGACGATCGACGAGCAGATCGTCGCTGCGGTCCAGAAAGAACTCAATACCATTACGACGCAGGCTACCGCCGCGCACACCGCGATCCGCACGCTGTTCGTTCAGAATGTGCTCGGCGCCCGGGAGGCCGACAAACGCGAATTTGTCTTTCTTTCGCAGCTGCAATCGCAGCCGAGCATTTCGTGGGTTGCGTTCGGGTTTCCGAACGGAGATTTCTTCGCCGCGCACAAGCTCGGCGATCTGAGTCTGGAAATGATGGAGATCGCCCGCGTCGACGGCGTGATCAAACGACGCGTTGACACCTATCAGGTCGTCGTCGGCGATATTCAGTTCGAGAAGCGCCGGTTCGAAGACACCAACTACGTCGTCACAGATCAGGAATGGTATCGCAAGAGCATCAAGAACGACGATCCGGGCTGGTTCGAAGTCGCTGATTTTCCGGTGGGATTGCGTCCATCAATCGCGTACGCCGGCCCGGTCGACGTCTACCAAAAACGGCAGGGCGTACTGGCGGTGATCATCGAAAACACCCGGCTCGCACAATTCCTCTCGCAACTTTCGGTCGGCAAAACCGGCGCCGCTTTCATCCTGGGCCGCGACGGTAGCGTTGTCGCCGGGCCCGATCCAGACGCCGACGAGGTTAAAATGCAGCGGTCCAATCAGCCGCTGCTGGCGATCGCCAAGGGGGCGATGAAGGAAGCCGGCGCTTCGCACGATGGTGGCTCGAAGACCGCGCGCCGCGTACGATTTGTCGCCGACGGGAGCGCCTACGCGGTCACCATGACCCCGCTTGATTTTCCCGGCTGGACGCTTGCAACCGTCATCCCGGAAGCGGAATTTCTCGGTCCGATTGAAACAACGATACGCTATTTGCTCATCGGCCTTGCGCTTCTGATCATTGTCGCCGGCATTTTTTCAGCATGGCTTGCCCGACGGATTATCGCCACGCCGTTGGTTACGGTGGTCGGCGAGATCAAACATATCGAAGGCTTTGAGCTCGATCAGGTGCGCCGGCATTCCTCGCGTATTGTGGAACTTGAGAATCTGTCGAACGCGATTGCCGATATGGCCGGCGGGCTTGCCGCCTTTCGAAAATACATCCCCGCGGATCTGGTGAAGATGCTGCTGCGCGAAGGTGTGGAACCGCGCCCGGGTGGCGCGGTTCGCACCCTGACGGTGATGTTTGCCGATATCGAGGGATTTACCGGCTTGTCGGAGCGGCTGGGCGACAAGATCATCCCGCTGCTGTCGGGCTATCTCGACATCATGTCGCGTGAGGTGAATTCCTACGGCGGCACCATCGACAAATTTATTGGCGACGCGGTGATGGCTTTCTGGGGCGCGCCGCTCACCAATGCTGATCACGCCGTCGACGCCTGCCGGGCGGCACTGGCCTGTCAGCGTTCGCTGCAATCCTCCGCACTGACTGATGACAACGGTCGGCCGCTCAGAGCGCGGATCGGCATCAATTCCGGCGATATGCTGGTCGGCAATATCGGATCGGAATTCAGGCTCAACTACACCGTCATCGGCGATGCCGTAAACGTCGCTAGTCGCCTTGAGGGCGCCAACAAGGAGTACGGCACCGATATCATCATCGGCGAAGAAACGCGCCGTCTGGCAGGTGATCGCATCCAGGTGCGCGAACTTGACCGCCTTATGGTCTATGGAAGAGCCGGCGGCCTCGCCATCTATGAATTGCTGGACGTCGCCGAACCTGGCACTAAGCCGCCCGGCTGGGTCGCGCTCTACGATTACGGTCTTGCGGCCTATCGCGTGCGCGATTTTGCCGGCGCCTTGATTTTCTTCCGGAAGCTTTTGGCCGAATGGCCGTCCGATCCTCCGGCCCGCATTATGCTCGAACGATGCAACCAATTTATCGTGGACCCGCCGGGAAAAGACTGGGAAGCAACGAATGCAATGAAGGTGAAGTAAATTCGAGTGATACTGTGCCGATGGGTGGCTTTGGCGCGAACCGATCGACACAATTATGCTATGAAATAGGGGTGTCGTCGGCTGCGACAGACCGCAGTTTTCGGAAAGGATCGCCCGTGAATTCAAAAAAAGCACTGGCGGCAGCCATCGCCAGTTCCTTTGCCACCGCCCTGGCCATGATCGCCACGCCGGCATTCTCTGGTCCGAAGCCGCCGCAACCCACCATGGACAAATGCTTCGGGATCGCCTTGAAGGGCAATAACGACTGCGCCGCCGGCCCGGGCACCACGTGTGCAGGCACGGCCGCCGCCGATTACCAGAGCAACGCCTGGAAGTACGTCCCGAAGGGAACGTGCGCGACCGTGGTAACGCCTAAGGGCAAAGGCTCGCTCGAGCCGAACAAATCTGACCCGTCATAGAGCTCCTGTGTCAGCCGCTTCGAACCTGCCCATGCACGCCGGCGCGGGCTTCAAGCCTCAGCATTTTTGCGACATCATCGCTGCAACGCAGCCGATCGGCTTCCTCGAGGTCCATGCCGAGAACTATATGGGCGCGGGCGGACCGCCGCATGCGCAGCTCGGCGCCTTGCGCGAGCGCTATGCGCTGTCGATCCACGGCGTCGGACTTTCGATCGGGTCGATGCAGCCGCTCGACCGCGATCATCTCGCGCGTCTCAAAGTCCTTTGCGATCGCTATCAGCCGGAGAGTTTTTCCGAACACCTCGCCTGGTCGTCGCACGACGGCGTCTACTTCAATGACCTTCTGCCAATGCCCTACACCGCGAACACGCTGGCCCGTGTGGTGGAGCACATCGACGAAGTGCAGACGGCGCTGCGACGCACGATGTTGCTCGAAAACCCGTCCAGCTACGTTCGCCTGGTAGAAAGCACGATGGCGGAGGTCGATTTCCTCACCGAAGTGTCAAGGCGAACCGGGTGCGGCCTGTTGCTCGACGTCAACAATGTGTTCGTATCGGCCAAGAACAACGACGCGGCGCCGCTGTCGTATCTGGATTCGTTTCCGCTCGATCGGGTGAAAGAAATCCACCTCGGTGGCCATCACGAGGAAATCGACGATACTGGCGCGCCGCTCTTGATCGACGCCCACGGAACGCCCGTCGCCGACGCAGTCTGGACACTCTATGCGCACGTCGTCACCCGCGCCGGTCCGCGTCCGACTCTGATCGAATGGGACAACGACGTTCCCGATTGGCCTACACTGCGCGACCAGACTTTGAAGGCTGAGACCATATTGACCGCTGCATCGCGCGCGTCGGCGGCGTGACAGCGAACATGCCCGGGTCTTTCGAGGCGTCGGTTGCGCGGGCGTTGCTCGACCCGCTAGAGCCCGTTCCTCACCGTATCACCGACAGCAGCGGATCGGCTGCACGGCGCTTTGCCATCCACCGCAACAATGTAGTCGTCGGCCTGATCAAAGTGCTGCAGGCGCGTTTTCCCGCGGTCGAGAAAATCGTCGGGGAAGAGTTCTTTGCCGCGATGGCGCGTGTCTTCGTTGCAAAAAGTCCGCCGCGTAAGCCGATCCTGACGGCTTACGGCGATGACTTTGCCGAGTTCATCGCCGCCTTCGAGCCGGCTCGCGAGCTTGGCTATCTCGCAGACGTGGCCCGCCTCGAAGCTGCGCGTACCCGCGCCTATCACGCGGCGGACGCTGCGCCGGTGGACCCGAGCCGTTTTGCCGCGCTCAATCCCAACACCGTCAGTGACATCAGGCTCGGCCTGCACCCTTCCGCCGAAATCGTTCGGTCCCCGCATCCGATCGTCACCATCTGGGCGATGAATTCAGGCGGACAACAGCTTGCGGCCATCGAGGACTGGCGGGGCGAAGATGCGCTCGTTACGCGGCCGCGTCTCGATGTTGAAGTGCGCCTGTTGCCGTCCGGCGGCGCGACATTCCTGCACGCGCTGGGCTCCGGACACCCGATCAGCGCGGCAGCGGAGGTTGCATTTGCCGATCACGCCGAATTTGACCTCAGCCGGGGCTTGGCAGAGCTGATAAGCTCGGGCGTCGTGATTGAGATCATGGCGCCATAGCGCGCGTTGGCCGCGCGACGGCCTACCCAACACTTATCAAAAAGCGGACTTCGACACGCTCAGCCGCCTTCGATTTCGCGTCGCACCAGCGCCGCGCCCTCGGCCATTGCCTTGATCTTGGCAAACGCGACCGGTCGCGGCAGGTATTTCATACCGCAATCCGGCGCCACCACGATCCGCTCGGCGGGCACGTAAGGAAGGGCGCGGCGAATCCGATCGGCGACGATTTGCGGAGTCTCTACCGTCATGTCGGCGAGGTCGATGACGCCGAGGATGATGGTCTTCGACGGCAACGCCTGCAGCACCTTCAGATCGAGCTTCGGCTGCGCCGCTTCGATCGATATTTGCTGCGCTCTGCAGTTTTCCAGTTCTGCGAGAAATGAATATCCGGAGGGCTTGCCGTGCACGAGCGCGGCATAGCCGAAGCAAAGATGCACGGCGACCGTGCCGGTCGTGCCTTGCAGCGCCCGATCCAGAGCTTTGAGGCCGTAGCGCCGCGCGTCGTCCGGGTGCTGCTGCATCCACGGCTCGTCGAGCTGCACGATGTCGGCGCCGGCAGCAAACAGATCGGCAATCTCGGCGTTGACGGCGGCGGCATAGTCCATCGCCATCGCTTCGGCGTCGCGGTAGAAGTCGTCCTGCGCCTGCTTGCTCATCGTAAACGGGCCCGGAACCGTGGCCTTGATCCTGCGGTCGGTATTGGCGCGCAGCACTTTGAGATCGCGCAACTCGACGGGGCGCGTCCGCCGGATCGGCGCCACCACCCGCGGCACCGCGATCGGCTGGCCGGTCCGGTTGATCGTCGTGCCGGGATTGTCGGCGTCGATACCTGAAAGCGCGGTGGCAAACCGGTTCGAATAGCTTTCGCGCCGCTGTTCACCATCGGTGACGATATCGAGCCCGGCACGCTCCTGATCGCGGATCGCAAGGATCGTGGCGTCGTCCTGCGCCGTTTCAAGCTTATCGCGTGGGACCAGCCAGAGATCGTCGGCGCGCGCCCGCGGCACCTGCTTGGAGAGCTTGCCGCGGTCGATCAGCCATTCCGGCTGCGGATAAGAGCCAACGAGCGAAGTGGGAAGGAGCATTTGATCCTTTCATCCTGTTTCCTCTTCGCTCGCGCGGGAGGCGTTGGGGAGGAACAGAGCTTAAGAATCGAGCGGGGCGCGGACTTAACGCCCGCGCCCCGCAATAACCGGCTGGACCAGCCTCACTTCGCCTTTTGGTACGGATAAACGAGGCTACCCGTTTTCTGCTCGGCCGGGCTTACCACAGTCTGGTAGCTCATGCCGCGCCAGGTTTCCAGATTCGCGGCGTCGGTGATGCCATGATACTGCACCTGCAGCATGCCGGACTTGGTCCACTCGCCGTTCTTTCCGAACCTGATGTCGCCCATGATGGTCTTGAACTCGTGGCTGCGCAGGTAGTCGGCGACCTTGTCGTCCTGCACACTCTTCGCGCCTTCGATCGCCTCACCGATCAACTGGAAGTCGGCATAGCCCCAACCACCGAGATAATAGCCAAGAGGATCGACGCCGGCGGCCTTGGCGCGTTCCTGGTATTTGGCAAAGAACGCTTTCGCCGGAGCCATCAATTTGGGCGAGGGCACCCAGGTTTCATAATTGACGATGCCGTTGAGCTTGGACTTGAGGCGGGTCTTGAACACGGTCGCCTGTAGACCGACCATGGCGCCACCGAACATCTTCGGGCTTAGCCCGAGTTCATTCGCAGACTGGACCAGTCCGACCGAGCTCAGCGGATACGAGCATGCGACGACGAGGTCGGCGTTGGCGGCCTGCAGCGCGCGGATGACCGGCGAGAAGTCGGTCGTGCCCGGCGGGAAGGTCTTGTCGTAGATGATCTTGAAACCATAGGTCTTGGCATTTTCGCGGGCGCCATCGCAGGCGTTACGCGCGAACTCGGCGTCCTCGGACACCAGCGCCAGCGTTTGCGGCTTGGGTTTCTGCACCGCCGCCGCCTCGAAAAACCCCTCGGTGAACGCCTCCCGCGGTTTTGGACCGGTCGGCAACATCGAGAAGTATCGCGGGTAGTGAAACTCGGCGTTTATATCGAGCGCAAAAAAGCCGATGAAAACCTTGTTCTTTTGCATCACAACCGGCATCGCTGGCGCATTCAGATTTGTTCCATATGGCCCCATCACGATGTCGACTTTGTCGACGTCGAGCAGCTTCGTATAAATTCCCGGGACGTTTGCCGGTTTGGATTGGTCGTCGTAGTTGACGAGCTCAACCTTGCGGCCGAGCAGACCGCCCTTGGCGTTGATTTCCTCTGCCCAGATCTGCGCGCCCAGCAGCGCCTGTTTGCCGTTCGGCGCCAGCGGACCGGTGAGCGCCAGACTAAAACCGATCTTGATCGGTTCGCCGCTCTGCGCGGAAGCCGGAACGGGCGCCGCGGCAAGTCCGACGGCAAGTACCGCCGCGCCGATCCCTCCGGCAACACCGCGTCGCGTCACGCGATAATTGCGATAACCCATGGCCTTTCCTCCTGAAGTAGCTTTTTCACTTTACGTACTCTGGCGGGCTGCCCGTTTTCGGGCTTGGCGCGACAGCGTCAGGAGACAATGCCCTGCTTCCAGGGCCATGAAAAGGGCGCAAACGGGGGAGCGTGGCAATCTGCCCCGGCGTCAAAGGTCTAACACTTCCCACTGGCGGCGTGCCTGTTTGTTGAGCATGCGCATTTGCGATTTCGCTTCGCATGGCGACGAGCTAGAGTTGGTGGTTGTGACGAGACAGGCGCGGGCCTACGCAGCAAACATGCAGGCACTCTCCGTTAACGGGAACCATTACGAGGTCGACGTCGAGCCCGATACGCCGTTACTGTGGGTACTGCGCGACACCATCGGGCTCACCGGCACCAAGTTCGGCTGTGGTATTGCCGAATGCGGCGCCTGCACCGTACATATCGACGGCATCGCCACGCGCTCGTGCCAAATCCAGATCGGCAGTCTCGGCAGCAAACGGGTGACGACGATCGAGGCGCTTGCGCAGAATGGCGAGCTGCACCCGCTGCAAAGAGCCTGGGTCGAACACGACGTGCCACAATGCGGCTACTGTCAAAGCGGCATGCTTATGGCTGCCGCAGCACTGCTCGCGCAAAAGCCCAAGCCGACCGACGCCGACATCGACGCCGCAATCACGAATATCTGCCGCTGCGGAACCTACCAGCGGATCCGTGCCGCGATCCACACGGCGGCCAACGAGTCATAGCAAGTCCATGAGGCTTGTCCGCATCGTAACAACTGTCCTTTTGCTGATCAGCGCCAGCGCGGCGCTGGTTCCCGTCACTACACCGGCCGCAGAGCAAGTCGATCTTCTGCTGATATTGGCGGCCGACGTGTCGCGCAGCATTGATAGCGCGAAATTTCAGCTGCAACGCGAGGGCTATGGCGCCGCGATCTCCGATCCGCGGGTGCTCGACGCCATTCGCTCGGGCGGCAATGGCCGCATTGGGCTGGCGTTCGTCGAATGGTCGGGCGTTGGCGCGCAACGGGTCGTGATCGATTGGGCGACCATCCGCGACTTCAGAATCGGCAAAAGGCTTTGGCGATCGCCTGCTGGAGGCGCCGCGCTCGTTTGCGGATCGCACGTCGATTTCAGGCGCGATCGAATTCGCGATGGGACAATTCGCTCGCGCGCCTTATGACGCGCCGCGACGGACGATCGACATCTCCGGCGACGGTACCAACAATGCCGGCCGCGACGTGGTTTCGGTGCGCGATGAAGCGCTTGCGCGGGGGGTCACCATCAACGGCCTCGTCATCCTCAGCGATACCCCGCTGGCATGGAATCCGGACCACACCAATCCCCCGGGCGGCCTCGACAACTATTACCGCAACCATGTCGTCGGCGGTCCGGGCGCATTTGTGCAGGTAGCGAAAGATTTCAATTCGTTCGGCGAGGCCATCGTCAAGAAGATGATCGCGGAAGTAGCGCAGGCGCCCGCAAACCCCAGGCTTCGCACTGCGGCGCGGTAGCCGCATCGCGCCGGCATACGACTGCTCGCAGCGCCGCCCTTCAGGAAGCATTTTCGGGCCGGCTTTGCCGGTGCTTTTGCCTTTTTGGGACAACCGTTTGGGCAGTGCCCCGGCCACGAAAGCGACACAGATACCGGGCAGGTTTGCAGCTTAGCCGTCAAACCGTATTATTCGACCGACTTAACCGAACCACTCGGAACACACCTCCCGTGACTGCAGCTACTGGCTTGAAGCGCCTTGCGATTGCCGTTGCTGCCGTGATCGCGGTTGGCTTCATCACGTTGGTTGGGCTGTCGTTTCTCGTTCCAGCTTCCTCGGTACGGGATGCGGTCGCGCGAGAGATTCGTGCCGTCACCGGGCTCGACCCTGTGCTCCGTGGCGACGTCTCGATATCGTTGTTTCCCTCCGGCACGGCAAGTTTCCACGATGTGTTGCTCGGCAATGACCGCACCGGCCAACCGGCTGTCGTCGCCGACGAACTGACTGCGCACCTGCGCTATTTCCCGCTACTGGCCGGTCGGGTCGAAATTGCCGACGTAACGCTGGTACGACCGACAATCACCGTGACATTCCAGCCTGACGGCGAGTCGAATTGGTCCGGCTTGACCCAATCGCTGGCTCGCGCGCTTGAGCCTAATCCCAGCCGCACACCATCGTTCTCGGAGATCGGTATCCGTGACGGCGTCGTTGTCGTCCACAATCTTCACGCTGGGAAGCGGACCACCGACCGCCTGGAAAACGTCGAGTTTCAGCTTGCCTGGCCCTCGATTTCGCGCAGTTTCGGCGCCAACGGCCGCTTTGTGTGGCACGACCAACCGATTGAAGCGAGCCTGACGCTGAGCGATTTTCTCGCCGCGCTCAATGGTGATCATTCCGGCGTCAAGGTCCGCCTGAGTGGCGCCCTGCTGAAAGCTGCTTTCGACGGTGGTGCGAGCGACCAGCCGACGTTGAAGGTCGACGGTATGCTGAGCGTGGAGTCTCCCTCGTTGCGCGACGCACTGCGCTGGGCCCGTACCACCGAGCTTCCGTTCGGCGGCTTCGGGCGCTTCGCGTTGCGGGCACAGAGCAGCCTCGCCGGCGGTGTCGCTTCGCTGTCCGGAGTCAACGTCGAGCTCGACGGCAATACCGCCGAAGGCGTGATCACGCTCTCGACGGACCAGCGCACGGTCCAGGGCACGCTCGCGGCCGACGCGCTTGATTTGACGCCATATATATCCGGGATTCACATCCTGACCGCGAACGAGCGCACGTGGGATCGACTACCCATTGCGCTTGATGGCATGGCCGATCTCGATCTCGATCTTCGGCTCTCGGCCGGCACCGTCAAGATCGCGACTGCCCAGTTGGGGCGAACGGCGGCCGCGGCCACGATGCGTAACGGGAAGCTCGACGTGGCCATCGGAGAGGCGCAAGCCTTCGGCGGCATCGCCAAGGGCTCGGTCGGGCTTGCCAGCACCGCGGGCGGCGTTGCGGTGACCTCACACGTTCAGTTCGTCGATGTCGATCTCGAAAGCTGCCTCAGCCAGATATTCGGTATTCGCAAGCTCGAGGGCCGCGGCAACATGGCGCTCAACGTCGAAGGATCCGGCACATCGGTTTTGGCGCTGACCAATACGCTCCACGGCAGCGCCAACCTTACCGCGCACGATGGCGCAGTGGCTGGAATAAATGTCGAGCAATTACTGCGCCGGCTTGAACGCCGGCCGCTCTCCGGTAACGGCGATTTCCGCTCCGGACGTACACCGTTCGACAAGTTCGCACTCGGCCTCAAAATCGAGCAAGGCCAGGTGTCGGTCGACGACATGCATCTGGAGGGGCCGACGGTGCGGCTTGCAGTCAATGGTCAGGTCTCGGTCCCCACTCGCGATCTTGATCTCAAGGGAATAGCCACGCTGGTTTCAAGCGCGACCGCCAACCAGTTCGATTTGCCATTCGTTGTGCAGGGACAGTGGGACGACCCGATCATGCTCCCGGATGCGCAAAGCCTGATCCGCCGCTCTGGTGCTGCCGCCCCGCTGCTCGAAGCCATCAAGGCCCGGAACGCCGGCGCCGCCGTGCGCTCGGTGATCGACAAGCTCCTGGCGTCTCCCAGCGGCGCGGCGCCATCTGCGGCAAAAAATCGAGATTAGCCCAAGCCGGGATTGTTTGATCAGATCCTGCCAGCACCTCTTGAGCCAGTGACCTTGGCAAGGAGCGAAGCGGCGATCACCGCGACACCGACCACGGCAACCATGATGCTGCAAACAGCGTTCATCTCAGGCTTCACGCCTAGTCGCACTTCGGAATAGATGCGGATCGGCAGCGTGGTCGCGCCCGGACCCGTGGTGAAGCTCGCGATCACCAGATCGTCGAGCGACAGCGCGAATGCCAGCATCCACGCGGCGGCGATGGCCGGAAGGATCAGCGGTAAAGTCACCGACACGAAGGTGCGCAGAGGCGTGGCACCCAAATCCATCGCCGCCTCCTCGAGGCTGAGATCGAAATCGACGAGCCGCGACTGCACGATCACGGTGGCAAAGCACATCGCCATCGTGGTGTGCGCGATGGCGACGGTCCAAAAGCCGCGGTCGACCGCGATAGCGACGAAAAGCAGCAACAGCGACAAGCCTGTTACCACCTCCGGCATCACCAGCGGTGCGTAGATCATCGCGGCAAACGGGAGCCGGCCGCGGAAGCGGCCGAACCGCACCAGCGCGAGCGCCGCAAGCGTTCCCAATACGGTCGCAACGCTCGCCGATACCAGCGCCAGACGGATGCTGATCAAGGCCGACTCGACCAGCGGCGCGTCGTTAAACAGCTCAGTATACCAGTGCGTCGACCAGCCGCCCCAAACCGTCACAAGACGCGAAGCGTTGAAAGAGTAAATCACCAAAACCGCAATCGGCAGATAGAGGAAAGTGATGCCGAGCAGAATGGCTCCGAGGTTGAAAGCTGTCAGCCTGCGCATCGTCAATCCCGCTCCACCCTGCGCGTCGCCTGGTTCTGATAGACCACGATCGGCGTCACCAGCAGGCAAACAAGCACGACCGCAACCGCGGAGGCAGTCGGCCAATCTTTGTTGCCGAAGAACTCGATCCAGATGGTCTGACCGATCATCGGCGACTGCGAACCGCCCAGCAGATCGGGAATGACGAACTCGCCGACGATCGGAATGAAACAGAGGAGCACGCCGGCAACAACTCCGGACATCGACAACGGCAGCCTCACCAGCCAGAAAATCTTCCAGCGCGGCGCGCCGAGATCGGCGGCCGCTTCGAGCAGCGTCTCGTCCAGCTTCTCCAGCGTCGCGTATAGCGGCAAGACCATGAACGGCAGATAGGAATAAACGATGCCGATATAGACGGCGGTGTCGGTCGAGAGCCACACCGGCGGCTCCTTTACAATCGAAAGCGCGATCAGGACTTCATTGAGCGGCCCGTCGCGCTGCAGGATGTTCATCCACGCATAAATGCGGATCAGCAGCGACGTCCAGAACGGCAGCACGGTCAGAACAACAAGGATTGCTTGCCAGCGCCGCGGCGTCCGCGCGATCGCGTAAGCCATCGGAAAGCCGACGACGAGCAGGATAAACGTGGAAAGAGCGGCAATCTCCAAACTCTTCACGTAGGACAAAACATAGAGCGGATCGGAGCCGAGCAGGATGTAATTGTCGAACGAAAGCGCGGTGAAAAAGCCGATCAGGCCGTGCCAGCCGGCCGCAACGTCGAGCACCGGGGTATAGGGCGGCTGCGCGATCGCCGTCTGCGACAGGCTGATCTTGAGCACGATCAGAAACGGCAAAAGAAAAAACGCGAGCAGCCAAGCGTAGGGAACACCCACGATGAGCTTGCGCCCGGGAGAGACACCCCGCTCTCGGCTCATAGCATTGTCCCCTCCTCACCGCGTCAGCAGCATTGAATTCTCGGGCGGCCACAGCAGCCACACCTCGTCGCCAAAAGCCGGTGCGCGCAAGGCGCGGTCACCTACATTGGCGATCGCCGCCTTCATCACAGCGCCGCTGCGCAGCCGCATCTTGTAGATCGACGTATCGCCGAGATAGCCGACGTCGATAATCGTGCCGGCGACGCAATTGTCAGCGCCCGGCAATGGCGGCTCGCGGATGATGCGGACCTTCTCGGGCCGCACGGCCACCCAAACGGTCGCGCCGGGCACAGCGTCCGCTTTCACTGCCACACGCAAATACCCGGCCGGCGTCTCCTCGACACTTAAACGATCAGCCCCGAGGCGGCCTTCGAACACATTGATGTCGCCGATGAAGTCGGCGACCCAGCGCGAGTCTGGCTGTTCATAGATCGCAGCGGGCGGCGCGACCTGCATCAGCCGGCCGCGATCCATCACGGCAATGCGGTCGGCGACCGTCATGGCCTCGCTCTGGTCATGGGTGACGATGATGAACGTGAGCCCGAGCTTGCGCTGCAGTTCCATCAATTCGAATTGGGTTTCGCCGCGCAATTTCTTGTCCAGCGCCGCCATCGGCTCATCGAGCAATAAAACGCGCGGGCGCTTGACCAGCGACCGCGCCAGCGCCACGCGCTGGCGCTGGCCGCCGGACAGCTCGTGCGGCTTGCGGCCGGCGAAGCCTTCGAGCTTGACCAGCGCGAGCATGTCGGCGACGCGATGGGTGATCTCCGCTTTGGGCAAGCCCTCCTGCTTGAGGCCGAAGGTGATGTTGGCCTCAACAGTAAGGTGCGGAAACAGGGCGTAGCTCTGGAACATCATGTTCACCGGCCGGCGATAGGGCGGCACTGGAGCGAGATCAATTCCGTCGAGCAGCATGCGGCCCGCGTTCGGCCGTTCGAAGCCCGCAATCAAGCGCAGCAGCGTGGTCTTGCCGCACCCTGACGGGCCAAGCAGAGCAAAGAATTCGCCGTCATAAATATCGAGCGACAGCTGATCGACGACCGCAACACTGCCAAACTGCTTGGTCAGGGTTTCCAGGCGCAGCACCGGACGGAGTTCAGGGTCGGCCCACGGCGCAAAATCACGCTTCGATGTAACGCTCCGCATTTCGCCAAACAGCCGCAGCGGGCGGGAAACTGCAAGCGCTTTTGTAGGATTGTTCGGACTGACGGAGAAATTTCGTCCGCCAGTTCCGACCGTTCGGCGTTCGCCGGCAACGGTCAGTCGGCAACCGGATCGGCGAGCGATGTAAGCAGGTCGGTCTCGTCGCCGGCATCGCCGGCAAGCTTGCGTGGCTCAGGACCGTAATAGTCACCGAGCTGCACCAAAGGCCGCGGCTGCGTTACGATCGAGACCAACCGGTCATAGATCGACTTCGCTGAGACCGGCTTGACCAGATATTCGTTGACGCCGAGCTTCACGGCTTCGACCACGCGCCAACGCTCACCATGCCCGCTGAGCATGATGATCGGCACGTCGGGGACCGGAAAGACACCGGGCGAACGCACAATGCGAACGAGTTCGGCGCCGCTCAGCAGCGGCATCTCCCAGTCGAGAATCACAACATCGGGGCCGACGGTCCGAATAGTGTCGAGCGCAGAGATTCCGTCGGACGCCTCGTAGATATCCTTGATGCCGCAATTAACCAGCAGGTTGCGGACAGTCTTGCGCATGTACTGATTGTCGTCGACGACGAGAATGCAGAGCGCGGCGATAAGGTCCGCGATCTCTTTCTTGGACAGCTTCGAGGACATGGCTTGGACTGCCTTGGCGGTTCGACAGGCGACGAGCCGGCGCCAAAGCGCATCAGATCATGCGGCGTCTTGCGGGTTGGTAAAGGTAGCCTCGCTCGTTGACCCTGCTTTTCGTGTTGACGCGCTGCACTCCTTGCGACGTGGTGAGCAATCCGTTAATGCGGCGCGGCCCGCGCGTCACAAGAGCCACCGCGTCAGCCGTTCGGCGGCGATGCGATGATCTTGCCTCGATCCGCGGATGGGTGATGATGGCGGTTCAAAACGCCTCAGGGAGCGCGCTATGGATTTCCGCGATCGTCACATCGTGATTACCGGCGGCGCCGGCGCGCTTGGCACCGCTGTGGTCGAAGCGCTGATCGCCGGCGGTGCCATGTGCCACGTGCCGTGCATGGATGAGGCCGAGGCGCAGCGTTTCCGGCTGCGCGACCACAAGCAGGTCATGCTAACCGTTACCGGCAGCCTCGCCGATGAGAAAGCCATTACCCGGCTCTACGATGGCGTCGGGCCGCTGTGGGCTTCGATCCATATCGCCGGCGGCTTTGCCGCAGGACCGTTGCGTGAAGCGAGCGTGGCGACGCTGCGGCAGCAGATCGACATGAACTTCCTCAGCTGTCTGTTGTGCTGCCGTGCTGCAGTCAGCGCCATGGCTGCTTCCCGTGGCGGACGGATCGTCAACGTCGCCGCCCGACCCGGACTCGAATGGCGAACCGGCGCCGGAATGGCCGCCTACACCGCAAGCAAAGCGGCGGTCGCGGCACTGACCGTCGCGCTTGCCGAGGAGGTCGCCAAGGACGGCATTCTGGTGAATGCCATCGCGCCTTCGATTATGGACACACCAGCCAATCGAGCGGCCATGCCGAAAGCCGATTACAGCCTGTGGCCGAAGCTCGAAGAAGTGGCGGCAACGATTCTGTTTCTCGCCTCTCCGGAGAACCGCGTCACCCGCGGTGGCGTCGTGCCGGTGTACGGCAAATCCTAATAGCCCGGCCACAGACCGGGCGTCGCCAGTTCGAGCACGTACCCGTCGGGATCGCGGAAATAAACGCTCTCGCCGCCGCGCGGCCATTTGGTGCGGCCCTTGATGGCGATGCCCGCTTCGGCAAGCCGCTCCTCCCACGCCGCAAGCTCTTCGGCGGCGATTGAGAACGCCATGTGCACCGGCCCGTGACCGTCATGTGGCGGGATCGTGCCGCCGGGCAGATGCACAGTCTCCAACGAACCGCCGCGCAAGAACAACAGCAACACGCCGCGACCGCCGACGTCATAGGCACACAGCCGCTGATCGCGGTAGATGCTGTTGAGCCCAAGGATCTGCTCGTAGAACGGACAGGCGCGCTCGAACGTATCGACATAGAGCGAGGTTTCCAGAACGCCGAGCAGGGTGGGCATGGCATCGGACCCATGTTTTCCCTTTCCCAATGCGGGGAGGGAAATCAACCCGAAACCGGAACGATCTCGCGCGCCGGCGAGCGCACCAGCCGCGTCACGCCAGTCGAAGCGACGATCGCGTGCTGCTGCGCATAGGCTTCATGGTTCTGCTCGATGAAGTCGAGATCGTAGAGATAATTGACCATGAGGCCGAACGATTGCTCGAGCGCCCGCTCAGAGGTATCGGCGATCCAGTTGAGCCGCTGCAGCCGCGCGCCGTTGCCGAGATGGAAGCGTGCGACCGCATCTACCGGCAAACCCCGGCGATTGCGCGCGCGTACGTAATACCAGGCGGCGGCGCGCATGATCGGCTCGCCGATGACTTCGACCAACTGGTCGTCGAGCCACCAATTCGCCCGGTCAAGCGCGCCAAGCGCTTCACGATCATCCGCGTCGATCGCGAGCGAAGCTTCATTGGCACGCTCGCGCTTGAGCCATTCGGCGAAATTCGGCGACGGCGACAGCGTCACGAAGGTCGAGATCCGCGGCCATTCGTGGCGCACTTCCTCCACGACCTGCTTGATCAGGAAGTGGCCGAAAGTCACGCCGGCAAGCCCGCGCTGGCAATTGGTGATTGAGTAAAACACCGCCGTCGCCGCCCGTTCCGGATCGACCACCTCGCGCTTGTCCGACAGGATCGGCGCAATGGCGTCCGGTATTTCGCGGGTCAGCGCTACCTCGACAAAGATCAGCGGTTCGTCGACCAGCGCCGGATGAAAGAAGGCGTAGCAGCGCCGGTCCGGCAGATCGATGCGGCGCCGCAATTCTTCCCAGTCGCGAATTTCGTGCACGGCCTCGTAGCGGATGATCTTTTCCAGAATCGAAGCCGACGTCGACCAGTCGATGCGGCGCAGGACCAAAAAGCCGCGGTTGAACCACGATGAGAACAGATGGACGAAATCGTTGTCGATGACGGCGAGATCATCGCGGTGCTCGGCGGCGTCCATCAGCTGTTCGCGCATGCGCACCAGCGCAGCAGTACCGCCAGGCGCGAGATTAAGCCGGCGAAAAAGCTCGAGCCGGCGCGGCTCGCTGACGCGATGGAGCTCGGCTGCGGCGTCAGCGGACGGCGACTGCCGCCAAGCCGTTATCGCCGCATCGATACGCGGCGTGTCGTAGCCAAAAGTCCGTGCCAAAGCTTCGAAAAACGCGATGCGCGGCCCGGTCGTCAGCGCCGCGTAGCCGGACAGTATTTCGTTGGCCAGCGCCACCCCGGAGGCCTCGCCGCGGCCGGAAAGCAGCGCCTCGCACAGCTCGATCAGGCCTTCCAGGCGCCCGCGCGCCGGCTCACGGCGCTCGCGCCGGATCAAGGCGCGGCTGCGGTCGGCAATGCTTTGCAGCATGTCGCTGAAGAAAGAGGCGTTTACTGCAACCATTGACCGATCGACCCATCCGCACCGGCGAGATGAGAGCTAATGATCGCAGCCGGCCATGACAAGTTAGCGAAACGCATAGTTAGCGAAACCATGGCCGGTAGACAAATGCGTGCCGCTTTGTCAGTTAACCGCCGCGGTGCGGTTGCCGCGGCGCGGGAGGAATTGTTCATGCCAGGTCCTTTGGTGTCAGGTCCTTTGGTGTCAGGTCCTTTGGCCGGTCTGCGCGTCCTCGAGCTTGCTCGCATCCTGGCAGGGCCTTGGGCCGGGCAAATCCTGGCCGATCTCGGCGCCGACGTGATCAAGGTCGAGCGCAAGGGCGCCGGCGACGACACCCGCTCCTGGGGCCCACCGTTTGTTCCTGCCGCCGACGGCGGCCATCTGGGCGCCGCCTATTTTCACGGCACCAATCGCGGCAAGCGTTCCATCGAGCTCGACTTCGAGAGCGAGGAAGGCCGGCGGATCGTCAGAAAACTCGCCGCACGTTCCGACGTGCTGATCGAGAATTTCAAGGTCGGCGGGCTCGCCAAATTCGGCCTCGACTACAACAGTCTCGCGCCGGAAATGCCGCGGCTGATCTATTGCTCGGTGACCGGCTTCGGCCAGGACGGACCCTATGCCAGCCGTCCGGGCTACGACCTGATGGCGCAGGGCATCGGCGGCTTCATGGATCTCACCGGCAATGCCGACGGCGAGCCGTTGCGCGCCGGCGTGCCGGTGTCCGACATTTTCACCGGTGTCTATTCGGTGGTCGGCATTCTCGCCGCGCTGGCGCGGCGGGAGAAAACCGGGCGTGGCGGCTATGTCGATACCGCGTTGGTCAACTCGACTGTCGCCGTCCTTTCCAACCAGGCGCTCAATTATCTGGTCTCCGGCAAGGTGCCGCACCGCATGGGCAACGCGCACGCCAACATCACGCCCTATCAGGTGTTTCCGGTCGCCGACGGCCACATCATCATCGCCAGTGGCAATGACGGCCAGTTCGCCAAGCTGTGCGGCGTGCTCGGCGAACCAGACCTCCCCAAGAACCCGGATTACATCGACAACAAAGCACGGCTCGCGCATCGCGCCGACCTGATCGGCCGGCTCTGCGCCGCGACGGCGCGCATACCGAGCGTGGTGCTTCTTGAAAAGCTTGAAGCAGTCGGCGTGCCCGCGGGCCCGATCAACGATCTCGCGCAGGTGTTCTCCGATCCGCAGGTGATCTATCGCGGCATGAAGATCGAGCGGCCGAGCGCGGCCGCCAAAGACGGAAAGATTCCCGGCGTCCGCACCCCGATCGTGCTCGACGGCGCGCCGATGGCGGCGGAACGCCCCTCGCCGCGGCTTGGCGAACACACCGCCGAAATTTTGCGGGAGATCGGCGAGGGGTGATTTCATCCCGCCCCGCGAAGCGGCGAAGGATGACCGGGCGCATTCCCGGATTCTCGGAGCATGGCCGACACTTTTTCCGCGATCATGATCACGGGCAGGTTCGTGTTGGCGCGCGTCACGCACGGCATGACGGACGCGTCGGCAACGCGCAGACCGTCGACGCCGACGACCCGGCACTGCTCGTCAACGACCACCACCGGATCGTCGACGGCGCCCATGCGGCAGGTGCCGGACGGATGATAGAACGGGATCGCACCAACGCTGACCCATTCCCGCAGCCGCACGGCGTCGGCGATCAGCGCATCGAGATCGGGCCCCGGACTGACATGGTTTTTCAAAAGCCATCTGCGTAACGCTGAGGAACTGTCCATCAGCACCGATCCCGCATTTGCCAGCACGCCATTCCAGGCCGAGCGGCGATTCAAGGCGCGAACGCGCGGCGTGTAGCGCGCGGGAAAGATTTCCGCGGCCGCGACGCGGACGCTTGGATGCGCCAACACCTCGGCGGCGAGGCCAACTCCTTGCATCAATCGCGTCAGATCGCGGGGATCGGACAGCAAATTGAATTCGATCTTGGCTTCGGCGCCCGCATCGGCGGAAACGATTTGCAGGCGGCCCCGCGAATAGGGCTTGTAGACGCAGATGATGACGGCGCCGAGGGCGCGGCCGAGACGATGCCAGGAAATCCGGTTCGGCACTCCCCAATACATATCCGACGGCGCACAATTCTCGACGCCGGAATCGTAACGCAGCGAAAGGATCTGGCCGCGAATGAGCCCATGCGGCTGGCGTGCTTGCGGCTGCAGATAGCAGCCGATGGAAACGCAAGGGTGATCCTGCAGGTTCTCGCCGACACCTGCACGATTGGCGACGACGCTGATCCCGAGCGCCTGCAAAAGCTTACCCGGGCCGACGCCGGAGCGTTGCAAGATTGCCGGCGAATGCAGCGCGCCGGCGGCGACAATGATTTCGGTGCCACGAAATTCGACGACGCCTCCGGCTTGCTGGACCCGCACGCCGGTCGCGCGCCGGCCTTCAAACAACACGGCTTCGACGAAGGCGTCCGGCAGAATCCGTAAGTTCGGCCGGCGCCGGACTTCCGGCGTCAGATAAGCCATCGCGGCCGAGACGCGGTCTGTCGGCGTGCTTGACGTCGGCACCGAGCAATAGCCGTTTTGCACCTCGCCGTTCATGTCGGCGACGTAGTCGAAGCCGCGCGCGGCGGCCGCCGCGGCGATGGCGCGGGCAAATCCCGGCCACTCCCGGCGCGGCACGCGCCCGACGGCGATCGGACCATCCTTGCCGTGCAACGGCCCGTCGATGTCGTGGTCGTTTTCCAGCTTGATGAAATACGGCAACACGTCGGCCCACGCCCAGCCGCGCGCGCCCGCTTGCGCCCATTCGTCGTAGTCGCCTGGAAGGCCGCGCAACGCGACCATCGCGTTGATGGCAGAACCGCCGCCCATCACGCGCGCCTGCTCGTAATAGCGCGGCTGCGCGCCAGCTGCCGCGACCCGCGAATAAACCTGCAGATCGGGCCAGAAATAATCCGGCTGATAGTACGAAGAATAATAAGCGTCGCGAATGTCCCACGGCTCCGCGCCGGGCGGCGTATCGCGTCCAGCCTCGATGAGGAGAACCTGCGACTTGCCGTTCTCGCTGAGCCGGCTCGCCAGCACGCAGCCGGCCGAGCCCGCGCCGACGATAATGAAGTCGTAGATCACGGCTGACCTCCCCTCCAGAGACGGCCGACACTTCGTCGTGTCGTGTTCTGAACACTATGCGGATCGCCGCGTCACTTTGGCAAATGCGAGAGAGTCCATCCTGCCCCGCGAAGCGGGGAAGGGGGACCGCGCAGTAGCGCGGTGGAAGGGGCGTTGGCGATGAGGCGAACCTCTTTGCTGCACGCCCCCTCCACCACCCTTCGGGTGGTGCCCCTCCCCCGCTGCGCGGGGGCGGATAAGCGAGCGCGTTCTCGCGACGCGATCCGCGTCCGAGTTTTGCGATGACCGTAGCAACGTAGGGTGGGTTAGCCGCGCAGCGGCGTAACCCACCCTGCTGAGCGGCGGGTTTCGCTGCGCTCAACCCACCCTACGAAGCAAAAAGAAAAAAGGAAGGCGGAACGCCGACAGACGTGTGGATCGAACCTCCGCGCTTTTTAGGGCGCGGCGCGCGTCCACCGCAGACAAGTGTACGCAAGTCTGCGCACACAAAATCCACGTGACGCGCCGCCTATCGGCGTTCCACCGCGGCTGTGGCGTAGGCGACCGAACGCCACCGCCCAGCTTCGAACACGCGCTTCCTGGGTCGAGGGAAATTCCCTCGCGCCAGTCCAGCGAGCTCCTCGCAGACCGGTCATAGTGCCGGCCGGGCGTATTGTTCGAAGCCGCCCGGGAACGGACCGTATCGTTCCGCCCGCGGGCACCGCACTCGCTCCACCTTCAGGAGTACCCTCGGCCGAAGGCGTCCTTCACTGAGCGAGATTCGCAGAGTCTAGTAGCCGAAGCGGCGACGAAAGTCAATAAAAAAGGGACGGCGCCCCTAAAGAATCGGGCCAAGACAAGCCGATAATGTCGCCACCACGTGCCGATACTTCCTCATTGTTTGCAGTGAGTTGCTTTACGTAACCGGGAGATAATCTTGCGTAACCGGGATACGAACGCTATCTGCCGACGAGGAAATGGGGAATGCCCGGATGGCTGACGTTCATAAACGCGTCAAAAAGTATCGAAGCCAAGGCGGCGCAGCGGGCCTCGCCCGGGTCGAGGTGCTGGTACCGCCGGCGGCCCGGAACGAGATTCTAGCAGTTGCCGCGCGCTTGCGCTCGGAACATCGCGGCAAGAAGGAGCTCAGGGCGCTCTATGACATGGCGCTCCGCTCCTACCGTACCCGCATCCTCGACAACATCGATCTCGATCGGCTTCCCGACCTGCGAGCGCGCGCCGCCGTGGTTGCCCGTGCCATGATCGACCGCGGCGATGCCCGCGCGTTTGCCATGGGCCGGCGGATGCTTGATTGCGTGGGCGCAATGGAAAACTGAAATGGCGCTCACGCAGCTCCAGAGCGACATTCTCCGCTGCCTTGCCAGGAACCGCTCGGACACGAGCTATTTGGCGGGCGGCTTGATCCTCAACAGGAACTGGCCAAGACGCTCCGACGACATCGACATCTTTCACGACAGCGACGAGGAAGTGACCGACGCGGCGAAGGCCGATCTCGCGGTGCTCGAGGCTACGGGATATCGGGTCCACATCGACTTCATCATCTACGGCGGCGTCGATGCCACGGTCTCTGACGGCACGTTCGCAACGATCATTCAGTGGTTTGCCGAGACCAAGCGCCGCTTCTTTCCGCTCGTGAAAGACGAGGAGTGGGGCGCGCGCCTGCACCAAGCCGATCTCGCCGTGAACAAGGTGCTCGCCGCATCCGGGCGCTCAAAAGCCCGCGACATTGCTGATCTGGTTGCTATCGGACACAACTATTGCCCGCTCGGTCCGCTGGTGCTCGCCGCCGCCGGCAAGCCGCCGAATTTTTCGCCACGGCGCACGCTCGACGAGATACGCCGGCACACACTGTCGATTCCGGCCGAAGAATTCGCCGCCGTGAAGGGCCTTCCCGCGGACTGGTCCGTCGCGTTCATCCGCGATGAGGCGCTTCGCCTCACCGAACAAGCCGACACCTACATCATGAACGCTGCTCCCGACCTGGTCGGCATTCTCGCGGTGAACAAGAACGCCGTTCCGATCGAGGTGCCCGACGGAAAGCGCGGCGAGGCCATCCTGCGAAAGGCGACGGACGAGCCGGAAGTAATGCCCGCTCCGCCGGGATTTAACACAGTCGACTGGAGTTACGCGCATTCGTGAAATGGCGCGGCGTCAGCAAGTAGCCCGCATGAGCGCAGCGATATGCGGGATGGCCGGTGAGATTAGACCCAGGATATCGCCTCGCTCATCCGGGCTACGCTCGCTTGTCTCGATGACCATGATTGGCCTGCAGCCGGTTCCGCAGACACCGAGTTAGGTGTTTTGATGGAACCGGAGGTAAGTCATGGAGAGGCGGAAGTTTACACGCGAGTTCAAGCTTGAGGCTGTGCGGCTGATCAAAGAGCGGGGCGTCTCGTATGCCCAGGCCTCGGCCGATCTGAGTGTGCATCAGTCTCAGTTGCGCAGTTGGGTGAAAGCGCTCGCGGGTGATCCGCGGCATGCGTTTCCCGGCCAAGGTCAGATGAAGCCGGAGCAGCTGGAGATCGCGCAGCTTAAGCGCGAGGTGATCCGGCTGAAGGCCGAACGAGACATCCTAAAAAAAGCCGCGGCCTACTTTGCGAAGGAATCGATGTGAAGTTCGGTTTTATTGCGAAGCACCGGGGGATCTGGCCGGCGGAATGGTTGTGCGGGGCGCTCGGTGTCTCGCGGGGTGGGTTCTATGCCTGGCTGACACGACCGCGCAGTCGGCGCAGCCGGAGCGATGAAGAGTTGAGCGCGAAGGTTCGTGCCAGCTTCCTTGCGAGCGACCGAACCTACGGCGCCAGGCGGGTCTGGCACGACATGCTGGCGGAAGGAATATCGTGTGGATTGCATCGGATCGAGCGACTGATGCGGCTACAGGCTCTCAGAGCACGTCCGCGACGGCGCCGCCTGCCGCCCGATCTGGGTGAGCGGCCGATCGCCGCCGTCGCTGCCAACGTGCTCAACCGCAGCTTCGACGCGCCCGCTCCCAACCGCAAATGGATTGCCGACTTCACGTATGTGTGGACGGCAGAAGGCTGGCTCTATGTGGCTGCCGTCGTCGATCTGTTCTCACGCCGCGTGGTCGGCTGGTCGATGAGCACAGCGATGACGGCGCAGTTCGTCACTGACGCGCTGGTGATGGCAATCTGGCGACGAGGCAAACCTGATGCGCTGTTGCATCACTCCGATCGTGGCAGCCAGTACACCAGCGAACAGTTCCAGAAGCTGTTGGCCGACCACGGCGTCGTCTGCTCGATGAGCCGTTCGGGCAATGTCTGGGACAATGCTGCGATGGAGAGCTTCTTCTCCTCACTGAAGACCGAGCGCACAGCGCGCAAAACTTATCGGACACGCGACGAAGCCAAGGCTGACGTGTTCGATTACATTGAATGCTTCTATAATCCGAAACGCCGGCACTCGACGATCGGATATCTGAGTCCCGCAGAGTTCGAAATGAAAGCGGGATTAGCTTAAGCGGGTGTCAACCGAACCGGCTACAGGCCAATTCCCGATCCGACTGCACCGGACGCACAAGCAATGAAAACAAAACTCAAGAGATTTGGAATTTTCTCATGTCCCGGAATCAATCCTGACAGCCCGAACAAGACACCGAAGGCGATCCCGCCCCAAGTCACCCAATGCGGCAAGTCCTTCACCGCATAGGGAAGAAGACCAAAGAACACGGCGATTCCGATGCCGACTTTCGTCTGCCAATCCATAGGCAAAATCCTTCCACAGGGAATCGTGCCCGGGAAGCATTCTACCGCGAGTTGCTACCGAGCAAGTACGGCATAATCGCTGAGTTGAGCGTGGATGGGCGGATCAAATCCGGCCACGACGAACCATACTTTGCGCGGGGCTTTACGTCCCCTTCTCCCCGCGTGCGGGGAGAAGGTCGGGATGAGGGGGCGTGGACGGGCGTTCAGATTTGCGGCGCTCAGAATCGCGGAGAGGCCCCCTCACCCTCGCTGCGCTCGACCTCTCCCCGCACGCGGGGAGAGGTGAAATCAAAACACCTCACACCCTGGCAGCCCGCACGAGATGAGCCGATCGGACGGGAAGTTGGTGATGATCTGGCAGCCGTCTTTGGTGACCACGACTTCTTCTTCGATACGTGCGGCGCCGGAGCCGTCTTCGGCGCCTTTCCAGGTTTCGAGCGCGAACACCATGCCTTCCTTCAGCGGGGTGTTCTGGCCGGTGTAGCGCTTGCTGATAATTGGCCGTTCCCACAGCGAGAGGCCGACGCCGTGGCCGTATTGCAGCAGGAACGCTTCGGCTTCATCGCGATAGCCGAATTCCTGCGCGTCGGGCCAAACCTGCGCCACCTGGTCGGGCGTGATGCCGGGGCGGATCAGGTCGATCGAGGCGGAAATCCATTTCGAGGCGGTCTCGTAGGCGTCGATCTGATATTTGTTCGGCTCGCCGCAGATGAAGGTGCGGTAGTAGCAGGTGCGGTAGCCGTTGAACGAATGCATGATGTCGAGGAACACCATGTCGCCCGGCTGGATGATGCGGTCGGAGAAGGTGTGCGAGTGCGGCCGGCCGCGCTGGCCCGACACCGAGTTGACGCACTCGACCCGCTCGGAGCCCAAGCGAAACAGCCGGTCATTGGCGATCGCGACCAGCTCGTTCTCGCGGGTGCCGGGACGGATGGCGCGACAGATGTCGACGTAAGTGGCGTCGACCATCGAGCAGGCGAGTTTTAATAGCTCGATCTCATCGGGCGTTTTGACTTCGCGGGCGTCGAGCATGGCCTGCTGGCCGTCGACAACCTCGATGCCTTCCTTCTCCAGCGCGCGAAGCATCGGCAGCTCCATCAAATCGATGCCGATCGGCTCCTTGTCGATGCCGAGTTTCATCAGGACTTTCTTGATCTGCTTGGCGAAGTCGCCCTGGATATTCAATTGCAAGGGAAGGCCGCCCTGCATGGTCGAAATCGGCGCCGCCACATTGTCGGCGATCCACGGCGAGGAGATGCGCTTGGCCGGCGGGGCCGGGTCCCACAGCATCGGCTCGCCGACCACCGGGCAGAGCGCGTAGCGCATGAACTTGTCGCGGGCCCATTCGCCGATATGGGTGCCGGTGATGTAGCGGATGTTGTCGAAGTTGAAGGCGAGTACGGCGCCGAGGCCGGCATGGCGGATCGCGGCCTGCGCGCGCTTGACCCGCTCCTTGTGCAGGCGATCGTAATCGATCCCTTTCTCCCAGTCCTTGGCCATCGTGCCCCAGGAGGCGGTCGCCTGCTTGCGGTTATATTTCATGTCGTTTCCTCACTGTTTTCACGGCAAAACGGCACACGGAAAAATCCACGGCGCGCCAATCGGCAAACCATTAGCGCATGGAACCGGCGGCGCAACGGGGATTTTCAAGCGGGTGCGAAAGCTGGTAGGGCTACCTCTGAGTTCAACAGTTTCAACTTTTATGGGCAGGAAACGACGATGACGATTGCGGTAGTCGGCGCCACCGGAAATACCGGCCGGGCGGTGGTCAAAGAACTTCAAGCTTTGGGCCAGAACCCAATCAGTGTCGTGCGCAACGCCGACAAGGCGCGCGAGGTGCTCGGCGCGAACGCCAAAGTCGCAGTCGCCGAATTGACCGATCGGACGGCGCTGGAAAAGGCGCTGGCCGGCGTCGAGACCGTGTTCGTGGTCACCGGGCACAATCCGGGCATGGTCGAGCAGCAGAACAACGTACTCGATGCCGCGCTCAAAGGCGGCGCCAAATATCTGGTGCGCGTCGCCGGCGGCCGCGCGGTCGCGCTTGCCGACTCGCCGTCGGTGGTTGGCCGCGGCCACTTCGCCATCGAGCAGCGCTTGCGCGACAGCGGCATCAAGTGGGTGATCCTGCGGCCCGGTCTGTTCATGCAGAACCTGATCGGCCAGGCAGCCTCGATCAAGGACGCCGGCAAGATCGTCGGCACGGCGCCGAAGGACATGAAGATCGCTTTCATCGACGTGCGCGATACCGGCGCCGTCGGCGCGCGCATCCTGATCGATCCGGCGCCGCATGCCGGCAAAACTTACGAGTTCAGCGGCAAGCTCGTGACTTTCGGCGAGATCGCCGACACGTTCTCGTCAGTGCTGGGCAAGCCGGTCAGCTACGTGCCGGTGACGGTGGAGCAGACCGAGCAGGCACTCAAGGCCCGTAACCTGCCGGACTGGCTGTTCGCGCACATGCTGCTGATTGCCAAACTGACGGCGACCGGTGGGTTTACGACCGAGCATACCCAAGTGATCGAGGACATCGTCAAACGCCCGCCGATCACGTTCAAAAAGTTCGTCGAGGACTTCAAGGGGATGTTTGCTTAGCCGATGGCAGATCATCTCCAGGGCGGATGCGCCTGCGCGACGCTGCGCTACCGGCTCACGTCAGCGCCGATGTTCGTACATTGCTGTCACTGCCGCGACTGCCAGCGGCAAACCGGCAGCGCATTTGTTCTCAACGCGCTGATCGAGGCCGACCGGGTCGAACTGCTGTCCGGCAATATCGAAGGCACCGCAGTGCCGACCGACAGCGGGCGCCCGCATGTGATTCATCGCTGCCCGTCCTGCAAGGTCGCAGTGTGGAGCAATTACGGCGGCGTGGAAAAATTGCGCTTCGTGCGGATCGGCACGCTCGACGAGCCTGCCGCGCTCGCGCCGGACGTCCACATCTACGTCCGCTCGAAGCTCCCCTGGATCGCTCTGCCCGAAGGCGTGCCCGCTTTTGACGCCTACTACGATTCCAAAAAACTTTGGCCGCCGGCTAGCCTCGAACGCCGACGCGCAATTTTCGGGTGACCGTATTCGCGAGCGCGCCGGGTGTGCGCCCTCTCCCGTCCCCGGGAGAGGGCAACGCCGGACTCTCAGCAAGCGTGGTCGGGTGAGGGTCTGCGGCCAGAGCCCTCACCCATTCTTGTTGTTGAACCGCTGAGTGGCCCTCTCCCGGAACGGGAGAGGGCTCGATAACTGCGCCGCCCTAGGTCAGCCCGCTGGCCCGAGCCTGATCCTTCGCCATCACCGCCCAGTCGTGCTCGCCTTCGCCGTGGGCGACGGCGCCGACCAGGCGATCGCGCCAGACGTTGCCGCTCGGGAGCGGCACGCCGACGGCTTCGCCGGCGGCGAGCGCGAGGTTGGCGTCTTTTAATCCGGTGATGGCGCGCTGACCGGCCGGCAAGTATTTTTCCTCAGCGATGAACTTGCC
Source organism: uncultured Alphaproteobacteria bacterium (assembly GCA_963755885.1). GTDB lineage: Bacteria > Pseudomonadota > Alphaproteobacteria > Rhizobiales > Xanthobacteraceae > BOG-931. The sequence continues at coordinate 218,709 of CAVWLX010000017.1, forward strand.
GTAGGTCTTGTAGGCCCAGCAGGCGAACAGGCCTTCGGCCAGCACGTTGTAAAACACGTCTGGCGCGACGCCGTATTTCCGCGTCAGCGCAAAGCCTTCGCCGAGTGCTTCGATGGCGCAGCCGAGCACAAAATTGTTGGCGATCTTGATGGCGGCGGCGGTGACCGGCTCGGTGCCGGATTCAATGACACGCCCGGCGAGCGCATCGAATAGCGGCCGCAGACGTTTTACGTTTTGCTGCGGCCCGCCGACCAGCACGCTGGCATTACCGGCGGCGACGACTTCAGGACGGCCGAGCATCGGCGATGCGATCAGAACCTGCCCGGCGCCGGCGTGGATCGCCGCAAGCTTCTGGATCGCGGCGACGCTGTGGGTGCCGGCGCAAATGTGCACGCCGCCTTGCGGCAGCGCCTCCTTCAAGCCACCGGCCTGGCCGACCACGTCGAGCACCGCGGCATCGTCGGTAAGCATCGTGAAAACCGCGTCGCCGAAGGTCGCCGCCGCTTTGATCGAGGCCATCGGCTTGCCGCCGTGATCGGTCAGCGGCTTTAGTTTGTCTGCGGTACGGTTGTAGACGCCGACTTCGTGGCCGCCGTCGATCAGACGGCGCGCCATGACCTGGCCCATCCGGCCAAGTCCGATAAATCCGACCTTCATGACGTTCTCCGTCAGACCAGTTGGCCGCGCACCCAGTCAAGCTCGCGGTAGATATAGTCGACGATGTCGTTCGACTTGAGACTGTCGGGCAGCATGTCCCAGGTGTAGGTCTCGACTTCCAGATGGCGCGACAGCGGCTTCCGTTTGTGGAAGCGCAGCGCGTCCTCGATGGCAAAGCGGGTGGTGCGGAACTGCCCGAGATCGTCGAGAAACACCGGGACGTGAATGTGGGTGCGCCACTCGCGCGGCCCCGGATTTTTCTCGAACGCGGCGATGGCGTCGTCGACGTTGAGGTAGCGGTTGAGCTTGCCGTCCTTCTTTTCCAGCGTCTGGGTCAGATAGATGGTCTTGGCGAAGCGCTTGAGCGTATCCACCACCGGCTGGGTGACCTCCGGCATGTGAAGCGCGGCGGCTTCCTGCAGCTTGAAGACAGGCACGCCAGCATCGACCAGCTTCTGCAACAACTCGGCGATGTCCTCGTATTCGACCGCCTGATGGCAGATGTCGTAGACGATGCCGAGATGCCGGCGCAGCGCTTCGTTGGCTTCCGCGATCGGCAGATGCGCGAGCTTCGCGAGTTTTTCGACCGCTGCGCCGGCATAAAGATGGTTGGTGAAATAATCGATGGTCTCGTCGGTGGTTTCGAGAAAGCAGAACGGCTCCGGCTCGATCGCCAACCGCACCGTGCGTCCGGTCTTTGACTCAAGCGCGATCAGATGGGCGACGACGCGCAGCACATTGTTGGTGTAGCTCGCGACCACGTCGGGGCCGGTTACGCGCGCTTTAAAGCCGAGCGGCGAGGTCTGGATCGAGGGTGCGGTTCCCGGTGAGCAGACGTCGGCGAGGATGTCCGCGACGTTGATGGTGTACTGGGTGCGCTCCTCAGAGCGCCAGTCCGGCTCGTACACCTGCTCCTTGACCGCGGCGCCCTTAAAGTGGCCGTAGACGAAGGCGTTGGCCGTGTAGATATACATATCGTTGTCGCCGAGAAATTTTTTCAGCTTCTCGCGCTCGGCCGGGCTGTTGGCGAGCGTCTCCGCGGTCTTTGCCGCCAGCCGGATGCACACGCCGAACGATTTATTGCCGGCGAACCGTGCTTTCACCTTGGGCAAATAGGTGTTGAGTGAATTCCATAATTGCGGCCAGTCGTCGGCGGGATGCACCAGCGTCGAATAGGTCAAATGGCCGAGGCCGTTGCCGAGATCCATTTTTTGTTTCCTGTTTGCTATCTAGATTCCGTCATCCTGAGGTGCGAGCGGAGCGAGCCTCGAAGGACGACGGCCCGGGCGCCTCGGCCGCATCCTTCGAGGGCCGCTGCGCGGCCACCTCAGGATGACGGACATGATTGATTGCCGCTCTCACTTGACGTGCTCGACTTTGCCCGAAGCCGCGGAGCGGATGATGGTTTCGGTGGCGGCGACGCCGTCGATCACCTGGTCGAGCGGGATCGGATAGGCCGGCCCGCCTTCAGCGGCCTTGGCGAAAGCTTCGAGCGCGGCGCGAGAGATGTCGAGGCTCGCCGCCTGCCACACCTTGGCCTCTCCCTTCACCGGCTGGAATTTGCAGGTGCCGAACAGCCGCAGCCGCCGCTCTTCCGACGACGCACCGGCGACATGAGTGAGACCTTCAAGCCGCACCCAGCCCTTGGAGCCAAACACCTGGAAGCTGAAACCGGGGCCGGTCGTGGTCATGGTGCCGAGGTAGCCCGACATGCCTTCCTTCATCCGCACCAGGATCGAGGTGGTGTCGTCGGCTTCGATCGGCGCGGCGCGGCGGAAGCTTTGGGCGAAGGCGTGGTCGATCGGCCCACACAGATCAATCATGCCATCGATAGCGTGGACGCCCATCGGCATCAGGCCGCCGAGCGGCGTTTCGGATTTGTCGGCGCGCCAATGGCTCGGATTGATGAACAGCACGTTGGGGAACGTCATGGTCGCTTCGACGTGCAGCACGGTGCCGAGTTCGCCGCCGCGGATCATCTCGCGCAGCTTGATCATCTCCGGATGGAAACGGCGGTTGTAGCCGACCGCCAGCGTCACGCCGGCTTTGCGCACGGCGTCGACGGCGTCCTCAGCCTCGCGCTTGGTCAACGTGAACGGCTTTTCGCAATAGACGTGCTTGCCGGCAGCGGCCGCGGCCATCACCTGCGTCGCGTGCATAGAGTGCGGCGTTGCCAGCACCACCGCGTCGACACCCGCATGATGCAGCATGCCGTCGTATTCGGCGGTCAGGTGCAGACCCTTTTGTTTGGCGAACGCCTCGACCTCGGGTGTGATCGTGCGCGTCGTCGCCGACGTGAAGCGGATCACATCGCTGTTCTCGGCCGCCTCGACCAGCGTCTTGCCCCACCACCCCAGTCCGACGATGCCCGCTTTAATCACCTGCAACTCCCGCAACTATCGACGCGTTCGATTTTCACTTCGTGTCCTATCGCGGCCACGTCAGCATGGCCAGCACGACGCAGCTCAGCATCCAGAACACGCAATATTCGACGCCGCCGATCACCCAGATCCATTTTTTTGTCACCTTGTAGGTCGCAGCGCTGGCGACCAGGAGATGCAGGGCGGCTATGGCGGCGACATAAGGCGTGTAGATGGCAAACACCAGCCCGATCGTCAGCAGCGTCTCGACCGTGCCGGCAAAATACATCCAGGTGGCCGGCGGGTTGAACTTCGCGGCCTTGAAGAAGTTCAGTGTCGCGGGCTCGGTGAACTTGCCAACGATGTGCGGGATGAAGAACAGCCCGCACATCAACCGCAGGACGTTTACGCCGTTGGTGAGATCGAAGATGTGCGCCCAGCCCGACATGATGCTTCCCCGTTTCCCCGAACCTTAAGTTAGCCTGACCGCTTTCAGATTGCCATTTGCCGCATACGGCGCATCAGCAGGGCGCGCGCCCACTCTATCCGGAAGCGATAGCCCACCCCGAGCCTGGATTGTTTCGCCCTTCGGCTCGCGACGGTGAAGTTATAGCACCTCGAACATCTGATAAATCGGACCCTCCGGCAGCCGGTGGCCGATGCCGATGCTAAGGATGTTGTTGAGCCAGCCGTACTTCTCCGACGCCGTCTCGTACGACGCCGAGATGCGCAGATAATAGTCGGTTGCCTTGACCACCTCGCCACGGGCGATGCGGTCGAGCACGTCCTTTGGGCCGTGGCGGACGCCCGGGTAGCTCATGCTGATGATGGCGTCGTCGTCGGTCTTGAGGCAGATGCGCACATTGAGCATGAAGGCGCCGTCGCCCGGCCGCACCGCCTGCCAGTCGCTGCCACCCGGAAGCAATGTGCCGCGCAGCTTCTCGCCCTCGAACCGGCCGCCGGTAATGACGCCGATGCGCCTGTCAACACCGGGCGCCTTGCCGACATTGATCGGCGGCGCCACGTCGAGCAGCAGCGTAAACAGCGGCCGCACCTTGAGCTCGGTCATCTCCTTCGGCAAAATTTCAGATAACGGGCGTATGGTAGCCACCGGCGAACCTCCCTTTTTTCCGCGCCCCAACCGTTCCGGCGCAGCCGCAGACTAGCGCGTAGTCTCACAGATCGGCACCAAAATAACCGACATGGCCGCGCAGTGTCCGCTCTTTGGGTGCACCGGCGTAACGCGAGCCGCCGAGCCAGGAGCACCGTCGGGCCTTCCACTACCGGAAAAGCCAGGTAATCCCGCTACCCGCGCACTTGGTCGTCGCAGCCCTGAGCGTTATCTGACCCGGCCACGCGTAAAATACAGTTCGGTGAAACTGCAGGTCATCGGGTCGTCGTAGTGCGCAAGAAGACGCTCAATAAGCCGCTCGGCGTTTGGTTTTGATCCCGTGATTTGCGCGATATGCGGAAAGGCGGCCTGGAACTGCTTCTCCCAGTTCAGTCTCCGTTCCGGGTCGATACTGCCAATCGCGCTGAGGAGGGTGTCGATCTCGACCTCAACCTTGACGTCATCAAACCCGAGCGCAATCATAAATGGCGCGACCTTGCGCCCGATGTCGCAGTCGATCACCTGCAAGATAACCTCATGGATTTGGCGATCCAAGTCAGGGGCAATGGGGAAGTGCTGTATCCCACACCCGGCGTAGTCGCAGGACACAACAAACCCACCGGGTTTTGTTACTCGTTTTAGCTCTGCCAGGGCTTTTTGCGGAACTTTCAGCCACTGCAAAAGGTACTTGGTCCAAACGACATCAAAACTTGCGTCGGGGAACGGCAGTGCAAATACGTCTGCGCACTGAAAGGTAAGGTTTTGAATATTCTCGCTGCGGGCGACAGCCTCGGCAAAGTCGAGGTATTGCTGCCGCAAATCCACACCGACCACTTCGGCCTGCGGGAATGACCGCGCGATCAGCCTCGACATCGATCCGGAGCCGCAGCCCGCGTCAAGCACACGATCGTTGGCCGAAACCGGCAAGTGCCGCAGATGCCCCTGGATGTTTGCGAGTCGCGCTTGCAGTTCAAGACGTTCGCACTCCTCGTCACTATGGATGACGTAGGGTAACGAGTACTCCGACACTTGGTGCATTCCTTTCACGGCTCAACCTTTCATTGTGGGGCATCGTACCAAGAAACATGCCCTAGACAAGCCCGGAGCCATCCCTCGCGCGTTCTCGTGCGGGTCGCGCGACTGAGCGCGAATCCGACTTCGCGAAAGCCTGATTTGGCCCACCGTGAGCGGGCCCAGCATGGCCAACGCCCCGCGTTGACGCTCAAAAATCTCAAAGAGAAAGAGCAAAGATGCCGGATGGGCCGCACGCCGGTTTAGCTAACGTCTCCCGGCGGCAATCAAGAAGGGACAAAACGGTTTAAGGATGAAAACCGGTTAGTGCCACCGGCGCGTTGCCGAGGAAAAACTGGCTTAGGCGTACCGTTCTCTTCGCACGAATGTTGTACGGCGCAGTGTCGCGTGATCGCCTTGGAAGGCGGAAATCTCGCGCAGTCCTAGAGCATGATCCAGAACAATGGGTTCCGGTTTTCGGAACAAATCATGCGACCAACTCAGAATCCAGGCCAACATCCGATTCGATCGAATTGGATCACGGTCTAGGCTGCCGCGGTGTTGCGCGATACGCCCTGTTGCGCGTCGAGAAATTCGGCGATCGCGGCCGTGACGGCTTCAGGTTGTTCCAGCGTCGAGCCGTGACCCGCGTGTGGAATAATGCGGAATTTTGCGCCACTGATGGCCTGCGCGATGCGCTGCGACATTGCCGGCGGCGTGCCTACATCTTCCGCGCCGACCGCCACAAGTGTTGGCGCAGCGATCTTGCCGAGTTCAGGGTAAATGCTCTCGCGCGCAAGTGCGCCATTAACGGCGCGCCAGATCGAACGGCGATTGGCTGAAAGTCGAGCCTGCCATTCCAAACGCTCATCGGCGCGCGCTGGATCTCCCAACGCGGTTTTTCCGTGCAAAGCCGGCATGATGGCCTTGGCCACAGCCTGCATGCCAAAGAGACGCACGATCACATTCAAAATCTTGTATTTCAGCTTGCTCGGTTCCGGATCGGCTGTCGTATCCAGGAGAACGAGCGAACGGACCAGATCGGGCCGCCCAACTGCAAGTCGCATGGCGACGATGCCGCCCAAGCTGAGGCCACAGAAATGCACCCGGCCAAGACCCAGCTTCTCGATAAGCGCTGCCGCATCATCGGTGAGTGTGGACATGCTGATGGCGTCGGCCGGATCGTCAGCGCTCCTGCCTTGGCCGCGATGATCGTAGGCAATACAGCGATAGCGCTGTTTGAGCGCAGCGATTTGCGGCGCGAACAAACTGGTGTTCCACAACAGGCCATGACTGAAGACGATCGGCGTTCCTGTGCCGCCGGTATCCTCATAATAAAGCGCGGCGCCATTGACGCGGATCATGGGCATGTTCTGAACTCCCGGAACGCGCGATTTTTGTGAAAGGAGCTGCTTTGGCGCACTCTCGCCCGGCCGGCTTACGCTTCTGTAAAGAGAGGTTATTTGCTGCGGTTTACGGTCAATACATCATTGAAATCTGGCGACCCGTCCCAGTATTGCGGCCGAAGGCCTGACAATTTCTTGGTTAACGGACGATCGACGAAAACGCGCCTCGCCACTCGCCATTCGACTAGCGGTGGACCACAACCGTCGGCGAAGCTCGCTTTTCCGCCGCGCCGGCTGTTCCGGGCGCAGCCGCGGCCTGGCCTACCAACCCATGGCCGTTAATTCCGGCAACGCCGACGTAACTCGATCACGCCCGGATGCCTGGAATCGCCCTTATCTCTTTTTGGCGACTGAACTGGATTCTTTTATGAAAAAGTGCGGATTGTCTTTGCCGCGCGTGCTCCCGGCCTGATTTTCGGTAAGTGCGATTCTGACCAGATCGGCCGAATTCTTGGCGTCGAGCTTTGCCATGATTCGCGATCTATGTATTTCAATTGTACGATGGCTTACGCCAAGGTCGCGCCCCGCCAGCTTGTTGGTCGAGCCCGCCACGAGGCGTGACAGGACGTCCTGCTCCCGTCGCGTTAGCATTGGGCGGCCGGGAAAAAAGTATCGTGCCGTTTTGTTTGCGGCGCATGGTTGGCTTTTCGCGAGTATCCCGTCGCGTATGCGCGCGACAATGTCCGGACCGCGGAACGGCTTTTCAAAAAAATCCAGCGCGCCATTCTTGATCGCGTCAACCGCCATGGAAATGTCGCCGCGTCCAGAAATGATGAATACGGGAACATCGCACTCGCGAGCGTTCATTTCCTTCAAAACATCAAGACCTGATTTCCCGGGAATATACACGTCAAGAAGAACGCAAGTCGGACATCGCGTTCGCAGCGCCAGCAACAGGCCCTCGCCTTCTGCGAAGCTCGTAACATTAAATCCGTGCCGGGAAAGCAACATGGCGAGCAAAGCTCGTACCGCCGGCTCGTCATCGACAACGAAGATCTCGTTAGGCTGGTGATCTGTTCCTGCAATTTCGAATCGGGCGGTCACCCCGGGACGCCCGACATCGGCGGCGTCATTCCCAAAAGATGTCATTGATCGCATTTTTTGCACCGCTTGCCCTTAAGCGATTAAGCCTTCGTAGCGACGGTCGAATGTTCCAATATGAGAGCTCTCTTCTACAAGGCCAAGATGCGCGTCATGACCACAATCAGCGCCGGGAATCAGCGACGGATTTCCAGCTAGGCTCGGTCTTTTGGCGCAAAAGGTCCATAGGCCACTTGGCAAAAAACAGGAACGATCCGCCGTGTCATGGCGTGTCCGGTTTTGCACACCAATAACTCGGTTTCCATATCGTCGAGGCGGCCCAAGATTGTGCAACGCAGCGAGCCCGGCGAACCTGCGCAGCAGCGGTCAGGTCATAGGCTGCTCGTCACAACGGCGATTAAGGCGCCAAAAGCATTTCGGGCCCTGGAAAACCTCACGCGAACCGTGCAATCACCGCTTCCGGAATCGCCTGCGCGGAAATTTTATTCGGATCGTCCTTGCTGCGCACCGCCCAGACCCGCGTCTCGCCGCCGTCGACCACAAGTTCACCGTCGGCGGTGATCCGGTGTTCGACGTGAAAGCTCGAGCGGCGGAATTCGGTCACGCGCGACACAATATCGATCACGTCGCCAAACCGGACCGGCTTATGGCAATCGGCGTTGACTTCGACCAGCGGCAGGATGCCGAACGTGGCTGAAAAATCACGTTTGGCCACGCCGGTCGCGGCTTCGAACAGCAGCCAGGTGTTGGTATCGAAGTACTGAAAAAACCGCGAAACGTGAACCGCGCCGGTCGGATCGCAATGGCCAAATTCGACTGTGATCTGCCGTTGGAATACCAATGACGTCAAAACTCTCGCCCCTGGTTCGACTGCAAACGCAATATTCTATCCGGCGCAAGCGGTGTGTACATTGGCGGCTTCACGCATTCTCGTCGAGTACGTGATCGATATCGGTAAGCACCCGGTCTTTCTCCACGGCCGTCATCAGTGAAGCGTGGACGCCATTGCGGACAATTGCCGTGATCTCGGCGCGCGTGAGCGACAGGGCGCCTGCAACGGCCCGGTAATTGTCGTTGACGTAACCGCCGAAATAGGCCGGATCGTCGGAATTGAGCGTGACCACGAGGCCCTTGTCCAGCATCCGCCGCAGCGGGTGATGCGTCATCTCGTCGATCACTCGCAGCCGCAGATTGGACAGCGGACACACGGTCAGCGCCATCCGCTCGCGCGCCAGCCGTCCGACCAAAGCCTCGTCGTCGAGCGCGCGATTACCGTGATCGATGCGGCCGACGCCGAGCAGGTCGAGCGCCTCCCAGACGTAGCTCGGCGGTCCTTCCTCGCCGGCATGTGCGGTCAGAAAGAAACCGGCGTCGCGCGCGCGGCCAAACACATGCCTGAATTTGCTTGGCGGGTGTCCGGCTTCGGATGAATCGAGCCCGACGCCGACGATCTTGTCGCGAAAATTGAGCGCGCTATCGAGCGTCTTCTCGGCATCGGTCTCATCGAGATGGCGCAGAAAGCACATGATCAGGTTGGCCTGCACGTCAAGTTCGCGGCCGGCATCGGCGATGGCGCGGTGCAGCCCCTTGACCACCGTCGCGAAGGCAATGCCGCGCGCGGTGTGACCTTGCGGATCGAAGAACATCTCGACGTGCCGCACATTGTCGGCGCGCGCGCGTTGCAAATAGGCGAAGGCGAGGTCGTAAAAATCCTGCTCCGTCATCAGGACCGACATGCCCTGATAATAGATGTCGAGAAAGTCCTGCAGGTTGCGAAACCGGTAAGCCTGGCGCAGCGCTTCAACCGACACGTAGGGCAGGCGAATGCCGTTGCGGCTCGCCATCGCGAACATCAGTTCCGGTTCCAGGCTGCCTTCGATGTGGATGTGCAGTTCGCATTTCGGCAGTCGTTTGATCAAACTGTTGGTATCGTGCATCGCATCTCATTCTCGTTCGCGCCGACAATCACGCGTCAAACAATCTATTGCGCCGGAGCCGCAACGGTCTGCGGCCGCCCCGGACCGGCCGGCACGACATGGACGACATGAAACCCGGCCGATTGCAGTTTCCCAAGCAACGCCGGCAAGGCTCGCACTGTGCGCTCATGGATGTCGTGCAGCAGCAATATTCCCTTACCCTTTTGAGTGAGCCGGTCCAGGCTGTGCGCGATAACCTCGTCCGATGAAATCGGCTTCCAGTCCCCGGCGATCACGTCGGTACTCCAAACCATGATCCCCAAAGCGGCGAGATATTTCTCGATCGCCGCGGAGCGCGCAAAGCCCGGAAGCCGAAAAAACGGCGCCGGTACTGCGGAACCGCCGAGGGCCTTGGTCACCGAGGCGATGCCGTCCTGTATTTCCTGTTCGCTCCGTTCGAGTGGAAGTTTGGGCATATTCATCGGATGATCTTCGGTATGGGTGCCGATGGTGTGTCCTTCCAGGTAGGCCCGCCGCACCAGGCCCGGAAAGCTCTTGGCCATGCGGCCGACGATAAAGAAGGTCGCCTTCACGCAATTTGACTTCAGCGTGTCGAGCACCCGCGCGGTATATGGCGGCAGCGGACCGTCATCGAAGGTCAGAACGACCTCATGATCCTGCAGCGGAAGCGTGCGCGGGTATTGCCAGGTCCCGACCAGCGGATATTCGGTCGGATCGACCGCCATAACGCGGCTGGTGCCGAGCGCATTGGGGTTTCCCGGACAGTCACCGGCGAAGCCGTGGCCGCCTCCCAAAAGCACAAATAAAAATGAACAAACAATGATGCGCATTATTGCGTCTCGTGCCGGGCTGGCTGGTGGGTGGTTTCGATCTGCATCGTATAGCCCTCCTTGAGCAACACCTGAAGCCTCAGACCGTGGGGATGGGACTTCGGATTCGTTGCGCACGCACGCGTCGGCAAGAAGGCATGGTGGCGCAACCTTGGTATACGCAATTATACTGGAAGCTCATGATAGAACCGGCCTGCGGGATGCCAGAGCGCGATGTGATCCGGGCGGCGGAAGCGCTCGTCAACGAGTACCGCAGCGGCGTCCGATTCCGGCCTTTCGCCGCTGCGTTCGGAATTAGCGGTGTCGATGACGCCTACGCGGTGCAGCGCGAACATGTGCGGTTGCAGATGCTGGCGCGCCGTACAAGTGCTGCCGGCTACAAGATCGGGCTCACGGCAAAGCGCATGCAGGAGATGTGCGGCATCGACAATCCGATTGCCGGAATCGTGCTCAAGGATCGCGTGCATCAGTCCGGCGCCAAGGTCAGCGCTTCGGCTTACGGCAGAATGGGCCTCGAGTTTGAGATCGCGGTGCGCCTCGGGCGCGATCTTGTGCCCGCTGGTCATGTGCTTGAACTTGCCGACGTGGCGAAAGCGGTCGATGCGATCTGCCCCGCGATCGAAATCATCGATGACCGCCACGCCGACTATCGCAACCTCGAGGTTCTTTCGGTGATCGCCGATAATTCCTGGAATGCCGGGATTGTGCTCGGAGATTTCGTGCAACCCTGGCCCGAGCTTGCCTCGATCGAAGGCATTGTCTCCATGGACGGCGAGAACACCGATCGCGGATTCGGGCGCGACGTTCTCGGCCACCCGTTTCATCCGGTGGCGTGGCTCGCAAGTCATCTCGCCCGAAGCGGAACGCCGCTGCGCGCCGGAGATATTGTGATGACCGGAAACCTGGTGACTACCAAGTTTCCCGAGCCACCGTGCGCCTATCGTTTCGACCTGATCGGCCTCGGCTCGGTCGAACTCTCAGTTCAACCGTAACGCGGCGTGACTTTGGCTGACGCGAGCGATAGGCTCGCATGGTCGAAAGCGGGGCAGTGATGTTGGCGCACATCGGTATTTTGTACGAGCGTGCGCCCGTCCGGCAGGCAGAGTGAGCCGCGCTCCCGATATCGATCCGGCGGCGGCCAAGCAGGCCATCATCGAATATTGCTTGCGTAAAGGCGCGCTGGTTGCCGGCATCGCCGATCTCGACGCCGTCGACCGGATCGCGCCCGCCGGGCATCGGCCAAAAGACCTGATGCCGCGTGTGAAATCGGTGATTGCGGTCGGGGTCGGCGGCTCGACCGCCGGGGCCTGGCGCGTGCCGGCCAAGGCGCTGAGCTATTTCGGCAGCACCGAGAGCCGCGCCTATAAGATCGTCTACGGGCTCGCCTTTTACATCGAGCAAAAATTCGGCGTGCCGGCGATCTATTGTCCGCCCGACATGGATCCCGAGCTGGGCGCGCGCTATCCGCTGCAGAGCCTGAAGCTGCATGCCGAACTCGCCGGTCTCGGCGCCCGCAGTCTGGCCGGCGATATCCTGCTGCATCCCGACTACGGCTATATGTACTACGCCTCGTGCTTTACCGAGCTGGCGTTGCCGCCCGACAAGCCGCTCGCTGAGAACCCGTGCCCGGCGCCGAGCTGCGTCAGCATGTTTCGGCGCGAAGGCCGCACCCCCTGCATGAAATTTTGTCCGGCGCAGTGTTTGTCGGGCGAGATCGACGCCGACGGCAAGCAGGCGTCGATGCACTACGACATGGCCGCCTGCGCCGAGCTGACCCAGCAATTCGAGACCGTGCCGCAATTGCTGCGCGACGCCATCGCCACCGATAATCCCGAGGAACGCGAGGCGTTGCTGCTCGGTGAACGCAACAAGGTGCTGTGGTACCGGATGACGGTCGGCAATGGTGGGCTGTTTGCGCAGTGTTTCGAATGCATGCGGGTCTGCCCGGTTGCGACCAACGCGCCGCTGGCGGACCCGCTGAAGCGCGGCGCGGCGCATCGCGCTGCCTCGCTGCGAAAGGTGCAGAATGGCGGCGCCAACGCGGCGTGAGCGGCTCGGCGTCACGCACGAGATGATCGAGGCGTTCGGCCCGATCATCTTTGACCTTAGCACCAATGTTCAGGACCGCCGCGGCGATCCGGTTCGCCTGCTGCAGTTCGACGAGATCGAGCAGCAACGCCCGGGCACCGGTTTGTCCGATACCGAAATCGCCGTACGGCTCGGGCTTGCCATGGACCAGGTGACCTTCATCCGCGTGCTGCTCGAGCAGCGGCGCTTCAAGCCAGAGCGCTACTATCGCCTGTTCCAGCTCGGCGGCGGGCGGCGATTCCGCACCGGGCGGGGCATGGAACGCGATCCGTACAACGAGCCGCAATTCAACGCGGACGCGCTCGCCATTCGCGACGCGTTGCGCTTTCGCCCCGACCACGTCCGCCACGAGCTTGAAAGCGGCCGCTGGACCCCCGACACCGTCGCCAGCTATCTGCAGCGCTGGGCGCGGCAGACCCCGGACGCAATCGCGATTGCTGCGCCCGGTCATTCACCGGTCAGCTACCGTGCGGCGCTCGATCGGGCGGAACGGCTTGCTGCCGCACTGGCAGGGCTTGGCGTGCGCCGGGGCGACGTCGTCACGGTGCAGCTGCCGAGCACGCCCGAATTTGCGGTTATCTATTATGCCGTCGCGCGGCTTGGCGGCGTGTTTTCAACCCTGCACACGCCGTACGGCGCCGCCGAGGCTGAGCCGCTGTTGCGTCACTCGCGGGCGCGCGCGGTCTTTTGTGGCGCTGCAACCGACAAATCCGATCCGCCCACGATGTTCGCGATGCTCGCTGAGCGGCTGCCAAATCTCCAGCACGTCATCTCGGTCGGGCCGCCGCGGCCGGGCGTACTTTCTTTTGAAGTCCTGATCGCCGATGCCGATCCGGCGATGTTGCCGGCGCCGCCGGTCGCAAGCGATGCGGCGCTGATGTGCTACACCTCCGGAACGTCCGATGCCCCCAAGGCGGTACCGCACAGTTTTCAATCGCTGCTCGCCAATCCGCGGCAGGGACTGCCAACGTTCGATCTGAAACCGGGCGATCGGGTCTTGAGCGTCCCGCCGCTCACTCATGCCTTCGGGATTTTTATCGCCAACGCGGCGCTGATGGCCGGAGCGACCTTCATGCCGCTTCCGGCGTTCACACCGCCCGCGCTTGCTGCCGCACTGGAACAAGATCGGCCGACGCACGCTTTCGTTGCGCCCCCGCACGTCGCAGCGCTGCTCAAAGCCGGGCTGCTAGACGGCCGCGATCTCACCAGCCTGCGGCAGGTCATCGTGTCGGGTTCTTATTGTGCGCCGGAATTAAAGCGCGCCCTCGAGGAGAAGCTGGCCGGTGGCCGCGTGATCGAGCTGTGGGGGATGACGGAAACGTTCGCGGTGCTGCTCGGCGATCCGCGCGAACCGGCAAAGGAGCGGCACGACTGGATTGGTAAGCCGTCGTCCGGCAGCGAAGTCCGCATTGCCGGTGTCGGCAGCGAGACGATGCCACCCGAAGCCGAGGGCGAATTGCAGGTGCGCGGCTGCTCGGTGTTCGCCGGTTATTTCGACAACGCCGCGGCCAATGACGGCATCTTCACCGATGACGGCTGGCTGCGCACCGGCGATCTCGGGGTGATGAGTACGGCCGGCCATGTACGCATCACCGGGCGGAACAAGGACCTGATCAATCGTGGCGGCGTCAAGCTCAATCCATCGGACGTCGAGGCGCTGGTCGATCAGCACGAGGCGGTGCTGCAAAGCGCCATCGTGCCAATGCCCGATCCGATCTTCGGCGAGCGCGCCTGCTGCTGCGTGGTGCTCAAGCCCGGCAAGTCCCTAAGCCTTGAAGCCTTGTGCGGCTGGCTGGAGGGTCAGGGCGTTGCCAAGTTCAAATGGCCCGAGCGGCTGGTGGCCATCGAGGCGATGCCAATGACGCCGACGCGCAAGATCATCAAGGGCGCGCTGGTCAAGATGATCGAACAATGAGACGCGAGGGGAGAAAGTTATGAAAGTCGCGTCGCGACGTGATTACGGTTGAGATAAGGGAGGAAGCAATGGCGAACTTCGTTCTGGTGCATGGCGCCTGGATCGGTGGCTGGTGCTGGCGGCAGAATGCGCAGGCGCTGCGCAAAGCGGGGCACGAAGTCTATACCCCGACGCTGACAGGACTCGGTGAGCGCTCGCATCTGATGAGCCCGGGCATCAATCTCGATACCCATGTTACCGACATCGTCAACGTGATTGAACGTGAAGAATTGTCAGAGGTGGTTCTGGTCGGCCACTCCTATGGCGGCATGGTCATCACCGGCGTCACCGATCGGATGCCCGAAAGGATCGCGTCGTTGGTCTATCTCGACGCGTTTGTCCCAGAGAACGGCCAATCGCTGGTCAATCTGTTGCCGCCCGGCGGGCCGGTGCCTAAACCTGACGGCTACACCATTCCTTTCTTCGGCGCGGCAATGTTTGGCGCCAAGCCGGAAGTCGCGGCCTATGTGGATGCGCGCACGTCGCCGCATCCGACCGCTTGCTTCGTTCAACCGATCAAGCTTTCCGGCGGTCTCGATCGTATCGAGAAGAAAGCCTACATCTACGCTAACGTTCCGGCGCCGACGACGTTCACGCCGTTTTATGAGAAGCTCAAAAACGATAAGGGCTGGGTCATGCGTACGCTGCCCTGCACGCACCTCGTTCAGATCGACATGCCCAACGAACTGACGGAACTGCTGCTGCAGGCTGCCTAGCACGCCCTGGACTTGCGCGCTCGTCGCCGGCGCGCCAAACGATACAGGTCCGGCGTTCGGAATGGCGGCTTCAGGCGGCCGTTGAGATCTGTCGGGGCCGGGCGTCGCGCGCTATGATCCGGAACGCGCCAACCTGCGCACTGATGGCTGCAGCTCTAGTCTCCAACATTTTTGCAGTCGCCGCGCTCTGCTCCACCAACGCGGAGTTCTGCTGGATGATCTGATCCAGTTGGTTCAGCGCCTTGTTGACTTGCTCGATGCTGCCGGATCGTTCGGCGCCGGTCGCGATTTCAGTCACCATGCCGGCCGCTTCCTTAGACGACCGGACGATCTCGCCGAGCGATTGGCCGGTTTGATTGATGAATTCAACGCCTTCCAGCACCTGGGTGTTGCTCATCATGATGTCCTTGATGTCCTTGGCGGCCTGTGATGACCGCAGCGCAAGGTCGCGTACCTCCGATGCCACGACAGCGAAACCGCGGCCCGCTTCGCCGGCACGCGCCGCCTCCACTGCCGCGTTGAGCGCGAGCAGGCTGGTCTGCCGCGCGAGCTCGTCGATTATGCCGATGATATTGGAAGTCCCGCCCGATGACGCCTCGATCTTGCCCACGGTCTCGGCCGTTCTCGCAACCACTTGGCCGCTATGCTCGGCGGGCCTCCACGCCTCGCCCGCCGACCGGCTAACAGTCGGCCGCGATACGACGCCTTGACGAGCCACGAGTTTGCGAAGCCATAGCCAGATCGAGGGCGTTGCGCCGTTCAAGGAAGCGGTGGTGACGAGTTGCGTCATGGCGCACTGACAGCCACGCTACGACCCCGCGTTACGCATGGCGTTCCTCAGCTCCCGATCGAAGAAGCTAGAAGACCAAAAGATCGTTAACACCCGGTAACGGAGTTGCAGAGCCGCGGGATTTAGGTTCGCCGCCGTCGTCCGGCTGTCGTCCTAACGGTGCGGCTCAAGGGTAGGTTCACCCGCGATGTAGGTCCGGCGCACCGCGCGGTCATCGCCGAGCGTCATCAGCACGAACAGTTCTTCTTCGAGGTCGCGCGTCACTTCCATGCGATGGGCCATGGCCAGCGTCGCGTGTGCGTCGAGCACGACGAGATCGGCGAACGCGCCCGGCGCGATGGTGCCGATCTCGTTTTCGAGGCCGAGCGCCGCGGCGTTCCTTCGCGTCATCAGATCGAACGCCGCGAGCGCCGGCAGGTTTTGCCCCTGCAGCTGCATCACCTTGTAGGCCTCGGCCGCGGTGCGCAACATGGAATAGGACGTGCCGCCGCCGACGTCGGTCGCGAGCGCGATGCGCACCCCCGCCGCGTCGAGGCGTTCATAGTCGAACAGCCCGCTGCCGATGAACAGATTCGATGTCGGGCAGAACACCGCGACCGATTGGGTGTCGCGCAATAGCGCGACTTCGCTATCCTCGAGATGGATGCAATGGCCCAGCAGCGAGCGCGGGCTGAGCAGGCCGAAGCGGGCATACACCGCGGTGTAGCTCGGATCGTTCGGGAACAGCCGCTTGATGGTGGCGATCTCGTTCAGATTTTCATCGAGATGGGTTTGCATCAAGACGGTCGGGAATTCCTTCAGCAAGGCGCCAAGCTCGGCGAGCTGTTCGTCGGTCGAGGTGATGGCAAAGCGCGGCGTCACCGCGTAGCGCTGCCGCCCGGTGCCGTGCCAGCGCCGGATCAGATCGCGGCTGTCGGCCATGGCGGTTGCTGCCGGCGCGAGCAGTCCGGGCGGGGCGTTGCGATTCATGACGGAATTGCCGGCGATCATGCCGGCATTCCGCTTGTGTGCCGCTGCAAACAACGCCTCGGCCGAAGCCGGATGCGCCGTACAATACGCAACCGCCGTGGTGGTGCCGTTGCGCGCCAATTCGTCGAGGAAGAATTCCGCGTTGCGGGCGGCGTGCCCCGGATCGGCGAATTTCTGTTCCTCGACGAAAGTGTATTTCTCCAGCCATTCGAGCAGCTGGGCGCCATAGGACGCGATCACCTGGGTCTGCGGAAAATGGATGTGTGGGTCGATGAAACCGGGCAGGATGAGTGCACCTGCATGATGGTCGACCGGCATCCCTGCCGGTAACCGCGCCTTCAATTCGTCCGCAGGCCCGACCGCATCGATGCGGTCGTCTTTTACCAGGATGATGCCGTCGTTGATGTAGCGATAGCTTTGCGCGTCACCGGCGCCGCGCGGCGCGCGCAAGAACGTCAAAAGCCGGCCGCGAATGGCACGCGAACTCAACGCCGCTACCCCTTCAATTCATTGTCGGTAAAATCTCTGGCTTGGGCCGCGCTTCATTTCGCAGTCGCGCCGGCAGCTAGCCACGACGCCAGTACGAGGCGCTCGTCGTTGGTCATCTCGGTGATGTTGCCGGGCGGCATGAAGTTCGAGCGCACCGCGACGATGTCGATCAGCGCGGCATGCACTTTGATCTGCTCATCGGTATCGAGCAGCACGCCCTTCGGCGCTGCCGGAATGCCGTCCCAGACCGGCTCGGCGGCATGGCACATGCTGCAACGGGACATCACGATGTTGGAGACGTCGGCGAATTTCGGCGGCGGCGGCAGTGCTCCCGTCGTCACCGTGCGCGGCCCCGCTCCAGACAGCCAGGCGATCGCGACCATGCCGGCTGCGGCCACGGCCCAGGTCCACCACGGACTGCCCTTGCCTTCGTGCCGCGAGTTAAAGAAATGCCGGATCACCGGGCCAATAACGAGGACGATGGCGACAATGAGCCAGTTGAATCGGGTGGCGAAGAACAACGGATAGTGATTGCTCAGCATTAAAAAGATGACGGGCAGCGTCAGATAATTGTTGTGCACCGAGCGCTGCTTGCCGAGCTGACCCCAGGCCGGGTCGGGTTCCTTCCCAGCCAGCATCGCGGCGACGGTCTTCTTCTGATACGGAATGATGATGACAAAGACGTTGGCCACCATAATGGTGCCGATGACGGCGCCGATCTGGTTGAAGGCGCCGCGGCCGCTGAACACATGCGTAAACGCATAAGTCAGCGCAACCAGAAACACATACCCGACCAGCGCCAGCGCGACCTCGTGCTTGCCGAGCGGCGATCGGCAAAGCCCTTCATAAATCAGCCAGGCGAGCACCAGGCTGACGAAGGCAATCCCGGCGGCTTGAGCGACGGTGAGATCGAGCACTGACTTGTCGATCAGGAACAAGTCGGCGCCCAGATAATAAACCAGCACCAGGAGCGCGAAGCCCGACAGCCAGGTGGTGTAGGCCTCCCACTTGAACCAGGTCAGGCTGTCCGGCATCTTCGCCGGCGCCACCATGTACTTCATCATGTGATAGAAGCCGCCGCCGTGAACTTGCCACTCGTCACCCTTGACGCCGGGCGGCAGCCCGGGGCGCGGCTTGAGGCTAAGGTCGAGGTGAATGAAGTAAAATGAGCTGCCGATCCAGGCGATGCCGGCGATAACGTGCAGCCAGCGGAGGATGGCACTTACAGACTCAGTGAGGATAATCTCCACGGTGTCGGGTTCCCCCCTCCTGCGACCCGGCAAAGCCACAATGACAGAACCGGCGTAATCAAGGCAAGCTGTCGTAGTGACGCCTCCTTGAGCACGATTATTCCCGATTGCCTCCTTTCACGCCCGCTGGTTTTATCGGATGATAGCCAAGGGAAGGGACTTCGCCACCACCGATAATGGAATGATCCTTGCAACGTGCCTTTGCAGAAGGCTCTCAAGAAGCTTGAAAAAACCGGGTATGCGCAGCGTTTTCCATGCTTGATCCATCGCCACAGGCCGGTCCCGGACGGTCCGAGCCGCTGCTCAGCGCCGTTTCGATCAGCAAACGGTACGGTGACTTTCTCGCCAACGACTGCATCGATCTTGATCTTTACCCGGCTGAGATTCACGCGCTGCTCGGCGAGAATGGTGCGGGCAAGTCGACGCTGGTCAAAGTGATGTATGGCCTGATCCAGCCGAGCGGCGGCGAGCTGCGCTGGATGGGACAAAAAATCATCCTCACCGGTCCGTCCGAGGCGCGCGCGCTCGGCATCGGCATGGTGTTCCAGCATTTCACGCTATTTGAGAACCTCACGGTCGCGGAGAACGTCGCGCTCGGCCTGCCGCCCACGGAATCGTTTGGCGCAATCTCGCAGCGGCTTGCTGAAACCGCCCGGGTTTACGGCCTGCCGCTCGATCCCAAGCGCGAAGTGTGGCGGCTGTCGGTCGGCGAGCGGCAGCGCATCGAGATCGTTCGTGCGCTGATGCAAAATCCAAAACTGCTGATCCTCGACGAACCGACGTCGGTACTCACGCCTCAGGAGGCGGACCTGCTCTTCGTGGTGCTCGATCGCCTCAAGAGCGAAGGTCGCGGTATCCTCTACATCAGTCACAAGCTCGAAGAGGTCAAACGGCTTTGCGACACGGCGACGATCCTGCGCGGCGGCAAGAAAGTGGCGACATGCAATCCGCGCGAGGAAACCGCCGCATCGCTGGCGCGCATGATGGTCGGCGGCGAGATCGGCGAGGTGAAAGCCGCCTCCGACCGCAGCGCAACGATCCCGCGGCTGGTGATCCACAAGCTTTCGCTGGAGCCCGACGATCCGCACGGCACGCGGCTTGAAGCGGTATCGCTCGAGGTGCGCGGCGGCGAGATCGTCGGCATCGCCGGCGTCTCCGGCAACGGTCAAGATGAACTGTTCGCGGCGCTTTCCGGCGAGCGCCGCTCGCCCGGCGAAGGTGCCGTCGTCATCGACGGCGAGGCCGCCGGCTTGCTCGACGTGACCGAGCGCCGGTGCATGGGCGCCGCCTTCGTGCCCGAGGAGCGGCTCGGCCACGGCACCGCGCCGCGCATGAAGCTCTCCGAGAATGCTTTGCTCACCGGCCATGCCGCAAGCGGCATGGTCAAACGGGGTTTCGTCAACAAGCCGGCGACGCTCGCCGTCGTTGACCGCACTACCAAGACCTTTGACGTGCGCAAAGCCAAGCGCGATCCGGAAGCGGCCAGCCTTTCCGGCGGCAATCTGCAGAAATTCATCGTCGGCCGCGAAATTCTACGCGAGCCGGGTGTCCTGATCGTCAGTCAGCCGACCTGGGGCGTTGATGCCGGTGCGGCGGCGGTCATTCGTCAGGCGCTGATCGATCTCGCCAGCCGCGGCGCCGCGGTCCTGGTGATCAGCCAGGATCTCGACGAACTGGCCGAGATTGCCGATCGCATCGCGGTGATGTTCCACGGCCGGCTCTCGGCGCCGCTGGAAGCGGTCGAGGCAACCCGCGAAAAACTCGGATTGCTGATGGGTGGCGCGGACACCGAACAACCGTTCGCCGAACAAGGGGCCAAGCATGCCGTTGGTGCTTGAAAAGCGCGCCGAACGTTCGGCGGTGATCGCGGTCGCTTCGCCGCTGATCGCGATCGCACTCTCTTTGGTCACGATCGCAATCCTGTTCGCGATCCTGGGCAAGAACCCGTTCGAGGCGCTCCGGGTGTATTTCGTCGAGCCGTTGACCGACAGCTTCTCGCTCCAGGAAATTGCCGTCAAGGCGACACCGTTGGTGATGATAGCGGTCGGCCTTGCGCTTTGTTACATCGCCAACATCTGGAACATTGGCGCCGAAGGCCAGTTCATCGTCGGCGCGGTGTGTGGCAGCTGGCTCGCGGTGCGAACCAACGGCACCGATGTCGGGTTTTGGCTGCTCCCGGCCATGCTCATTCTCGGCGCACTCGGCGGCGCGCTCTATGGGCTGATCCCGGCGATCTGCCGCGTGTATTTCGGCGCCAGCGAAATCCTCACCAGCCTGATGCTGGTTTATGTCGCCGATTTTGGCATGGATTATCTGGTGCGTGGACCCTGGCGCGATCCGCAAGGCCTGAACTTCCCGACCACGGCGGCATTCGATCCCGTGGCTTCGGTCCCCACATTGTTCGAGGGCGCCGGCCGGCTGCATGCCGGCTCGGTTAT
Source organism: uncultured Alphaproteobacteria bacterium (assembly GCA_963755885.1). Lineage (GTDB taxonomy): Bacteria > Pseudomonadota > Alphaproteobacteria > Rhizobiales > Xanthobacteraceae > BOG-931. The sequence continues at coordinate 239,756 of CAVWLX010000017.1, forward strand.
CGCTCTCGTCGTCGTGATGCTGGTGACGGTGCTGCTCGGACGCACCATCATGGGCTTTGAAATTCGGCTGGTCGGAGCAGCGCCGAAGGCGGCGCGTTTTTCCGGCTTTAGTACCAATCGGCTGGTGCTCTTCACCTTTGCGGTTTCCGGTGCGCTTGCCGGACTTGCCGGGATTATCGAGGTGGCTGGCCCGATCGGGCATCTCGATCCCGGTGTCTCGTCGGGCTACGGTTTCACCGCCATCATCGTCGCCTTCCTCGGGCGGCTTAATCCCGTGGGCATTCTGATCGCCGGCCTGTTCCTCGCGCTGACTTTCATCGGCGGCGAGGGCGCGCAAATCTCGTTGAAAGTGCCGCTCGACCTCACCAAGGTGTTCCAGGGCATCCTGTTGTTCTACGTGCTGGCCTGCGACTCGCTGATCGTCTACCGCGTCCGCTACATCCGCACGCTGCGAAAGCCTGCCCATGCTGCTGCTTGAGGCGATTATTCTCTCGGTCATCTCGGCCGCGACGCCGCTGTTGCTGGCGTCGTCCGGCGAGCTCGTTGTCGAGCGATCGGGCGTGCTCAACCTCGGCATCGAAGGGATGATGATCGTGGGCGCGGCTTGCGGTTTTGCCGGCGCCTACCTGTCGGGGTCGACGGTGGTTGGCGCGTTGTGCGGCATCCTCGCCGGCGCAGCCTTGTCGGCGGTGTTCGGCATCCTGACGCTCGGGCTTGCGGTCAACCAGGTGGCGGCCGGCTTGGCGCTCACGATCCTCGGCGTCGGCCTATCCGGCCTGATCGGCGCCGGCTTTGTCGGCCAGAGGATCGTCGCCGCGCCGCATCTTTACCTGCCGTTTCTGACTGATATTCCATTCGTCGGCCGCATTCTGTTTGGCGAGGATTTGTTTATTTACTTCTCGATCGCGCTGATCATCGCCATCTGGCTGTTCCTCTACCGCACCCGCGCCGGCCTGGTGTTGCGCGCCGTTGGCGACAACCACACTTCGGCGCATGCGCTCGGTTATCCGGTGCTCGGAATCCGCATGCTGGCGGTGCTGTTTGGCGGCGGCTGTGCAGGTCTCGCCGGTGCATATTTACCGCTCGCCTACACCCCGTTCTTCATCCCGGGGATGACCGCGGGACGTGGCTGGATCGCGCTTGCACTGGTGGTCTTCGCGTCATGGCGGCCGGGGCGGCTGGTCGCCGGCGCCTATCTGTTTGGAGCGGTGTCGATCATTCAGCTCCACGCGCAAGCGCTCGGGATTGGCATTCCGTCGCAGCTGATGTCGTCGCTGCCCTATCTTGCCACGGTCGTGGTTCTCGTGTTGATTTCCCGGACGCGTGGCACTGCCGGGTCCGCCGCGCCTGCGTCGCTGGGTACCGTGTTTGTGCCTGATCGGTGAATGTCCTGCGGGGGCGTTGGGCGCTTCGCACGTAGGGGGACTGCAAAAATGAGCGGAATGAAAAACGCCCGTCTTTCCAACCCGGAGTGAAGTCATGAGGAAATGGAACATTATCGCTATGGCGGCGGTCTTTACGATCGCCGTGGGAACGTTCGGGGCGAGCTTCGCCGCTGAGAAGCTGAAAATCGGATTCATCTATGTCGGGCCGATCGGCGACCTTGGCTGGAGCTACCAGCATGACGTCGGCCGCAAGGCCATGGAAAAGGCGCTCGCCGGCAAGGTCGAGACGACGTTCCTTGAGAACGTCCCCGAGGGCGCTGATGCCGAACGCTCGATCGAACAGCTTGCCCGTACCGGCCACAAGCTGATCTTCACGACGTCGTTCGGCTTCATGGACGCGACGCTGAAGGTGGCGAAAAAATATCCGAACGTGTTCTTCGAACACGCCACCGGCTTCAAGCGCGCCAAGAACATGAGCACCTATGCGGCGCGCTTCTATGAAGGCCGCTATATCCAGGGCCAGATCGCCGCCAAGATGTCGAAGAGCGGAATCATCGGCTATATCGTTTCGTTCCCGATCCCCGAAGTCATCTCCAACATCAACGCGACGATGCTGGGGGCCCAGTCGATCAATCCGAACATCAAGGTGAAGATCGTCTGGGTGAACTCCTGGTTCGATCCGGGCAAGGAAGCTGACGCTGCCAAGGCGCTGATCGACCAGGGCGCCGATATCCTGACCCAGCACACCGACTCGCCGGCGGCGACGCAGGTCGCGGAGCAGCGCGGCATCCACTCGTTCGGTGAATCGTCCGACATGATCAAGTTCGGACCGAAGGCTCAGCTCACGGCCGACACCGACTATTGGGGCGGTTACTACACCAAGCGCGCCCAGGCCGTGTTGGACGGCAAGTGGAAGTCGGAAGACACCTGGGGCGGCCTGGATTCAGGCATGGTGGTGATGGCGCCCTATACCAACATGCCAGATGACGTGAAGAAGATGGCGATGGCCACCGAAGCAGCCATCAAGTCCGGCAAACTCCATCCGTTCAAGTGCCCGATCACCGATCAGGACGGCAAGACGGTGCCATGCAAGGGCGGGGACCATCTCGACGCCGGTCAGATCCTGAGCATGAACTTCTACGTCAAAGGAATCGACGACAAGTTTCCGGCGAAGTGATTCTCCGACTTCGAGCGTTTGAGAACATCATGGCCGGGCTCGTCCCGGCCATGTCCGTTTTGATAGGTGCCGTTCTCAGACAATCAGGTCGGACCGCGCGGTACGCGGGATGGTTCATCGCGCAACTCGGCAACATTGTTGCCTGGAGTACCGGTCCAAGATCCAGGTTGAAAATTTCATGGCAGCTCTATTCGGAGCGCTCGTAATTCCGACCGTATCGGCGTGCGCTGCTGGCGACGGCACCGAGCACGGCCAGGCCCGCAGCAGTTTCCAGGCATAATATCGTGGCGCGCGCTCCACCCAGCCCGAAGATCAATGCCGCCAGGGCTGAACCCAATGACATGCCGACGTAGCGCGACACGGCACTCATGCCGCTTGCGGCGCCGTTACGCTCCACCGGACCTGCCGTCATCATGGCAACGTTGTTTGGAGTCTGGAACAGGCCAAAGCCGATGCCGCAAACTGCCAGACGCCATACGATGTCCAAGTTCGCGGGAGCGGCCGGCAACGCGGCCATCAGAAGCAGGCCGGCCGCCAGCACAACCAGGCCAATGCTGCTGGTCACAGAAGCGGGATAGCGGATCGTCAGGCGTCCGGCGATCGGGGCTGCTACCGCGGTCAGAAACGGCCAGGGCGTCACCAGGAGACCGGTTTGGACTGGTGTCAGATGCAACACCGTCTCGAAGAAAAAGGGTAACGAAACATAGGCCAGCATCTGTACCGCGTAGGAGCAGATCGACGCCCCCATGGATAGCGCGAAACCCGGCATCCGGAGCAGGTCGAGCGGCAGCAATGGCGTGCTCTGCCGAAGCTGTTGTTTAATGAGCACCGCGAAGCAGACCAGTCCGGCCATCATCTCCGCTGCGGCAACGCTGGGACTTCCAACGCCCAGCGTCGCTACGCCGACGATAAACAAGCCGAACGCCAGCGCATTGAGCACGGCCCCGGCCCAATCGAACGGCCGGGCAACACCAACGTGGGACGGTGCTACCGCCAGGAACACCAGCACGGCGAGAACGCCGAAGGGCACGTTCACCAAAAACAACCACGGCCAATTCCCCACCGCCAGGATTATTGCCGCGATGGTCGGTCCGAGCGCTCCGGGAATCGCCACCGCGATTGCGAGCAATGCAAAGCCGCGGCCAAGCAGGTGCGGCGGATAAATCTGACGTACCAAGGCAACGGTCGCCACGGAGATACCGGCGCCGCCCACGCCCTGCACGATGCGGGCGCCGACCAGCACCGCTAATGTCGGGGACAATGCACAGCCTAACGAGGCCAGGGTAAAGATCGCCAGGCCTGCGGCATAGGCGCGTTTCAGACCCAGTGATTCACTCAGCGCCGCCACCGGCAGCAGGCAGACCAAGACGGCGACTTGGTAACCGTTCACCACCCAAACAGCCGCTGCGTCGCTGCTGGCAAATGTATGCGCGATACTGGGTAAAGCGATGTTCGCAATGGCGCTGCTGAGCGCACTGAGCGCCAGACTCAACAAAACGCTGAGCATCGCCCAACGGCGCTCTGGCGCAGGCAGACCGGTCGCCGGACTCCTTGGGGCTTGATCTGCGACCGAATGATTCATCTCAAAAACGAAAGTGCATGACCTGATCGCATGCACGCGATGGTCATAGGATACTTGGAGAAGGTCAATCGGATTGGCAGGATCAATTTGCCGAAATGCCGGCGAATTTCACCACCCTGGCCCATTTCTCGGTTTCGTCGGCGATGAGTGTGCCGAACGCGGCGGGCGAAAGGGCGAGCGCGGTGCCGCCGAGTTGGGCGAGCCGCGCCTCGGTATTTGGATCTGCGAGCACGGCGTTGGTTTCCCGGTTTAGCTTCTCGACAATGTCCGGGGGGGTTCCTCGCGGCGCAACCAGGCCAAACCAGCCGCTGACTTCATAGCCCGGCACCGTATCGGCTACCGTCGGCACATCGGGCAATGCTGCCAGCCGCTTGGATGTGGTCACGGCCAACGCTCGCAGCTTGCCAGCCTTGACGTACCCAATCGAAGACGGGATGGAATCGAACATCACCTGGGTGCGGCCGGCCATCAAATCCGTCAGTGCCGGGGCCGAACCGCGATAGGGGACGTGCAACATATCGACGCCGGTCATCAACTTGAACAGTTCGGCAGACATGTGCATGCCGGTGCCGGTTCCGGCCGACGCAAAGCTGACTTTGCCAGCATTACTTTTGGCGTAAGCAATGAACTCGGCGACGGTTCGGGCCGGCACATCCGGATTAACCTCCATGACGTACGGAACGCGGACGATGCCGGCGACCGCGACGACATCGCGGACAAAATCGAACGGCAGTTTGTCGTATAGCGTGGCATTAACGGCGTTCGATATGTTAGCCATGAACAGCGTGTAGCCATCCGGAGCCGCGCGCACCAAGACCTCCGCGCCGATGTTGCTGGCAGCACCGGGCCGGTTCTCGACGATGACCGATTGACCCAGTCTTTCTGACAGCCACTGCGCTGTCAGACGGCCCATAATGTCGGTCGGGCCGCCCGGAACGAAGCCAACGATCAACCGGATCGGCCGTGCCGGATAAATCTCCGCGCGTGCGATACGCGACGTAGCCGCCAGCGTAGCGGCACTCGCGCTCAAATAGATAAAATCGCGACGACTAAATTTTACCGTCGGCTCCATTGCGGCCTCGAAACTAAATGGTGTTCACGTCGATGCATCGGCAGACGTTATATATGCGGCGCGGCTTGCGAGTGAGTTAGAGGACAACCGGATGGCCGGGCTCGCGGCCGAGCTTTTGGCGGAGTTGTCCTTTCGCGACGCCAAACGCACCGCGCGCTACCGCAGCTGGCCAGCTTCTGCCGGTCTCTTTCCGGATTACGGCGCGAGCCTTACCCGAGTCGAGGAAGGCGGGGGTCAGAATATTTGCGTCGTTGAAATTCTCGATGAAGGCATCGGCGATGCGTTGCTGGCCGGTCGATCCTCTGGCACGGCCGTCGCTGCCATATTGCGCCATGAGGAGCTGCTTGCCGGCGCTGGTGATGGGCTCGAGCAGAATGTTGTTGAATGTGTAAGTCGCATCGCCGTAACGCCGGTAGAACCGCTCGAAGGTCCCGGTCATCCATGGCGCGTCGAATGGCTGGTCCTTGTGTGCGATGATCGACTCCACAAGATTGCGCGCCATTTTGTTGCCGTTGTTGGCGCCTTGTCCGCCAACCGGGTCAAGCGCCATGGACGTGTCGCCGAGCGGCGTGACAATTCGTCCTGACGGCAGCCGGCCTACCGGCCTGCGCACGGTTGGCGTGACGCGGCCGACAAGCCAGCCGTTCGGGTCGGCCAGTTCCATATCATTCGCCCAGTCGTAATCCCACGGAATGATTTCTTTGATGATCTGCTTGTAGATCTCGACTGCCCGTTCGCCGTTCTTACAGTCGCCAAAGCGGTCGAAGGGACCGCCGGGCTTGGCCTCTATGATCATGTTCCAGGTCGGCCCGTGGTCCTTGTGAAAGTAGGGCACGTAGAACGCCTCTCCGAATGGGGCAAAGAATTCGAACTTGACCGGTAAAAAGGGCACGCCGGCAAAGCCCATCTTGCCGCCCTTGGTGATGATCATGGCCAGATTGCGCTGTGGTTTATCGTAGACGCTGCGCGCGGCGTCGCGCTCGAACAGATTGGCGAGGTCGGCGCGTCCTGCAGCGACGATCGTCAAATCGTGCGCCGCGGCGATCTCATCGAGCCGCGCCACGGTGACGTTCTCAATCTCGATCTTGCCGCCCTTGGCGGTAAAATCGTTCATCCAGCGATGGCTTTGCAGCCGCAGGTCGACGGCAATGAAATAATTTTTGAGCCGGCCGGCCAATGTCAGCAGCCGGTTATCTTTGGCCGGGCAAAACGTCAGATGCACGCCTTCGCCTTTGGGTGCGTCCTTCTCCCAATGGTTGAGTCCGAGTTCGCGCTCGTATTCCAGCGAGATATGGAAGCGCGCCGCGGTTCCCGTCGGGCGGCTCTCGTTGAGCCATTGCTCCGCAGTCCGGTCCGAATAAAGCGTCACGCCGTAGCCGGCGCCGAGCAGGCCGTGGGCCGCAAGCAGGCCAGCCTGGCCCGAGCCGATAATGGCGATGCTGCGCATTGTTGTCCCCCCAACTGCTCCGGCTACGGTCGGTAGATTTTCACCGGCGCCGCTGCTTCGAATGCCTGCGTCACGTATTCGACAAGTTCGAGCTGGTTACCCCAAGGATCGAGGACGTAGTTGACGCGCGTCGTCGCGCATGGGCCATGATCAAGGACGATCGGTCCGTCCATGACTTTGCAGCCACGATCCGCCAGATAATGTTTGGCAACCTCGATGTTTTCGACCTTGAACGCGATGTGGTGACCGCCGCAATCGCAGTTGCGCGGCGGTTGGTCATCCCGATCCGCTGGACGATCGTACTGAAACAGTTCAAGCATCAAGTTGGGACCGATACTGAGCATGGCGATGGTGAGGCGCGCTCCGGCGACGTTGATGTGCGCCTCGGCCCAGTCGCGGCCGTCAGCCATGCGCGGCAATTCTGCCGCATCGAACGGTCCGATCCGGTAGAGTTCATGGCCGCCGATCACGTCACAATAAAATCGCGAGGCCGCATGGAGGTCCGGCACCGTGAGCCCCACGTGGTCGACATGGGACAATCCGGGCAATCCTTTGCTCATCGGCGTCTCCAGAATAAAAGGCCGCGACTGATGTTAGCGCGCCGCGTAGCCGTCGAGCTCCGCGAGGTAGCGATCTTTGGTTGCGCGCGGCAGCCAGGTGCTCTCGAAGGCGTTGCGCGTCAGCTGCACCAAATCCTTGGGCGTGAGATCGGCCTCCTCCTGGGTACAGACGAAATTCTCGTTCATGTAGCCGCGGAAATAGGCCGGATCGTCCGAATGCACCGTGGCGCGAATGCCGAGATCGAGCATCCGCTTGATCTCCTTGGCCTTGCTGCCGTTGGTGACGAAGGCGTTTGAGACCGGACAGATCGTCAGGGCGATTTGCCGGCGCGCCACCTCGTCGATCAGCGAATTGGAATCCAGCACGTTGACGCCGTGATCGATGCGGTTGACGCCGATCTCCTCCAGGACCTGCCGGATGTGTTCGGTTGAGTTCTGCTGATCGACGTCGCAATGCATGGTCAGGAAATAACCCTCGCGGCGGGCGCGCGCGAAAACCTCCTTGAACTTGACCGGCGGGTTGTTCTTCTCGTCGGAATCGAGGCCGACGCCGATGATCCATTCGCGATAGGGCAGCGACTGCACCAGCGTCGTCATGGCGAATTCGGCGCTCCAGTCGCGCAGAAAGCACATGATCAGTTGGCTCTTGATGCCGAGGATGCGCTCGGCGTCAAGCTGCGCTCGCCGGATGCCGCGGATCACCACATCAAACGCCACCCCGCGCCCGGTATGCGGCTGCGGATCGAAGAACATCTCGGCGTAGCGGACGTTTTGCGCCCGCGCCTTGGCGAGGTAGGCGAACGTCAAATCGTAGAAATCCGGCTCGTGGACCAGCACCCGCATGCCTTCGTAATAAATTTTGAGAAACGAAGGCAAATCGTGGAAATCATAGGCCGCCCGCATTTCCGCGACGTCCTTGTACGGCAGCGTCATGCCGTTTCGTTTCGCCAGCTCGAACTTCATCTCCGGTTCGAGCGTGCCCTCGAGGTGGACGTGCAGCTCGCACTTCGGCATGCCTGCGATGAAATCGCGCAAATCGCCCACGGTTGTCTCCTGTCAGCTCGCCCCAACGGCTGAAAATCCGGCGCGGCTAAATTAACTGAAATCGGGAACCTGAGTCGATCTAAAGCGTCTCCGGCATCGGCGTCGCCTTGCCGTTGGCCAGCGCGAATTGCGGGATGTGCCCCAAGCCCTGGACCAGCGGCGCATCGGCGCCGAGCGCCTTTTCCCAATCGTGGCCTTCGGTCAGGATCACGCCGGCGCCGACGATGTTGGCGCCCGCCGAGCGCACGAGCCTCAGCGTTGCGGCAAGGCTCGAGCCGGTCGCCACAACGTCGTCGACCACGACCACGCGACGTTGCGCCAGCAGCGGCACCGAGCGGCGGTCGAGCATCAGGCGCTGCTTGCTGGAAGTCGTGACCGACTGGACTTCCTGCACCAGCGCGTCGCCCAAGTGAATCTTCGGCGACTTCTGGGCGATGACGTATTGATCGAGGCCGAGGGCGCGAGAAACTTCAATAACGACCGGAATGCCGAGCGTCGCTGCCCCGACGACAATGTCCGGTTTCAGCGGCCCGAGCTTTTCGGCCAGCGCCTTGCCGGTACGCTCGCCGAACTGCACGCCCATATCGATCACCATCAGGAGTGAAATCGCGAGCTTCTGGTTGATCGGCACGATGGGCAGCGTCACCGGCGCGCCGGCGATATCAACGGTGTAGCTTTGCATGGTAGTAGCGCTCGCTGCTGCGCGGATCGGATCGCGTCAGGAAATCCGGGCGCCGGTTATGCGCCCATCTCGATGGTGTTTTTACCAAGTGCCTCAGCCGTTGTGTGGTCGTCAAATCCGGGTTCACGCAATATCGCCAAAACGGCGTAGCGCAGGCCATCCGTCGTAAGCCGCCGCCTTTTCCAATCTCGTCGGATCGGGCGCCACAGGGCTGGAAAACGATGGCCTGGCCGGTGGCGGATGATGGCTCGCAATGGTAGAAAGATAACGTCGCTCCCAAGTACAATTCGGTCTCCCGACATCAGGGCGAACCAAAGGAAGGGGCGGTAAAGCCTGGCTGATTGAACTATACCAACGGAGGAAATCGCCATGCATTTCTGTTTCACAGGGCAATACACACCACAAGCTCTCAAGGGAATAATGGAAAACCCCACAACCAATCGCTATGAAGCGGCAAAAAAAGTGATTGAAGCCGCCGGCGGGAAATTGGTCTCGATGTATAGCTTCGCCGCCGAGGGACCCAGCGTGATGGTGATCTTCGATGTGCCAGACCCCGCTTCGGCAGCGGCGATTTCTGGCGTCACAGTGGAGAGCGGTGCCTTGCACAATGTGAAGCTCACTCGTCTGATGACGCAGGACGAGGTGACTCATGTTCGGCAAAAGGCTAGTCAGCTTCGTGCTGCCTACAAGCCGCCTGGTAAGTAAATTCAAATTGGTGGCAGCCGACAGGGCTGCCACCAACCATCGGTTATTCCGGCGGTCAGCCGCCTCGTCGCGATAGGTTCAAAGGCATCGGGTTAGACTGTGGTTGGAAATTCGGAAGTTCAGAGACGACGGTGATGACCGAACCCAAAAGCTGCATTGCGGAAATCACCGGCCGCAAGCGGCGCCCAGGGCGCAGAAACTAGAAAGCGTGACATGTCAAAGCAAACGATGCGCGACGAAACCGAACGTCTGGTGAAAGAGGCGTTGGAGCGGAAAACCGTCACCATCAAGCAGGGCCAAACTCGTATTGAGGCCAAATGTGGAAAGTGCGGAGCGCTAAATCGCGTCTCGGCGCCTCCAGGACGGATCCGCGTGCCGTACACCTGCAAGGAATGCGGCGAGAAGCAAAAGACATTGTGATGGGGGATCTTTATCGGGGGAGGTCAAAGGCCATTGGAAATTCCGCGCAGAGCAGCTATCCTTCAAAAATCACTGTGGAGATCAGGAAATGGCTAAGGGCACCGTAAAGTGGTTCAACGCGCAAAAAGGCTATGGATTTATCCAGCCCCAGGGCGGCGGCGGCAGAGACGTATTCGTGCATATTTCGGCGGTCGAGAAGGCCGGCCTCAGTGGACTGAATGAGGGGCAAGTTGTTGAATACGAAGAAGTTGCCAACAAGGGCAAAACGTCGGCAGAGAATCTGAAGGTTCAGCGCTGACACTGAGTTGTGCAAACTGAACTGGGGGTTGCTGCACGCCTCCCCCTCCAAGTTTAAAGACAACTTTATCGATCAGCTGCCGCGTTGAAGTCGGGTTCTGACTTGGCGCGGAATCCGCGCTCACCGCGCGGTTTCATTCGGCGCTTCAGCTATCGAGGAAGCTTCTGAGCTCTCTTGACCGGCTGGGATGCTTGAGCTTCCGCAGCGCCTTGGCCTCGATCTGACGGATGCGCTCGCGCGTCACCAGGAACTGTTGGCCAACTTCCTCCAGCGTGTGGTCGCTGTTCATGCCGAGGCCAAAGCGCATGCGGATGATGCGCTCCTCGCGCGGCGTCAGTGAAGCCAGCATGCGTGTTGTGGTCTCGCGCAGGTTGGACTGGATTGCGGCGTCGATTGGCAGGATGGCGTTCTTGTCCTCGATCAGGTCGCCAAGATGGGAATCATCTTCGGTGCCGATCGGCGTCTCGAGCGAAAGCGGTTCCTTGGCGATCTTCAGGGTCTTCCGCACCTTTTCGAGCGGCATGTGGAGTTTCTCGGCGAGTTCTTCCGGCGTTGGCTCACGGCCCATGACGCTGAGCATCTGCCGGCTGGTCCTCACGATCTTGTTGACGCTTTCGATCATGTGCACCGGCACGCGGATGGTACGCGACTGATCGGCGAGCGAACGGCTGACCGCCTGCCGGATCCACCAGGTGGCGTAGGTCGCAAACTTGTAGCCGCGGCGGTACTCGAACTTGTCGACCGCCTTCATCAGACCGATGTTGCCTTCCTGGATCAGGTCGAGGAACTGCAGGCCGCGGTTGGTATATTTTTTTGCGATCGAAATGACGAGACGCAGGTTCGCCTCCACCATCTCCTTCTTGGCCTGGCGCCCCTCACGGTCGCCGTCCTGCACCATGTGCACGATCTTGCGGAACTCGCCGATCTCGAGCCCGGTCTCACTGGCGAGTGCGTGGATCTCTTGGCGGTGCGACTTGATCTTGTCCGCGTCTTTGCCGACGAAGCTCTTCCAACCTTTGCCCGAGAGCTTTGACACCTGATTGAGCCAGAGCGGGTCGAGTTCCGAACCCAAATAGGCTTTAAGGAACTCGTCGCGAGAAACGCCATGGCTTTCGGCGAGCCGCATCAGGCGGCCTTCATAGCCGACCAGGCGCTTGTTGATGTCATAGAGCTGCTCGACCAGCGCGTCGATACGGGCCTGGTTCAGCCGCAGTGACTTTACTTCACCGACGATCTCGTCCCTCAGCTTCTTATACTTGCGCTCTTGCGCGGGAGAGAGCGATTGGCTGTTGAGCTGGAATTGGATGTCCTGCTCCTGCAGGCGGCGCAGCCGCTGGTATGCGCCGGCTACGGTGTCGAAGGTCTCGATCACCTTAGGCTTGAGCTCCGCCTCGATTGCGGCGACCGAGAGCCAATTCTCCATATCGTCTTCGTCGAGGTCGTTCTCGCCGTTGGTCCGATCGGCTGCTGTCTCCTCGCCCTCGTTGGGATCGCCAGCGGGCTTAAACGATCCCGCGGCGGTCGCGGGCACGGTAGCGGGCGCCGGGATCCGCGGCGGTTGCCCAGGTTGGTCCGGCACGCCCAATTGGCCATCGGGGCTGATCACCGGCCCCGGCATCGCCTTGGCGTCCGGGCCGGCATAAGTGGCTTCGAGGTCGATGATGTCGCGCAGGGCAGCCTTGCCCTCGTTGAGCTCGTCCCGCCAGATAATGATGGCCTGAAAGGTGAGCGGGCTTTCGCAGAGCCCCGCAATCATGGCCTCGCGCCCGGCCTCGATGCGCTTGGCAATGGCGATCTCGCCCTCGCGCGAAAGAAGCTCCAATGAGCCCATTTCGCGGAGATACATGCGCACCGGGTCGGCGGTGCGCTCCGCGGGCACCTTGGCCGCAGACTTGGCCGGAACTGACCTTTGCTGGACCTCGACGAGTTCGTTCTCGCTCTCGTCTTCCTCGTCCTCCTCCGGCTCCTCGCGCGTCGCCGCCTCTTCCTCCGGCTCGGCCTCGTGGGTCTCGACCACGTTGATGCCCATCTCGCTAAACTTTGCCAGGATGTCCTCGATCTGGTCGGACTTGACTTCCTCCGAAGACAACAACGCACTGATCTGTTCGTGGGTGACGTAGCCGCGTTTCTTTGCGCCACGCATGAACTTCTTGACAGCCGCATCGAGAAGGTCGAGCAGCGGGGTCTCGGGACCCGCCTTCTCGAGCAGCTCTTCCTTTTGCAGTGTCACCTTGATCTTGCTTGCCATGAAATTCCAAACTCTAGGGCGCGCGGGCCGTGACGTTGACGGAGACTCTCAGACCGACATGTTTATCCACAGTGGCGGTTACAGTTGTTCGAAGAACACCAGCAAGACGCGCCCGTGCTGCTGGCGCAGGATATACAGCATTAAGGCGCCGACGGCACTCTCGGTACAAACCAACGTCGATCTTTGAAGTTGGGCCTGCCGACAGACACCATGCCTGCCAATTGACGGAACGGAGACTTCGGCACGTCGCCGTATTCTGGGCAGCTCTTCGGACAAGTTAGCACGGTTAAGCCTATATGAGTGTCCCGGCGATAAAGAACAATAGGATTCATGCCTTTTGTGCTATGGCAGACGCCTGATTGATCTATGTTGTGTGTAGTCGACAGATATTAGCCACGACAACTGAACCGATCAGACGCCGGAAATTGCGATCATTCCGCATTGAGCATTTTACCCACAGCCATCAAGGAGTGAGCCATCAAAATGGCCCAAATACGATAATGAGCGTGCGCCAACCCAGACCGGCAGCCTCATCCGCTGCACGCTCGAGGCGGTGGATATCGGGTGCCGCTCGCCCCGAGCCGAAGAACCCTCAAAACGCGCAGCGAAACTATGAACGGTATCTGGCGCTCGCCCGCGCTGAAACCCAGAGCGGCAATACGGTCGCTGCAGAGAACTACTATCAGTACGCCGAACATTATTTCAGAGTGATGCGCGCGGACTCAGAACGGACCTAGGGGCGGTGCCGTCATGGCCGCTCAGCATCGGGCGGCGGACGGTTGGACGTCTGGTACAAAGTTTCTCCGAGCCGGCGCCGCCCTATTCGGCGGCTTGTTTCAGTTCCCGACGCTGATCATGGCTTGACGGCTTGGCCGCCAGGCGCAGCGCCTGCAATTCCGCCTGTTGACGCTGATAGAGCCGAAACGCCTGATCCTTTCCGGCGAGATACGGCAGCGGCCAAAATTGTTGTTCGTAGCCGTATTCGGCGGAAGCAACGAGCGTGAAGTGCGGATTGGTCAGATGCGGCCGCGCCAAAGCGCACAGGTCGGCGCGCCCGGCGGCGATGATGGTGTTGACCTGGTCGGCCGTCGTGATGTTGCCGACGGCGATTGTCGGTACGCCAACTTCATTGCGGATCATCTCGGAAAACGGCGTCTGGAACATGCGGCCATAGACCGGGTTCGCCCAGCGCGAGGTCATGCCCGCCGATACGTCGATGATGTCGGCGCCGTGGCTCCTGAACATCGCCGCGACTTTCAGGCCGTCCTCCGGCGTGAGTCCCCGCGGCGTCCAGTCGGTCGCTGAGATGCGCACGGACATCGGCTTGTGCGTTGGCCAATGCGCCCGCACGGTATCGAAGATCTCCAACGGGAAGCGCATGCGGTTTGCGAGGCTGCCGCCATATTCGTCCGTCCGTTCATTGCTGAGCGGCGAGATGAATCCGGACAGCAAATAGCCGTGCCCGCAATGCAGCTCGATCATGTCGAAGTCGGCTTTGTCTGCGTTCACCGCGGCGCGCGCATAGTCGTCGCGAACGCGGTCCATATCGCCGCGCGTGATCTCGCGCGGCACGTGCATGAATTCGTGAAACGCCAGCGGCGAGGCGGCGACGAGTTCCCAGTTACCGTCCGGTAACGGATGATCCATTCCTTCCCAGCCGAGACGGCTGGAGCCCTTGCGGCCGGAATGACCAAGCTGCAGACAGAATTTTGCCTGACTCTGCCGGTGGATGAATTCGGCGATGCGCCTCCAGGCGGCGACTTGTTCGCCGGTGTAAATACCCGGACAGCCCGGCGTGATGCGCGCCTGCTCCGCAACCGCCGTCATTTCGGCGAACACCAGGCCAGCGCCACCCATACCGAAATGACCGAGGTGAACGAGATGAAAATCGCCCGGGATGCCGCCGGGCTCCGCCGAATACATGTTCATCGGAGAGACCACGACCCAATTCGTGACGGTCATCCGCCCGATCTTAAAGGGCGTGAACATCGGCGGCGGTGGATTGTCGACCGGCACGTCGAAGCCTTCAGCGCGCACTTTGTCCGCAAACCACGTCTGCACGTTATCGACGAATTGCGGATCGCGCATGCGCAGGTTCTCGTACGTCACCGCCTTGGCGCGCGACAGCATGCTGAAACAGGCCTGGATCGGGTCCATGCCCCAATAGCGTGCCGGATTCTCGGTCCATAACGCGCTGATGTTGGCCGCGTATTGGGTCTTCTCGACGTCCTCAAGCCGCGAACCTTGAAAGCGTGCGAGCGCGTCCTTTACCGAGTCCGCTGCATCAAACGCATTGTAAAGATTGATCGCATCCTCCATTGCGAGCTTGGTGCCGGAGCCGATCGAAAAGTGGGCGGTGTGCAGCGCGTCGCCGAGAAGAACGATGTTCTCGTAGTACCAGTTCTTGTTGCTGATGACCGGAAAGCGCCGCCAGTACGAACGATTGCCGACCAGCTTATGACCTTTGAGAAGATGCGCCCACATATCCTCGAGATAGGCGACGGTCTCCTGTTCGCTCCATTCTCCGATCACCGGCTCCGCTTTGGCCCAGGTCGCATCGGGTGCCTCGATCACCCAGGTGCACATGTTTTGCTTGTACTGATAGGTGCACAGGTCCCAGATGCCGAAGTCGTTGGTCGCGAAGTGAAAGGAAAACGCAGGCGTCGGCGCGCTGGTGCCGAGCCAGATGAAGTGGTTGCGCCGCAGCTCAATCTCGGGCTGGAAATGGTCTTTGTAGCGCTCGCGGATGAAGCTGTTGATGCCATCCGCCGCGACGATCAGGTCGGCATCCCTGAATTCGTCGAGGTCAGTGACGTCCCGTCCGAAGTGAAGCTTCACGCCGAGTTCCCGGCAGCGCGCGTGCAGCACCATCAGCAGGGTGCGGCGTTCGGTGCCGCAGAAACCGTGCCCGGTCGATCGCACCGTCTCGCCATGGAAGTGAAAGTCGATTTCGTCCCAATAAGAGAATTCGCGGGTAATGGCCCGGTAGGACGGCGCGTCGTAATCCATGAGATTGTCGAGCGTCTCGTCCGAGAACACGACGCCGAAGCCGAAGGTATCGTCCGGCTGATTGCGCTCGTAGACTGCAATGTCGTGTTGCGGGTATCGCTTTTTCATCAGCAACGCGAAATAGAGGCCGCCGGGACCGCCGCCAACGACCACGATTTTCATGCCGCCATTTCCTTCATCCGTTCAGCGCGACAAATTCTCATCGACTGACGCTGCCATCGAGGCCAAGCCTATGCTCGCGCAATCGATTGATCGGAATAATAGTGAAATGTACCATCAAAATCTATTAGCTGGGATCCGATCGCCGGCGGAATCGGTCAATCAGTATCTCAAGTCCGGCGCCGGCGCTTGAGCAAAGCGGAAGCCTGCATCCATGACCGTTCCCCTGCCGCTTCCGGCTTCGCGTCTCGACATCGAGCGGATTCAAAGCGACCGAAAAAAGAGGGCGTTTACGCTCGCCAAAACCGTGCCCTGGTATCGCGACAGGCTCGCGGGCATTGACGGGGAAGCGCTGGACGATCCCGACGAATGGCAAAAGATTCCGATCCTCGACAAGGACACGTTGCGTAGGTTGTCGCACGCCGAGATGCTTGAGGCGTTCTGCGCTGTTCCCGGCGACCAGATCGCGGAATATTGGCGGTCAGGGGGTTCGACAGGCCAGCCGGTGTTTTATCCGCGTACGGCGGAGGATTTACGCTACGCCGAGCTGTCGTGGGGGCGCTCTTTCCCGTGCATCGGTATTGGTCCTGGCGATCTTTGCCACATCTCGTTTCCGCTCGGCGTTCACCCGGCCGGTCAGGTGTGGGCGCGCAGCGCGCGGATGTTCGGCGTCGGCATGGTTTGGGTTGGCGCCGGCAATGCTTATCCATCAGCCGCCCAGCTCGAACTGATCCAGACGCTACGGCCGACCGTTTTCATCGGCATGAGTAGCTTCGCTCTGCACCTCGCCAATCTGGCGGAAACGAAGGGCATAAACCTCGCGGCTTCATCGGTCCGTAAGCTCGTTTGCTCGGCGGAAACTTTGTCGGCCGCCAAGCGCGAGAAGCTTTCACGCATGTGGGGTGCGGAAGTTTTCGACGTGTTCGGCATGAGCGAGGCCGGCCTGATGGGCGCCGAGAATTCCGCTCATGACGGCATCCATATTTGGACCGATATGTACGTGATCGAGGTGGTCGATCCGGAAACTGGCCGGACGGTCCCGGAGGGTGACATTGGCACGCTCTGTGTCACGCCGTTGTGGACCAATCACGCTACACCGTTCCTGCGCTGGAACTCCGGCGATCTGGTCAGCTTCGCCTCGCGCTCAGCCGGGACCGGCCCGTTCGCGGAGCTGTTTCCCGTGATCAGGCACGCCAACCGCACCACCGGCTTCTTCAAGGTGCGCGGTGTCAACGTCAACCACGCGGAATTCGAGGATATGATGTTCCGCAATGCGGATGTGCTGGATTTCCAGGCCGTGCTGGAGACGGAATCCAACACCGACCGGGAGAATTTGCGGGTCCTGATCGAAATCAAGGGCACCTGTGACCCGCCGACCGCATGCGCGAGTGTCGCTGATGCAGTGAAAAACACCTTCGAGATTTCGCCGGCGGTGCAAGTGCTCGATCGCGGCAGCCTGGCGGCTGAATTCGAGCGCAGCCTGAAAGCGCCGCGGTTCATCGACCGCCGGCAGTAAACCCGTCCAGACCGAGCATCGTAGTCACGCGTGCTCGGTACACTCGTGCGGCGCGGAAACGGACCGGTACTCCTGGTCAAGGCGCGTCATATTGCAAGATGAGCGCTTACCAGCTCGACCACCGGGCGCGGATCGACGGCAGCCGGCTCGAGTGCGGCCATCATGGTTTCGAGGCGGCCGATGACGTCGCGCGAATACGGCCCGGCGTGAAGATAAAGCGCGATCTGTCCCGCGATCCAGCGGATCGAGCCTGCATTGCTCGCCACGCACCGGGTCAGCGTGCGTCGGAAGATATCGCGAGGCTCGGGCAGATTGGCCGCGATCCGGTGCATCGCATAGAGATTGGCGAGCCGGTGCTGCGAATTTTCGGCGCTCGTCTGCTGCTCGCCGCCGGAATTGCCGAGCATCTGCGCCAGACGCTCGACGCGGCCCGCAAAAGCGGCTGGATCGTAGACACGCTCCAGGATGTGAGCGTAGTCGGCGAGCACCTCTCGCCGCGGCCGGAGCGTCTCGAAGTTGAGCCCCATCGTGCACTGGTCCGCGCTCTTCACCTCCTCGCGCACGGGGAGCGAATGCATTCGGCCCTCCTTTTCGAGCCGGCGCGTGAGCTGCGTGTTTGGCAACGCGTAGAGAAGGCCCACCATACAAACCGGAATCGCCGCCTCCTCGATCAGCTCGATCATGGCCTCCGCCGCCGACTCGGTTTCGCTGTCGAAGCCGATGATGAAGCCCGCGATCACGAAAAGACCGGAGGCGTAAAGCTTATGAATGCTCTGGGCAATGCTGCGCCGCGTGTTCTGCTTCTTGCGCATCGCAATCAGCGTCGCGGTGTCGGGGCTCTCGATGCCGACAAAGACGCCGGCGAATTTGGCGCGGTTCAGGAGCCGCAGGAGCTCGGGATCGTCGGCGAGATTGAGCGAGGCTTCGGTGGTGAACTCGAATGGATAGTCATGCGCTTCGAGCCACTTGGCGAGTTCCGGAAGGAAAGCCTTCACGGCCTTTTTGTTGCCGATGAGATTGTCGTCGACGAAATCGACATGGCCGCGATAACCCAGGCGGTAAAGTTCGTCGAGTTCGGCAAGCATCTGGGCGTTGGTTTTGGCGCGCGGGACGCGGCCGTAGAGCTCGATGATGTCGCAGAACTCGCAAGTGAACGGACAACCCCGAGAAAACTGCACGCCAATATGGAGGTAGTCATCGAATTTCAGGAGATCAAAGCGCGGGATCGGCGACTTGGTCACGTCGACCTGAAACTTCTCGGCCTCGAACACACCTTCGCGCGCGCCCAACTCCCAGGCCTCGACGAATTGGTCGATGACTCCTTCCGCCTCGCCGAGGACGAGAAAATTCGCGGTCTGATAGTTTTCCGGAGACGATGTTACGCCGGGCCCGCCAACGACAACGGGCTTGCCGCGGGCCCGGCAGAGATCGATGACATCGAGTATGTCGAAGCCCTGCGGCAGCATGCCCCCGGTCAAGACCAGATCGGCCCAGTCAAGGTCGGCGTCGGTTAATTCTTCGGTGTTGCGGTTGACCAGTCGGATCGACCAGGAGCGCGGCAGAAGCGCTGCGAGCGTAATCAGGCCCAGCGGCGGCGCCGGATATTTTGCGCCGAAAACTTCGGAGGTCCGCTTGAAATTCCAAAACGTATCCGCTTCGAAGCGGGGGTAGATCAAGAGCGCGTTGCACGCTTTGGCACCCAATACCCCGTCCACCCGGCGCCCCCCACTGGAGATTCACGCTAGGTCGAAACGGTGGGCAAGTCCATATCAACCTTGATATTTCTAAAATCCTCCTCTGTTTTCGATAGCTAATCAGAAACGGCGTGGAAACCCGGGTGCCTGTATAGGCAAAGTCCGGCGAATGTCTGTTTTGGCGCTTCAATGCCTGCCCGAGATTGCGGACCGGACCGGCGGTTTGGCGAAAATCAATCAGTTGTGCCGCGGGTCACATTTCTCAATATCGAATAGGAGCACATTAGAGCGGCAAATTGGCTAATCTGCCGGGCGCGTACGGCTACCGCCGTATGATCCATACGATGGATTGGGCTGCCAGCGGGTATGGAACGGTTATACTCGGTGCGCGCCTGCTACTAAAGGTTCAGTAACCCGATCATTCCAGGAAGGGGATGTATCATGAGAGCGAGTAAGGTGTTGACGAGTGCGTTGGCGATTGGCGCCCTTGCCGGGGCGTATGGCATCGCCACAATTGGTGCATCGGTTGTGATGCTGGGCGCGACCGCTACCTCGGCGGAGGCCAAGGGCGGCGGCCATGGTGGCGGCCATGGTGGTGGCCATGGTGGTGGCCATGGTGGTGGTCACGGCGGCGGCCACGGTGGTCATGGCGGTCATGCTGGGCACGGTGGTGGGCACGTCGCGCACGGCGGCACGCACGTTAACGTCCATGTCGGTGTTCACGGCGGCGCTCGTGTCGGTGTGCACGGCGGAGGCGTTCATGTCGGTGTTGGCGCGCATCGCGTTGGCGGACGCTACTACGGCGGCACTTGGTATGGCACCGGCCGGCGTTGGTACGGCGGTCGCTGGTGGGCTTATGGCGTCGGCAGCTGCTGGAGGGACTCCCCCATCGGGTATGTCTGGGTTTGCAGCTGAAAACCCGCGCCCAATAACGGATTTGCGAGGGGCTGAATCATCAGCCCCTCGCGTACACCGGTACGCTGGTCGGACGCCGGCTAGCGGTGCGATCCATGTAGACGATCCTTTCGCTGGCAAGGCGATAGTCCGGAAACCGCGCCAGGAAGCTTGCGACGGCGACGCGTAATTCAAGCCGCGCTAATGCCGCACCGAGGCAGTAATGCACGCCGTGGCCGAGCGTGACATGACGGTTCGGATTACGCGCGATGTCGATCCGGTCCGGGTCGGCAAACTGCTCAGGATCGCGGTTGGCGGCGCCGATCATGATATGAAGGATCTGGCCTTTGCGGATTTGCTTGCCGCCAATCTCAAAGTCTTCTCGCGCGGTGCGAATGCCGCGCTGGGTCGGGGCGTCGTAGCGCAGGAATTCCTCGGCCGCGAGGTCGGTGAGGCCGGGATCGGCCTTTAACTTCGCGAGCTGATCGGGGAATTGGTGCAGCCACCACAGTGACATGGCGATGGCGCTGCGCGAGGTGCCGCCGCCGGCCGTTGCCATCATGTTGCAGGTGGCGAGTATTTCGAGGTCGGTCAGCCGTTCGCCGCTGACGTCGGCTTGTGCCATCGCCGAAATCATGTCCTCGCCGGGTTTGCGCCGGCGCTCCTCGATCCGCGGCATGAAATAGGCCTGCTGAGCGTCGAGAATCTCGCGCTGCTCCTGCGCCATCGCATCCTTGTCCGGTGCAACCGGCTGAAACAAAAAATTAGAACAGCGATCGCTCCAGTGCCGCATCAGCTTTTCATCAGAATCCGGCAGACCCAGGAGATCCAACATCACCTGGGTCGGAATGCGCGCCGCAAAATCGAGATAGGCGTCAAATCTGTCATGCGCTTGCAATTCGTCGAGCAGCTTATCGACGCGGCGTTGCAACATGGGCCGCAGCCGCTCGACCGCGCGCGGCGTCATCGCCTTCAGGAACAGTCCCTTCAGCCGGTCATGATAGGCGTCGTCGCGATAGAGCAGCCAGCGGTGGTAGTGCTCGACGATATCGCTGAAACGCTCGCGCTTGGTGTGCGGGAGATATGAATAGAGCGTCTCGATGCGATCGACGCTCAAATCCGGCCGGTCCTGCAATTCGTAGACATCGCGGTAACGGGTGAAGTACCAGGCCTTCGCCCGTTCCGACCAATGCACCGGCTCACGCTCGCGGAGCGCCTTGTAATACGGATAGGGGTTTTGAACTGCTTCGGCGGTGAACAGTCCGTAGCTGTCGAGTTCAGCAAGCACTGCCGTCATGGGCGTCACTTTCGCAAAAACTCGAGGCTGCGCCTGTTAAACGTCTCGGGGTCTTCCATCTGCGGCCAATGGCTGCAGTGCTTCATCTCGAAGATGGTCGCGTTCGGGATGAGTTTTACGATTGTTCTCGCCGTCTCGAGGAACACGTCCTCGTGGTCGATTGCGGCCACGATCAGCGTCGGGGCGCGCAGCCGCTTCCAGTCTTCATCTGGTATCCGGTTGCGGTTGTAAGTGGCGGGATCGAGTAGCGCCAGAATGTGCGGCATTGACGCTTTCATATCGGCGCGACTGTAGATAGCGAGACGAGTTGCCACGACATCGTCCCACGCCTTGCCTGGGTCGTGAAACAGGCCCTTGAAGACTTCCTGCACGCTTTCCCAGGTCGGGTTCGCCACCGCAGAGGACCTCGATCGCTTGATGTCCTCCTGTATCGGTTTCGCGGGAAAGTACGCCGTGGCGGACAGCAGGATGAGCTTGTCCACCATGTCGGGATGATCGATGGCGAAGCGGCTGGCGACGCGCGCCCCCTGCGATAAACCAATAAAGGACGCCTTCCCGAGGCTCATTGCGTTGAGGAAATCGGTCGTGTGCTTCACATAATGCTCGGTCTCATAATCGTAGTCGGGTTTGTCCGTCATGCCCGAGCCGATCGCGTCGAAGGCGATGCAATTGAAATGTTGGGCGTGGGAGGCGATATTCGCGGCAAAGTTCTCCAGGCTTCCGGCAGTGCCGTGCAGCATCACGAGCGGCGGTTTGGACGGATCGCCGGCCTGGACAAACCGGGTCTTGATGCCGCCGGCGTCGACCCACGCTTGGCGGAATGGCGTACCCAGCAGTTCGGTCCAGACGCTCCGATAGGGTTGTTGCATTGTCGAATCACTCTCCGCTGATTTGTTTCAGGCTCGGTCAGCGCCCGCTGGGGCTGAAGATTTGATGTGGCGCCCGAGCACCAATCACGGGTGCCCCCACGCGCGGCGGCCGGTTTCGACCAAAAGCTCAATCTTGAGCGTTTGAATGTCGGTCGTCACTTTGCTTGGCAGCACCGCGAATTTTGACATCGCCGCACTGGCGAAGCCGCATTGCGGACAGATGCCGAGCCGATCCATCGGCGCGTAACGTGCGGCCTCATCAATTCGCTGCAACAGACTATCGATGGTTTCCAGCGCCGGATTCTTGGTGCTGATGATGCCAAGGTAC
Source organism: uncultured Alphaproteobacteria bacterium (assembly GCA_963755885.1). Taxonomy (GTDB): domain Bacteria; phylum Pseudomonadota; class Alphaproteobacteria; order Rhizobiales; family Xanthobacteraceae; genus BOG-931. Next base: position 262,142 of record CAVWLX010000017.1, read on the forward strand.
GCGCGTTTGCCGGCCGGCAGATGACGTAACGGTGCAAAATCGCCGGCGCGCTGGGAGTCATACTCAAGCAAAAACGCATCGACATCGCAGCGTGTGAATAAAGCTTCGCCGATCGGCGCGTAGCCGCCGTCGCCCATCCACATGCTTTCCATGTTGCCGCGGCATAGGTGCATGCCGATGGTCAGATCGGCCGGCCGGCCCGCAACGGCGCGGTTGAGTACGTCGATATAGAGCGCAACCAGTTTGTCGGGATCGTCCCCTTCGCTCTTCGCCAGCGCACGGATGGTGTTGTCGCACAACAGCGCCAGCGGCACCTCGTCAAGCTGCAGATAGCGGCAGCCGGCGGCGTAAAGTTCTTTGATCTCCTGTTGAAACACCGCGACCATGTCGTCCCAGTAGGTTTCGACGTCTGGATAGACCGTGCGATCCACCGCGTCCTTGAATTGTCCAAAATGCATGTGCGATGGCGTCGGCATGGTCACCTTAACGCGGTTCTTCGCGACCGATTGCAGGAACTTGAAGTCCCCGGTGACGATCGGCTTGGCGCGGCGCACCTTCTTGTTTGCGAGCGGCGCCGGCGAGGGCGTCGAAGCTCCCTCGTCGTTTCGGAACGTGAGCTTCGAGGGACGAAAATCGAAGCCCTCGACGGCGTTGAGAAAGCCGCGCGACCAGCCGCCGCGGCGAAATTCACCGTCAGTGACGATCGGCAGCCCCATTCTTTCCTGCATCGCGACCGCTTCGCGGATCGCCTGGTCCTGGACGTTGTGGAGTTTTTCAGGCGGCAGCTTGCCGGCTTCCCACTCGCGCCACGCGGCAACAAGCTCCGGCGGCCTTTTCAGGCTGCCGACGTGATCGACGGCGTTTGGCGGAACGCGAGACGAAGCCATGACGAATCTCCCGGTTTAGACAGCGGCGGCGGTTTTGCGCGTCCGCGTTGGAACTTCTTTTGATCGAGCCTGCCGCATCCGGCGCGCAAGCACCGCATCGAGTTGGCCCGGCGTCGAGGCAATTCCCAAAATGTGCCGATCCGGACGGATGACCACGGCTTCGGTCTGAAGCTCCGCCAGATAGGCGGCGACTTCGCCCTCGGCGACGATAAGAACGACATCGCCAACACCGAGTTCGGCGCGTGTCGCCGGCGGCAACTGGTCGACCAGACTGCGCGTCGCCAGCACCGCAAACCGATAACCGACGCGATCGTCGAGCAGCGTGCCGTCGGCCAATCGCGGTTGCGCAGCGCGCGTTGCCGCGGGTGGCGGCGCGTCGCCGTGGAGACCTGGGCCCAGGCGCGGCGTAATAGGCCGCAGCATCGTCGGATTGGCGATGAGGTCGTGGTCGCGTTGGCGCGCCTTTTCAGGATCGGTGGTCTGGATCACGCCGGCCAGTTCGACGGCCAGCTCAATGAATGCGCGCACGTGCTCCATACGCTCTGTTTCGTAGGTATCGAGTAGTCCGCCGGGAGCATTGCCTGCGATCACGTCGCGGAGCTTCCACGCCAAATTGGCGGCGTCGCGCAGGCCGGAGCACATGCCCTGCCCAAGGAACGGCGGCATCTGGTGCGCGGCGTCACCGGCGAGAAGGAGCCGCTCGCGCCGCCACCGCGTCGAAAGCGCGGAGTGGAACGTGTAAACCACCGCGCGCTCGATCTTCGATTTGGCCGGGTCGATGCTCCACGGCTTGAGCATCTCGTAAATGGACTCTCGCCGCGTGATCGTTGCCGGATCATCCTGCGGCATCAGCATGAATTCCCAGCGGTGGCGCTTGCCGGGCATCGGCACAAACGTCGTCGGCCGTGCCGGATCGCAATACTGGATTGCGTCGATGACCCGGCCGGTTTCGTCGGCCGCTTCAGGCACGCCGTCGGGCGGCTTATCGAGAATCATGTCGAGTACGATCCAGCGCTCGTGCGAGCGCAAATCTTGCAGTTCGGCGCCCATGAAGCGCCGGACCGTCGAGCGGGCGCCGTCGCAGCCGATGACATAGCGGGCCGTTACCTCGGAAAGGGTGCCCGATTTGAGGTCTTCATAGCGAATGCGGACGTGATCGCGCGTCTCGTCGAGCGCGAACGCTTCGCAGTGCAGCCGCACATCGACCGACGGAAAGCGCGCCACGCCGTCGCGCAAAACGGCTTCGAGTTCCGGTTGATAGAAGCGGTAGGCGTTATGCCAGCCTTCGGGCCCGGTGCCGCTGCGGGCGATCAGCAGCAACAATTTGCCATCGGCGCTGACGTGGCGGATGTTGCGGCTGACATTGAGCCGTGGCAGCAATTCTTCGGCGAGGCCCATAGTCTGAAACAGACGCATGCCCTCGCCATCCAATGCGACCGCGCGCGGCAGGTGGTAAACTGAAGGCTCGCGCTCGAGCACCACCGTCTTCAGGCCGCTCTGTCCAAGCAGATTCGCCAGCGCCGCGCCCACCGGCCCGTAGCCGATGATGCCGACGTCGAAGTCTGGCGACGCCATGACCCGGCTCACGTCGTCGTCAGGATTTTTTCAGACCCATCTTGGCGGCAATTTCCGCCTGGTATTCGGCGATGGGACGAAAGCCCGGCGCCGTTCGGCAGAACGTGTCCGATTTGGCGCGAATTTGCTCGGCCGGCAGCGAAAGATCGAGATCTTCCAGGCAAGGTTGCTCGATGTACCATTGCGTGTCGCAGAACACTTCGAGCCGATTACCTTCGGGATCGCGAAAATAAAGCGACCAGGCATTGCCGTGGTCCAACGGCCGCATGTCGCTGACGCCAGGCTCGTCCTTCACGCGCCGCCAAATCGCCTGTAAGTCCTCAACCGCCGCAACCCGAAACGAGATCTGGTTGATGTGATTGAATGCGAGGTCCTTCGGCCGCCCACTGACCAAAGCGACCTGGTGATGGTCCTTTGGGTCCCAGCTGGTGAACACGATATCGGCACCGCGGACCTTGCCGCGGTCGGTGACCGTGAAGCCAAGGACGCGGGTATAGAAGTCTTCCATCTTCGGAAGATCGTAAACATAGAGCCCGATATGGCTCATGCTCAGCGGTACCCGCTGGGCGACCGCGCTGCGGGACGCTAAAGCCGCGTCGGACATGGCGAGTTCCTCCATTGAAAATCTTTTGACAACGCTAGAGCCGTCCGGCAGCAGCGGCCAGCAGTCTTGACTCCGTGTCCGCACAGTGGACAATCCGGCCCACCGGGATTGTGAACAATGCGGCCAAACGGGAAGAAAACGCGAGGCGGGAGCGTGCGCTCGCTTGAGCGCGGTTTAGCCGTGCTGGCGGCGATAAATCGCCGCAAGCTTCCTTCGGTCGTCGAACTTGCGCGTGACACGCGCCTGCCGCGCCCGACGGTGTATCGTCTGCTGGAAACGTTGAGCCGTGCCGGCTTCGTGACGCGCACCAGTCCCCACGACCGTTATTGCCTTGCGCGCGGCGTGCGAACGTTAAGCGATGGCTTTGTCGAGGACGATTGGATCGCGGATATCGCGGCTCCGCTGATGAAGGAGTTTACCGGCGATCTGGTTTGGCCGGTCGCGTTGATGACCTTCGAGGAAGGCCGCATGCTGGTGCGCGAGACGACGCACGAGGCCAGCACCTTGTCGATCGATCATGGCATGGTCGGGCGGAGCCTGCCGATGCTGCGGACGGCCGCAGGGCGCTGCTATCTCGCCTTTTGCCCCGCCAAAGAGCGGCGCGCGATCGTTGAAATGTTGTCGCGGTCGAAGGCCCCGGAAGATCGTTGGGCGCGTGAACCACAGCGCCTGACCAAACTCCTGGATGCGGTTGAAGCGAAAGGCTACGCCATCCAGGATCGCGAGATAAATCCCAAGACGACGGGCATCGCCGTTCCCATTCGTCTCGGCACGCGGCTGCTCGCAAGTATGTCATCGATCTGGATATCGTCGGCGATGACCATCGAAAAAGCCGAAGCCGAACTCTACCCGCCGCTGGCGGCGACGGCTGCCCGCATTGCGCAAGCGATCCGGGAGCGTGCGCTGGCGCAGGCGAATTCTCTGGTCGACGGTGGCGCTGCGGTCGGCGCCGATGCGTAGGAAACTCAATGCAGCATATGGGGCAACCAGAGAACAATCCCCGGCAGCAAAATTAAAACAATCAGCACGGCGAAGTCGGCAACCAGAAACGGCACGACGCCGCGATAGATCGTTCCCATCGAAATCTTCGGCGCCATCGCGTGCAGCAGGAACACGATGATCCCGAGCGGCGGATGGATCAGCGCCATTTCGACCTGGATCAGACAGATCACGCCCCACCACAACGGGTCGTAGCCGAGGTTGACGACAATCGGCAGCACCAGCGGTAGCGTGATGAGGATCGACGACATTTCCTCGAAGAATGTTCCGAGCAGGATGTAGACGGCTGTCATCGTGAAGATCACGCCGAGCGGCGGAAAGTGGTGGCCGTCGATCCAGTGGACCAGTGTCTCGGGGACGCGCGCCAGATTGATGAAATAGGTGAAGATCGGTGCGGCCATCAGGATCAGATAAAGCATCGCGGTGACCGAACCGGCCTCGTACATGCCGCGAACCAGCGCGCGCCAGCTCAGTCGGCGCCGCGCCAGCGCGAACAGCAGCGCCAGGATGGCCGCAGCCGAGGCCGCCTCGTTGACCGTGAACACGCCGCTATAGATGCCGACAAAGACCCCGAGCAGCAGCGCAAGCGACGGCGCCGCCTGCCGCGCCGCGTCGAAGCGCTCCGGCCACGCCATCCGCGCACTGACCGGCGCAATCTGCGGCCAGCGGCGCACCACGACACCGATCGCGATCAGATTGAGCGCGATCGTGATCAACGCGGGCACGATGGCGGCCACGAACATATCGAGGATGAATGTCTTGGCGACCACGCAATAGATGATCATGACCAGCGAGGGCGGGATCAGCGACTTCAGCGTTCCGCCCGCAGCGATCACTCCGGTGGAGAATGCGGGCGAATAGCCGCGGTCGAGCATTTGCGGCAGAGCGACTTTGGCGAAAGTGGCAGCGGTTGCGGTGCTCGAACCACAGATGGCGCCGAACGCCGCCGAGCCGCTGATCGTCGCGTAAGCGAGCCCGCCGCGGCGATGGCCCAGGAACGCGGCTGCGGCGCGGTAAACGTCCTCGGAAAAGCCGGCCATGCTCGCGAACACGCCCATGAGCAAGAACAGCGGCACGGCGGCGAGATCCGTGCTGGCAAGAACATAGGAAGGTTCCTGGGCGAGGAACGAAAAAGCCGGGATCCAGCCGCCGCCTTGCAAGGCGAAGCCGACCACGCCGACCGTCATCATGGCGAAGCCGATCGGAACCTGAAGCAGGATCAGCGCGAACAGCGCGGCAATCCCCAATGCGCCGATCACCGCCGGTGCCAAATCGTCCCCCTAATCTTCAGCCGGGTATTTCCTGATGTCCGTTGGCATAGTCGCCCTGAAAGACTCTGATGCCGACGACGATCTGCAGGAGCGCGCTGATCCCGAGGATCACTGCGACGGCGCTCCACACCGGCGCGGCCGGAATCCGCAGCATCCAGGTTGCCGTGCCGGTCGCCTGCGCCTGCATGGCGAACAGCACGAACTGCCAGGTCATCAGCACAAGGATGATCTCGACCAGGACCGCCGCCGCCGCATCGGCAATTCGTCCGGCGCGCGGGCCGATCACGGTGGAAACAAATCGGATGGTGATGTTGCTGCGCTCGACGATCGCAACCGGAATGCAGCAGGCAACCGCGAAGGCTGCGACCAGCCCGCCGACATCACGCACGGCATCGATCGGACGCGCGAAGAAAAACCGCAGCAGGCCGTCCGCCATGGTCATGACGGCAAAGCACAGCAACGCCCCGAGACCGAGGACAACAAGCGCTTGCGCCAACAACTTGGTCGCCCGATCGATCCGCGCCATCGCAGTGACCGCTCCAGCCGTACCCGTCATTCGAGGGCACGATCATGCACAGAAAATGCCGGCACGGCGCAAGGTCGTACTGGCGGTCCTTAGCTTTTACGGGCTGAGACAACGAACAGCCGCATCTTTTAGGATCACGCGGCCGAAGTCCGAAGGTTTCCTTACCCCTTGTGTTCCGCCCGAACCTTCGCCAGTTCGGCGTCCAGCGCAGTCTTCAACTCCTTGTGCCGCGGGCTTGCAGCCACCCATTCCTCGCGGACCGGCGTCAGAAGCTTTTGCGCTTCGTCGAGTTGAGCCTGTGACGGGAAGACGACCTTATTCTTCGGGTTACTCTTCAGCTTTTCGAGATTGGCGGCGTTGTAGGCGGTAATCGAATCGATCCACACCTTGGTAATCGTATCCCCGGAATTTCGTTCGATCGCTGCACGCGAAGCTGCCGGCAGCGCGTCAAATTTTTTCTTGTTCATGAGAACCGCGAGCGGAACGACGCCAAGCCCGATGAAGAAGTGATTGTTGGTCACCCGGTCGAGGCCAAAGTCGAAAAACGGCGACATATGCGACGTGGTGCCGCTGATGGTGCCGCGGCTGATCGCCTCGGGGATCTCGGTAACCGGCATCCCGATCGGGACCGCGCCAAACGCACGCAATGCGGCGCTTTCGTTCTTGCTCGATGCGCGGATCGTCTTGCCCTTGAGGTCGGCGATCGAATTGACCGGGAAATTGGTGTGAATGGAGTAGGGCGCGGTGCCCCACAATCCGACGATGTAGTAGTCGCCGTAGTCCTTGAGCACGTTGGCCTTAGCAAGTCCCATCGCCACCAGCGACGATTCGCGTATGTCCTTAAACATTCCCGGAAGCTCGAGGACTTCGGTGTCGGGAAAGCGTCCAGGCGAATAGGACTGAACCACCCAGGCCAGATCGGCGACGCCGTCGAGCAGCATTTGCGGCTGCTGCCCGGGATTGCGTCCGAGCGCCCCGTTCGGAAACAGATCGAACACCACCGCGTTCTTGGTTTCGCGCTGGACCGTTTCTGCGAACGGCTTCATTACCGTTCGGAAGGTCACTTCGCTGTCGGGCGTGAATACCGCCCATTTGAGGTGATCCTCAGCGAGGGCGAGCGTGCTGCCAAGCAGCGCACCCGCGGGCATTGCCGCGGCAGTGGCCAGAAACCTGCGCCGGTCCATTTTATCCTCCCTGTTTGTCATGGTTGTTATGTGCGGCGAACACTTCTTAGAACGGTTCGCTCATGGAAGACTGCCGCCTAAGACCATGTGTTACAATATTTCTACGGGGAGAGTCCAAGGGGCGGACATGTCGAGTGGTATGATTAATGTCGCAGGCATCGACCTCGAACTCACCGAAATCGGGACCGGCGCGCCATTGCTGATGCTTCATGGCGCGGGCGGTTTCGATGCGCGGCAGCCTGTCAACGCGCTTCTGGCCCGGCGACACCGGTTGATCTGCCCGTCCCATCCCGGCTTCGGCAAATCCGCGCTCCCTGACTGGCTCGACAGCGTCGACGATATCGCCCACATCTATCTTGAACTTATGGACCAACTTGGTCTTGCCACCGTCGACCTGATCGGTTGCTCGGTCGGCGGCTGGATCGCCGCCGAAATGGCGACAAAGTCGCCGGAGCGCTTCACCAAGCTCGTCTTTGTCGGCCCGGTCGGCGTCAAGACCGGCAGCCCGGATCGGCTGGATGTCCCGGATGTCTTCGCTTTGCCGGCAGAACAGCTCAACACGCTGATCTATCGCGATCCGAAAAAGATGGTGCGCGATCCGGCTTCCCTCAGCGATGACGAACTGACGATTATCGTGCGCAATCGCGAGACGTTGGCGCTGATTGCCTGGGAGCCGTATATGCACAATCCCAAGCTAAAGCACCGGCTGCACCGGGTAGCCGCGCCGGCTTTGTTTCTGCGCGGCGACAGCGACGGTCTTGTTTCGGATGAGTATCTGCGCGCCTACGCGCGTCTGCTGCCGAAGGCTCGGGTCGCGACCATCAGCGATGCGGGTCACGTGCCGCATCTCGAACAGCCCGAGGCGTTCGCTGCCGCGGCGCTCGCTTTCCTCGACACCTAAGCATGCACAAACATTGGCCACGATGTTTGTGAGGAGCAAACCGGCATGAAGGCCTGGCATTTTAGCGAGACGGCGTATCCATACCTGCCGCCGGTCGACACTTATTCTTCGATCCGCGTGACGCTTCCGAACCGGCATTACGATCCGGAAAAGGGCGCAGCGCTCTGGGACCGCTACCTCGACGAATGGTGCATCGCCGACGACGAAGGCGTCGAAGTGATGCTGAACGAACATCATCAGACAGCGACTTGCGTCGACCCGGCTGCGCCGTTGGTGCTCGCCGCTTTGGCGCGTGTCACCAAGAAGGCGCGCCTTCTGATCCTCGGCAACCCAATCGCGAACCGGCGCCAGCCGGTTCGGATCGCCGAAGAAATGGCGATGGCCGACGTGCTGTCGCGCGGCCGGGTGGAAGTCGGTTTCGTGCGCGGCGTGCCGTGGGAAGTCGCGGCGGCCAACAGCAATCCGGTACGTATGAACGAGCGGCACTGGGAAGCCCTCGACCTCATCATCAAGGCCTGGACAGCGCATGACGGACCGGTGAGCCATGAGGGCCGGTTCTTTCATCACCGCATGATCAACATCTGGCCGCGGCCGTATCAGCAGCCGCATCCGCCGATTTGGGTGAGTACGACGAGTCCGAGTGGTGCGACACGGGTTGGCGCTCGCGGCTTCGTGCAGGCGACCTTCCTCACCGGCTACGACGGCACCCGCGGAGTTTTCGATGCCTATCGGAAGGGTTGGCGCGAGGCGGGCCGCGGCAACACCGTGCCGCTCGACCGGCTGGCTTACGCCGCGCTCGTCTACTGCGCACCGAGCGAAGCCGAAGCGCGAAGCGGGGCGGAAAAGCTGATGTGGTACATCACCGCCAACAAGATCGTGCCGCAGTTCACCTATCCGCCGGGCTATGTTCCGATTCGGACTGCGGTCGACGTCATGCGCGGCAGGATGAGCCCGCTCAGCCATTTTGGCGAAAGCCCGACCGTCGAAAACGCCGTCAAAACCGGCCTCATGATGGCGGGAACGCCGGACCAGGTCGTCAAGCAGATCAAAAAAATCTACGATTACGTTGGCGGCTTCGGCCATATTTTGCTGATGGGGCAGGCCGGCTTCCTCGACCATGAGGAGACAGTGCTGGGGATCAAGACTTTCGCGCGCGAAGTCTATCCGCGGCTTAAGGCGGAGTTCGGGATCGCTCCACCCAAAGTCGAAGTTGAAAAGCAAACCGTATCGGCGATCGGTCGCTAGCGGTATCGCGGGGGACTTCAGGCATGACCCGCGGAAATTTGGCATCGGCTAGCGCCGCCGACGCTCTCCTGGAAAAGGCGCGGTCGTTATTCGATCTTCTCAGCAAAGAAGCAGCCGCAGGCGACGCGCGCGGCGCGTTGACCGAACGAACCATTGCGGCACTGCGCAGTGGCGATTTTTTCGCGTTGATGTTGCCGGAATGTTTTGGCGGCGTTGAGGCTAACCCGATCGCGGCGTTGCGGGTCATCGAGGAGTTGAGCCGTGCCGATGGCTCGACTGGTTGGGTATTTATGGCAGCTCAACTTTGCATCGGAACCGGCGCGGCTTTCCTCGGCGACAGCGCAGCAAAGGAAATCTTCGGCGGCGATACGGTCCCGATTATCGCCGGCCATGGCGGTCCGAACGGCACCGCGATCATCGAAGGCGGCGGATTTCGGCTGAGCGGCAGCTGGAGTTACGGCAGCGGCACCAGGCACTCTGACTACATCCACTCGGGTGCCGTCGTGATCGAAAATGGCGTCCCGCGCCGCGGCCCGGACGGGCAGCCCGAAGTCCGCGCCTTCCTCACGCCGCGCCGCGACGCCGTTCTCGCCAGCAACTGGAACGTGCTCGGCCTGCGCGCGACCGGCAGCGTCGATTACACGATTACCGACGTGTTTGTGCCGGAGGAATTCTCGCATCCGGTCGGGGCGTTGCAGCCGAAGCGCGGCGGCAATCTGTACCGGATCGGGCTCCTGGGCTTCGCAGTCATCGGCCATACCGGTTTTGCGCTCGGCGTCGGACGTCGTGCGCTCGACGAGATTGCGGCCTTTGCGCAGGAGCAGTCGGGCCCGACCGGGCGTTTGCGCGACAGCGACAGCTTCCGCGAGCATTACGGAGCGGCTGAGGCGCAGTTTCGCGCTGCGCGTGCGCTGATCTACGAAACCTGGGCCGACGTCGAAACATCGCTCGCCCGCGGCGAGGTCATGTCCACCCGCCAGATAACGCTCGCCCGGCTGTCGATGAGTCACATCACCTCGACGGTCGCTGAGATCTGCAACTTCGCCTACCGCGCCGGCGGCGGCGTTGCATTGCGCGACGGAGCACTCCAGCGCTGCTTCCGCGACATTCACGCCGGCACGCAGCATCTGCACGCGCATCCGTTGATCCTGCGCGAATGCGGCCGCGAATTGGCCGGGTTGGCGGCGGGTCAGGTCTGGAGCCGTTTTGGTCTGGTGGATGAAGTCTGATCGCGTGGCGCGCGCGGCTGCCGCGCCGCATTGACAGGCGCTGCCGAATGCAGTCGCATGGTGCAATAAAAGGGAAGGAAAACATGTCAAAATCCGCTGGAATTTCTCGCCGGACCTTCATTTCCCGTACGGCGGGCGCCGGCGCCGTTCTTACCTCCAATTTTAGCGCACCGGCCCTTTTGGCGCAGACGGATAAGCCGATCCGCATCGGCGTGCTCAATTCCTTCACCGGCGCCATCGCCTATGCGGGCGTGAACAATTTCAACGGCATGTCGCTCTATTTCGACAGCATCAATTGGACCGTCGGCGGCCGAAAAATCGAGTTGATCAAAGAAGACGACCAATTCAATCCGCAAGTCGGCCTGCAAAAGGCGAAGAAGCTCATCGAAAGCGACAACGTCGACATGCTCGTCGGCGTCCAGGCGAGCAATGTGGCGCTGGCGGTGCTGAATTACGCAAAACAGCAGAAGGCGTTTTACATCGTCTCCGGTGCTGGCGCGGATGCGATCACCTGGGATCGCTATCCCTATCTGTTTCGCACTTCGATTTCGGCTTACCAGCTGAGCGCACCGATGGCCGATTGGGTCTACGACAATCTCGGCAAGGAAATCGTTTTGACCGGTTCCGACTATGCTGGTGGCCGGGACGTGATCGCGGAGTTTAAGGGTTCATATCTGAAAAAGGGCGGTAAGGTACTGAAAGAGATATTCCCGCCATTGGGTACTACGGATTTCAGCGCCTATCTCACCGACATTAAATCGCTCAATCCGCCGGTGACGTACGATTTTCTTCCCGGCACGGACGCCGTGCGCTTCATTCAGCAATACGGCGAATATGGTCTAATGCAAAAAATGCCGCTGACCGGCTTCACCATCATCGATTCTTTGATGCTGAACACGCTCGGAAAGGCGATGCTCGGTGTCATCTCCGCCACGACCTATGTTCCGGCCGTGGATAATCCGGAAAGCAAACGCTTCGTTGCTGCGTATCAAGCGAAATTCAACGCGCTACCGGACATTTTTTCCGACTACGGCTACGTCGCCGGCTTGGCGATCGGGGAGGCGCTGAAGGCGACCAATGGCGACACCGCCAAAGACAAATTGGCCAAGGCCCTGGTGACGGTCAAATTCGACGCGCCGCGCGGACCGTTCCGGTTCGATCCGGAAACGCACAACCCGATACAGGACATCCATATCTGCAAGGTGATAGAACGCGACGGCAAGGTCACCAGCACAGTTCTTTACACCGCCAAACAAGTCCAGGACCCCGGGAAAAAGATATATTGATTGCCGCGGTCGTTGCCCCGCGGGTGGATCGTTTATGGAACTGATACTTGCCCAGCTCCTCAACGGGCTGGTTTACGGCGTGCTGCTGTTTTTAATGGCTGCCGGCCTGTCACTCATTTTCGGCTTGATGAACGTCGTCAGCCTCGCTCACGGCTCGTTTTTCATGCTCGGCGCTTTTTTCGGGCTGAGCATCTTTCAGATCACGCACAGCTTCTGGCTGGCGATGGTACTGGCGCCGGTCGCAGTGGCGGTGATTGGAATAGTCGTGGAGCGTTTGTTCATGCGGCCGCTGTACCGCCGCGGCCATATGGACCAGGTGCTGCTGACGTTCGGCTTTACCTTTGTGTTCTTCGATGTTGTGCAATCGGTCTGGGGCCGCACGGTCTTGAACCTGCCGGCGCCTCCTGGCTTGCAAGCGACGATTCAGATCGGCGATGGCGTGTTCTCGGCGTATCGGTTATTCCTGATCGCGCTCGGTATCGTGCTGGCGCTCATGCTGTGGCTGGCGCTGGAACGCAGCCGCTTGGGCGCCATGGTGCGCGCTGGCGTCGATGACGCCGCGATGGCGGCAGGTCTCGGCGCCAACGTCCCGGCGCTGTTTACTGGCGTTTTCGGCGCGGGCGTTGCTCTCGCCGCGCTCGGCGGCATGGCGGCAGCGCCCATCATCGGTCTTTATCCCGGTATGGACGCCGAGATTATGATCCCGGCGTTCATCGTTATCGTTATCGGCGGCATGGGTAGTCTGCGTGGAGCCTTCATCGGCAGCATGCTGATCGGCGAGGCCGATACGTTCGGCAAAGCCTACTTGCCGAGCATGGCGATGTTTCTGATCTATCTGGTGATGGCGGTCGTGCTGCTGGTTCGCCCGCAAGGCTTGTTCGGCATCAAATATTCCGGCGTCTCGGCCGCGCCCGCTGTCAGCACAACCAGCGCGCCGGCGACAACACGGGCGTGGATCGCCGGGCTTGTCGTGCTGGCGGTGATGCTGATCTTTCCGTTCCTGGTACCGAACTATCCTCGCGCGTTGCTTACGGAGATTTATATCTTCGCCATCTTTGCCATGAGCCTCGATCTTCTGCTTGGCTTCACCGGGCTCATGTCGCTCGGTCATGCCGCGTTTTTCGGCTGTGGCGCCTACGCGGTCGCAATCCTCAGCGCGTTGTTCGGCCTCAATGCGTGGCTCGGCGTTGTGGCCGGAGTGCTGTTTGCCGGCTCCGCCGCGCTGGTCATCGGCTTTTTCTGTATCCGTACCTCCGGGATTCCGTTCCTGATGCTCACGCTTGCATTCGCGCAGCTGGTCTTCTCGGTCGCGTTCAAATGGCGTGACCTGACCGGCGGGTCGGATGGCATGGCGATCGCCGACAAGCCCGGATTCTTCGGCTTCGATCTGTCGAACACGTTGCCGATGTATTTTATGGCGCTGATTTTCTTTTTGCTGAGCTATTGGGGCTTGCGGCGGCTCCTCAATGCGCCGCTCGGTCACGTCTTCGTCGGTATCCGCGAAAACGAGCCGCGCATGCTGGCGATCGGTTATCCGACCCGCGCCTACAAACTATTGGCCTTTACCATCGCCGGTGCGCTGGCCGGTTTTGCCGGCGGTCTCTACGCCATCTTCAACAGCTTCATCTCGCCGGACGCGGTGTATTGGACGGCATCCGGCGACATTCTGATTATGACGATCCTCGGAGGCGCGGGAACGTTGATAGGCCCTGCGATCGGGGCCGGGCTGTTTCTGCTGATGAAGAACGTCGTGAGTTCTTACAGCGATCACTGGCTGCTGATCATCGGCGTGATATTCATCGCCTGCGTGATGTTCTTCCCCGGTGGGATCTGGGGAACTCTGCGCGGGCTTCGCTTCGGAAAGGCCGCGTCGTGAGTTTGTTGCGCACGGATCGGCTTTACCGGTCGTTCGGCAGCCTCGTCGTCACCGACAATGTCAGCCTCAGCATCGAGCCGGGCGAGCGCCACGTCATTATCGGTCCAAACGGGGCCGGCAAGACAAGCCTGATCAATCAGATCGGCGGTCAATTGTCGCCCACCGAGGGCCGGATCCTGCTCGACGAAACCGATATCACCGGCTGGACGCCGGACCGTATTTGTCGTTCCGGCATTGCCCGGACGTTCCAGCGCAACAATTTGTTCTTGAATTTGAGTGTGATCGAAAACCTCCGGCTTGCAGTCGAGGCGCGGCGCGGCAAACCGCTGAATTTCTTTTCGCCGATCGAGCGGTTTCGTCCCTTGATCGAGCGCGCCGAGGAATTGATGCAACGCGTGCATCTCGGCGGTGACGGTGCGCGGTCGGCCCGCAGTCTTTCCTATGGCGAGCAGCGCCAGCTCGAGATCGGTATCGCGCTCGCCGGCGAACCCAAGCTGTTGTTGCTCGACGAGCCAACTTCGGGCATGTCGCCCGCGGAGACTTCACGGATGATCGATCTGATTGGGAGCCTGCCGCGGACGCTGGCGATCCTCATGATCGAGCATGACATGGATGTCGTGTTCTCGGTGGCGGACCGCATTACGGTGCTTTGCTACGGCGAGGTTCTCGCGACCGGCACTCCGGCGGAAATTCAGGCAAACCCTCGCGTCCGCGAGGTCTATCTCGGAACTGCGGCCTGACCATGCTCGACCTTCACGACGTCAACGCCTACTACGGCAGCAGTCACATCCTGAACGGGGTGTCGCTGTCGGTCGGCGAAGGCGAAGTCGTCTCCCTCCTCGGCCGCAACGGTGCGGGCAAGACGACAACGATCCTGACTGTCATGGGCTATCTGCGGCCGCGTCCCGGCCGCATTGTTTTTCGCGGCCGCGATATCTCGGCGTTGCCGCCCTATGCGGTGGCGCGGCTCGGAATTGGCTTTGTGCCGCAGGAGCGCGGCATCTTCCCGAGCCTGACCGTGCGCGAGAACCTCACTGTGTTCGCGCGTTCGGCCGCCAACGGCCCGTGGACGCTCGATCGCATCTTCACGATGTTTCCCAGCTTGCAGGCGCGAGCCCACAATCTCGGCTTTCAGTTGTCGGGCGGCGAGCAGCAGATGCTCTCGATTGCGCGGGCGCTGATGTTGAACCCGAGCCTGCTGCTGCTCGACGAGCCGTCGGAAGGTTTGGCGCCGCTGATCGTGCAGACGATCATCGAAACCATAACCTCTCTGAAGACCGCCGGGTTGGCGATCCTGCTCGTCGAGCAGAATCTTCGCGCCGCGCTTGCGGTCAGCGACCGCCATCACGTCATCAACAAGGGCCAGATTTGCTTTACCGGAAGCTCAGCCGACCTCGAGGGCAACGAACTGGTGCTACGCAATTATTTGAGCGTATGAACTGTGCCAGACGGCGCGGGTCCTATACGCGGGATGTTCAGATTTTTCGACCGGAAGGCGTCTTAGTTGCGATTTGACGCCAGAGTGCTCGACGGTCTTGACGAGGCTGTGCCGGCCGTCTCGATCCTGGAGTTGTCCATTCTCTCCAAAATGTCCGCGATCGGATAGTCGGCCCAGGCATGGTTCACGAAATCACGGTGAGAGATATCTCCCGCCGGCAGGAAGCTAACCATGCCTTGCAGGTGATTGCGCCTGAGTGCTGAGCCGTACGACACCGATCGTTCGCTCAAGAGCCGCTCCAGATCGGAATTGTGCCGCGCCGTGTGCGGCGTGTAGGAACTGACGAAGAACGCCGATCTGTTGTCGGCGATCCAGTCGGCGAACTTGTCGATCCCGGCGTAGAGCGCATCAAGGAGCACGATGCCGCGCAGGCGCGCCCCGACGCCCCCCCGATCCAGAACCGACAACGTCGGTCCGAAACCGCCGCTATAGGCAACGATCACGATCGGCATTTTGGCGAACGCGGCTGCACGCCGCGGATCGCCGTAAAGTCGCGCGAGCTTCACGGCGGCTTCATCGAGGAAGCGCCTGAAGCCGTTGGGCTGCCAGAACTTCCCGGCACTTGAATCGGCGGCGTCGACGGCAAATTGCGGCGCCACAAGTACCGCATTGACTCCGGCCGCAGTGATTTGCGCCGGGACCTGCTGGCGATCGCGCACGTCGCGGGAGAGATCGGCGCCGTGGCCGTGGAAGAACACAACCATGACAGCGGGAAGCGTCGGGTCGAAGCCCGGCGGAATGTGCAGCAGCACGCGATCGTCGCTGAACGTCGAGGACTCCCAAAGGACGTGGCCGCGGAAATTGACGTGGCCGCGGTGACCCTCTTCGCCGGCATTCAGAAACGGCCGGCCCGAATCGCCCATCGTGCCGTGATAGGGGAACGGCGCCGTTTCGAAGTCTACCAGCGCTGTCTGCACGCCAATGGGTGGCCGGATGTGCAACGGCACGGATTCGGTCGGCGCGCGAAATGCCGGGACCGATAGCGGCGCGCCTTCAAGTGAGGCGAGGCGGACTGCCGGCTTTAGATGCGGCACCCTTGTTGCGTGCTTCGCCGATATGCCGACGCGGTCGGCTATTTTCGGGCGATTGAAGAGCTTCCATTCCCGAGCCACGATGTTCGCAGCGCTTTGACCGCTGCCGAGATAATTGTCGCTTATCGGGGCCGCAGGGTGATCGATGCGTACGTAACTCGACACGCCGAAAGAATTGGGTTTGCCAATTTCGGTATCGGCTTTTGACGCCACCGTATAAGCGGCTTCCGCCGGCTCGACCAAAACCGGCGATGCAAAGTGGTCGTAGATGAGCCAGCACCAGCCGGCGCAACCTACGAAGAACACGGCGGCGGAGACGTGAAGCAGATTTTGCCGTAGCCGGTCCCTTAGCAGGATTATTCGCCGCTCAAGCTTGCTGCGTCGTTTTGTGGGCGTGCGAGCGGTATCGAAGTGCCTGGGTGGTGGAGAAATCCGCGGGGCAGGGTGTTCGAGCCGTCGCGCTTTTGAATCGGACGCGAAATGGCGTGCGCGCACAACCACGACCGGCCCGACGGGCGGCCTCTGCAGCGCCTGCAGCTTTGGTCCTCGGACCGTAGTAGGCAATGTCCCCGTCCCCGACGAATACCCAGTTTCCGCGACGACTATGTCCCCATTTTGACGCGTTACTGGTTAGCTTTGGTCTCGCTGTTGGAACAAAACGAGAAAACGCCGCGAATCCCGCAGCCCAGCACTCCGGCCCGCTCTGATTTGGGCTCGCTCTGCGCTCGTTTGCCGGGAGGGTGCCGTTCGTGCGACCCGCCCGCGTTTCGAGGGTATCGGTCCGATGGTAAATGGGGCGCTAACGCGCTGTCGTTCGATCCGGAAGCAACCTTTTGGGCGAGCACCAGGTTCGATTCGTTAGTCCGCCACCGGTATCCGACGCCGAAATCAATCGGAATGGCGTTACGGAACAATTCGCCCATGCGGGCCTGATAGGTCGCCCCTGATATATTAAGCGGCCCGACATAACGGCCGAACGCCTGGAATCGCCAGACCTTTGGATTGAAATAGGCAATCGGAATGCCGGTGTCGTCCTGCAGGATTGTTGCGCTCTGTTCGAGCAGGAAATTGCGCACCTTATTGAAGCGACCGGTTTGCAGCAGATAGGACGCGCTCTTGATGAAGCTGTCTGCCGGTCCGAGCTTGGCACAGAACTGCAAAAAGCCGGTTCGGCCGATGCTGTCGTCGGCAAGATTCGTACTGAAGTAATAGAGCGTCTTGTTCGTCCCCGATTCGTCCGAAAAAACGATCTTCACACCCCTGCTGGCGGACTTGGCGCCGGGCGACACGAAATTCCCCGCCTCATCAAGACCAACGAAGCTTACGTCGTGGATGGTTTTGCCGGTGCGGGCCAGGAATACGTAAAGGATCGGCAGCGTTCCATAGACCGGACCAACGTACAGCTGAGTCTTCATGTTCTTGGTGATGAAGAAGCTGATGTTGAGGATCGTCCCCAACGACCCTTCAAGACCCTGCAACGTCTGGTCGACGGTTGCGCGCGTGAAGTTGGTCAGTGGCGGAACGTCGCCAATCTGCTCGAGGCCGGCCAGAACATACGTCGAAGCGTTGGGAAAAAACGTGGTGGCGTAGAGAAAATCCGGACCGCCAAACATGTAAAGCAGGGTGTCGTGCTTCTCGGTCAGGCGCTCTTGGGAAAATGCGCGAATTTTCGAAAGCTTGGTGCTTTCCTCCCGTCCAAACAACGCATCAAAGCGGTGCGCGTGCTGCTGCCAGCGGGGGTCCGAGGTAAATGCCGCGAGTGGGGATGTCGGAGCCGGGGGCATGCCGGCGAGGAAACGCGCGGTATCGTTCGCTGCTGCGGACTCAAAGCTGCGCGCGGGCGCCGCGCTCAAGCTCAGCATGACTGCCATCAAGGCAGTTGCTGCCATTTTGGGCACGATCCCAGACATGACCCTAAGCCACTGGTTGTGAAGCATCGGAGGGGGCGACATTCGACGAGAGGCGGGAAGCATAATAAATGACTAACCCAGCCGACATCATGGCGAAACCGGCGAGTGATTGTAGCGGCCGATTGACCACAAGATAATACATGATGAACAGCGTCACGCCGAGGAAAACCAGCGGTGTCACCGGGTAGCCCCAAGCGCGGTACGGCCGCGCCAGATGCGGGTGGGTAATGCGCATTTTTATGAGGCCGAGCACCGTGAAGAACGAACAGAAGGTGAGGCTGAACTGGATGAAATCCAGCACCGCTTCGAAGCTCTGCGTCAGCAGCAGCAGGTTCGAGACCACAAGCTGAAAGATAATGGCGAAGACCGGTGCGTCGCGCTTCGATTTGCGCGAGAACAGCCGCAGCAAGGGCATATCCTCGCCCATCGTCATGGTGACGCGCGGGCCAATCCAGGTCATGGCGCTGATCGAGGAGACCAGGCCAAGGGCGATCACCGCGCCGACCATCCGGCCGCCGATGCCGCCGAACACATGCTTGCCGGCAACGATAGCAACGTCGATCTGACCGGCCAATTCCTTCATCGGCGTCGTAATCAGAAAGACCGCGTTGAGCGCCACATAGAGGACGATGACGATCGCCGTTCCGGTGAACAGCGCGCGCGGCAGATTCCGCGCGGGTTCGCGTACTTCGCCGACGATGTAAGTCGCGGCATTCCAGCCCGAATAAGAATACATCACGAAGACGAGGCTGATGGCGAATGGCGCACCGGCGATATAAGTCAGATCGGCTGCGCTCGGCGCAAAGGAAATCGATTGAACGTCGCCGAGAGCAAAACCGGCGACGATGAAAACAAGGATCAGCGCGAGCTTAAGTGCCGTCCAGATGTTGTGATAAGCGCCGCCAAACCGGACGCCGCCAAGATGCACAACGGCTGCAAGCCAGGTCACGCAAAAGCCCAGTAACAGCGGCGGCGCACCCGGAATAACGGATTTGAAGTAGATGCCAAACGCCATCGCAGCAAGCGCGATCGGCGCGGCGAAGCCGACGGTTGCGGATAGCCATCCGGCCACGAAGCCGAACGCAGGATGATAGATGCGGCGGAGAAAATTATATTCCCCGCTCGAGCGGGGAAACATCGTCGCCAGCTCTGCGTAGCAAAATGCTCCGCATATCGCTACGACGCCGCCGACGATCCATAGGAGCAGCAGTGAGAAGCCGGACGGTATGTCGGTGACCTGAAATCCGAGGCTGGTGAAGACGCCGACACCCACCATGTCGGCGACGACGATGGCCGTCGCGGTTAGCCACGACACCGTGCCGGCGGTCGCGCCGCCCGATGCAGAATCGGTCATAAATGAGCTTTCTTCACCCCGTCCGGCATCATTACAGAGGGCAGTTGGTTAATATTCAAGGACCGATTTGGTTATTCGCTCAACACAAGAACTTGAGCAATGCAATGATACTGCTTCTGTGGCGGGCCTATGTCCGCCAAATAGCGATTTTCGAGAGTTTGGTTTCACCCGCGTGATCGCGTGCCGCAAAAATAATCGGTTACGCCGTTTCGGCCCGTAGCGGACGACCCGGTGCGCTGTTTTGCAAGCTGGTATCTCGGCCGCCCTTGGTAGCCGGCTTGGACGCTGCCCGAATCTGTTTCTGGACGAATGTCAGCTTTTCTACCGCCAAAGGGCCGAGCACGAAAGGATAAAGATCGTGCAAGCCCATGCTGCGATTGATTGAATTGACCGCAAATGTCAGCGCGAGCCATGCCTCGACGAGGCGGTCCATGTCGGTATTGAGCGGGTGGAAATTGAACACTGCACCGGGACTCTGCGGCAACTTTGGACTGACCGCGAGGCCGGCGACGTATGCGGCTTCGAGTGTGTCGATCATGTGAAAGTAATGCGCCCAGGTCTCGGCGAAATCTTCCCACGGATGCGCGCTCGCATATGGCGAAATAAAATGCTCCGACCAGTCGCCGGCCGGTCCGTTCGCATAATAATTCTGCAGCGCCTGATCATAATCCCGTCGCTCGTCGCCGAAGATTCGGCGAAAGTCTTCCAACTGCGGCGCGTCGGCGATGAGGCGGTCCCAATAATAGTGCCCGATCTCATGACGAAAATGCCCGAGCAGCGTCCGGTACAATTCGCCCATCTGGTGGCGCCGCCGTTCGCGCTCTGCGTCATCGGCTTCAGCAAGGCTGATGGTGATCACGCCGTCGGCGTGACTGGTCATGATCGGCGATCCCGATATCCCGACATCGGCAAGAAATTCGAAGGCCAGGCCATTTGGACTTTCCGCTTGCGTCTCGACCGGCAGCCGCAGCTGAAACAGTGTGTAAAACATGCGGTGCTTGGCGCCTTCGAGGTCACGCCATTTCTCGACGTTCTCAGCAAATGAAAGGTCGGGAATCATGCGGTTGTGGCGGCAGGCGGCGCAATAAGCGTCTTCGGTCGATGCCGGGACCAGCCAGTTGCAGACGTCGTACATCGCATTAGCGCAAAGGCGATAGGCCTCATTGTCCGCGAGCGCTCGCCAGACCTGCGGTGATGCGTTTGGCGCATTACCGTCGGGCTTGAGCGCGGTGATCGTTTCCAGCTCCGGCAGATAGCCGAGTGCCAGCCCGCAGCGTTCGCACCGCGTGTTCTCGAAATAGAGCGGCTGGCCGCAGTTCTGGCACTGAAACAGCTTCATTACGTTCTCGCAGGTGCCGCGTCCCGGCGGGCAGTGACAAGATGGCGAATCGCCCAACGAGGATATAGCGGAAGAGTTCAATATTGAGCCGGCTGTGGCATCCTCAAGTCGAGTCGCAGCGACCGTTTGGACCGGGTACAACGGCCGGGTACCTCGACGGAATTGGAGAGTTTTGTGGTCTCTCCCAATAACATGGCCGGCTATAGCGACGCCCTCGTCGTCCTCGGCACCGCCGGTGTTGTGGTGCCGATGGTGCGGCGGTGGGGACTAAGCCCGGTGCTCAGCTATCTGGCGGCCGGGGCTGTTCTCGGGCCGCTGGGACTAGGTTCGATCGGCAAAGGAACGCCGGTGCTGTCCTGGTTCACCATCAGTGACGCCCAAAACGTCGCTGGCATTGCCGAACTGGGAATTGTCTTTTTGCTGTTCCTGATCGGTCTCGAACTTTCGCTGCCCAGGCTGTCGGCGATGCGCCGCCTGATGATCGGTCTCGGCGGCTCGCAGGTCATCCTGACCAGCGTATTGATTGCCGGCGCCGCGCTTGCAGCCGGAAAGAGTCCGTCGGAAGCGATCGTGCTGGGAGCAAGCCTGTCGCTGTCCTCGACTGCAATTGTGCTCGAGCTGCTTTCCAATCAGGAGCGTCTTACCACCGGCGTCGGCCGTGCGAGCTTTTCCGTTTTGCTCGCGCAGGACCTTGCCGTTATTCCGATCCTTTTGTTTGTCCCCATCGTTACCGCGCAGTCCGGCCGCTCGGTTTTCGGCAGTCTTGCGAGCGCGCTGCTGCAGGCGGCAATGGCGCTGTTGGTCATTGTTCTGTTCGGCCGCGTGCTGTTGCGGCCGTTGTTTCGACTGGTCGCGACCGCACGCTCCACCGAACTTTTCATCGCCGCAGTGCTGTTCGTCATCATCGCGGCCGGCGTAATCGCCGAACAGGCCCATTTGTCCATGGCGCTCGGGGCCTTTGTTGCCGGATTGTTGCTCGCGGAGACGGAGTATCGCAAGGCGATCGAAGCCACTGTGGCGCCGTTCAAAGGTTTGTTGCTCGGCATCTTCTTTTTCACCGTCGGCATGAACATCGATTTCCGCGAACTCATCCGCGAACCGCTTTTGCTCCTCGGCGGCGTAGTCGGCCTGATTGCATTGAAAGCCTTTGTCCTCACCGGGCTCGGCAGGCTTTTCCGCCTGTCGTGGCCGGTCGCCACCGAAACCGGTCTGCTGCTTGGTCCAGGAGGGGAATTCGCCTTCGTCGGCATTGGCATGGCAGGAGTTGCCGGGCTCATCGAGCCTCACCTTGCCAGTTTGGCGCTCGCGGTGACTTCAGTCACGATGGCGCTGACACCGCTGCTTTCGATTGGCGCGCGGCATCTCGCACTGCGACTAACCTCGTCCAAAGCCGTCGATCCGGAGCTTGCGGCGCGACCGGCGGGCGGACAGCGGCATGCGATCGTGGTCGGCTATGGGCGCGTCGGTAAAGTCGTTTGCGCGCTCTTAAAGCAGCATGGCATCCCCTATATTGCGACCGATTCCGATGCTATGACCGTCACTCACGACCGCCGCGATAATCATGACGTGTATTACGGCGACGCGGCCGATCCGCGCTTTCTCGAAACCTGCGGTCTCGCTGACGCAGCAGGAGTCATCATCACCATCCACACCGCGCGCGTCATCGACGAAATTGTCGAGCATGTCCGCGAATTGCGGCCCGACATTCTGATCGTATCGCGCGCGAGAGACGAAGGGCACGCCCGGCATCTTTACAGTCTTGGCGCAACCGACGCTGTGCCGGAGACGACGGAAGCCAGCCTTCAGCTCTCCGAAGCCGCATTGGTCGGCTTGGGCGTGGCGACAGGCCTCGCGATTGCTTCGATCCACGAAAAGCGCGATGAGATCCGGCATGCCTTGCAAGAGGCGGCCCACGAAGCGGGACGGGACCGCATTCATTCGATAAAGACCAAGACACCAAAGATTCGGGGTGCGACATAGTGCCCGTTTCTTCAGAACAACGTCGCAGCGCGAAAAAAATCTCATGGGCGCGAAAAAATCTTATGGGTCCGCGTAAGCAGTCGTCGACATCAGCGCGACTTCGGCGTGCCGGGAATCGAGCCGCGTGTGTTGGACGATGACCGGAACATCGGATTCAAATACCGACGAGAAATCGGTATCGCGTAGAATTGGCGCGGGATCTTCCAGATCGTTGAAGCGCAAATGCAAGGTTCGGCGTGCGGGAACGGTGACACGATAGACGATCGGCTCGCGGTCAGCGAAAAACACGGTGATGTTGACATGGGCGTCTTGATCGCCGGCGTTGAGAATGCACGCCGTTTCATGAGAGATCAAAGCCCGATCCGAAAACGAGCTTCGTGAGGGAATATATCCCTCGGCGATGGACCAGCGTTTTCGCCCGATGGGTTGCATATCCGCCTCCTCCCCGTCGACGCGACTACAGCGCTGCTGCAATCGGCACCGAGAAACCGTCAAACCGCGCCCTTGGTTCCACTAAATGGAACTTTCGCGCGGTTGGATGCTTTAGCCCGTCAATAAGGTGCCCGCTCCTCGCGCGCGCTGAAGATCGACTGCAGAATCGACGGATTACAGAATGCGCGCTCTCACTGTCGCGCCGGGCGTTGCTGATTCGGCGCGAGTTGAAGACGTTCCCGATCCACCTGCGTCCGATGGCGCCGTGCTGGTGCGCACGTTGGCGCTGGGCGTTTGCGGCACCGACCGGGATATCGTTTCCGGGCAATATGGTTGGGCCCCGCCGGGCGCCCACAGGCTGGTGCTCGGCCACGAATCGCTCGGCAAAGTGCAAGAGGCGCCCGCCGGTTGCGGAGTCAAAGTGGGCGACATTGTCGTCGGCATCGTGCGTCGGCCCGACCCGGTTCCCTGTTCGGCGTGCGCCGTCGGCGAATGGGATATGTGTCGCAACGGTCGCTACACTGAGCGCGGCATCAAGGAGCGAAACGGCTTCGGCTCAGAGTTTTTTCGGATCGAGCCTGACTTCCTTGTCAAGGTCGATCCAGAACTTGGAATCGCTGGTGTATTGCTTGAGCCGACGAGCGTTGTCGCCAAGGCCTGGGACCACACCGAACGCATCGGTCATCGTTCGCGGTCCTGGCAGCCGAAGACGCTGCTGGTGACTGGCGCCGGTCCGGTTGGTCTTCTTGCTGCGCTGATGGGCGCGCAACGCGGGCTCGACGTGCACGTACTTGATCACCACGACAATCTGCTAAAGCGTCGGCTGTTCAACGCGCTTGGAGCGACCTATCACGCCGAGAGTCTGGAGAACCTGAACGGTTTCAAGCCTGACATTCTGATGGAATGCAGTGGTGCGCCGAGTGTCGTACGCGATGTGCTCGGGCGAACGGCGGCGAGCGGCATCATCTGTCTGGTCGGTGTCACTGCTCCGGGCCATGACTTCGATATCGATGTCGGCGCCCTCAATCGCACGATGGTGCTTGACAACGACACGGTGTTCGGCAGTGTCAACGCCAATCGTACGCATTACGAAATGGCGGGCGAGGCGCTGAGGAGGGCAGACAGGGCATGGCTCAACCGTCTGATCACCCGGCGGGAGCCGATCGAGCAGTGGACCCGGTCGCTGCAGCGGCAGCCCGACGACATTAAAGTGATCGTCGAGTTCTCTTGAACGCAATGGCAGCCCGCATCGAAGACTATGCGATCATCGGTGACTGCCGCACCGCGGCACTCGTCTCCCGCGACGGCTCGATCGACTGGTTCTGCTGCCCGCGGTTCGATTCAGAAGCTTGCTTTGCGGCGCTGCTGGGCAGCAACGAACACGGGCGGTGGTCGATTGCGCCGCGGGGGCCGGCGCGCATCGCGCGGCGGTATCGAACGAATACTTTGGTGCTCGAAACCCATTTCGAGACCGACGACGGCGCTGCCACCCTGATTGATTTCATGCCGCCGAACCACCGGGATTCGACCATCGTTCGTCTTTTGGTCGGCACCCGCGGCAAAGTCGCGATGAGCACCGAGTTCATTCTGCGTTTCGGTTATGGCGCGATCGTACCTTGGGTGACGCGGCTCGAAGACGGCGCGCTGCGCGCCATTGCCGGGCCGGACATGGTGATTTTGCGCAGCCCGGTGCATCTGCACGGCCTGGATATGACCACAGTCGGCGAGTTCACCATCAACAAGGACGATACGATTCCCTTTGTTCTGAGCTATTTGCCGTCGCACCTGCCGCTCCATGCACCGCTCGATCCAACGACGGCGCTGCATGATACTGAAACATTCTGGCGTAACTGGTCGGCGAAATGCCGGCCGGCTGGAAAGTGGTCCGACGCCGTACTTCGCTCGATGATAACACTGAAAGCTCTGACCTACGCGCCGACTGGCGGCATGGTCGCGGCTCCCACGACTTCATTGCCCGAGCAGCTTGGCGGCGAGCGCAACTGGGATTACCGCTTTTGCTGGCTGCGCGATGCGACGCTGGTTTTGCTCGGCGCCATGAATGCCAACTACTACGAAGAGGCCCAGGCTTGGCGCGATTGGCTGCTGCGCGCCGTCGCCGGCAGCCCTGAACAATTGCAAATCATGTACGGCATTGCCGGGGAGCGTCGGCTGACGGAATGGACCGCGTCATGGCTGCCCGGCTACGAAAACTCCGCGCCGGTCCGGATCGGTAATGCGGCGCACAGTCAATTGCAGCTCGACGTCTTCGGCGAGATCATGGACGTGTATCATCAGGCGCGCCGCGGCGGCTTGTCGACTAATGACTCGGGCTGGGAGGTACAGCTCAAGTTTCTCGAACACCTGGAGATGATCTGGAACGAGCCCGACGAGGGCATTTGGGAGGTCCGCGGCGCGCCGCGGCATTTCACTCATTCCAAGGTCATGGCCTGGGTTGCATTCGACCGTGCGATCAAGAGTGCGGAGACTTTCGGACTGGAAGGCCCGCTCGATAAATGGCGCAAATTACGCGAAGAGATTTGCGAGGAGGTGTGCACGAACGGCTTCGACACCGAGCTTGGCACCTTTGTCCAGTCCTTCGGCTCCAAGCAGCTCGATGCGAGCCTGTTGATGTTGCCGAGTGTCGGCTTCTTGCCGGTGACCGATCCGCGCATCGAGGCTACAATTTCGGCGATCGAACGGCGGTTGTTGCACGACGGTTTTGTCATGCGCTACGAGTCGGGGGTGACCGACGACGGTCTGCCCCCTGGCGAAGGCGCGTTTCTCGCGTGCAGCTTTTGGCTTGCCGATGTCTATACGCTGCAAGGCCGCGTCGCCGATGCCGAGCGATTGTTCACCCGGCTGATGGGGCTTCGCAACGACGTCGGGCTGCTGAGCGAAGAGTACGATCCTCGCGTCAAGCGGCTGGTGGGCAACTTCCCGCAGGCCTTTTCACACATGGCGCTGGTCAACAGCGCCTATAATCTGACCCGCACGGAAAAGCCGCTGGAGCAGCGTGCGCAGCCTGAGTACACGCCGCCGGACGAGGTAGCGGCGGAATGACGAGAACGTCATAGGCTACAGAATAATACTCGGATTGCGGATCGACTGATCGCATTCGATCAGGTTCACTTGCTTGGCCTGGATTTTCCAGCCGTCGTCGCTGCGCAGCACGCGATGCCCGGCCCAGCCGGCCAGCTGCCGGGTCTCGTCGCCCCAGAACTCGCTGATCAGGAAATTCGAGCGCAGCATTCGCGCATCGTCACGGGCGGTCGAGAACACCTCGACGTTGCTGACCAGGCGCACCGTGCGCGAGGCCGGCGCCTGCGACCAGGCAAAACCGGTGCGCATCCGATAGATGCGGTCCTCGAGCCGGCGGCGATCGTCGAACATGATCGCAATCTCGCGCCGCGGATCGCCGGCGTTCGGCGTCGACGGCACCCAATAGACGCACTCGGGCGCGTACATTGCGAGCCAGTCGTCGTAACGCAGCTGATCGAGCACGCGCGCCTCGCGCTCCAATAGCCGGCGAAATTCATCGCGAATGGCGACATCGGTGACGGCACGGGCGTCATCCTGCCAATCGGAAAAATTCTCGACCAACTCACGATAGAGCGCGTCGGTGACATAATACGAGCTGCGCCCCGGATCGGGCGGTGGTGCAGGCGCGTTCATGCTACGGCTCCCGCTGGATGGCGAAGTTGGCGCGCGTTTTCATCAGCCGCTTCCATTCCTTGAAGTGCTCGCGCATGAACGCCTCATCGGTCGCGGGCGCCGTGATCGAGCCGTCCGCATGTGTCTTGACGCGATCGGGAATGCCGAGGCCGCGGTTCATGTAGACCCACTCGTCTTCAACCGCCATCAAACCCCGCTGGATCTGCTCGAAATTGGCGATGTCGTCGACTTCGCCGAAATTTGGAAAGCCTTCCTGGGTTCGCATGCGCAGCGAATTGATGTCGGTGACGGCGTCGGCGCCAAGCTTGCCGTCTTCGTCGACGATCATGGTGCCGTACCAGATCGCATTCGTCTCCTCGACGCCGACCGGCTCGAACACCTGGATGTGGTTGCCAAGGAGAGAGAAGTTCGGAAACACGTTGATGTTGACCGGCTCGGATCCTGCGAGGTCAAGGAGCGCAAAGGCCCGGTCGCCGTAACGTTTGATGAATTCGGATTCGTAATGCTCCATGCCCGGATGCGCGCTCTCCAGCGCCCACAGCCCGCCCGGCCGCTGTTCCAGGTTCGGCCGCTTGTCTTTGAAGTGATTGCCGCGGCCGGTGTAGCGCATGTACATCGGCTGGGTGTCGGGCGAGTTGCGATAATACGCCATGCCCTTGGCATTCTCACCGGCGAAGCGATTTTCGGTCTCCAACAGCGAGCGATGCGAATAGGCGACGTGATAGCCATCGCACGAATTATCGTAGGCGAGCTTCCAGTTGCCCTTGTACCGGAAGCGGTTTGCTTCACACACCACGACTTTGCCGCCGGGATTGCGATCGAGCCACTCGTCGATGACGGTGCTGATGGTGCCGAGATGCTCGACCAGCGGCAGTGCGTCGAGATTGAGCGTGCCGAAAATGAAGCCGCGGTAGGACTCCACGCGCGGCACCTGGGCGAGGTTGTATTTCGGATCGCGCAGATCGGCGGCGTAACCCTCTGGCCACGGCACGCCGCGCAATTTGCCGGTGTTGAGAAAATTCCAGCCGTGATAGGGGCACTGGAATGACTTGCTGTTGCCTTTCTCCCAACGGCACAAGGTCGTGCCCCGATGCGTACAGCGGTTATAAAGCGCCCGGATTTTTCCGTCGCCGTCGCGCACGATGATCAGCGGACGCAAGCCCATCCGCCGGGTAATGAAATCGTTGGCCTGCGGAATTTCGCTTTCGTGCGCGAGGTAGGTCCAGGTGCCGCCGAAGATGTGCGTCATCTCGGCTTCAAAAATGGCGGGATCGGTGTAAATCAGCCGGTGCGCGCGATCTTCCTGGACCAGATAATCCCAGTCATACAGCGCCGTGCTGCCAAGCCGGGTCGGTGGCGATCCGATCTTCTCCAGCGCGGTCATGAAATGCTCCTTTACTTTCACGTTATTTCGAGCGGTCCGGACAGAGGGTTCAGAAGAAATCGAAATACTCGTTCTGCTCCCATGCGCTTGGCTCGTCGCTTGGTGCAGATTTTCCGTCCTCCTCGAGCGACCGCAAATGCCGGCCAGCCTCGCTTCGCTTGAGCTTGACGAAATAGTCGATGAAGGTATCCCCGAGCGCGTGGCGGAACAACGGCTCTCTATCGAGGGCATGAAGCGCTTCCGGCAGGCTCTTGGGCAGCAGCGGACGTTCGGCCGCGTAGGGCTCATCGGTCGGCGGCGGCAGCGCGGCGTCGTTTTCGATCCCGGCAAGCCCGGCGACAATTTGCGACAGAATATAAAGATAAGGATTTGCCGCGGGTTCACCGATGCGGTTTTCCAATCGTGTCGCAGCATCGCCGGGGCCGCCGAGCACCCGGATCATGGCGCCGCGGTGATCGTAAGCCCAGGTCGCGCGATCCGGCGCCAGCGAGTTGGGGCGGAAACGGCGATAGCCGTTGACCGTTGGCGCGGCAAAGACGGTGCCGGGCACCGCGTATTGCAAAAGCCCCGCGAGATACGACTGGCCGAGCGGCGATAGAATTTCGCCGGGCTCCCGGGGCATAAACAAGCTTTCCCCGGTCGACGCGTCGATAAGTGATTGATGTAGATGCCATCCGCTCGAATAAAAGCCCTTGAGGGCGGGCCGGGCCATGAAAGTGGCGAAGTAGCCGAGACGGCGACAGATCTGACGGGTCGCGGTGCGGAATAGAAGAACGTTGTCGGCGGCGTTCAGCGCCGTTCGCGGGGCGAACGTGCATTCCACCTGGCCGGGGCCCCACTCGTTTTCGATCGAGCGTAATCCGAGCCCGAGTTGCTCGAAGGCATCACCCAGTGCATCGAACACCGGCTGCATCAGATCCATATTGGATTCGGAATGATAGTGGTAACCGGGCTCGACCGGCCAGGTCGCGATCGGGCGGCCGCGAACCCCGGGATTGCCGATATTGTCATCGCTTAAGTGCGCGTCGGCGACGCGCAACAGATACCACTCGATTTCCGGCCCGATGATGCTGGCGAAACCGTATTCATTCAGCCGACCAAGCGCTTGGCGCAACAGCTGGCGCGGCGAGAAATGAAACGGACGGCCGTCATTGAAATACTCATCGCCGAGAATCCAACCGACGCCTTGCGCCCAGGGCAGCGCGCGGAATGTCGAAGGGTCGGCGACGAGAGTAAGATTCGGCGAGCCCGTCATCTCGTCGAGCCCCATGCCGCCGCCGCGCGTAAACGAGGAGAAAACGCGGGCGCCCGCGGAATCGAGCGTGGTGGTGGCGACGCCGATGTTGTAGCCGTTGGTCAAGGCCGCGATGAAGGCGGGCGCCGTCAGAGTCTTGGCCCGGCAATAGCCGTGGGTGTCGCTCCAGGCCAGCCTGACAAAACGTAAGCCTTCGGCTTCGACTTGGCGCGCGACCTCGGCGGCAAGCTGCGTTTGCTCGTCGCTCCATAGTCCGTGCTTTTCAATGAAGGTCGGTGAACCGCTCATGCCCGGTATTCTGGCTGCGACTCGCGGGAGGGCAGGGTGAAGACGCGCATGGGCGTAGTCTATTACAGCAATGTTGGGTAGGAAATTGCTCCGATTTTAGCGCTACTCATGCGTGCGATGAGCATGGCGACGATGCAATCCACTAATTCGGCAGGCGTCAGCCGCGCCTGAGAAATTTCAGCATCAAATTGGTGATGCGTCCGAACGGGGGATAGAGAAAGCGCGCGCCGCTGAGGCGGCTCTGGAGGAAAACCCCCTTGCGATGCGAGAAGGTCTGAAAGCCAAACTCGCCGTGATAGGCGCCGATGCCTGAAGGGCCGATGCCGCCGAATGGCAGGTTCTCCGCGACGAACTGAAAGAGTGTGGTGTTGACCGAGGCGCCGCCGGAAATGGTCTTGCGCAAAACCTCCTCCCGGCGTGCGGCGTCTGCACCGAAATAATACAGCGCGAGCGGACGGGGGTGGCTGTTGACGTAATCGATCGCCTGATCGAGTCCGCGATAAGTCTTGATCGGCAGCACCGGCCCGAAGATCTCCTCGCGCATCAGAGCGAGGTTGTCGCCCGGCTCGATTACCAGCGTCGGCGCCATCTTGCGCGCTTCGGCCGGCAGCAGCTCCTGCCGCGGATTGATCTCGACCACGCGGCTCCCGCTCGCTTTTGCTTCCGCCACATATTGTGCGACGCGCCGATAGTGCCGGTCGTTGATGATCGACGTGTAGTCGGGATTGCCGGCGAGCCTAGGGTAGAATTTCTCCGTTGTGTCGACCGCCAACTTGACAAATTCGTCGAGATTGCGCTCGGGCACCAATACATAGTCAGGTGCGATACATGTCTGGCCGGCGTTGAGGAGCTTGCCATAGACGATGCTCTCAACGGCGCTCGGTAATGCCGCGTCCTCGCCAAGGATGCACGGCGATTTGCCGCCGAGTTCGAGCGTCACCGGGGTCAGGTTCTCGGCGGCGGCCTGCATCACCATCCGTCCGACCGTCGTTGAGCCGGTATAAAGCAGATGATCGAACGGCAGCCGCGCGAAGGCCTGGCCGGACTCCGGTCCGCCGACGATCGTTGCCACCTTGTCTGGCGGAAACAGGCCGGCCAGAAATTCCGACAGAAAATCCGACGTCCGCGGCGTGAGCTCCGATGGCTTCAACATTACCCGATTGCCGGCGGCGAGCGCCGCGACCAGCGGCACGATCGCGAGATTGAACGGATAGTTCCACGGGCTGATGATGCCGACGACGCCAACCGGCTGATAGAGAATGCGGGCGGTGGCCGGCATCAGCTCAAGCCCGACCGAGACCCGCTTCGGCTGCATCCAACGCGCCAAATGGCGGAGCGTGTGACGGATCGCCGACTGCACCGGCACGATCTCGCCAAGCTCGGTCTCGTGACGCGAGCGATTGCCGAAATCCGCCGAGATCGCTTCTGCAAGACGACCGACGTTGCGGCTGATCGCGTCGTTGAGCCGGGTCAGATCGGTGCGCCGTTCCTGCAGCGACGGCGTTCCCGCCCGCAAGAACGCCGCGCGCTGTGCGTCAAAAGTGTCGCGCATCGTCGCGGAGGCTTGAGGCCGCGCGTTGTTGATCACGTCGTTCATAAGGGTGGCCGCGCCGGATAATCGGGCTGTTTTCGCGCCGCTGCTTCGATTGCCGCCATAGCGGCGAGTGCGACGTGGTCGCGCCACGGCCGTGCAATTACTTGCACCGCGATGGGCAGGCCGGCGCTGCCTCGCTCGGCTTCGCGGGCGACCTGATCGACCAGATCGCGGCTTGCGGGGCGATCGCTTTCTTCGCCTTGGCGGACTCTTGTCACCGGCACGATTCCGGCGGGGAAGCCGCTCACGTTGGCAAGCGGAGCATAGGAGCCCGGCATCGGCATCCTCTCCGTAGCGCCGTGCCGCACCGCCGGCACCGGATAGGCCGGACAAACAATGCAATCGATCGTGCCGCCCTCGGCCTGTTCGAGTGAACGAAGCAGTTCGCTTCGGAAATTGCCGATCGCCTCGACCGTCCGCCAATACTCGTCGGCGGTCCCGGAAGCAAAGCGCCGCAAGGTGGCGGCCGAGCGCCGCTGCCCGATGGCTTCGAGCGCAGAACCTAAAACGCTGCGCACCGCTGCCGGCAACCCGGCCGTCAGGAGCAACGGACGAATACGGCGGTCAACTTCGTTGCCGCGTAGAAGCCGGCGAAACGCTTTGGTGTTGTCGGCGGAAAGGCAAGCAAAGAAGAGATCGTTCACGCGGGTCAGTGACGGGCGCTGCCACGCAACCAGTTTAGCCCCCGCGGCCGTCAAGATTTGTGCGGCCTCCGCGACGGCGCGGCGGACTGCGGGTGCGACGGGAAACTCACCATCGTCGGTGAAGGTCGCAAACCGCAGGCGGCTGAGATCGACAGCCACCGGATCACCCAATTCCAGCCCTGGATCGACGAACGGATCGCGTGCGCGGTCCAGCACACGGAGTCCCATGGCAACGTCGGCAACGTATTTCGCCATCGGTCCGGCCTGAGCCGTGATGCCTTGCTGGCCGATTGGCAGACCATGGCTACAATGATCGGGAACGCGTCCGGCGGTTGGCTTGATCGACGCGATCCCGCAGAAGGCCGCGGGGATCCGCAACGAGCCGCCGATGTCGTTACCGAGGCCAAGCGGCGAGGCGCCGGCGGCGATCACCGCCGCTTCCCCTCCGCTGGAGCCGCCGCACGATCTTTCGAGGTTCCACGGATTGTTGGTCCGCCCATAAAGCGCGTTGTCGGTCTCGGTGTAGATCATGAGCTGCGGAACGTTGGTCTTGGCGATCGGGATAGCGCCGGCCGCAAGCAGCGCTGCGACGTGGGGATCGTTGGTGGTTTGGATCTCGTTCCGGCGCGACGGCAGGCCGAACGTCGATGCCGTGCCGACGAGGTCGAAACACTCCTTGATCGTTACCGGGAGGCCGGCGAGCGGGCCCAACTTTTCACCGCGCGACAGCGCCCGGTCGACCTCGGCGGCTTGGTTTCGCGCGCTGTCATACAACTGCACGGTCACCGCGTTGAGCTTGGGATTGACCGCTTCCAGCCGGGCAATGAAGTGTTCCACAGCTTCGGCTGCAGAAAGATCGCGGGCGGCGATGCGCCGCACGATCTCGCCGGCGGACATGTCCCGCAACGCTTGCGTGGACGGCGCTTCAACGGTGCGTGGGATGTCGGCGAGCGTCATGATCCGAACCTCGGAAGACTACGCAAATGCGTATCGGACGCAGGTTAACGTCGATCCATCACACCGTATTGTCAATTGGCGCTTGGCGCCCGCGTGGGCCTGCGCGCCTCTTCGCAGCGCACAAACCGGGGCTGGTCCAGCCAATATCTCTGGACGTGCCAATTACACGCCGAGATGGCGGTGCAAGACCTCGGGCTGTTCGCGCACCGCCTCGGCGGTCAGCAATTCGACGATGTGGCCGTTGTTGATGATATAGACGCGATCGGCGAGCGCCATCGCCGCCGAGATATTCTGTTCAACAACCAGGATGGTCTGCCCCGCCTCGGCGAGCTCGCGGCAGGTGGCGAGCAGATCGCGCACGATGATCGGCGCAAGTCCTTCGAACGGCTCGTCAAGCAACAGGATTTTCGGCTCGCGAAGCAGCGCTCGCGCGATCGCCAGCATCTGTTGTTCGCCACCGGACAGGTCGGTGCCGCGGCTTGTCCGCCGTTCCTTAAGCCGCGGAAACATGTCGTAGACGCGCTCAAGCGGCCACCGATTTGGTGCCGTCAGTCCGGCGAGAATGAGATTTTCCTCTACATTCAAACTGCCAAAAACGCGGCGCTCCTCGTGCACGAGCTGCATGCCGGCTTGCGCGATGGCGTAGCTCTTTTTTCCCGCGATCTCGACGCCGTCGAGCAGGATTGACCCGGCGCGCGGAGTAACGACTCCCATCAGGCTTTTCAACGTCGTGCTCTTGCCGGCGCCGTTGCGGCCGAGCAGTGCTACCACCTCGTTACGCTCAACGTTCAGCGCGACATCGAAGAGAATGTGGGAATCGCCGTAATAGGTGTTCAGTCCGGTGACTTCGAGCAGGCTCATGCCGCGAGCACTCCGCCGAGATAGGCTTCTTGAACGGCCGCGTTTCCCTTGATCTCACCGGGTGTGCCTTCGACCAACACGCGGCCTTCCTGCAGTACGGTGACGCGTTCGACCAGTTCGAACAACGAATCCATGTCGTGATCAACGATAATCATGGTACGGCCCTGGCCGATCGATTTGAGCAACGCCACCATCTCGATGCGTTCGCGCGGGCTCATGCCGGCGAGCGGTTCATCGAGCAGCAGCAGGCTCGGCGAACTCGCCAGCGCCAGACCGACCTCCAGACGCCGCTTCTCGCCGTAGGCGAGTGCCGCCACCGCCACATCGGCGCGCCCGGCAAGATCGACGAGTTCAAGAGTGTGCTCGACCTGTTCGGCCAGTCCGGGAATTTTCGGCAGTCGCCGCAGCATGTCGAGCCGGAATTTGCCGCGTAGTTCGGCAAGAGCCGAAATGACAAGATTTTCGCGCACCGTCAGCCGGGTGAAGAGCTGATTGACCTGATAACTCTTGGTCAGTCCGAGCTGGCACACGTCGGTTACGTTCATGCCGGTGATATCGCGTCCCGCGAACATGATGGTGCCGGAAGTCGGCGGCACTTCGCAGGTGAGCATCTTGAAAAAGGTTGTCTTGCCGGCGCCGTTCGGGCCGATGATGCCGCGGAGCTCGCCGTTGTTGACGGTGAAATTGATGTCGCTGTTGGCGAGGAGGCCGCCATAACGCTTGGTCAGGCCGCGCGCTTCGAGAAGAGGTCCCGATACCTTGTCAGTCTCGCGGTTGCGGGCGGGCATGGGCGCTGCCCCCGGCGCTTTCGCGGTCGCAATCCGGGCGGAACCCGGCTCATCATTCGTGGTCGTGTCGGGTAGCGGGGCCGCTTCTTGTGGCTCGATGATTGCCGCCCTCCGTCGCCTGGCGAGTTCGTAGAGGTCCTTGATCCCGCCGATCAAGCCGCGGCGCAGGAAGCAAACGAGCAGCACAAAGACGAGGCCCAACACAAGCCTCCAGGTCGCGCCAAGGTGCAGCGTGTTCTGGAGGAAGTCGCTCAGATAGAGCCACACGGTGGCACCGACCAGCGGTCCGAACAGCGTGCCGGCGCCGCCGATCGCTGTCTGGATCACCAACTGCCCGGAGGTGTCGAAAGTGAAGGCGTCGGGCGGCATGAAGCCCTGCAGCACACCGAGGAGGCCGCCGGCGAAGCCGGCATAGGCGGCGGCAATGACGAAAGCGGTGAGCTTGTAGCCATGGATGTCGTGGCCGACGGCGGCGGCGCGCAACGGGTTGTCGCGAATGGCGCTGAGGATGGCGCCGACCGGCGAGCGCACGATGCGCAGCGCAATCACAATGCCGATGAAATACCAGAACGCGAAGAATGTATAGAGCGACCAATCGGTGTTGAGGTGAATGGTGGTGAAGCCGAGTGGAAACGTTGGCGTCGGCACGCCGGGCAGGCCGTTCTCGCCGCCGGTGTAGTCCGAGAGTGGATTAAACTCGACAAAATAGAAAACTTCGGCGATCGCCACGGTAATCATCGCGAAATAGATCCCGGTGCGTCGCAATGCGATCAGCCCGATCAGATAGCCGACGATCGCGGCCGCGATCATGCCGATGATCACCGAGGTCACGACGTGAGGAAAGTCTTCGGTGGTAAGCAGATAGGCGGCGACCATGCCGCCGGTGCCGAAGAAAGCCGACTGGCCGAACGACAACAGGCCAGTAAAGCCGAACAGGATGTCGAAGCCGATGCCGAATAGGCCCCACACCATGATGCGGCTCATCGTCGTCGGGGCAAAGCCGAGATAGGGCAGGATGAACGGCGCGGCGATCAGCCCGATCGCCGTCAGCGCTTCGGTCATGAAGAGATTTTGCCTGGACATCACGCGTTTGCGCTCATTCGCGGCCGGCAGTGCCGAGCAGCCCGTAGGGCCGAAACACCAGCACCAGTGTCATCGCCACGAAAAGCATGACGTAAGAATAGCCAGGATTAAACATGGACGTGATGCTGATGATCTCGCCGGCGATCAGGCCGCCCAGGATGGCCCCTGGAAAAGACCCGACGCCGCCGATGACAACGACGACGAAGGTCTGCACCAACACCGCTTCGCCAACGTCCGGGGCGATCGAGACGACCGGCGCGTTGACGATGCCGGCGAAGCCCGCCGCCATGGCGCCGATGCCGAACACCAGCATGAAGACCTTATAGACGTCGATGCCGAGCGAACCGACCATGACGGAATCCTCGATTCCGGCGCGTACGATCATGCCGATGCGGGTGCGATAGAGCGCGATGTAAAGCGCGATCAGCGCTGCCGCCACAATGCCGAGCAGGGCCAGCCGGTAGGTCGGATAGAACATAAAACCGAGCGGGGTGATCCCCACGAGCCCAGGCGGCGCATTCACCGCCTTCGACAGGCTGCCGAAGAAAAAACGGACGGTCTCCACGAACACGATGCCGAGACCGAAGGTGACCAAAAGCTGATCCTCGGGCGGCCGGCCGTAGAAGTGGCGGATAACCACCCGCTCCATCAACACCCCGACCAGCATGACGAACAGAGAGCCGGCAAATACGGCGACGACAAAGGAATCGGTGTAGCTGTACGCGACCCAGCCGGCATAGCCGCCGAGCATGAACATCGCGCCGTGCGCGAGATTGAGAACGCCGAGCGTGCCGTAGATGATTGTCAGGCCGGACGAGATCAGCGCCAGAAGCGCGCCGAGCACCATGCCGTTGAACACCTGCGAGACAAAATTGGCCCAGTTGATCACGCTGTCGTCCGCAATTCGTTGCGATGAATTTTGGCTCGTCCCGCCGCCGTCCTACGCAACTTTATGCCGGGCATCAACGCTATCTGGCAACAGGAAAACGGCCGGGCCTCAAGGAGCGAAGAGGGCGCTTCGCGCCTTGGACCCGGCCAAGAGACCGGCCGTGACGGGGTGAAGCGCCTTCTCCGCATCACCGATGCGGGGAAGGCGTCTTGCAGCCGTCAGGTGTAGTCGCCGAGATTGCAGCCGAAGGCGTCCGACTTCTGCATCAGCGGTGCGCCTGGAACGACTTCCAGCACCTCCCAGTAATCCTCCTTGTTCTTCATGTCGCCCGGCTTCTTGCCGCGAACGATGATGACAGGACGGACCAATTGATGATCCTGCGGCCGGAAATGCACGTCGCCCACCGTGGAGACGAACGTCTCGCCCTTCTCATAGGTCCTGATGACGTCCGGCGGGTAGAAGCTGCCGGCCTCCGAGACCATGCGGGCCCACATGGCGAATTGCATGTAACCATTGTTGGCGGTCCATTCCGGTCTGTAGCCATATTTTTTGTTGAAGGTCTCGACGAACATCTTGGCCAGCGGATATTTGTCCTCGAGTGTCCACCAGAAGTCGGTGGCGGCAAAGACGCCTTCGGTGAGCTCCGGGCCCACTTCCTTGGCGAGGAAGGGGATCTGGTACGGGATGACCAGCTTCATCTTCGGCAGGAGGCCGAACTGTTTCGCCTGCTGGACCGAAAGCACCGCGTCGCGGCCCCAGTTCACGTTGACGATGAACTCGGCGCCGGAGTTGGCGATATTGGTGAGGTATTGACTGAAGTCCTGGGTGCCGAGCGGCGAGACCTGGTTGGTCACCATGGTCCACCCGCCGTTCTTGCTCAGATAGTCGTTCACCGACTTGGTGACGGTGTGGCCGTAGGTGTAGTCGGGCGTCATAAACGCCGCCTTCTTGTTCTTGCCGAAGGTCTTCACCAGCACGGGGCCGATCGCGTTGGCCGCCGTTTCGCCATAGAAGCACTGGCGGAAGCTGTAGCGCACGCAGTCCTTGCCGGTGGTGTCGTTGGAGCCCGAAATGCCGGTCACATAGAGCACCTTTTCGCGCTCGGCGAACTTGTTGAGCGCGACCGCCACCGCCGACGAGGTCGCGCCGGTCATCAGCACAATCTTGTCTTCGTTGATGAAAGTCTGCTGCTCCTGCACCGCATTATTCGGCTTGGCGCCGGAGTTGGCGACGACCAGCTTGACCTGCTTGCCAAGCAAGCCTTTGCTGACCTTCGGCGCGATCTTCTTGATCAGCTCATGGCCCTCGTTGATGTGCTCGACGGCAAGCTCCCAGCCCTTGAGTTCATCTTCGCCTTGCGCCGCATAGGCGCCGGTACGCGGCACTGCGGCGCCGATCGTAACGGTGGAGCCTGATGAGCCTGCCGGCCAGGTCCCGATCGGCGGGTGATCTTCTGCGAATGCGCTGTGCACGAAGTCAAAGCCGCGTGGCGCGCCCATGGAGAGCGCGCCGACGCCGGCGCCAGTTGCGACCGCTTGACGCAGGAGACGGCGCCGGGAAATTCGGCTGGAAAAACGCTTTTTGTCAGTGGTCATAAGGGGCCTCCCGTTTTCATGAATTCTCGGAGCGGGAGTGTGACCGTCTTTAGTAGGGGTGGCTTTAATCGCTGTTATTGATCCAAATTAAAAACATGAACATCTCGGTCAGGACTGTTTCCGGGCCCCGGCCCACTCACGCGGCCAAAGACATTTGGCGCAACGATCCTTTCCTGACGCGGATTCGAAACTTCGCCGATTTGACGCTCCCGGAATTGCAGAGCCTGCGTGCCGTGATTGAGACCGAGCTGACAGTCGGTAAGCGGCGCGATCTCGTCATGGACGGTTACGCTTTCTGCAAGCTTTGCTTCGTCAAGGACGGCTTTGCCGCCCGCTACAAGCTGCTGCGCAACGGCAAACGGCAGATCGTCAACTTCGTGCTCCCGGGAGACGTCGTCGGCCTGCCCGGAAGTTTTCTCGACCGTGCGACAAACTCGGTCATCACCGTCACCGACATGACATTGCAGGTCTGTTCGCTCGAAGCCTTTGTGGCGCTTTGC
This sequence comes from uncultured Alphaproteobacteria bacterium, assembly GCA_963755885.1. GTDB lineage: Bacteria > Pseudomonadota > Alphaproteobacteria > Rhizobiales > Xanthobacteraceae > BOG-931. The sequence continues at coordinate 300,779 of CAVWLX010000017.1, forward strand.
TATCGGCGACCAAAGTTCGGTCTGGTGTTGAGTTGGCTGGCGGCGCAGGAGGCGGCCAATTGCGTGGAGCGCGTCATCGATATCGGCCGCCGCACTCCGGTCGAACGGCTGGCTCATCTCCTCCTTGAGATCCATTCGCGGTTGCTCGCAGTCGGTAAGGGCGAGGAATTTGCTTTCAGTCTGCCGTTCACGCAGGAGATGATGAGCGATGCGCTGGGCTTGAGTGTCCCGCATCTTAATCGGATGCTGACGAAGCTCCGCGCCGAAGGCATGGTCGCGATCAGCGAGCGGCGGGTGGAGTTCACCGACTTGCACGCGATAAAGCTCTTGGCGCAATTTCAGCCGATTCAGCCGGCCCGGATTCCAGTCGCCTCTGAAATCGAGATGCATTGGGCGAAGACTAACGCCTAACCGTGCAGCTTGCGCAATTCGGTCTTCAGCACTTTGCCGTAATTGTTCTTAGGGAGCGCGTCGAGAAAGACGTAGTCGCGCGGCCTTTTGAAGCGCGCGATGGCGGATAAGCAAAGCTTGTCCAATTCTTCCCGCGAGACCGGTTGGTCCGATCGCGCCACGACGCAGGCGACGACTTCCTCGCCCCGGTCGGCATGCGGCCGGCCGATGACCGAGACTTCGAGCACGCCGGGATGGCGCAGTAAAACTTCCTCGACCTCGCGCGGATAGATATTGCTGCCGCCACTGATGATCAGATCCTTCGAACGATCCTTGAGCGTGAGGAAACCTTCCTCGTCGAAGGCGCCCATGTCGCCGGTGTGCAGCCAGCCGCCGCGCAAGCTTTCTGCGGTCGCTTGCGGATTCTTCCAATAGCCTTTCATCACCACTTCGCCGCGGACCAGCACTTCGCCGATTTCGCTGGCCGGCAGCGGGCGGTCCTCATCGTCGGCCACCCGCACTTCAACGTTAGCGCGGGGAAGTCCAACGGAGCCCATGATCTCGCGCCAGCGCGGCCGCGAGCGGTCGGCGTGCATCGCTTTGGTCAGGGCGGTGATGGTCATGGGCACTTCGCCCTGGCCGTAGATCTGCGCGAATTTCGGCCCCAGCAAATCCATCGCGCTCGACAGCGTCTCGAAATGCATCGGCGCACCGCCGTAAATAATCGTGCGCAAACCGCGATGATCGGCGGCGGCAAATCCTGAATGGTTGATCAGGCGGCTCACCATGGTTGGTGCAGCGAAAAAGCTGACATTGCCGTGAACCGGGAGCAGCGCCGCGATTTCTTCCGGGTCGAAGCCTGCGCTTTCCGGCACAATGGTTTTGGCGCCCATGGCGACGTAGGGCAGGCCGTAACAGCCCGAGCCGTGCGACATCGGTGCCGCATGCAGAACGCAATCGCCCATGCCGACCGGTTCGATCTCGGCGAAGTAGGCGAGCGTCTGCTCCATCAGATTGCGATGCGTGAGCATCGCGCCCTTGGGGCGGCCGGTGGTGCCGCTGGTGTAGAACAGCCACGCCAGATCGTCGGGCGCGCGTGGCACCATGTCGATTCCGTCGCTTTGATAAAGACTGCGCCACGCAGCGCTGTCGGTCGCGATGGTACGGCAATGTGGTGCGACGTCGTCGGCGCGATCGGGGCTCGCCAGAACAAGAGACGCTTGCGTGTCGCCGATGATGTAACCGAACTCCTCGCCATGAAGCTTGGCGTTCATCGGCACCGCAACCAGCCCGGCGTGCCAGATCGCAAATAGCGCTTCGAGAAATTCTGGGCGGTTGGTCATGGCGATCGCCACGCGCTCGTCCGGTCCGCACAAGGCGCGCAGACTGCCGGCCAGCGCGCGTGAACGCGCCGCCCATTGCCGGTAGGTCGCGTAAGTCGAGCTGCCGCGTGCGATCGCCGGCCGGTCAGGCGCGGCGCGGCCCCATTTCTCGACCCAGCCCGCGAGGTTCATCAGCTGCCTCGGAGCGGTGTCGGATCAGGGTGCTGCCTTGGCGTCGATGAGCACCGCCGCGAGCAGGCAAGGCTTGCCGCTCCGATTGACCCACGCGTGGTTTGTGCCGCGCTGGACGATACAGTCTCCGGCATGCAGTTCGACCTCGCCGTCTTCCATGCGCATATGCATCGAACCTGAGATTACCACCAGATAGTCGATCGAGTCGGTCTTGTGCATGGTCGGATGCTTGGCGGAATCTGCGGCGCTCGGCTTGTTGGTGCTGCCGAGATGGCCGAAGACCGCGCCCGGGTCGATCTCGGTGCTGGCGCTCTCCGGCGGAACTTCGACGACGCGGAAGATGGTGCCGGACGGTGTCGGGTCGTGACGCATCGGCCGCAGCGAACGATCTTTCGAGCCGTCGTTGCTGACCGGCATTTCGTCGGTTACCCAAACTTCGGTGACGCCAAGTCCCGGCCAGCCTTTGATCTCAGTGGCGTTGGGCGCGTGATCGTCGATCATCACAATGGCCTTGCCGGCGGCGTTATGGCCGGTGACGAAGCGGCGGATTTTGTGCAGCATGATTTTCCTCCCCGAGTTGTTGGTTGCGTCAGGCGCGCACGATACGATTACGCAGCACCCCGATTTTCTCGACTTCAAGCTCGACGACTTCGCCGGGCTCGACATAGCGACCGGTCTCGAGCCCGGAGCCATTGCCGACGGTGCCCGAACAAAACATTTCGCCGGGACGGACAGTCTCGCCGCGCGAGACGAAGGCGATGCAATCTTCGTATTTCCAGTGCATCTCGCGCGTATTGCCGCGGCCGCGCTCCTCGCCGTTGACGCGGACGACCATCTCCAGTGCGTAGGGGTCGGGGATCTCGTCGGTGGTCACGATGCAGGGCCCGACCGGATTTGAATTGTCGAAGTCCTTGCCCTTGCCTGGCCCGAGGTTGCTCAGCATCTCGAGGCTTTGCTCGTCGCGGGCGGACAGATCGTTGAAGATGGTGTAGCCAAAAATATGGGCGCGGGCCTTCTCTTTGGGGATGTCGCGACCGGGCGCGCCGACCACGCAGGCAAATTCCAGCTCGTAATCGATGGTCTTTGAGTAGTCGGGCCAAGTCACTTCCTGACCGGTGCCGCAGACGGCGAAGCGGCTCGGTTTGTAGAAGCTTGGCCGTTCGTACCAGATTTTAGGCGGCTTGAACGCTCCCTGCTTTTCAAGTTCGCGCAGTGCCTTTTCCGGATCGGGCGCGGTGGCAGCCCGCATCCGGTGCATGCTGGTAAAGGCCTGGATCAAATGCTTTTCGAAGCAGAGGAAGTCGCGCATCTGCGGCGGCGTCGGCAACGGCGCCAGCAGTTTGACTGATGCGGTGTCGATCGCGCCGCGGCCGGTGCGCTGCGCATCCGCAGCGATTTCGCGGGCGCGATCAAGCGCGGCGGGCCCGGCTTCGATCAGCGCCTGCATGCTTGCGAAGGCGGGACCGGCGTCAGCGCGTGCCGCCGCGAAATCGACGATGCGCCGGTCGCCATCGATCAGCGCGCCGACGCGCTCATTGCCAGAGGCGACAAAGGTGACGAGCCGCATTGCATAATCCTCCCGGTTCCAATCGTTCGATCTTGATCGCTCGTATTATTATATTTCATTGAATGTTGAAATTCGGCTAGAGTCAAGGATACCGCCGGTCGCCAGCCGCGACCGGTCGATGCAGTCGTTGAGGTTTCACACGACATGAAGACCAAGACTGCGTTGGCGCGAAAAGTTGCGCGCACCGTTTCGCCAAGAAGCAAGCCGGCGCTGCACGGCGATCGTGGCCTTCAGCCGGCGGCGCCCCGGCGCGGCGACACGACGCGGCTTGCGATCCTCAATGCGGCGGAGCGTTGCTTTGGCGAGGCCGGCTTTGACGGCGTGTCGCTGCGCACGATCACCGAAGTTGCTGGCGTCGACCTGGCGCTCGCCAATTATCACTTCGGCAGCAAGGATAACTTGCTGCGCGAAGTGATTGCGCGACGCGCGCGCATCGTCCATGACGACCGGGTCCGCGCGCTGGAAGCAGCGCGGCATGACGCGGGCGTTCGGTCGCCGTCGGTCGAAGCAATCGTGGTCGCGTTTCTGGAGCCGCTCCTTCGCCGGCTGAACGGCGGCGACCGCGGTTGGCGCCATTACGCCAGCCTTGTCTCGCAGCTCGACGTGCTGCCGCAATTTATCGGCCTCACCAAAGTGCTCGATCCCACCGCGCTACATTTCATCAACGCCTTGCGCGTGGCGCTACCGAAAGCGCCATCGCGATCGATCTATTGGGGCTATATGTTTTTGCTCGGCGCAATGGTGCAGGTCATGTCGGCGACCGGCCGCATCGAACGGCTTTCGAGCGGACTTTGCCGATCGAACGATGTTGACGGCGCATTGCGCGAGATGGTCCCATTCGTCAGCGCCGGGCTGCGGGCCCTGCAGCCGAGCCCGGATCATAAGCGTGCCCGACGCAAGACGTCCGGCGGTGGTTGACGTTGCCGCCCGCAGGCCTCTACCCTCGCGACCTATGATTACTTATTCCAGCGCGGCAATTGCCGTTCGCGCCGACATCACTGAGGCGCACAATGTCGCTTGGCGCCGGATCGCGCGGCCCGGAACATGGTTCGACGGAGCGACGCGCGTCGCGATTGCGACAGAAACCCGTCACGCCCCGTCGTGCGCCTTGTGCAGGCGGCGGAAAGAGGCGCTCTCGCCGTATGCCATCGCCGGGCAGCACGACAGCCTGGGAATTCTTCCGGAACGCGTGGTCGAGCAGATTCATCGCATCGTCAGCGATCCGGGCCGCCTGACGCGGACATGGTTCGAGGGCATCATCGCTTCGGGCACGTCGGACGCCGAGTATGTCGAGATTGTCGGCGTGGTCGCGACCATCGTATCGATCGATACATTCTGCCGGGCGATTGGTGTCCCGCTTCATGCCTTGCCGCAGCCAATCGCGGGCGCGCCGCATCGGAGGCGACCGCGAACCGCGCACCAGCGCGGCGAGGCCTGGGTGCCGATGATTCATCCGAAGGACTTTGAGGGTGACCTTGACACCGAAGAAGAACGCGTCCTTGCAAAATATTGGGGCGGCGTCCTTGCCAACATCAGGCGCGCGCTGTCGCTGGTCCCGGAAGAGGCTTACGCCTGGTTCCAGCTGGTCGAGACCCAGTATTTGCCCGGCAAATGGATGCGCGACTTCGCCAACGAATATCGCGCGATCACGCATGCGCAGATCGAATTGATTGCGGGCCGCGTCTCAGTTCTCAATCAATGTTTTTATTGAACCACCTCGCATGCGGTCTTGCTCCGTGAGAGCAGTAAAACAAAAGGCGGGAATTACGATCTGACGCTGCTCACCGGGACGAGCGGCGATGGCAACATCCCGGACGGCGCGTTGCTCATTCAATTTGCCGAAGCCGTGCTTGGCAGCGATGATGAGCGACTTGCGGACGTCCAATCCGAAATTCGCGCTGCGATGGGCGACGCAGCGCTGGTCGACGCAGCCGCAATCGCCGCCACCTTCAACGCCATCGATCGCGTTGCGGACGCGACCGGCATCCCGATCGAGGATAATAAGGCCGAGGTAACCGCCGACTTTCGAGCCGCACTCGGCATCGACGCGTTCGCCGAGAAACGCGGCGAGATCGCCGATCCGCGCGACCGCAATACCGGAGCGTAATCCCGGCACGGTCCGGCGGCCGTGGTACCGTCTTTAGTGTTCAGATAAACTTCGGTGACGCCGACTTCCTCTGCGAGAGCCGGGAGGACTCACATGAAACATTTGGTCTTGATTGGGTTGACCGCAGCGACTGCTTCCGGCGGTCTGATCGTTGGAACTCTGATAGGATCCCACGCCATGAGCAAAGAGCCCCGGTTTCCGCAGCTGACCATGGATCAACTCACCGACAAGCAAAAGCCGCTCGGCGAGCAGATCATCAAGATTTCCAGCGTCGGCCTTGGCGGTCCTTACAATCCGATGTTGCGCAGCCCGATCTTCGGCCAGAGGATGTTCGACCTTCTGCATTATCTGCGCTGGGAAACGTCGGTGCCGTTAAAGCTCAATGAATTCGCGATCCTGATCATTGGGCGGCAATGGCGCTCGCAGGTGGAGTGGTACGCGCATGCGCCGCTCGCCATCAAGGCCGGGTTGTCGCCGGACATCGTCGCCGAGCTCAAGGCCAACAAGCGGCCCTCGAACATGGCGCCGCAGGAAGCGGTGGTGTACGATTTCGTGACCGAGCTGACCACCAAGCACCAACTCGCAGACGAAACCTTCAATCGCGCCAAGGAACTCCTTGGCGAACAGCAGGTGGTCGACCTGGCAGCGGTCGCCGGTACCTACGTCGCAGTCGCGATGCAGCTCGCGATGGCGGAGCAAACCGTGCCGCCCGGTAAAGAAGAGCCGTTCAAGCCCGGGGAGCCATAAAGCTCACGCGATTGAAATCGCGATCTTGCCGAAATGCTCATTCGCGCGCATCAGCGAAAGCGCGTCGGCGATGTCATCCAGCAGATAAGTCTTGTAGATCTGCAATGACAGTTTGCCGGACTCGACCGATGGCCACAGGTCGGCGCGGAGCAGGCGATTGATCTCGCCGATTTCGTCGAGCGAACGGGTGCGGAAGGTCACGCCGATATAGTCGATGCGCTTGAGCGCGTGCACATCGAAGTTGAATTCACCCTTGTTGCCGCCAAGGCGTCCGACATTGACGATGCGGCCGAGCACCGCCGCCGCCTCAAGATTCTGATTGACGACGCTCCCCGATATCATGTCGACAATGACATCGACGCCCTTGTCGGCGGTCGCCTTCCTGACTTGCTGCGGCCACTTTGGATCGCTCGAATCGAGCGCGAGATCACAGCCGAATTCATTCAGCCGCGCGCGGCGCTGCGGGTTGGTCGAGGTGCCGATCACCATCGACGCGCCCATCAGCTTGCCGATCTGCATGCCCATGAGACCGACGCCCGAGCTTGCGCCCTGCATCAGCAGCGTCTCGCCGCGCTTGAGCCGTCCGGCGGTGACGATCGCGTTGTGCATGGTCTGCAGCGCGACCGGCAGGCACGCCGCCTGCTCGTAGGTCATGTTGTTGGCCGGGATCCGATGCACGCGGCACGCATCGGTGACGACGTATTCCGCGAAACCGCCCGCGGCCGAAGCCAGCACCCGGTCGCCTGGTTTTACGTTGGTCACACCACTGCCGACTGCCTCCACTTCCCCGGCACATTCCAGCCCGAGCCGAGCGCCGCTGCTGCGCGAGGCCGCCAGCAGATCGGCGCGGTTGAGGCTCGAGGCGCGCGCCCGGATCACCACTTCGTTTGCGCCGGGCTCAGGCTTTGGCAGATCCCGGATTTCGGCACCATTGTCGCCGGCAATCGCTACTTTCACGCTGTTCCTCCATTTGTTCCCATCGGCTTACTTTCGCAAATCAGGCGGTCGTCAGGCTGATCCCCACACCTCGCGCGCAGTGTCGACCACTAACTTGAGCTTCTCCGTCTCGCGTTCCACGGTCATCGCCTGGCCGCCGATACCGCTGGAAAATCCGCATTGCGGCGATAAGGCAAGCTGCTCGATCGGCGCGTGGCGGCTCGCCTCCTCGATGCGACGCTTGATCTCGTCCTTGGTTTCGAGCGTCGCGCTCTTGGTGGTGACGAGCCCAAGCACCGCAGTCTTGCCTTTGGGCAAGAAACGCAGCGGCGCAAAGCCGCCGGCCCGCGGCGAGTCGTATTCGAGGAAGTAACCATCGACCGCGATTTCGTTGAACAGAAGCTCGGCAATCGGATCGTAACCGCCTTCGGCCACCCAGGCGCCGGCGAAGTTGCCGCGGCACAGATGCATGCAGACCACCATGTCGGCGGGCCGGCCGGCTATGGTTTCGTTGAGGAGCCGGGCATAGGTTTTCGGCAGCGTATCCGGATCTTCGCCGATATTGCGCACCTGTGCGCGCAGTTCGGGGTCGCACAAATAGGCGAGATTGACCTCGTCGATCTGCAAGTAGCGGCAGCCTGCCGCGGCCAGATCATGGATTTCTTCGCGATAAACACGGGCGAGATCGGCGTAAAATTCTTCCAGGTGCGGATAGGCTTTGACGTCAACCGCTTCGCGGCCGCCGCGGAAGTGCATCGTGGTCGGTGATGGAATAGTGATTTTCGGCGTAGCGTGAGCGACCGATTTGAGAAACTTGAAATCCTCGACAAAAATGCCGGCTGGCCGGGCAAGCTTCCCGGTCACTTGCAGCGACGGCGGCGAGTGGTCGCGCGAACCCGCCGCAGAGTGAAAACGCACCGTGAGCTTGGCTGCGACCTGCTGTACGTTCTGGAACTTCAGCAAAAAGTCTCGCTGCCAGAACGTGCGGTTGTATTCGCCGTCGGTCACGAGTTTAAACCCGATGTCCTCCTGCAGCCGCACCACTTCTTTAATCGCATCATGCTGGATGCGTTCGAGTTCGGGCGCTGCGATCTCGCCCTTTTCGGCGGCTTCGCGGGCTTTGATGAGCGGTTCGGGCCGGATGAGGCTGCCGACGTGGTCGGCTCGAAACGGCGGGTTTGAGCGCGCAAGCATAGGTCATTTGCCTTTTTATGCGGTTTAAACGGTCATGCCATCGGTGTACAAGGATGGCAAATATCGAAATAGCGCATGAGGTTTGCCATGGTCGCAGACAGTGTTCCGCAGGCTCTCGGTTACGTCGGCGTGCGCGCCAAGGACTTGGGCGATTGGGCGAGCTACGGCTCAGGCTTGCTCGGCTTGCAGCGCATCGACAAGTCGCGCTCGACACTTGCCTTCCGGATGGACGACCGCAAACAGCGCATCATCGTCGATGTCGATGGTGGCGAGGGCATCGGCTTTTTCGGCTGGGAAATGGCGGACGCCGCGGCGCTCGGCGGTCTAGCTGCGCGCCTTGAAAGCGCGGGGATCAAAGTCGCGCATGGGGCGCGTGCGCTTGCCGATGAGCGGCACGTGAAAGACCTAATCGTGCTCAACGACCCACAGGGCAACCGGCTGGAGATTTTTCACGGCGCTGAGACGACTGCCGAGCCGTTCAAGCCGGGCCGCTCGATCTCGGGCTTCCGCACCGGCCCGTTGGGGATCGGGCATGCGGTGCTAAACGTCGACACGCCAGACACGATCGAGCGGATGACCTCGTTCTATCGCGACATGCTCGGCTTCCGGCTGACCGATTATTATTCATATCCATTCACTGCCCGCTTCATGCATCTCAACCCGCGCCATCACAGCCTTGCCTTCGTCCAGTCCGGCAAGAACGCCGTGCATCATCTGATGATGGAGCTTTTCAGCTTCGATGATGTCGGCCAGGGCTACGATCTTGCTTTGAACGACGAGCGCGTCGCAGTGACGCTGGGCCGTCACACCAGCGATTTTCTCACGTCGTTTTACAGCTTCACGCCATCGGCCTTCATGGTTGAGTACGGCTGGGGCGGACGCCTGATCAACGTCGACACCTGGCAGCCCCATGAGCGCAAGGAGGGGCCGAGCATGTGGGGCCATGACCGTAAATGGCTCTCGGCCGAGGATCAGGCGAAGGCGCGGGAGCTGCGGCTCTCCAACGCGGCCAATGGCTTTCGCCGGCCAGTGCAGGTGATCGAAGGCAATTACGAGATGATGCCGGGCGTGTGCCCGTGGTGGGACAGCGTCAAAGCGCGAACCGCCGCGCAGTAAAATCTAAAATGGGGAAAGATCGTCTGGCCGCGTTCAGTGATGGCGTCATCGCCATCCTGATCACCATTATGGTGCTGGAACTGAAGGTCCCGAACGGCGCCGATTGGGCGGCTCTGGAGGGACTGGCGCCTAGTCTGCTCAGCTACCTCTTGAGCTTCGTCTACCTGGCGATCTACTGGAACAATCATCACCACCTGCTGCACACCGTCGTTCATGTCGACGAACTCATTCTGTGGGCCAATTCCAATCTGCTGTTCTGGCTGTCGCTGATCCCCGCGGCTACGGCCTGGATGGGTCAGAACCTTTCGGCGCCATTGCCGACCGCGATCTACGGCGTGGTGTTGTTGCTGCCGGCGATCGCCTACTACCTGCTGCAACGTGCGATCATTCACAAACAGGGATCGCATTCCGTGCTGGCCAAGGCGCTCGGCGGCGACCTCAAAGGCAAGATCTCGCCGGTACTTTATGTCAGCGGAATTGTTCTGGCGTTTGTTAGTCCCTGGGTATCGATCGCGCTTTACGCGTCGGTCGCGGTCATGTGGCTCGTGCCTGACCGGCGTATCGTGAACGCTCTCCGTCGCGAGTAGACGGCGGCTTTGCGCAGATGCCGGACGGCCCGTCCGGCGGATGATCAGCGCACCAGGACGTTGGTGAACTGCCAGGGATCGTCCTGATCGGTGCTCTCCGGGAATAGTCCGTTGCGGCCGTGGAGAGGCGTCCACTCGGTGTAACGGCCGATCACGGGTCCAAGATACGGCCGCTGAATTTCCAGGCAGCGGCGGAAATCCATCTCGTCGGCTTCGACGATGCCGCGATCGGGATTTTCCAGCATCCAGACAATGCCGGCGAGCACGGCAGAGGTGACCTGCAATCCGGTCGCGTTCTGATACGGCGCGAGCTGCCGCGTCTCCTCGACGGAGAGCTGCGAGCCGTACCAATAGGCATTTTTCGCGTGCCCGTAGAGCAGCACGCCGAGCTCGTCGACGCCATCGACGATTTCGTGCTCGTCGAGGATCTTCCACTCCGGCTGTTGCTGCCAGGCCGCACCCGCCATCTCGTGCAGTGACAACACCGCGTCGTCGCACGGGTGATAGGCATAGTGGCAGGTCGGCCGGAAGACGACATCGCCGTCCTCACGCAGCGTGAAATAGTCGGCGATCGAGATCAATTCGTTGTGCGTGATCATAAACGCGTGCTGCGCCTGCGCGGTCGGCGTCCAGGACCGCACGCGCGTACCGGCGCCCGGCTGGGTCAGATAGATCGCGGCATCGCAGCCGAAATCGTGCCGGCGCGCGTTCGCCGGCATCAGCTTCTCATGCGTGCCCCAGCCAAGCTCCGCCGGCTGCAAACCTTCGGAGCAAAATCCCTCGACCGACCAGGTGTTGACGAACATGCCGCGCGGCTTCGGGTCGCGCGCGCGCTGGGTATCGCGCTCGGCGATGTGAATGCCCTTGACGCCGGCGCGTTGCATCAGCCGCGCCCAATCATCGCGGGTCTTGGGCTCGTCGACCTTCAGGCCACCGTCGGCGGCGACGTTGAGCAGCGCCTGCTTGACGAACCACGAGACCATTCCGGGATTGGCGCCGCAGCAGTTCACTGCGGTAACCCCGCCGGGGCGGCGCCGGCGCAGATCCAAAAGACCTTCGCGCAGCGCGTAGTTCGAGCGCTGCGAGATCGACAGCGAACGGTCGGTGTAAAGCCCGGGCCACGGCTCGATCACGGTGTCGATGTAGAACGCGTCGATGTCCTTGGCGAACGCCATCAGATCGACCGAGGAGGTATCGACGGAGAGGTTGACAATCATGCCGCGGCCCGGCCCCGCCGTGAGAAGCGGCGTGAGCAAGTCGCGATAATTCTCTTTGGTGATCGCGGCGCGCTCGAAACGGAGCTGCCGGTCGTCGAGCAGGCGACGGTCGTCGTCTTCCGGCGCGATCACGACGAATTTCTTCCGGTCAAAGCCGATATGCCGCTCAAGCAGCGGCAGCGTCCCTCGGCCAATCGAGCCGAAGCCGATCATGACGATCGGCCCGTCAAAGGTTACGTGCAGAGGCCAGGCGGTGTCGGTTTTGGTCATGGCGTTCATATTCATTGTTCCTCTTACAATTGGAAGACACTAAGCGGCGCGCCGCGCGCGGGAGCCTTCCCGCGCGAGGCCGGCGATCAGCGCATCGAAGCTCGGCTTCGGCGTTGCGCGGCCGGTTGCGCCGATCAGCCCGTGGGCGCCGTCGAGCGCGCCGGGCACCAACTCGCAGCCAAGCAGCCGATGCCGCTCACAAGGCCCCGGTAGCCACAGCGCGCCCATCTTCTCCGCGGAAAAGCCGAAGCGCCCGTAATAGGGTGCATCGCCGATCAGAATGACCGCGCGATGCCCGCGCCGGCGGGCGACCGCCACGGCGCGCTGCATCAATGCGGCGCCGACACCACGGCCACGCTCCGCTTCATCGACGGCGAGTGGACCGAGCAACAACGCCGGCCGCCCCGGACCGGCGCAGACGTGCCAAAGTCGCACCGTGCCGACGAACTGTTCGTCCTGCTCGGCGACAAGTGAAAGTCCCGCGGCGGGGCTGCGGCCTTCGCGCAGCCGCTCAGTGGTCTTTGCAAAGCGCGCCGCGCCCCAGACGCGGTTGAGCAAATCATCGCGCGCGGCGATGTCGCCATGCGTTTCGTTGCGAATCGTCACCATGGCCAAATTCCCTTCCTGCCCTTTGAGCGGGGCGTGATCAGTCCATGCGTTGAGGAAGGGGAGCCGGCAAAGCCGGCTCCCGGCGAGGTTAGATGTGGCAGCCTTAGATGTGAAACGTCTTCAGCGGCGCGAAGCCGTTGAAGGCGATGGCCGAGTAGGTCGCCGTGTAGGCGCCGGTGCCTTCGATCAGCAATTTGTCGCCGATCTCAAGGCTCACCGGCAGTGGGTACGGCACTTTCTCGTACATCACGTCCGCCGAGTCGCAGGTCGGTCCAGCAAGCACGCAAGGGCCGAGTTCGCCGTCGCGCGGCGTGCGGATCGGGTAGCGGATCGACTCGTCCATGGTTTCGGCGAGACCGCCGAACTTGCCGATGTCGAGATAGACCCAACGCACGTCGTCGTTCTCGCTCTTCTTCGAGACCAGCACGACCTCGGTTTCGATCACGCCGGCATTGCCGACCATGCCGCGGCCCGGTTCGACGATGGTCTCCGGGATACGGTTGCCGAAATGCCGCCGCAGCGCGCGGAAGATCGCCGCGCCGTAGGACTTCACCGTCGGCACGTTCTTCAGGTATTTGGTCGGAAAGCCCCCGCCCAAATTGACCATCGACAAATTCATGCCGCGGTCGCCGCAGTCGCGGAACACCGCCGCCGCCGAAGCAAGCGCCCGGTCCCAGGCATGCGGATTGCGCTGCTGGGAGCCGACGTGGAACGAGATGCCATAGGCTTCCAGTCCCAGTTTGTGCGCGTGCTCAAGCACGTCGGCCGCCATCGCCGGCTCGCAGCCGAATTTGCGCGACAGCGGCCACTCCGCCCCGACACAGTCGGAGAGGATGCGGCAGAACACCCGGCTGCCCGGCGCTGCGCGTGCGACTTTCTCCACCTCGGCCTGACAATCGACCGCAAACAGGCGCACGCCGAGCGCATAGGCTCGCGCGACGTCGCGCTCCTTCTTGATCGTGTTGCCGTAGGAGATGCGGTCGGCGGCGGCGCCGGCGGCGAGCACCATCTCGATCTCGGGGACCGAAGCGGTGTCGAAACAGGAGCCCAGCCCGGCGAGCAGCGACAACACCTCGGGCGCCGGGTTTGCCTTGACGGCGTAGAACACGCGCGTGTCTGGCAGCGCCTTGGCAAAGCCGAGGTAGTTCTCGCGGACGACATCGAGGTCGACGACGAGGCAGGGGCCGTCGTCGATACGGTTGCGCAAGAAATCGCGGATGCGCGTGTTCATTGGCGCTCTCCTTACCCAGGTTCAATGAGCCTTGCGGCTCGGATTGAAGTTCAGGCGGAACAGCAAGATCCGCCCGGCGTCAGCGGGTGAAAGTCGGCGCGCATGCCGTGCGGTGGAGACACGGACAAGTGCGACGGGCTCTGCACCCGAGATGCTGCCTTGGCTTGGAGTGGAAAGACCCGCTCCGCACGGCCGGCAAAGATGGACAAGCCTCTAATGGTGTCGACCTTTGGAGGGCCGACGAGACCAGAGAAGCCCGCTCCGTCGTTGCTTTAAGCCGCGTCCCCCGTTGAGCGCGGGGTGCGCCGGTTTCGCCTCCGGCTGCCGGTTAAGTGGTTCGGAGCGTAGGCGGCCGAGACTACTCTCGGCGTTTGCTCCGGGCGGCTGTCCGGCCTCTTGTCCGGATGCCCACCAACCGGCACGCGGCCACAGGCACGTGCGAAATTGGGCGAGCGCGACATAAGCGTGTTGGCGCAGCGATGCAAGAGTTTTTTGTGCGCGCGATGTTTTTTTTGTGCGCGCGATCAGAAATGGTTAGGCGAGTGTTGTGTCGCCGCGCCGTGCGATCAGTTTGACGGTGCGCGAGCGTCGCCGCGCGAACGTCGCGCCACCAGAATGGCGGCGGCAGCGCCGAGTGCGCCGAGAGCAAAGACGGAAGGATAGCCGAAGGCGCCGGCTATCAGTCCGGTTGTTGGTCCGGCGAGGCCGAAGCCGACATCGAAGCACGCGACATAGGCGCCGAGCGCGGCGCCGCGGCTGGCGGGCGGCACGTGCTTGACCGCTTCGATACCCAACGACGGGAACACCAGCGCGTTGCCGATACCGGTAAAGATGGTCCCGGCAAACGCCACGGCGGGATGCGGCGCAAGCCAAAGCATGAGCTGACCAATGCATTCGACGAATAGCGACCACGCCGCGACCCGCCCGCCGCCAAAGCGGTCGGGCCAGCCGCCGAAGCAAACTCGGGTCAACACATAGGCCGCGCCGTAACCTGTCAGGGCGAATCCCGCGCCGGGCCAACCTCGGTCCTGAAAGTCGAGCGCGGCGAAGGTTCCGATCGCTCCGAATGCCAGCGTCGCCAGCGCCAAACCGGCGCCGAACGGCGCGATCCGGCCGATCACCTCCGTAAACGGCAAGCGCTCTCCACCCGCCGGGGCGACTGCCGGAATGAAACTCGTTACCGCGGTGGCGAGCGCGGAAATCGCGATCATGCCGAGCGAAACCGCCGCGAAGCCGCCGGCTACGCTCTGCGGTTTCATCAGCGCGATGCCGATTGGAGCGCCGACCGCGATGGCGGTGTAGAGGCCGATGCCGACCCACACCATGACTTTTCCGGTATTCTTCGGGCCGACCGCGCCGATCCCCCATGCGAGCGCGCCGGTCATCACCAGACTCTCGGCAAGCCCGGATATCACTCTCGCGGCAAGGAGCAGCGCCAGCGACGTCATAGGGCCGAACGGTGTGGCCGTCGAAGCCAGATAGATCGCGCTGGCCAAGACCGATACGCCGCCGCCGAGAATGACGCCGAACTTCGCGCCGCGGCGATCGCACAAGCTGCCGGCGAACTGGCGCGTCAATATCGTGACAAGCGACTGCAGGCCGATGGTGATGCCGACGGTGAGATTGTCGAAGCCGAGAACGTCGTGAACCTGGAGCGGAAGCGCGGCGAGCGGCATGCCGACCGTTAAATAGACCAGGAAAATAATGAGCGTGAACGGCGCGATCCGCAGCAGAACGCCACGCTCCGGCGGGGCAGTGGTGGCGGATGCGTCCATGAGACCTGAATTTGTCGTCGCAGCGGAATGTGAAGGAGGCCGACTGTGATTGCCAGCGGCGATAAAGCCATCCACCCATGCGTGACAAGCCGGCGGCGATGCCGGCCTTTGGCCCGTCAGGAATCGACAAACGACAATGGTCGGCTGACTTCCTCGAGCGGCTTGCGCTCCGCGGCGATGCCCCAGATTGCTTCAACCGCCGCGGCGCCGATCATCAGCGCTGCCCCTATTAAATACCCGATGGCGACGCTGCCGCGCGATCCGGTGCTGATCAGAGCGCCCAACAACAGCGGGCCGATGACGCCGCCGACGCCGGTGCCGATCGCATAAAAGAACGCGATGGCGAGCGCCCGAATTTCGAGGGGAAAAATCTCGCTCACGGTGAGGTAGGCGGAACTTGCGGCCGCCGAGGCGAAGAAAAAGACCATCATCCAGGCGACGGTCAAAGCCGACGCGGAGAGAAGGCCGTGGGCGAACAGGTAAGCCGTCAAGGCGAGCAACAATCCCGATAGGCCGTACGTCAGCGCGATCATCACCTTGCGGCCAATGGTGTCGAACAGCCGGCCGAGCAGAATGGGTCCGAGCACGTTTCCGGCCGCAAAGGGCAGGATGTACCAGCCGATCTGGTCGGCCGGCGTGTGGTAAAAATCGCTCAAAACAAGCGCGTAGGTGAAGAAAATCGCGTTGTAGAAAAAGGCTTGCGCGGTCATCAGCGTGAGCCCGACCAGCGTGCGGGTCCGATACGTCCTGAACAGGACGCGTGCGACTTCGGCCAGCGGCGTGTGGTCGCGCATGCGCAATCGCACACGCGGCGCTTTGTCCCCATTCGCATGAGGCGCCTGCGCAAGGCGCGCTTCAATGCCAGTGACGATTGCGTCCGCCTCTTTCAGGAAGCCGTGGGTCATCAGCCAGCGCGGGCTTTCCGGAACCCAATGGCGCATGACCAGAATGCCCAACCCGATGAGCGTGCCGATCAGAAAGGCCAGCCGCCATCCGTATTCCGGGTCGATAATTTTCGGATTGAGCAGGACGATCGAGCCGCCCGCGCCCACAGCGGCTCCGATCCAGAAGCTGCCGTTGATGAGAAGATCGATCCAGCCCCGTAACCGGGCAGGGATCAGTTCCTGGATCGCCGAATTGATTGCGGCGTACTCGCCGCCGATGCCGGCGCCGGTTAGGAAACGGAACAGGATAAAGCTCCACGCATCCCACGACAGTCCCGTCGCGGCGGTGGCGGCGAGATAAACCGCCAGCGTGATCGAGAATAATTTCTTGCGCCCCAACCGATCCGTGAGCCAGCCAAAGAAAAAGGCGCCCGCGACCGCGCCGCAAAGATAGGAACTTCCGGCGACGCCGATTTGGGCGTCGCTCAAATTCAGGCCCGAGCTTGCTTTGAGTGCGCCGGACAGTGTGCCGGCGAGCGTCACTTCGAGACCATCGAGAATCCAGGTGATGCCCAGCGCGCCGATGACCAGCAAATGAAATCGCCCGAACGGCAGCGCATCGAGACGCGCCGGGATATCGGTCTCGACCGTTTCCGATCGACCAGATTCCGCTTCAGCGGTTTGGTGCACGGAACGCCCGGGAGCGGATCGATGCATGTTGACCGCTCCGGCGCAGCCCCTCAACGCAACGCCCAGGTGCGATGCCCGAGTAGCGGATGCACCAGATGGTGCCGCTGGCGTCTTCGGACACCAGTAAGGCGCCGTCCTTGTCGACCGCCACACCGACCGGACGACCCCAGACTTCGGCATCATTGACCACGAAGCCGGTGGCGAAATCCTCGTACTCGCCGGTGGCCACGCCGTCTTTCACGATAACGCGAATGACTTTGTAGCCGGTGCGTTTGCCGCGGTTCCAGGAGCCGTGTTCGGCAGCGAAGATGTTGCCCCGATAGTCAGCAGGAAACTGCGTCGCTTCATAAAACGTCAATTCAAGCGATGCGGAATGGGCTTGGATGAGCACGTCGGGGATCGTGATCTTTTTCTTGAGGTCAGGCCGCTCGTCCTTGTGCCGGGGGTTTTCGTTGGCGCCGATATAATACCAGGGCCAGCCATAGTACTCGCCCTCGCGGACGCGGGTGATGTAATCCGGCGGAAGATTATCGCCGAGCCCGTCGCGCTCATTTGTTGAACACCACAGCGTGTTATTCGACGGGTCAATCGCCATGCCGACGCAGTTGCGGATTCCGGTGGCGAAGATGCGTTTGTTCTTGCCCAGCGGATCGAAGGCAAGTACGTCGGCGCGCTCCGTTTCATTTCCCCAGGCGGCGCCGAGTGGTTGGTCGGCTTGCCACTTCTGCAGTTCGGCCCCGCTCAACTTGCCCATGCTGTCGGCAACATTGGAGCCGGAACCGACCGAGACATACATGACCTTCCCGTGCGGCGAGAACACAACGTCGCGCGTGCGATGGCCGCCTACCGGGAGACGCGGCACGATCACCTCAGGCGGGCCGCGCGCCTGCAAGTCGCCGTTGCGGTAGGGAAAGCGGACAACGGAATCGGTGTTGCCGATATACACCCATTCGGGATTTGGTCCCGGCGGATAGAACGCGATGCCAAATGGACCGAGAAGACCGTCAGCGAACACGGCCGCTTGCGAGGCTTGTTCACCGTTCGGCCGCAGAACGCGGATACGCCCGGCCGCGCTCTCTGCAGCGAACACGTCGCCATTAGGCGCCACGCGGATGAGGCGAGGGGACGTCAGCCCAGAGGCGAACAAACTAACTTCAAATCCCTTCGGCACATGGGGCTTTTGCATTTCGGTGCGCGCGATGGTCCTGACGCGATTTGGTACCGACGCCGCAGGATCTGGAGCCGGCAGGTCCGCTGGCGTGATAAGACGTCGCGTTCCCGGACTGTCAGTATGCCAATCGCCGAATGCTGCCTTGCCCTGAAGTGTGGTGCTGCTCGTTTGGGCCGGCGCCCGCTCGCTGGAGCAGAAAAAGAACGCCACGCTCGCGGCGGCAACAATCGTCGGGATCGAATGCGGCATCGCGCGCTCCTGGCTAATGTTCGGACCCTCTGCTGCGTGAACAAGCTGAGGTTGGCAGTGTTCCACTATAGCGGCCCTCTGCTTTGGCCACGGCAACGGTAACTCGATCTTGATCGATAGAATTACCAACCGATTGGAGATACCGCGGCGTCTGCGCGCCTTCGTCCGGGCGCGGGAATCGAGCCTGATCGCGCTCGCGGCGCTGGTGGGCGCAATTGCCGGGCTTGTCGTCGCGGCGATGGGTGCCGGCGTCGACTTCCTGCATCAGGTCTTGTTTCGCCTCGAACCCGGCGTGCGGCTGTCGGGACTGTTGCGGCTCGATCCGCTGGTGGCGATATCGGTACCGCTCGCCGGCGGCATCGTCTTCGGCGTCGCGCGTGAGTTGATCGTGCGCTGGCGACCGGAACGCGAGATCGATCCGATCGAGGCGAATGCGCTGCATGGCGGCCGCATGTCGCTCCTTGGCAGCATCATCGTCGCCCTGGAGACTGTTTGGTCGAGTGGAGTGGGTGCGTCGGTCGGCATCGAGGCGGGCTATACGCAATTGGCCGGCGGCATTGCCTCGCGCATCGGTATGGCATTTCGGCTGCGACGCGTCGACTTACGCATCCTGGTTGGCTGTGGCGCCGCCGGAGGAATTGCCGGCGCGTTCGGTGCGCCGCTTGCCGGCGCGTTTTACGGCTTCGAACTGATCATCGGCGGCTATTCACCCAATAGTCTGGCGCCCGTGGCCGTTGCGGCGCTGCTCGGCTACCTCGTGGCGCATGCGCTGGGGCCGGGCGAGGTTGGGCTCGTTGCGCCCGATCCGATGACGGTCGCCACCCATGATCTCGTCATCGCCGCCCTCATCGGTCTTCTTTGCGCTGCGGCGGGCATTCTGATGATGCGCGGCGTGGCGTTGTGCGAAGCTTTGTTCGTTCGGTTAAGCATGCGGCTTGCGCTCCGCACGGTGATTGGCGGATTTCTGGTCGGGCTGTTGGCGATTGTTGCGCCGCAAGTGATGTCGTCCGGCCACGGTGCGCTCCATTTCGCCGGAATGCTGCGGCTTTCGCTCACAACCGTGGCGCTGCTTTTTGTGCTCAAGATCGTAGCGTCCATCATCTCGCTCGGCTCGGGCTTTCGCGGCGGAATGTTCTTCTCTTCGCTCTTGATCGGGGCCCTCGGCGGTCAGCTTCTGGCGGTCGCGCTTGCAGCGCTTTGGCCGAACTGGCACTTCGATACGAATGTCTACGCCGTGATAAGCATGAGCGCGCTTTCGGCGGCGGTGATCGGCGGGCCGCTGACCATGACCTTCATCGCGCTCGAAACCACCGGCGACCTCTGGCTGACGACCGCGGTGCTGATCGCCGTAATCATCGCCTCGCAGGTCACCCGCGAGATGTTCGGTTATTCATTCGCGACCTGGCGCTTTCATCTGCGTGGCGAGACCATTCGCAGCGCCGCCGACGTCGGCTGGATGCGCGATCTTACTGTCGGCAAGATGATGCGCCACGATGTGCGTACTGTGCTGGCGACGACGACCATCGCCGCCTTTCGCGAAGCCTTTCCGGTCGGGTCATCGGCCGCCGTTATTGCCGTCGATGAACAACGCCGCTACCTCGGCATGGCTTTGGTGGCGGACGCGCACGCACCGGAGATTTCTCCTGATAGCTCCGTCAGGGAAATTCTGCGTTATCCAGAGGGGATATTGCTGCCCGGCATGGCGATCAAGGAAGCGGTGCTGGCCTTCGATCGCGCCGAGGCCGAGGCGCTCGCGGTCGTCGATTCCTACGCCGACCGGCAGGTCATCGGGCTTCTCACCGAAGCCTTTGCGCTCCGCCGCTATGCAGCCGAGCTGGAGCGGCGGCGAAAGGAATTCGTCGGCGACGAATAAGGTCTGAAAGTCTTATTTGATTTCGATGGCCTTTCTCGCCATCATGTTATAATTTCCAAAATATGCAGATCTCATCGATTCCGGATCGAGGGCTGTTATGAAGCGTTCAGTTGCCGAGGCTTCGCTTCCGGAGCCTGACCATGGCGGCCTGCCTCGTACCATTGCCGAATCGATCTATCGGCGTCTGCGGCAAGATATTCTGTGGGGTCGCTTCGTCCCGGGATCGCCGCTTCGCTCGGATGATTTGCGCGCGCAATATAATGTCGGCATCAGCCCGCTGCGGGAGGCATTGACGCGTCTGGCCTCGGAACGCCTCGTTACCACGGTCGGACAGCGCGGTTTCCGGGTCGCGCCGCTCACCGCCTACGACGTCGAAGACACCATGGCGACGCGTCTGGTGATTGAAGGCGAGGCGTTGGCCCGTTCTATAGACCGTGGCGATATTGCCTGGGAAACCTCGGTAGTAGCGGCATTTCACGCGTTGTCGCGCCACCCCATCCCCAAAGAGCCCGGCCCGTCGACCGAGGTTTGGGCGCTTCATCATCGCCAGTTTCACATGGCGCTGCTGTCCGCCTCTGGGTCGCGCTGGCACATGGAGCTTGCCGGCCTTTTGTTTGATCAGGCGGAACGCCACCGGATATTACGATCAAAATTTGGACCGCAGAAAATACTGAAACGCGATACCGCGCGAGAGCACAAGCAAATCTTCGAGGCGGCGCTTTCGCGCGATGTCAAGACCGCCGTCCGTGCGCTCGGAAAGCATTATCAGGCGACGGCGGAGCAAGTCGTCTCGGTGTTGTCCAGGGTGCCGAGAATAGTCGCCAAGCGCGGCTGAGGCGGCGCCGGTTTTGCTCCGGCTTGACAGTGCCGTATCCGCAAATTAAAAACTTTGGAAATAAAAAAATACATTGGATAACCAGCACGACTGCTGGCCAGCGTGCTGGTTGTTGATGTTGCCGCACGCACTCAGGGAGAGCGTTATGTATCAGCTGAGCAGAACCGTTCCTGTCAACGAACCCAAAAAATCGTTTCTGAGCCGGCACGACGTGTGGACCGGCCTGCTCATGAAGGCGAACAACGCCCTGCCATACGTGCCGGAGATGAAGCAGTGCGAGGTCGTGGAAAAGGGCGACGGCTGGCTCGTTCGCGACATCATGCTCAAAGATGTGCCGCTCCGCGAGAAAGTCACCTTCGAGCCGGAAAATCGTGTGCTCTTTGAGCGCACGCGCGGCTCCGAGCTTGGGCAGATCGAAAACATCATCGGCGAGGACGACAAAGGCAACCTCACGCTGACCTTTGCCTTCAGTCTGAAAAAAGACGGGGTTCCTGAGGGAAGCGAAGCCGAGAAAGCACACTTTGCGCCGATGGAAGGCGCCTATCTCGGCGCGGTCGCCTCGACACTCGCCGCGGTAAGGCGGACGGTCGATGAGAAAGGCCGCGAACACCTTTCGCCCAAACATCCGACCGATACGGCGGGCGAGATCAAGTGGATCTATGACTATTACCGCGCCGTCGATGCGATGGACATGGACCGCACGCTCGCCCAGCACACCGACGACACCACACTGACCTTTGCCAACCATCCGACCGTGCATGGCAAGGAGGGATACAAGGCTGCGATCGGTCATCTGTGGGGAAGCATAAAGGGATTGTCACACAGCATGACCGGCGCCTGGTCAATACACGATGGGCAGGTTGGGATCGCTGAAGCGATCGTGCAGTACACCCGGCTCGACGATACGCTTGTCGCCATCAAGTTCTGCAGCGTGCTCCGCCGGCGCGGCAACAAGGTCGCCGATATTCGTATCTACGGCGACGCGTCGCCGCTCTAAGCGAATGGCCGTAATGAGTAGCGGTGACGAGCGCGTCCGCGCGCCCGATCCGCGCAAGCTGGAAACCCAAAATATGCCGGAACACTCCACGCCCGGAACGTTGTTTCAGATCGGCTACGTGGTCCCCAATCTGGACGCAGCTCTGGCGCATCTGAATGCGAAGCTGGGCGCGCCGCGATTCATGGTGCTTCGAGAGATCGTCGTCGAGAATGGCTGGTTCCGCGGGTCCACGGCGCCTATCAATCACAGTATGGCGTTCGGTTACGTCGGCGACATGCAGTTCGAGATGATCGAACCGGTTTCCGGAAAGAGCACTTACTCCGAATTTCTTGAGCGCGTTCCGGCAGGAGGCGTGCATCACCTCGGCTATTCGGTTGACGACTATGAAGGCGCCACGGCGGATCTGCTTGCGCGGGGCTATCGCCCCGTTCAGCGCGGCACGTTTGGCGACACCAAGTTTGGATATTTTGAGAGCCCTGACGATCCGGGCACCGTCACTGAGATTGTTTACCTCGATGCCAACGTGAAGAGCATGTTCGCCAGCATCAAAGCGCAAACATTTTAGGCGGCTTGGATGACAAATCCTAAAATGCCACCTGGCACCGAAGAGATGGTACGTGACGTGTCGGACCGGCAGCAGATTGGCGACTTGATGTGACCGCTTCGAATGCAGCCCATGACTCCAAGGTGACGTTGATCGGGCGTTACGTGCCTGGTTTTCGCTGGCGCTGGTCGGAAGATACCGGGCTGATTGTGGTGTTCTTGCTGATGCTTCTCGCCATCGGCATTCCGTACCCGGATTTTTTCAGCTTCGGTTCGATGAAGACAATTTTGCGCCAGTCGGCGCTGGTCGGCATCATTGCCTTTGGCATGGTCTATCTGGTGGCCATGGTGGAGATTGATCTCTCCGTCGGAGGAATTTTCGCCGTAGCGGGTTCTCTGCCGGCATTGCTGATCAAGTTTTACCATGTCGATCCGTGGATCGCGGTAATGATGTCGCTCGCATCCGGCGTGGTTCTCGGCGGTGTGAACGGCGTTCTGACAAGCTTGTTAAAGGTTCCGCTGATCATCGTGTCACTCGGAACGTTGTCGGCCTATTTCGGCCTGCATCTGATCTTGTCCGACGGCAAGGCGATCTACGGACTGCCGAAAGATCATCTCTTTTTCCGGATATTCGGCAGCGATTATCTGCAGCTTCCGGCGTCGGTCTGGACGGCGATCGTCTGCGCGATCGTGCTGTATTTTGTATTCGGACATACGCGGTTCGGTGCGACCGTTCGCGCCATCGGTTCAAATCCCGCCGCCGCCGAATTCATCGGCGTGCGAACCGGCCTTATCCGCATCTACGCGACGGCGCTGGTCGGGTTTCTGGCGGCGTTGTCCGGCGTCATGACGCTCGCCTACTTCAAGGCGGTCGACACCTCGTCGGGCCGCAGCCTCGGGCTTCAGGTCATTGCGGCGGTCGTTATCGGCGGAACATCGCTCGCCGGCGGCTCGGGAACGATCATTGGAGCGGCGCTGGGGGTGCTGATCATTACCACCATAGACAGCGGTCTCGTGTTCTACGGCGTCAATCTTAACTACTCCGAGTTTGTCACCGGCGTCGTGATCATAGGCGCAATCGCTCTCGATCGCGTCCTCAAGCGCCGGCGCGCGCAGTGAGAACTGAGCGGTGGCATAGCTCATGCGCGTCTGACAAAGCCGCCGCTGTCCGCGGCGAACCCGACTTAGACAGCAATCTGAAACGCTCATCGTACAGCAAAGGGAGGCAAAATATGGAATCGAAAGCAGTAGGGAGCTATTTGCTCCGGCTATCAAAAATCACAATGTTGGGCGGCGCCGTAATGGTGCCGGTGGCAATCATGCCCGCCGCCGCCGCGCCAAAGGACAAGGTGACCATATCCGTCGTGCAGGCGCTTGCGGCCGGAGAATGGAGCACTGAAATTCTTGCCGGCGCTAACGCTGCCGCCAAGGATCTGGGCGGCAAGGTCCGCATTCGGGCGAGCGGTCCAACGACGTTCGATCCGCAGCGGCAAGTGCAGATGTTCCAGGCCGAACTGGAAACCAAGCCGGACGCCCTGGTGGTTGTTAACGTAGCGCCGCCTCTGTTCACCCAGCCTGCGCTCGACGCGCAAGCCAGGGGCGCTCACGTGGTCTGGATCAACGTTCCGCCGATGCCCGACGTCAAAAACGCGCTGTTCGTCGCATCCGATGCTTTCGGCATGGGACAGACGGGCGGTGCGATCCTCGTCTCCGAACTCGAGAAGATGCTCAAAAAGCCGGCGGTTGAAATTTCCGGCGACGTCGTCGGCGCCGTGGAAGTGCCCGGCCTGTCGGTCCTGGAAAATCGCATGGCGGGTCAAGTCAGCTATCTCAAGAAGAAGATGCCGAAGATCAAGGTACTTCCGGAGTTCGACTCCAAGCCGGATCGCCAGCAGAATTTTGCCTTATGGGATCAGGCAATCCGCAAGACGCCGAATGCGGTGGTTTATTTGGACACCGGCGAAGAGGGCGAAGAGAATATTCCGAAGATCCTGGACACCGACAAAATCAAGCGTCCGTTCGTCGCTTACGACACCCCGGAAGAGGTGCGCGACGACATTGCACAAGGTCTGATCACAGCGGCAGTGCCGGCGAATTTCTTCACGCAGGCCTATGTGGCTGTCTACATCGCGGCTCAGTCGCTGCTGCAGGACAAGCCGTTGCCCGTCGGGTGGGTGAAGATACCGCACGTCACCGTCGATAAGACCAACATCGCGGCCTATCAAAAGGCTTGGGAGAAACCGGAAACCGGCCTCCGCAGCTTCTACAGTGCGCAGATCGAGGCGGCGCGGGACCACCTGCCCGCCACCCTGCCGGATCCGGACTTGTACGTTCATCCGAAGCAATAATCGTCCGTGGGTACCGCTCGGCCGCGGGCGGTACCCACGCCGTTGCTGTCTTCGCGGCGATCGACTAGCCGACCGATAAGTTGAGGGCGACTGTGTCAGTCATCTATTCCGCCAGAGGCATCAGCAAGCGCTTCGGGGCGGTGCGCGCCCTGAGCGAAGTCGATTTCGATGTCATCGAGGGCAAGGTCAATGGACTTGTCGGCGCTAATGGCGCCGGCAAGTCGACGTTGTTGAAGATTATCGCCGGCGCGCTGCCGCCCGACTCCGGCGAGTTGAAACTGGATGGCCACCCGCTGGCGATGGCTTCGATCACGGATGCAGCGCGAGCAGGCATAGCCATTGTCTCGCAGGAGTTGAGCTTATTTCCGGCTCTCAGTGTCGAGGAAAATCTTCTACTGACGCCGGCCGGTGGTGACTGGAAAGCGCGCCGCGCATTTGGCCGCCGGGCGCACGAAGTTCTGGAAAAGCTCGGCGTAAGTGTCGGCCTTAAGGAGCGGCTTTATCGGCTATCGCTGGCGGACCGCCAGTTGGTCGAAATTGCGCGGGCGCTCTTGCAAAATCCGCGTGTTCTTATTCTCGATGAGCCGACATCGTCTCTGCACACCGCCGAGGTGGAACGTCTGCACGACATCATCCGCGGCTTGCGCGATGGCGGCATCGGCATCGTTTACGTCAGTCATTTTCTCGAAGAGCTCCTGGAGATATCCGACAATCTGGTGGTCATGCGGAACGGCAGACGGGTGCCGGCGGATATCGCATCCGCAACCGATCAATTGAAGGCAGTTGTTGCCGCTATGCTTGGCGAGTCCCAGAGTCTGCCGCGGTCCGTGCACAGCGAACGGATCATCGGCGCCATACCGATGATCAGATTCCTGAAATCAAGGTTGGTCCGCTGCGCATCAACGATCTGAGAGGGCCAACGGACCTCGTCATCGACAAGCTCGAAGTTCAGCCCGGAGCCATCGTCGGCGTGGCCGGCTTGGCCGGCTCGGGGGTCGAGGAATTGTTCGCGGTGCTGTTTGGCCTTGCCAAGCCGAAGTCGGGCACGGTGACGCTTCCAACCGGTGCGCCGCTGCCGACGAACACCGCCGGCGCCGTCAAAGCGGGAGTTGCCTACACGCCGGCGGACCGCAAGCAATATGGCCTGATGCTGCGGCAGAGTGTCGCCGAAAATGTCGTGAGCGTTCGCGCGCTCACGCTGCGGCGAGATGGGCTCGTGCTCCACGCCGAACGCCTCAGGAAAGCCGCGAGCGAACGCTGCCGCCAGCTCGGCGTTGTCGCCGGTTCAATGGAGCAGCCTGTTGGTGCGCTGTCCGGTGGAAATCAGCAGAAAATTGTCTTCGCCAAGTGGATCGAGGCGGATCCGTCGTTGCTGGTGCTCGACGATCCAACGCGCGGCATAGACATCGGCGCCAAGCGGGAAATGCACCGCCTGATGCGGCGCCTCGCCCAGTCGGGACGGGTCGTTCTGTTCTACTCGAGCGATCCCGGCGAAATCGTAGCGGTGTCGGACCGGGTCATCGTCTTTGTCGACGGCGCCCTGACGCAGGAACTCGATGGCGAGACTCTCACCGAGCAAGAATTAGTGACGGCGATAAACACCGGCGTGAAACCGGCCGTCAAACCGGCTGCCTAGCGCCATGATCGCGGTAAGAGAACACGGCTTCGAGCAAGTCGCCTGTTGCTGACAGATTTGAGGACCTCGCAGTCTTAAAGGCTGCTGATCGACCACGACGTTGGGGAAGGATCGTACGAAATGTGGAATCTGCGTGAAAAAGTGGCGATCGTCACTGGTGGCGGGCTTGGGATCGGTGCCGCAATTTCGGAAGTGCTGGCAGCGGCGGGCGCCAAAGTAGCGGTCGCCGATATCAATCCCGCAACTGCAGCCGCAACAATCAAACGGATCACCGACGCGGGCAATCAGGCCAGGATTTTCGAGCATGACGTGACGAGCTGGAAATCCTCGTTCGCACTCGTCGATACCGTCGAGAAAGAACTCGGTCCGATCGACATATTGGTGAACAATGCCGGCGTCACGAAATGGCAGCCGTTCGTCGAAATAACGGAAGCTGACTGGGATCGCGTGCTTGATATCAATCTGAAAGGGCAATTTCTTGCCGCGCGCGCGGTCGTGCCGGGGATGATTGGTCGCCGCCGCGGGCGGATCATCAATCTCGGGTCGGTGACCTCAAAGAAGGGATATGCCAACGCCATCCCCTACTGCATTTCGAAGTTTGGCGTAATGGGATTGACGCAAGGCCTTGCCATGGAACTCGCCCCGTTCGACATAACGGTCAATACCGTCTGTCCGGGGATCGTGATGACCCCGCTCCATGACGGCCTCGTCGACGACATGGCCAAGCAGCGCGGTGTCTCGTTCAATCAGGCGAAGGACGACTTCGTCAGCTGGGTTCCGCTACAGCGGCCGCAGGAGCCGGCGGACGTCGCGAACATGGTTGCTTATCTCGCGTCGGATTTTGGGCGAAATTTGACCGGCGGCACCTATCATGTCGATGGCGGCATGGTGATGGACTGAGCTCCTTCGAACGTTGAAATGGCGTGACCGGCTCGACCTGGGGAAAATTGTTATGACGACTTCGCGAATCGCATCATGTGCCTGCGGACAGTTGCGCGTGAATGCCGTCGGCGAACCGGCGCGTGTTGGCATATGCAACTGCACGCAATGCCAAAGGCGGACCGGGGCCGCCTTCGCTGTGGGTGCCTTTTTTCCGAAAAATCAGATCTCAGCCATCGAGGGTGTGCACAATGCTTTCGGGCGCTCATCCGACGCCGGCCGCAATCTCGAATACCACTTCTGTCCGGAATGCGGCTCAACCGTATTTTGGTATCTGGACGCGGCACCGGAACTCACTGCTGTGGCGGTCGGCTGTTTTACCGATCCGACATTCCCCGCACCGACGCGAGCGATCTGGGCAGAACACAAGTTTGAATGGGTTGAGTTTCCTGCTGGCATGCCAGTTGCGGACGGTCAGCCCGGATAGAGGCTTTCCAGGTAACGCGCGACAAAGCTGTTGACTGGACGGGAAATCCCCTTGATCGCGCAGATTGAAATTTGGAAGGCGTGAGTACGAAAATGAGCGGCGAAAAGCGGCGCATTCAAACAAAAAATCATACGATGTGGATCGGCAATGTCCGCAATCTATCCTTCCAGGATCAATTGCGGACGACTGCGGCCGTCGGTCTGAATGAACTCAGCATGACGCCGCTCGACTTCGATCGCAACTTGGCAAAGGGTCTGTCTGCGCGGGACATGCGGATGATGGCCGCAGATGTGGGTGTGAGCCTTCCAATACTCGATCCGATCGCGAGCTGGGCGCCACATTGGCGTTCGGGAATATCCGACCCCGCCTGGATGGAATTTCTTGGTTACTCAGCGGACGACTTCTTTCGCATTGCGGAGCAATTGGGCGTTTCGACAGTGACCGTGATCGGAACGCTTCCGGCTGGTCTCGCTTCGGTACCGGAAATCGCCGAAAGCTTCGCATTATTGGCTGATAGAGCCTCATCGCACGGTGTGCAGTGCGTATTGGAGTTCATTCCACTGTGGGGTATTTCCGACTTGGCAATGGCGTGGCAGATCCTTCAAATCGCCGACCGTCCAAACACCGGCCTCGCGTTCGATTTTTGGCATTACATTCGGGGTGGACGGGACGACGCGCTGCTGCGATCGATTCCCGGAAGCAAGATCGCGTATGTTCAGGTAACGGACGCCGAAGCCTCTGTGCCGCCCGGGCGATCGCTTCATGACGATTGTTTGTTCCATCGTCTTCAGCCCGGCGAGGGTGGTTTGCCGGTGAAGGAGCTTTTGGACATTCTTTGTGAGATCGGCGGCACACAGAGAATAGGCCCCGAGATCTTCTCGGCGAAACTTGACGCGTCATCGGCTGACGCGATTGCTGAAGCTCTGCGCGAACCGTATTGGCGAGCACTCGCCAACTCCGGGATCGGCAGACTCGCTCACTAATTGATCGGACAACTGAACTCAGGAGGAAGCTTTGCCAGGACTCGTCGAGCAAAAATCGATCATCGTGACCGGCGCCGGTAGCGGCATCGGCGAGGCAATCGCCCGCGATCTCGCGGCCGAGGGCGCGCGGGTCGTCCTAGCCGACATCGATCTTGCAGCGGCCGAACGCGTCGCCGCCGCAATCCGCAAGGGCGGCGGCGAAGCGACGGCAGTTCAGGTCGATGTGGTGGATAGGGCGAGCGTCCAGGCCATGATCAAGGCTGCCGTCCGTACCTACGGCAGACTGGATGTCATGTTCAACAACGCGGGTATCAGCAAGGCCGGCCAATTCCTGGAAGCGACCGAGGCGGACTTCAACCGCATCATGGGTATCAACGCGATGGGCGTTCTGATCGGCATGCAGGAGGCTGCGAAACAGATGATTGCACAGAACGGCGGCGGCAAAATCATCAATACCGCATCAATCGCCGGCAAAGTAGGCGAACAGATCGCCACGATCTATTGTGCCAGCAAGGCCTGCGTCATCTCGCTCTCGCAGGCGGGTGCTGAGGCGCTCGGCAAACACAACATTACCGTGAACTCCTTCAGTCCGGGCTTCGTAAAGACTCCGATGTGGAACGGATTGGACAAGGATCTGATAACGGCCGGCTACCGACAAGAGCCGAACGCCGTCGACGATCTCGCCAAGAACAGGGCGATCCTCGGCCGCGCCTCGACTCCTCAGGATCTGGTTGGCGCGACCACCTTCCTTGCCTCTGCGAAGTCCGACTACATCACCGGCCAGAACCTGATGGTCGAGGGCGGTGTCAGGATGGTTTAGGCAGCCGCGCGCAAGCCTCCGGCGCACCAACGGAAGACACAATGTACCTGGCCACGCGCGAGCGATCCGTCCACTTGAGCTTTGCCGACCGCATCGGCTCCGGCGATGTCGCGGCGCACTGGTTGATCGATGGGGAGCGCGGCGGCGCCGGTCGCGGCAAAATCGGCCTGATCGAGATCAGAGCGGGCGGCACCGCGAGCCTTATGCCGGAAGCCAATGACGAAGAGATGGTGTTTGTCTTACACGGACACGGCGTCGCACGCGTTGAAGGGCTCGCGACCGACATCCGCGACGAACAGGTCATCTTCATGCCACCCGGGAATTCACTTGAGCTGCAGGCGGGCGATGACGGCTTGCGGCTATTACTTGTTCATGGCGGTTCCGGGAATGTGGCCGATCCCGGCGGGAGGGGCACCTCCCCCGCCATTCCCGGCCGGCCGATTGCCAAGCCGCTGATCACGCGCCTGGACCAGGTGGAAAATGGCGCCGTCCATAATCCCGAGCTTGGCTTCTTGCATGTCGCCGCGCGATGGCTGGTCAGTGCCAGTGCATCGAAGTCAAGTTCGCTCGTGATCGGGCAAAGCACATTTGTCAGGGACGCTGCCCATCTCTTGCATAAGCACGACCACGCGGACGAATTTTTCTATGTCTTCGATGGCGAGGGGTCTCACCTTGTTGAAGGCGCAGAGATCGCCATGAAGGCCGGCGACGTCGTTTTCGCGCCGCGTGGCGAATGGCACGGCTTTCGCAACAAGAGTGATCTCCCGGTGCGCGCCATTTTCGGTTATTTCGGTGTCGCTAAACTTGAGGACGCCGGCTACGAGATTCACGAAGACAGCAAGAATTGCCGCGGATAGGTCGTGACTACGCCATGCCCAGCATGATGCTGCGTAGCCAGCAGAACGCGGCATCGTAGGCAAACCGTGAATGCCAGATTAAATGCTCGGTGAAAGACGGCATTTCGAACGCCACGGCGAGCGTGCGCAGGCCCGACAAACTGGGCGCCACTTCCATCATGCGGGACGGTAGGATGCCAACCGCGCGGGTACCGCGCACCAGCGCAGGAATCACATTAAAACTCGGCACATTCATGACAGCGTTGGCCCGATTACGGGCGCCGCCAATGCGCAGTTCGCTGGTCTGCATCGTTACGCCGGTAAACTGGGCCATAATGTGCGGAAATTCGAACAATTGCTCCAGGCCAATGATGCCGCGCAACGGATGATCGTCGTCCACGACGCAACAATAGGTCTCTGAGAACAGGGTATCGGCGCGCAGTAAATGGTCCGCATTTGCTTCCGCCTGACTGTATGGGTTACCCGTGATGCACAGGTCGACTGTGCCGCTGCGCACATGATCGAGCGGCGAATTGATTGGCACAATATCGTAGCTGAGATGAGGCGCCTGCTTTTCGATCCGCCGGAACACCGCGGACAGATACACCATCGTGCTGTAGTCCGATGCCATGATGCGGAAGCATCGCCGATCTGTTTTGGGATCGAACAGCGGCTTAGCGGAAATCGTCGAATCGATTTGCAGAATTGTTTGCCGCACGGAGATGGCGAGCGATTGCGCAAACGGCGACAGATCATAGCGGCGGCCGTTGCGGACCAAGAGTTCATCGTCGAACTGATCGCGTAACCGGCGCAGAATGCCGCTCATCGTCGACTGAGTGACGTGCATCTTTCTCGCCGCGCGGGTGACGTTCTTTTCCGCGAGCAGCGCGTCCAGCGACGACAGCAGATTGAGATCGAAATTCTGCATCTATTTCAGATCGTTAGGCCCCGCGCCCAGGTATCGGCCCAGCCGATACTTCAGGTCGGAAAACTCGATTTGTCAACATTGGCGTCGGGTGTCAGCGTGCCTGCAACGATCAAATAACCGATGGAGGAAAGCGTGCAGCTCGCCAAAACTGTGCCTTTTGCTGCCAAGCAGCCGCGAACCGAGTTCCCGGTTTTGCTCGATCGGGTCCGCGACCTCAAACCGATCTTTCGCGACAGCGCGCGCGATACCGAGACCAATCGGCGGGTATCGAAGAAGACCATGGACCTGTTGCGCGATGCCGAGCTCACCAAGCTGGTGCGGCCGGCCAGGTTCGGCGGCTTCGAATACGGCCTGACCGAATTGGCGCAAATTGCGTTCGAGCTCGGCTCGGTTTGCGGCAGCACCGGTTGGTGCGGCTCGCTGGCGATGTGCTATCAGTGGATGACGTCATTCTTTCCGCTCGAAGGGCAGCGTGACGTGTGGAGCGACCCCGATAATCTGATCGCCGGCTCTTACAATCCGAGCAAAGAGTGCGAGATCGTGCCCGGCGGCATCAAGCTTGCCGGCAGCTGGGCGTACGCAAGCAATTGTGAGAACAGCCAATGGATCATGCTCGGCGCGCTGCTGCAGAATGCCAAGGGACCGCCCGACGTGATGTGGTGCCTGGTGCCGACCACCGACCTAGTCGTGGATCAGGACACCTGGTTTACCAGCGGCCTGCAGGGTACCGGCAGCAAGACCGTGCGCATCGATAAGCCAGTGTTTGTTCCCGACCATCGGATGATGCGCTTTGCCGACATTGTTGCTGGGACTGTTCCTGGGAAGAGCATCGAAAATAACAACATGAGCCGGTTTGGCTTCACCACGTTCGGCCCGACCGCGCTGGTGGCGCCGATTCTCGGCATGGCCCAGGGCGCGCTCGATGCCTTCATCCACCTGGCGCAGACCAAAGTGCGCGCGGCAAAACCCGGCATGGTCGTTCCGATGGCGAACTCGCCCATGGTCCAGAACAAGATCGGCGCTGCATCTGCCACGATCGAGTCGGCGCTTGCGCTGCTGCTGGCCAGCGTCACCGCCGCTGAAGATAAAGTGCGGCGCGGCGTCCCGCTCGAGATCGGTGAGCGTGTCGCCATTCGCCGTAATCAGGGCTTTGCCGCCAAGCAGTCGGTGGCGGTCGTCAACGACCTGTTTGCCAAGGAGGGCGCGGCCGGCAGCGACCTCGCGGCGCCGCTGCAGCGCTTCTGGCGCGACGTCAACGCCGCAGCGCTGCACCTCAGCCTCGATTGGGAGGCCATCGCCGCAATGTACGGTCAGCAAAAGCTCGGGCTTGATCCGGTGGGTCTCTATTGAGGTCAAATGAGATGACCGACACTCAACGTCACGCGGCGTGTTCAACGAGCGGCGCTCGTGGTTAAGGGTCGTCAGAGCGATCAACTCATCGCCGACGCCAAGCTCGCGTTGCGGCGTTTGGCAAGCTCTGTCAGCGTCGTGACGTGCCGTCACAACGGACGCAACTTTGCGATGACGGCGACCGCAGTCAGTGCGCTCAGCATGGACCCGCCCGCCATGCTGGTTTGTGTGAACCGGTCGGCGGTCTTCTACCGAGCACTCAGCCGGACCAACGAATTCGCCATCAATGTTCTTAGCCGGGCGCACATCGATATCTCACAATTGTGCAGCGGAGGCGCCAGCCCGGACAGCCGTTTCGAAGTCGGTGATTGGGACACGCGCGCGTTGGCGCCGGTACTGACCGATGCCCAGGCGGCGATCGTCTGCCGAAAGGATAGAGAGCTGGACTACGGCACGCATACCGTCTTCATGGGCCGCATCGTTTCCGTATCCATGAACGGCGAAGTGGACCCGCTGATCTACCTGGACGGGCAATACACCGGCCGCGCTGCCTGAATGTTTCGACAGAGTGGTGGGCGCAGCGGCCTTGAACCGCAGGTTGATTCGCCGACAAATGTTGACAGGTCGCGCTGGAACAGCCGACATACAGAAAATACGTTGGCCGAGGGAGGTCCGGTAGATAATGAATGTGGATGAGCGCGTTGCGCAGCTCACGCAGAAAATGTTGCGGCGAAAGTTCTACGCCGTCCTCTCGAAGGTCTCGCCAACACCCGAAAAATTTAAGTCGCTGTTGCCGGCGCATCTCGAATACATGATCGGGCTGGAAAAGCGTGGCGTCTTGTTTGCCTCGGGACCGTTGGCTGATGGAGCCGGGCCGCCGACCGGTGCCGGGTTAACCATTTTGCGAACCTCGAGCATGGAAGAGGCCCGCGCGCTGGCGGAGGCGGATCCGTTCGTTAAAAACGGAGTGCGGACGTTCGAGCTTAAAGAATGGACGGTCATGGAGGGGACTTTGGGACTGCGAGTCAATCTCTCCGATCAATCGGTAGAAGTGGCGTAAAAGGAAGTGGGGATGGAGACGGTTGGCTTTGTTGGGGTCGGCAAGATCGGAATGCCGATCTCCCAAAATCTGATCAAGAGCGGGTATCGCGTCGTCGGCTATCGACGCAGTTCGCTTGCCGAGTTCGAGAAGATCGGTGGTGTTCCGGCGCGGTCGGCCGCCGAAGTCGGCGCGCAGGCGGACGTCGTTTTTTCCTGCCTGCCGTCCGACGAAGCGCTCGAAGAAGCCGTACAAGGTCCGGAGGGGCTCGTCCAATCGGCGCGGCCGGGTCAGATCGTGGTCGAACTCGGTTCCTATCCGGTTCCGGTCAAAGCGCGGCAGATTGAGCCGCTGGCGGACAAAGGCGCCGCGTTCATCGACGGCGAAGTTTCTGGCACGCCGGGCATGGTTTCGGCGCGCAAGGCCGTGGTTTATCTCGCCGGCGACGAACAAGCGTGCAAGAAGGTCGAGCCTGTGGTGGCCGGCTTTGCCGATTCCTGCATCTATTTTGGCGCGTTCGGCTCTGCGAGCCGCGTCAAGCTCATCAACAATCTGCTGGTGGCAATCAACATCGCAGCGACAGCTGAAGCCATGGCGCTCGGTCTCAAGGCCGGCGTTGACGTGCCTTTGATGATCAAGGCGATTGCGACCGGCAGTGGCGGCTCGACCCAGTTCGGTATTCGCGCGCCGTGGATGGCGGAGCGCCGTTTCAAACCGCCGCAGGGGACCATACCGGGACTGCAGCACTATGTCGACATGATCGGTCATTTTGCAGATGAATTCGGCGTAGCAACGCCGCTGCTTGATCGCACGGCCGAACTGTTCGATCGCTTCGTGGCGATGGGGCTCGCCGATTGCGACGGCGCCGCCATGATCGACGTCATCAGCTCACTGCCGCGAGAATCCAAAAATACCACAGCGCCCGCCGAGCCTTCGAACTAACAAAGGAGAGTTAGCATGATCCGCGTCAGCAAGATTGCTCACGCCAGTTACGAGACGCCCGATCTCGACCAGCAGATCGAATACTACACCGACATCATCGGGCTCACGGTCGCCGCCAAGGAGAAGGACAAGGCGTATCTTGCCTCCACCGTCGACCACCATTCCGTGGTGCTGCAGCGCGGCGCAAAGGCGGACTGCGTGCGTCTCGCCTTCCAGATCGCAACCGACGCCGATCTCGGCGAGTTTGAGAAGCAGGTCGCCGCCCACGGCGTTAAGACAACACGCAAGAAGGACCCGGAGCCGTCGATTTCCGACATGGTCACCTTCACCGATCCGAAGGGTACGATCATTGAGGTGTTCAAGCGCGACGCCTTTGCGCACCAGAAATTCCAGCAAAAGGGCATCGTGCCGTTTAAGCTCGGGCACGTCGCTTTCCACGTCACCGACGTCAAGCAGGTCACCAAGTTCTATTGCGACGTGCTCGGCTTTCGCGAGTCTGACTGGATGGGCGACTTTTTCTCGTTCCTGCGCTGTGGCCCTGACCATCACACCATCAATCTGATGCAGACCGGCTCGAATCGCCACTTCCATACCGCATTCGAGCTCCGCGATTGGGGCCACATGCACGACGCTTGCGACTTCCTCAGCCTCAAAGGCTACAAGCTGCTTTGGGGACCTGGGCGCCACGGCATCGGCCACAATCTCTTTGCCTATCACCGCGCGCCGAATGGCCTCATCACCGAGACTTTTGCCGAGCTTGACCGCATGAACGAGGAGCTCGGCTATTTCGAGCCGCGGCCCTGGCACCGCGACAATCCGCAGCGGCCGAAGGTGTGGGAGAAGGACCCTTCGGCTTCTAATCTGTGGGGGGTCATGCCCGGCGACGAGATGATGCAGTAAAACGCTCCCCGCGAGGCGGGGAGCGCTAAAATCCGGGAGAGCGTTCATGCTGGCCATTTGGCGCGCAGCTCTTGCAGCTATCGCGGGTCTGGTTCTCTTTGCGCCTGCACCCGCGCCGGCGGCCGAACCGATCAAGGTCGGCTTCAGCATGGCGATGACCGGCGGGGTGGCGCAAAACGGCAAGCAGCTTCTGCTTGCGCTCCAGCTCTGGCGCGACGACGTCAACGCCAAGGGCGGTCTGCTTGGCCGGCCTGTTGCGCTGGTGTTCTACGACGACCAGAGCAATCCATCGAACGTACCGGGCATCTACAACAAGCTCATCAATGTCGACAAAGTCGATTTGCTGCTCGGGCCGTACGCGACCAACATGGTCGCGGCGGCGATGCCGGTTATCGTCGAAAATAACAAGCTCACCATCAGCATGATGGCGGTGAGCGTCAACCGCCATTTTCACTACTCGAAATACTTCTCGATGCTGTCGACCGGCCCCGACGGGGTGCGGGCGTTCACCAAGGGCTTTTTCGATCTCGCCGCGGAGCAAAAGCCCAAGCCGCAAACGGTTGCGCTGCTGTCAGGCGATGCGGAGTTTTCGCGAACCTCTGCCGACGGCGCGCGCGAGAACGCGACTGCGGTCGGTCTCAAAATCATCTATGACAAGAGCTACCCGCCGGCGACTACGGATTTTGCGCCGACCGTGCGGGCCATCCAGGCTGCAAACCCCGACATCGTGTTCGTGGCCGCTTACCCGCCCGACACTGTCGGCATCGTTCGGGCCGCGCACGAGATCGGCCTCAAGCCGAAAATGTTCGGCGGCACGATGATCGGCTTACTGATCACGCCGATCAAAATGCAGCTCGGCCCGATCCTCGACGGCCTCGTCATCATGGAAAGCTTCGTGCCGGCGCCGACTTTCAATTTTCCCGGCGTCGCCGACGTACTCAAGCGTTATCGCGTCGTGGCCGCCGGCGAAAAAATTGATCCGCTGGGCTATGGATTCGTGCCGTTCGGATACGCCGCTGGGCAGGTGCTGGCGCAGGCGGTAGCAGGCGCGCAAACTCTCGATCAAAACAAACTCGCCGAATACATCCACAGTCACAAGTTCACGACCGCGGTCGGCGAAGTTCAATACGGCGCGGACGGCGAGTGGACCAAGGGGCGTACCGTGTTCACGCAATTCCGGAACGTGGCGCCGCACGAGTTCGATCAGTTCGCCACCGGCAAGGTGCAGCCAATCGTCTGGCCGCCGGAATACAAGACGGGCGACCTAGTTTATCCCTACACCGGAACGCCAGAATAGTCGTCGGCGTTTTACTCGCCTTTGCCGCCGAGCTGCTTGAGCTTGGCGAACACCGCTTCAACCTTCAGATCTTCGGACTTCTTCGCAGCAACCGGTTCCAGCGGCTCTTCTTCTTTGGGCGCCGTGGTAACGGACGCCGGCAGCAGCGTTGCGCCCGGCGTTTCGGCTGGCACCGGTTTCTCCTTGGCGGCGCGCTGAACTTCGAGGTCGAGATCAATCTGCGAAGAGAGGCCGAGCGTCACCGGATCGAGCGGCGAGAGGTTTGCCGAATTCCAGTGGCTGCGATCGCGGATCGCCTGGATGGTCGATTTGGTGGTCCCGACCAGCCGCATGATCTGGCTGTCCTTCAGCTCGGGATGGTTGCGCACCAGCCAAAGGATGGCGTTCGGCCGGTCCTGCCGGCGTGACACCGGCGTATAACGCGGGCCCTTCTTGCTCGGCGCCTCGGGCAGCCGGACTTTCGGTTCGGCGATATGCAGGCGGTGATCGGGATGCGCCTCGGCGTCGGCTATTTCCTCACGGGTCAGTTGCCCGGTCAGGATCGGGTCCAGTCCCTTGATACCCTGCGCGGCGTCGCCGTCAGCGATGGCTTTCACTTCCAGCGGATGCAGCTTGCAGAAATCCGCGATCTGGTCGAACGACAAAGCGGTGTTCTCAACCAGCCACACCGCCGTCGCTTTCGGCATCAAGGGTGCGATAGCCATGAGCAAATCTCCTCTGCGCTCCGCCCGCCCCTCTGGGCGAAGCCACTTAAGTCATCAACGATGACTGGAAAAGCGCATGGAATATAGGCGGGCGATTCGCCCCGTGCAACCGGCGTGACTTGCGGAATGCCCCCGATTTGTCACAAAAGGAACAGCAAGACGCGGTTCCCGCGCCAAACCGGAGCTTCCCGTGGCCGAGACGGCCGCCGAAATCCTTAACGCTTATCGCGACGGAACCGCCAGTCCCGAGGACATTGTCGCCCGGAGTTTTGCGCGTATCCGGGCGCACGACGATCCGGCGATTTTCATTGCGCTGCGCGATGAAGTCGAGGTCGTCGCCGAGGCGCGCTCGCTCGCGCAGACCGGTGACAAGGCGCTTTCGCTGTTCGGAATTCCGGTCGCAATTAAAGACAACATTGACGTCAAAGGTTTGCCGACGACTGCGGCGTGCCCGGCTTACAGCTATCGCCCGAACCGGGATGCCGCTTGCGTGGCGCGGCTGCGTGAGGCGGGAGCGCTCATTGTCGGCAAGACCAACCTCGATCAGTTTGCCACGGGCCTCGTCGGCGTGCGCACGCCGTACGGCATCTGCCGAAATTTGTTTGACGAAAAGCTTATCCCGGGCGGATCAAGCACGGGCTCGGCGATTGCGGTTGCGGCGGGATTGACGCCGCTCGCGCTCGGCACCGACACCGCCGGATCTGGCCGTGTACCGGCCGGCTTCAGTAACATCGTCGGATTGAAACCGAGCCGCGGTCTCATTTCTACAGCCGGCGTCGTGCCGGCGTGCCGTACACTCGATTGTGTTTCGGTCTTCGCGCTCACGGTCGATGACGCGACCGCAATGCTGAACGTGGTGGCCGCGCCCGATGTTGGCGATCCGTTTTCACGCCAACGCCCGTTGCACGCGGTCGGTCCGATGCCAAGGGGCGTTCGGCTCGGAACGCCGATGCCTGGTCAACGCCTGTTCTTCGGCGATCGCGCCTCGGAGGCGGCATACCGGGCAGCGCTGGAAAAGTTCGCTGAACTCGGCGCGAATATCGTGGAGTTCGACATCGAGCCGTTTTACGCGGC
This sequence comes from uncultured Alphaproteobacteria bacterium, assembly GCA_963755885.1. Taxonomy (GTDB): domain Bacteria; phylum Pseudomonadota; class Alphaproteobacteria; order Rhizobiales; family Xanthobacteraceae; genus BOG-931. The sequence continues at coordinate 339,504 of CAVWLX010000017.1, forward strand.
GGCGCGGCTGCTTTACGAGGGGCCGTGGGTCGCCGAGCGCTATCTGACGGTCCGCGCACTCATTGCCTCGGCGCCGGAAGCGCTGCATCCTGTCACGCGGCAAGTGCTGCTCGCCGGGGCGCACGGCACGGCCGCGGAGGCGTTCGCCGCCTTCTATCAGCTTGAAGAATTGCGGCGCGTCCGTGATCACACCTTCCGCGCGATCGACGCGATGGTGCTGCCGACCGCGCCGACGATCTATACGGTCGAGCAGGTGCTCGCCGATCCGATCGGGCTCAACAGCCGGCTCGGTACTTACACTAACTTCGTCAATTTGCTCGACATGTGTGGCCTTGCTGTGCCGGCCAGCATGCGGCCCGACGGCATTCCGTTCGGCATCACGTTGCTGGCGCCCGCGGGCGAGGACGCGGCGCTGGCGGCGATCGGCCGCGAATTCCACCACGCCAGCGGTTTACCGCTCGGCGCACTCAAAAAACCGCAGCCGCCGTTGGCGCCGGCGCACGCCGAACCGGCAGAGCGCCAGGTGGCCATCGCCGTGGTCGGCGCGCATCTCTCCGGCATGCCACTGAACAACGAATTGCGCGCGATGGGCGGCCGCCTCATTGAGCGCGCGACCACCGCGCCGCATTACCGGCTCTTTGCGTTGTCCGGCACAAAGCCGGCGAAGCCCGGTTTGCTGCGGGTCAAAAACGGCGCCGGCGCCAGCATCGAGGTGGAAGTCTGGGCGCTGTCGGAGAGCGCCTTCGGTCGTTTCGTCGCCGCGGTACCGCCGCCGCTCTCGATCGGCACGCTCGAACTCGACAACAGCCGTCTGGTCAAAGGGTTTCTGGTCGAGGCCGAGGCGGTCGCGGATGCGCGCGACATTTCCAGCTTCGGCGGCTGGCGCGCTTTTATGGCGCAGGAAAAATTGTCGGTGTGATCGGCCGAGCGCCAACTCAAGGACGTGGGATTCTTTTATCTGTTCGCTACTCGGCGGCAGCGCCGCATTCTTCCCGCTCGATGATCCGCTTCAGGACGCGACGCATGACGATCCCCGGCTCGTCGGAGGCCATGTGCCGTTCGCCGCGGGGATCAAGCGGCACGTCCGGGTCGGTCAACTCCAGGACCTGCTTGTCCTCGAGGGTGACAGCGCGGTCGAAGGCCACCACCTTGTCTGGATCGATGCCCCGGCCCGGTTCAATCAGGCAGAACTGCACGAACTGGGTGCGATCGTTGGCGATCGGCACCTGGCAATTGACGATGAGATGCGGCGGTCCGCCGTCGGCGTAGTTGATGCGGATGCGCACCGTGAAGGGCGCGTACCAGGTGTAATCAAACATGCGTTCATTCGCAGTTTGTTGCGCGTGATGCGCCGTCGTGACGCCGATGCGGCATGTATACGTCAAGCCGCCGTCGAGTTCTTGAACCACGCCGTCGCGTGCCAGCAGGTGCTCAGATGAGCCGAAAGTGCCCAGATGCACGAAACCGGGATGCGCCATGTCGAGCTCGTTTTCCATCACCCGCAACCCGGCAACGTTCCAGGTCTCGTAGAACTCGTGCACGATAGCAAAGCCGCCGTCCTCGGCTTCAGGAATCCGCGGGATGTCGTAGAGCGGTTCTTCCAAGGCGACCCAGGCATAGCCGTAGCGCTCCTGACAGCGGAATGCTTCGACGCGGATCGACGCGGCAGGTGCGCGTTCGGGGAATTGCGGCATCAGCACGCACTGGCCATCGCGCCGGTATTGCCAGCCATGATAGGGACAGGCGATCAGTCCGGCGCAAATCTTGCCGAGAGACAGGCGCGCCGAGCGGTGGCAACAGCGATCCTCGAGCGCCGCCGGGACGCCCTGCTCATCGAGAAACAGCGCAAGCCCCTGGCCGAGAAGCTCGAAACGCTGCGGTCCCGCCTTGAGGTGCTCAATCGGGATGACCGGATACCAGAACCGGCGAAACACCGGGTGATTCATAACCAGCATTGCGATGCTTCTCCTGTTGCACCTCGCTTCGCGCAAGCACCATGCCGTGAAAGCGCGTCCGCGTGATCTGATTTTCCGGCTTATTTCGGCTCGTCAATAAAACTCACATGCGCGGCAACGACACGCCAGCCTTCCGGAAAGCGCACCCAGGTCTGCATCTGTCGGCCAACTTTTGTCGGCGCGCTGGCGCGCTGGAATAGCGTCGAAGCGACCGCGTGGTCGCGGCCGTACGTGCTGATGACGGTTCTTGAGATTGTGCGTGCGCCAGGCGGCATGCGGGCAACGCGAAAAGATTCGATCTCCGCGTAACCGTAGAGATTCTCAGTTCCGCCATAGCGGATGGTGCGCGGATCCTTGCGGAATGTTGAATTCAGCGTCGTCACGTCGTTGTCGACGAGCGCTTTTTCGTAACGATCGAAAGCGGCTTTCACTTCGGCGACGACCTCGGGCAGGTCGATCTCCATGGCTTCCTCCAAGGGGCATGCGGGGCGAGGTCCGTAGCAGGCGGTGGAAAAGCTTGCGATCAAAATTCGGGCGGCCGCATCGCCGCGGCGACGCCTTGGGTTTCCAGCGCGTGCGCGATGCGTAGCGCCACATCCTCACGCCATGGTGCGGCAATGATCTGCACCGCGATCGGCAACGGCGTAAGCGGCACCGGCACGGCGACCACCGGGAGCCCGATGAAGGAAATCGGCTGGGTGTAGAGACCGAGATTGGGCCGCACCGGCATCTCGGTATCGCCGAACATAAAGGTTTGCTGCCCGATCAGCGGTGCGGTGCAGGGCGTCGCCGGCGCCAGGATCGCGTCGACCTCGTTGAACAGCTTGAGCACCTCGCCGCGATACCAACGGCGAAATTTCTGCGCTTTGACCACCAAAGAGCCGGCCACCATGGCGCCGGCGATCAGCCGGTCGCGCACGGCGGGATCGAAGTCTCCGGCGCGGGTACGCAGGCGCGCGAGATGCAGGCTTGCGCCTTCGCTGGCGGTGATGACAAACGCCGCCGCGCGGGCACGCTCGACCTCCGGAAGCTCAATGTCGCGATTGGCGCCAAGCGCCACCGCCACGCGATCGATGGCGTAGACGGGCTCTGCGGCCAGACCTTTGAAATAGCCTCCGGCGACCGCAATCCGAAGTCCGTCTGTACCGCGATCGAGCCGGTAAGTCACAGCCTCGGCTGGGCGCTCGGCGCAAACCGGATCGCGCGGGTCGTAACCCTGCATGGCGTCGTAGGCCAGCGCGAGATCGCGCGCCGAGCGCGCCAGGGGGCCCACGTGATCGAGGCCGGTCACGAACGGAAAAGTGCCGGCACAGCTGAGCCGGCCGTAAGTCGGCTTGAGGCCGAACAGGCCGCAGAGCGAGGCCGGCACCCGGATCGAGCCGTTGGTGTCGGAAGCAAGCGCGAACGGCACCAGTCCGCCGGCGACCGCTGCCGCCGATCCGCCGGACGATCCGCCGCTCATGCGGTTGAGATCGTGCGGATTGCGCGAAGGGCCGTCGTGCACGTTTTCGCCGGTGAAATCGTAGGCGTATTCGCCCATATTCAGCGCGCCGACCAGGATAGCGCCCGCCGCTTCGAGGCGCTCGATCAATGTCGCATCGCGGGTAGCGGGTTTGGCGTCGCGATTGATCTTCGATCCGGCGATGGTCGCGAGGCCGGCGACGTCAAACAAATTTTTCACCGCGAACGGCACGCCGGCGAGCGGGAGACCAGGCTCACCGCGCGCGAGTGCCTCGTCGATCGCTCGGGCCCGAACGAGGGCGCGCTGCTCGGTCGTTGCGGTGAAAGAATTGAGCAGCGGATCGCAAGACCGGATGCGCGCAAGCGTCGCTTCGACGATGCTCAGCGCGCTGGTACGGCCAGCGTCCACGGCAGCGGCGATTTCGCCGGCCGTGTTCCAGGTGAAATCGCGCGCCGTCGTCTCAAGCACGGAACACCGGCGCCGGCTCGATATCGTCCGGCAGTGGAAATTGATCGACCAGTGCCGCGTGTGTAAGGATGACGTGCAGGTTGCGCTTGACGCTCGCGCGCCACGCAGGATCGATCCGGAGCGAGAGCGCCTGCGCGTTTGCCGCAACCAATGTATCGATGACGTCGGCCGGTTTTGGCGCAACGCTTGCGCGGCCTTTGGGCTGTGCCTTGGCAATGTTTTTATTGGCCATGCTTTTTACGCCGGCGGACGCTTTGGCGGCCCGGTGACGCTTAGCCGGTTTTGCCGACCGTTTCTTTTTCTGCTTGCGGCGTAGTTTGTTGGCCATGCTCTGACGTGTGCTGCGGTAGGAACTCCTCGGCGAAGTGGCAAGCAACCTGCCGATCGCCGAACCGGCGCAGGGCCGGCATCGCAGTCTCGCACGTTTCGGTCCTGCGAGAACAGCGGCTGTAGAACCGGCAGACATTCGGATCGGGATCAATCGGGCTCATCGGCTCGCCGGTCAGCCGCAGCCGCTCCTTGCCGTTTCCGTCGGCGCGCGGCACTGCGGCGACCAGCGCCTGGGTATAGGGATGCAGCGGGTGCTCGAAAACTTCGGCGGCCGGACCGGATTCGACGATCTTGCCGAGGTACATCACCAGCACCCGGTCGCAGATGAGCCGCACGACGGACAGGTCGTGGGAGACAAACAGATAGCTCATGCCGAATTCTTTCTTCAACTGCTGCAGGAGCTGAAGAATCACCACCTGAACGGAGACGTCGAGCGCCGCCGTCGGCTCGTCGAGGACGAGGAGGTCGGGCTCGACGGCGATGGCGCGGGCGATGCCGACGCGGGCGCGCTGGCCGCCCGAAAGTTGATGCGGAAAGCGGTACAACAGCTGCAACGGGAGTCCGCACTGGCTCGCCACCGCTTCGACTTTTTTAGTCAGCGCCCCGCCGCGCAATTTGCGCAAGCGGCGCAGCGGGTCGGCGATGGCGTCGAATGCGGTAAAGCGTGGATTGACGCTTTCACCCGCGTCCTGGAACACCATCTGAATACGCGCGCGATCGGGGTCGCGGGCAAACTCGCGGGCCGGCGTGAGTGACAGCTCGCGGCTCCCGAGCTTCACGCTGCCGTCGCTGGCATCGATCAGCCGGGTGAGCGCGCGTACCAAGGTCGACTTGCCGCAGCCGGACTCGCCGACGAGTCCGACCGTCTCGCCCTTGTTGATGAAGAAGCTGACATCGTCCACCGCATGTACTTTTGGCAGCTTCTCCGCCCCGCCCGCGAAGCGGCGTCGCAGCGACGTCAAAAACCCCGACGTTCCACTGACCGGGAAGAGTTTGGAGAATTCGACGACGTCGAGGAGCGCCGTCATGACGCAGTCATTGGCAGTGGATTCCAGCACGCGACATTATGCGCGGTGCTGGTCTCCGGCTGGGGCAGCGGGCGGTCGCAGGGATCGATCTTGCGTCGGCAGCGTTCGGAATAGCGGCACAGCGGCAGATCGGTGCGGCGCAGATCGGGCAGCGAACCTGGGATGGACGCCAACTCATCGAGGCTTGCGGCCGAGTCGGGCGTCGCGGCGATCAGCTCCGCCGTATAGGGATGACGTGGCCGCGCGAACAGTTCGCGGGTTGGTGCGCTCTCGACCACATGCCCCGCGTGCATCACGACGATGCGCGCCGCGCGCTGGCCGGCAAGCGCGAGATCATGCGTGATGAAGATCGTCGCCATGCCAAGTTCGCTGGCCAGATCGGAAATCAGATCCATGATGACCGCCTGGGTCGTTACATCGAGGCCCGTGGTGGGCTCGTCCGCGATCAACAATGACGGCTTGGCGGCAAGTGCGATGGCGATCATGACTCGCTGGCACATGCCGCCGGACATTTCGAACGGATAGGCCTTGGCGCGCCGCGCCGGATCGGTGATGCCGACTGCGCGCAACATCTCGATGGCCTGCGCCGGGGCTTCGCGGCGCGGCACGTTGCCGTGGCGGATGAGCACATCGGCGATTTGTCGGCCGACCGGACGGATCGGATTGAGTGCGGTGCGCGGATTCTGGAAGATCATCGCGATTTCGCGGCCGCGCACGCCGGCAAGCTGGCCCGGTTTTGCCGAGAGGAGATCGAGGCCGCCGAACATGGCTTTGCCGCCGGAGACCCGAGCCGCCGGATCAAGAATGCCCAACACCGCATAGGCGGTGACCGATTTGCCCGATCCCAACTCGCCGACCAGCGCCATCGTCTCGCCCTTGGCGATCGCGAAACTGACATTGTCCAATGCCCGCACGACGCCCGAGCGGGTGCGGAATTCGACCGACAAGCCTTCCACGCTCAAAGCCGGCGCGACGGTCACGTGCGCCTCCGCGGATCGACGATGTCGCGCAGCCCGTCACCGAGCAGATTGAAGCAGAACACCGCAACCATCAGCGCAACGCCGGGAAAGAATGCGATCCACCATTCGCCGGAGATGATATTGGCGGCGCCTTCCGCCACCATGATTCCCCATTCCGGCGTTGGCGGCCGTACGCCGAGCCCAATGAAGGACAGACCCGCGGCGTTGAGGATGGCGTAGCCCATGGTGAGCGACATCTGCACCACCAGGATGGGGAAGACGTTTGGCAAAATCTGCAGGGCGACGATGCGCCATTCGCTGTTGCCGGACAGCCGGGCGGCTTCGACAAAGCCGGCCTCGCGGCGCACGTTTGCCTCGGCGCGGGCGACCCGCACATAGAGCGGGAAGTTGATGATGGCAGTCGCCAGCACGATGTTCTGTACGGTGTTGCCGAGCGCCGCGACAATTCCCATGGCGAGGACGAACAGCGGGAATGCCATGATGGTATCGGCGATGCGGCCGACAATGCGGTCGGTCCAGCCGCCGAAATATCCGGCGGCCACGCCGGCCAGACCGCCCATAAGAAATACCAGCACGACTGAGGCAATCGCGATGGTGAAATCGAGCTGCGTTGCGACTACCACGCGGCTGAAAATGTCGCGGCCCAGTTGATCGGTGCCAAACCAGTGCCCCACCGACGGCGGCTTCAGCGCTGCCACAGTGTCGCTCGCGAGCGGATCATGCGGCACGATCCACGGCCCGATCAGCGCCGTGATCAGGATCAGGACGAACAGGCCGAAGGCGAGGCCGGTCACGGGATTCTCGCCGATGACGTAGCGCGCGTGACGGAACAGCGCGGCGAGCCCGGTCGCCGGCCGGGTCGTTGCGGCGATATCGGTCATGCCTCGAGCCTCACACGCGGGTCGATGATGCCGTAGCTGATGTCGATCAAGAGATTGAGCATCACGTACAGCACCGCCATCGTCAGCACGAAGCCCTGCACCGGCGCAAAATCCGAAGCGATCAGGGCCTCGACCGCGAACGAGCCGATGCCGGGCCAGGCGAAGACCTTTTCCACCAGCACGTTGGCGCCAAGGAGAAATGAGAACACCATGCCGAGCGTGGTGATGACCGGCAACACGGCGTTGCGGAAGGCGTAGGTGATGATCACGGTGTACGGCGACAAGCCGCTGGCGCGGGCAGTCCGCACGTAGTCGGAAGCGAGCACGGCCAGCATCGAAGCGCGGGTCATGCGCGCAATCGGCGCGATCGAAAAGATCGCGAGCGTCGCGCCGGGCAGGATGAGCTGACTCAACGCGGCGCGAAACGTCTGCAAGTCGCCGGCGATCAGGCTGTCAATCAGATAGAAGCCGGTGACCTGCGGCGGCGCCGTAAAGAATACGTCGAGCCGCCCGAGCGGCGCCGGCGCCCATCCGAGCAGAAAGTAGAACACGTAGACCAGCAGCAGCCCGGTGAAAAACACCGGCAGCGAAACGCCGGCGGTCGCAACCACGCGGCAAGTATGGTCGATCCATGAGCCCTGTTTCACCGCGGCAAGAATGCCGAGCGGAATGGCGATCAAAACCGAAATAATCAAACCGAACAGCGTAAGTTCCGCCGAGGCCGGTAGCCGTGAGATGAGTTCGGTCACGACCGGCTGGCCGGTGGCAAGTGAATTGCCGAGATTGCCGTGCGCAAGATCGTCGACGTAGTGCAGGAACTGCACCGGCAGCGGCTGATCGAGGCCGAGCGATTTGCGGATATCCGCAATCAATTCGGGCGTCGCCGCGGGCCCCGCGAAATAAACCGCCGGATCGCCGGGCAATACACGCGTGAGCAGGAATGTCACGATGATCACGCCGATCAACGTCGGAATAACGGTCACGAAACGGCGCAGGATACTAACGAACATGACGGCAGCTTTGTTTGCAGTCGGACTCGGTCGTCAAGCCTTAACCAGCGAGCGATAGTCGACCTGACGGTGAAACCAGTAACAGTAGCCCGATATATTCGGCTGGGTCGCGACTTTGAGCTGCGGTTGAAACAACGGAATCCGTGGCACCTCGTGCCAGGCCTTCGAGATGAAGCCTTCCACGTCGGTTGCGTATTTGCTCTTGTCATCGATGGCGGCGGCCTCGCGGGCGCCATCGATCAATGCATCCATGTCCTTGTTAACGTAGCTTGGCGTATCGAAGATGGCGTTCTGGCCGGAATAGCACCAGAAGAAGAAATATTCCGGATAGTCCAGCCAGCCGGAGAAAAAGTTCACCATCATCGGCATCGATTTCTTGGCCATCTCGCTCCGCCAGTTGGAGCCAGGTATTTTGTTGATCGTTGTTTTGATGCCGATCTGAGCGAGGCTCTCCTGAATCAGCGTCGCGGTGGGTTCGGAATTTACGGCGTCGCCGAGATCGAATGAGATGGTTGTGTCGATGCTGCCCGCTCCCGCTTCCTGCATCAGTGCCTTGGCCTTTGCCATGTCGGTGACATAAGCGGTGGGTTGCGGCCAATTGGTCGTCGTCACGTCATTCGATTTGCCGCCAAACAGCGGATTGGCAATCCCGAACATCGCCGCATCGATGATCTTCTGATAAGGGATCGCATAGGCGACGGCCTGGCGGACCTTCTCATTGTTGAACGGCGGCTTCACCACGTTCAGTTCGACGCTGTACATGCCGTTGGCGATCGGATTGGCGATCAGCTTGAGCTTGGTCTCCTTCTTCATCTCGGAGAAGTCCTTCGCCGGTAGATCGAAGGAGATGTCGGCATCGCCGCGCTCCATCAACGCGCGGCGGTTGCCGGCCGCTGGAATGGTGCGCCAGATGATTTTTTTGAGTTGCGGGAGCTTGCCGCCGACCCAGCCGTCAAAACGCTGGTAGACCGTTTCGACGCCGGGCTTCCAGCTCGTCACCGTGTAGGCGCCGCTGCCGGCGGTGTTGCTCTTGGTGTAATCGCGTGCCCAAGGGTCCTTTTCGGTGGCATGCTTCTTGAGCAGTTCCGAATTGTAGACGCCGGGTACGATCACCGCGAGATCGGGAAGGGTCAGGCGGTCCTTTTTGACGAAATCGACGCGAAACGTGTTGTCGTCAACGGCGACGAATTGCTCCGTTTTGACCAACGAACCGGCCTTCATCTGCACGGTCGGAAACCCGCCAACGCTGACGGCGCGGTCGAACGACCATTTCACGTCCTTGGCGGTGACCGGTGCGCCGTCCTGAAATTTCGCATCCTTGCGCAGCTTGAACGTCACCGACATGTCGCCGACCTTCATGTCTTCGGCGAGTTCGGGCTTGAGCTTGTCGCGGTCGTAGGACTGTGTGCCGTCGGGAAGCGTTTTCTTCTCGTGCGTAATCAGGCGGTCGTAGCAATTCCAGGACGCTTCGTAGCCCGGTCGATTGGTGCCCACTCCGTGAATGTCGAGATTGTTGGGCCCGTTCTCTGTGATCAACAACAGCGTCTCGCTGCGCGATTGCGATTTCGCCGGCGACCAAACAGCAGGCGTCGAAACGGCGCTGGCAGCGGTGAGCGCGGTTACCGATTTCAGAAACTCGCGGCGCTTCATCAAAAGCCTCCCGACCCGGCTGACGCATGGTTGTGTCCGGATTGGTTCCGCAAGGCCCGTGCCACATCTTGGGACCGCCGGCGCTGCGGGCATAAGTCTTTGAATCTATGGAGCTTACGGAGGAGTTTCAGCGGGCGCAGGCGAGCCCGAACGGTTCCGAAGCCAAATAAGCTCAAAAATTGAGCAGAGCGTCATAGTGGCCCCGATCTTGCACTCTCCCGAGGCATCCTGCGTCAATCCGATTTCAGGGAGGCCGAGATGCTGAAAGTAACCTTTGATGCCGAGCCGGCGCCGCTTTCCGTCGATCTCGATCGTGCCGCACTCGTGATCATCGACATGCAACGCGACTTCCTTGAGCCGGGTGGCTTTGGAGAGGCGCTGGGCAATGACGTGTCCAAGCTGCAGGCTGCCGTCGCACCGCTCCGCCAAGTTCTTGCGGCCGCTCGCGAACATGACATGCTCGTCATTCATACCCGGGAAGGGCATCGGCCTGATCTTTCCGATGCACCGCCGCACAAAGTGGAACGCGGCGATCCGTCAACGCGCATTGGCGCACCCGGTCCCATGGGTCGCATTCTGGTCCGCGGCGAGCCCGGCCATGACATCATTCCCGAGCTTTATCCGTTGAAAGACGAGCCGGTCATCGACAAGCCCGGCAAAGGCGCCTTCTACCAGACCGACCTCGAACTCATGCTGCGCAACGGCAGTATCGACACTCTTTTCGTCTGCGGCGTAACGACGGAAGTGTGCGTGAACACCACTGTGCGGGAAGCCAATGACCGCGGCTTCCGGTGCATCGTACTGTCGGATTGTTGCGGCTCGTATTTCCCCGAATTCCACGCTGCAGGTCTCGCCATGATCAAGGCGCAGGGCGGCATTTTCGGATCGGTCGCCGCATCGACACCGCTGCTCAACTCGCTGTCGTCGATCGGCTATCCGGTGCGAGCCGCGGTCTGATTTCGATCGTGATCTATAAGGCGGCGGCGCGCGATTTTTAAGCATTGTTCGCGCGCAGCTTTCCATGCTGTTTTTTTGACAGGGCAGTGACCGTTATTTGGTCGCCGGCCGGGATTCGCAATTTGCATCGTTGCAATGCAGCAAGCGACGACAGCTGGCAGCGCCGTACGCGACAGAGCTAAATTCCCCTGCCTCCTCATTGACTTCTCCATCGAAGTCGCCGGCGTCAAGCGGCCAGTTGTGGTTGGCACGCGCTTTGCGAGGTCCGAACCCGCAATCAGGGACGATTGCGAACAACGTCCATGGGGGGACGGGGCGCTTCACACTCAAAAGCTCTTGCCGATGCAGCGCACGGGTGATCAGCCCGCGGGCATTGTGTGGCGCTTTTGGATGCGGCTCGCCATCAAGAGGAGCCTGCAATGACGACCACAACATCGACGGCCGGGTTTCAACCAAAGCTATTTACCCCCGGCGACTGGAACGCCTTTTTTGGTTTCGGCACCAACATCCTCACCAACATGTTGACGCTCACGATCCTGTTGCGGTTCGTGATCAAGATGCCGGACTCCATCGTGTTCGGCCGCATCCTGCCTGCCGTCGGCCTGATGATGTGCCTGTCGACGTTTTACTACGCGTATCTCGCCTACCGGCTCGCCAAAAGGACCGGCCGCAGCGATGTCTGCGCGCTGCCGTCCGGCATCAGCGTCCCGCACATGTTCATCGTCACTTTCGTGATCATGCTGCCGATTGCGCTTAGGACCCATGATCCGATCAAAGGCTGGGAAGCTGGCCTGACCTGGGTGTTCTTCCAGAGCTTCATCCTGATGATCGGCGGCTTTATTGCTCCGATTATCCGCAAGATCACCCCGCGCGCGGCCCTGCTCGGTACGCTCGCAGGCGTGTCAATCACCTTCATCTCGATGCGTCCGGCGCTGGAAATGTACATGACGCCGGTGATCGGGCTGACCTGTTTCGCCGTCATCATGGTGAACTGGTTCGGTGGGTTTCGTTATCCGAAAGGCCTTCCTGCCGGTCTCGTCGCTATCGCAGTGGGAATGATCCTCGCCTGGGGCTCCAATCTCTTCGGCCTCAATTACGGTGGGCTAACCGGGCATGGCGTGACCGACGCGTTCACGAATTTCGGCTTCTCGGTACCGCTCCCCGCAGTGAACCACATCTTCTCCGGCTTCGAATATCTCGGCGTGATCCTCGTTACCGCCATCCCGTTCGGCATTTACGATCTGGTCGAAGCGATGGACAACGTGGAAAGCGCCGAAGCCGCCGGAGATGCGTTTCCGACGACCCGCGTGCTGACCGCCGACGGAGTCATCAGCTTGATTGGCTGTCTGATGGGCAATCCGTTCATCAACGCCGTCTATATCGGCCATCCCGGCTGGAAGGCGATGGGAGGCCGCATCGGCTACTCCGCCGCAACCGGCATCATGGTGATCGTGCTGTCCTGGTTCGGTGTGATCTCTCTGCTCTTGGCGATCATACCGGTGGTGGCGATCTACCCGATCCTGCTCTACATCGGCATGCTGATTGGCGCGCAAGCGTTCCAGAGCACGCCAAAGGGACACGCACCGGCCATTATCCTCGCGCTGACGCCGCATCTTGCTGCTTGGGCCGGCGTGCAGTTGGACGGTGTGCTCCACGCAGTCGGTACTGACGCAGCGACCGTTGGCTTGGACAAACTCGCTAACCAGGGCGTTCTCTACGCCGGCCTCAAGGTCATGGGCGGCGGCTCGATCTTGACCGGACTGGTGTTGGCTGCGATTGGCGCGTTCGTCATCGACAAGAAGTTCATCAACGCGTCCGCGTTCGCACTTGCCGGTGCCGTGCTGACCTTCTTCGGGTTTATGCACGGTGAAGCGGTCGGCATCGCGGTGACGCCGGTCGTTGCGATCGCGTATCTGATCGTGGCGGTCTTCCTGTTCGGCCTGAGCCGCGTTCCGGTCGGTGCACTCGATCGCACTGCGCCGCATGAGGCGATACCGGAAGCAATGCCCGCGGAGTGAGCGTTTCGCTCACGCCCCAGCGATCTCGAAAAAAAGCGGCCCGGATTGCCTCAGGCGATCCGGGCTGTTTTTGTTTACGCCGCAGCCACCTTCGCAGCTTCGTGGGCATGGATCGCATGCCATGCGGTTGCTATCGCCGAACATGACAGACTTATAGTGTCGCTTTCCGGCGATGAAACTGGCGGCGGCCGCCGCCCGGCGGAGCCTATGGTCGAACATCGTTCCTCTACCCGTCGGCTTGCCGGTAGCCGTATCGGCGCACGAGGTGAACTGTTCGGCCACCCCAGGGGTCTAGCCCTTCTGTTCACGACCGAGATGTGGGAGCGCTTTTCGTATTACGGCATGCGCGCTTTATTGGTTCTCTACATGACCAAATATTTGCTGGTGCCGGATCGTGCCGGCACGGTGCTCGGACTTGCCGGCATCAAGAGCGCGCTTGAGGCAATCTTCGGCCCGCTCGATGTGCAGCCGCTGTCGTCGCAGATCTATGGTTTCTATACAGCGCTCGTCTATTTCACTCCGATTTTCGGCGGGATTTTGGCCGACCGCGTGCTCGGTCAGCGCCGCATGGTCGTCATCGGCGCCACCTTGATGGCGATCGGCCATTTCATGATGGCGGTCGAGCAGTTGTTCCTCTTTGCGCTGTTGGCGCTCATTCTCGGCAACGGCGCGTTCAAGCCAAATATCTCGACACAGGTCGGAGGTCTTTACCCGCCGGGCGACCACCGCCGTGACCGCGCCTATTCGATCTTCTATGTCGGTATCAATGTTGGCGCGTTCCTGGCGCCGCTGGTCTGCGGCACGCTGGGCGAGAATGCGGGATGGCATTACGGCTTTGCCGCGGCGGGCGTCGGCATGCTGATCGGTCTTTCGATTTATCTTTACGCCTTGCCGCTGTTGCCGCCGGACGAGCTGCAAAGGGCGCAGGCGGCGCATATCGAGAGCAGGCCGCTGACCCGAGAGGAGCGGCGCGCCGTCCTGGCGTTGCTTGTGCTTTTCGTTCCCACCGCGCTGTTTTGGGCAACCTACGAGCAAGGCGGCAACACCATCGTCTTGTGGGCCGATGCCAATACCGATCGGACCATCGAACTGTTCGGCTACTCCGCCGAAATTCCCACGACATGGTTTTTGGCTTTCAATCCATTCATGATCTTTGCCTTCACGCCTTTCGTCGTTGCGCTGTGGACGCGGCAGGCGGAACGTGGATCGGAGCCCTCGACCATCGCCAAGATGGCGCTCGGCTGCTGCGGCGTCGCGCTCTCATACCTCGTGATGGCGATTGCGGCCTGGAAAGCGAGCGGAGGTCACGCGAGTTGGCTGTGGCTGCTCGCCTACTTTGTCGTCATCACCATCGGCGAGCTTTATCTCTCACCGGTCGGACTTTCGCTGGTTACTAAGATCGCTCCGGTGCGTATGTTGTCGATGATGATGGGTGTGTGGCTGGCCACGAGTTTCGTCGGCGGCTTTCTCGCCGGTTGGCTCGGCAGCTTCTGGAACGCCATGGAGAAGCCGAAGTTTTTTCTGCTGATCGCAGCAATCGCCGCGGTCGCAGGTGCGGCGATCGTCGCGTGCCGCTGGGTGTTGCGTGGAATGCTCAACGAGTAAGCCACGATCGACCTAAAATCTGCTATTGAGTGCGGGCACTATAAAGTCGTACGGCCGTCTGGGAGAATTTGATCGGCATGAGTGGTCTTCGCGACTGGTTGCGCGGGAACAATTTCGAACAATATGCCGACGCGTTCGAAGCAAACGACATCGACCTCGATATCCTGCCAGAGCTCAGCGAGCGCGACCTCGAGCAACTCGGTGTGTCGCTGGGCAACCGGCGGCGGCTGTTGAAGGCGATCGGCGAGCCCGTTGCCGAAACGGTGCCGCCTAAGCCTGCCGACGTGGAGGCTTCGGCTGATGCCGAGCGCCGTCAGGTTACAGTCCTGTTCTGTGACATGGTCGGTTCCACGGCACTGTCGGGCGTGGTCGATCCCGAACTCCTCGGCGGTTTGATCCGACGCTATCAGGATGCCACGGCCGGCGCGATCGGACGGTTCGGCGGCTTCGTCGCAAAATTCATGGGCGACGGCGTGCTCGCCTATTTCGGTTTCCCGCGCGCATTTGAGGACGCGGCGGAACGCGCCGTGCGCGCCGCGATCGGTATCTTGACGGAAGTCGGCGGTATAGAACGCCCAGACGGCACGCCAGTTCAAGCGCGGGTCGGTATTGCTACCGGGCTCGTTGTGGTCGGTGAAATCGTCGGCACCGGCACGGCACAAGAGCGCACCATTGTCGGCGAGACCCCAAATCTCGCCGCGCGGCTGCAAGCGCTCGCGGCCCCCGACACCATCCTCATCAGCGAGACGACGCACAATCTGCTCGGCGGATTGTTCGAGCTGGAACAGACGGGCGAGCACGAACTGAAGGGATTTGTACGTCCGGTTCCAGCCTGGCGCGTGCTCGGCGAGACGGCCATCGTGACCCGCTTTGCCGCGAGCCGCATCGGCGGCAGCACGGCGCTCATCGGCCGCGCCCACGAAATGGGTTTGATGCTCGACCGCTGGCGCTTGGCATCTCAAGGCGAGGGCCAAATCATCACGCTGATCGGCGAGGCGGGGATCGGCAAGTCGCGCTCGATCGAGGCGTTGCAAGAAGCGATTGCCGGCGAACCGCATGGCCTTATTCATTTGCAATGCTCGCCTTATCATTCCGACAGCGCGCTCTACCCGGTGATCCAACACATATCCCGCACCGCGGGCTTCACCACCGCCAACTCGACCGTTACGCGAATCGAAAAGCTCGGCGTGCTATTCTCACGGCGGTCGGCAACGGACGCCGCGGCGATTCCGTTGTTGGCGGAACTCCTTTCGATTCCAGATGCGCCGCCCGCACCGGCCCCGCTGACGCCGGCGCAACGAAAAGCGGCCACGATTGCACTTCTGGTCGATGAGATCGTGCGCTTGGGCGAGGCCAAGCCCATGCTCCTCCTCGTGGAGGACGCTCATTGGATCGACGCGACCACGCTCGAAATGCTGACGCAGATATCCGACAGCATCCCTCAGGCGCGCTTGCTTGTCGTGGTTACGGCGCGGCCGGATTTTGCTCCGCCCTGGCTGGCGCGGCCGCACGCAACCCTTCTGACGCTCGGCCGTCTGAGCCGTGCTGAATGCGCGGAACTGATCATCGGCGTTGCCGCCGCGCATGGCCTGCCCGCCGACACTGTCGCGACGATCGTCGCCAAGACTGATGGCGTGCCGCTGTTCGCCGAGGAACTGACCAAGAGCGTGATGGAATCCGCGGGTGAAGACAGCGCGGCGGTGCCGGCGACCCTCAAGGATTCGTTGATGGCACGTTTAGATCGTCTCGGCGAGGCGCGCGACGTGGCGCAGATCGCGGCCGTTATTGGCCGGCAGTTCGACTTCGCGCTGCTCGACGCGGTCGCGCCCAAGCACGGCGCCGAGCTCGAGACCGCGCTCGCGAAGCTGGTTGCAGCGGGGATCGTCTTTCCCGAGGGCCGCGGCTTGGAACGGAGCTTCATTTTCAAGCATGCACTGATGCGCGACGCCGCTTACGAAAGTCTGCTTTTGACCCGCCGGCGCGACTGGCACAGCCGGGTCGCGCGAACGCTTGAAGAACGCTTCCCCGAGCTTGCTGCAAGCGAGCCGGAACTGCTGGCGCACCATTTCGGCGAGGCCGGATTGGCTGAACCAACCTGTAACTACCGCACGCTGGCTGGCGACCAGGCGGTGAGCCGTTCAGCTTACACGGAGGCAATCGCGCACTTCTCGGCAGGTCTAAAATCGGCCGATGCGCTGAAGGAGCCGGACGATCGCGTCCGCCGCCAGTTGGACTTTTTGCTTAAGCTCGGTCCGGCACGAATGGTCGCGCACGGCTTACAGAGCAACGACGCCGAGGACGCCTATCGCCGCGCTGCGGAGATTGGCGATGCGATAGGCGACGGTCCAGCCACTTTTACGGCGAAATGGGGTCTGTGGCTCATCGCTAACATCAGGCGCAAAACTGCCATGGCCCGCGATCGGGCGAGTGAATTGGTCGAGCTCGCACGGCGCTCCGGCGAGGGTGATCTGTTGCTCGAAGCCTACCATTGTCGCTGGTCGACCGCGTTTTTTCGCGGTGAGGTCGGCGCATCGTTGGAGAATACCCGGATCGGTGCCGACACTTATGATATTTCCCGTCACCGCCATCTCGGCCACGCTTTCGGCGGTCACGACCCCGGGGTGTGTGCGCATGCGGTGCGCGCCAATATGTTACAGCTCGCCGGCGATTGGCATCAGGCACAACAAAGCGGCGCGCGCGCGATTTCGCTGGGCGAGGCGCTTGAACATCCCAACAGCCTTGCGCATGCACTACACAACTTTGGGATTTGCCTGCAGCTTGCAGGCGATCGCGATGGCACCTTTGTTGCGGCTGAGCGTGCCGTGGCGCTAGCTCAAAAATTTGGGCTGCTGCCGTGGCGCGCAGCCAGCTTGCTGCTCACCGGCTGGGCCTCCGCGGTCGGCTCAGGCGTCGCCGACGCCGCGCGACTGGTTGATGCGGAAATCGGCAACGCGACCGCGGCCGGTCCAGTGCCGCAATATTTTCTGGGTCTGGCGGGCGAGATTTTGTTGACCGCCGGTCGCGCCGCGGACGGACTAGTCCATCTCGATCGGGCAATCGCCGCAGTCGATGAACCCGGCGTTGGGTTTCATCTGGCTGAGATTTATCGTCTGCGCGGCGAATGCTTGTTGGCGCTCGATCGCGCCAACAAGCAGGAAGCGCGGCAAGCGTTTGCGACCGCGCGCGACATTGCCCGGCGCCAAGGCGCAATTATCCTTGAGCGGCGCGCCGAACGGTCGCTTGCAGACCTCGCCAGTTAGGACGAAAGGCCGGACTGTTAGTGCGCAGCCGCGACGGCGGCTGTCGCCATCGCGGGAGTTTCCATGGCAGCGATGGTGTTCTTCACCGCCTTCTGCACCTTCTCGAACGCGCGGACTTCGATCTGGCGAACGCGCTCGCGCGATACGCCGAACTCGTCGGCGAGTTCTTCCAGCGTGATCGGCTCATCGGCAAGCCGGCGCGCTTCGAAGATGCGCCGTTCGCGATCGTTGAGCACGCCAAGCGCTGCACCCAACGCCTGATGCCGGTTGTCCGACTGCTCGGATTCGGCGAGACGGCTTTCCTGGCTGACACCGTCGTCGACCAGCCAATCCATCCACTCGCCGGAATCGCCATCCTCGCGGATCGGCGCATTCAGCGAAGCATCGCCGCCAAGGCGGCGGTTCATGTCGATGACGTCCTGCTCGGTCACGCCCAGCCGTTTGGCGATGAGCTTGACCTGATCAGGCCGCATGTCGCCTTCGTCGAGCGCGGAAATCCGGCTCTTGGCTTTGCGCAGATTGAAGAACAACTTCTTCTGGTTCGCGGTGGTGCCCATCTTAACGAGCGACCACGAGCGCAGGATATACTCCTGAATCGCTGCCTTGATCCACCACATGGCGTAGGTCGCCAGCCGGAAGCCTTTGTCGGGCTCGAAGCGCTTCACGGCCTGCATCAGGCCGACGTTGCCTTCGGAAATGACTTCGGAGATCGGCAGGCCGTAGCCGCGATACCCCATGGCGATCTTGGCCACGAGCCGCAAATGGCTGGTGACGAGGCGGTGCGCTGCTTCGCGATCTTCGTGCTCGCGCCAGCTCTTCGCCAACATGAATTCTTCCTGCGGTTCCAGCATCGGGAACCGCCGTATTTCTTCCAGATACCTGGTCAGGCCGGTTTCACCCGACAGGACCGGCAAGGCTGCAGTTTGGGCCATGACAGCGCCCTTTCCTTCGTTGACACCCCCGCTACGCGGCAGGCGATGACGTCGTTGCTTTCCCGAGCCAACGGCGCGAGTTGGTTATCTCGCACCTGCAACATACACGGTCTAACCCGGTGAGCGGTAGTAAAGAGGCATCACATCAGCGCGACGCTGCGTTGATCTGGCTCAATAGGCGGTATTTCGCCTGAGCTTGGTACCCTCTATTTATTACTGGAATCAGTTCGGATTGCCGCGAGCATATCATGCAAACGGGCAAGGTCGGGAGGCAGTTCCGAACGGAACCGCAGGATTTTACCGGATGTTGGGTGCGTAACCGCGAGTATATGGGAATGGAGGGCCTGTCTGCCAAGGGCCGCAAGTGCGCCCTGGGCTGCTTCCGGCAATAGCGTCGACTTGGTGCGAAACCCTGCCCCATAGGTCTCGTCGCCGAGGAGGGGATGGCCGATCGAGGCCAAATGCACCCGAATCTGGTGGGTTCGGCCGGTTTCGAGGCGGCACTCAAGCCAACTGGCCACGAAATCGATGGACTTCTTCGCGCGGCGGGCGCCGGCAGGATCTTCGTATCGCTCCAGAACCCGCCAGTGGGTCACGGCCTCACGGCCGCCTTCCCGGACCGCCATCCGGTCGCGGGCGACCTGGTGCCGGTCGATCGGCTTGTCGATTACGCCGCGCGGTCGATCGGGCGCACCCCAGACGAAGGCGAGGTAGCTGCGCTCGAATGGTCCGCCGTCCCGGCCGTGGCTCGCAAACTGCGCCGCCAGCGCCTGATGGGCGCGGTCGTTCTTGGCCACCACCATCAGGCCAGTGGTGTCCTTATCGAGCCGGTGCACGATGCCGGGGCGCCGCTCGCCGCCGATGCCAGAGAGACTCTCGCCGCAATGGGCGATGAGCGCATTGACCAGTGTCCCTGACGAATGTCCGGCGGCGGGATGCACGACCAGCCCCCTGGGCTTGTCGATCACGATGATATCGGAATCCTCGTAAACTACGTTGAGCGGAATAGGCTCGGCAGCAGGCTTTGCCGGCGCCGGTGGCGGAATGTCGATGAGGATCGACGCGCCCGAATTGACCCGATGGCCCGGTTCGCGGATCGTCCGCCCGTCGACGGCGACGGCACCGGCTTCGATCAGCGCCTTAAGCCGCGTGCGCGACAGTTCGCCGACGTGTACAGCAAGCAAACGGTCGAGGCGTCCGCCGGCTTCGTCGGGCGAAATGCCGATTGATTTCTGGGTCGCTGTCATCGGCTCTTATCTAGGTACACCATGGACAAATTAGCCACCGACAAAGCGCAGAGCGAATGGTCCGAAGCCAGCGCTGTTGAGGCCCCGGCACCCCAGGCCGACGCCATGGCGTCCGGAATGGTCTCACGCGTGCGCTGGTTGATGGTCATTTCCGGATTTACCACGCTGGTCGCCATCGCCGCGGTGGTAGGCGTTATTAGTTACCGTATTTCCCGCACTGGTGGGAGCAGCGCCGTACTCGCCGACGGGATCGTCATGTTGCCGAAAGGTGCGCGTGTCATCGCCAGTAGCGTCACCGACGAACGCCTGGCGGTGACGCTCGACATGGGTGGCGTCACCGAAATCCGCACCTTCGACCTCAAAACCCTGAAACAAATCGGACGCATCAGGTTCGCTACCGAGCCTTGAACCGGACGCCTGACCTCCTTGCACGCCTGCGTCATCGGGGTTATTCGAAGACCAGGCTCCCTTCGTCTAGCGGTCTAGGACGCGGCCCTCTCAAGGCTGAAACAGGGGTTCGATTCCCCTAGGGAGCGCCAAAAATACCCTGTATTTACTGAGTTTTTTGGTAGTTTGGACTGTTACTAAAATCGCGCCTATATTCCGTGCCGCTAAACCGGAGTTCCCCCGATGCGGTACTTGTTTCGACGCGGCAATATTTGGCACCTTCGGCTACAGCCGCCCGGTCAAAAAGCTGTTGAGAGAACCTTGGGCACAACGGACTTGAAGCTCGCCGAGATTACGGCGATGCCTCTCATTCGCGAGCACAAGGCCCTCATGTATCAAAGGCGGCTGGCGCGGCTTCCGCGCGTCACCGATGCGTGGGTCCCTGCTTACCCGCCCGGAATGCACGAGGGCTTTTTTGCCACTGAGCGAGAGCTACGCGACCTTACCACGGGCGCAGTGATGGGTCCCAACGGTGGCCCGGCAGCAATCCTCACGCCAACACCGGCAGACGGCATCCCGAGCTTTGAAGCTTACGACGCGGCGAGGGCGCGCCAAGGCCGCCCCGTCAAGAATGGCGATGACGAATTGTTCGAACAGTATTTGAAGCAATCCGACGCCCCGGAAAAACCCGCTCGCGATGTCTGGCATACTTTCAAAACGGTAGTGGGAAAGCCGCTTACAAAATGTACGCGCAATGATGGCCGCGCCGTCGTCGCCGCTTTGGGCAATCATAAGAGCACGACGCTCCGCCGAAAAATGGTGCCGCTGATTGCGATGGCGAACTTCGCGATTGCCGAAGGCGCGCTGACGTTCAATCCGTTCGCCGGATGCGTGAAGCTGTGCGGCGACGCTGACCGCCGACTGCCATTCGACGACGACGACATGATACTGATCCGCGACCATCTTCACGAACTCGATAAGAGCAATCAACTGCTGGTCCGGGTATTGGCATCCACCGGCATGCGGCGCGGCGAAGCTTTCGAGATTAGCAGCGAGGCGAAGGAGAATGGCGTCCGCTATACAGTGATCGGGACGAAAACCGAAGCGAGCCGCAGGCGCGTGCCTTTCCCTGCCGATCTTCTTCCGCATCTGCCTGCAAAGATTACGGCACCGCTGTTTAGGGGAAGCAAGGAAGCGGCAACGCTTCGCATCGGTCGATGGCTGCGAAAAATTGGCGTCGCCGACAAAGCCAAGGTGTTGCATTCATTCCGACACCGCGCACAAGATCGTCTGAGAGCGGCGGGAGTGCGCGAGGATTTGCGGTGGGCCATCCTAGGCCACGAGAAGCGCACTATCGCCAGCGGCTACGGTATTGGTTTTCCGGTGCCCATGCTGAAAGACGCCATCGACAAGATAGGTTTCTAACGGGGCCATCGCACGGCTCTCTGCACGCGGCGGTCATTGCGGCATCAAGGCGCGAAGCCCGGTCGCGGCAGATGCCACTGCCCTGATTTTGCTGCCGCTTTCGGGGGCACAACGGACATGGCTGGACCTGCCGCCGATTCGGTCCAGGGCTTCGATAATGGCTGGGATTGTTCTCAGAATGTGACGCCTGCTTCGACTGTGTGCATCAAGAAGCCAACGACCAAATAGGACAGGCCGGCGCCGATTTCATCGAAGTTAGTTTTGGGATGCACGCGGTCGGTGCAAATGGGTATTGCGGCGAGCGCTTCAATTTCGGTGCACACGAACGACTAATTCGTAAGCAGCCGTCGGATCCCTGAAACAAAGTGACGGTCGGAGAAGGCTACGCCTCGCGCGGCGTCGAATCCCTCCCTCTCCGCCAACCTAATAAAATCAATGACTTAGTCAGGATGATTTTCAGGCATTCAGGGGGATTTTTCAGGGGGTATAAAGCGCGATTGGCAAACGCCGCGGTCCTACAAGGACCGCTGGATCAAACGGAGCAATGTGAACGGGTTCGAAATGAGCAGGCTCAGCGCGTTGCGCAACCGCCTGGGTAGCGCTCGCGCGACCACCGCTGGTTTTGAGTCCTCCCGGGCCCACCACATAAGAAAATCAATGATTATCTGGATCACTGGCGACATTGGCGGCAGCAATTGGCGAAAGTCGCGGATAGCGAAAAGCGTGGACCATTGCAGCAGATCTTGCGATTGATGAAGTCATTGCTTTGCTACATAACCGCCGCGTGGCGTCAGTGTGTGGGTATGTGTCGCGCCTGCGCTCGCAAGGTGGTCCATTCGTTGCTGGCACCCGCGCGCAAGATCGGCTAATTCGCGAGCGGTGGCCTGTAGCGGTAGTCAATAGCGGCAGATAACTTCTTCAGAAGTGCTCAATTTCAGTGGCTTTTTGGTTGGCGCTTAGGAGTTGAACCTGACGCCTCTCCCGTGTGAAGCGAGCGCTCTGCAAAAATCTTCAATGGATTCAGCGGATGTTCGTCACCTTCGCCCCGCTTTGGCTTGTTTTGATCTGGGGTTTCCGGGGCGATACCGGGGCGGTTGTCGCGGCGTTCGACAGCCCATTGCTTGCGAACAGTGTCATTGCTGATCGAAATGCGACCCCCCACCGCGCCTGGCGCAATTCGCTGATAACATTCGAAAAGTTGCTCTTTCATAGGGGTCCCGATCGGCGCTTGTTGGGACCCCTCTCGAAGGGCTGAATTTTATATTAAATCAATCGGTTGCCGGCGATCAACATGGGGTCCCGACTTTGGCGCCAGATTCACAGCGTCTCCTATAATGCAGGTCGGAACTTCTGCTTCGACCATGGAGTGATTTATGTCAAAAGAGGGTGACGGAGCTGCGGAGATACTTTCGGGGGCACAGACGAAATTCATTTGCTGGTTGAGGCTATTCCGGCGTCGGCGGGGAAGGCTGAGCCTGGGGACAATGTTGAATTTCTGGCACAGCTACAAGCCACTTTAAATGTGATTCCGGCGTATGCTTGGTACACGGTTCCTTCTGGCGCGCTCACCTTCGTCAACAAACGAACGGCGATTATCTTGGTCTTCCGAAAGATGATCCCCTGCGTTTCGGCATCGACATTGGCGCGCCGTGGGACGCCCATATCCCGATGTTGCATCCCGACGACCAGAAAATCACGCAAAGCTTGGTCAGATTGTCTGCGTACGGGCGAAGCTGCTGAGTTTAGTCTGCGAGTTCGTAGCCCTAAGGAGATTATCGTTGGTTTCTCAGTCGCGCCGAACCGCTCCGGGCAAGCGATGGAACATTGCTGCAATGGGTCGGGGTGAATTTGGATATTGAAGAGCTCAAGCGCGCAGAGTCAGCATTGCGGGAAAGTGAGTTAAAGCTCCGACAAATCATCGAAACGGTACCCGGCCTGGTCTGGTCGAACGGGCCCGACGGCGAGCCAACCCATATCAATCAGCGCATGTTGGACTACAGCGGCTGCCGTTTGAGGATTTCCAGCATCGTGGTTGGGAGCGTTCGTCCACCCGGCTGACTTCCAGAAACCGCAGAGCTTTCTCTCACGCAATTCAGACCGGAACTTCGTACCAGGGTGTGATGCGTCTACGCCGGGCGGACGGCGAGTTTCGTTGGCACCATGCCCGTTGTGAGCCTCTGCGCGATCGGCAGGGACGCGTCATCCAGTGGTACGGCTTGACTGTTGACATCGATGAAAGGAAGCAGGCCGAAGATCGGCTACGTCGCAGTGAGGCCTATCTCGCCGAAGCCCAGCGCCTGAGTCACACAGGCAGTTTTGGCTGGACACCCTCCGCCGCCGAACTTCACTGGTCTGAAGAAACCTTTCGGATTCTCGAATATGACCCGGGCATCAAGCCAACGGTCGAACGGGTGCTGCAGCGAATTTGCCCCCGACGACCGTGACGATCAGTCGGCTTTTTGACGAGGCATCGCGCGGCGAAAAGGATTTCGACGTTACGCACCGTCTGTTGATGTCGGACGGTTCAGTGAAGTTCGTGCATGTTATTAAGTCACGCCTTGAGAGATGCGACCGGCAATCTGGAGATTGTCGGAGCGCTTATGGACGTGACCGAGAATACGCTTCTGTATCGCGATCTCGCAGAACGCGAAGCAAGATTGGGATAGTTGGAACGCACGGAAGCTTTACGCCGCAGCGAAGCCTATCTGGCGGAGGCACAGAGGCTGAGCCGCACGGGTACCTGGTTCTCAACCCGAAAACGGGCAATATCTCTATTGGTCAGATGAGAGTTACCGAATATGGGGACTTGATCCGCTGCAGGGCCTTCCAAGCCGCGAAACTGTCTGGCAACGGATCCACCCAGATGATCGAGACAGGGTGTAGGAAGAGGTCCAGGAGGCAGTGCGCCAGAAAAGAGATTACTCGGGCGAGTTCAGAATTGTACTGCCCGATGGAACAGTCAAATATCTGGCGGCAACCGCCCATCACCTGTTCTCCACGGACGGAGAGCTTGTCGAAGTCGTCGCCACATGTCGATGTGACGGAGCGCAAGCGCGCCGAGCAAGCGTTGCGGGAGAGCGAAGCGAAATTCCGCGACTACGCCGAGACCGCCTCCGATTGGTTTTGGGAAATCGATCCGGACTACAAATTCACGCTGTTGACCGAGAATGCGTTTGGTTCAAACGCGGCGGATCGAATCGGCGCGGCGTGCTGGGATCACGCTCTCGACCTTGAAACGGAGCCGGAGAAGTGGCGGCTGTCTGGGCGGCTCTCGATGCGCGAAAGCCGTTCCGCGACTTCGTATATTGCGCGATGGGCGGCGACGGCGCTCCGATGTACGTGAAGGCGAGCGGCAAGCCGGTGTTTGACGTCAACGGAAAATTCCGTGGCTATCGCGGCACCGGCAGCCGATGTGACAGCGACCATGCGCGCGCAGGAGGAGCATGAGAGGCTGCGTCAACTGGAGTCGGAACTCGCCCACATGAACCGCCTGAGCATGATGGGAGAACTGGCCGCCTCGCTCGCTCACGAAATCACGCAGCCGATCGCCACCGCGCGCAACAACGCCCGCGCGGCTCTGAATTTTCTGGACAGAGCATCCGCCGGACCTGGGCGAGGTCAGGGAAGCGCTCGCCTGCATCGTTGGCGATGCCGATCGCGCCGGAGACATCATCGACCGGATCCGCGATCACATCAAGAAAGCGCCGCCGCGAAAGGATCGCTTTGATCTCAATGAGGCGATCAACGAGGTGATTGCATTGGCGCGAAGCGCGATCGCCAAGAATGGCGTCTCGGTCCAGACCCGCCTGACGGAGGGAATGGCGCCCGTTCAGGGGGATCGTGTTCAACTGCAACAAGTCGTCCTGAACTTGATCCTGAACGCGATCGAAGCAATGAGCTCGGTTCGACGAGGGCGCGCGGGAGTTGTCGATCAGCACCGAGCAAAGCAGGACAGGCGGCGTCCTCGTCGCGGTGCGCGATTCCGGACCAGGCATTGATCCGGAAGCATCTCGAGCGCGTTTTCGAGGCGTTCTACACCACGAAGTCCAGCGGCGTGGGGATGGGGCTGTCGATCTGCCGGTCGATCATCGCCGCCCATGGCGGCCGGCTGTGGGCGGACGCGAATGAGCCTCGCGGCGCCGTATTTCAGTTCACCTTGCCCAGCGCCGGCAAGGAACTCATGAATTCCGTTCGCGCCGGCTCGGCTGACGGAGAGCCGCACGAAGACATTGCATCAGATGCTCCTCATCGACCGGCTTGCGAAGGTAACAAACGACGCCATCCTTCAGAGCGCGGGCCGTGACGTCGTCATCGGGATAGGCCGTCACGAGGATTGTCGGAATCGCGTGACCCGCCTCGATGAGATGTCTGTGAAGTTCGAGGCCGGTCATCGCCGGCATATGGACGTCGGCGATCAAGCAGGCTGTTTCGGCGAGACGAGGGGACGCGAGGAAATCGGCGGCCGACGGGAAAGCCTCGACGCTGTAGCCCAGCGACCTCATCAGCCTTCTCATGGACTCGCGAAAGAACCGATCGTCCTCAACGACCGAGATCAATGACGCTTTCGGCATATGGCCTCCGGCGGTCGCTTGAACCGCCATGCGAGCAGTGCCCAAATGTGGTGTCGCATCCACCTGCGAATTCCACAATGCGCAAGAGAGCGCCGGCGCAATGCCAGCGGTCTGTAAATTTTGGCTTATGCCGGGAGCGGAATTCCAAGCGTTCACGGAACCAGTCACGGCGACGTAAACTTTGGTTTATGACGCGCGTCATCCCCGTAGAATGGGGCTATTCATGTCCGTCAGTTTGGGACTAACCTCAATACCGCGACAGTTGCGAACCGAGACAAGGCTCATTTCCTTGGTCATCTAATCGTGAAAAGCTGCGATGCCTGACGCAAAGCCCACCGTCTTGGTCATCGACGATGACCCCGACCTTCGAGCTTCGATCGGGCGCCTGTTGCGGTCGCTCGATCTGGATGCTCGGCTGTTTGCGTCTGTTTCCGACTTTCTCAAGTCCGATCCGCCGGACGGCCCCACCTGCCTGGTGCTCGACGTGAGATTGCCGGGGCAAAGCGGTCTTGATTTTCAGCGCGAACTCGCCGCGGCCGAACAGGCAAATTCCGATCATCTTCATCACCGGGCATGGGGACATTCCGATGTCGGTGCAGGCGATGAAGGGCGGCGCCATCGAGTTCCTGACCAAGCCGTTCCGTGATCAGGAGCTCCTCGACGCCATTCAGCTCGGCCTCTCTCGCGATCGCGCTCGGCGGGAGAATGAAAAGGCTTTGGCCGCCCTCAAGGAGCGTTCGAGTCGCTCAGCCCCCGGGAGCGCGAGATCATGATTCAGGTGGCGCAGGGTCGCCTTAGCAAACAAATTGCCGGCGAAATCGGCATCGCCGAAGCGACGGTGAAGGTCCACCGCAGCAGGGCGATGCGGAAGATGAATGCCCGTTCGCTTCCCGAGCTCGGCCGAATGGCCGACAAGCTCAAATTGGTAGCCGACCGCCACATCATTTCTAAGCCGGCACTCACACACACTCTCTCTTGCGTCCAGATACGGTAGGGCGCGTCCACCTTACGTGCGGCCAGCGGCGGCATGCGCGCGCCGTGCGACGGGATTCGGGAAACGAGTACCGATTGAGGCGCTGGCGGTACTGCGCTTTCGTGCAGGCCCGTAAGCCAAGGTTCAACGCAACAACGGACGTATTCGCATCGAACTCGTACGGGCTGGTCCCCTCGTGACTTGCGAGGCGCAAGTTAACGTTGCCCCTCCGCTGGAGCTCCGGCAGGGACGCGGCCTGCGCATTGTCCGCAACCTGACGAAGAACTCTCAACGGCCACTTCGAACATATACCGGAGCCGAGGATCAGGTTTCCCTACTCGCGTTTTCTTATGGGGCTGATTGTCGCTAACAATGAGCTCGCCGGGATCAGAACGCGTAATCCATCGGCATGGGGCTATCGCCAACGATCCCGCCGCGACCGCACGAGCAAAGAACCTGATCTGAAAAGCCGGATCGGATAGCGATATCGACTATCGGAAGATCACTGGTTGCCAGCAGCGCTTTGGAGCGATGAATTCTGCGGCAAGGAGTCAACGCTTTCTCCGTCTCGTGTAAACCAACGTTCAGTACGGCGAAACTGACGTGGTATTCCGGACGACCTACGTGCGGTGGCTCACGGCATTTAAAACCTTCAAAATCCCATCGATCAGACCGATCAGTCAGATGGAGGCCTCCATGAAGGTCCTTGAAGCGCTGGCGTCCGCGATTGCTGCTGAAGGCATCGATCGCATTTTTGGGGTCATAGGCGATGCCAATCAGGAAATCATTGTCGAACTATGTGAAAAGCACGGGCTCAAGTTCGTTCATACCCATCACGAGACTGCCGCTGTCGGCATGGCGGACGGCTACGCGCGCCTTTCTGGCAAGATCGGCCTGGCTGCGACCACACAAGGCCCCGGCTACACCAACGCGACGACCTCGCTGGTTTCAGCGCGCCTGCATCGATCGCCGGTCTTGATGCTGGCCGGACACGCCTCGCTGCGCGATCCTTACAATCCGCAGGGCATGCTCGACCAGCAAGCGATGGCGAAGCTCACAACCGGGGCAACGGTGAGGGTCGATCACGCCAACAATGTGGATTACTGTCTGGGCAAAGCTCTTCCGCCAGTTGAAGGCAAATAAAGGGCCGTTTGTCCTCAACA
>CAVWLX010000018.1:0-182409 GCA_963755885.1 uncultured Alphaproteobacteria bacterium
AAGGCGCCTCATCCCGACCTTCTCCCCGCGTGCGGGGAGAAGGAGCACGGAACGGAGAACGCGATGACGAAAATTTATCTCGCCGGCCCGCTGTTTACGCTGGCGGAGCAGAGTTTCAACGTTGAGCTGGCGCGCTTTCTGGAAAGCGAAGGCTTTGAGGTGTTTCTGCCGCAGGAGCATGAACCGCGCAGCAAGACGGCGAAGTCGATCTTTGATATGGACGTTGCGGCGCTCGATTGGGCCGACATGGTGGTCGCCTGCATGGACGGCCCCGATCCCGACAGCGGTACAGCCTGGGAGTGCGGCTACGCTTACGCCAAGGGCAAGCCGATCGTCTGCTACCGGACCGACTTCCGTATTTCCGGCGACACCAAGGGCGCACAGTATAATCTCATGCTGACCGAAAGTGCGACGGTGCGCGTCGAAGTTCCTTTCAGGACAAAGGCTTCGAAGTTCCACAAGATCCTGCTTGGGCAAATCCGGCAGGCCGCGCGGCCGAGCCGCGAGAAATCCAGGCCCAAAATCAAATAATTCGCGGGCTTGGTTTTTGCCAACCCGCGGTTGTCAGTTTCCCGGCGCTCGGAAATAAGTACTATCGGTGTGCGGTCGTCGAATACACGTTCGACAAACTGCTCGAAAACAATGTGAAATGGAAATCCGGGAGGAAGCGATGAGAAAACCTGCAAGAGGCGTTGCGTTTGCATTGGCGATTGGCGCCGCCGCGTTCGGCGCCATGGTGATAGCGGCACAGGCGCAAGAGAAGGAAATCCACCGTGTCGTGACCGCGCTTGATGCGAACAACAAATCGACCGCGTTGTTCAATTCCATGGTCCCACTCAAGATCGGGGGCGCCGGCGAAGGTGCCGCGACGGTATGGGTGACGCAGAAGGCGCCGGCGGACTTTTCATGGAATGCGGACCGCTCCGCAGAGCGAAAGGGCTTTTCGCCGGCGCCGAACGGGACGCAGTTTCTGATCGTCGATTTCCCGCCGGTCGGTGCGGACGTCGACAAACTGCCGATGGACCTAATGATGAAGGTGGTAGGAGCTGACGCGCCGAAGCGCGGGATGCCGCCGAGCAATCCGCTGATGCACCGCACCCGGACTGTGGATTATGCCATTATCATGCAGGGCGAAATCGACATGATGCTCGATACCGGCCCGGTTCACCTGAAGGCTGGAGACGTCGTCGTCCAGCAAGCGCCCAATCACGCCTGGCTCAACCACAGCAAGGAACCCTGCCGCATCGCGTTCGTGATGATGGATTCGCAGGAGCCGTAGAGCGGACAACCAGCGGACGCAGCCCGCGGACGGACGCGGGCTGCGTTTTAAGGCGGCCGCTAGCCCATCTTGACGGGGATGGCGCCGATAAAGTCGCGCTTGCCGATCTCGACGCCGCAATGACGCAGGATCGCGTAAGCGGCGGTGAGATGGAAATAGAAGTTCGGCAGCACGAAGTGGTTGAGGTAGTCGCTGCCTTTCATGCGGCCGGTGACGCCGCCGCCGAGCGGAAACGCGATCTCGCGGTCGGCCGACGCGTCAATCTGTTTGCCGTCGAGGGTTTTCAGATAGGCGACGGTCTTGGCCAGCCGCGCTTTCAACTGGTCGATCGTGGTCTCAGTGTCTTCGTAACTAGGAGCCTCAGCACCGGCGAGGCGGGCAGCACCGCGCCTTGCCTGATCGGTGACGACCTGTACCTGGCGGGTGAAATCGAACATGTCCGGCGCAAGTCTGGTATGGAGCAGGACAGTCGGCTCGATCTTCTTGGCGGCCGCGAACGCAGCCGCTTTGTCGATCACTGCGGAAAGCGCATTGAGTCCGATTTCAAATACTGGAATGGAAGCCTGAGACAAAGATGACGGCATGGAATCCTCCTTGGAGTTACGAAGTTTCGGATTTTATGAAGCGGCGGTGTGAAGAAGGTTATGAGTAACGCCGGCTGCCGGCTGGACTTTGCTGATAGCGCGGCCGGTAATCTTCGGCATCGACGATCATTTTGCCGATCGGCCACAGCGCCAGTCCGGCAAGTTTCAGGTGAGCCCATGCGAACGGAATGCCGATGATCGTCACAGCCAGGAAAAACGCGAGGATCAGGTGGCCGAGCGCCAGCCACCAGCCGGCGAGGATGAGCCACACGATATTGCCGAGGAAGCCGAGTGGCCCGGTGCCGATGTCGGCGCTGCCGAAATATTCGGCGCGCGATACCGCTCGGCGGCCGAACGGCAGCAGTGCGTAGGAGGCGATATTGAACGCCGCCCGCGCCCAGGGGATGCCGACGATGGAGATCGCCATGATGACGGCAGCGATCAGCCAGCCGATCGCCATGCAAAGGCCGCCGAAGACGATCCACAGGATGTTAAGCAGAAGGGACAGGGGCGACATGAGTATCTTTCGGTCGCTTTGGAATATTTGCCGGCGTGACGGTGACGCGCCTCCGTGATCTAGGCACTCCGTTTCTCCTCCGCCAGCCCCGGGATGCATATGACGGCGATAACGCGCTCCCTGGCTGCCGGCGCAGAGAGCGGCGATACTTGACGATAAACTTGGAAAAGTCCCTGAGGCCCATCCGATGCGGAGAAAAACAATAATTGCGGCGATGACGCTCGTCTGCACCGCCGATATCGCGCTGGCGGCGGCTCCCGGCGCCACGGAATCGACGGCAGATCTGATCAAGTCCACGCAAGAGGAATGGCTGCGCTGCCTTAAGGATGCATACCCGTCTTATGCAAGGAAAACGCCGAGCCAGAATTACGCGACCGAAATGACCTTTGGAGCCTGCTCGGCATATGAAGAAAAACTTTGGGCGTTTTCCTCCGAGACCGGCGTTTCACGCAGCGCCTTTGAAAAGCTCAAGGCGGCTATGAAAAGGTCTTTTGTTGGTGGGCGGTGAGTGCGGCCGCTCAGCGTACCTGAAAAATCAGCTTGCCGCGGAAATGGCGGCCTTCACTGAGCCGATGGGCTTCGATAGCTTGCGATAGACGAAAAAGCCTGACCTCGGGCGGCCGCACGGCGCCGGCCGCAACCAGTTGCCCGATCCGCTCGAGCGGCTCGCGGGCGCGGATCACGTTTGGCCGCAGCGACGTCACATCGCTACGTGCCGGTTGTGGGGCCTTCCAGCCGGAGGCGATGAAGGCGGCGCGGCCGCCCGGCTTGAGTACGTCGAACGATTTGATCGCTACTTCGCCGCCAACAGTGTCGAATACCGCATCACAATTACTGACTGCACGCGTAAAATCGGTCGCGTTGTAATCGATGACTTGGTCGGCGCCGAGGCCGCGCACATAAGCGAGGTTCGCAGCGCTGGTGGTAGTGATCACGCGGGCGCCAAGATGCTTGGCAAGCTGAATGGCAAAGCTTGCGACGCCGCCGGCGCCGCCTTGGATGAGGATGGTTTCGCCGCGCTGAAGCTTCAGGGTGTCTTCGATGCTCCTGATCGCGGTCAGACCGGCAAGCGCCAGCGCCGCGGCATCGATATGCGAAAGCGTATCGGGTTTCTTGGCAACGATTGCGGACTTGTTCGCAACTTTTTCGGCATAGGCGCCCTCCTTGCCGACGTCGAAGACGCCGAACACCGCGTCGCCGATTTTCAGATCGCCGACACCGGCGCCGGTCGTGGCCACCGTGCCGGAGAAATCGCGTCCGAGAATGAGGGGAAACGTCGCTTGCGAGTATTCGCCGGCCCGCACCTTCCAGTCGGCGGCATTGACGCTCGCCGCAACCACGTCGACGACGACTTCATCCGGTCCCGCAACCGGGTCCGGCATGTCGCCGTATTGCAGAACCTCGGGGCCGCCAAATTTTTCAATGTAGACCGCTTTCATGGATGTCACCTCGTAGCCGCGTGATCCTATAGACTGGGCTTGATACGGGCTTAAGTCTCCGGACGGGAGGGATTGTTATGGCGCATGGGCTTTATGTTGACGGCGTATGGCGTAGCGAATGGTACGACACCGGCACGACCGGCGGGCGCTTCGTACCGACCGAGCCGGTGTTTCGCAATTGGGTGACGCCGGACGGCACCGCCGGCCCCTCCGGCGAGGGAGGTTTCCCCGCCGAGCGCGGGCGCTATCACCTCTATGTCTCGCTCGCCTGCCCGTACGCCCACCGCACCGTGATCTTCCGCAAGCTCAAGGAACTCGAGAGCGTGATCTCGATGTCGGTCCTTGACCCGGTGATGGGCGACCAGGGCTGGCAGTTCGGCGACGGGCAGCTCGCCGATACGGTCAACGGCAAGCACCGTCTCGGCGATATCTATCTGCTCGCCGATCCGCGCTATACCGGTCGCGTATCGGTTCCAGTGCTATGGGACAAAGAACGCCACACCATCGTCAACAACGAATCGCCCGAGATCATCCGCATGCTCAATGCGGCCTTCGCAGGTCTGACCAACGACCGCACTGACTATTATCCGCAGGAACTGCGCGCTGAGATCGATCGCATCAATGCCCGCGTCTACGCTGACGTGAATATCGGCGTCTATCGCGCCGGTTTCGCAACGATGCAGCCGGCGTATGAAGACGGCTGCCGGGCGGTATTCGCCGCGCTCGATTGGATCGAGGAGCTGCTGTCACGACAACGCTATCTGGTCGGAGCGCGGCTGACCGAAGCTGATTGGCGGTTGTTTACGACACTCGTTCGCTTTGACGCGGTCTATTACAGCCACTTCAAATGCAATCTGCGCCGGATTGTCGACTATCCGAATTTGTCGAATTATCTGCGCGAGCTTTATCAGGTGCCGGGCATTGCTGACACGGTGAATTTGGATCACATCAAGCGGCACTATTACATGAGCATGACCGCGATCAATCCGACCCGCATCGTGCCGCTTGGGCCAAAGCTCGACTTTTCAGCACCGCACGATCGCGGGAAATTCGAGCGTCAAGCTTAGCGCACGGCGGAGCAGCTCAACGTCAGACACCGACAAGACATGCTCACCGTTCATGGACCCGTTGCGGCGAGCCGCGCACTCCACCTCGCTCAGATTCCAACGATGGCCTGGCCGCAATTAGGGCTGATGTTCTGGCCAGTCACCGCGTCAGCCTCGCGGCTAGCAAGCCAGGCGATCGCGTAGGAAATCTCCTCCGGCAGCACCTGCCGCTTCAACGCCATCCCCTCGACGATCTCCTTGAATATTTCGGGCGTGGCGTCGGCGCGGGTCATTGGCGTATCGGTAAAACCGGGGGACACGGTGTTGACGGTGATCTTGAAGGGGGCGAACTCACGCGCCCAGGCGCGCGCCAGAGCAGTCAGCGCACCCTTGGCGCCGGTATAATGGCTCATCGCCGGCGAGCCGGTCATGGCGAATGTCGACCCGGTATTGATGATGCGACCGAACTGCCGCCGTTTCATTCCGGGCACCACGGCCTGGACGGCGAAGAAAGCGCCCTTGACGTGGGTGTCGAACAGGCTGTCGAAAAACGCCTCATCGACCTCGTCGATATGGGCCATCATGCCGCTGATGCCGGCGTTGTTGACGAGAACGTCCAGCTTGCCGAACTCGGCCTCTGCTGTCGCGACGGCGGCCTTCACCTCAGCGACGATACGGTTGTCAGCCTTCAGGCAAAGCGCCGCGACGCCGTCGCGCTTCAGTGCAGCCTTCGCCTGATCGAGATTGTTCTGATTAATATCGGTAACGGCCACCTTGGCCCCGCGCGTGCCAAGTACCCGCGCGTGTGACAGCCCTAATCCGGTGGTTCCCCCGGTGATGAGAACGGCGTAACCATCGAGGCTGTTGTTCGGCATGTGTCCCTCCCGCTTAAGCGTTATGGACGCAATGACTATCCATTCAACGCCGCGCCGCCAAGCGGGCTTTTTTGTTGCAGTCAGAATTTTAGCGATGTCGGATTAGGCGGACAATCCGGCGGCGTGAGCGCAGGCGCTTTCCATTTCAGCCGGCACTCGCCGACAGTACCAGCGATTCATCGGCTGGATCGATGATGCCGCTCAGCGGTGTTCCGCACTCTTTGCACTTGAGGCTGTAGCTTTCGAACCCGCATTCGTCGATATGCGGCGCATCGCCCCGGAGAAACATGAATCGAGCGCTGCATGTCGGGCATGCGACGACTTGCGTGCCGGATGGCGCGATTGTCTGTTCCAGAATCAACACGCGCGACAATGCCTGCCCGGAAGGGTGGTTCAACTCGAGGTCGGTACGCTACGCGTACGCCCGCAACAGAGAACATAACTGATCGCTAAAAATGGCGCGTAAAGTCGGAGCGTTGCATTTGATCGTGCGGATTTAATCTTGGGCAACCGTCGCGCCCTGTAGGCGCGGCTGCGGCTGTCGCTCCGGACGTTGGCTGCTTAGCTCAAAGAGCCGAAAAAAGGCGGAATGGATAGCCTGCGCGAGCGTCATCCGGCCAGGCGGACGTGACCCGATGGAACGACCGGAAGGTCCGCTTGCGGCTGCCCCATTGGTCCCCGCGCGCCTGCGGATTCGTCGTTCAAACGGAGCGTCGCATGCCGCGGCCGCTCAAACAGATCACGCTGCTCGAAGGATGTCGATCGGTAGAACGGATAGCGGCGGTACAACTCGGCGCCTTGAGTGGGGAAATAGACCGTCGTCAGGCTGATCGGCTTCAACAGCGGAGGGTAGGGGCGCGATTTGCAAAGGACTCGGCTGCCGAAGGAGCGGATGTAGAACGCCCGGTGCTCGTCTCTCACCGCCGCGAGGAGATGATGACCGCCGAAATACTCTCCCGCTGCCACGCAGAGGCGAATCGTTACCAGCGGCAGGCCGCGATGGAGCCGGGAAAGCCTTTCGTCCGCGACGAACCTGGTCGTATCGACCAGGACGTTGCCGTCATCGAGCAGCGGCTGCAGGATGTCAGAGAAGACGTGGAGCGAGGGACAATCAGGGATCCCCCGATTGGAAGCGATGTGCAACCGCAGCGAGGTGGCCAACTCACCGTCGATGTACAGACCTATCAGGTGGGCGTTGTCGGCTTCATCGTCATCGTCGGCAAACCGCCCAGACGGGTTTTCGGCAATAGCGCCTTCGCGTCGATAGGCCTCGTAGCGGAGGCGAAATATTGCTTCACGCTCAGCGTCGGACTCTGCACGCCGGAACTCGATTCTGGCCGCCAGTTGCGCAAGCCGAGCAGAAAAGCTGCCCTCCGGACTTGCATGAGCAGAGTTGGCCAATTGCGCTTGACGCGAAGTTTCTGCTACTGGACCCATCACGACCCACTTGGCACCATCGGCACCAGTAGCAAGTAGGTTAACACTTCCTTAATGCAATTACAATTTAGGTCATTAATTTAAGCCGATATTAGGGTTAATCAGCCGTACACGCCGGTGTCGACCCTCGCGAGAAGCTCATATAAAGAACGAAAGATTATGCCGCGTCGCTGCGGATTCCAGCGGGCCAGGCCGCCGGTTGGGTGGGCGCGACGTAGAATGCGTAGAGCAACTTTCGCAGATCAGCCGCTGGCATAGGTCGACCGAGCAGGTAACCCTGCACCTCGTCGATGCTGTCCTCCGCAGCAAGAAGTTCGAGTTGTTCTTGCGTCTCCACGCCCTCGACGACCACGCGCAAACCCAATTGCGCGCTCAAACGCGTCATGCCCCGCAACAAGGTCAGTCTGCGTTCGTCGTCGCCGACACCCTGGAGGAACGATTGATCGATTTTGACTTTGTGAAACGGAAAGCTGTGCAAATAACTGAGGCCAGAGTAAGCGGTACCAAAATCATCCAAAGACACCTTCACACCCAACTCGGCGAGCTGATCAAGATCGGCCCGAGTCCGTTTGGTGTTCTGCAGCAAAGTTGATTCCGTTATCTCGACCTCGAGCCGACGCGCCGGGAGATTGGTGGCGGCGAGCGTTTCGCGAACCAGCGCCGGAACATTGGAGCGATCGAACTGAATCGACGAAAGATTGACCGCCACGGCAATATCGCCCGGCCAGCGCCGACACTCCAAACACGCATTATACAAAACCTGATTGCCGATCTCGACGATGAGGCCCATTTCCTCGGCAACCGGAATGAACTCAGCAGGCGACACCATTCCACGCTCGCGGTGCTGCCATCGCAGCAATGCTTCGCAGGCCTCTATGCGCCTGGTTTTCAGGTTGAAGATCGGCTGATAGTAGAGCTCAAACGCCTCGTTCTCGGTCGCGCTGCGCAGATCAAATTCGAGCGCTCTGCGGGCCTGGGCGTTCGCTTCCATTTTGGCTTCGAACCAGCGCCA
The DNA here is from genome assembly GCA_963755885.1 of uncultured Alphaproteobacteria bacterium. Classification (GTDB taxonomy): domain Bacteria; phylum Pseudomonadota; class Alphaproteobacteria; order Rhizobiales; family Xanthobacteraceae; genus BOG-931. The sequence goes on from CAVWLX010000018.1 coordinate 8,190, forward strand.
CGTCCCACGGCCGTCGGACTTCGCCTGATACAGCGCAATGTCGGCGTTACGCAGAAATTGCTCCGGATCGATCGGGGTTGTTGCAAGAGCAATCCCGATGCTGGCGGTCACGACGACTTTGTGGCCGTCGAGATCGTAAGTGCCGCCCACGGCGTTGAGGACGCGTGTCGCGAGAGCCTCGCCTTGCTCGATTGACTTGACCGGCGCCTGCAGGATCACAAACTCGTCGCCGCCGAAGCGCGAGATGACGGAGGCATCGCCAACATGTTCGCGCAGGCGATGCGCGACAGCCTGCAGGAGCATATCGCCCCGTGTGTGCCCCAGGGTGTCGTTCACCTGTTTGAACTGATCGAGATCAATAAAATGAATGGCGCACATATTGTCCGGCCGCCACGCGGCAATCGCCTGCTCCATGCGGTCGCGCAGAACATTGCGATTGGGCAAGCCAGTCAGCGCATCAAAACGCGCCAGATGGTTGATTTTGGCCTCGGCAATCCTCCGCTCGGTGATGTCCTCTGCCAGAACGACCATGCCACCGTTTTCCATCGGTTGGACCGCGAATTCGAGCGTTCGGCCGTTCACCAGATCGACGACAAACGGAGCTTCTTGTCCGCCGGAAAGCTGTGCGTGCAGGTGGTCAATCAGACTCTGTGCAGGGGAATCCGCGAGCGAACCGGTCTTCACAATCCGGTCCACCAGTTCATCGATGGTCGATCCCCTTAATTCAAATCCCGGCTCCAATCCCAACAGCTCATTGAACTTGTGATTTACGACGACGATGTGACGCTTGGAGTCGAACATGCACAAGCCGTGCGGCATATTGTTCAAGGCCGTATCGAAACGTTTTGCGAGCAACGACATGTCGTGCGTGGTGACCACGGCATCGAGCAGCGTGCGACGCAATCTATCCGCTATCAGTTTTGTTCCGAGGAAAGTAGGAACAAGCAGGACGGCGAAAATCCAATAAAATACATTTCCGTAAAGGATCAGCGCCGCGGTCATCGGCGCCCAGGTGCATAGAATTTGGATCACCACAAACCGCGGATTCGCAAAGTTGCGGCCGAAAATTCCCGCCGCGTAAGTCAGCGTCATCGCGAAGCTGACCAGGTCGGCAAACGGATCGTTAGTGCGCGAAAAGACGACGAAACACCAGATGCTGAGCAGCGCAAGGATCACAGCGGCCCCGACGCTGTAGCGGTATTCCCAGCGTCTGGCGGCTTCGATGGTCGTGACCGTTGTACGAACGCGGGCGTACGCCTTCATCATGATCCCGCGCGCGCAAGCAACAATGGAGATCGCCACTGCGCAAACCAGGATCAGTGGATCGCCGGTCTTCCAATAGGTGCTAAGAACTGAGCCGACGACGAAGATCACGCCCATGAAAAGGGCAGTGCCTTCCTTGAACAGCGAATCGACCAGCGGAATATAGATTTCCGGCGGAAGCGCTCCGTGCGCAGATTGACGAGGCCGAAGCTCGGGACCCATACTGCTTTGTACCGCTGACAATCGACACAACTTTAAATGGTACTAATAAGTATCGCTTAAAGGTATCTCCACCGGGTAAATGGGGATGGCGATATTTTGCGCAGCACAGAAATGTGGCGATCGCCCGATTAATAAAATTTGTAGCCCGTGATTAGGATAGAATTATCCATCTAGGCTCGCGCAATCGCTCAAGGATGACCGACGCAGCTCAGTAGCTGGACGGAATTGTAATTCCGGCTATTTTGCGGTTGGTTTTGGCTGCGTGTTCAGCGAATTTTTTGGAAGTCACCGTGACGGCCAAGGCCGTCCTTGAAGCGCGTGGCGCCGGCAACCCCGTCGGCGATCAACGCCTCACGCCCGTTGTACCATTCTTGGGTTAGCGCCTCGCGTACACTGAGCCCATGGCTTTTGATCGCGGAACGGCGGTCGGCGCGCGCGCAGACCTGCGGGAACCGCGCGATGTCCTGGGCCAGTTCCTCCGCCTTTCGGCGGGCGCCGCCCTTCGGCGTGACGTATTCGCATAAGCCGATATTCAAGCATTCCTCCGCCGGGACCTTGCGGCCGGTGAGGATAATCTCAAGCGCGCGCCCCTGACCGACGATTCGCGGCAACCGCACGGTGCCGCCATCGATCAGCGGGACGCCCCAACGCCGACAATAGACGCCGAAATAGGATTCCTGCGCCATCACGCGAAAATCACACCACAGGCCGAGTTCCATGCCGCCGGCGACGGCAGGACCTTCGATCGCGGCGATGACCGGCTTGTCCAATTCAAGCCGCGAAGGACCCAGCGGTCCGCGCGGAATTTCGCCGCCATTGCCTCGCGGTCCCGCAGGCGGGATATCGAGTTCGCCGAGCGGATACGCAGCGTTCAGCGAGCTGACGTATTTGAGATCCCAGCCGGCGCAAAACGAGCCGCCGGCACCATAGAACACCGCGACGGAAGCATTCTTGTCAGCGTCGAATTCCAGAAACGCTGCGGTCAAAGCGTCAGCGCTCGCCGGGTCCATCGCATTGCGGGCTTCGGGCCGGTCGTGAATGACGGTCCACACCGCTCCGTTCTTCTCCACTCTGACTGCCATATTCGATTTCCTCTCCCTGACGGGTCTTTAGTAATTTGCGCGACCGTCTCGCCGGCTATCGGCTTCTGAAAATTGGCACGCGGCGTTCGCCCATCGCTTTCACGCCTTCCTTGAAATCGTCGGTCTTGCGCAGCCGGGTTTGCTCAGCGAGCTCATGTTCGGTTGCGGCGCGAACGCGGTCAGCCAGATCGCCGCGCAAAGTGGTGCGCGTCGCGATCAGGCCAAGCGGCGAATTCTCGGCGATTTCGGCGGCAAACGACAGCGCGGCAGCGCGCACCTGATCCTGCGGTACCAGGAGGTCAGCAAGTCCCATAGCGTGAGCCTCGTCGCCGGGAACGCGGCGACTGGTGTAGAACAGCATCGCCGCTTTGGTTTGGCCGATCACCTCCGGCAGCGTCACGGTCAGCCCGAAGCCCGGGTGAAAACCAAGCCGGGTGAAGTTGGCGCAGAAGCGGGCCTCGGGACACGTCACACGAAAATCGGCCACCATCGCCAGACCCAGACCGCCGCCGACGGCGGCGCCGTAAATCGCGGCGACAATGGGCTTTTTGGTTCGGAACAGACGGTTGCCCTCGATGTAAAGATGCGCGGCGCCAGGCCTTGGCCCGCTGAGAAGTTCGCCGCCGCCACTGTCATCGCCGCCGAAATTCGCACCCGCGCAAAATGATTTTCCTTGGGCTGCCAGTACCAACGCCCGGCAATCGGGATCGGCGTCGAGTTCCTCGAAGGCGGTGGCGATTTCCTTGATCAGTGCTACGTCGAAATAATTATTTGGCGGCCGCCTGATCTCGACGAGCGCAACGTGGTCCGTTTTTTCCACGCCGATATCCTTGAAGGGGCCCATTGCACTTCGTCCTTGCCAACCATTACTCGGCCGCGCCGCGGCGTTCCGCCGATTGCGCATCGCGCTTGACGATCAGGGCGTCGACCATGGAAACACCCTCGCCCTCGCCGTGCACGATGACGGGATTAAGATCGATGGAGTCAATCTCGTCGGCATGATCGGCCGAAAACCGTGACAAGCGCACCATCAGATCGGCGAGCGCATTGGTATCCGCAGCGGGCAGTCCGCGATAGCGCCCGAATACCGCCGTGGCCTTGAGCCGGCCGATCAGCGCGCGGGCGCCGGCGTCGTCGAGCGGCACCGGGGCAAGCACGACATCGTCGAGTGCCTCGACCAGGACGCCCCCGAGACCAACCATCATCAATAATCCCCACGTCGGATCGCGATTGACACCGAGAATGACCTCGCGCCCGGCTTGCGCCATCGGTTGCACGAGGACGCCGTCGATCCTGGCCGTTGGCGCGTACCGTTTCGCTGCGGCGAGCATCCGATCGTAAGCGGAGCGCACGTCGTCGGCACTGATGAGATTCAAAGCGACGCCGCCAGCTTCGGTCTTGTGCGGAATATCGGCGGATTGAACTTTGAGCGCGACCGGCGGCCCAATCGCCAACGCCTTGGCTGCGGCCTCGTCGCGCGAGTACACGAGCTCACCGGCATTGTCGGCGCCGATCCCGTAGGCCGCGAGCAAAGTACGCGCCTTATGCTCGCTCAGCACTGATGGCGAGGCCGCAAGCAGTGCGGCTACTTTCGTCCGAGCGTATGTGTCCGAGGTGGCATTGTCGCCCGGCCGCAACGAGCGTTCGCGCAGCGCGCGGTAGTCGGCCATTGCGCGCATGGTGCGGGCGCAACCGTGCGCGCCGGTGAACAGCGGGTTGCCGGCCTCGTTGAGGATCTCGATGGTGCGCTCGGCAGGCAGCGTGTACGTCCACATGAACACCGGCTTGTCGCATTCGCGCGCCAGGTCTTTGAGCTTCGGCAGATCAGCTTCGAGAAAGGCCGAACGCCGCGCGGTAATCACGACGATCACGCCGTCGACCGAAGGTGACTGAGCCACCAATCGCGCAAACTGGGCATAACCGAGCTTTTGCACGCCTTGAGCCGTGGAATCGACCGGGTTCTGCGTAGTGCCGTAAGAGGGCACGTAGGCGTGAAGCGCAGCGCGCGTCGCATCATCGAGCACAGGCACATCGAGTCCCGCGGCGGCGCAGGCATCGGCCATCCAAATGCCGGCGCCGCCAGAAGCGGTGCAGATGCCGACGCGGCGTCCTGCGGGCAGGCGGTCTCCGGAGGCTAAAAAGGCAACCGCCAAATCCAGCATCTCGTCGAAATCGCGTCCTTCGATCAATCCATAGCGATCGAAAATGGCCCGATAGGCGGCTTGTGAACCGGCGAGCACGGCGGTGTGGGAAGCAGCAGCGCGGCGGCCCGGATCGGTCTGGCCGATCTTGCCGACGATCAGCGGCTTGCCGGCTTTGAGCGCCTTCTCCGCGACACGCGTGAATTTCTCTGGTGTCTTTACGGCTTCGACCAGCAACAGAAAGACGTCGGTCCCGCCTTCGTCGAGCATGTAGTCGACGAAGTCCGCGATCTCGAGCGCGGCCTCATTGCCGGTCGTGGCAATAAAGCGAAACCGGATGTTGCGCGGCCGCGCCCGGTCGAGGAACGCAAAGCCTAGGCCGCCGCTTTGCGAGATCACCGACACCTGGCCGCGCCCCAGCGGTTTCGCCGGCGTAAGCGGTCCGGCGCTCGTGTCCGACGCGGGGCTGAAGTTGGCACACAGAGCGGCTGCGATGTTGGCGAAGCCTTCGGAGTTTGGCCCGCTTACCGCCATATCATAGCGCTTGGCGGTCGCGGCGATCTCGCGTTGCATGCGGGTGCCGGTCTCGCCCTCCTCTGCAAAACCCGAACTGAGAATGGCGGCGGCCTTGATGCCGGCGCGACCGCAGCGCTCAAGCTCCGCCGGCACGTAGGCGGCAGGAACAATCAGGATCGCCAGATCGACGAGCTCGGGAAGGGCGTCAACCGAGGGGTAGGCTTTTACGCCCTGCACTTCCGTGGCGCTGCGGCTCGCCGGATAGATATTCCCGGCAAACGGATGGCTGCGAACGATCTCAAAAATTCGTCCGCGCAGCCCGTTCGTGTCCGACGACGCACCGACGATCGCCACCGACTTGGGCCACAGCAATTTGCCAATGTCGGGCACCGCCGGTCAGCCTCTCAACGCAAGCCGAGCCCACGCGCGATGATGCCGCGCAGGATTTCAGTGGTGCCGCCCTGAATCGTCAGCTTGGGTGCAATCATGGTCGCGAAGGCGAGCTGATCCTCAAGCGTAGCGCGGTTCAAAACTTCCGGCTCGATGAACGCGGTCAGCTCGCGCACGCGGCCAGGCAATTTCTGCTCCCAGATCGTACCGAGGTCTTTGACGATCGAGCCCTCCACCACCGGCTCCTTGCCGGCCTGCAGCATGCCGGCAACCGAAACTGACATTCGCCGCAGCGTATGCAGTTGCGCGACTAGCCGGCCGAGCCCCTCCGCGCTGCGCAAATCGGGCTCCGGGCCCAGCACGCGGATGAGTTCCAGCAAAACGTAGAAGGTTTCCAGGAAGCGCTCCGGCCCGCTGCGTTCGTAAGCGAGTTCGCTGGTCGCCTGCTTCCACGCGCCGTCGATCTCTCCCATGACATGATCGTCGGGCACGAAAGCATCGTCGAACACCACCTCATTGAAGCCGGGTTTCCCGGTCATCTGATTGATCGGGTTTACGGTGATGCCCGGCGTCTTCATGCCGACCAAAAACTGCGTTAGTCCGTGGCGGCGGTTCTCTTTGGTCGGCGGCGAGGTACGAAACAGCGCGAGCATGTAATCCGCGACCTGAGCGCTGGTCGTCCAGATCTTGCTGCCATTGATACGCCACCCGCTGTTGGTTTTGGTCGCTTTGGTCTTGGCCGCGAACAAATCGGAGCCCGAGCCCGGCTCGCTCATGCCGATCGAGAAGCACACTTCGCCGCGGCAGATGCGTGGCAGCACGTCATTTTTGACATGTTCGGGAGCATATTTCAGCAGGATCGGACCACTCTGGCGGTCAGCAACAAAATGCAGGTGTGATGGCGCATTGGCGACGCGAAACTCTTCCGTGACGACGTAGCGCTCCAGTTGGGTGCGTTCGTGTCCGCCATATCGCTTCGGCCAGGTCATGCCGATCCAGCCTTTTGCGCCGACGCGCCGGCTGAAGCCGCGATTGTATAAATCGCCATGCGCGGCCTGATGTGGATCGAACGTGCCAGCTGCGATCTCTTCTGCGAGGAAGGCGCGCACCTCTGCGCGGAGTGCCTCGCATTCAGGCGGCAGGCGGATCGGATCGAACTGCAGGTTGGCGGTCATCGCGACGCAACCAACGGCCAGAATTCGTCAGCGCCGCGGCGAGCCACGTGTTTGCCGATCTCGGCCGCCCAATAGCTTTCGTTGCCGAAATCGTCCCGCCAGGAAAGCATGCGGAGCGTAAAGCGGTGCAGGATATGTTCCTGCGTAAAACCGATAGCGCCGAAAACCTGATGCGCAATCGCTGCGCCTTCTGTGGCGGCTTCGGCTGTGCGAATCTTCGCGGACGCTGCTTCAAAGAACACAGCGTCATCGAACGTCTCGGCTCGGGCGACAGTATCGGCCGCCGAACCGGCAACCGCGAGCGCAGCGGCGACTTCGCCGGCGAGCCGCGCGAGATTTTGTTGCACCGCCTGAAATTTGCCGATCGGCCGTTCAAACGCCACGCGCTCATTGGCGTAGGCGACACCGAGCGACAAAATCGCCTCCAGGGCGCCTGCGGTCTCAACGCTCCGGATGGTCGAGCCCATCAGCATCAGGGATGATTGGTCAAAACCGTTCGGAGCCGAAGCACTGGTAAGCGGCTTTACACGATCGAACGCGACGACACTGGTGGCGTCGCCAGCGAGATTGCGGCCTTCACCGATCCTGCAGTCTTTGGCGTCCACGAGTGCAACCACTTGCTGCCTGCCGCCGTCGGCAAGCACCGCTATGTGTGGAACATCGCGCGCGAACGGAATGCTGGCCGCGCGGCCATTGAGCGCGCCATCCGCGTCGATGGTGATGCGGTCATGCGGCCGAGCAGGAGCGAGCGTCATCGGCGTTGCCGGCGCTTTTATGCCGGCGCGCGCAAGCAGCCAGCCGGCGGCCAACGTCTCCGCCAACGGTACCGACAGGGCGAAGCGTCCGGCAACGCCAAGAATAGCGAAGCCCTCGGCCAAACCGGCGCCGGAACCGCCCAGTTCTTCAGGCACCCAGGCAAGCGGCAAGCCGGCGTCACTGAGTGCACGCCACAGCGGTTCCTTCCAGGCGCCGTTAGCTGCTTTGTTGATCGTTTGCGGATCAGCGAGATCGGCCAGAATTCGCGCCGCTGCGTCGGCTACGATATGTTCCCTTTCGTCCGGCACGATTTACTGAATCCCCGCCCTAAGCCTGCGAAACCGTTGATGCATCAGTCGCAGATGATTGCCGCGCTATGGTGAGCGGAAGCGCAACACTTGGCAAGTTGGTTCGTTCGGGCGTCCGTTGTGCAAACTGGGCGGGTGGCGCAAAATACCGGGGTGTAGCGTCTGCGAAGCTGGAGAGCCCAATTGGCAAAGCGAAACGCGACCGTAGCTGTTATCGGTGCGGGCGATTTCATCGGCGCGGCGATCGCCAAAAAATTCGCCGCCGAGGGTTTTGCAGTCTTCGCCGGCCGACGCAATGCCGACAAGCTTCAGCCGCTCGTCGCCGACATTGAAGCGGCGGGCGGCGAGATCGTGGCTCGCGGCCTCGATGCGCGCAAAGAGGACGATGTAGCCGCGTTCCTTAGTGCCGCCGACGCGCACGCTCCGCTCGAGGTCTGCGTGTTCAACGTCGGCGCCAACGTCAACTTCCCGCTGCTGGAGACAACCGAGCGTGTCTTCCGCAAGGTCTGGGAGCTGGCCTGCTATGCCGGATTCCTGAGCGGCCGCGAAGCCGCACGCCTGATGCTGCCGCACGGCAAAGGTTGCATCTTCTACACCGGCGCCACGGCGAGCGTCCGTGGCGGTATCGGCTACGCAGCGTTTGCGAGCGCCAAGTTCGGACTGCGCGCGGTGGCGCAAAGCATGGCGCGAGAGCTCGGTCCCAAAAACATCCACGTCGCGCATCTGATCATCGATGCCGGCGTTGACACAGCTTTCGTCCGCGACCGCATTAAACAGCGCGGCGGCGCCGGGGCGCTGGAGAATCTCGAGCCGGACCAGCTTATGAATCCGACGTCGGTCGCGCAAGCCTATTGGCAACTATACCAGCAGCCGCGCGACGCCTGGACCTTTGAGCTCGACGTGCGACCTTACCGTGAGGTCTGGTGAGATGGCTTCCGGTGAGATGGCAAAAGTGGAATTTCACTTCGACTTCGGCAGCCCGAACGCCTATTTGGCGCATCAGGCCATTCCACAGATCGAAGCGCGCACCGGCGCCAAATTCGAATACGTGCCGATCCTGCTTGGCGGCGTTTTCAAGCTGACCAACAATCGCTCGCCGGCTGAGAAGATGGCGGGCATCAAGAACCGCCTCGAATACGAGCGATTGGAGCTGCAGCGCTTCGTCCAACGTCACGGCGTCGTATTCAACTGGAATCCGTTCTTTCCCGTCAACACGTTGCTGATCATGCGCGGCGCAGTCGCAACCCGGCTCGACGGCAAATTCGAGCGCTATATCAATGAAGTGTTCCGCCATATGTGGGCCGAACCGAAGGACATGGACGATCCCGCCGTCATCGGCGCGGCACTCACGGCATCCGGTTTCGATGCTGCCGCTCTGCTGGCGCGCACTCAAGCGGCCGAGGTCAAAGATCGGCTCCTTAAAAATACCGAGGATTCAGTCGCGCGCGGCACTTTCGGGGCCCCGACATTTTTCGTTGGCGATCAAATTTATTTCGGCAAGGATCGGCTGCGCGACGTTGAAGAAGAGATCATGCGCACCAAATAGCGATGGCGTGACACAGTTACCCGCGCGACTTGTCGATGTTCGCCTAAAATGGAGTAGTTAAGTGATATCTCCGGCGAAACCCTCGATCCTCGATACGCGACACGACCAGATGTTTCCAGTTCTGGAAGCCGTGGAAATCGAGCGCGTTCGCCGGTTTGGATCGGTGCGTTCTTTCGCGATCGGCGAGGCATTGGAGCAGGCTGGCGCCGTCGGCAGAGGCTTGAGCATCATCCTGGAAGGGCAGGTCGAGGCCTTTCAGCAGGACACCGCGGGCCGCAAGGTGCCGATCGTCACCCAAGGACCGGGATCATTCCTCGGCGAGCTTGCGCAACTGGCCGGACGGACAGCGCTGGTGAATGCGTATGCCCGCGAACCGACCAAGGCTCTCATTATACCGCCGGACCGGCTGCGGGCCTTGTTAATCGCCGAGGCGGAGCTCGGTGAACGGATCATGCGCGCCTTGATCCTCCGCCGGGTCGGCCTGCTTGAGAGTGGCACCACCGGACCGGTGATCGTCGGCCGCGCCGACAACGGCGATGTGCTCCGGCTGGAAAACTTTCTGCGCCGCAATTCGCATCCGCGCCAGACCCTCGATCCCGATACCGACTCGGAGGCGAAAGCGTTGATCGAGCGCTTCCATGTCGATCCTGGCCAGTTGCCGATTGTGCTGTGTCCACAGGGACAATTGCTGCGCAATCCGAGCGAAGACGAACTTGCGCGCTGCCTTGGTTTGGTCGACCCGATCGATCCGGATCGCATTTATGATGTTGCCATCGTCGGCGCCGGGCCGGCGGGTCTGGCCGCCTCGGTTTACGCCGCGTCTGAGGGACTTTCGGTTTTGGTTCTGGACTGTCGCTCAAGAGGCGGCCAGGCTGGCGCTTCCGCAAGGATCGAGAATTATCTTGGATTTCCGACCGGCATCAGCGGCCACGCCCTGATGGCGCGCGCCGCCAACCAGGCGCAGAAGTTCGGGGTTGAGATGGCGATCCCTGACGAGGTGGCAAGCGTTCAGGCGTCGGATGGTTCGTCGCCAGGACAATTCGTCCTGAAGTTATCCAACAATGAAACCGCGCGCGCCCGCGCGATCATTATTGCGAGTGGCGCGCGATACCGGCGCATCGCGCTGCCAAACCTGGACTCTTTCGAGAGTTCGAGCGTGCACTATTGGGCGTCTCCTCTGGAAGGAAAGCTTTGCGGCGGACAGGAGGTAGCCCTGGTGGGCGCCGGGAATTCGGCGGGCCAGGCGACTGTCTATTTGGCCAGTCAAGCGGCCAAGGTCTGGCTGATTGTCCGCGGCGCGGATTTGGCAGCAAGCATGTCGCGTTATCTGGTCGACCGCATCAGCGGACTTGCCAACGTCGAGGTGCTGCTGCGCACCGAAGTGACCGGCCTGGAAGGCACCGACGGCATGATGCGGTCGATCCGCTGGCGATCGGGGCCTTCCGGCGAGGAAGTTAGCCGCGATATGCGTCATCTCTTTCTTTTCATCGGCGCCGAACCAAACACGGATTGGCTTGCCGGGGCCGGCGTGGCGCTTGATCCCCGGGGATTCGTGCTGACCGGCCCGGACGCCGGCCCCAATCATAGGCAGCTGGAAACAACCCGCCCCGGCATATTTGCGATTGGTGATGTCCGCTCCGGCTCGACCAAACGGGTGGCGGCGGCGGTCGGCGAAGGCGCGCAGGTCGTGGCGGCTCTGCATCGTTATTTGGGTGCGACCGCTCCTGAGTCAGCGGCGGCAGCAGAATAAGATCGCGGGTTAGAACCGAGTAGCCGAGGCGCGTGTTGGCGGCGTATCGCCGGAGCGGGACACGACATGCCGAATGATGCAGCGGCGGTTTGGGTAGCGGCCGGGGTGCGTACGCCGTTCGTCAATGTTGACGGGCCGTTCGCCAATCGCGATTCGCTCGGCTTGTCGGTGCCGGTGGTCCAGGCGATGGCGCGACAGGTCAAAGGTTCGATCGATTTTGCAGTCTGGGGTTCCGTTGTCGTCAATCTCGCCTACGCCAATCTGGCGCGCGAGGTGTGGCTCGATAGCAAACTCGATCCGCATGTGCCGACGTTCACGACCATCATGCAGTGCAGCACCAGCATGGTTGGCGTATTCGAAGCTTCCGGGATGCTCAAGGAGCGGCGCGCGGCTTTGGCCATGGTCGGTGGCGTCGAGAGCATGAGCCGCGTTCAGATCGGCCTCGGGCAGAATTTGTCGGTTTGGCTTCGCCGCATGTTTCAGGCGCGTAGCGCAGCCGAGCGTCTCCACATCCTTCGCCGGCTGCGCCCATCCGACATTCGTCTGTTTGTGCCGGAGGTAAAGAACCGCGTCACCGGGCGCAGCATGGGCGAACACACCGAAGATATGGCCAAGGACTGGCACATTGGCCGCAGCGAGCAGGATGAGCTTGCGCTTGAAGGTCATCAAAGAGCGATCGCGGCGCAGGACCGCGGCTTTTTTGCTGATCTGATCGTGCCGCTGGATGGAGTCGACAGGGACCACTTTCCGCGCCGGGATACATCGCTGGAAAAGCTTGCCAGACTAAAACCCGTGTTTGACCGCACCAGCGGACAGGGCACACTCACAGCGGGCAACAGCTCGCCACTGACCGACGGCGCCGCCGCGATTTGGGTCGGCACTGAGGAAGGCCTCGATCGCTTGCCCAAGGGGCTGCCGCGCGCGCGTCTGGTGGATTTCGAGATGGCGGCTGTCGATATCTTCCACGAAGGCCTGCTGATGGCGCCGGTCACCGCCATTCCGCGGCTGTTGGCGCGGCACGGGCTCACGTTCAACGATATCGCGCTCTGGGAAATCCACGAGGCGTTTTCGGCGCAGGTGCTCTGCCACATCAAAGGACTTGAGGATAAGGATTTCGTCCGCGCCAAGTCGGGCGTCGAGCATAATTTTGGAAGCTTTCCGCGCGAGCGGATGAACCCGAACGGCGGCAGTGTCGCGCTCGGCCACCCGTTCGCGGCGACCGGCGCGCGAATTTTAAGTCAGGCGATCAAGGAACTTGCAGCGTTGCCGCAAGGCAGCCGCGCGATTGTCAGTATCTGCTCCGACGGCGGCCTCGGCACCGTTGCGCTTCTGGAGCGCTGATCGCTTCGTCAATCCGCAGCGGCGATGGCGTGAAAAAACGTGCCGGTGACGCGGCCGCGGCGGCCGCCGGTTTTTTCCAGCGCGCGACCCTCGCCATCGGCAAGCTCGGCGAATGGCTCATCGTCTCCGACACACGTGAGCGACGCATAGTGAAACTCATGGCCGCGAATGAGTGCGCCACACACGCCGAGCGGGTCGTCGGCCAGTAGCCGCGCGGTGCGATAGCCGAGATGCAGCTTGCGCTTGGCAAAGCTCGTCGCATGACCGAGCAATCCGGTCATGGCGAGGCGCCGTCCGCTCGCGTCTTCGAGGCTCTCTCCGAGCACCATGTAGCCGCCGCACTCGCCGTGGACCGGCCGCGTTTCGGCGAAGCGCCGTAGTCCGTCGCCAAAACGTCGGGCGCCGCTGAGCGCATCGGCATGAAGTTCCGGGTAGCCGCCCGGCAGCCAGCAGCAATCGGCGCTGTCTGGCGGCGGCCGGTCAGCAAGCGGAGAGAATGGCAGGATTTCGGCGCCGGCTTTCCACCAGGCATCGATTACATGCGGATAGACGAAAGTGAATGCGCGATCGCTGGCGAGCGCAATGCGCTGGCCCGGAGGCGGCAGCGCGCAAGCTTTGCGAGAGGCGTCCGCGGCTTTCAACGGTGCGGCGCAAGCCGTGATGGCATCGAGATCGAAATAGCGCTCGGCCATTTCGGCGAGGCGGTCGATCAGCGCAGCAAGATCGGGATGCTCGCCGGCCGCAACGAGACCGAGATGCCGTTCCGGCAGCGCGAGCGCCGCTTCGCGCGGCAGCGCTCCGAGAACGGGAATATCGAGCGCCGCGATTGCGCCCGCGACCAGCGCGCGGTGGCGTTCGCTGCCGACGCGATTGAGGATGATTCCGGCGATGCGCACGGCGAGATCGTGCATGGCAAAGCCGCGCACCAGTGCCGCCGCCGATTGCGCCTGCCGCGCAACATCCACGACAAGCACGACCGGGAGATGGAAATGTGCAGCGAGGTCAGCTGTTGCACCGCGCCTGCCGGATCTCCCGGCTCCGTCGGGCGCACCATCGAACAGACCCATGACACCTTCGATGACGAGGATGTCGGCGCCGTCAGCCGCTTGCGCGGCGAGCGCGTCGAGAAGCGTTTCCGGCATCGCCCAGGAATCGAGGTTGACGCTCGCGCTACCGCTCACTGCTGCATGGAACGCCGGGTCGATGTAGTCGGGCCCTGCTTTTGCCGCACGCACCGCGGTGCCGCGGCGCTTGAGCGCGGCGATGAGGGCAAGTGTCACTGTCGTTTTGCCGGCGCCGGAATGCGGCGCGGCGATGATGAGCCCACGCGCCGTCATTACCGCCCGCTCCGATGGTGACGGTGGTGGCCGACGGGACTAAAGGAAGCAGCATGGAGCGGCAGGAACGTCCGTTGCGCCGGGGCTGGACCACCGGCACTTGCGCCGCCGCGGCGGCGAAGGCGGCGTTCACCGCCCTGATCACCGGAGAGTTTCCCGATCCGGTCGAAGTGACATTGCCGCGCGGGGAACGTCCGAGCTTCGCCCTTGGGATGACGCAGAAAAATCGAAACACCGCGACCGCCGGCATCATCAAGGATGCCGGCGACGATCCGGACGTGACTCACGGTGCGCTCGTCGTGGCCACGGTGCGGGCGGGCGCGGCCGGAGCGGGTATCACATTTCGCGCCGGCGAAGGCGTCGGCACCATCACGCGGCCCGGCCTTCCGCTTCCGCCAGGTGAACCGGCGATCAATCCGGTGCCGCGCCGCATGATCCGCGACGCTATCACCGAAGTCGCCGCGGCTGCCGGATGCGCAGCCGATGTGGAGGTCGAGATTGCTATTCCCGGCGGAGTGGAACTGGCGGCAAAGACGCTCAACGGGCGGCTCGGCATCGTCGGCGGTCTGTCGATCCTCGGCACCACCGGGATCGTCGTGCCGTATTCCTGCTCGGCGTGGATCCACTCGATCCACCGCGGCATCGATGTTGCGCGCGCGGCTGGCCTCACCCACATCGCCGGCGCCACCGGCGCCAGCTCGGAGGCGGCCGCGCAAAAGCTTTACGGATTTCCGGAAATTGCGCTGATCGATATGGGCGATTTCGTCGGCGGTATGCTCAAATATCTGCGCAGCCATCCGGTGCCGCGCGTCACCATTGCCGGCGGCGTCGGCAAGATGACCAAGATGGCGCAGGGTCTCACCGATCTTCACTCCAAGCGCGGCGAAGTCGACCGCACGCTGTTGGCAAGTTTCGCTGAGGCCGCCGGCGCCTCCGCACAAATTCGCGCGCATATCGTGACTGCGAACAATGCCGCTGAGGCCTTTATGGTTGCGCAGTCCGAAGGCGTTGCGCTCGGCGACGAGGTTGCTCATGCGGCGCGAGCGACTGCGGAGCGCGTCGTAGACGGCCGCGACATCGCCATCGAGATTGTCCTGTTCGATCGCGACGGTTCCCTGGTCGGCCGCGCGCCGTTCAAGAGCGTTTAGCAAGCCGGTCACGCCGCCCCTCCCCGGAACCGGCGGCGATAATTGGGATCGTAAAGCGCGCTGTCGCGAAAATCTTGCGCTGCAATTGCGCGGCCGACCAGGATGAGCGCGGTGCGCTCGATATGCGCGGCAGCGACCGTTGCGGCGATGTCAGCAAGCGTGCCGCGCAGGACGTGCTCTGAGGGCGAGCTTGCCTGCACGACGACGGCGGCAGGGCAATCGGCGCCGTAGAGGGGTGTTAATTCCTCGACGATCTTCTCGACGGCGTGGATCGCAAGATGGATGACGAGGGTCGCACCGCTTTCAGCGAACGTCGCGAGTTTTTCAGATTCCGGCATGCGCGAAGCGCGGCCGGACACACGCGTGAGCACCACGCTTTGCGCGACTTCGGGAACGGTCAGCTCACATTCAAGAGCCGCCGCAGCCGCGGCGAACGCCGGCACACCGGGCGTAAGTGTGTAAGGTATACCGCGCCGCGCAAGACGGCGCAGTTGCTCGGCGAGCGCCGAGTAGATCGAGAGATCGCCGGAATGCAGCCGCGCGACATCGCGACCGGCGGCGTGGGCCGCGGCGAACTCGGCCTCGATTTCGTCGAGCGACAGCGGTGCGGTGTCGACGATGCGCGCGCCGGGTGGACAAAAGTCGAGCAATTCGCGCGGCACGATCGAGCCGGCATAAAGGCAGACCGGGCAGCGCGCGATCAGATCGCGTCCGCGCAATGTGATGAGGTCTGCCGCGCCCGGGCCAGCGCCAATGAAATGCACGGTCACGGCGCGCGCTCCGAGGCCGCCAGCGCACAGGTTGCAGCGCCGATCACAAGGCGTGGACCGATGAGGCGCGACGACGGGCCGGCGGCGGCAAGTGCGGCAGCCTCGGCGACTGACGACACGCCGGTAAGCGCTCGCACGCGCTCGGACCGCGTTTCTGTGCGAGGCTCCGCCGCCTGCAGATCGGCATCAGAAACTAGAACAACCGACACCCCGAATTTTTTTGCTGCCGTTTGGAGGCCGATCTCGGCGCTCTTTGCCGCGATGGTGGCAATACCGTCGAGCGCGTCAACCGCGATGTCTGCGCGCAACAGTACGGCGCGGATCGCGGCTTCGATGTCAGAGGCGGAAGCGCCCCGCCTGCAGCCGACGCCGGCGACGATCATGGTTTCGTCCAAACCCATTGCGTCACCGGCATCGCCGGTCGCCAGCCGGATTTTTCACCGACTGCGCCGGTCCGCGCGATGGCGACGCGAGTGAGCTCGCCGCCGAGCGCGACGTGACGTTCGATGAGCAGCGCCTCGGTCGCGAGCGTCACCGCGTTGACCACAAACCGTCCGCCGGAACGAAGCGCACCGATTGCAGTATCGAGCACACCAGTCTCGCTGGCACCGCCACCGATGAAAATGGCATCGGGCGGCGCAAGGCCCGCGAGTGCAGCCGGCGCAGCGGCATCCACGATCTCAAGTCCCGGCACGCCAAAGGCTGCAGCGTTGCGATGGATGCGTGCGGCTCGCTCCGCACGTTGCTCGATCGCGATGGCGCGCATCGAAGGATCGGCGAGCATCCATTCGATCGCGACCGATCCGGCGCCGGCGCCGATATCCCACAATAGCTCGCCGCGCCGCGGCGCCAGCGACGACAGCGTGATCGCGCGTATCTCGCGCTTGGTAATCTGGCCGTCGTGCTCGAAAAGATCGTCGCGAAGACCGGCCGCACGCGCGATGACGCGCGCACCCAGCGCAGCCTCGACTTCGATTGCGATCGTATTGAGTGAATCGACGGCATCGAAGCTGTAGGCCGCCGCGGTCGTCTCACGAACACGCTCACGCTGACCGCCGAGAGCCTCTAACACCGCCAGCCTTGATGCGCCGAAACCAGTTTCCGCCAGCAGCCGAGCCAGAGCAGCCGGCCCATCGCCGTCGGAGGTCAATGCCAAAATGCGCGCACCAGGTTGCAAATGTGGACGCACCAGATCGAGCGCGCGGCCGTGCACCGAGAGCAGCACCGTTTCCGGCAACGACCAGCCGAGCCGTGCCGCTGCCAGGCTGAAAGCCGAGGGCGCCGGCACCACGATCATCTCGTGGGCGTCGATCGTGCGCGCCAGCACGGCGCCGACGCCGTAGTGGAACGGATCGCCCGACGCGAGCACACAGATTTGCCGCCCGCGGTGATGCAGCACCTCGTCGGCAGCCGCGTCGAACGGGATGGGCCACGGCCGCGCGGCGCCGCGAATAAGTGGTGCGGCGAGACTGAGATGACGCCGGCCGCCGAACACGATCTCGGCCGCGCCGATCAATCCCCGTGCCGTCGCGCTCAAGCCATCGACGCCGTCTTCGCCGACGCCAACGATGGACAGCCAGCGCGGCGATGCGGCAGTCTCGCGCGCGATCACATCAGGAAGCGGCATGAAGCGCGTCCTTATTCTCGGCGGCACCACGGAAGCACGATTGCTGGCCGAGCGGCTTGCGGGCCACGCGGACCTTAATCTGACGCTTTCGCTCGCCGGCCGCACCGCTTCTCCCGCGAGGCAGCCGGTGCGGGTTCGCAGTGGAGGTTTTGGCGGCGCTGCCGGGCTCGCGGCCTATTTGGCGAGCGAGCGCATCGACGCGCTGATCGACGCCACCCATCCCTATGCCAGTGTCATATCGGCAAACGCTCTCGCGGCTAGCCGTCAAGCCGGCGTGCCGTTGCTTGTGCTGCGGCGTCCGCCATGGATCGCGACCGCCGACGACAGGTGGACCGAAGTGGAGGACGTGCGTGAGGCAGTGCGCGCGCTCGGGGAAATGCCGCGTCGCGTTTTTGTTGCGCTCGGTCGCAACGATCTGGCGCCATTTAACGAAGCCCCGCAGCACTTTTATCTCATCCGCAGCGTTGATCCGGTTAATCCCCCGCTGCCTTTGCCGCACGTCGCCTATGTGACCGGCCGCGGTCCGTTCAGCGAAGCGGACGACCGCGCACTCATGACCGCGCATCGAATTGAGATCGTCGTCGCGAAGAACAGCGGCGGCGCGGCGACCTACGGCAAGATCGCAGCGGCGCGCGCCTTGCATATCGGGGTCATCGTGCTGCGCCGGCCGCCGCCGGCTGCAGCGCTTGCCGTCGAAACGGTGGAGGATGCGCTCGGGTGGCTCGATCATGCGCTCACCTTGGCGACCGCGCGCGGCGTATAGACCAGCGGCGAAAATCCCGTGCGATGCACCACGCGGGTTTCACGCGAGCCGACAATGACCAGCGTCGCCATGTCTGCGTCAATCGCATCTGCCGCAGCAAGGGTCGCAACGTCGACCCGTTCATCCGACCGCCCAACGGCACGCCCGAACACGACCGGTGTCGCTGCCGGCAGATGCCGGCGCAGCCGTTCGATCGCGGCGCTAAATTGCCACGGTCGGGAGCGCGAGACCGGATTGTAGAGCGCGATCACAAAGCCGGCGCCCGCTGCCGCGTCGAGCCGGCGCTCGACCAGTTCCCATGGTTTGAGATTGTCAGACAACGAGAGCGTGCAGAAATCATGACCCAGCGGAGCGCCGATCCGCGCCGCGACGGCCAGCATCGCGGTGATGCCCGGCACGATCGTGACATCGAGCGCACGCCACGCTTCAGGCCCGGTCTCGATCTCTTCGCAGACCGCACTCGCCATCGCAAAGACACCTGGATCGCCGCCAGACACGACGGCAACGCGCGTGCCCGCGACGGCATCGCGAAGTGCAGCGAAAGCGCGTGCGCGCTCCTCGCGGTTATCTGACGCATGCCGGCTTTGGCCGGCGCGCGCCGCCACGCGGTCGAGATAGGGTCCGTAGCCATAGAGCACCTGCGCACCAGCGAGTGCCGCGTCGGCTTCCGGCGTGAGATAGCGCGCGTCACCGGGTCCCAAGCCAACGACCGCAAGGTGTCCGCTCACAGCCGCCCCTCCCAACCCGGCACCAGCACGACAGCAAAGTAGGGCGCGTCGTCGTCCTGCTTGGCGCTCAGCGGGATCATTTTCGCCTCGGCCATCGTGCCGCGCTCGACATAGAGGGCGCGCGGCAGGCGGCCGCTTATTGCCAGCGCGCGGCGCAATTTCGGCAAATGGCGCCCGACCTTCATCACCACCGCGGCATTCGCGTCCGCAAGCCGGCGCGCCAATTCGTCCTCCGGCAAAGTCGCGGGAAGCACGGTGAAGACATCGTCGCCCTGCGCGATCGGCATTCCTGCTGCCGACCAGCATCCCGACATGCCGGTCACGCCGGCGATGATTTCCGCGGTGAAGCGCGGCGCGAGCCGCGTATGCAAGTGCATGTAGGAGCCGTAGAACATCGGATCGCCTTCGCAGATCACGGCAACCACGCATCCGGCTTCGAGATGCGCGGCGATCTTGGCGGCGGCTTCATCATAGAAGTCGCCGATCGCGTCGCGATAACCGGTGCTGCATTTCGGCAGCTCGGTCGTGACCGGATAGAAGAGCGGCAATTCGATGACGCCGGCGCGCACATGCGCCGCGGCGATCGAGCGCGAGTGGCTCGCGTTTCCAGCCTTGGCGAAATGTGCAACGACTTCGGCCTCAGCAAGTGCACGCGCCGCCTTGAGCGTCATCAGCTCGGGATCGCCGGGTCCGACGCCGACGCCCAGAAGTTTCCCGGTGCGCGTCACCGCGCTCATATCCCGGGCCTCGCCAGCGCGTTGATGGCGGCAGCAGTCATGGCGCTGCCGCCCATGCGGCCGCGCACGGTCAGAAACGGCACGCCGCGCGGATAGGCGGCGAGCGCATCCTTGGATTCGGCTGCACCGACGAAGCCGACCGGGATGCCCAGGATCGCCGCCGGTTTCGGCGCACCGGCATCGATCAGATCGAGCAGGCGGAACAACGCGGTCGGCGCATTACCGATGGCGACAACGGCGCCCGCAATGCGCTCAGTCCACAAATCGAGCGCCGCCGCCGAACGTGTGGTCGCCAGTCTTTGCGCGAGGTCGACGACGTGCGGATCATTGAGCGTGCAGATTACTTCGTTCAGTGCCGGCAGGCGCGCGCGGGTAATTCCGCGCCCCACCATTTCGAAGTCGCAGAGGATCGGCGCACCGCCAGCTAACGCGCCGCGCGCGGCGCCGACGAGATCGTTGCCGAACACAATGTTCTGCGCCACTTCAACCACGCCGCACGCATGGATCATGCGCACCGCAACCTCGGCCTCTTCCAGCGAAAACCGCGACAGGTCGGCCTCGGCGCGGATGATGGCGAACGAGCGTTCATAGATCGCCGTCCCGTCGCGCAGATATGCGGTGCGCTCAGACACGACTGTCCTCCCGCGCCGTCTTGTGAAAGTACCGCGCAATCGCGACCGGGAGTTCGTCAGTCGCGACCACAGCGAAGGCAACGTCGCGCGCCGAACCGTTGGCGATCAGGGCGCACCCGTCGGGCGAACCGACAATGGTGAGGGGCGCGCTGCCGGCGTAAGCGCAACCCTTGACGCAGCCGGAGATGTGAACCTGGCGCGAACCATCGAGATGTGACGCCGCGATCCCAGCGACCCGCGGCGCCAGTGCGCGCGCGGCAATGTGCGCCGATGAACAGATCGGCGCGCCGGCACAGGCGACGATACGCCGGCGTGGATCGTCGGCTGCGACAATGAAGCCAAGACTTTCGGCGGCATTGACGAAAGCGGACGCCGCCGTTTCCGTAAGTCCGATAATCATCAGCACGCGGTCCGTCGCTGCACGTATGCCGATCGCGCCAGCGCCGCTCGCGGCTTCAGCCAAACGCTCCAACGTCGTGGCGTCGGCGTGGCCGAAGGCGAGACCGACGCCGCATGCAAGCGATCCATCTCGCAGCCGGTGCGATCCGATTGGGTCACCGCTGGTACGCTTGTGTGACGGCGTTTCATCCTCGATCAGGAGATCATCGAGCGCCGAGCGAAACGGTGCGCCGCCTTCGGCCGCCAGAATATCGCGCGATCGCGCTGGACGGCCGCATCGCGCGATGACTTCGAGCAGCCTGATGGCTGCATCAATTCCATGAGCAGGCTCGATCACGCCGACTTGCGTCGCGCTCGCATCGTCGCCCGCGATACCGACGCAGAGCGTTGTGCCGACACCGGTCGCTTGGGCGCGCAGACGCACGTCGCTGGAAATATTATCGAAGTTGACTGCGCCGCCACCATCGATGGCGATCGAAACTTTAGCCGCAAGCCTTGCCGTCAGCGATGTGCGGGTGAGCGCACGCCGCAAATCAGCGGCAAACGCGTTCGCATCCAAAATTTCCCGCCCATCGAGGCCGGCAAGCGCGTTACAAAGAACGGGTATGCCGTCCTCCGCCGCGATACCAAGCGCCGCGACGGCATCGGCGAAGCGTCGCGCCGAAGCGGCGTTCAGCCCGCGAACCTGGATGCTGCCGCGCCCAGTCACTTCGACGACGCCGTTGCCTTCCCGGCGCGCCGCCGCGCACAGTTGCCCGAACGCCGCAAGTGGAATCGTGCCAATCGGCAGGAGCCGGACCAGCAATCCATCACCGGTTGGCATCGGTGCCGATAATCCGGGACAGGCGCCGCGGCGCTGCGAACGATTGATGGCGAGAGCCGTCACGCCGCCGCCTCCGCGCGAAGAGCGGCGAGGCCGGCGTCGACATCGTTGCGCCGCGGATGCCAAAGACCCTGCAGCCGCGCGGCGTCAAGCCGCTCCGCAATCGCTGCAGCGGCCTGCGGATTTTCGCGCAT
The DNA here is from genome assembly GCA_963755885.1 of uncultured Alphaproteobacteria bacterium. Classification (GTDB taxonomy): domain Bacteria; phylum Pseudomonadota; class Alphaproteobacteria; order Rhizobiales; family Xanthobacteraceae; genus BOG-931. Next base: position 29,838 of record CAVWLX010000018.1, read on the forward strand.
CAGAAAGGCATGAACCTTCGGGTCGGCGACATAGGCCGCGTGCAGAAAATCAAACAATTCGCTCGCGACCGCATCGGTCGTCTCCGCAAAGGCAACCAGCCGATCGACCGTTTCGGCAAGTTCAGCGGCGCCGCGCGGGCCGTGGCGCATTTGCCCGGCGATGAAGCGCGGGTTGATCGCGCGGGCGCGGACGATGCGAGCCAGTGCTGCCGAAAGCGTTCGCGCCCGCGGCCGCTGCGGATCGGTCACGTCAAGCATCACGAGATCGGCCGCACGGCCGAGCATCTTCGCGGCCGCGGCAAAGCCGCCGACAAAGGCGACGTCCTCGGCACCTTCGAGCAGATCGCGCGCCGGATCGTCGGTCGGATGGACCAGAAGGTCCGCAGCCGCAATGCGCTGCGTGAAGGCGCCGGGCACCGAGCTGCCGTCTCCGGCGGCACCGCCGTAACTGTGCGAGGCCGCTGCGAGGTACGCCGCACCGATCGCCTCGGTATCAATGCCGCGGCCGAGCAGGTCTTCGACGCCCGATCCGTAGGTGCCCGGCGCGGTGCCGAAGATGCGATCAAGGCGGGCGGAGCCCGCGGCGCGGCGAGCCGCGGCGAGCGGATTTTCGTCGTTGGCTTCATCGCGTGCAGAGACGGCTTGCACCGCGGCATCGATGAGCGCGATTTGCGCGGGGAAGAGGTCGCGAAACAGTCCTGAAATGCGCCAGGTGACATCGACACGCGCCCGCCCGATGGCGGCGTTCGGCAGCACCTCGATGCCGGTGACTCGTCCGGTCGCATGGTCCCAGATCGGCCGGCAGCCGAGCAGCGCAAAGCCTTGCGCGATCTCTTCGCCGCCGGTGCGCAAGGTGGCGCTGCCCCACAGATCGATCACGACGCCGCGCGGCGGCTCGCCGTGGGTTTGCAGATGGGCGCGCAGAATTTCGTCGGCAGCGAGCCGGCCAAGATCCATCGCCGTCGGCGTTGGCAGCGTGCGCGGATCGGTAGTGAAGAGATTGCGGCCGGTCGGCAACACGTCACGGCGGCCGCGTGTCGGCGAGCCGGCCGGGCCGGGCGCGATCCGGCGGCCGTCGAGCGCGGCGAGTAACGCTTTGCGTTCGGCCTCGGCACTCGCCCGCCACAGCGGATCGTCGATGCCGGACGGCGCGCGGGCATAGATGTGCAGGCCGTCTTTGACGGCGAGGTCTTTCAGATCGCATAGCCAGGCATCGATGTGGCGGAGCGCGTCGTCGGGCGCTGCGGCACCATCGACGCCAGCCTCGCGCGCCAAGCCGGTGCGTTGCGCCGTCTCGACGATCAGCTTCGCCAGACGTTCGCGCCGGCGCCGGTCGAGGCCGTCAGCCTGGGCGTATTCATCGACCAATCGCTCGAGCTCGCGCGCATCGCCAGAAAGTCCGACGTCGACAAGCGGCGGCGGCAGGTGCCCGATGGTTACGCCCGCGATCCGGCGTTTCGCCTGCGCGGCTTCGCCGGGATTGCTGACGATGAACGGATAGATCACCGGCAGCGCTCCGGTGACGATCTCCGGGAAACACTCTGCAGTAAGCGCGACCGCTTTGCCCGGCAGCCATTCCAGCGTGCCGTGCGCGCCCATGTGAACGAGCGCATCGGCCTTCCATCCATGCTGCAGCCACAGCCCAAAGGCGACGAGCGCGTGCCGCGGCGGCAAAACCGGATCGTGATAGTCGGCGCGGCGTTCGGCGGACCGCCCGCGGTCAGGCGGCAGCGCGACCAACAGCTTGCCGAATTTTTTAGCGCGGAAATAGAACGCCCCGTCGTGGAAATCTGGGTCAGTCGCCGGCTCACCCCAAGCCTCCCGCAAACGTGCGACTGTTGTTGGCGACAATCCTGCAAGCAGGCTCTCGTATTTCGCCAATGAGAGGTTCGCGTCGTTCGCGCCCTCTGCAAGCACGTCCAAAAGTTCGCGCGACGTTTTTGGCGTGCCGCTCACGCTGTAGTCTGCGGCAGCGAGATCGTCGACAAGCGCGAGCACGCTCGCCGGGACGTCGAGACCAACCGCATACCCGGTGCGACCCGGCGCGCCGGGATAATCCGGCATCAGCACCGCAATCCGCCGCTCATCACGTGGCAGTGTGCGCAATCGAATCAGCGCAGCGATGCGGTCGGCGACCATCGCGATCCGGTCCGCTTCGGGCCGGCTTGCCAGCGCTGTGAAGGAGAGTCCCTCCAACGGCTGCAGCTCGTCCTTGAACGCGACTGCGCCGGCGAGCACACGGCCATCGAGCTCGGGAATGACAACATACATCGCGAGATCGGCAGCGCCGAGGCCGCGGGCGCTCTCGCGCCATGCGGCGCGGCGCGTCGTCGCGCTGATGACCTGCAAGACCGCGACGTCGACGGTGTCGAGCGGGTTTCGTTCGCCGCTATTGCCGCCCGCCGCGAAGGCCGTAGTGGTGACGATGAGTGCGGGATCAAGCCGCGCGAACGCGTTTTGCAGGAACGCCGCGGCTTCGCTGTCCTTGAGGCTGGTGACGACGAGCGGAGCCGGCGCCAAACCACGCGCCGCCAGCGCCGCGCACAGCGCGTCGATCGGCGCGGTGTCGTTCGCCAGCAACAGCGCCCGGTAAAAGATGATTGGGACGACCGGTTTGCCAGGATCCAGCGAAGCGCTGAGCCGATCGAGATCAACAGCGCCTTCGCCGGGCAGATAACCCGCGAGCCGCGGCACTGGCTTTGGCTCGCGCGCTTCGAGATCGGAACCGGCATGGCGAGCGAGCCGGCGCAACAATGCGCGAAGATTTTCGCGGCCGCCTTCGCGAAAAAATCGCAACAGCGCGCCAAGTTCTTCCGGCGGCAGCGTCGAGGCCGCCGCAAGCCGCACGTCGTCGCGATCTTCGCCCGGCAACACCGCGAACGCGATGTCGCGTTCCCGCGCCAGCGCTGACAGTCGCTCGATCCCGTACTTCCACCAATCGAGGCCGCCGAGCAGGCGCACCACGATCACCTTGGCGTGCGCACCGACGCGATCGATCCACAGATCGACCGACATCGGATGACGAAGGTCGCGCAAATGCGCGAGGCGGACGCTCGGCAGCGCGGCGCGCTCCGCCTCCCAGGCGGCGGCGAGGCCAGCGAGATCGCTGCCGGCGAAAGAAAGAACGACGATGTCGCCCGGCGATTGGCCAAGGTCTACGGCTTCGACAATTTCGTCGAGGTTGGTCGAAGTCGTCGTGAGCAGATGCATGCCTCAACCCGCCCCTTATCCAACCAGCGCTTGCGTCACCGCTGCGCGATCGAGCCCCTTCAGTCCGATCACGACCAGCTGACCCCGGCGCGCCTCGGCGGCGCTCCAGGGCCGGTCGTACTGGTGCGTCACGCGGGCGCCCACCGCCTGAACCAGCAAGCGCAACGGTTTTCCGGCCACCGCCGCGAAACCTTTCACGCGCAGCACATCAAAATTCTCGGCTAGTGCCGCAACGCGCGCGGTCAGCGCCGACGGATCGGCGATCTCGTCCATCGGCACGACGAACGAATCGAAGTCATCGTGATCGTGGTCTTCCTCGGCGTCGTGATGGGTCCGCCGGTTGGCGATATCGTCTTCGGTACCGACGCCGAGCCCGAGCAGCAGCGCGTGGTCGACTTTGCCGTCGGCGGCCGTGATCACCTTCACACTGCGCGGCAGCACATCGGCAATCGCGGCATGGGCTTTCTCGATGCCGGCCGCATCGATCAGGTCGCGTTTGTTGAGGACGACAAGATCGGCACAGGCGATCTGGTCCTCGAAGACTTCTTCGACGGGATCGTCGTGGGCAAGCGCCGAGTCGGCCGCGCGTTGCTGCGCGAGTGCACTGAGATCGTTCGCCACGCGGCCCTCGGCGAGCGCCGCGCCGTCAACGACAACGACGACACCATCGACAGTGACGCGGCTCTTGATCGCGGGCCAATGGAACGCTTGCACCAGCGGCTTCGGCAGCGCGAGCCCCGACGTTTCGATAACGATGTGCTCGATGCCGTCGCGCGCGAGGATGGCGTCGAGCGCCGGGACAAATTCATCGGCGACGGTGCAGCAAAGACAACCGTTCGCCAACTCGACGATGTTCTCTTCGGGGCAGGCGGAATTGCCGCAGCCTTTGAGAATGTCGCCGTCGATGCCGACATCGCCGAACTCATTGACGATGACCGCGAGCCGGCGGCCTTGCGCGTTAGCGATCACGTGGCGAATGAGCGTGGTTTTGCCGGCGCCGAGAAAGCCGGTGACGATGGTGCAGGGAATGCGCGCGAGCGTGCTGTTCATAGATCGACCTCTTGAAAGTTCAGTGGCGGAACGCGCGCAATCAGACCGCGCTTGAGAGGAGCCGGGCGCCCGCGCCACGGCAGAATACCGTCAGCAGCATTGGCCAGAAGACGCGCACCTTCGATGAGAGCGCCGGCGCACGTCACATCCAGTCCGCCGAATACATAGGTCCACGAACCGTTGCAGCGGAGCGCGGCACTGGGACCGCGCGAGCAATTCGCGAGGCAGCGCATGGGTCGAACTTCGACTTCGGTGTTGGCGGCGGCCTCCGCAGTCGCCGCAGCGAGGATCGCGCCGGGCCGCACCAGACTGTCCGGTTCGCCGACCGGCCGGCAGGTAACACACACATAGACGATCGGAGCGGCGGATAGTGACGCTTTGGTCTTCAGTGTTTGGTCGGGGGATGTTGCCATCGGTCCCTCCTACGCCCGCTCGACTACTGGCCGGTCGAGACCCTGCCAGCGGTAAAGCAGATAAGAGAGCGCCCAGCTTCCAAGGAAAACACCGACGACGAGATATCCAAAATTGGCAATGCCGCCGTTGAGGCCGTCGATCGTGTTCCAGAAGGCGCCTTCGAGGCCCAGCTTGCCGGCAATAAGCCCCAGCGCCTCGAGGCCACCGATCAACAGCGCGACCGTAACGGAGATTGCTGTGATGGTGAGATTGTACCAAATCTTGCGGATTGGGTTGAGAAACGCCCAGCCATAGGCGCCGACCATAAGCACGCTGTCGGTGGTGTCGATCAGCGTCATCCCGGCAGCGAATAAGGCCGGAAAGAGCATGATCGTACCAAAGCTCATGCCGCCGGAGGCTTGGCTCGCGGCGACGGTAAACAGACTGATCTCGGTCGCCGTGTCGAAACCGAGGCCGAACAAAAACCCGACCGGAAACATCTGCCAGCTCCGCGACACCATGCGGAACAATGGGCGGAAGATGCGGGCAAGAAATCCGCGGCCGGAGAGGAGAAGGTTCAATTCATCGTCGGCAACGGGCTCGCCGCGGCGCGCGCGGCGAAAGCTATCCCAGATGCCGCGGAGAACGACGAGATTGATGATGGCGATTGCCAGCAGAAAGAACGCAGAGGCTCCCGTGCCGATGATGCTGCCGATCATCTTGAATTCGTGGAAGTGACTGCGCAGCGCGAACGCCGCGGTCGCAATCGCCGCCACGGCGATCGCCACGACAAACGAATGACCGAGAGAAAAAAACAGACCAATCGAAACCGGCCGCTTGCCCTCCTGCATCAACTTGCGCACGACATTGTCGATCGCGGCGATATGATCCGCATCGACGGCGTGGCGCAGACCGAGCACATAAGCGAGAATAGCGGTGCCGAGCAGCGCCGGGCGCCCTGCCAATGCGACAACAGCCCAAACCCAGACTAAAGCATTGCCCGCAAACAGGAGAGCATAGAGTGCGCCAATCTTGGCGCGCTGATCGGACGATGCGTCATCGACCGTCGTTTTCAGGAAAGAGAGCAAGATCCGTCCTCGCGTGCCCAACCGCCGGCGCGAGCGAGGACCAAAAGACTTTCGTCTTTCAGATCATCCACCGATGCACCCCCGACCGGTGTTTGTCGCGTCGACTAGGACGACGGCAGGTCTCCTGGCTCGCGGATCGGCGCCTCGGCCTGCCTTCCCGGCGGCAAGAAGGCCGCCAGTGGCTTATCCGGACGAGACTACCCGCTTACAGTTGCGGGGGCAGCTGCGGATTAGGAACTTGCGTTCCGCACCGCATTCCCTGTTCGCTCTCTCACGAGAGACCGTCGAAGGTGGTAATAACGGTCGAGGCTGCGGCTTTGTCAATGGCGCCTGTTCCGTCATGCTGATCTTGCCGCAAATTGGCCTTTAGGAAGGAAAACCGAGCCGCATGTACATCATGTGGATTGCCCCAGATAGCGTTCAGTGAGTGAGCCGCTGACCTTCGTGCTCGGCGGCGCGCGCTCGGGTAAAAGCCGATATGCCGAGGGCGTGATCGCCGCTTTGCCTCCACCTTGGGCCTATGTCGCAACAGCGGAAGCGGGCGATGATGAAATGTCGGCCCGCATAAGGGCACACCGCGAGCGCCGTGGGACGAGCTGGCAAACTATCGAGGCTCCACGTGATCTTTCCGCCGCGCTGGCCGCATGCGGGCAGTTACCGGTGCTGGTCGATTGCCTGACGCTGTGGCTCTCAAATCTTATGCTGGCGGACGCAGACATCGAAAAGGAGATGCAAGCTCTGGAAACAACATTGGCATCAAGGCTGGCGCCGACCGTGCTGGTCGCGAACGAAGTGGGCTTCGGGATCGTGCCGGACTATCCGCTCGGCAGGCGTTTCCGCGACTTTCAGGGGATTCTCAACCAGCGCATCGCGGCGCGCGCGAATCGCGTTGTCCTCATGGTCGCGGGCTTACCGCTCGCGGTGAAAGGGACTTTGGAGAGAGCGTCATGACGCAAGCAATCGACAAAGCCGAGGCCGAACGCCATCGCGCCAAGATGGCAAAGCGCAAAGCCGTGCAGGACGCCGAAGTTGCCGACAAGCAGATCGAGAAGGGTTTGCTAATCGTGCACACCGGTTCCGGCAAAGGAAAGTCGACGGCCGCGTTCGGGCTTGCGTTGCGCATGTTGGGACGCGGACAACGGGTCGGCGTGGTGCAGTTCATCAAGGGCGCGTGGCATACCGCCGAGCGCGACGCATTGGCGAGGTTCGGCGATCAACTCGTTTGGCACACGATGGGCGAAGGCTTTACCTGGGAGACGCAGGATCGCGCGCGCGACGTCGCTGCGGCCGAACGGGCCTGGTCAAAGGCCCGCGAACTTATGGCCGATCCAAGCTTTGGACTTGTCATTCTGGACGAACTCAACATCGCGCTTCGTTACGACTATCTGAACCTTGACGATGTCGTCGCCACCTTCGCCGGTCGTCGCGCAGGTCTGCACGTGGTCGTGACCGGAAGGAATGCCAAGCCGGAGCTGCTCGCGGCCGCCGATCTCGTCACCGAGATGACGCTGGTGAAGCACCATTTTGCAGCCGGCGTGAAGGCTCAGCCGGGCATCGAGTTCTAAAGAACATGTCTGCGCGTTCGCTCATGTTCCAGGGCACCGGCTCGGACGTGGGCAAATCGTTGATCGTCGCCGGGCTTGCACGCGCGTTCACACTTCGCGGCTTGGCCGTGCGTCCGTTCAAGCCGCAGAACATGTCAAACAATGCCGCGGTAACTGCGGACGGCGGCGAGATCGGCCGCGCCCAGGCCTTGCAGGCCCGCGCCGCCCGCACACCGCCGAGCATTCACATGAATCCGGTGCTGCTGAAACCGCAGAGCGAGATCGGCGCCCAGATCGTGGTGCAGGGCCGCGTCTATGGCAGCGCTAAAGCTGCCGCCTACCAGCACATGAAAAGCGATCTTTTGCCGTATGTACTCCACAGCTTTGAAAAGCTGCGGCGCGAAGCTGACATTGTGCTCGTAGAAGGCGCCGGCAGCGCCGCGGAAGTGAACCTGCGGGCAAACGACATCGCCAATATGGGATTTGCCCGCGCGGCCGATGCGCCGGTGGTACTGATCGGGAACATCGACCGTGGCGGTGTGATCGCGAGCCTCGTCGGCACCAAAGCTGTTCTTGCGCCAGAGGATGCGGCGCTGGTTCGCGGCTTCATCGTCAACAAGTTTCGCGGCGACGCGGCGCTGTTTGCTGCAGGGATGGAGCGCATCGCACGCGCGACTGGATGGGAGGCTCTCGGCCTGGTGCCGTTCTTTGCCGCGGCACGCTCGCTACCGGCGGAAGATGCACTCGCGCTTGAGCAAAGCTGGCCGCGCAAGCCGCGAGCCCGAGTCCGCATCGCGGTTCCCGTTCTGCCGCACATCGCCAATTTCGACGATCTCGATCCGCTCGATGCCGAGCCGGACGTCGATCTCGTGCGCATACATCCGGGCACGGCACTTCCCGGCGACGCCGATCTCATCGTGCTGCCCGGCTCGAAGGCGACCATCGCCGATCTTGCGGCGCTGCGCACCGCCGGCTTCGACATCGACATTGCGGCGCACCGGCGACGGGGCGGAGCCATCCTCGGGCTTTGCGGCGGCTATCAAATGCTCGGGCGCAGCATCGCCGACCCTGAAGGTATTGAAGGTCCGCCGTCAAATGTCGAAGGCCTTGGACTTGTCGACGTCGCAACAACGCTATCGGCAGGGAAGCACCTTGAGCCGGTGCGGGGCGCGACCGACGATGGCGCGCCTTTTACCGGCTACGAAATGCACATGGGCGTAACGGAGGGTTCGGATTGCGCGCGGCCGTTTGCGCATCTCGCAGACGGATCTCCGGAGGGCGCGGTTTCGCCGGATGGCCGAGTCATCGGCACGTACGTCCACGGCTTGTTCGCCGATGACCGCCAACGCGCGGCGTGGCTCGCGCGTTTCGGCGGCACCGCGAACATCAGCTATGACTCCTCGGTCGAGAACACGCTCGACGCGCTTGCCGCGCACCTCGCGGCGCATCTCGATCTTGATCGCCTGCTCAAATTGGCAAAATAAGCAGGGCCTCGATGACAGCCAGAACCGCAATCAGGATGGCATCGGCGCTGTGAAATAGCGCGAGTGCGCGGCGGATGTCGGCGGCGTTGGCATCGCGGCGCCTGGCACCCATCAGGGCATCGTCGACGCTTACGCCGCCATAGCTGCGCGGACCCCCAAGCGAAAGGCCGAGCGCTCCTGCCATCGCCGCCTCGGGATAGCCCGCGTTGGGTGAGCGGTGGCGCGCGGCATCGCGGCGCACCGCGCGCCACGCCGCAGCTGGGTCGGCATCCTTGGTCAACGCCGCCGCCGCCACAAAGAGGAGCGCGGAGAGGCGCGACGCCGGCAGGTTGATGAGGTCGTCGAGCCGCGCAGCGGCCCAGCCGAAGGCCGCGTGGCGCTGAGTGCGATGGCCGATCATACTGTCGGCGGTATTGATTGCCTTGTAGAGTGCAGCGCCAGGAAGTCCGCCTATGACCATCCAGATGACCGGCGCGACGACCGCGTCGGAAAAATTCTCAGCGAGGCTCTCGATGGCCGCCCGCGCGACGCCGGCAGCATCGAGTTCCGCCGTGTCGCGGCCGACGATCCGCGCCACGGCGATGCGGCCGGTTGCTGCTCCATCCTTATCGAGCGCGGTTGCGACATCCGCGACATGCCGGTTGAGGCTCCTTTGCGCCACGAGGGTGCTGGCAAGGAGACCGGCAACGAGAATGCCAAGCGGCAGACGCAACAGCTCATACTCGACCACCAACGCAACCCCGCCCACCACTACGGCAACGATCAAGATCGCACTAATTCCGGCTGAGCGGCGTTCACTTGGTCCAGCCGCATCGCGATTAAGCCATTTGTCGAGCGCGTCGATCAGCCGCCCAATCCACGTTACCGGATGGCCAATGACCTTCAGCACGGCGTCCGGATAGCCGAAACAAAGCTCGATCAGCATAGCGATGAGAGCTAGCGCGACAGACATGATCCTTACTGGCGGCGAGGACGAACCTCTGTTGCATGGCGGCGATATCGGCGCAGCCTGGCGCCTGTTCCCGGGCGCACCGGAACCTTTCATCGACCTGTCGACCGGGATCAATCCCAATCCCTATCCGGTGCCCCGGTTTTCGCCTGAGCTGTTCGCCCGCTTGCCGGAGCCCGCGGCCGCAGAGGCGCTCGCCCGAGCGGCCGCGCGCGCTTACGGCGCCCCGACAGCGGCGCATATTGTGCCTGCTCCCGGCACACAGATTCTGCTGCCGCTGGTCGCCGGCCTCGCGCGACCTGGGCGCGCGACTATCCTGACGCCGACCTACCCTGAACTCTGTCGTGCCGCGACGCTGGCGAGACATGCCGTCAAAACAGTGCGCCGCATCGAAGACTGCGGCGATGCCACGCTCGTCATTGTCGGCAACCCCAATAATCCCGATGGGCGGCTCGTTCCGCGGCCGACTTTGCTCACGCTCGCGCAAGACCTGCGCCGTCGCAGCGGTGTACTGGTGATCGACGAGGCCTTCATGGATGTCGGGCCGCCGGGCGCAAGCCTCGCCGCTGACGTGGCAACCGGGAATATCGTCGTGCTGCGCTCCTTCGGCAAATTCTTCGGTCTCGCCGGAGTGAGGCTCGGCTTTGCAATCGCGGCACCGGCGCTCGCAGCGCGGCTCGGTGCTTTGCTTGGCCCTTGGGCGGTCTCAGGACCCGCGCTCGCGGTCGGTACAAAAGCGCTGGCGGACACGGACTGGATCGGGCGGGCGCGCAAGCGCCTTGAGAAAGCAGCACAGAAACTCGATGCGATTCTGGACGCATCAGGTCTTCATATCGTCGGCGGCACGAGCTTGTTCCGGCTCGTGGAAACTCCGGCCGCAAGCGCGTTGTTCCGTCATTTGGGACGCGCCGGAATTTTTGTGCGTGCGTTCCCCGACAATGCGAGCTGGCTGCGCTTCGGCTTACCGAGGACTGCACGAGAGTGGCAGCGACTGGACGCCGCGATGGCTTCGTTCCGGAACAATTCCCAACATGACGACTGACACCGTCGTGCCAGAAAGATCGGTCGCCTTTGATGACGCCTTTCGCGCGCAGCTGCGCAATCTTCTGGTCTGGCGACGGGATGTCCGGCGGTTCCGTCGCGACCCGTTGCCGAGCGGCACGCTGGAAGCCCTCATCGAGGTGGCATGCCTTGCCCCGTCGGTGGGACTGAGTCAGCCGTGGCGGTTCGTCGTCGTCGATGACGCCGCCGCCAGAGCGGCGATCCGCGGCAATTTCGCACAATGCAACGCCGAGGCGCTCAACGCCCAGAACCGCGAACGCGCCGGCCGCTACGCGCGGCTCAAACTCGCCGGGATGGAGGAAGCCCCGTGCCATCTGGCAGTCTTTGCCGATCGCGCAACCGAGCAGGGTCACGGCCTCGGACGCCTTACGATGCCGGAGATGATCGAGTATTCCGCAGTCACTGCCGTCCACACGATCTGGCTTGCCGCGCGCGCCCAAGGGATCGGAATGGGTTGGGTTTCGATCCTCGATCCGGCGACTGTAGCGAAGCTGCTCCGCGTCCCCGCCGAGTGGAAATTCATCGGCTATTTCTGCCTCGGCTATCCGGAGTGCGACGATACCGTGCCGGAGCTGCAGCAGACGGGATGGGAGGAGCGCCGCCTTGCGGCGTCCGTGATCATTAGGCGCTAACGTTAGTGGCCGCGCCTCGACGCCGGTCTTGCCGCGATCCAGGCCTGTGCCAAAACAGGGCAAATGCTCTGGCATTTTGCTTGCTCGCTGTCGCTCGAGACCTGGCACGTGTCCGGCGTCGGGCAGGTCTGCCGCCGGATGATCAGGGAGCGAGGAGTGCGGTGTTAACCAATCGTCTTGCTAAAGCGGCTTCAGCATTGCGGCCGGCCGCACAACTCGCCGCCGCGATTGTGCTCTCGGTCGTTGTTTGCGCAACTGCCCGCGCCAGCAACGTCGCGGCGGAGAGCTGTATCGGGTCCGCGCAAAGCTTCAACTGCGTCGACAGCTGGACAACGTCAGGCGATCCCTTCGTCCGGATAGTGCCGGACGCCCTCAGCGAGGCCGAGAGGGCGGAACTAGCCGAGCGTGATCATCGATGGCTCGCCCGCTGCCGCCCTCTGGTCCAGCGCGACAGGTATGGTGTCGCTCGGTACTACTACGCCGAGCCCGGCTGTGAATTCGGCGTCGGCTCGGATTGAGCACCGGCTGTTATCTCCAACCGGGGCCGATGGTCCTCACGATTACGCCTTAGCGAACTGTATCCGCCGATCTTGTGTTTCCTGGACGTAGCCGCATCACGGATTTTGGCGGCGGCGCCGGCAGGTACCGGGCGACGATGGTGGGATCGAGCGCCCTTGCTGCGCTCTCGGGGAGACGATTCCAAACTTCATCACGTCCGAGTAGCGGTATGCCGAGATATCCACGCACCGTCAGCGATTGACCGTCCGGGCTGAGCGTCATCATTGCGTGGTAAAGATTGCCGTCGCGCGGATCCAGGATATTCCCGTTTTGATACTTCAAGCCGGCGCGTTGCATGTCCCGGATGATCGGCAATCCGAGCAGCGGCGCATTCTTGCGGTCGTCTTCGCAACGGGTGCAGACCGGCGGCGTCGGGCCGTCGGTCGGCAACGGAAACAGCCTTGCGGCGACGCCTTCATACGTGGCTCCGTTTTCGAAAAATAGGAACCATATGACCGGCTTGCCGGTTTGGGCGTCGGTCTTTTGCCAAAGCCCAGCCACAGTCGGCTCCGCGGCGGTCAAGGATTGAGTCGCGGCCACGAGCGCCACCAAGCCAGCGATCGCCAGCCGCGCGAATCGCGCTGCCAATGCCTTCTCCATTCGTTCGCCGCCTAGAATCAAATCCATCGCCGTTGACTGGCCAGAATCAGTCTTTCGACAATGCGGTGATTTGACGACGCCCGGAGCGGGAACCCGTAACCCACAATTCAGCCATCCCCGACCCGAAGGGAGCTTGCCAGTCTGCACAGGCTCGCGCTCGATCGAACTGGGGCTCCGCCAAAGTCCGTGTATATTATTCGATTTTCTTGCTTGCAACGGCGTCGTAGCGTTTGAATGATCGGGTGGGGACGCTCTGGGATCACATCGGGTAGTCGGGATTTAAACGTTCATGCCACGCGCCATCACAATGTCGCGCTCGAGTTTGGCACTCGACAATTTGCGCGCGGTCGTCATCCTGATCGTGCTCGCATTCCATTCAGTACTTGCTTACGTCCAGTCGATACCGCCGAGGACGGTCGGTTTCAACGATCCGCCGTACCAATGGCGGTCGTTTCCAATTCTGGACAACCACCGCTGGTTCGGCTTCGACCTGTTCTGCGCCTGGCAGGACGTCTACCTGATGTCTCTCATGTTTCTGCTGTCGGGCCTGTTCGTGTGGCCGAGCCTTGCGCGCAAACGAAACTGGAGATTTGTACGCGATCGCTTGCTCAGGCTTGGCGTTCCCTTCGCATTTGGCATCATCGTGCTGGTTCCGGTGGCGATCTATCCGGTGTATCTCGTATCGGCGACAAACCCGAGCGTGCCCGATTATATCGACCACTATTTGGCGCTGCCGTTTGTGCACAACGGACAACTTTGGTTCCTGTGGCAACTCCTCGCGCTGAACATCATAGCGGTCGGCATTAACTGGATCGCGCCTGACGCGCTTCCGGCTCTAGGCCGCTGGGCGGCGGCGGCGGGAAGGCGCCCTGGCTTTTTCTTTGCCGTCCTCGTCGCAGTTACGGCCGTTGCCTATGTTCCGCTCGCGCTCATCTTCACCCCATGGGAGTGGACGGATACGGGTTTCCTCCCCCTGCAGCTATCTCGGCCATTGCTGTACGCCGTGTATTTCTTCACCGGGATCGGGATCGGGGTCGAGGGCATCGATTGCGGCCTCGTGGCGGCGGACGGCGCGTTGCCGCGGCGCTGGGGGCTGTGGCTTGTTGCGGCGCTCGGTTCGCTGGTGTTCTGGATGGCCGCGACATCCTTGACCCTCAATGGTCCGGCCCCTGTGGGCATCCGGATCGCCGCTGATCTGAGTTTTGTCTTGGCTTGCGCCTGTGGCTGCTTTTTCTTTCTTGCCGCCAGCTTGCGCTTTGGCACCAGACGCTCAGCCATGCTGGCAAGCCTTTCGGTCAACGCCTACAGCCTTTACCTGCTCCACTACGTGTTCGACGTTTGGCTCCAATACGCGCTCCTGCCTTTCGCACTGTTCGCGGTGGTGAAGGGAGCGATCGTCTTCAGTTGCACGGTCGTACTAAGCTGGACAACCACGCTGGTGGTTCAGCGCACGACAATTGGCGCACGTCTTATCGGCTCGACACTGCCGGCTGCCGCAGCGTTGCGGCCGCCCTCGCCGTCCCCGGCGGGTTTGTACGCCCGGCTCCGGCAGTTCGTTTCACAATAGGCTCCGGCTTCATTGCAGCGCTGCAAGCGCCGCCTTCACGATCGCGGCAAGGCCGACATCGACCTCGCCGGCGATGTGTGCGTGCAATACGCGGCGGTCGCATTGGGCGAGCACGCGGAAATCACCGCGCGCCTGCGCCGCCTCGATTATTCCGAAGCTCGCCTTGCGTCCCGGAATGTCGACATCGGGATTGGGGTCGGCCGTGATTTCAAGAAACACGCCGGAATTCGGGCCGCCCTTGTAGGCTTGTCCAGTTGAATGCAGAAAGCGCGGTCCGAATTGCAGCGCGGTTGCGACCCGCTTGTAATCACGAACGGTTGCGCGCAGTCCTTGCAGCGCCTGCATCCGCGTTGCGGTGGCGTCAATGTAAGCAAGCATCGCGAAATAGTCGTTGTCATCGAGTTGGGCCAAGTGCGCCTTGAGCCAGCTTTCCAGCGTGGCCTTCGCGCCGGTTCTCCGCAACGCCTGCGCATTGGGTTCGTCGGTGTACAGCACGATCCCATTCTCGGCGCACACCGGCGGTTCCAATGGGAGTGAGCCGGTCTTCTCGAACGCGTCCGTCATGGTGCGTGTGGCGATCTTGCTCGCTTCGACGTCGGGCTGATCGAACGGATTGATGCCGAGGACAGCGCCGGCGACAGCGGTCGCAACCTCAAAACGGAAGAATTCCTGCCCCAGAAGCTGCGCCGAAGCCACGTCGATCCGCACGACCGGATGTCCGGCGCGCGACAGCGCATCGACAGCCTGCTCTTGAGCCGGATCCGGATTCCGCTGGTCACGGATGAATACAAACAGCCGATGCGAAGTCATAAGCGGAAGCTTCGCCGAGCGGTTCTCCGGCGAAAGGAATGACGCCCTTGCCGTTCTTGCCGGTCGACTCGGCGATCAGTTGCTCTGCCCAAGCGCCGAACGATGCGATCGCTGGGGAGCATATGATTGTGAGCTTGTCGCGCCCGCGCAAAGCAAGAACACCGATAGTCAGGCCGAGAGTGACGGCCGGATTTTGCGCGGGCGGCACGCCGGGCCCGCAGGCCCGCGCCATGACGCGCGCCGCGTCGAGAAACGCCTGCACGTCGCGACCGCTCGCCGCCAGCGGCACCATGCCGAAATTCGAGAGCACCGAATAACGCCCGCCAATGCTGGGAACGCCGAAGAAAACCTGGCGGAAGCCGTTCTCTTCAGCCGTTTTCTGCAACCGGCTTCCGGGATCTGTGATGGCGACGAAGTGCCGGCCGGCGGCGCCACCGAGTGCGCTTAATGCTTCGGCGAAAAAATAATCCATCAAGACGCTCGTCTCGAGCGTCGTGCCCGACTTGCTGGAGACCACGAACAGCGTCCGCGCAATATCAATGCTGCTTTCGAAACGCCGCACCTGCTGCGGATCAGTGGAATCGAGGACACGCAGCTTTGGATAGTGCGGCGCCGATCCCAGGCTCTCCGCCAGTACTTCGGGACCGAGACTCGATCCGCCCATGCCCAGCAGCAGCACGTCGGTAAAGTTTTCGGGGCGGAGTTGCCGCGCGAATTCCCGGGTAGCATCGATGTCGCAGGCTTTATTCCCGGCGATGTCCAGCCAGCCGAGCCAATCGCTCTCATCATGGCCGGTCCACAGCGTGGCGTCGCCGATCCAAAGGCGGCGCGAATTGCCGTTTGCAATCCAAGCCTCCTGCGCCCTCGCGACCTCGCCTGTAAACTCCTGCGGCAGCGTTATCGTCTGTTGGTTCAGCTGATCGCCCAAATGCGCCTCGATTGGTTACGAAATCGACTTATGGCGGTCTTGGTCTTGTCGCCGCAACCAATTTCGAACTCGAAATACTCGCCCTGAGTTCCGCTTCTGCAATCCATATTTGGTATGCCTCGATATATCCCGTCTTCGGCTAAAGCCTGACTTCAAATTACCTCGCAGGTAAAGAGCGTAATAATGTTTGAATGACCGCGCGCGGGTGTTATGGGATCGCGTCAAGTTCGCGGATGCCGATGGGGATCGAAGCTGCGATTTCGATGACGATCGTGTGACAAAATTTCAATAAAAATGGGCATCGCCGGCAATGCGACTGATCGTGCCAATTTCCGTCGGCGGGTGGCCCCGTATGTTCACCCGCTGGGACGTGCTGGCGGTGCTTTTGATCCTCGGCCTGTTGGTATTTTTCGCCGAGGCGAGCCGGCACCTCCTGCAGCCATTGACTGAGCTGCAATCGAAGCCGGTCTCGCTCGATCCGGCCAATCTGCCCGAATACGCCGCGCGCACGACGCTCCGGATGTTGATCGCGATGGTGCTGTCGCTGCTGTTTACGTTCACCTACGCAACCCTCGCGGCCAAGAACAAGCGGGCGGAACGCTTGCTCGTTCCACTGCTCGACATCCTGCAATCGGTGCCGATCCTCGGCTTTATCTCGATCACGATTGTGTTCTTCATGGCGCTGGCGCCGGGCCGCGTCCTCGGCGCGGAATTCGCGGCCATTTTCGCGATTTTCACCAGCCAGGCCTGGAACATGGCGTTCAGCTTCTATCAATCGTTGCGCACGGTGCCGGCGGAACTTGTCGAGGCGTCGCGCAACTACCAGCTCGGTCCATGGATGAGGTTCTGGAGGGTCGACGTACCATTCGCGACGCCGCAGCTGATCTGGAACATGATGCTATCGATGTCCGGAAGCTGGTTCTTCGTCGTCGCCTCCGAGGCGATCAGCGTTGGCAACACAACGATCACGCTGCCGGGCGTTGGCTCCTATATCGCGCTCGCCATCCAGCATCAGGATCTCGTCGCCGTTGGCTATGCGATTCTCACCATGCTCATCGTGATTCTGATCTACGACCAGATTCTGTTCCGGCCGCTGGTGGCTTGGGCGGACCGCTTCCGCTTTGAGCAGGAGCCGGGTGTACTGCCGCCGCACTCGTGGATGCTCACCGTGTTGCGCCGCTCGCGCCTTGTCGATCGCCTCATCCGGCCCTTCGCGTCGGTTTGGCGGCGGGTACTCCTGGCGCGTTGGTCCAAACGCGCCACTGCGGTGGTGCGCGAACCGCAGAAGCAGCACCGCTGGATCACATTCCAATGGGCCATCGTCGTCACAGCGCTCGGCGCGGTTGCTGTCTGGCAAGTCGGAGGCTTTGTCATTAACGACATCACGCCTTCCGACATCGCCACCGCTTTGCTTCTCGGGCTCGCGACTTTGACCCGCATTGTCGTGCTGATCGCCATCGCCAGCGTGA
Source organism: uncultured Alphaproteobacteria bacterium (assembly GCA_963755885.1). Taxonomy (GTDB): domain Bacteria; phylum Pseudomonadota; class Alphaproteobacteria; order Rhizobiales; family Xanthobacteraceae; genus BOG-931. The sequence continues at coordinate 47,182 of CAVWLX010000018.1, forward strand.
TTTGGGTGCCGATCGGCGTGTGGGTCGGCACGCGCGCGCATGTTGCCAATATCGTCCAGCCGGTGGCGCAGTTTCTCGCCGCATTTCCGGCGAATGTACTTTTTCCGATTGCCGTATCGTTGATCGTCATGTTCAGGCTCAATCCCGATATTTGGTTGAGCCCGCTGATGATCCTTGGCACGCAGTGGTACATCCTCTTCAACGTCGTTGCCGGCGCGATGGCTATTCCCGCCGAGCTGCGCGCCGCCGGCGCCAATTTTCGCGTTCGCGGCTGGCTTTGGTGGCGGCGGATCGCGCTCCCCGCCGTGCTGCCATACTACGTAACCGGCGCGATCACGGCTTCCGGCGGATCGTGGAACGCCAGCATCGTCGCCGAAGTGGCGAGTTGGGGGAACGACCATCTCCAAGCGCAAGGGCTCGGCGCCTATATTGCGCAACAGACCGAAGCCGGCGATTTCCACCGCATCGTGCTCGGCATCGCGATCATGAGCTTGTTCGTCGTTCTCATCAATCGCACGTTCTGGCGGCCACTCTATTTGTACGCCGAGCGGAAATTCCGGCTTGATTGAGGTCTGATATCGTTGAGGTCTGATATGAGCAACGCGCTCCTCGACATTCGCGCACTGCGTCAAACCTTTCCGCGCGCCGACGGCGGCGAGCTTCTGGTCCTCGACGGTATCGATCTGCAGATGACGCAGGGGCAGATCGTTGGCCTCCTCGGCCGGACCGGATCGGGCAAGTCGACCTTATTGCGCTCGATCGCCGGCCTGATGCCGCCGTCCGCTGGCAGCATCACTTATCTCGGTCAGCCGGTCGTTGCGCCCGCACCTGGCATTGCTATGGTGTTCCAATCCTTCGCGCTGTTCCCCTGGCTGACGGTGCTGGAAAACGTCCAGCTCGGCCTTGAGGCGCTCGGACTGCCGGAAGCGGAAATCAGGAAACGCGCATTGGCGGCGATCGATCTCATCGGGCTCGACGGCTACGAATCCGCTTATCCACGCGAATTATCCGGCGGCATGCGCCAGCGCGTCGGTTTTGCCCGCGCTCTTGTCGTGCATCCAAACATTCTCCTCATGGACGAACCGTTCTCGGCGCTCGATGTGCTCACGGCGGAAACTCTGCGCACCGACTTCCTTGAACTTTGGGGCGATGGCAAGCTGCCGATCAAGGGCGTCATTCTGGTCACCCATAACATCGAAGAAGCGGTACTGATGTGCGACCGCATTCTTTTGTTCTCGTCAAATCCGGGGCGGATCATTCGCGAGATTGCGGTTGACCTCAAACAACCGCGAAATCGCCTGGATCCCAGCTTTCGCGATCTGGTCGAGAAAATCTATGTCGCCATGACTGCACGTACCGAGACGCCGCAGCGCGTCGGAACAACGCCGGGGATAGTGGCGACCAGCATCAGTACGATCCTGCCGCGCGTGTCCGCCAATCTCCTGTCAGGACTTTTGGAAGCGCTCGCCGCAGCACCCTTCAGCGGCAAGGCCGACCTGCCTGTTCTCGCCGACGAATTGCACATGGATGGCGACGACCTTTTCCCGGTTTCAGATGCGCTACAAATGATGCATTTCGTTGAAATCGAGGGCGGCGACATCAAGCTTACCGACATCGGCAAACAATTCGTGGACGCGGATACCGACGAACGCAAAAGAATCTTCCAGCGCCAGCTGCTATCCGCGGTTCCGCTTGCCGCCCACATCCGCCGCGTGCTGCAGGAGCGCGCCCATCACGGAGCCCCGAAAAGCCGCTTCTTTGACGAACTGGAAGACCACATGAGCACCGAAGACGCAGAAGAGACGTTGCGTTCGGTCACGGCGTGGGCTCGTTACGCCGAAGCATTCGCCTATGACGACGACACCCAGACCTTCAGCCTGGAAAATCCGACCTAGACCGTCGCCGTCACGCCGCGGTGCGCCGCGCCTTCACCGCTATTGATAATAGCGCGCGCTCGGCGATGGTGTCGGCGAGAGCCGTGGTCTTTCGCGATGCCAGAACCGCAGCGGCCAGTTCCGTCATGGCGTTGGTGAGCCGCGCCGCGGTCCACTGCTTGAGCGCCACCTCGACGAGGTTCTTGCGGCTAAAATGAACCGGCGGCTGCAAGCGGTCGAGCGAAAACGGCGCGCCCTCTTCGATCATCGTCCGCCAGCGGTGCAGTTGTGCGAGTTGGCGCTGGGCGGCGAAAAAGATCGAGCCAACCGGAGTGCCGGCAACGCGGACCTTCGCCAACTGCGTCTCTAAATCAACGGGCCGGCCGGCAAACGCCGCATCGACCAGATCATCGAGTGCAAAGTCGGAGGCGTCGGAGACCACGGCCATCACATCGTCCACGCCGACTTCGGCGCGGCCGCGGGCATAAAGCGCAAGCTTGCGGAGTTCGTTACGCGAGGCCACCCGGTCGCCGCCAAGAAGCGGAATGAGCATGGCGCGGGCGTCCGGTTTAAGCGTCAGATCGGCGCCGCGCATTTCGGCGTCGATGAGCTTTGCCAGCTCCTTCTCGCCATCGGTGTAGCAGGGCAACGCGGCAGCGTTTTTGGCGCGCTCGACGAGCGTGCGCAATGGCGCGGTGCGGCGCAAGTCGCCAGCCTCAATCACCACGCGGCATTCGCTCGATCGCAAAGCAAGCAACGCCTCAACGGCCGGCGCGATGTTGCGGCTCCCGGCCTTGACCCACACCGCCCGCCGCCCGCCGAACAGAGCTATAGTCTGAGCCTCTTCGACCAGCCGGCCGGGATTGGCGCTGACATCCTCGGCTTCCAGACGGACCAGCGAAAACGGATCGTTCGGGTCATCGACCGAAGCCTTGACGATAGCGTTGACCCGCTCGCTGACGAGACCGGCATCCGGCCCGAACACCAGTATCACCGGCCGCGCCGGATCGAGGCGGGCGATGAAGGCGTCAACTTCGGCATTTTTGACGGCAACCATGCGCCGCACTTAGGGCATGATCGACGAAAACGGAAGCGGGCCTAACGAAAGAATTTTAATCCACAATCAGGTGCCGGCGACAAAGTATGAAGCCAGTCGGTTCCTGATAGACTCGGCGGCCACTGTCACCGCACGGTCTTCGGCGTCACGCCGTGCCCGTTGACCGGCGAACCGCTGCTGCGAGCCTGGAATGTCGTAGTCAACATGCGAGGTAGCGTTGTCAGTTATGACCGTCTTGCCGGTCGCGATCTCGGTCAGCTGGAAGCTTGCACTGACCACCTCGATGGCCGCATCCGGCCGGCCGCTGGTGGGGTTGATGACTGCGGTGAATTGCGAGCTTGAGACGTCTACCGTGAGCCGATAGGTCGGCGGCGCACCGTTGGCGCCGTTATGCAAGTCGTAGCTCAGCGCATTATACATCGCGACGGCGATGCGCTCGGTTGGCGTGCCTTTAGGAGCGCTGATCGGCCGAATTTCGATCGCGGCGAATTTGTCCTGCACGCCTTCGCCGCCGACGGACGGGTGACTCTTGTACAGCGGCTCGAAGCAGCCCGCGGTGAGGCCCGCGGCAGCGAGCACCACGACGAGCCGGGCGGACCGGCGCCAGTTCAACAACAGCTCACGCCACCACATTGACGATCCGTTGCGGCACCACGATCACCTTTTTGGGCACCTTGCCGTCCAGTATCTTTTGCACCGCCTCCAGCGCGAGAACGGCCGCCTCGATCTCGGCTGCCGCCGCATCGCGCGCCACGGTCACGTCGGCGCGCTTCTTGCCGTTGATCTGTACCGGCAGCGTCAGCGTGTTCTCGATCAACAAGTCGCGCTCGACCTTCGGCCAGCCCGCTTCAGCGACCAGCGTATCATGGCCGAGTGCAGCCCAGCATTCCTCGGCAAGGTGCGGCATCATTGGGTGAAACAGTTGCACAAGAACATTAACCGCCTCGCGCATGGCCCAGCGAAAGTCAGGTCCGAGAGCAGAAACGGCCCCCTCAGGTTCTTCGATTTCGCCAATTATCGTACTGATCCTGTTGGCAAATTCATAGATATGCGCAACACAAACATTGAAGTGCAGCTTTTCGATGTCATCGGTCACGCGCGAAAGCGCGTAGTGGGTCGCCTTGCGGAGCGCGATCGCGGCAGGCGCGAACTGGCTGGGCCGATCGGCCGGTGCGGATTGCGCGATCTCGGCCGCCTCACCCACCAGACGCCAGAGCCGCTGCATGAAGCGCCAGGCGCCTTGCACGCCGCGTTCCGTCCATTCGACGTCGCGCTCCGGCGGCGAGTCCGACAGCATGAACCAGCGCGCGACGTCGGCGCCGTATTCTTTGATGATGTCGTCGGGATCGACGGTGTTTCGTTTCGACTTCGACATTTTCTCGATCGGCCCGATCTCAATCGGTTCGCCGGTCGAGATCAGCGAAGCGCGCCGCACGTCGCCCTGGGTCTCGATCTTGACGTCGGCCGGCGTCGCCCACTCGCCGTCCAGCTTGCGGTAGGTCTCGTGCACCACCATGCCCTGGGTGAACAGGCCGGCGAACGGCTCATCGAGTCCGACATGCCCGGTCTTCCGCATCGCGCGGGTGAAGAAGCGGCTGTAGAGCAGATGCAAGATCGCGTGCTCGATGCCACCGATATATTGGTCGACCGGCATCCAGGCGTCGGCCACCTTGCGGTCCGTCGGCGCGGTTTTGATCCACGGATCGGTGAAGCGGATAAAATACCAGGACGAGTCGACGAAGGTATCCATGGTGTCGGTTTCACGCGTCGCCGGCGCGCCGCATTGCGGACACTTCACCTGCTTCCAGGTCGGATGCCAGTTGAGCGGATTGCCGGGCCGGTCGAATGTCACGTCCTCGGGCAACGTGATCGGCAAATCCTGTTCCGCTGCCGGCACCACGCCGCAGGATTCGCAATGGATCACCGGGATCGGGCAGCCCCAGTAGCGCTGGCGTGAAATACCCCAGTCACGCAGGCGGAAATTGACCTGACGCTGAGCAACAGCCCCCACCCTTCCCTCCCCCGCATGCGGGGGAGGGTTAGGGAGGGGGCGCTTTTCGTTCTCCAGGCGCCGGGCGACTTCTTCTTTTGCTTCCGCGATCGTCATGCCGTCGAGAAACCGCGAATTGATCATCCGGCCATCGCCGTCATAGGCGGTGTCGGTAATGACGAAAGTCGCCGGGTCGACGCCGGGCGGGCAAACCACCGGCGTATTGCCGAGCCCATATTTGTTGACGAAATCGAGGTCGCGCTGGTCGTGCGCCGGGCAGCCGAAAATCGCGCCGGTGCCGTACTCCATCAAAATGAAGTTCGCGACGTAGACTGGAATCTTCCACGATGGATCGAACGGGTGCAGCGCCCGGATGCCGGTGTCGAAACCCATCTTCTCGGCAGTATCGATGTCGGCCTGCGCGGTGCTGTGGTGCCGGCACTCCTCGATGAAGCCGGTGAGCGCCGGATTATTTTTCGCCGCGGCTGCCGCCAGCGGATGATCCGGCGCCACGGCCATGAATTTGGCGCCAAACAAAGTGTCCGGCCGCGTGGTGAAGACTTCCAGTTCGCTGGTGCCATCCGGCACGGTCGACGGATCGAGCGCGAAACGCACCAACAGCCCTTCGGAGCGGCCGATCCAGTTCTTCTGCATCAGCCGGACTTTTTCCGGCCAGCGTTCGAGCGTATCGAGCGCATCCAGCAGACCCTGCGAATAGTCCGTGATCTTCAAGAACCATTGCGTCAGCTCGCGCTGCTCGACCACCGCGCCGGAGCGCCAGCCGCGGCCGTCGATCACCTGCTCGTTGGCCAGCACAGTCTGATCCACCGGATCCCAGTTCACCTTCGACTTCCGCCGCTCGACCAGGCCGGCGCGCATGAAGTCGAGGAACATTTTTTGCTGGTGCTTGTAGTAGGCCGGATCGCAGGTCGCGATCTCGCGGCTCCAGTCGAGCGACAGCCCCATCGATTTGAGCTGCGCTTTCATCGCCGCGATGTTGTCGTAGGTCCAGACCTTGGGGTGGATGTTGCGCTCGGCAGCGGCGTTCTCGGCCGGGAGCCCGAAGGCGTCCCAGCCCATCGGATGCAGCACGGCAAAACCCATCGCCCGCTTCACCCGCGCCACCACATCGCCCATCGTGTAGTTGCGCACGTGCCCCATGTGGATGCGTCCCGACGGATAGGGGAACATCTCCAGCACGTAGTATTTTGGGCGCGCGTGGTCGTTCGAGGTGGCGAAGATGCCGCGCTCGTCCCAGACCTTCTGCCAGCGGGCCTCCGCTTCGGCAGCGTTGTAGCGTTCACTTGCCATCAGGAATCGCACTCGTTTCCGCGGATGTCCGTAGCCTTTTAGGCGGCGCGACGTGACACGAAAGCGCGCGGCTGGTCAACGGAATCTAACGTCACCCCGAATTCGGGGGCGGCAAGCAGGCCTAAATCCGCAGTGGCGATCATTCTTGCGTGCAAGCGCAGCACCCATCATATCAGACCCGCCAATATTTCCCCCGATCAAGCAAAGCGAGCCGAGGCGCGCTGACCATGGCCAGCGAACAGACCCGTACTGTCGTTACTCTTCTCGACAATTCGACGCGTCCGAAGGCGCCCAGGATCGAGGGGGTAACGCCGTCGCAGCGCCGGATCGGCAAGCGGCTGGCGCTCATCCACGCGCATCACCTCGAGCAGATGAACCATGTGCGCTGGGTCATGGAGCAGGTCGAAGCCGGCGAACAAAACGCCGCGAAGCTCCTCAACGCGATCTCGTCGATGCAGATGACCGCCAATTACCGGCTGTTCGGTAATCTGTGCGGGCGCGAGTGTCAGATGTTGACGCTGCATCACACCATTGAGGACCAGCACATGTTTCCGGCGCTTCGCGAGGCGAGCGGGACGCTGCAGCAGGTGGTCGACCGGTTGAGCCAGGAGCATCTGATCATCCATCAGCTTTTGGACGCACTGGAAGCTTCCGCCGTGAATGCAATCCAACAGCCCGGCGGCGAAACGTTTTCAGACCTTAAGACGGCATTCCTCGCGCTCGAACGTTTCGTGCGTTCGCACTTCGGCTATGAGCAAGAAGAGCTTGAGGAAGCGCTCGGTTACTACGACATTCCGCTGTAACCGCGCCCGCTGCACTTCGCCGCCGACGACGACATAGGAAACCGTTCTCGCGGCGCGATCCGCGCCCGAGTTGTGCGCAATGTAGGGTGGGTTCGTCGCGAAGCGGCGTAACCCACCATGCTGAGCGGTGGGTTTCGCTTCGCTCAACCCACCCTACGAAGCGAACGGAAAAAAGGAAGCGGAACGCCGACAGACGTGTGCATCAACCTCCGCGCCACCCAGACAAGTTTACGCAGTCTGCGCAAACCATCTGTGAGCGCGGCGCGTGCCCTGCGGGGCACGCTCGCCTGGCGGCGTTCCACCACGGCTCTTACCATCGGGGCTTTCGCCCCTTCGGCGCAACTCCAGGCCATGCTTCCTGGGACGTGGCAGGACGCTCGATCCTGTAAGCCCACACCAACCGGGGTGCAGAGACCTTACGTTCTTCCACGGGCGTTACCCGCGCCCGCCTGTCCCAGTCCAGGGAATGCACCTCCCGGACCGGTCGTAGTGCCGGTCAGCTGATGCCCGAAGCCGCCCGGGGACGGAGTGTATCGTTCCGCCCGCGGGCACCGCACTCGCTCCGCTTTCGGGAGTACCCTCGGCCGAAGGCGTCCTTCACTGAGCGAGATTCGTTTAGTCTAATACCTAAAACGGGGACGATTGTCAATGAAAATAGGACGCGCCGACATTACGCTTTGAACATTCTCGCGCTGCGTTTCGCTCGACTGCACCGGCCAAAAGCTAGCCGGTGTGCCGATTGAGGAAGCTCAATGTCTTCTCGTTGAAATCGGCCGTGCTCTGGTAGATCGGCGCGTGCGCGCAGGTTTCGAAAACGAGAAGCTCGCTCCCCTTGATTCCGCCGGTCAGCGCGTCGGCAAAGCGCAATGAGGTGACCTGGTCGTGGCCGCCGAAGGTGATCTGGGTCGGCGCCTTGATTTTGGACAATTGCGCAGCGGCATCGTGGGCGATCACCGCGTTCGATTGGCGCATGAAGGCGTCAAGCGGCTGCTTCGGGCGGCTGCGCACGAAGGCGACGACCTGATCCATGAACTCCGGGTTGCCGGAATAGAAATCCGGCGTGAAGCACCACGGCAGGATTCCCTGAATGATCATGTCGGTGACGCTGTTCAATCCCTTGGCCGTGCTCTGCCAGCCGCCCAGCACGGTCTTGAGGTAGGCGTCGCTTTTCGGCCAGCAACTGTGCAGCGACAGCGACTTGACGCGTTGCGGATATTTGCCGGCAACCCAAATCGCCGTCGCCGCGCCGAGCGACAGGCCGCTCACATGCGCGCGCTCGACGCCGATCGCCTGCATCAAGGCGGCGACGTCGTCGGCAAACAATTCCATCGAATAGGTGCCGTCCGGCTTGTCGGTTTCGCCAGCGCCGCGCGGATCAAGCGAGATGCAGGTGAAGTGCTTGGCGTAATCGGCGACCTGAAAGGCGTAGCAGGCGTTGTCGGCGGCAAGATAGGGAATGAGAACCAGCGGCTCACCGCTGCCCTGTTGTTCGTAATTGATGGTGATATTGTTGGCTTTGACTTTCGGCATGTGACCCTCCCGGTGGCTTTGTCTTTTTGGACTCTGACATCCGCTCGCTGGCTAGAGCGCCTTCGCCAATTCCAAAAGCGCCTTGAGCCGCGGCTCGTTCAAGAGACAGATAGCGAAGCACACCACTGCGCCCGCTGCAAACGACCTCATAAGCGAAAATTCCAGACTAAGGCGCTGCCGGCACTTTCGTCGCCCGGCCGGCAATTGCTAGCTTGGCGGCGGAGGCTGACCGCATGGACCCTGAATTCATCCGCGAACTTTTCTCCCCGTTCGGTCCGGTAACGGTGAAACGCATGTTCGGCGGGGCCGGTATCTGGTCCGAGGGTCTGATGTTCGGCCTTCTCTTCGACGGCGCAATCTTTCTCAAAGTGGACGAGGCCAGCATTCCGGATTTCGAGCGCGAAGGAAGCAAGCCGTTCGTCTACACCCGGGCCAAAAGCAAAGGCCGCGTCGGCCGGGCGTCGCTGTCGTATTGGCGGCTGCCCGAGCGGCTCTACGATGATTCCGAGGAGCTCGCGGTCTGGGCCGGTCGCGCGCTCGCGATCGCACAACGCAAGAAATTTGCGCCGCGCGCGCGTGTCAAACGGAAGCCGCGGTCAAAACACACCAAGTAGTCGCCTCAAATGAAAACAATGAGCTTCAAATCATCGCGTGATTTCCGGACATGGCTCGCGGAAAACCACAGCCAATCGGAAGGCGTTTTGCTGCGCATCTACAAGAAGGACTCAGGAGCAGCTACCGTGACGTACGCGGAAGCGCTTGATCAAGCGCTTTGCTTTGGGTGGATTGATGGACAAAAAAAGCCGTATGACAGGCAATCCTGGTTACAGAAATTTGGGCCGAGGCGGCACAAGAGCCGTTGGTCCAGGATCAACACTCAGCATGCCGAACGCCTTGTTGCAGCCGGAGAAATGACCCCTGCCGGACTGCAAGAGGTGGAGGCCGCAAAGGGGGATGGCCGCTGGAAAGCGGCTTACGATTCCTCTAGCAAAGCCGCTGTGCCCGATGATTTTTTAAGGAAAATCTCGCGCAACAAGAAGGCGCAGGCATTCTTTGAAACGCTCAACAAAACCAACCTTTATTCGATAGCTTACCGACTCCAGACGGCAAAAACGCCCGAAACCAGAGAGAAGCGAATCGTTGCGATCATCGAGAAACTGGCCCGGGAGGAGAAGTTTCACTGATGGCAACGCATGCGGGCGCGTCGGCAGCGCTTGGCCGTCACCAATAGACCGGTTGTTATGCGCCGTGCTCGGGATGAAATCGGCGCACTGCCAAAAAGCCGAGTACGACAAAAATCACCAGCACGACCACCTGCACGATCACAAACGGCGGCTCCGACTGGGTCGGCGCCAGCGCGTGCAGGAACGGCAGCTTCGCGAAGGCCTGAATGACACCGACGAACGCATCGAGATAGAACGCGATCATTGCGGCGACGACATAAATCCAGCGCCAGGCGCCGCGCAGCCCAAATCCATAGATCGCGAGCACCGCGATCGCGAGCAAGATCAGTGAAACAATGCCGACCATGCGCGGCGGATCGAGACCAAACGGCGCCAGCGGGAAGCCGGTAACGCTGGTCAGGATCAGCGCGGCAAGGAACAACGCAGTCCACCCGCCGAGCACTTCTGCGCTCAACAGCCCGTAGAGAACGATCACGCCGAACACCAGAGCGATCAGGCTGAGCGCAACATGAATATCGAGGAATATGCCGGTCGGAATTCCCCAAGTCATAACCACCTCCTCCACTATGATTGAGTTACAATATTTCGATCAGTGCCGGCGAAAGCGCCGATCGCGGCGGCAAGGCCCGCCCCGATGCCGGCGAGTATAGCCGGCCTTGAGGAAAGCGAAATGGCCGCTTGGACGGCGCGGCGCGAGCGACAAGGACGATAGCATTCATGATTCAGCGATATAGCGACCACGCCGCGAACGAGCGGACCTTTCTGGCTTGGGTCCGCACCGCAATCGCCGTCATGGCGTTTGGCTTCCTGGTCGAACGGTTCGACTTGTTCCTGCAAATCGCCGGACAGACGCTGGCGAACCGGGTCATATCGCCAGTCGGACAACTCGTCGGCAATATCGCCGGCTTGATCCTGATCGCGCTCGGCGCCAGCTTGATGATCCTGGCGATCGTGCGTTTTCGCAAGACCGCGATTGAAATCGACAGCGCGGAAACACTGTCCGGTCCGGGCGAGCGTGCGGACATTATCCTCGCCGGCCTCCTCGCCGTGCTTGGCTGCGCTTTGTTCGTCTATCTTGCCTACACGGTGATCAGCCGACTCTGAGTGCTTCGCGGTGCGTGAATAGTGGGCGCCGGCGAGGCAACGCAAACTGCATGTCGGGATTTGCACTTATGCCGATTTTCAAATCCCGCTAACGATGATCGACCTAACACCGCATCAGGGCCGCCATGTCCGTGGACGTCTTGAGCGCGTGCGGGGGTCGATCGTGGAACAAAAAGCGCCAGCCCCGCGGACCGAGGTCAATTGCCCGGCCTGGATCGATTTTCGCGACGGCTCCCCGCTCCTGAAGTGCACCGCAGTCAATCTGTCGAGGACCGGTGCGAAATTGGCCGTCAATGGACGCACCCCATTGCCGGACGAATTCGTCCTCCGGTTCACGCCGAACGGCGACATCGCGATGCTTTGCAAAATCGTATGGTCGAGAGAAGGCGCCGTCGGCCTGCGCTTTATCGCGCGTGCCGGCAACGACACGGCGCAGCAGGGTTAGTTGCAACAGCAGATAAAGTCGTTGGCGGCGCCGTGCTGGCTCAGCCTCGCAACAGCATACCGCCAACGACCAGCGTCCGGGCGGCTTTACTCGACCTTGCCGCCGGCCTTCTTGCAGGCCGATCGAAATTTCTTCCGCGCATCGCCGTGCAGCCCCTTGGCGGTGGCTTTATCGCTGCAGGTTTTGGAAATGGCTTTCTTTTCGGGGCTCATTTTGGACGTTGCCGCCGGCTTGCTCGTGGCGGGGGGGGTGTCCTGCGCCAGGGCCGCTCCGGTCCCGAATGCGAAAGATAAAACAATTGCTGCAACAATAGTCGATCTCGTCATGTCCGGTCCTCACTTTGCAATTTTGATTCGCTTTGACTTTATCAGGCTTGGCGGTTCGCAAGTATACAGGACGGGGTCACGAAAATGTCAGAGCGTCAGTCGGTCCAGACCACGACGCGTCGGCCCCCTTTGTCCCTGAAGGCGCCAACGATGATCATGATGAAATCGATAAACGTCCAGACGCCCAGCCCGCCAAGTGTGAATATCTGGAGAACTCCGGTACCGACTTTACCGACATAGAACCGGTGGGCGCCGAATATCCCCAAGAACCAGCACAACAGAAGCGCGGCCAGGCAACTCTTGGGACTCGCATCTGGCGGCGCGCCTCGCACGCCGGTCGGCGCGCCACAGTGCGGACAGACGGGCGCCAGGCTGGAAATGATCTGGCCGCAGCTTCGGCAAAACTGCTGATTGGCGGCCAGCGCCGGCATAGGCTGAGACATTGCGCCCCCCTCAGATCTGTGTCAGTAGCATCAACCCTTCGCAGCGGCGAGCCACGCGCGCGTGCTAAAGCGGCGGATCGGCCTCGCTTGCCCTCTTGAAGGCCAGGCTTTCCTCCTCGAGATCAAGCTCGCGCTCGATGCGCCGGCGCGCTTCGTCGGTGATGATGCCGTCCTTCAACAGGCCATAGATGTATTCGCGTTCGGCGGCGATCAGATCAGCCCGTAGCTCTGCCGCCGCCGCGACCGCTTCGCGCCCACCCGCCTCTCTCGCGACCTGCCCGGCCCGATGATCGTGGCGCGCGCGCAGGATGGCGAGCACGTTCGGGTCCAATTCGCCGTCGGCGGCAAGTCCATCGAGGCGGCCTTGCGCCACCTTCAAAGCTTCGAGCCGCGCCGTAATCTCGGCATCCTGCTCGCGGCGGCGCTCATCCTCAGCGTCATGCGGCAAAGCGAGCCAGCGCACGACCGCCGGTAACGTCAAGCCCTGGCCGACAAGCGTTACGATGATGACGCCGAATGTGACAAAGATAATGAGATCGCGGCCGGGAAACGCCGCGCCGGAAGCAGTGAAGAACGGAATCGCCAGCGCCGCGGCCAGCGAAACCACGCCGCGCACACCGACAAAGGCGAGAAGGAAGCTCCATTGCCAGGGCGGCAGCGGATCCCGGCGCGCCAGCGCCGGGCTCAGCCAGCGCGGCAGATAGACCGATGGATAGCCCCAGATGAACCGCGCGGCCACGATGGCGGCGACGGTGAGCGGCACGGCGAGAGCCAGATCGCGCAACAGGACCGTATCGCTCCGTTCCAGCAGCGGCCGCGTCTCCATGCCAGTCACCAGGAACAGGATGCCTTCGAGCTGATAGATCAGCAGGTCCCAGAAGAAGATGCCCTGCAACCGGGTCGCCGCCGGAATCAGCAGCGGCCCGTTCCAGCTTACGAACAGGCCCGCGGCTACCGTGGCTAGAACGCCCGATCCGCCAAGATGCTGCGGAACCAGGAATGCCGCGTAAGGCGTCAACAGCGACAGCGTAATCTCAACCCGCGGATCGTGTGCCCAGCGGCGGAGCCGCAGGCTCACCCAGCCGACGACGATGCCATAGGCGATCTCGCCGATGACGATGAGAGCGAAAGTGCCTGCGGCCTCGCCAAGCGAGAACAGGCCGCTGCCCACGGCGGCAACCGCAAAGCGATACAGGATCAAGGCCGTGGCGTCGTTGGCGAGCCCTTCGCCTTCGAGCACGACAATCAGGCGGCGCGGCAGACCCAGATTCCGAATGATCGCCAGCGGGGCGACCGCATCAGTCGGCGCCACAATGGCGCCGAGCACGAAACCGACCGCCCACGGCATGCCGAGCACGAAGTGCACGGCTGCCGCCACCGCGGCGGTTGTGAAGATGACGCCCCCGAAGGCCAACAGCGTGATCGGCCGCAGGTTGAAGCGAAATTCGCGCCAGCTCATGGTGACGCCCGCCGAATAGATCAGCGGCGGCAGGATCCCCAGCAGCACCAATTCCGGGGCAAGTGCAACGCGCGGCAGGCCGGGAATGAGCGCCAGCGCGATCCCGGCGACCACCAGCAGGATGGACGGCGCCGTGTTGAGCCGCCGCGCGACCACGGCCACGACCACCAGCACGGCAAGCAGCAGCAATATGATCTGGATGGTCGCCGTCATCGCTCACACGATGCCGAATGTGTGGGGACGGTCAAGCGGCCATCTGCCTCGTCATACGCGGGCTTGACCGCGTATCCATGCCGACATGCGGGGTGGCAAAGCCTCATCGTCCTTACATGTGAGCGGAACGTCAGAATGGATTGCCGGGTCAAGCCCACGGCTGTCCGGTTTAATTTTTGTGGACGTGGTGCATGGCATGGATTCTTCTGTGTTCTGACGTTTTGCCGACGATCAAGACACGAGAAGGAGCCACACCATGCCCCATCACAATACAGTATTCCATGCGGTTCTGAAGCTGGTGCCCTGGCCGGTATTGGATCGGCTTGTGGATGAATTCGGAGCAAACAAGAAGGTGCGCCGGTTGACGACGCAGCATCAGTTTATTGCCTTGCTGTACGCGCAGTTGGCCGGCAGCGAAAGCCTGCGGGCGATCGAGGCTGGCTTTGAGAGCCACGCCAGCAAGCTCTACCACCTTGGCGCTTGCGAAGTGTCGCGCTCGACGCTGTCGGATGCCAATGCGCAGCGGCCGTGCGCGGTGTTTACCGGCCTTTTGGCCGAACTGATGGGCCGCTGTGAGCGCGCGCTTGGCCGCCGGATCGCGGAGGCGGCTTATCTGATCGACGCCACCGGCTTTCGGCTGAGTTCGCTGAGCGCCGATTGGGCGCAGTTCTCGGCCGGGGTGTTTGGGGCCAAGCTGCACCTTGTCTATAATCCTGATACCGGTTGCCCAAGCTTTGCCGAAGTGACACCCGCCAATGTCAACGACATTACAGTCGCCAAGGCGATGCCGATCAAGCCGGGGGCCACTTACGTGTTCGATCTGGGCTATTACGACTATGGCTGGTGGGCCAAACTCGATGCCGCCGGCTGCCGGATCGTGACCCGTTTGAAGGTCAACACCCCACTTGCCGTGGTGGCCGACAATCCTGTGCCAGAGCATTCTCTGGTACTCTCCGACCAGATCGGCCGTCTGCCGGCACGCCAGGCACGGTCGCGCAAGAACCCGTTCCAGGATCCGATCCGCGAACTGCGCGTGCGAACCGAGACCGGCAAAATGCTACGCATCGTGACCAACGATCTCGATGCGCCGGCCGACCAGATCGCCGAACTCTACAAGCGCCGCTGGCAGATCGAACTGTTCTTCCGTTGGGTCAAGCACAGCCTCAAAATTCGGCACTTCTTCGGGACATCGGAGAATGCCGTGCGCATTCAGATCGCCATCGCGCTGATCGCGTTCCTGCTCCTGCGCATGGCCCATGCCCTGCAGAACGCCGTGCAAAGCCTGCTCACCTTCACCAGGCTCGTCGCTACCAATCTGATGCAGCGACGGTCGATCCAGCACCTGCTCGATCCACCGCCGCCGTACTTCACAGATCGGCGCCAGTTGAACCTCCAACTATGCCAAACTTAAACCGGACAGCCGTGGGTCAAGCCCGGCAATGACAAAGGGTCGGCAGTCGTTCCAATTTTCGTTATGCTGTTCCGGGCCGCATTTGGGGCGAGGTGCGCCGATGGCAGAGGATCGAACCGTGCCGGCATCAACGCGCGGCGTGCGCCTTGGCACTACGACAATCAACGTTACCGAATGGGGCGAAGGGCCGGCGGCGCTGTTGCTGCACGGCAATCCCGACAGCGGCGTGATGTGGGAAGGCGTCGCCAGCCGGCTCGCCACGCGTTGCCGCTGCATCGCGCCGGACCTGCCCGGCTTCGGCCGCTCTGGCGTGCCGGACGGATTTACACCCTCGCTCGATGGCATGGCGCAGTTCGTCGAACAATTTCTGACGGCAGCCGATATCGCGCGGCCGCTCGATCTGATCGCGCACGATTTCGGCGGCCCGTTCGCCTTTGCCTGGGCGGTCAAACACCCGGACGCCGTGCGCCGCATGGTCGCCATGAACACCGTGTTCTTCAGTGACTATCACTGGCATTTTTGGGCGCGCATCTGGCGCACGCCGATCCTCGGCGAAATTGCGATGGCGGTGATGAACAAGCCGATGTTCGCCCAGGAAATGCGCCGCGGCTCGCGCGCGATCAGTCAAGCGCATATCGACGAAACCTGGTCGTTGATCACGCCGCGCATGAAGAAAGAGGTGCTCCGGCTCTACCGCGTCAGCAATCCCGAGAACTTCACATCGTGGGAACGCGATTTTCTTGCGCTGACCAAAGCGAAACCGACGCTGGTGATCTGGGGCGACAACGACCCTTACATATCGCCGCGCTTCGCCGAGCGGTTCAACGCCAAGAAGGTCGCGCACCTTCCGGTCGGCCATTGGGCGCCAGTCGAAGCGCCAGCCGAATGCGCCGAGGCGATTTTGGAGTTTTTCGCGACGACGTAGGCGGGTTAGCCGCAGACGTAATCCGCCGCGGCGAATTGGCGCTTATCTGATGACGGATTATGCTCCGCTAACCCGCCCTGCGGGCTATGCACGAGGGGACGATAACATGATTAGTTTATTGTCACGCGATTCGCTTATCTCCAAAGAGATGTGGACAGCCGCTGTTGCGCTACACAGGACCACTTGGAAAGACAAAAAATGCGAACTTTTCAAGGGGATGAAAGATCGCAAAGATAGTGCCGTTGAAAGAGCCTGTAATTATTATCGGGTCGCCAGGACACTCAATAAACGAGTACGTAAACGAGCTGGGACGCAGGTCTACGCCTGCTCGCATAAAAGGGCGAGACAGTCAAAGGCGACTTAGCTCGTTTGCTAACCATGTGAGACAGATTGCTTGTGACATGGGTACGCGCCAACCAAACGGCCGTCCTCTAAGCGCTATCTCAAAACTGCTGATGCAGTTGCATCCGCACGACGGATTCATCTATGACAAGTTTGCTCGAGAGACCCTGAGAAAGATTTTAGACACCCCGGTTAAAGCTGATGGCGTAGAAAAATTCATCACCTTCGCAGAAACATACCCGGGATTGTTCTGCGGAATCCGTGACCGATTAGACAAACGCTTCAGAAAGCAGCAATCCGATTTGCAACCCGCTCGTATCGTTGACAAGTTCCTTTGGCTACAGAGCAGCAAAAAACCGCGAAAAACAATAAAAAGTCTGTTGAGGCAAGCAACTTCACGTGACAAAAAAATCGCGTCAGAGATTGCTACTTACTTCAGACGACGGGCATCTCACAGTTAGACGGTGAGACGAGGGCTGAGCCCTCGGAGCAACGCCGACCTACCCGGCCCGCTCACTGCCTGTTCGCAACGGAAGCAGTGAATTTACAAAAAGCTCTGCGGGTCGACGTCGATGTCGAGCTTGATCGAGCCCTTGGCCTTCGGCGCGGCGGCAAGCCATTCGCGCAGGTAGGCCGAGAGGTCGAAAGCGCGCGGCGCCTTGACCAGCAAGCGCAGGCGATGGCGGCCGCGCACCAGAGACAGTGGCGCGTCGGCGGGGCCCAAGATGCGCACGTCGTCAAGTGGCGGCGCTGCGCGCGCCAGCGCCCGCGCGTAAGATTGCGTCTCGTGTTTGTCGCCGCCGGAGACGACGAGGCTCGCGAGCCGCCCGAATGGCGGATAAGCGCTGCGCTCGCGCATCGCGATCTCGGCGTCATAGAACGCTTCGCGGTCCTGCGCGATCAGCGCGCGCATCACCGGATGCTCGGGCTGATGGGTCTGCAGATAGCCGCGCCCGATGCCGGCATCGCGGCCGGCGCGGCCGACCACCTGATGCAGCATCTGGAAGGTGCGCTCGGCGGCGCGCGGGTCGCCATTATTCAGCCCGAGGTCGGCGTCGACGATACCGACAAGGTTGAGCTTCGGGAAGTGATGGCCTTTCGCCACCAGTTGCGTCCCGATGACGATATCGAAGCGGCCCTGGGCGACGTCGTCGAGCTCCTGGCGCAGCTGCTCGACCGTGGCGATGAGATCGCTCGACAGCACCAGGAGGCGGGCCTGCGGAAACAGCGCGCGCACCTCCTCTTCGAGGCGCTCGACGCCCGGCCCGATAGCGGCGAATGAGTTGGCGGCGTGGCAATTCGGGCATTCGGCCGGATGCGGCATGGCGAAGCCGCAATGGTGGCAGACCAGCTGCCGGCGGAAGCGGTGATCGACCAGCCAGGCGTCGCAGTTCGGGCAGGAAAAGCGAAAGCCGCAGGCGCGGCACAAGGTCAGCGGCGCATAGCCGCGGCGATTGAGGAAGAACAGCGCCTGTTCGCCGCGCCCAATCGCAGTCGCGACCGCCTCGGCGAGCGTCGGTGCAACGAAGCGCCCGGGCGGCGGGCGCTCGCGGCGCAGATCGATCGCCTCGACCGACGGCATGCGCTGGCCGCCGAAACGCTCCGGCAGCGCCAGCCGCCGATAGCGGCCGCGCCGGGCGTTGACTTCAGTCTCGAGCGAGGGCGTCGCCGACGACAGCACCACCCGGATGCGGGCGATGTGGCCGCGCACCACCGCCATGTCGCGGGCGTGGTAGCGCACGCCGTCCTCCTGCTTGTAGGCGGCGTCGTGTTCCTCATCGACGACAATAAGGCCGAGGTCGGCGTAAGGC
This sequence comes from uncultured Alphaproteobacteria bacterium, assembly GCA_963755885.1. Lineage (GTDB taxonomy): Bacteria > Pseudomonadota > Alphaproteobacteria > Rhizobiales > Xanthobacteraceae > BOG-931. Next base: position 65,410 of record CAVWLX010000018.1, read on the forward strand.
AGGAACAGCGCCGAGCGGGCGCCGACCACGACCGAAACTTCGCCATCGGCGACAGCGCGCCACGTCCTCGCGCGGCGGCGCGGTGACAGCTCGGAGTGCCATTCCGCCGGGCGAACGCCAAACCTGGCGGCGAAGCGGTCGAGGAATTGCGCGGTCAGCGCAATCTCCGGCATCAGGATCAGGCTCTGGCGGCCGCTTCGGACAGTGTCGGCTACCGCCTCGAAATAGACCTCGGTCTTGCCCGACCCAGTGACGCCGTCGAGGAGCGTCACCGCGTAGCCGCCCGTGGCGACTGTCGCTCTTAGCTCTGCGGCGGCGGCACTTTGGTCCTGGGTGAAATCGGGCGGCGCGAAGTCCGGATCAGGCTTTTCGGCAACCGGCTCCGGCGGCAGCACCCGAGTTTCCAGCGTGCCTTCGTCGATCAGGCCGTCGATCACGCCGGTGCTGACACCGGCTTCGCGGGCTGCCTCGCTTTTGCTGCGCAGCATTCCATCTGCAACCAGCGACAACACCCGCTGACGCGCGGGGGTCATGCGCTGCGGAGGCGGGCCTGTAAGGCGCACGGCGACGCGCTCGCGCTCGGCCCCGAGATGCTCGCCCATCCGCAGACACATACGCAGCACCATGCCGCGTGAGGCGATGGTGTAGTTCGCGACCCAGTCGACGAAACTGCGCAGCTCGGCGCGCAACGGCGGTAATTCGAGCTTTGCCTCGACGTCCTTGAGGCGGTTGTCGAGGCGGGGGTTGGGCTTCGGGTTCTCCGCCCAGACCACGGCGGTGGCCTCGCGGGCGCCGAGCGGCACGCTGACGATGTCACCAGGCGCCAGCTCGAGCGCCTCGGGCACCCGATACGAATAGGCCCGGTCGAGCGCGACCGGGACCAGGACATCGACGACGCGCCGGATCATGCCGCAGGTTGTGCCGATTCTCTGCGCTTAGGAAGTTTTTTGGGGCTTTAGGAAGGGGAAAGGGCTGGCCCGGTAATCTTCATCCTGCCCCGCGAAGCGGGGAAGGGGGACCATGCGAAGCATGGTGGAAGGGGCGCGCGGCACGGAGGCTGGTGTGCAGCAGGGAAAACTACCTCATGGCCAACGCCCCCTCCACCGCCCTTCGGGCGGTCCCCCTCCCCCGCTTCGCGGGGGCGGACACAATGTTGCACCCAAAGTCAGCGCGGAAATCGAGGGCTGGCTGCGGCACCTTGGCGACGAACGCCATTATTCACCGAAGACGCTGGAAGCTTATCGGCGCGACGCACTGCAGTTCCTTGGCTTTCTCGCCGAGCATCTCGGCGGTGCGCCGTCGCTGAAAGCACTTGCTGGGCTGACGCCGGCCGACGTGCGCGCCTTCATGGCGGCGCGGCGCGCTGCAGACATCGGCAGCCGCTCGCTGATGCGTTCGCTTGCCGGCGTGCGCGGCTTTGCGCGCTATCTGGAGCGTAACGGCAAGGGCAAGGTCGGCGCTCTGGGCGCCGTGCGGGCGCCGAAACTCGGCAAGACCTTGCCGCGGCCACTGGCGGCTAGCGCCGCGACGCGTCTGGTTGACGCGGATCTCGCCGCCGGCGACGACCGCGAGCCATGGATCCATGCGCGCGACGCGGCCGTGTTGGCTTTGCTCTATGGCAGCGGCTTGCGCATTTCCGAGGCGCTCGGCCTACCGCGCGCCGCTTTCGGCGTCAGTGCAGGTGACGCCATTACTGTAACGGGTAAAGGCCGCAAGCAGCGCATGGTTCCGGTGCTGTCGCAGGTCGCAAAGCTCATCGGCGATTATCTTGCGCTGTGCCCGTACGATCTGGCGCAAGACGGCCCGCTGTTTGTGGGCGCCAAGGGTGGTCAATTGTCGCCGCGCGTCGTGCAGCTGGCAATGGCACGGCTGCGCGGCGCCCTTGGCCTGGCCGAGACGGCGACACCGCACGCGCTGCGGCATTCCTTCGCCACCCATCTCCTCGCCCGCGGCGGCGATCTGCGGGCGATCCAGGAGCTGCTCGGACACGCCTCGCTGGCGACGACGCAGATCTACACCGAAGTCGACGCCGAGCGTCTGATCGAGGCCTATCGCAGCGCCCATCCGCGCGCCTGAACCAAATTCATGCTATCGCGTCCGTTATTCCGGAGCCGCGCGACAGCCGGCACGGAATGAGCGGAGGGGGCGGAAACATGCCGGAAGCAACGGAGCAGATGGAACATGCGATCCATGCCGAGCATGCGTCGCACTCGAACCGCAAGATCGGCCTTGTGATCGCGGTGCTGGCGCTGTGTCTGTCCTTCTCCGAGACGCTCGGCAAAAGCGCGCAGACCGAAGCGATCAGCGCCAACGTCGAATCTGCAAACCTATGGGCTTTCTTCCAGGCCAAGACGGTGCGCATGACGACGGTGCGGACCGCCGCCGAAGAACTCAAGCTCACGGCGGAAAGCGCCAGTGATCCGGCGGTGAAGGCGGCGATGGAAAAACAGATCGACGCCTGGCAGAAGAATGCCGCACGCTACAATTCAGAGCCGGACACTGGCGAGGGCCGCAAGGAACTCGCCGCGCACGCCAAGGAGGCGGAGGCAAACCGCGACCTCGCGATGGCGAAATATCACCACTACGAGATAGCGTCGGCAGCGTTCCAGATCGGCATCGTGCTCGCTTCGGCGGCAGTCATCACCGAAGTGATCGGGCTAGCCTGGTTCGCGGGCGTGCTGGGGGTTGCCGGTATCATCGTAACGGCGCTGGGCCTGTTCGCACCGCAAGTGGCGCACCATTTCCTCTAGACGCGGAAGCACGATGGTTTCGCGCGGCAAGGCTGAGCAGCAGGCGGCCCGCACCGCACGGCTGGCCGCGGCTTTGCGCGAAAACCTGAAGCGCCGCAAGGCACAGACGCGCGGCCGCAAGGAACCGGTCGCGGCCGGGGAAGTTGCCTCCATCGAAACACCCGGCATTGAAACACCCGCCAACGAGTCCAAAGCTCCCGACTTTCGCCGCAATCGCGGACGCGACTGAGACAGGCGAAAGCGCTTGGTAACTGTGCCGATCGTTGCGCTTTGCGCGCTGACGGCGACCGGCTCATAAGTCGGGTTCGGTCCCGGGACGGACCGTGGGGGGCAGTATGGATCGCATTCGTATCGTCGGCGGCCAGCGTCTTAACGGCACGATCCCGATCTCGGGCGCCAAGAACGCCACGCTTCCCCTGATGATCGCAAGCCTTCTCACCGAGGACACGCTCATTCTCGACAACGTGCCGCGGCTTGCCGACGTCGGGCTGTTGCAGCGGATTCTTGGCAATCACGGTGTCGACATCATGGTGGGCGGCAAACGCCCCGGCGAGACCGCCGACCATGGCCAGACGCTGCACATTTCCGCCGCGCGCATTGTCGACACCACCGCGCCTTACGAGCTGGTGTCGAAGATGCGCGCGAGCTTCTGGGTGATCGCTCCGCTCGTTGCCCGCATGGGCCAGGCGCGTGTTTCCATGCCGGGCGGCTGCGCCATCGGCACGCGGCCGGTTGATCTTCTCATCATGGCGCTGGCGCGGCTCGGCGCCGACATCGAAATCGACGGCGGTTACGTGGTCGCAAAGGCGCCGCACGGGCTCAAGGGCGGCGAGATCGTGTTTCCCAAAGTCACCGTCGGGGGCACCCATACCGCGCTCATGGCAGCCGCGCTCGCCAGGGGTACAACTGTGATTGAGAACGCCGCATGCGAGCCGGAGATCGTCGACGTCGCGGATTGCCTCAACAAGATGGGCGCACGCATTTCCGGCGCCGGCACCAAGCGCATCATTGTCGACGGCGTTGCCAAACTGAACGGCGCGCGCCACGCGGTGCTCCCCGACCGCATCGAGACCGGCACCTACGCCATGGCGGTCGCGATGGCCGGCGGCGACGTCCTGTTGCAGAACGCGCGCCCGGAACTGTTGCAGGCTGCCCTCGACGTGCTCGTCCAAACCGGCGTCACGATCGCGCCCACCAATCAAGGCATCCGCGTCGCGCGTAACGGCGCAGGCCTGCGGCCGATCGAGGTGACCACGGCGCCCTTCCCGGCTTTTCCGACCGACTTGCAGGCCCAGCTGATGGCGCTGATGACGCGCGCACGCGGCACCTCGCACATTGTCGAGACGGTGTTCGAAAACCAATTCATGCACGTGCAGGAGCTGGCGCGGCTCGGCGCGCGCATTCAGCTTGAGGGCGAGCGGGCCACCATCGAGGGCGTCGAACGGCTCAAAGGCGCCCAAGTCATGGCGACCGATCTGCGCGCTTCAGTCTCGCTCGTGATCGCTGCGCTCGCTGCCGAAGGCGAAACCTTCGTCAACCGCGTCTATCACCTCGACCGCGGCTTTGAACGGCTTGAAGAGAAGCTCGGACGCTGCGGCGCCGCTATTGAGCGGCTGCCGGGCTAGCGCGCGTCGAGGCGCGATTGTCGGAAAAAGGGCGGCCCCGCCGACCCAGGAGCACGGTCGCTGCATTTTTGGCGGGGCCGCTCTTGCCAGAAGGCTTGTCAGTCCGATCTTGCCAGTCAGATGTCCACGTTTGCGGGACGAACGTTAGGCCACCTGATCTTGCCGAATGGCTAATTGCAGAATAGGCGGAAATTGGTACGTAGAAATACCGGGCCGCGTAGCTTATCTGTTGTGGCGAAACGCCAAGATCAAACGCCCCAAAGGCAATAAGAATCTGGGAGTCTCGTAATGGCCGCCACCCCTATTTCGCTGATCGATCGCGCCGGGCTTGATCGGCCGCGCCTTGCCAAGATCATATCGGGCGGGCTTGAGGGCGCCGACGACGGCGAATTGTTCCTGGAATATCGCCAGGCCGAGATGCTGGTGTTCGATAACGGCCGGCTGAAACAGGCGACCTACGACACCTCTCAGGGCTTCGGTCTGCGGGCGGTCAAGGACGAAGCGGTCGGCTACGCGCATGCCTCCGACGTGTCGGAGGCCGCGATCGCCCGCGCGGCAGACGCGGTACGCGCCGTCAAAGGCGGCTATTCCGGCCATTATGCCGGCCCGCCGCCGCGGACCAATGTGAAGCTTTATGGCGAGGACAGTCCGCTCGGCAGCCCGAGCTTTGAAACCAAAGCGCGATTGCTCGAAGCCATCGACGCCTATGTGCGCGCCAAGGACCCGCGCGTACGCCAGGTCTCGGTCAGCCTCGGCGCCACCTGGCAGGCGGTGGAAATCGTGCGCGCCGATGGCGAGACCTATCGCGACGTGCGACCGCTGGTGCGCCTCAACGTCTCGGTCGTGGTCGGCGACGGCGACCGCCAGGAAACCGGCAGCTCCGGCTATGGTGGCCGCGAAGGCTATGAGCGCTTCATCGTCACCGACACATGGCGGCACGCCGCCGACAATGCGGTCCGGCAGGCGCTGATCAATCTCGAAGCGGTGCCGGCACCAGCCGGTGAAATGGACGTCGTGCTCGGCCCGGGCTGGCCGGGCGTGATGCTGCACGAGGCTGTTGGTCACGGGCTCGAAGGCGATTTCAATCGCAAGAAGACATCGGCCTTCGCCGGACTGATGGGACAGCGTGTCGCCGCCAAGGACGTGACTGTCGTCGACGACGGAACCATGGCGCTCCGCCGCGGCTCGCTGTCGATCGACGATGAAGGAACGCCGACCAACCGCACGATGCTGATCGAGGACGGCATTCTGGTCGGCTACATGCAGGACCGCCAGAACGCGCGGCTGATGGATATGAAGCCGACGGGCAATGGCCGGCGCGAGAGCTTTGCTCACGTGCCGATGCCGCGCATGACCAACACCTACATGCTTGCCGGCACCCGCGATCCCGAAGAGATCATCGCTTCGGTGAAGAACGGCATCTACGCCGTGCATTTCGGCGGCGGCCAGGTCGACATCACCTCGGGCAAATACGTGTTCGAATGCACCGAGGCCTACCGCATCGACAACGGCAAGCGCGGCGCGCCGATCAAGGGCGCGATGCTGATCGGCAACGGCCCGACCGATCTCAACCGCATCTCGATGGTCGGTAACGATCTTGCGCTCGACGAAGGCGTCGGCACGTGCGGCAAGAACGGCCAGGGCGTTCCGGTCGGCGTCGGCCAACCCACGCTGCGGATGGAGCGCATTACCGTCGGCGGCACGGGTTAGACTAACGCCACGAAACTCCCGCGCATCAGCCTGGTTCCGCGCTCAACTGCGGAAGTGCTTCGACAGTTTGAGGCCTTGCGCCTGATAATTCGAACCGATGCCGCTACCGTAAAGCCGGTCGGGACGCGCCAGCATGTTCTCGTAGACCAGGCGGCCGACGATCTGGCCGTGTTCGAGAATAAACGGCACTTCCCGTGAACGCACTTCGAGCACGGCGCGCGCGCCGAGGCCGCCCGCTCCGGCGTAGCCGAAGCCCGGATCGAAGAAGCCCGCATAATGCACGCGGAATTCGCCGACCAGCGGATCGAACGGCACCATTTCGGCGGCATAGTCCGGCGGCACTTGGACCGCTTCGGTCGATGCAAGGATGTAAAACTCATCGGGATCAAGGATCAGGCTTCGGTCCGCACGAGCGGTGATCGGCTCCCAGAAATCGGCGACGTCGTAGGCAGCGCGGCGCTCGACCTCGACAACGGCCGTGTGGCGCTTGGCGCGGTAACCGACGACGCCCTTTCCGCTTGGCAATCCGCCGGCTGAAAGGTCGACGCTCACGGCGACGCCATCTCCCATAACCGCCTCGGCGCGATCGACCAACCGTTCGCGCGCGTGCAATGCGCGCAGGGTCTCGGCATCAAGCACTGCATCGCCGTGGCGAAACCGGATTTGCGACAATCGCGATCCTTCGCGCACCAGTACCGGAAATGTCTTGGGACTGATCTCGGCATAGAGCGGACCGCGATAGCCGGGTGCGACGCGATCGAAGCCGCGCGTCTCGTCCGCGATGACCCGCGTGAACACGTCGAGACGTCCGGTGGAGCTCTTCGGATTTGTTGACGCAGCGATGTCCGCTGGAAGGGCCAAGCCTTCGATCAGCGGCACGATATAGACGCAGCCCGTTTCCAGCACGGCGCCGTTGGCGAGTCCAAATTCGTGCAATTTCAGATCGGCGATGCGCCGCGCTACAGCGGTGCCCGGGCCCGGCAAGAAGCTCGCGCGCACGCGATAGGCGATGGCGCCAAGCCGAAGGTCGAGGCTGGCCGGCTGGATTTGATCGGCGGCGAACGGCCGCGATGGGCAAATCCCGCCGGCCTCAGCCAGTGCCGCAATCATGCGGTCGGGCAGAATTCCCTTGTCGGCGGGCTTAAAGGACAGCGGCACGCAATCACCACTTCGGCCACGCAGGCAGTGGCAAAAAATAGGCGGTCGCGATCTAAGCCGATGCTCGGCTTGACGGAAAGGCAGGCGGAGCGTATGAGCCACTTTATCCCGTGGTCATTTGAGCCGGCCGGCTTGCAAGCCACGTAAAACAAATTGCTAAAAGGCCGGGGACGCGTGAGCCCGGCCTGAGGATCATTCCTCCCGGCCGGGTTTTTGTTTGGCCAAGTCTTGTTTGGCCAAGGAGGAGGGTCGTATGACCGCGTCCGCGCCTGATCGTTACCGCCCCGAAACCCGCCTGGTGCATGCCGGCACATTGCGCTCGCAATTCGGCGAGACTTCTGAAGCATTGTTTCTCACCCAGGGCTACGTTTACGACAGCGCCGCCCAGGCCGAGCGCCGCTTCAAGAACGAAGAGCCGGGCTTTCAGTATTCGCGCTTTGCCAATCCTACGGTCGCGATGTTCGAACAGCGCATGGCTGCGTTCGAAAACGCCGAGGCTGCACGCGCGACCGCGACCGGCATGGCAGCCGTAACGCTGTCGCTCGTCGGCCAGCTCAAGGCCGGCGATCATGTGGTGGCGTCGAAAGCGCTGTTCGGCTCGTGCCGCTATATCGTCGAGGATTATCTGCCGCGTTACGGCGTGGCCTCGACGCTGGTCGATGGTACTGATCTCGACCAATGGCGCGACGCGGTGCGGCCGAATACCAGAACGTTTTTCCTTGAAACGCCGACCAATCCCACGCTCGAAGTGATCGACATTGCCGCGGTCGCGCAGATTGCGCACGAAGCCGGGGCAACGCTGGTGGTCGACAATGTGTTCGCCACGCCGATCTATCAGAGCCCGCTCGCGCTCGGCGCCGACTGCGTAGTCTATTCGGCCACCAAGCACATCGACGGACAGGGCCGCTGCCTCGGCGGGATCATCCTGGCGTCACAAGATTTCATCCAGAAGCACATTCACACGCTGCTGCGTCAGACCGGGCCGTCGCTCTCGCCGTTCAATGCCTGGGTGCTGCTCAAGGGCCTCGAGACCTTGCCGGTGCGGGTGCGGCGGCAGACCGACAGCGCAGCGACGCTCGCGGTTACCTTGGCGGAACACCCGAAGATATCTCGGCTGATCTATCCGGGCCGGCCCGACCATCCGCAGGCCAAGATCGCGCAGAAACAGATGCGCGGCGGCTCCACACTGGTCGCCTTCGAGATCACTGGCGGCAAGAAGGCGGCGTTCCGTTTTCAGGACGCGCTCAAGCTTATTCGCATCAGCAACAATCTCGGCGATGCCAAGAGCCTGATTACCCATCCGGCGACGACGACTCACCAGCGTCTGACCCCGGCGCAGCGCGCCGAGCTAGGTATCAGCGACGGCTTCGTGCGGGTTTCCGTCGGCCTCGAACATCCCGACGACATCATCGAGGATGTGCTCGCCGCATTGGAAGTGGTGTGAGCCACCGCACCGGCGGGCGGCGAAAGCCGGCCGGGCGGATCAGCGGCCGGACGCGGCAGCCGATGCGGTTGGGCGGGTTGCCGCTTCGGTGATCGCAGTTGCGAGGAGCTTCGCCACACAGGCATAGCCCCAATCGTTCATGTGCAGCTGATCCGGCGCGACAAAGGCCGCGAACGGAATGTGTTCGACCTCGCGCCAGTTGCGCATGACTGCGAAACGGTTGAACAGATCGACGTTCGCCTCCTTGGCGACGAGCGCAATTTGATCTTCCATGCTTGGCGTCTCTGACTTTGCGATCACCCGCGGGGCAAACTGCATGTCGATCAGCACGACGTCGGCGCCGGCCGCCTTAAGTTCCGCGATGCCTTCGTGCAGCAGGACCGAATGCGGCTTGAGCGGATGGTCGCGCAGCACCGAATTGGTACCAACCTGCCAGAGCACGAGGTTGGGGTGGGCCGAGAGGACGCCGCTTTGGAACCGCGCCATCATCTGCGGGGTCTCTTCGCCATTGACGCCGCGATTGAGCACGGTGATGTCGAGCGCCGGGAAACGTTGTTTCAGTTCGATCGCCAGCCGGCTCGGATAGCTTGCCGCGGGCGAACTCGCGCCGGCGCCGGCAGTCGAAGAAGAACCGACGGCGACAATGGTCAGCGGCTCGCCGGCGGCGATGCGTCGGGCAGTGTGGCGGAGCGGGTTGCCGAAACGCGCAAACTCCGCCGGCGTAGTGCATGAGAATGTTGAAGCTGAAGGCAGCGCGGCAGCTGGCGGCAACGCGGCGGGCGTTACCGTACGGCCCGTCGAACGCGCTGGTGCGGCCGTAACAGCGGCGGGATTGGTACCATGCCCCTGCGCCTGCGCAGGGGAAAGGAACGCCAAGCCGGCCACCCACGTTCCGGCACAGATAACGCGACCGATGGCCATTTTATTGCGTCGCAACATCAGCGCGTCGTCTGCATTTTATCGGCTTCCAGATGACCCGCATTAATGATCTGTGACGCTAGGGCCCTGCCAATACATTCGTGGACACGACGGGCCATAGCATACCCACTGGTCGCCGCATAGAGATCGAAAACCCCCGCATCGCTCCAATAATGCATGATGGCTAACCGATCAAACAACACGACGTCGCGTTGTTCTGCGACCCACCGCATCACATCCGCGTAGGTGGAAACATTCAACATGGTTTCGGTACGCGGACTGAATTGCATGTTCATCATCATCGCGTCCGCATTGGCAGCCGTGATCGCGTCGATGCCCTGGTCCAGGCTGGCACGAAAATCGTCCGGCTCGACGCCGCGCATCGCATCGACCGTGCCGGCCTGCCAGATCACCAATGCCGGCTTGTCTTGCGCCAGGACTGCCGGCAACACAGCCACCATATCCGCGGTTGTCTGCCGCGACTGAATGTGTACCGTCACTTTGATTTCGTTGCCGGGCAAGCGCTCCTTGAGCGCCTGTTGCAATTGCGCCGGATAGGCAAAGCGTGCGCCGTCGGGACCAGTGAGCACCGAAGACGCCGAGCCGACGACGCTGATATCGAGCCGATGATGGTCCTTGATATCGGCCGCCGCGTGCGCCAGATCGCTTTCCGCAGGGATCAGCGATTCCGGCACGGCGCAGTCCTCCGCAGGAGTTGCTGCGGCGGCACCATTCACCAGTGCGATCGTGGCTAAAACAGCAATAACGAACGTCATGCCTCGCCCCCCGCGAGGTCCGTTTTGGGAGTTTTGACGCGGACCACGGGACTTTTTCCTTCCATGGCCTTGTACCACGATGTCAGGTACGCCGTGCCAGTCATGATGAAAATGCCTAACGCGCTGACCGCCGTCTGCAGCAGCGGGCCGCCCGACGCTTCGGCAATGATGAATTGCCCGGCGAAGGCCAGAAAGACACCAAGGCAGAAGATTTCCAGCGAGTGCTGACCGCAGCGGATGGCGGGTTGCAGGATTGGCGACTTGAGGCCGGACCAGGTGCGGGGGATGAAGTACACTGTTACGACCGCGAGCGCGAGAAAATGCGCAAAGCGCAGCACGTCGAGATTGGTCTTGTCGACCGGATACATCCAGTCCTTCAGCAGGGTCGGCACAAAACGATCGAGCGATTCGAAATGCCACGTCAGCGTGATGGCGAAGGCGAAAATCAGGTAGGCGATGGCTATTCCAAGCGCCACGCGCGAGCGCGTCACGACGGCCAGCCGCTGCGCGCCGCCAAGCGCGCACCAGGCGCCGAACACGAACAACAATTGCCAGGCAAACGGGTTGAAGAACCAGACGCCGTTAGGATAGGCCGGCAGATTGAAATCAAGCTTCCAGGTCAGCGCATAGAGCACCGCCGAGCCGGCCAGCGCGACGTTCGGCCGCCGCAGCAACACATAGAGCATGGGGGGAAACAGCAGCAGCAGCACGATGTAAAGCGGCAGCACGTCCATGTTGACGGGTTTGAACTTCAGCAGCAGCGCCTGAAAAATCGTGACGTCCGGCTGCTTGAGAAAATCGAGGATTTTCATTTCCTCCGCGTAGAGCGGGTTGTCGAAAGTCGCCGCGACATAAGCGATCTCCGCCATAAAGATCGTGAATAGAAAAATATGCGCGACATAGATCTGCCAGGCGCGTCTGAGGATGCGGGCGCTGGACAGCACGAAACCCCGCTCGCGCATGGTGCGGCCGTAAACAAACGCCGCCGTATAACCGGAAATGAAGATGAAGATTTCGGTGGCGTCGCTGAAGCCGTAATTGCGGATGGTGAACCAGTTCAGGATATTTTCCGGAATGTGGTCGAGGAAAATCAGCCACAGCGCGATGCCGCGGAACAGATCGAGCCGCAGGTCGCGTTCGCTGGTGACCGTCTGAGCGGGAAGTGCCGTCGTCATGAGGTCCGCTATTGTTGCCGGCGATTGCGGTTAGGCAGCACGACGGCGCGACCGGTTCCGCTAAGGCTGGTCCCTAGCTATGTCCTGATTCTTAGCTTCGCACACAATTGTGGCACACTCTGATGCGTGCGCCGAGGATGCGGACACCGCGTTCGGTACGCAAGCTTCGGCTTGAGAAAGCGCGTGCGCACGTTTATTGCAACATTCGATTCGGACGCTGCCCGCCCGGGGCAGATCAATCAGCAGCACCGGCCGGATCGGGGGCTACGGGATCCAAGCCATGTATAGTGCCGTCACCCGCAACATCGAAGTCGTGGTGACCCCGCGCTTTGTCGCCGACCGCTCGTCGCCGGAGAACAACTATTTCTTCTGGGCCTACACCATCGCCATCACCAATCGCAGCGATGATACGGTCCAGCTAAAGACCCGCCACTGGCGCATCACCGACGCGACGGGCCGCCGTCAGGAAGTCCGCGGCGCCGGCGTTGTCGGCGAGGAGCCGGTACTCAAAGCCGGCGAATCGTACGAATACACCAGCGGCGTCCCGCTGCAGACGCCGTCGGGCTTCATGACCGGCACCTACGGCATGGTGGGCGCCGCTGGCGAGCATTTCGACATCGAGATACCCGCTTTCTCGCTCGATTCCGGCGATAGCAAGCGGACGCTCAACTAGGTCCAGGTGATGAGCCGCGCTACGGACGGATCATCGAGCCGGACCAGCCAATGAACCTTTCCCCGGCATGCCGCGACTAATGGGTAACGAGCCCCATCAGTTCGGAGAACGGCCATGTCCAGCAAACTCATTCTCGCTCCCGAGAAAGCGGTTCGCGATCACGTCGGCACACTCTTGACTGAGCGCTTCCGCGAAGGAATTGCCCGTGAACAAGCGGAGGCAGCTAATGACAGTGCGCCACGCAAACGGCTGCGGTGGCGGCGGCTTCTGAGCGGATTGCGAACACAGGCCAACAAGCGCAGTGCTTAGGCCGAACGCTGCCGGCCGGAATTCAGGCGTCGGCAGTGGCCGCTGTCACTTCCTGCGGCTGGAACTCGTACATGGAGCTGCAAAACTCGCACGTCACCGTAATCTTGCCATTCTCAACCATGTCGTCGCGGTCTTCCTGCGGAAAACTGCGCAGCATGTTTTCGACGCTTTGCCGCGAGCACGAGCATTGCGCCTCGACCGGCGCGGCGCGGAATACACGCACCCCGCGCTCATGGAACAGACGATAGGCAAGGTGCTCGCTCGACAGGTCCGGATCGATCAACTCGATATCGTCGACAGTAGCTACGAGCGAGCGGCCTTCGACCCAGGCGTCGTCTTCGGGTTGAAGGTGCGGCTCGGAACCGGGCGGCGCGTCGCCGGGATCGAGATCAGCCTGGCGGGCGCGCTCGACCGACTTGGGCAGGAACTGCAGCAAGATACCGCCCGCGCGCCAGCGCCGGCGCGCACCGCTCTCACCGCCGCGGAATTCCTCCGCGACCGCAAGCCGTACGCGGGTCGGAATTTGCTCGGAGCGAAGAAAGTATTCGTGCGCGGCATGCTCGAGGTCCTTGCCTTCGAGCGGAACCAGCCCCTGGTAACGGCTCATGTCGGGGCCCTGATCGATTGTCATGGCGAGGTGACCTTTGCCGAGCAACTGGGCGGGCTTCGCCTCGCCGGCAGCGATCGCAGCGGCGACACGGTCGGCATCGAAGCGCGCGCAGGCGCGCACCTTGCTCGGCGAGGTGAAGTCGGCCACCAGCATGCGCACCGGCCCATCGCTCTGGGTCTGCAGGATGAAACGGCCCTCGAATTTGAGCGCCGAGCCGAGCATGACGGTCAGCACGATCGCCTCACCGAGCAGCTTGGCGACCGGGAGTGGGTAATCGTGATTGCTCAGGATGGCATCGACCGCAGGCCCAAGCCGCACAATGCGGCCGCGCAAATCCAGCGCGCCAACTTCGAACGGCAAGATCGTGTCATCGAGGCCGATTTTCGCCGGCGCCCGAACCGGAATGTCCAGATTGGGATTATTCATGGTCAACAAATATAGGCGACAGCGGCCGAATTGGGAGCCCTGGAGCGCAATCGCTTCAAAATGAAGCGATTGACACTCTATGATGTTAGTGGAGCATGATCTTCTCGGAAAACCGGCTTCCACTTTTCCGGATCATGCCGCAGCTGACGCCTCTGTGCTTAACTCGCGTCCGCAAGGCACCAGGTCAGGATTCCCTTTTGCGCATGCAGCCGGTTCTCGGCTTCGTCGAACACCACCGAATGCGGCCCGTCCATCACTTCATCGGTAACTTCCTCGCCGCGGTGCGCCGGGAGGCAGTGCATGAAGATGGCGTCGGGCTTGGCCCGCGCCATCAGCCGCGCGTTGACCTGATAGCGCCGCAGCAGATTATGACGGCGCGCGCCATTACGGTCGCCCATCGAAATCCAGGTGTCGGTGACGACGCAGTCGGCGCCCTTCACCGCCTCCTCCGGGTCGGTGGTGAGCGAGATCGCCGCGCCGGAAGCTCTGATCCAATCGGTCAACGGCTTCTTGGGCGCCAGTTCCGGCGGGGTCGCGACCCGCAGGCGGAACGCAAACCGCTCAGCGGCCTGCATCCATGACGTCAGCACGTTGTTGGCATCGCCGGTCCAAGCCACGTTGCGGCCACGGATCGGGCCACGATGCTCTTCAAACGTCATCACGTCAGCCAGCACCTGGCACGGATGCGAGCGCCGCGTGAGACCGTTAATCACCGGCACCGTGGCGTAGCGCGCCAGTTCCTCCAGGTCGCCGGGATCGAGCGTCCGGATCATGATGGCGTCGACGTAGCGCGACAGAACGCGCGCGGTATCGGCTATAGTTTCGCCGCGGCCGAGCTGCATTTCCTCCGCCGTCAGCACGATGACGTCGCCGCCCAACTGGCGCATGGCGACTTCGAACGACACGCGGGTGCGCGTCGAGGGCCGCTCAAAGATCATCGCCAGGGTCTTGCCGGCCAGCGGGCGATCGTTGCGCTGCCGTTTTGCTTTCATGGCGCGCGCCGAGTCGATCATCTTCCGCAGGTCGGCAGCCGGCACATCGATCAGGTCGAGGAAATGGCGCACCGCGCTCATCGTGGCGCGTCCTCTCTGACCGGCGTTTGATGTGCCTGCTTAAGCCGAGCGCAGGCGCGGTCGAGACGGGCGATACCTTCGGCGATTTCCTGCTCCGCGATAATGAGCGGCGGCAACAGCCGCACAACGTTATCGCCGGCGGATACGGCAATCATCTTTTCCGCTCGTAGCGCGTCAACGAGCTCGGCCGCCGGTACGACGGCACGCAAGCCGATCAACAATCCTTCACCGCGTACTTCGGCGATCACAGCCGGGTAGCGATCTTTGATTTCCGCGAGCCGCTGCTTGAAGAGCAACCCTTTATGGCGCACGTCATCAAGAAACCCCGGCGCGAGCATCACGTCGAGCACCGCATTGGCGGCACTCATCGCCAGCGGATTGCCGCCGAACGTCGAACCGTGAGTGCCGGCCGTCATCCCCTTCGCGGCCTCGGCCGTCGCGAGACAGGCGCCGACCGGGAACCCGCCGCCGAGCGCCTTGGCGAGCGCCATGATGTCAGGCTCGACGCCGACGCGCTGATACGCGAACAATTCGCCGGTGCGGCCCATACCGCTCTGCACCTCGTCGAACATGAGAAGCAGGCCGTTTCGATCGCAAAGTTCACGCAAAGCCCGCAGAAACGACGGCTCGACCACGCGCACGCCGCCCTCACCCATGATCGGTTCGATCAGGATCGCCGCGGTCTCATCAGTGATCGCACGCCTGGTCGCCTCCAGATCGCCGAACGGCACCTGATCGAAGCCTTCCACCACCGGACCAAAGCCTTCGAGGTATTTTTTCTGTCCGCCGGCCGCGAGCGTGGCCAGGGTGCGGCCATGGAACGCGCCCTCGAACGTGATGATGCGGTAGCGCTCCGGCCGTCCGCTCGCCGACTGGTATTTGCGCGCGGTCTTGATCGAGCATTCCATCGCCTCGGCGCCGGAATTGCAGAAGAACACCACGTCCGCAAAGCTTGCATCGCACAGCCGCCCGGCGACGCGCTCGGCTTCCGGGATTTGATAGAGATTGGAGACGTGCCACAGCTTCTGCGCCTGCTCGGTCAGCGCGGCGACAAGATGCGGGTGCGCGTGCCCGAGCGCGTTGACGGCAACGCCTGAGGTAAAATCGAGATAGCGGTCGCCGTTGGTCGCGATCAGCCAAGCACCCTCACCCCGCTCGAAAGCAAGGTTGACACGGGCGTAAGTTGGCAACAGATGCGAAGTCACGGCTATGCCTGCGCATGCTGCGCAGCAGCAATCTCTGCGCTGCTGAAACGAAATGTGCCGCCTCTCCGGGCGGCACTGTTGAGAGATTTTATTTCCGCCTGCCGCGGCGGTCAACAGCATAAAATTGAACAGTTCGCGCCGGTTGTCCCCACATCGTCCACATCAGGACCGGAACATGTGGAAGCGTGCAGGGCGACTCTTGCGCGCGACTCCCGCCATATTGTAGCTTGTTACTTGTCAAGTACGACATCTCGTGCGGCGGACACTTATCTAAAGCGTTGGTGAAGCGTGCATGTTGGGCGGCGAGCGCTGCCTGGCTCGATGGCGGATTCCGCCAAGGCCAAAAGCCCGCATTTGCTGAGGAGGACTGAGCATGTCGTGGACTGATGAACGGGTCGAGCTGTTGAAGAAGCTTTGGGCCGACGGTCTTTCGGCGAGCCAAATCGCAGCCGAACTCGGCGGCATCACCCGCAACGCCGTGATCGGCAAGGTGCACCGGCTGGGTCTGTCGGGGCGCGCCAAGAGTGCGTCGAGCGCCGCGCCGCGTCAGCGCAAGCCGCGTTCGGCCACGCACATGCTCCGCATCGGACGCGGAGCCATCCGCGGCAATACCGCACTCGCCCACGCCTACGAAATCGAGGCCGAGGCAGCGCCGGAGCTGATCGAGAACATCATCCCGATCGGCCAGCGGCGGACCATTCTTGAGCTGACCGAGCAAACCTGCCGCTGGCCGATCGGCGATCCCGGCAGCACTGAGTTTTTCTTCTGCGGCGGCAATACCATCACCGGCCTGCCGTATTGCGCCTATCACTCGCGGGTCGCCTATCAGCCCGCCAGCGAGCGCCGCCGGGATCGAAGGCCGACGCGCTGACAGCGGACCGTCAGCTGGCCTTGCCGAAACGATCGTCGAGCGAATAGCCGGCGCCACGCACGGTGCGGATCGGATCGGCGGTGCCGTGGCCGCGATTAAGCGCTTTGCGCAGGCGTCCGACATGCACATCGACGGTACGCTCGTCGATGTAGACGTCGCTGCCCCATACACCATCGAGCAATTGCTCACGGGAGAACACCCGGCCGGGACGCTCCATCAAAAATTCGAGCAACCGGAATTCCGTCGGTCCGAGATCGACTGGACGGCTCGAGCGCGACACCCGTTTTTTCTCGCGATCAAGCTCGAGATCGCCGATCGCCAACACCGTCGCGACCCGTTCCGGACTGGCACGGCGCAACAGCGCACGAATGCGCGCCAACAGCTCCGGTACCGAAAATGGTTTGACGATATAGTCGTCGGCGCCCGTCGCCAGACCCCGTACGCGTTCACTTTCCTCGCCGCGTGCAGTCAGCATGATGATCGGCAATGATTGCGTCTGCGGCCGGGCCCGCAAGCGCCGGCATAATTCGATGCCCGAGAGACCGGGCAGCATCCAGTCCAGCACGATCAGATCGGGCGCGGTTTCGCGGAGCCGCGTGTCAGCTTCGTCGCCGCGGGCCACCGCATCGACTTCGTAGCCTTCTGCTTCGAGGTTATAGCGCAATAACGTGGTCAGCGGCTCCTCATCTTCCACGATCAGAATATTGGCGCTCATTGCCGGTCTCCTTGTCATTTCTGCAGCAGCGCTGCGCCAAAGTTTGTGGGGTCGCCTTTCGGACGCTGATCGGCGATCGGCCGGCCTTCGATGATGTAATAGACGGTTTCCGCGATGTTGGTGGCGTGATCGCCGATGCGCTCGATGTCCTTCGCACAAAACATAAGATGCATGCAGAACGTGATGTTACGCGGGTCTTCCATCATGTAGGTGAGCAGTTCGCGGAACAGCGCGGTACAAAGCGCGTCGACTTCTTCGTCTCCGTTCCAGACAACGAGTGCGGTTGCCAGATCGCGGCTGGCGTAGGCATCGAGCACCTGCTTGAGCAAGTTCAAAACAAGGGACGCCATGTGCTCCACGCCGCGGATCAGCCGTTGCGGATGCAGGTCCAGATCAAGCGCAACGACCCGCTTGGCGACATGCTTGGCGTGATCGCCGATCCGCTCGAGGTCGTTGCAGACCCGCATGGCGCCAACGATCTCGCGCAAATCGACCGCCATCGGCTGCCGCCGCGCGATCGTGAGGACCGCTTTTTCCTCGACGTCATGCTGCATGGCGTCGATCGTCGGATCCGTGGCAATCACACGTTCGGCGAGATCCGTATCGCGATCGGTCAGGGCCTGGAGGGCATCGGCAATCTGCCGCTCGGCGAGCCCGCCCATCTCGGCGACTTTGCGGGTGATCTCCTGCAGGTCGGTATCGAACGCCTTGGCGGTATGGTCTGTGCGGGGGCTAACATCAGTCATGGCGATTACCCGAAGCGGCCGGTGATATAATCTTGGGTGCGCTGATCCTGCGGCGCCGTGAACATCTTGCTGGTAGAATCGAATTCGACCAGCTCTCCGAGATACATGAAAGCCGTGAACTCGGACACCCGCGCCGCCTGTTGCATGTTATGGGTGACGATGACGATGGTATAATCGTCGGTCAGCTCATCGATCAGCTCTTCGATCTTTGCGGTTGAGATCGGATCGAGCGCCGAGCACGGCTCGTCAAACAGGATGACTTCGGGCTGCACTGCAACCGTGCGCGCGATGCACAATCGCTGCTGCTGGCCGCCAGAAAGACTCTGGCCGTTGGCGCCGAGCTTGTCCTTGACTTCATCCCACAGTGCCGCGCGCCGCAGCGACGTCTCTACCCGGCCGTCGAGCTCGGACTTCGCCAACCGCTCATAGAGCCTGATGCCGAACGCGATGTTCTCGTAGATCGACATCGGAAACGGCGTCGGCTTCTGAAACACCATACCGATGCGCGCGCGCAGCAGATTGAGGTCTTGCTTCGGCGATAAGATGTTCATGCCGTCAAACATGACGTCGCCACTCGCACGCTGGTTTGGATAGAGGTCGTACATCCGGTTGAGCACGCGCAACAACGTCGACTTGCCGCAACCCGAGGGGCCGATGAAGGCGGTAACCTTGTGCTCATAGAGCGGCAGGCTAATCGCTTTCAGGGCCCTCGCTTCGCCGTAGAAGAAATCGAGATTGCGGATGGTGACCTTCTGGGCGAGCCCGGATTGCTCGGTCGGCGCGGCGGTAACGGAGGGAACAGCAACTGACGCTACGCTCATGATTGCCTGCTCGATGGGACAAGGGTGCGTGCGGTGATGCTCAGGGCCAGCACCGCCAGGGTGATAATCAGGGCGCCGGTCCAGGCCAGCGATTGCCAATCCTTGTAGGGACTGAGTGCGAACTGAAAGATGACGACCGGAAGACTGGCCATCGGTGCGTTGAGATTCGTGCTCCAGAACTGATTGTTGAGGGAGGTGAACAAGAGCGGCGCGGTCTCGCCGCTGATGCGGGCGACGGCCAGCAGCACGCCAGTCACCATTCCGGCACGCGCGGCGCGGTAGCAGATCCGCATGATAGTCAGCGAGCGGGGCAGTCCGATCGAGGTGGCGGCCTCGCGCAGCGCGCTTGGAACGAGTGTCAGCATGTCCTCGGTCGTGCGCACGACCACCGGTATCACAATAACGGCTAGCGCGACGCCCCCCGCCCAGCCGGAGAAATGACCCATCGGCGCGACCATCACCTCGTAGATGAACAGGCCGACGACGATCGAGGGCGCGCTCAGCAGGATATCGTTGATGAAGCGCACGACGCTGGTCAGGCGGTCATAGCGGCCATACTCGGCCATATAAGTGCCGGCGAGGATTCCGATCGGCGTTCCTACCCCAACTGCAAGAACCGTTAGCATCAGACTGCCAATAATGGGATTGAGCAGTCCGCCGCTTGCGCCGGGAGGCGGCGTCATCTCGGTGAACACCCCGAGCGACAACCCGCTGAAGCCATGCCAGAGCAGCGAGCCCAGAACCAGGACCAACCAGCCTAGTCCAAAGAGCGTGGCAGTGAGCGCCAGCCCCATCGCGACACCATTACGGCGACGACGGCTAACGTAGCGAGCGGTCACTTCTTAAATCGCCATGGCGTCATCCGATCCGGCGCTCGATGCGCATCAGCATGTAACGCGCCGCCGCGAGCACGATGAAGGTTATGACGAACAGGATCAATCCAAGCGCTATCAAGGCGGAGGTGTAGAGATCGCCTACCGCTTCGGTGAATTCGTTAGCGATGCTGGCAGAGATGGTGGTGCCGGGCGCAAGCAGCGAAGCTGACACCCGGTGAGCGTTACCAATGACGAAAGTCACCGCCATGGTCTCGCCCAGCGCTCGGCCGAGGCCGAGCATGATACCTCCGATGACGCCAACCCTTGCGTAGGGTAGTACAACGTAGCGCACCACCTCCCAGGTCGTGCAGCCGACGCCGTAGGCCGCCTCCTTCAGCACGGGGGGCACTGCCTCGAACACATCGCGCGAGATCGAGGTGACGAAAGGCAGCACCATAATGGCGAGGATCAGCCCTGCGGTCAGGACCCCAATGCCGTAGGGCGGCCCCGTAAAAAGTGGCGCAACGATCGGCACATTGCCGAGCGTATTAATCAGGAACGGCTGCAACGTTTCCTGCAGAAACGGGGCGAAGACGAAAAGTCCCCAAATGCCGTAGATGATGCTTGGGATACCTGCGAGCAGCTCGATGGCTATGCCGATCGGCCGCCGCAGCCATTGCGGGCATAGTTCGGTGAGAAAGAAGGCGATCATCAGACCCACCGGCACCGCAATCAGCATGCCGATAAACGACGTGACAAGCGTGCCGTAGATCGGTGCCAATGCACCGAATTTCTCCGTAACCGGATTCCAACGCTCGCTGGTCAGGAAGCCAAAGCCGAAAACCCTGAGTGCGGGTAGCGAACCGTCGATCAGCGCGATGATCACGCCGCTTAAAAGCAGCAGCACACCAAAGGCCGCGGCGCGCGTCAGATGGCGGAAAGCGGCATCGCCAAGGCGCAGCCGATCGAGCGCCTTGGCACGGGCAATCCCGGCGACGGACACGACCGCTCCTTCTTGCAGCGCTATGTCGACCACCCACTGCCTCCGTGTGTAATCCTTAGAGGCACCCCCCTGAACGACATTCCGGAAGTCCCCCACTCAAACGACCAACCGGCTGCCGCACAAGAGCGCACGGCAGACCGGACAGCACGGGCGAGGCGATCCAGTAATCTACGTGGAACCGCTCCCGCCGGTATTTGCACCGAACTTAATTTGCCATGCCCGTTTGAAGCGGTTTACCGCCAGAGTCCTTGATATCGACGGCCCACATCTTTTCGATTTCGGCGACGACTTTCTTCGGCATCGGAATGTAATCAAGCTCTTCGGCCATCTTGCCGCCATTGGCGTACGCCCAGGCGAAAAACTTGAGCGCCACCGCCGCGGCAACGGGATCTTGCGGCTGTTTCGGCATCAGGATGAAGGTTGCAGCCGTCATCGGCCAGGATTCGGCACCCGGCTGATTGGCCAAAATGACCCCGTAACCGGGCACTGAATTCCAGTCGGCATTGGCGGCCGCAGCCTGGAAAGCTGCACTGGTCGGAGCGACGGTCTTGCCGTCCTTGTTCACCATTTTGGTGTAGGTCAGCTTGTTCTGCAGCGCGTAGGCGTACTCGACATAACCGATCGAGCCTTTCGTCTGGCCTACATTGTTGGATACGCCCTCATTGCCTTTAGCGCCAATGCCAACCGGCCATTCGACAGAGGTGGCGGAGCCGACCTGCGATTTCCACTCGGCACTGACCTCCACAAGATAATGCGTGAAGTTAAAGGTGGTGCCGGATCCGTCGGAGCGGTGAACCACGGCGATGGCCTGGCTGGGCAGCTTGGCGTTGGGGTTCAACTTCTTGATTGCCGGATCATCCCAAGTCTTGATCGTGCCTAGGAACATCTTGGCGAGCGTCGGCCCATCAATGACTAGATCGCCGGGCTTGACTCCTGCGAGGTTCACGACCGGTACGATGCCGCCCATGACCATTGGAAACTGAACCAGGCCGTTCTTGTCGAGGTCTCCGCCTTTGAGCGGCGCGTCAGTGGCGCCGAAGGTCACGGTCCTCGCTTCGATTTGTTTGATTCCACCGCCGGAACCGATCGATTGATAATTAAGCTCAACGCCGGTCTGTTTTTTGTACGTATCCGCCCACTTGGCATAGACCGGATACGGGAACGTCGCACCGGCGCCGGAAATCTCGACGGCGGCCGCAGGTAGCACCGTTGCGGCCACGAAGCCGGCAACGGCAATGACGGTCAGATGTTTCACTGAATCTCTCCTGTCAGCGGAATTTTTGGCGACGCAGGCCACAGACCTACGCCGACTTTAGGTCCCGTTCGGGACCTTTCGCTCGTTTGACGTCTTCGGTAACGCGCTGCGCCGAGGAAACGTCTGTTCCCAACAGAACCGCAGCGGAGGATTGCTTACGCTGACCACGTCAAGGTTCTATGAGGCCAGCATGACAATTAGATGACAATGGAACTGATTGATTTATCAACCGATTTGTTCCACGGGCTGGGTGACGCTGGTGGGCAGCTGGACAGTAAAAGTAGCACCCGCGCCGAGCTTGCTTTCAATCGATAACCGGCCGCGGTGGCGGTTGAGTATGTGTTTGACGAGCGCCAGACCAAGTCCGGTGCCGCCCTGAGCGCGGCTCTCGGTGACATCCACGCGATAGAACCGCTCGGTCAATCGCGGCAAATGCTCGGGCGCAATGCCCGGCCCGTAATCGCGTATGGCGACCTGCGCTTCGGGCTCACCTTCAGCGGATTCATGCGGGGTGAGCGTCACGTCGACACGCTTGCCGGGAGCGCCGTATTTGAGCGCGTTTTCCACCAGGTTCTCGAACACCCGCACCAGCTCATCGCGATCGCCAGGAACCGTCATCGCGCGCGTTGCCTCGATCTGAACGGTTACACCGCGGTCGCGCGCCAGCGTCTCAAGGCCGTCAACGACCTGACGGACAATTGGCAGCAGGTCGACCAGTGAATCCGGCCGGCGATGGGCATTGAGCTCGATCCGCGACAACGACAACAGGTCGTCGATCAGCCGCGCCATCCGGCGTGCCTGCTCCTGCATGATGGCGAGAAAGCGCTCACGGGCCTTGGCATCTTCCCGCGCCGAGCCCTGCAAAGTTTCGATGAATCCGGAAAGCGCCGCCAGCGGCGTGCGGAGTTCATGGCTGGCATTGGCGACGAAATCCGCTCGCATCTCCTCGACCCGTCGCAACGGCGTAAGGTCATGAAATGTCATCAGCACCAGTTCGGGCCGGCTCGGGTTCGGCTGCCGCTTGACCGGCACCACGATGGTTTCGAACCAGCGATCAAGCGGAACACGTTCGGAATATTCGATCCGCTGCTCTTCTCCAGTAGCGTAGGCGCGGCCAATCGCCTCGATCAACTCAGGCATCCGTAGCGCGAGCGAAACCGGCTCGCCCTGCCGAAGTGCCGGCGCCAGCGACCGTGCGTGCTCGTTGAGTGTGAGTACGCGCCCGTTCCGATCGAGCGCGATCACGGGATCAGGCAAGCCGGCGACAACGGCCTGGAGCGAGTCGCCCGCGCGCTCTGACACTGCGACAGGTCGCGCCAGAGGGCTCACATCGCGATCGGCGCGCATCGCGAGGTAAGCCGCGGCGGCTACGATGACGAAGCCGGTGACTGCGTAGCCGACGGCAAGCGCATTAAGGATCGTCAATCCCGCGAACACTGCCGCTGCGGTGACGATCATCAGGCGCAGCCGACGCCATCCTCCGCTTTGGTGCGCTACGCGATCGTCATTCAGGCTCATCGAAACCGCCCCGCGCAGCCGCCCGGTCGCCAGACGGATCAAGTCACGTCCGATTTTTCCTGCACCAGCCCTGCGACGGAGCGCATCGGCTCTGCGACGGGTGGCGTGAGCCGCCGCACATTACGACCGAGCAGGAGTTCGCGCACTCCAAGGATCGAAAGTGAAAGGATGAACGGCACGATATAATAGAGCAAGCGAAACAGCAGGAGACCCGCGAGCAGGTCTTCCTTGTCGAATTGCCATAGCGCCACCATCATGGTCGCATCGAACACACCCAGGCCGCCCGGCGCGTGGCTGGCGAAGCCCAACAGAGTGGCGGCAACGAAAATGACCGCCACTTGTATGAAACCAAGATGCGGCTCGTCCGGAACCAGCCAGTACATCGCCATCGCGCAGCATCCCAGATCGAGAATGCCAATCACGATCTGAACAAGCGTCAGCGGTCCGCCGGGCAATGCCACCTGCCAGCCGTCGCGGCCGATGATGCGCGGCTTCACCCAAACCCACGCCACGTAGGCCGTGAGCGCGGCAAGAGCAGCCAAAGCCAGCACGCGATTGAGCCAGATCGGCAGCTGGTCGATGTCGCTTGCCGGCTGCGGTGAGTGGAGAACGCCGAGGCCGAGCACGGTGGCGTTGCCAAGCCAGAAAGTCAGGCCGGCGACAAAACAGATCTTGGTAACCTCAATGACGCTCAGGCCCCACGAAGAATAGATACGATAGCGGACAGCGCCGCCCGAGAACACGCTGGCGCCGACATTATGTCCGACCGCGTAACTGGTGAAACTCGCAAGCGCCGCGATGCGATACGGTATCTCGTGCCGGCCAATCGTTCGCAAGGCAAACAGATCGTAGAAAGTTAGTGTCAAATAGCCCGCGGCGACGAAGAAGCCGGCGATACCGACTGTCCGCCAGTCGGCTGCCTCGAGCGCGTCGATGACCTCTTCGGGATCGATATCGCGCAGGATGCGATAGAGCACCACCACGGCAACGGCGACAATGATGAGGCTGAGCGCTACACCAATTCGACTAAAGCCGACCTTTTGGTTGAAGAAGTGCGCGGACGTGTGCAATCTCTTCAGCATCCCGCGCTCCAGACCGGCTGTTCGTGCATCAATCGACCGTTCGCCCTGCCCACTCAGCGCAACCGGTCCCCACGTAGCAGAAGTAAGGTCTGGGCGCGAGTATGACGGCCGCGGGCCCAAGGCGCGCTGTTTGGCCACACCCAACAACAAGGTGCAATCGCGAACGGTCAGGGGCGGACAAGGTGAGTCTCATCAGTCCAATCGCTCTTCGCCGGTTACAGCGGCACTAGCTTTGTCTCGCCCTTGCGGCGTTTTTGGGATGACGCCCATGCGGCACGCGGCTTCGTTTTGTAGTTGACGAAACAATCAGTCCCCGCTTGTTACTGGCAAAAGCGTTCCAAGGAGAAAGTACCCGATGACCAGAAACAAGCCTCCGTTTCGTGCCGATGTGGTCGGCAGCCTGTTGCGCACTGCACCGCTGAAAGAAGCGCGCACGAAGCGGGAAAAGGGCGAGATCGCCGCGGCACAGCTCAAGGAAGTCGAAGACCGCGAGATCGAAAAAATCATCAAAAAGCAGGAGGAAGTCGGCCTCAAGGTCACGACCGACGGCGAGTTTCGCCGCTCGTGGTGGCATTTCGATTTCTTCGGCATGCTGGACGGCGTCGAAATCTACGAGGTGGATCACGGTCTGCCATTCCAGGGCGTACAGACCAGGCACAGCAGGCCCCGCATCAACGGCAAGCTCGGCTTTTCCAGTCATCCGATGCTGGAGCATTTCAAGTTCCTCAAGGCGCACACGCGCGTGACGCCGAAAATGTGCATCCCGAGCCCGGCGATCTTGCATTTCCGCCTGGAGCCGGATGCTGTCCTCACCAAAGAATATGCCGATCGCGACGCCATCTTCGACGATCTGGCAAAGACGTATCGCCAGGCCATCCGTGCCTTCTATGACGCCGGCTGCCGCTATCTGCAGTTCGACGACACAGCCTGGGCCTATCTGTGTTCACAGACCGAACTCAAGCGGGCGCGCGAGCGCGGCCTTAACGCCGATCATCTGGCGAAAGACTATGCCCGAGTCATTAATCAGGCCCTCGAAGGCAAGCCGGCAGACATGGTGGTTACCACGCATGTGTGCCGCGGCAATTTTCGCTCCACCTGGATTTCCGAAGGCGGCTACGAGCCGATTGCTGAGATCATGCTCGGCGAATTGAACTACGACGGCTATTTCCTTGAGTACGATAGCGCGCGCGCCGGCGGCTTCGAGCCGCTGCGCTTTGTACCGAAGGGCAACAAGATCGTCGTGCTCGGGCTCGTCACCACCAAGAGCGGCGAGCTGGAAAACAAGCAAGACGTCAAGCAGCGCATCGACGAAGCGGCCAAATTCGTCGCGCTCGATCAGCTCGCGCTGTCGCCGCAATGCGGCTTTGCTTCGACCGAGGAAGGCAACGTGCTCGCCGAGGAAGAGCAATGGGCGAAGCTTCGGATGGTCGTCGAGATTGCCGACGAGGTGTGGCGCTGACGTGCGACGGCACGTGATCTCGTTCGGTGCTCAATGTGCCCCGAACGCCTAGGAATTTAAACCGGGACCGGCGCCGTTAACCAATATTAATTTGAAATCGTGGGGTCGCTAGCAAACCGACGATGACAAAACGGTTGCGGTGAAGTAATACTTAATTAAGGCAGTTAAGCCTGTGAAAGTTGCGGGGAAAGGGGCTTCAGATGTCGTCCACGGAACACTCCATGCCAGACGCGAACCGGCTCTACATCGGTGAAGGCGTCACAATCAAAGGCGAGATTTCGGTGCCCGATACCCTGGTGGTATGCGGCAGCCTTGAGGGCGACGTGTCCGTGGGCAATCTGGTGGTCGGCGAAACCGGCACGATCAAGGGCAGGATAACCGTTGCCGAGAACGCCGAGATTTCGGGAAAGGTGTTCGAGAAGCTGGAAGTCAAATGCCTCTTGATCTTGCGCTCGACCGGCCGAGTTGACGGCAATATCAGCTACGGCCTGCTGCAGATCGAACAAGGCGCAAGCATCGCCGGCGGGCTTTCCTCCACCGAGTACCGTCCGGAGCAGAAGCCCGCGAAGAGTGATGTCTTTGCCAGGCAGGACCAGAAGGCCGCCAAGCCGGACGTGTCCCGGCCAACGAAGCAGCCTAGCCTCACGGCTTTGGAACCGCTGCCGACGCCAGCTGCGCCTCCCACAACCTAAGCTGCGAATAAACTGAAAGCCGGCGCGATTTTCACGCTCGGATGCGCGTGCGCGCGCGCATTCCCCTCACCGGCCTCAATCACGCCGGTTGCGCGATGCGTTTACGCCCAGTGATCCGCTTATGCACGTGCACCATGAGCCCCATGGCAAACAGCGGCGTGGCCAGATTGACGATCGGGATCGAGACAAAGGCCGCAATCAATAGTCCGCCCATATAGACCGTCGCCCCGTTGAGCTTACGCAACGCCTTGGCCTCCTCAGGCGGGCGAAAACGCATCGCGGCAAGTTCAAAGTATTCACGGCCGAGCAGCCACGCGGCGGCAAGAAAGAAAATCACGGCGCCGGCTCCGGCGAACAACAAAAACGGCGCGGCGCAAAGATAGATCACAATCGCGAGCAAGGCGGTCTTGCCGCCTTCAAAAAACGCCCGCGGCAGCGGCAAGGCGATTCCAGGCGGATCCTCCGGATAAGACGCGCGCTCGACCTCGTCAGCAATCTGGTCAGCAAAGAAGCTTGCGACCAGCGCGGTCACCGCCGGCATCAGCATGACACCGCCGGCAACGATACCCAAGGCGGCTGCGACCGAGAGCAGCCAGGCGACCGCGTTCACCGGCAGATAGGCGGACGAACCGAGGCCGGTTTCCAGCGACGCAGTAAGCCATCCGACCAGCCAGATCAGCACCCGATCGAGCACGATGGCGACAACAATGATGAGCGCGAGCGCAAGAGCGATCGATTTCCACAACACCGCCCGCAACGGCGGCGAAAACATCTGGCTGAGCGCTTTTGCCGCGTCACTGAGCATGAGTTCCTCCGCACTGCCGCGCAGAGGTAGAGGCAGCGTCGCGCAAGCTCAAGGGTGTTGAGCGGCTTTCAGGCCACCATCACGGTCGTCTTGTCGTTCGCGGCGGTGACCGGCGGAACCAGCGGAATTTGCACGCCGCCGATCAGCTCGGGTAGCCGGGAAGCATCCGGTTGATCTGCTTGCGGCAGATCGGCCCAAGGCAGCGCCTTATAATTGAAGCCTCTGGCGATCGTTGGTTTCACGACATTGAAATAGGGCGAAATGTCGAAGTCGCGCGGGCAATACAGCGAGGAATGCCGAATCTCCAGAATCTGCTCCAGCGCTTGTCTGCTGCGGGTCAGCCTGATCTTGGGCAAGATTGGATAATGCACAACGCGAAACGCTTCCGCGATCAGCGCTGAACAGATCAGCCGCGACGGATCGCCTGAACCAAGTGCAATCAGTCGCCGGCGCCAGCGCTGCGGCACCGGAAGCGGGAACAGATAGCGCATCAGATCGACGATATTCTTCAGATCGTAGGCGAAGCCGATGCGCGCGATCGCGTATGTGCATACCGTCGTGCAGTCTTCGTCGGTAAGGCCGACGGGTCGGCAGATACGGGTGTGAAAGCGAAAATACTTCGAGAGCGGCGCCGACACCACGCCCTCGCCGACATTGGCCTCGATGAGGTCGTGCGGTTCGCCATCAGGCGCGGCTTGGGCGGCGATCGGCCCCACATAGAGCGCCGAGTGCGACCAGGTCGATTGGGTCAGATATTTGATGACGCCGGAGACGTGGTTGTTGCCCTCCACCAGAAGTACGTCCCCAGGCTCCAGTGATTGACGCAACGCGTCCGGATCGCTCGGCGTGAACGGTTCATAGCCGTGCACGGGCCGATCCAGATAACGGACGATGACCCGCCCGATGCCATCGAGCATCCAGCTCATGCGGCCTCCCGGTGTGGCGCGCGCCTTGGTCGCATCTTCTTTGCCGGCATTTTAGTCGAAGGCCCTTGCAATTTGGTTCACGCAATCCGGCATGCTTGATGAAGTCTCTACGGTTTGCGCGGTCAGCGCCGTTCGGGCAGTCTGGCGCCATTGAAAGCATCTGGAAACCATGCCGCGACTGACTCGCCGCTCATTTCTTGCTACCTCGGCCGCGACGCTTGCGACACCGGCGATTGCAGCGCCTACGCCGGCGGCGGCTGATTTCGATGTTGTGATCGTTGGCGCGGGAGCTGCAGGCATCGCTGCGGCGCGCCGAATCGCCGCCGCCGGACGAAAGTTCGTGTTGCTCGAAGCCGCCGGCCATGTTGGTGGCCGCTGCATCACCGACAACCGCACTTTCGGTGTGCCTTACGACCGCGGCGCGCATTGGATCCACACGCCCGAGCTCAATCCGGTGGCAAAGCTAGCGCCGCACCGCGGGATCGACATTTACCCGGCACCGCCCAGCCAGAAGGTGCGGATCGGCCGGCGCTATGCGCGCGAGGGCGAGCTTGAAGATTTCTTAGCCATACAGGTCAAAGCCAATCGCGCCATCGCCGACTTGGCCCGCAAAGGCGATGTTGCATGCGCGCAAGCGCTGCCGAACGACCTTGGCGACTGGCGGCCCGTAGTCGAATTCGTGCTCGGCCCGTTTGGCTGCGCCAAGGAGTTGACGCAAGTATCGACGGCGGATTTTGCCAAATCAGCCGAGCGCAACACCGACGTTTTCTGTCGTCAGGGTTTTGGCAAACTCATTGCCTCACTCGCGGAGGGGATTGCAGTCAGGCTGTCGACCCCCGTGATCTCGATCGATACCAGGCGCGGACTTATGGTGGAGACACCGAAAGGAACGATCTCCGCGCACGCTGCCATCGTGACGGTATCAACCAATGTGACGACATCGGGCGCGATCAAATTCACACCCGAACTGTCCAGGCGGCAGCTTGACGCCTTCGCCAATCTGTCGCTTGGCAGCTACGATCACATTGCGCTCGAACTCGCGGGCAATCCGCTGGATGCCGACAGCGACGATCTGATATTCGAGAAGGCGGCCGGCGAACGTACCGCCGCGATTCTCGCCAATGTTTCCGGCACGCAACTTTGTCTAGTCGAAGTTGCCGGCAGTTTAGGTCGCGAACTCGGCGAGCACGGCGAAGCGGCGATGGTCGATTTCGCCGCCGACTGGCTTGCGGGGCTCTACGGCTCTGAGGTGAAAAAGGCCATCAAGCGTTCGCACGCCACGCGCTGGAACCAGGAGCCGTTGGCGCTTGGCGCCTTTTCGGCCGCGGCGCCGGGATGGCAGGGCGCGCGGCGCACCCTGATGGAGCCGGTCCAGAACGCCGTCTGGTTCGCCGGCGAAGCCGTCCACGAAACGTTGTGGGGCACCGTCGGCGGCGCTTGGGAATCGGGAGAACGCGCCGCTGACGCGATTTTGCATCGGCTTGGCCCGGCCAGAGAGCCGGAGGCACGCCGCGCCGCGCCGCAACCGCGACGAAGATCTCAGGCGTCGCCGAATATCATCCGGCGGTAGAAGCGCGGATTCGCGATCACCACAAAAACCACCGTTTCGGTGGGTTGGTTTCTGTTGATTTTATTATCGCGATACGCGATATTATGTTGTGAAGCAAATAGCATTCACGGCTGCCAGCACCCGGCAATGGATCAAACTTTCGTCGGATATACGTCGGCGGATCGATGCCCGTCTGACGGAGTTTGCGACCAGCGGCAAGGGCGACGTGAAGCGGCTCAAGGGTCGCAAAGGTTCACGCTTGAGGATAGGTGACTGGCGGGTGATCTTTTACGAAGAGAGCGGTTCGATTGTAGTCGTCGCGGTCGGACACCGGCGAGAGATATACGACTGAGGCAGGGTCATGAATGTTCGGTTTCAGAAGACCGCTCGTGGCGAGGTAGC
This sequence comes from uncultured Alphaproteobacteria bacterium, assembly GCA_963755885.1. GTDB lineage: Bacteria > Pseudomonadota > Alphaproteobacteria > Rhizobiales > Xanthobacteraceae > BOG-931. Next base: position 95,921 of record CAVWLX010000018.1, read on the forward strand.
GATCCTTCCGCGGAAAGAATACGAAGCGCTGGTTATCAAAGCGGCAGAGGCGGACGAGGATGCCGGCACTGGCCGTCTCGTGGCGCGCGCACGTAGCGAGGTTGCAGCGGGTGCTCCGTTGCTGCCAAAGCCGGTGGTCGATCGCTTGGCCAAAGGCGAAAATCCGGTTCGGGTATTGCGCGAGTGGCGCGATGAGACGCAGCTTTACCTGTCCTTTAAGACCGGTCTCAGCCAGGGCTACATATCGGATGTTGAGACGGGCCGGCGGACCGGCACCGCGGCAGCGCTTCGCCGCATTGCTGTTGTGCTCAGGGTGCCACTCGATCTTCTCGTCTCGGCTTGACCCGGGCCCGCGCAAGCACGATCAAGGATGCTCACGCCCGCAGTACGCCGCCGGTGCGTTTGCCGACCTCTGCGACGATTTTTGCCGCTAGCGCTTCGATCTCGGCATCGGTCATGGTCTTGTCGCGCGGCTGAATGGTGACGGCGATGGCGATCGACTTTTTGCCGGGCTCAATGCCGGGACCTTCGTAAACGTCGAACACAGCCACGCCCGCGATCAGCTTACGGTCGGCGGATTGCGTGGCGCGCACCAGATCGGCCGCCTTTACGCTGCGGTCGACCACGAAAGCAAAGTCGCGATCAACCGGCTGGAACGGTGAAAGCTCGAGCACCGATTTGGCGCGGGTGGCTTTCGTCTTCGGCTCCGGGATGCGCTCCAGAATGACCTCGAAGGCGACCAGTGGGCCTTCGGCATCGAGATCCTCAAGCGCGCGCGGATGCAACTCGCCGAAATAGCCGAGCACGTTCTGCGGCCCGATTTGAATTGTGCCGGAGCGGCCGGGGTGAAACCACGCCGGCGCGCTTGCCACGACTTGCATCGCCTGCGCCGGCGCTCCGGCCGCCATCAGCACCGCAAGCGCGTCGGCCTTGACGTCAAACGCATCGACGTCACCGTCGCGTTTGGTCCAGTGCCGGCCGATGCCGGACGGCTTGGCCAGCGCCCGGCGGATTCCAGCGGCGGCCGTGAACTGATCCCGCGGCGCATCACCGCGGAACACCTGACCGACTTCAAACAGCGCGACATCGGGAAAACCGCGATCGGCATTCTTCTGCGCGGCAGCGACCAGACCCGGTATGAGGCTCGGCCGCATGTCGGAAAGTTCGGCCGCGATCGGATTGGCAAGCGACAGCTCCGCCTGACCGCCGCCGAATTGTTCAGCCTGCTTCTTGCCGATGAACGACCAGGTCACGGCCTCGACCAGGTTACGCGCGGCGAGCGCGCGCTTGGCCTTACGCGTTCGCTGCTGGATCGGCGTCAGCACCGGCATGCGCGGGACTTCACCACGATCGAACGGCGTCAGCCGCACCCGGTCGACGCCGAGAATACGCACGACTTCTTCGACGACGTCGGCTTTGTTTTCCACATCGGCCCTCCACGACGGTGTCGCAATCTTCACCCGTTCACCTTGGCCGGCGACGAAGAAGCCGAGACGCTCGAGCGCGCCGCGCATCTCTGTTAGCGGGACGACGAGGCCAGCCAGGCGCTTGACCTCGGACAACGGAAAATCGATGACGCGCTCGAGTGGCTCGGCACTGCCGACGACGACGACCTCCGACGGAGAGCCGCCGCACAGTTCAAGCACCATGTGCGTCGCCAGATCGAGTCCTGGCACCATGAAGATCGGATCGACGCCGCGCTCAAAGCGGTAGCGCGCATCGGAGTTAATGCCGAGCCTGCGTCCGGTTTGCGCAATGTTGGCCGGGTCCCACAACGCCGATTCGATCAACACGTCGGTAGTCGCGGCGGAGCAGCCGGTCTTCTCGCCGCCCATGATACCGGACAGCGATTCAACACCCTCCGCGTCGGCGATCACACAGATCGAGTCGTCGAGGGCATAGGTCTTGCCATCGAGCGCGAGCAGCGTCTCGCCGGCGCGCGCGCGACGTACCACGAGATTGCCCCGCACTTTCGCCGCATCGAACACGTGCAGCGGTCGGCCGCGGTCGTAGGTGACGAAGTTGGTGATATCGACGAGCGCATTGATCGGTCGCAGCCCGATCGCTATCAGCCGCTTTTGCAGCCAATCGGGCGACGGCCCGTTCTTGACGCCACGCACCAGACGCAGCGCGAAAGCGGGACACAACGGCGGCGTGGTGCCGAAGTCGAGCGCAACATTCACCGGACAAGGAAACTCGCCTTTGATCGGCCTGACCGCGGCGTCCTTGAAGCTTCCCATGTCGGCGGCGGCAAGGTCGCGGGCGATGCCGTGCACGCCGGTGCAATCGGCACGGTTCGGCGTCAGGTTGATCTCGATCAGCGGATCGTCGAGACCGGCCCATTGCGCGTAGTTGGCGCCGACCGGCGCATCGTCGGGCAATTCGATGATGCCCTCGTGATTGTCGGAGATTTGCAGCTCAAATTCGGACACCAGCATGCCGCGGCTTTCAACGCCGCGGATGGTGCCGACTTGCAGCGTCACGTCTTTGCCGGGGATGAACGCGCCCGGTGGCACGAACACACCCTTCATGCCGGCGCGCGCATTCGGTGCGCCGCACACCACCTGGATCGGCGCGCCGCTGCCGGTGTCGACCATGCAGACGCGCAACCGGTCGGCGTTGGGGTGCTGCTTGGTCTCAGTCACGCGCGCGATCACGAACGGCGCGAGAAGTTTGGTTTTGTCCTCGATGCGCTCGACTTCAAGCCCGATCATGGTGAGTTTGTCAGCAAGCTCGCCGAGCGGGCGATCGGTATCGAGATGCTCCTTGAGCCAGCCGAGGGTGAATTTCATCATGGGCGCGTATCTCCGCGCACGCGCGGCAAAGTCACGAGCTTAATCCCCCCGCCAACGTCGGAAGATCGAGCGGGCGGAAACCGTAATGGGAGAGCCAACGCACGTCGGCTTCGAAGAAGGCGCGCAGGTCCGGCATGCCGTATTTGAGCATCGCGATCCGGTCGATGCCCATGCCCCAGGCGAAGCCCTGATACTCGTCGGGATCGAGCCCGCAATTTTTGAGCACGTTCGGATGCACCATGCCGCAGCCGAGGATTTCCATCCAGTCGTCGCCTTCCCCGAAGCGAATTTCGCCCTTGTCGCGCCGGCACTGGATGTCGACTTCAAGCGACGGCTCGGTGAACGGAAAGAACGACGGCCGAAAGCGCATCTTGACGCGATCGACTTCGAAGAACGCCTTGCAGAACTCTTCGAGAATCCATTTTAGATGGCCGAGATGCGAGCCTTTGTCGATGACCAGGCCCTCGACCTGATGAAACATCGGCGTGTGGGTCTGATCGGAATCGCTGCGATAGGTACGGCCCGGAATAATGACGCGGATCGGCGGCTTCTGGCTCAGCATGGTGCGCACCTGAACCGGCGAGGTGTGCGTGCGCAGCAACAGGCGCGAGCCGTCCGGCTTCGGGTTGAAGAAGAACGTGTCGTGCATGTCGCGCGCCGGATGCCCCTCCGGAAAATTGAGCTTGGTGAAGTTGTAGTCTTCGGTCTCAATGTCGGGGCCCTCGGCGACAGCAAAGCCCATATCGGCGAAAATCGTGGTTAGCTCATCGATCACCTGGGTGATCGGATGAACGCGCCCGATCTCGACCGGTGCCTCGCGCACCGGGAGCGTGACATCAACGCTTTCGGTATTGAGCCGCGCCTCAAGCGCCACGCTCTTCAACGCCTCGCGACGCGCACCGAGCGCTGAATTGACGCGGTCCTTGAGGCCATTGATTAGCGGCCCTTGAGTTTTCCGTTCCTCGGGCGGCAGAGCGCCGAGCGTTTTCAATAACGCTGTAACCGAGCCGCTCTTGCCGAGCGCCGCGACGCGCACTGCTTCGATCGCGGCCTCATCGCTTGCGGCGGCGACTTCGGTCAGGATTTGCTGTTCAAGCTGGGCGGTATCGGACATGTCAGTCGGCTTTGGCTGCGGTCAATCCGGCATGACCGGGAGATCGGTATCGTGCGGCCGGCCGCCCGCTTGCGTCAGCATGCAGTGGACCTGACCGCGATGATGAGTCTGGTGATTGAACATATGAGTGACGAGCATCCAGCGCGGCCTGGTCCATTCGCGTTTGGTCGCGGCCGAATAGTAGGTTTGATCAGCCGCCAGCCAAGCGTCCTCGATGGTATCGGCCCAGTCGATGATTGTCTGATCGAAACGCCCCCGTTCGGCCATTAGTCCAGGCCAGTCCGTATAGAGCGTGACCGATTCCGGAATTCCCGCCTGCGGTTTCGGAACATCGGTGAAGCGGCTCATCCAAATCTGGTCGCCCCACAAGAGATGGCTGAGCGTTTTGTGGATCGAGCCGAAGAACGCGCCGCGCTCACGGTCGCGATCCTCCGCGGACAGCCGGTCGGCAACGCCGTAGAGGTTTTCGTTCTGCCAGCGATTGTAGCGCGCCATGCGCCGCACGTAAGCGCGGTCAATCATGGCGCGCTCGATGGTGGGCGCGGCCGGTCATGATCTCACGCCGCGAGTGCGGACTTGGCCTGCCCGACGATGGCTTCGAACGCCGCCGGTTCGGTGATCGCCAAATCCGAAAGCACCTTACGATCGACCATGATCCCGGCCTTGCTCAACCCCGCAATAAAGCGGCTGTAGTTGAGGCCGAACGGCCGCACCGCCGCGTTGAGGCGCTGAATCCACAACGCGCGGAAGGTGCGCTTCTTTCGCTTGCGGTCACGAAAGGCGTATTGATTGGCCTTCTCGACCGCCTGCTTGGCGATCCGGATGGTGTTCTTGCGCCGGCCGTAATAGCCCTTGGCGGCCTTGAGTACTTTCTTGTGCTTGGCATGACTGGTGACGCCGCGTTTGACGCGTGCCATGGCTGATCTCCTCTAAAATCGCAAAACCTGGAATGGACGATGGCGGCAGGCCGCCGGCCGTCAACCGTTCGGCAAGAAGTACTTTTTGATGTTGTCGCCGTCGGTCTTGAACAGCACGTTGGTGCCGCGCAACTGGCGGATCTGCTTTTTCGTGCGCTTGATCATGCCGTGCCGTTTGCGGGACTGCGCATAGAGGACTTTCCCTCCAGCCGTCACCTTGAAGCGCTTTTTGGCGCCCGATTTGGTCTTAATCTTGGGCATTTGGCTCTCCTGATTGATGGCGTTCCCCTTCTTACCCTCCCGCGCTGAGGAGGTAGAAAGGGGCAGCGCCGACGATCTGACGATCGTGTGCTGATGAGCACTTGGCCGACGCCACGGCAGCCCTGATCAGCCGGGCGTCGGAAAGGGCGCGGTTATGGCAGAGGCAGCTTAAATTGGCAAATACCGCCGCGCCGCTCTAGCGCGGCGCCAGCACCATAACCACTTGCCGGCCTTCAAACCGCGGTTCTTGCTCTATCTTGGCGATTTTCGCGGTGTCGGTCTTGACCCGGTCGAGCAGCTTATAGCCGAGTTCCTGGTGTGCCATTTCGCGGCCGCGGAACCGCAGCGTCACCTTGACCTTGTCGCCTTCCTCGAAGAAGCGCGCGACCGATCTCATCTTCACATCGTAATCGTGGTCGTCGATCATCGGCCGCAGCTTGATCTCCTTGATCTCCACGATCTTTTGCTTCTTGCGCGCTTCGGCGGCCTTCTTCTGGGCCTGATATTTGTATTTGCCGAAATCGAGAATCTTGCAAACCGGCGGGGATGAATTCGGCGCGATCTCTACCAGATCGAGGCCGGCCTCCTGCGCCATGGCCAGAGCGGCGTTAATTTCGGTGACGCCCTTGTTGGCGCCATCCTTGTCAATGAGCTGGACCTCGCGGACGCGGATCTCATCGTTGATGCGCGGACCTTCCTTGGGAGCGGGTTGCGCGGTTCTGATCGGTCGACGAATGGTACTTGTCTCCTTTGGCCGTTGCTGAGAGTGCGGAAGATCGGGAGTTTCCGGTCATAAGTCAACGCAATTGCGCATCGGATCGATGGCGAACCGGTGGGTGACGTGATTATGTTCCGGCGTTCTGCGGCACGCTCCGGGTGACGATACGCAAAGTACGATGAACGATAACAGCCTGAAATTTCTGGAAATTGGATCGGGAAGCGCGCGCCGCCGCGTTGCGGTGCGGGAGCGCTCGGGGACGGCGCCCGGGCTGTTTTGGCTGTCCGGCTACAAATCCGATATGAAGGGCACCAAAGCCGCCGCGCTGGCGGACTGGGCCGAGCAAGCCGGCCGTGCGTGTGTTCGCTTCGACTATTCCGGCCACGGCGCATCGGGCGGCGAATTCACCGAGGGCACGATCGGCCGCTGGCTCGCTGATTCTCTCGGCGTGTTCGATGCCTGCTGTCGGGAGCCGCAGATTTTGATCGGTTCCTCGATGGGGGGCTGGCTGGCGCTGCTGATGGTCCGCGCACTGCGGGCGCGCCCGCAAGCGCCGCCGGCCTCGGTGATCGGCCTGGTGCTGGTCGCGCCGGCGGTGGATTTCACCGAGGAGCTGATGTGGAAGCGCTTCACCCCGGCGATCAGGCAAGAGCTGGAAGAAAGAGGAGTTTGGTCGCGACCTTCGGAATATTCGTCCGAGCCCTATCTCGTGACCCGGCAATTGATCGAAGAGGGCCGCAATCATCTGCTGCTGGGCGGTATGATCGAAACCGGCTGCCCGGTTCGCATCCTCCAAGGGGTCGAAGACCCCGATGTACCATGGCGGCATGCGGTCGAGCTGGTTTCGCGGCTCGCCAGCGACGATGTCGTTCTCACCCTGGTCAAGGATGGCGATCATCGCCTGTCGCGGCCCGAAGACATCGAGCGGCTGATCCGGGCCGTGGCGGAATTTTAGCGGTGCCGTCGTTGCGATGCCCGCTTCAGGCTTCACGCTCGCAGCTCTGAGGTCTCAAACGCAATGCCGAGCTGATCGTTCGTTCGCCAGATCACGCGGCAACAGCGGCGGGTGCGGCCATGTTCGAACGTCAGTTCGAAGGCCTCCGGCAAACCGAAAGTATTGGCCACCTTCAGGCAAGCGCCGGCGCCGGTGATGTTCTGGACTGTGCAGTGAACGACCCGCGAACGGCTTGGTACGATGATCTTGGCGCTGCGCAACACCCGCGTGCGTTGAAGAGCGCGGCGATCGTTTTCCATGACAAGGCCTGTATGCAGCAGCCGCCGCGCGATTTCGCACGCCGGGCACCCCGCTGATACGGGTCATGTCTTACAAATGGTCGAACGGACCAGCGCCCAAGAGGTTAACGAAGCGGAACCATCCGCTCCGTTTCGACTCCGTTTCGAACCCTTGACTCGATCCCTGGCCGCCTAAGCGGCCTTGTCGGTGCCCATGGCGCCGTCGACGCTGAGGCCGCCGGCACCGTGCGCCACGACGAACAGGAATCCGCCGGCCATCACAAGGTTCTTGTAGAAATGGATCATGTTGGCCTGGTCGCCGATCGGCAGATGAACAGCCAAACCGGTCACCAGACACCAAATCGCAAGCACCAGCGCGACCCACCGGGTCTGGTACCCGATGAGAAGCAATATTCCGCCGAGCAGTTCGACGATGATGGCAACCCACGCTGCTAAGGCCGGGAGCGGCATGTGCACGCTCGCCATGTAACCGGCCGTCCCTGACGGACCAAACACGAAGAGCTTCGTGTAACCAGCCCAAATAAAGAGGCTGCACATCAGCAGGCGCCCGAGTGGAGCAGCGTAGGTCTTGATATTGTCCATAGACATTTCCCCCAGCTTTGGTATCGGCGCCTTTGTGCGCCATCGGCATAAAGACTAACAGCCGGTCAACATGCAGCACAATCACAAGCGCGTTTGCATATCACAAGCTTCACGCGCGGCTATTGAAGGCTCTAACGTCTACGACAGGAAGCGTTGCACCGCGTCGACCGCTTCCCGTTTCTCGTCGAGCACAAGGTGGCCCGCGCCCTTGAAGATCTGAATATCCGCTTTGGGAATGTAGCGGCGCCAGATTTCAGACTGTTGCACCGGAATGAGGCGATCCTCTTCGCCCCACACCAGCAGCGTCGGCATGGTCAGGCGGTGCAGGTAGCGCGGCAATTTCTTGTCCCAGGGATGCTCCCACAACAGCCGTGCCAGCATTCCGCCTTCGCGATAGCGCTCTCCCATGAAATCGAGATCGGGCTTTTCCGGCAGATACGGTTTGATGACGTCGAAATTCGAGACCAGCATCGCCGGAATCTTGTCGGGCGGCAGCATGAACAGGTCCGGTCCGGGATGGGCTTTGTCACGCAGGCCGGCCGGTCCGACCAGCACGAGCCGCTCGACCCGATGGCGGTGTTCGACCGCAAACTTCGCCGCCATGCAGCCGCCCAGCGAGAACCCGACCAGGCGCATCCGCTCGATGCGGAGCGTGTCGAACAGGTCGAGATAATGCATGACGTAATCGTGCATTTCCGAAATTGACGGGTCATCGCCGGATTCGCCAAAGCCCGGATGGATCGGCACGATGACGCGATATTTCTCCGTCCACGGCATGGTGAAATTGATGCCGTGCCAGATGCCGGCACCATGCAGAAAAACCAGCGGCTCACCGCGACCGGCAGTGAGTACGACGGTCTTCACGCCATTGATGGTGTGAACTTCGCGCTTGAATGCGGCGGGAAAGGGATTGGCCATCAACGTCCTCACTTACTCGGCGGCCGCGCGATGATGCACGGGGCCGGCGGCGCGCACACGCGGAATGACGTCCTGTGCAATCAAGCTCAGGTTTTTCACGACCTTCCAATTCGGCATGTTACCGATCGCAGCAAACATCACGAAATGGTTGGTTCCCATCTGCTCCGCCCATAGTTCCAGCCGCTCGACGACCTGGTCGGCGGTGCCGACGGCGACGAAGAATGCTTGCTCGATGTTCTCGAAACTGAAGGCGCCGTGAAGCTTGTCGGCCAGCGCAGCGCGCTTTTTCAACTGATCGACCGAAAGGTAGCCAGGCGGAGCGAGGAAGGTTGGCGTCGTGCGCAGCGCATCCTCGAAGAAATACTGGATGTGCTCGACGGCTTCTTCTTTGGCTTTTTCCTCGGTTTCAGCGACGTAGGTGATGACTTGCAGCGGAAGCTGGTCCGGCCGGATGTGGTGCCCGTGCGCAGCTGCGCCCTGGCGCAGCTCCTCGTTAAGCTCGCGCGCCCGTTGTTTGGTGACAAACACCGAGGCGTAACCGAAGCCAAGCCTCGAGGCGAGATCGATGGTCTCCGGACTGCCGGTGCCGACGATGTAGCAGGGCGGATGCGGCTTCTGAACCGGCCGCGGCCACGGATTAAGATAGCGATAGGTATAGAAGTCGCCGTAGTACGACGTCGGCCCGTCCTCGGTCCAAGCCTGCAAAATAATTTCGATCGATTCCCGGTGGCGCTCACGGGCGGTGGCCGGATTGACCGAATTTGACCAGTATTCCATGCCGGTGCCGAGCGGGAACGCGACTTCAAGACGGCCCTGCGAGAGCACGTCGAGCATAGCGTATTCCTCCGCCAGCCGGTTGGGGTGTTCGAGATTAGGCGGTGTTCCCCACACGCAGATCTTCGCGTTCTTGACCTGCGGGATGAGCGTCGCCGCGATCAGGTTCGGCGCCGGCATCATACTGTAGGCCGTGTTGTGGTGCTCGTTGACGACGACGGCATCGAAACCAAGCTTGTCGGCGAGCACGAGCTGCGAAAGGTAGCGCTGGTACAACTCATGCCCGCGCGCGGGATCAAAATACTTGTTGGGGAAATCCACCCACAGTGATGGAAATTCTTTCTGATTTTCCGGCAACGCCGTGTAGTGCATGAAATGGATGAAATCGAAACGGGCGTTGCCGATCATTGCAAATCTCCCTATTGCGTGACGCCGTTTGCGCGCAGAACCGATTAAGGGCGAAAGGCGACGCCAAGTTCTGTTGTTTTCGCTGCCGAGGTTATTAGGTCGTGCGTTGAAGTTCAAGCGCGCCGCAACGCGGATTGCCCGATGCACGAACGATGCAGCGCTGAGAGAAGAAAAACGGGAGCAGCCTATCTGCACTAGCACTGATCGGTCGAGTGTTCGCCAATCGAACAAATAAGACCGGCGGAAGCGTTGGACTAAAGAGCGGCTGCCGTCTTTGCGGAGTGGGCGCGCGACGTCCGAAGCGGTGGGCGCCTTGGACGTGGGCACAGTGTGAAGACTGCTGACACTGCGCAACAGCACCTATAGGATTGCCGACAGGGGAAACGTCCAAGCGTCCGGCGGGGTGTCCTACCAATGAACATTGGTCGGCATTCAACATGAGTCTGCTTCCTTTCATCGCCTCCGGAATCGGACTGGGCGCCGTCTACGCGCTATCCAGCGTCGGTCTGGTCATTCTCTACCGGGCATCGGGCACGTTGAATTTCGCCTTCGGTGCATTCGGCGGCGTCTCCGCGTTCCTTGCCTGGGAGCTAACGGAAGACGGCCTGCCGGCGCCGCTCAGCTGGATTGTCGGCGTCGGCGTTTCGACCGCCATCGCCTATGGCTATGGCCGCGTTTTCGCGCCTCGCCTGGCGCACCGCGACCGCGTCGTCCGTGCTATCGCCACGCTAGGATTGGCGCTCTTCCTGTTTGGCGCCATGGCGCTTTACTGGGGCGTCGGCGTGGCGCGGCGCCTCATGCTGCCGACCGATTTCAGCGCCGTCACGCTGTTTGGCGTCCGACTGACGATTACGCGCTTGATTGCCCTCGGCCTGTCTTTGGCGATGGCAACCGGTATCGGTTTGTTGTTGAGCCGCACCAGGATCGGGCTCGGGATGCGTGCGCTCGCGAGCGACCGGCACATCAGCGCCGCCATTGGCGTGCGTGTTGTTCAGATCGATTCCATTGCCTGGCTAATCAATGGCATGTTTGCCGGCATCGCCGGCATCCTCTTGGCCAACATCAACCGGCTCGATCCGGGCACGTTGACCTTCCTCGTTATTCCAGCGATCGCCGCCGCGATCATGGCCCGCTTGTCGTCACTACCGGGAGCGTTCATCGGCGGCATTGTCGCCGGCCTCATCGAGGCGCTGCTGATCGCTACCTCGCCCGAAATCGCCAACTTGCGCAGCGCGGGACCTTATGTCGCGGCTCTGATCTTCTTGATGATCGTCGGCGCTGGTCAAGGCGTTGGAGCCCGGGAATGAACGAAATCGCAAAGACCGAAATCATCAAGACCGACGTCATCCCGCTGGTACCCCAAGAAATTACCCCGGGTATTCGGGCAGTCGCGATCGTCGCCGTAGTTGCCGTCGTCTCTGGAGTTATTGCTGCAACATGCGGCGGTTATTGGCTATCGAATTTCACCCAAGCCTATTGCATGGTCATGGCCGTGCTCGGCTGCGCGCTGCTGTATGGGCAACTTGGCCTGGTGTCGCTTTGCCAATGGGCACTGGTCGGCGTCGGCGGCTGGGTCAGCCTGCGCGTCTATCACTACATTCATCCGCCATTCTTCGTGACTATACTGGCCGGCGGCGTCGGCGCATCGCTGATCGGTATGATCTGGGGACTGCCGGCGCTTCGGATGCGCGGGCTTTATCTGGCGCTGGTCACGCTGATGCTCGCGGGCGCATTTCAAACTCTGGTCTTCGTGATCAGCTTTCCGGTGGGCGGTCCCGGATTTCTGGGACAGGTCGGCGCCAGCGGCAACGACCGAATCAACATGGCGCGGCCGATCTTTGCTTCAAGCGACAGCGGCTATTTTCTCTTCGTGGCCGTCGTGACCGTGCTCTGCATCTTTCTGGTCGAGGCGCACCGGCGTACCAAGCCGGGACGCGCCTGGGCCTTGATCCGCAAGAGCGAGCAAATGGCGATCGCAGCCGGCGTCCGGATCGTCTTCTACAAGGCGTGGGCATTTGCGCTCTCGGGATTTGTCGCCGGTGTCGCCGGGGCGCTGTTGGCCGGATTGTTCGGCCAGCTCGACGCTTCAGCTTTTCCGACGACAAACTCCATCGTGATTTTCATCGGCATGTTGTTGGGTGGATACAACGTCTGGCTGGGCGCGTTTCTCGGCGGCATTTTGACCCGCTTCATTCCGGCACTGCTTATTGATCTCAACGTCAACACCAACGTCGGCTTCATGATATTCGGCGCAGCTTTGTTGTTCGCTCTACGGGATCCCCTTGGACTGGGCGGCCAACTTACGCTCCTGGCCGAGCGTCTCTACGACAAATTTCAGGCGCAACGCGCGCCATGATCAAGATCGACGCGCTCACGGTCCAATTTGGCGGAATCACGCCGCTTGATGCACTCGATGCCCAATTCGTCGCGCCGATTTGTGGGCTCATCGGACCCAACGGCGCGGGCAAGACGACTTTGGTCAACGTGCTGTCCGGTTTTGTCACTCCGGTCAAAGGCGCAATTTTTTTGAACGGCACACCGCTGCTTGCGCTGTCGCCGCGCCGCCGTGTCAGCATTGGCCTCCGTCGGACCTTTCAACAGGAGCTTGTCGTCGATGAATTGACGGCGACAGAAAATATCCAAGCGATCGCAGATCATGTTTCGGCTGATCGCATCAGTGCCCGGCGCGAAGTCAATTCGGCGATTGATTTCGTCGGTCTGGGCGAAAGGCGCAGTACGCGCGGCCGTCAGCTCAATCTGTTCGAGCGCCGCATGGTTGAGATCGCAAAGACTCTGATCGGTCGCCCCACAGTCATTCTGATGGACGAGCCCGGCGCAGGCCTCAACGAGTCCGAGACCGATCGGCTACGCCGGCTGCTGGTCCAGATTCCATCGGCGTTTGCCACCCAGCTGGTGCTGATCGACCATGACGCTGATCTCATCGCGTCGGTCTGCATAGAAACGTTGGTCCTGGATTTCGGCAAGCGCCTCGCCATGGGGCCGACCCGCATGGTGCTCGACGATCCGGTCGTGCGCCGCGCTTATCTGGGACGCGAGTAAGTCAATGGCCGAGTCGGAACTGACGGTACGCAATCTCTTTGTCGCCCGCGGCGGGCGCCCAGTGCTGCGCGATGTCTCGATTAGCGTGGCGCCGGGTGAGATCACGGCGCTTTTGGGCGCCAACGGCGCCGGCAAATCGACGCTGGTTCTCACCATCGCGGGTATTTTATCGGCGCTGCGCGGCGCAATTTCCTGCGACGGCGCCGCTTTGCTCGGACAGTCGCCCGACGCAGTGCGGCGGCACGGCGTAGCGCTGGCGCTGGAGGGCCATCCCGTTCTGGTCGGCCTCTCGGTCCGCGACAATCTCGCCGCTTCCGCCTTGATGCACTCGCGACACGACGCCGACCGCGAAATCGAGGCGGCGCTGGAAATCTTTCCGGAACTGCGCAATCGGCTCTCAATCCCGGCGCAGCTTCTGTCCGGCGGTCAGAAGCAGATGGTGGTGATCGCACAAGCATTGATTTCGCGGCCACGCTATCTCCTGATCGACGAATTGTCGTTCGGACTTGCACCGTCCATCGTCAGCCGGCTGGCCGAGACGATACAGATCATCGCCGCGCGCGGCGTCGGCATCCTGCTGATCGAACAATTCACCACTTTGGCGTTGAGCCTGAGCAAGCGCGCCTATGTGATGGAGCGCGGGGCCGTGGCGTTTGCCGGCAGCAGCGAGGAGTTACGGCAGCATCCGGAGATCCTGCACGGCGCGTATCTTGCGTCGGGCCAGGCAGCCGCCGCAGCAACGGCACACACCTAGACTTTTGTCTTGCGCAGCATGGGAATCGTGACCGCGCCGAAATCACGATAGCATTCCGTCGAAGCCGGCCGGCTCCGCACTGGTCCAGAGATCGAGATAGGCGCCCCGACGTGCCATTTCACCCTATCCCAAAGACGCCTTCAAAACGCACCGAGGATTTTCATGGTCGCAATGACCACGAAAATCCTCGGGCACTTGCTGGTACGTTTTAGGACCGCAGCGCCGCGCTTATTGGAGCGGAACCTGGTCGTTGATCTTGATGCCCAGCTTCTTTTCCAACGCCTCGATGCTGGCGAGACCCGGATCGGCATCGTTCACGCAACCTTCCAGAGTCTTCCATTTGCCGTCGTGGATCCCAACCGTACGGGTTACGTGGTTGGCATTGTGCTCGGTCGCCTCCGGGCCGCCCCAATACCACGGCTGGCAAAGAATATCGGTCTCATATGGCTTCATGTTTTGAATCGCAGCTGTCACCGTATTGCGGTTGATGTCGTTCGGGTTCTTGATCGTCAACATGGCATTGACCGCGATCCGGCCAGCGATATAGCCGGCCTGCGAGAAGCTGTCTCGCAACGACTTGCCGCCGTAGGCGTCCATGACTGCGATCCAGTTCTGGTTATCCTTGCCTTTAAAGTCGAGCGGCGCCAGTTCGGCGTTCACCCACAAGCGATCGTTCCAATATTTGGTATCGATCGCGTGGGGGAACCGGACGGTGTAATACGAGGTCGGCGTCGTCCACTTCATTTTGGCGGCGGCGTCCTGCTGTTCCGCGGCGTCCAGGATGCGCGCGCCGGTATCGTCGGTGCCATAAATCATGATGGCATCGTCCCCGGTCGCCAGGAATTGCAGAACCAGCGAACTGTAATCGGGGGAAACCGGGTCGGAATAGATGCTGGTGACCTTGACCCCGTATTTTTTGCCCCATTCCTCCAATCCGCGGCAGCTATAGTCGGAGCCGGGGAATTTCGGAATCGAACAGACCAGGGTCTTGGCTCCGAGCTTGCGGCGCGCATAATCGGCGCCGCCGATGCCGCTTTGCCGCGGGCCGGCATTGATCTCCGCGATGTTTTTTGACTGAAAACATTGCGACGGAATGCCGAGGCCAATCTCGAGGACATTTTCCTTGAGGTAGTAGTTGGCGTTGGGGATGCACTCGATGAAGCTGGTGCTTCCAATCAGCACATAGACGCCTTCATCGCCGACCAGTTTCTTCGCGGCCTGGGCGGCGACATCGAGTTGGCTCTGATCGTCCTCAGCGTGGTAGGTGATCGGCCGGCCATGAATGCCGCCGTTGTCGTTAACGCACTTGAAATAGGCTTCTGCTGCATCGCCGGCTTCCTTGAAGCTGCCGATGCCGCTCATTGAAGTTACGCCGCCGATCGGAATTGGCTTGCCGGTCGCCTTCTTTCCGGTATTTTCTCCGCAATCCGGCTTTGCCAAAGCCGGTGCCGTACCAAGCCAGAGCCCAAGCACAAGTGCTCCGGTCAAAAACGCAAGCGTGCGCTTCATTGCTTCCTCCCTGGGTTCGTTTTTCGGGTCGAACTGTTTTTTGGTCTGCGTAATGCGCCATTTTTTGGCGATACATCACGACCCCAAGTTGCGATCTTACGTATGCAAGCCGAGCGCGGTCAATGAATGTCTTTCAATCAATATGGTTTCATTCGACGTGACATGGGCAGCGTTCCAAGTTTTTTAGTGTTTTTGTTCATCGCCGCCCTGCCCACCACAACTGAGCTGATGCATAGAGCGGTCATTGCGGCGATTGGGCGCACAAACGCGCCTGCCACCATCAGATTCAAAAGTTGAAATGGCGGATCGGCAATCCGAGATGGGCGCGCCCGACCGGCGCCCAGAAATTCTCGAACAGCGACGAGGGGTGCGCGCGATACATCTGCACGTCGCGGAAGTAGCGCTCCATGCGGCTGCCTTTGCGCGTCACCGACGTGCCGGCGTTCTTGAACAGAAGCTCAACGGCATCGCATGCCATGCGGCCGGCCTGCTGCATCATCGCCCACAGCCGCAGGTTCTGCTCCACCGTGATCAGCGTGCCATCGGCAGCCCAGCGCTGGCACATTTCCATATAGACCTCGCAACCGCGGATCATCAGATTCTCGGCTGCATCCGTCAGGGCCATCGCCTGCCCGAGCGCGCGCTGAAGGTCCTCGTGCTCGGCACGCGGGACGAACGGCGGAAAGGTGGTCTTCTTCGTGCGGATGATGTCTTCGTATTCGTCGAGCGCTGCCTTGGCCGCGCCAGTGACCGTCGTGACCAGGGATATGTGATAGGGACCGGATACCCGCCCGAGATACATCGGATTGCCATGAAGCCGCGTTCCCGGCGTGCCGTCGCGCATATCTTCCGGGCGGGTGAACATGCCCTGCAGCGGCACGGCATGATGCGCGGGAACGAAGGCGTCCTTGATTTCAACGCTGTTCGAGCCGCTGGCGCGCATGCCGAGCGTTTGATCGCCGCCCCAATCGTCCAGAATGCGCAGCTTATCGCGCGGTACGGCGACGCAAAAAACCTCCGGCGGTCCGTCGGTGGCCGGCAGCCGGGCACCGCAGACGAGATGCGTCGAGTAAGGTATGCCGGAGCAAAAGTCCCACAGACCGCTGAGCCGGTAGCCGCCTTCGACCGGCGTGAGCACGCCGCTCGGGGGCACGCGATGCGGCGCGGCAAAGTGACCGTCGGCGCCGAACAATTCGCGCTGCGCCTGCTCGGGCCAATGCGACGCAATCAGGAATGGATGCGACGCACAAAGCGTGAGGCACCAGCCGGCCGACGGATGGCCATACGAGATTTCGAGCATGGCCCGGTAAAAAGTCGGGATATCGAACTCATAGCCGCCGAACATGCGCGGCTGCACGGTCCGATACAAGCCGGCCTCGAGAAACGCCTGGTGTAGTTCCGGCGAATATGAGCCGCGCTCGTCGTTCTCGGCCTGCTGCCGGCGCAAGAGCGGCTTGAGCGCCGCTGCGCGCGCGATCAGCTCTTGCGGTGTGAGATCAGGCTCCGGGACCGGCACGACGGTTCGCTCGGCTGGTCGGTTCGCGAAGGCTACGGTCATTTAACGACGCTGCTGCGCATTGAGACTTTCCCGACACCTCGCATCATCCCGGACCTGCGCAGACGGTGCAAGTCTGAGGCGGACGAGGCGACGACGGCTTGCCGCGCGATACGCGATCCGAAACCGGCAAAAATCTGCCTGCACCGCTTACCAATTCCCGCTTTTGTTCTGGTAGTTCGGCCATTTCCCTTGGTATTGTGCCGCAAAGTGGATGCGGGCCGACAATCGCAACCAGCCTGCCAGGGAGGAAACTAAATGAACAAGCTCCATTCCGTCAGCCGACGAAGAGTATTGAAAGGCGCTGCCGCCGCTGGCCTCGCGGCAGCGTCGATGCCGACATTGTTTCGTCCGGCGATCGCCGTTCCAGAAACCGTAAAGATCGGCCTCGTCGGGCCAAAGACCGGCCCATTGGCGTTATTCTATGAGGAAATGTCGTGGGCGATCGACCACGCCAAAAAGTCGACCGGCAACTCGATCACCATCAACGGCACCAAACATCCGTTGGAGATCGTAGCCAAGGACAGCCAGTCGAATCCGAACCGCGCCTCGTCGGTGACGCAGGAACTCATCCTCCAAGACAAGGTGCACATCGTCACCGCCTTCGCCACGCCCGAAACGGTCAATCCGGTCTCCGACCAGTGCGAAATCAACGGCATGCCGTGCGTCAGCAACGACGATCCGCTCGAATCCTATTTCTTCGGCCGCAAAGGCGATCCGAAAAAACCTTTCGAGTGGACCTACAACTTCTTCTTCAACGGCCATGAGGCGATCGGCGTCAATTTGAAGACCTGGGCTCGCGTAAAGACCAACCATAATCTCGGCGTGTTGTGGGCCAATGACGATGACGGTCGGATCTTCGCCCAAGTCATGCCGCCACCGATCAAAGAGGCCGGCTTCAATATCATTGATCCCGGCCGGTTTGATCTACCCTCCAGCGACTACACGCCGGAAATTTCGAAATTCAAATCGGAGAAGGCCGAAATCGTCTTCACCGTGATACCCGGGCCGGATTTCACCGTGTTCTGGAATCAATGCGCTCAGCAGGGCTTCAAGCCCAAGGTCGTCACCGCCGGCAAGGTGAGCGAATTCCCGCAAGGGATGTATCCGTTCAAGGATCGCGCGATCAACATGGTGACCGAGGTGTGGTGGTCGAGATTTCATCCCTATTCCTCGAGCCTCACCAAGCAAAGCTCCGGCGAACTTGCCGACGCCTATGAGAAAGACACGAAACAACAGGCGTCGATGGGGTTGGGCTTCCGCCACTCGCTTCTGGAAGTACCTATCGCTGCGTTGAAAATGACGCAAAAGCTCGACGACCCCGCCTCGATCCGCAACGCGGTGCGCGACGGCTCATTCGAAACCATCGTCGGCCCCGTCGATTTCAAGAAAGGTCCCCTGCCCAATACCAGCTTGACGCCGCTCGTTGCCGGACAATGGCGCAAAGGCAAAAAATTTCCAATCGAGCTGGTCATCGTTGATAATCAGCTGGCGCCGAACATTCCGGTGGGTGGCGAGCCGGAAGCAATGCCGGGCTCCTGATCGAGCACGCTTGAGAGCGCGTGAGAGAAGACAGCGATGCTTGAACTCGCTTCGCTGTCGCGCGCTTTCGGCGGTCTCGTTGTCATCGACCAGTTGGACTTCAAGGTCGAGCAAGGCGAGATTGTCGGCATTCTGGGTCCGAACGGGGCGGGTAAGACTACATTGTTCAATATGATCGCCGGGGTCTTGGCGCCCAGCCGCGGCCGCATCGTATTCGGCGGCCGCGACATCACGCCGATGAAAGCGTGGGATCGCTGCAGATTGGGTATTGGCCGCACCTATCAAATTCCAAAGCCCTTCACTCATATGAGCGTTTTCGAGAACGTGCTCGCGGCCGCGTTGCATGGCGGCAAGATGCCGTTGGCGCGCGCCAAAGAAGAGGCGGAAGCCGTTCTGCTCCGCGTCGGTCTGGCCCACCACGCACGCCTCCCGGCCGGACAGCTGGCGCTCCTCGACATGAAACAGCTCGAACTGGCGAAGGCGCTGGCGCTGAGACCGCGGCTGCTATTGCTGGACGAAATCGCCGGCGGCCTCACCGAGGCCGAATGCGACGTTCTCATCGGCACGATCAGCGATGTGCATCGTGGCGGCGTTACCATCGTGTGGATCGAGCATGTGATCCACGCGCTCCGGCGACTCGTCACTCGTCTTGCAGTGCTTTCGGGCGGCAATTTCATTGCGACGGGAACGCCGCAGGATGTACTCGCGGACCAGCGCGTCAAGGAAGCCTATCTCGGGACCTGATTCCAGCATGGACGCGACAACATCAACTCCCCTCCTGGTTGTCGAGGGTGTGTCGGTTTTCTATGGCAAGTTCCGCGCCATCGATCATGTCGATATCACGGTCGGGGCCGGCGAGATTGTCTCGATCATCGGCGCCAATGGCGCCGGCAAATCGACGCTGCTCAAAGCCGTCATCGGTCAGGCCGATCGCGTCGAGGGACGCATATCATTTGCCGGCAACGACATCATAGGCCGCAACACCGAGGCGATCGTAGCGTCCGGCGTCATGCTGGTGCCGGAGGGGCGGCGGCTGTTTCCGTCGCTGACGGTGGAGGAGAATCTGAAGCTCGGCTGGGATGTCGGGCGCAAGGGCGAGTTCGGTTTTGGCGATGTCTGGCGGCAGTTTCCGATGCTGGCGGAAAAACGCCGGCAGAAGGCCGGATCGCTGTCCGGCGGCCAGCAGCAAATGGTGGCGCTCGGTCGTGCGCTCCTAGCCAACCCGCGCCTGTTGCTGTGCGATGAAATCAGCCTTGGTCTGGCGCCGCTGGTCGTCAATGAGCTCTACACTCTCATTCCGGAAATCAAGCAACGCGGTATCGGCATTCTCATCGTCGAACAGGACATCGAGCGTTCGCTCGCGGTCGCCGACCGCTTCTATTGCCTGCTCGAAGGTAAGGTATCGCTCGCCGGCCGTCCAAGCGAAGTTACCCGCGATCTGGTGATGAAGCATTATTTCGGCTTGTAACTGAACACATGGCTGCAATCTGGACCAATCAACTGCTCCAAGGCGTCATGCTCGGCGGCCTTTACACGCTGTTCGCGATCGGCTTGTCGCTGTCGGCGGGCGTTATGCGCTTCGTCAACATCGCCCATGGCGATTTCATCGTCTTGACCTGCTACGCACTGCTTTTGTTGACGACATTGCTCGGTCTCAACCCGGTGGTCGCTACCTTGGTCGTGTTGCCGTTCGCGTTCCTGTTCGGCTTCGGTTTGCAACGCTTTCTGTTGCAGCGGGTGGTCGGCGAAAACGTGTTGCTGGTCATTCTTGTCACTTTCGCGCTCTCGATCATCATCGAGAACGGATTACTGGAGGGTTTCGGCGCCGATCCGCAAAAAATCTCGGGTGACTGGATGGAAACCGCGACGATCGCGCTGGGGCACGGCATCAATGTCGGCCTGTTCCAGATCATCACCTTCATTGCCGCCGTTGTTCTCGTGGCTGTGCTCGACCTCTTGCTTTACCGCACCGGTATCGGCGCCAAGATTCGCGCGGTGTCGGACGATGTTGCCGCAGCCAGCCTTATCGGCCTGTCCTCGGTGCGGATTTATGCGGTCGCCATGGGCATCAGCTTCGTCACGATCGGGATTGCCGCGGGTTTCGTTTCGATCTGGACCAACTTCGATCCCGCTTCTGGCCCGACGCGGCTGTTGATCGCGTTCGAGGTGATCGTGATGGGTGGCCTCGGCAGCTTGTGGGGCTCACTCGTCGGCGGCATCGTTCTTGGCGTCGCGCAATCGATCGGCGGCCAATTCGACATCGCCTGGCAGATCATGGCCGGCCACATCGTGTTCCTCATTGTCCTGGCGCTGCGGCCGCAAGGCCTTTTTCCGAAGTACTGACCATGGCGCCGAACCTGATCCTCAATAGCGTTCGGGCGGCGTTTGCGGCCGCAGTCGTAGCAATGGCTGCAGCACCATTCCTGTTTGGCGCTAGCCATATCGTGCTGCTGACCGAGTTCATGTCGATGCTGGTGCTAGCGATCATGTGGAATCTGCTCGCCGGCTACGCCGACATCGTCACCGTAGGCCAGCATGCTTATGTCGGCATCGGCGCCTACGCATTTTTCGGTTTCGCGGCGCTGGCGGGATTGAATCCCTACCTCTCTATTCCGCTCGCCGGCATCGTTGCGTTCGCGATCGCGGTGCCGACCATGATTCTGGTATTTCGCCTGCGCACCGCATACCTCGCGATCGGTACCTGGGTGGTGGCGGAGCTGCTCATGCTGGCGGCGGGGAAGCTCGACGCGTGGGGCGGCGGTTCCGGCACCAGCGTGCCGATCTCGATCGTGCTCTCTTTCGGCCGGGCCCGCGGTGATCGCCTGGCGACAATCTACTGGATCTCCTTCGGCCTCGCTGCCGTGGCGTTGCTGGTCACCTATTTCCTGCTGCGGTCGCGCATCGGCGTCGGGCTGACCGCGATGCGCGACAACGAGGAAGGTGCCGCCGCCATCGGCGTCAACATCACCTACGCTCGCATCTTGTGCTTTCTTGGCACCGCGCCCTTCCTCGGCATGGCCGGGGCAATCATCACCTTGCAGAAGCTGCGCATCTCTCCGCCGGCGTCGTTCAGCATCACCGATTGGACGGTGCTCATCATCTTCAATGTAGTGATCGGCGGCATCGGCAGCTTCGAGGGTCCGATCATCGGCACCATCGTCTATTTCGTGTTGCGTCAATACTTGGCCGGGCTCGGTGCCTGGCATCTCATTCTTTTGGGCAGCATTTCGTTGGTGATCATCTTGATAGAGAAGCGCGGGTTGTGGGGTCTCATGCGCCGCTTCCTGAGCGACGATCTCATTCCTATCGCGCACAAGCCGTCGGCAACGTTCGTATCTACTGCAAAGGCGGACCGGAATACTTGAACGCCAGGAGCGCTGCGAACCCCGAGACAACCTGTGGGTCCCATGCTAGCTTTCGCCGCCGAACCAA
The DNA here is from genome assembly GCA_963755885.1 of uncultured Alphaproteobacteria bacterium. Classification (GTDB taxonomy): domain Bacteria; phylum Pseudomonadota; class Alphaproteobacteria; order Rhizobiales; family Xanthobacteraceae; genus BOG-931. The sequence goes on from CAVWLX010000018.1 coordinate 117,514, forward strand.
GGGAGGAAGAGATGCACAAGGTGGCATTAGGGGCTGTGGCATTGGCCTTCAGCGTGCTCGCTGCGCCGGCGGCTTTTGCGGCGGGCATGAAACTGACCAGCGCGGAGATCACCAACGGCGCGACCATCAAAAACGCGCAGGTGTTCAACTCGTTTACCTGTACCGGCGACAATATTTCCCCGTCGCTGAGCTGGACCGGAGCGCCGAAGGAGACCAAGAGCTTCGTGATCACGGTCTACGATCCGGACGCGCCGACCGGCAGCGGCTGGTGGCACTGGGTGGTGATCAACATACCGCCGTCGACCACGTCGATCCCGAAAAACGCCGGAGACCCGAAGGCCAGCCTCCTGCCCGCGGGTGCGCTCCAAACTCGCACCGACTTCGGCGCCCCCGGCTATGGCGGCCCGTGTCCGCCGAAGGGCGACAAGCCGCATCACTATCGCTTCACGGTGTTCGCGGTCGATGAAGACAAGCTGCAGTTTGCCCAGAGTGACCAGGCGTCTGCCGCCCTCGTCGGGTACGAACTGAACTTCCACACGCTTGCGAAGGCGAGCCTGATCGGCCGCTACAGCCGTCTTGCCGACAAAAAATAGGACGCACCCCGGACACGGCGCGGCCCGCCGCGCTGTGTCCGCTGGAGTCCTGTAATTATCGGTAACGCCGCGACGGTGCCCGGTAAGCGCTCGGACTCACTCCTACAATCCGAAAGAAACGGCGATTAAACGTCGACAGGTCGTTGAAACCTGCGGCAAACGCGATGGCCGAGATGCTGTCGGCAGTCTGGCGCAGACGCACGGCCGCGCGATGAAGCCGTGTGTGCAGGATGAATTGATGCGGCGTCATTCCGACGATGGCTCGGAAGGTGCGCAGGAAGTGATACGGGCTCATCGCCGCGGCGTGCGCGAGATCAGGCAGTGACAGCGGCTCGTCCGCTTTCGCCTCGATCAGGCGGAGCGCCGCAGTAATCCGCCGTTCGTCACGCCGGTTTGGTGGGGACGCCTTCCGCGTCCCGGCAAGCGTTGCGGCAACGGCGCCGACCAGACGCAATGCCGCCTCCTCCAGCTCTGCTTCATCGCCGTCGTCGCGCGCGGATTCCGCCGCGGCAATGATCGGCAACAATTTTGGATCGGGCGGCAGCCGCGGCGCGGTAAACGCGATGTGCCGTACGCCGGGGACCGCGGCCGCGACACTCTCAAGGAGATCAGGCGTGAAGTGGAAGGAAAGGCAGCGATCGCCAACGCCGTGTTCGTGGCTGCATTCGAACGAGTGGCGATGATTGCCGAGCAAAAGGGCTCCCGGCGCAAGCACAGCCGACCCCAGCGTCGAACGATATTGGAAGGTTCCGTGCGTGACGGCCGCGATGCACGCAGAACCGTGCTGCTCCTCGAAGGGGCGATCATGCGGGCCGCAGCTGCAATACACGTCATCGACACGCCAGCCGCGACCCGAGGCCAGGAGATGTGCGTTCACCGCCATTTGCGCAGTTTAGCAATTTTTCCCAAGCGACTTCCAGCTGGCACGGCCTAAGCACGATTGAAGTTCACAAGACCGAAGGTTCGAGCGATGACCGCGAACTCGCTGAAGGCCGAGTTCTTCGCCCGGCGCGAGCAACAACGTCAATAAACCATACCTTGAGGAGCAAATGCGATGATTGACCACGTATCCATCGGTGTCCGCGACATTGCAAAGACAAAGCGATTCTACGACGCGGCGCTGAAGCCGCTTGGCTATCAGTGTCTGAGCGAGGGCGAGGGATCGCTTGGCTACGGGCGCGACACCGTAGCGTTCTGGATCAGCGCGGTAGACCATCCGGTCCGGCCGGACATGCAATCGGGCTTGCACTTCTGTTTCGTTGCTCCGAATCCGAAGAGTGTCGATGCCTTCCACGCTGCGGCGCTCGCTGCCGGCGGCAGCGATAACGGCAAGGCCGGACTGCGCGCTGATTACGGGCCGAGCTATTACGCTGCGTTCGTCGTTGATCCGGACGGTTACCGGATCGAGGCCCATTGCGGTTAGCTAACCTTCTTCCGACGGAATAAAGCGCTGCTGGATCTGAATTTCCGTGATGTTGGTCGGCCGATCGAACGCCGGCGGTAGCGGCTCTCCCGGCTGCCGCGAGCGGCCTATCGCGCCGAACCAATCTTCGAGGCCAGGCGGGCTGATGAACCAGATCAGCCGCATTTGCGCGGTGCCGGTATTGGTGACTTTGTGCTGCAGGCCGCGCCCGATCAGTATCATCGTTTCTTCGCGGACGTCATAGGTTTTGCCGTCGATTTCCGCCGTTCCGGTGCCGCGAAAGCAGAACAGAATTTCGTGGCTGCGTTCGTGGCCATGGCGGCGGATATGGGCGCCCGGCTCCAGCACTTGAATCCCGATCGAGAAATCGTCGTAAGGCGACGTATAGGGACTGAACTTGTTGACGACATAGCCACGGGACGGCATCGGCTGCCAGAACGACTCGCCGTCGTCCGGGCCGAGCACGATGGCGGTTCCCTTGGTGAAGCTGTTCATCCGCGAACTCCTCAGTTCTTGCGCGTTGCGCTCCGCGAAGCGCGAAGATCCGTCACTGTACGCGGCGCCGCCGTGCCCTCGTAGCCATAGGTCGCCATGAAATCCTCTGCGATCTGGTGCAGTTCGTCCCACGGCGCGTTGATGAAATTATAGTTGCGCACGGCGAAGGCGGGCCCGACGAAAAACTTCTCGTAAGAGGTCGCGCGGCTGGCGTGATCGGAGCCGATCAGATCCCAGGCCAGCTTGAAAAGCTTCATGCGGTCGACGGCGCTTTGCTCGCCGGCCGTCCAGTACGTTCCGAACAGCTCGCCGAGCGCCGGATCGTCCAGCACCTCGATGCTCGCCGGAAATTGAAACTGCCCGCCACCCATAAGCTCGCGCATAATATCGATCACGGTGGAATGGTTCTCCATCGCCCAGTTGATGGCGGCGTAAAGATAGCGCCGGTTATAGAGAACGAAGCCATGATCGACTTGCAGATAGGCCTCGATTTGTCCGTCGATCATGGCGTTGTAACCGGCCTCCATGGCCGCCAGACGCCCAAGGGTGTCGCGCACCGCCGGAATGTCGCGCGCACCGGTTGCCTTGGCGAGCAGACTCGCTATCGCCACCATGAAACGCAGCTTGGTGCCGAAGCGGACGTTGCACTGATGATTGGCCATCACGTGCGACGGCGTCTGGATGTAGATATTCCGGCTCAGCCCGGCATTGTCGTGCACGATCACCTTTTCCCACGGCACTTTGACGTCCTGAAACACCAGCATGCAGTCGGATTCGTCGAAGTGATAGGTGAGCGGACTGTCGAACTCGACGGTATCGGCGCGATTGAACGGCCGCCGCGACCACAGCGAAAGACCGGGAAGATTGAGCGGTATGACACAGGTTATTGCCTCTTTGAGCTGATCGGGCGCAAGTGGCATGACGTTGCCGATCAGCACTTCGTGGGCATAGGCGGCGCCGCTTGCCAGCATCTTCATGCCGTTAAGCGTGACGCCGTTGTCGTCTTCGGCGGTGACGCGCAACGCCGGCTGCTGGATGCCTTGAGCCTGGTAATACTCTTTGTTGCGCGCCGCCGGCGGCGGAACCAGCGCATAAGTGGTAAAGATGTCGTCGCGCCGCATGTGCTGGTAGATGTTCAGAAGGTTGGCGCGGTTGCCTCCCGGCTCGGCGTCGAACACTTCCGGCTTCATCGACAGACCGGTGATGTTGCCGGCGATCGCATCCGGCGTCCGGCCCATTAATCCAAAGCAGAATTCGGCGATCTTTCGATGCGCGCGGGTGCGCCGACGCAGATCTTCCTGCGAAAGCGGTTGCAGGTAGTAGGTGTTGTACCGGCCATCCGCGTCTTCGAACGTCATGATGTCGCGCAGCGCCGGATCGCATTTCATGTCGTAGAGCGCGGCATAGGTCCGCGCGCCACCGGCGAAAGCCGGGTGCCGGGTCTGATCGGTAATGCGCTCACGGCCGACATAAAGCGTGCGGCCGTCGCGGATGCTCTCCAGATATTCTTTTCCGGTCATCAACATGACGATTTGCACTCGGTTTCGCCGGGCTCGGGATTCGCTTTACCCATTGCTCAAGCAGCTGCGATCTTGGCCGGCTTGGCATCGCCGTGGCCGTAGCTCGCCATCAGATCCTCGACGATCTTGTTGAACGCAACCCAGTCGGTCTCTCGGTAGGAGTGGTTGCGGATGATGAACGAGGCACCGGCGTAGAACTTCTCGTATTGCTGATGCCGCCCCGCAAATTCCGATCCAACCATGTCCCAGGCAAGCTTGAACAGCTTCATGCGCGTAAGCGCATCGGCCTGCGGCGTCTGCCAGTAGGTCTGAAAGTTTTTAGCCAGATCAGGGTCGTTCATGACCGAGATATTGGCCGGCATCTGGAATACGCCGCCACCGCAGAGTTCGCGGAGATCATCGACGAACTTGCTGTAGTTCTGCGTACACCATTCCAGCGCCCCATACATCATCCGCCGGTTGAAACAGACGTAGCCTTCCGGGCCGCCGGGCCAGTTTTCGAAGGCGTTGATCTGGCCGTTGACCATGCCGGCGATCATCGCCTCTTGCGCTGAAATGCGGCCAAGCGTCTCCCTCACCGCCGGGACTTGATCGGCGCCGGTCGCGTTCGCGATCTTGCTGGCTAATCCCAAAAGCAGCTTCATCTTCGACCAATAGCGGACGTTGGACTGGTGGTTGCCGAAGCAATGGCTCGGCGTCTTGACGTAGATGTCGCGCGACAATAGCGCGTCGTCATGCACGAAAACCCGCTCCCAGGGCACCTTGACCTCATCGCACAGCAGCATGCTGTCGCTCTCGTCATAGCGATAGGCGAGCGGCGAATCGAGTTCAGAGAAACAGCCGAGTTCTGCCGGCTGCCGGGACCACAATTGCAGTCCCGGCGCATTGCAGGGGATCGCGCAGGTGATCGCCTCTTTGCTTTGGTCCGGCGCCAGCGGGATGAGGTTGCCGATCCAGATTTCGTTGGCAAAGACAGCGCCAGTGGCGAGCATCTTCATGCCGGAAATCACGACGCCGCTGTCGTCTTCGCGCACGACGCGCAGGCTCGGCACCGGAATATTCTGGCGATGATAGAATTCCGGATTGCGTGCGGCCTGCGGCGGTACCACCGCGTAGACCGTGTAGATGTCGTTGTCGCGGATATGGCGATAATAGGCGAGCAAATGATCGGGATGGCCGCACGGCGCCTTCAGCTCGTCGGCCTTCATCGCCATGCCGGTAACAAAAGACGAAACGTGATCCGGCGAACGGCCGAACATGCCGTAGGTGAAGTCGGCGATGCGGCGGTGACCGTTCATCCGCCGTTGCAGATCCTCGCGCGAGCGGGCGCGCAGATAATAGATCGAGTGGCGGCCACCGTCTTCCTCGAACGTCATTTCATCGCGCAAGGCGGTGTCGGCCTTCATGTCGTAGAGCGCCGCAACCGTTTGTGCAGCGTTGCGGAACGCGGGATGCCGGGTGACGTCATCGACCCGTTCCGAGCCGATATAGACCACGCGCCCATCGCGGATCGATTCGAGATGCTCCTTACCGGTACGCAACATGTCAGAGACCTCCTGCGGTCAGATCGCCCGCACGATGTGTTGTATGGAACGCTCTAGCCTTCAGGATAGAAGTGCACTTCCAGCAAGATGCAGCCGTTCTCAGACTTGAAAGGCCCGTGGTGCACGCCGGGCGGCCGCACCGCGTAGGTGTAGCCTTCGAATTTCTCGCCGCCCTTGCCCTCCTCGTCATTGCCGACGATCAGGTCTCCCGAAACAAGAAATACTTCCTCCCAATATTCGTGCACGAAGGGCTTGGTCGTATAGACGCCGGGATCGAAGCGCAGAAACCTGGTGCGATTGCCGCGCCGGGCCTGCTCGTCGAGTTCGCCGGCGATAATCTTTTGCTTAATGCCTGCCGGATAACCGGGCGGCGTGTGCCAGCCCTTCTCCATATCGAGCGCGTGAAATTCTTTGTGTCCCTTGTGGTAGCCCATTGTACGCCTCCTAGCCCAGGTCGGGCAGCGTCCGCACCCGGTAGCTGTGGGTGATTTTCCGGTGCAGCACCGGATCGTCCAATTCCATTTCGAATGTCTCGGCCGGCGCGATGCCGCCGTGGACCGCGAGCGTTCCGCAGAACATCGCGGTGCCTGCGGGCAATTGTTCGCGATCGCCGTAGAGCCTGAACAGCTCGGGCAGCGGCCGCATCGCCGTGACCGAACCTTCCTGATAAAGCCGTCGCTCGCCGTTGACGCCGACATACGAGCGCAACACCAGCGCATCCCAATGCGGCGCCACGTCTTCCCATCGCCAGAGGTCGCGGCTCACCGGCTTGGCGCACATTTGCTTGGACAACGACACGCCGACGGCTTCGGCCTTGCGATCGGTGTGATCCGAGCCGAGGCCGACAAACGCGCCGTCATCGAACGAATAGGCGACGCATTCGACCTCGCCGCTCGAATTCTCACCAAGCACCTCGATGGTGTCGTCGGTCGTCAGCAACGACACCGACACGCGGTAGAAAATCGGCGTGGTCTTGGGCCGCTTCACGCCGATCGCCTCAAGCTCACGGATGTGCTTTTCCAGCGCCCCTACGTCGCGGCCGGTCCACCCGGCAACAACGAGTTCTCGAACACGCCGGACGTCGAGTGTCTCTTCACGATGCAAGTCCGATACTCCAGCAAGAGCCCATAAGTATACGACCAAGACTTCGGAGCCTGTCACCGCGGTGAGATTTCACAAGCGTTTTTTCTGAGCACGAAAGCCGCTCTTGCGGCCCAGCGACGCCAACCCCCTAACCGCTATTCCGCGGCTTCGCGCCAGGATTCAAGCCCGGACTCAAGCTCTGTGCGGTGCAGGGACGCGGTAGCCCGCGCCGAGCCACGGACGAGGGCAGCCATCGCGGCCGATGCATTGCCGAACAGCGATGCCGTCAAGGTGCCGAAAAAAATATCGTTGACCGCTCGAATCTCGGCGCTGTGTCGGGCGATCAAACTGCGGCCGGTGCGCGTCAAACTCAATAGCACCGCGCGTCCGTCTTTCGGGTTGGTGCGCTTCGCGAGCAACCCGGCCTGCGCCAGCTTGCCTGAACTCGGTGGCGACAAAGGCGCTGGACACATGCAGAACTTTGGCGACGGCGGTGACGCCGACGCCGCGCTCGCCCTGGAATTGACCGACCGCCATCAGCAGGGAGTATTGCGGCGCGCTGATGCCCATGCGGCCGCCCAGATGTTCACGCACCGTCGTCATGCGGCTCGCGATGGTGAGCAGATCGTAGACCAGGCGGCGGAAACGGTCGTCGGAACCCTTTTCCAGCAGCGCCGGCCGCGACACCGTGGCGGGCATGCGAGCGCTGGTGGATTTAAGCTCGCCCGCGAGCGCCGTATTCGGCCGCCCGCGACGTTTCCTGCCCGACGCTTTAGAGAGCGACATAGCCCGTGTCTTGCAGTAGTGAGCTCTCCACCGGAATGTGCAGGCTGTCGTGCACGGTGTTATAGAACTTCCAAAAGCCAACGACGCAGGAAAGCTCGACGATCTGCGCCGGCGTCAGGTATTTTTTCAGGCGTTGCAAAATCTCATCGGGAACCGAGGTCGGATCGGCTGACGCCGTGCGCACATAATCGAAACAGATGCGCTCGAACTCGTCCTTCGGTTCGATGTCGCCGGTAATCAGCGCCTGTAATTCTTCCTCGCTGACGCCCCAGCCTTCGAAATCGTCGCCACGCGGCTTTTTCAGCATCGAGCAGCTATGGGCGGTGCAATAGGCACAACCATTGGTGGCACAGGCGATGGCGGCGAGCTTGCGCTTGAGCAGTTGATCGAGCGTCGACGATGGATCGCGCATGATGTTGCTGTTGAGCTTCCACAGCGTCTCGGCGATCTCCGGACGATAGGCATAAAGCTTCAGCGCATTGGGCAGAAAGCCCATGCGCTTTTTGTAAGGTTCAACGACCGGCATCAGCTTCGGCGAAAAATCTTCCTCGCGCATATACGGAATAAACGGCTGGGCTTCGACCAGCACATGCGGTTTAGGCGGGATTACCGGCTTGTTCATCGCTCTCACTCCTGCTGATGGCGCCCGATCGGGATCGTGCGCTAGAGAAAATCTTCGAGGCGGACTTTGCCCCAGTTGACCGGCCAGGCCCGCTCGAAATCGGCGGGGTTGTGGCGCGACTTGCGCGTCGCATCGATGCCGATCTTGCCAACGGTGCGCAGCGGCGCCTGTCCCTCGATCGGTTTGCCGGACGGATCGAACGGCGACCCGCGGGTATGTGGCACGATGATGATGTCGCGCGCTGGATCAACCCGCGTCGCGATCGCGTGATAGACCTCACGCGCGTCGTCGATGTCGGTATCGGGGCTGACGGCGACCACCATTTTGGTGTTAAGCCATGGCGCCCCCATCGCCGTCATCAGCGCGTCGTTGACGAAACCTTCGCGCGGATAATCAAACTGCAAAATGCAGGACAGCGCCGCGCCCCAGGTCGGAAAGCGCACGTCGGTGACGGTCAGTCCGATTTCGGTGAGGCGGTTATACAGCACCGCCTCATGACACAGCCGCGGCAGCGTCTGATGATCGGTGTCGGGCGTGGTCTGATGATTGCGGTAGATTGGCCGGTCGCTGCGCATGGTCACGGCGGTGATGATGACCTCGGGGACCTGTTCGGAATGCGGCAAGTGATACATCGACGGCGATGTCACCTCACCGACGGGAAATTTCTCGCCGAGATGCACGTATCCTTCGACGACGATTTCAGCCTGCGCCGGAACGGTGAGATCGATCGTCTCGCACGGCACCATCTCGATGTCCCGATCCATGATGGTGCCGACCATTTCCATCTCGCCCCACATATCCATGTGCAGACCGGAAAAATTTCCCATGATTTCGTAGGCCGGCGGAATGCCGAACACGAACGCGATCGGCATCCTGTCTTTGCCCATCGCCCGGTACTTGTTCATGATGATGTGCGAGTGCGGGGTGATGAAGCTGATCAGGCCGCGCCGCGGCCCGACCGCGTAGGTGCCGGCGTGGCATGAATTGTAGAAGCCGGTCTCCGGATCGCGGATGATGTTCATCGCCGTGACGTAGGGCGCGGCGTCGACGTCCTTGTGGCGGGGGATCGGCAGGATCGTCCAATCGGCGTCGCTACCGGTGCGGACCACTTCCTTCACCGGGCCGGTCTTGACGTTTTTCAGCCCGCGCGGCGGCCGCCGCAGCCGGAACGCCAGCGTCTTCAGGTAGTTTTCCGGCGTCACCCCGAGCGCGCGGGCCTGGGAGCGGCGGTTCTTCACGAACATGTCGCAGAGGCGGAAGCCCGGCTTCTCGACGATATTCTCGAACACGATCGGCTGGTCGCTCTGCGCCGAGAGCGCGCCGATGTCGTCCAAGCGCACCGGCTTGGTGATGCGCGTGACGATATCGGCGTTGGTTTCCAGATAGCCGCGTAGGCTCGCATCGAGCGGCTGCTCGTTCGACTGCGGCCCACGTTTGACCGCTGCTGCGACCGTCTCTGGCGGCATCGCGTCGCTCCAGATAGCAAAGTAAGTTTATTATGCTGGTTTACTAAGTCAACCGCGCGCTGCAATCAGGCGGGAGCAGGGCGCGTACTGGCAAGCGCAGCAGCGACGAGATGGGAGGCCAGATCCGGCTGAGCGGCTGTTATTTCACGGGTTTTGAGCAACGTCGCAATGTTGGCAACGACGGCCATCTCGGGCTGGTCGCGTGGCCAGGTTTCGATGCGAAATGCGCTCCAGGTTTCAAGCATCATTTGCTCGATCCGTTCAGCTTCAAGCTCGGCAGCTTTGACGGTGGCGCGCAACGCCACAGCCGCGGCGCCCGGTGTCGAGGAATCGGCCGCAAACGGCTTTAGCGCCCGCCGCGCTTCGCGCAGGCTGCCGACGATGGTTCTGTTCCAATCGCTTGTTGCGGCAGCGGCGGCGCGCACATCGCGGTCCGACAACAGCGCGCCGTGTACCGCGCCAATGTAGGTGCAAAACAGCAGCACATTGACATCGACGCCATAGCGCTCCTGGAGATGGAGGCATTCCTCCTGAACGCCCGGAGCGCCGTATACGGTCAGCGAAAATTCCCAGAAACGCGACTGGACCTCCGGCACGACAGAACTACCCGTCGCTCTCGGTCCGCCACCTTTTGACCAGCCCGACGTCGATATCGAACAGGTCGAGACAGCGCCCGACGGTTTGATTGACGATGTCGTCAACGGTCTTGGGCCGATGATAGAAAGCCGGCACCGGCGGAACGATCACCGCTCCGTTCTCCGTCGCCGCCAGCATGCTGCGCAAATGGCCCGCATGCAGCGGCGCCTCACGCACCACCAGGACAAGACGGCGCCGTTCCTTCAGCGTGACATCGGCAGCGCGGCTCAACAAACTGTCAGTGGTGCCATAGGCAATATCGGACAGCGTCCGGATCGAGCACGGCGCGATGACCATGCCGCGGGTTCGGAACGATCCGGACGAGATCGCCGCGCCAATATCCGTATTCTGGTACGTGGTTTTCGCGAGCGCACGGATGTGATCGATCGAGACATCGGTCTCTTCTTTCAGGGTCAACGCCGCAGATTTCGAAACGATGAGATGCGCGGCAATTTTTTTGTCGTGCAGCGCCTCCAGAAGCCGCACCCCATAAATGGCGCCGGAAGCTCCGCTGATGCCAACGATGATGGGAGAGTCCGGGCGCATGAGCCGAATGTGACTGTTTTGCCCAACGATCGCAACAGAAGCACGGCGTGGCGCAGCTATTGCGCCATAGCGATCTGAAATGCCCCGCCGCCGCCCTCAGTTGCTTCGCCAGCGCTGCCGGGGGCATCGTGCGAAATATCGTTTGGCGCCGGCTCACTGCGCGGCGAGATCACGAAGCTGTAGGACTTTCCGGTCTCGACATTAAAGCGGTAGCTGGTGCTGCCGGAAGGCAGTCGATGGCTCCCCACGCTAATCGGTGCGGTCCAGGATGAGACTTTGAGCACGGCCGGTCCTGGGGGCACTGTGCCGGTGTACGATCGGCCGGCTGCAAGCGTTGCAACCTGTTCGCCATCGATCTCGACGGTAGCCGCTGCCGCCCGATAGCTGAGGTCGTCCGAGCGGCTGACGGTGATGGACGGCTGCCCAGGTGTCGAGGCAACCGTCGGCGGTCCGAACTGATCGGTGATACAGCCGCCGCACGCCAACAATATCAACAGCACAATCGATCGGTAGATTTGAGTCATGCGAAGCCCGAGCGTAGCGAATCGCCTAAGCAAATTAGGATGATTGATGGTTATCGAAACGTTAACCCCGACGCGATGTCTAAACTTGCTGTTCGTTCCCGGCGCTCAGAAACGCCATAAACAGAGATCCGGCCGCCCTCGCCTCCTCTGCCGTTCCGGCAAACACCTGGACGCCAGAAGACAACACGAAGACACGATCGGCAACATCCAGCGCACGGGCGGTGTTCTGTTCGACCAAAAGAATGCTCAGGCCTTCGTCTTTGAGCTTCATCAGCGTGTCGAGGCAAAGATCGACCATTTTCGGCATCAAGCCGAGCGAGAGTTCATCAACCAGAAGCAGTCGCGGCTCCGCCATCAAAGCGCGGCCGATGGCGAGCATCTGCTGCTCGCCGCCGGACAACGAACCGGCAAGCTGGCCGCGCCGCTCGTAGAGCCGTGGAAAATAACCAAATACCCGATCGCGCTTGGCTGCGTCATGCGCCAAAGGGCGCGCATAACCGCCGACGGTGAGATTTTCGCCGACGGTGAGATCCGAAAAGAGTTGGCGGCCTTCGGGAACGAGCGCAATACCGAGATCGACGCGATCGACGGCGCGACGGTGTGTAATGTCGACGCCGTCGAACGCGATGCGGCCGTCGTAAATATCGACGTGGCCCATGATTGCCATGATGGTCGAAGTCTTGCCGGCGCCATTGGGACCAAGCAGCGCGAACACCGAGCCGGCCGGCACATCGAACGAGACATCATGCACGGCGCGGACCGAGCCGTAGCCGCATTTGAGGTGCTCAATGCCGAGCATGGCTGGCAATCCCGCTCCCGACATAAGCCTCACGCACGATGGCATTCGCCATCACCTCTTGCGGCGCGCCATCGCCAATAATGCGGCCGTCATTGAGCACGATGAGGCGCCGGCAAGAGCGCATCACCTCCTCGAGATTGTGCTCGACCAGCACGACGGTGATGCCCTGCGCATTGACGTCGGCGATGGTCTCAATCTGCCGTGCCGCTTCGGTTTGATTGAGTCCGGCCAGCGGTTCGTCGAACAGGATGATTTGCGGATCGACGGCCAGCGCCCGCGCCACTTCAAGCCGCTTCATCTGACCGAGCGGCAGCGAGCCGGACAGCTTGTCTTCGGTGCCGGACAAGCCGACCCGAACGAGAATCTCGGCGGCGCGTTCACGTTCGCGCCCGCGGCCAACATTGAGCGCGGCGCGCAACGGATTTGCCGTGCGGCGATAACCGGCGGCGAGCACGACATTGTCGAGTACCGTCATCTCGCGAAACGGCCGCACCATCTGGTGGGTCAGCGCAAGCCCCTTGCGCACCCGCGACGCTGTGGAATTTCCCGTGACGTCGTTGCCGGCGAGCACGACCCGTCCGCGGTCGGGCTTAACCGACCCCGAGACGATGCGAATGAGCGTCGTCTTGCCGGCGCCGTTTGGCCCGATCAGTCCCACAAATTCGCCGCGCGCGATCGAAAAAGTCACGCCGTCGACCGCGTTCACGCCGCCGAAATGGACGGCGAGATCATCGAGTTGCAGGGCGGCAATCATGGCTTTGTCGCCGGCGCTGTCAGCCGCCGCGCCAGACCCGCAAGACCACCGGGCGCAAGACGAATGACCAGCACCAGGAGACCGCCAAAAACCAGCAGGCGGTAGTCATTGACGAAGCGGATCGCTTCCGGCAGCAGCGTCAGCGCTATTGCGGCCACGACGACGCCGAAAGTCGAGCCGATGCCGCCAATCACCACCATCGCCATCAGCAGCACGGAAAATATGAAGTCGAACGTGTCGGCGGTAATGAACTGCGTAAAGAACGCGTAGAGCCCGCCTGCCAATCCGGCCAACGCGGTGCCAATGCCGAACGCGGCAAGCTTGTAGGCGCCGGCATTGATGCCGAGCGTCGCCGCGGCATCTTCGTCCTCACTCACCGCGCGGAACGCAAATCCCATCCAGGACCGGTTGATATACAGGCTCAGAACGATGGTCGCGCCGGCGAACAACAAGATCATGACCATGTTGCCGTTGCCGCCGAAGCCTGAAGCGGGAATGCCACTGATACCCATCTCGCCACCGAGCCACGCCTGTTTGCGTACGAAGCCGGTGAACAGAAAATTCACGCCGATCGTGGTGACGGCAAGAAAATCGCTGCGCACCCGCAGCGAAGCAAAGCCGACCACAATTCCGGCCAGCGCTCCGACAGCCGTCGCGCAAACGAGGGAAAGCGGGAAATTCCGGGTCGCGATCATAGTCAGCGCGGCGGCATAAGCACCGGCGCCATAAAACGCGCCGTGGCCCAGGCTGATCTGGCCGCAAAATCCGCTGATCATGTTGAGGCTGACCGCAAGGATCACATTGAGACCGATCACCGACAGGAGACTGATCTCGTACGCGCTCATGTGGCGCGCGCTCCGGTAAATCCCTGCGGGCGGATCATCAGGAGCACGATCAGAGCGAGGAACGCGATGGCGTCGCGGTTGAGCCACGAACCGATGAAAATCGTGCCGTAGGCCTCCACCATTCCCAGCACCAGGCTCGCAATCAATGTGCCGCGCACGCTGCCCAGGCCGCCGAGTACGATAATGGCGAGCGCCTTGTAGCTGACGACATAGCCGATCACCGGATCGACCAGATTATTGAGAAGGCCAACCAAGCCGCCGGCCAAAGCCGCCAGCGCGGAGCCGATGGCGAAATTGAGATAACGCACTTTGATGGCATCGACGCCGAAACTCGCGGCGATCTTCGGCCGCGATACCGTGGCCCGCCAGGCAATGCCGATGCGCGTCCGGGTGGTAAAGAGATGCAGGCCGATGAAGACGACGATTGTACAAACGACGATCGCGATCTGGACGGCGTTTACCCGCACCCCGGCAATATCGTAGATCTTGAAAGCGTAGATGTTGTTCTTGAACGTGACGCCTTGCTCGCCGAAGGCGATACGAAAGGCATCCTGCATGAATACCAACAATCCAACCGACGCGATCATCGGCACATCCGGCCGATAACTCAACAGCGGCTCGTAAAGCAGGCGGTAGATGGCCATGCCGAACAGCGGCGTTATCGCGATGGCGGCGAGAAATCCGAGGCCGATGCTGCCGGTCGCATTAGCGACGATCACCGTGAGATAGGCGCCGAGCGCGAACACCGCGGCGTGGGCGACGTGCAGAATCCGCAACAGCCCGTAGACGAGGGTCAGGCCGACCGCCATCATGGCGTACATACATCCGAAACTCAGGCCCGTTACCGCCAGATCGATGTAGTACACCGCTGCGTCCTTACGGTGGAAAGGCGCGACGCGTCTCGAATGCCGCCAACGCCTACTTCTCCGGCGGCGCAAACGCTTCCAGATCGCCCAGTTTGGCGAAGAATTTCATCTTGCCGTCTTTGATGGTGTTGACGCTGATGGTCTGGATTACTTCGTGCAGCTTGTTGAAGCCGATCAGTTCGCCGGTGAGCAGCTGATAGTTCTTGGTCGCCGCCAGCGCGTCGCGCACTTTCGCGGGATCGGCGCTGCCGGCGCGTTTGATCGCATCGGCCATCAGCATCACCGCCGAATAGCTGATAGCGGCGACGTTCTCGGGCGGATAGCCCGCACGCTTGGTGAACTCGGCAAAGAAACGCTGCAACGCCGCGTCATTGCGGGCGCGATCGAAGCTGTCGACGATGTAGGTGCCCTCCGACGCGGGACCGGCGATATCGATGAATTTTTGCGAATCGAAGGCTTGCGACCCGATGATCGGCGCGGTGACGCCGCCGCCGCGCAACTGCGCGACCAGCGGTCCGCCGGTGAAGAAATATCCGGTGGCGTAAACGCCGTCAGGATTGTCGCGCTTGACGCTGGCGACGATGGAGCCGAACTGACGGTCGGTCAGCGAGTAACTGTATTTGTTCAGCACCTCAACGCCGTATTTGGGCGCGGCTTCAAGAAAGCCGGCCATCGTCGCCTGCCCGTAGTCGTTATCCATGGTGATGGCGGAGATCTTTTTCAGCTTCAGATCCTTGCCGATGAACAGCGCTGCGGCGCGTCCTTGTGGCGGTCCAAGATGAACCAGCCGGAACATCAGATCGCCGGCGCGCGTGATGTCGGGATGCACGCCATAGGCGGAAATCATGACCACACCGGCATTCTGAAACACCGGCGCTGCGGCGCGTCCGGACGCCGAGTAGCTGGCATTGACGACGAGCTTGACGCCGTCCTCGCCGATCAGCTTGTTCGCGGTGAATATCGCCTGATCGGATTTGGCCTGGTCGTCATAGGGAATCAGCTGCAGCTTTTGCCCGAGCTCACCGCCAGCGGCATTGATTTCCTCAATTGCCATGTTGGCGGCGATTTTGGCCGACTTGCCGTCGGCCGCGGCAAATCCGGTTAGCGGCGCCTGAAAGCCGATCTTGATCTCGGCCTTTGCGGGATTGGCTGCAACAAGCGCGAAAGCCAGCATTCCGATCAGGCCCGTCAGCGCCGTCTGGGCCAACCCAGATACCTTCGATAGTTGATGCCCCATCTTTCTCTCCATCAGTGGGAATCGGACGGCACGTCCCCCGGTCGCGGCAGAGCCCTATCGGAGCGCAACAGCTGGCGGACACGACGTATCGCCTGCTCGGGCGGTTGCGCTTTGGTCCAATCGGACCGGTCACCTTCGCGCCGCGTGGCGTCGATGGCAAGCTTGGCGATCGTGCCGCCGGATTCCAGCGGCTCGGAGCGGTCCGTGCGCGCGCCAGGCACGACAATAAGATCGCGATCGGCCTTCATGCGGGTAGCCGTCGCCCATTCGACCTGTGTCTGATTCCAGGGGTCGATGTCATCGTCGACGACGACGACTTGTTTGACCAGATTCACCGACGCCCAAATTGCAAACGCTGCCTTGCGAGCATCGCCCAGTCGCGGCTCGTACAGCGACACGACGGCATGCAAACGGCCGGCACCACCCATACCCACAGCAACCTCACGCACCCCCGGCACGCTGGCGCGCGCCGCCCGCGCCAGGCCGGCAGCAATCGCGACGCCGCCAAGAAGACAATGTTCCGGGTGATAGCCGGGAAGCACGACCTGAAACAACGCGTCATGCCGCCGCGTCAAACGCTTGAAAGTCGCCGCGATGCCGGCGCCGTAGTTCTCATAGAGACCGTGAAACTCGCTGACCGGCCCTTCTTCAATGTGCTCGCCGGCATCGAGGGTGCCTTCGAGCACGCATTCACAATGCACCGGCACCAAGAGATCGGAGCCGACGCAGCGAACGACGTCGAGCGGTTCGCCAAGGAGCGCGCCCGCAACTTTCAGTTCGTCATCGCCCAAGCCGAGATAGAGACAGGAGGCGATCAGCACCGCCGGGTGATTGCCGATGCAGACGGCGATATCGAGGGTTTCGCCACGCGCATGAGCTTGCCGCGCCAGCACGGCAAGGTGATGGTTCGGCGCGATGCCGACGAAGGCGCGGTTGGCATTGAGCGGCATCAGCCGTGCGATCGAGAGATTGGTCTGACCGGTGTGCCGGTCCTTGGCAACGATAGCGCCGGCGGTGATGTAGGGGCCGCTTTCGTGTTCAAAGAAACGCGGTATCGGCAATTCGCCGATCAAATCGGGGTCCGCGACGACTTCTTCCTGGCTAGGTGCAGATGTCAGCACGCGATGCGCCAACGGCGCTTCGATCGCGCCAATAATTGCGCTTTGCAGTTTCGCTTGCGTCGTCCCGAGCCCCGTGGCGAACCGCGGCAACGAATTAAGCAAATTGCCGACAACCGGCATTTTGTGTCCGCTGACGTGTTCGAAACGTAGCGCCGGTCCTGCATCCAATTCCGACAGGCACGCCGCGATCTCAAAATCCGCGCTCACCGAGTGCGCGATCGTCGTCATCTGTCCGGCCGCCTCCAGCCCAGAGAGAAACGCACGCATCGACTGCGGGGAATTTGCCGCGGACCGCCGATCCTCTCTCGCCTCACGGCCTGGAACGTCGGCCATCTGATTGCCTGAAACCGATCAAATACGAGACAGCCATCGTGCGCGTCTTCGCCGCTCAAGACAAACGGAAGTGATTGAGGTTCTTGTCTATGACCTCTTCGAGCGCTTCCGGATAGCCGGCGTCGGCGTAACGCATCACGCCAAGGCTTGTATCGTTGGTCAGCGCCAAGCTCAGCCGCTCGTCCGCCTCGCCGGTTCCGTCGGCGATTACTGTCACGCCGGCACTTGTCATATAGCCCGAATAGCCGCCGCCGCCAGAATGGATCGCCACCAGATCGGCCTGCGACGAGCACATCGCCATTGCGTCGAGGAGCGGCCAATCGGCGATGGCGTCGGAGCCGTCACGCATCCGTTCGGTCATGATATTTGGATGTGCCATGGCGCCGGCATCGAGATGATCGCGGGTGAACGCGATCGGCCCGGACAGTGTGCCTTCGCGCACCATGCGATTGACGCCGAGTGCGAGCGCGGTGCGCTCGCCGTGTCCGAGCCAGGCGATACGCGCCGGCAGCCCCTCGAACGGCACATACTGCCGCGCCAAGGCGATCCAGTTGGCGAGGATGCGATTATCCGGAAACGTCTTGAGCAGATAATCATCGATCTTGCGGATGTCGTCGCGATCGTTGGCGAGCGATATCCAGCGGAACGGCCCAATGGCGCGCGCAAACAGCGGCCGCAGATACGCTTCGGTGAAGATCTGGATGTCGAAGGCGTCTGTCACGCCGCCATCGCGCGCCTGGGTGCGGATCAAATTGCCGTTGTCGAAAACGACAGCGCCGGCGCGTTTGAAGCCGAGCATGGCGCGGACGTGGCGGACAATGGTGGCGCGGCTCTCTTTCATAAGAGCTTCCGGATCGTCCCGCCGCATCCGTCGCACTTCGTCCAGGCTTCTGCCCAACGGAACGTAGCCGTAAACGAGATCGTGCGCCGAGGTCTGATCGGTAACGACGTCTGGGACGATGCCGCGCGCGAGCAACGTCTCGTACACGTCAGCGGCGTTGCCAAGAACACCGATCGACGTGGCGCGGCGCTCGCGCTTCGCGGCTTCGACCAGCGCCAGAGCGTCGTCGAGATCGCCGGCGCGGTGATCGAGGTAACCGTTCGCCAGGCGTTTGGCGATGCGCTCCTCGTCGATCTCGACGCACAGAATGACCGCGCCGGCCATGCGCCCGGCAAGCGGCTGCGAACCCCCCATTCCGCCGAGCCCCGCGGTCAGGATGAAGCGTCCGGCAAGGCTATTGTTGAAATGTCGCTCAGCGATACGGACGAAGATCTCATACGTCCCCTGGATAACGCCCTGGGAACCGATGTATTGCCAATCGCCGGCCGTCAGCCCGCCCCAACAGATCAGGTTGCGTTTCTGCAGCTCATAAAAGTTCTCTGCCTTGGCCCATTGCCCCACCATGTTGCAATTGGCCATGATGACGATCGGCGCCTTGTCGTGGGTTTTCAGAAGTCCGATCGGCTTGCCGGACTGCACGACCAGCGTCTCATCGTCCGACATCGTCATCAGCGTTTCGACGATCTTGTCGTGGGATGGCCAGTCGCGCGCGGCTTTGCCCAGCGCCGCATAGACCACGAGATTGGCCGGGTCCTCGCCGACCGCGAGCACGTTCTCCAGAAGCCGCAACAGCCCTTCCTGGCGCCAGCCCTGGCAGCGCAGGTTCGATCCCGATGTGACGCCGAAGTGTTTGTTCATTGCGGCTCACGCCAGAGCGTAGCGCGCGATCGGAATGCCGAGCGCCGCTTCGCACACAGGATATACCGCGGGGTCTTTCACCGACGAACTCAGCGGCAGGTGCGACTTTTCGATATGAAAGACTGAAAGCTCCACGCCCTCTCTGATATGGCCGACGCTGACCGGCCGCCCGTCAGCGTCCAATGTTGTAATCACGTCGGGAAATGTTGTCAGACGTGAATTGCCCTCATCGACAGCCATGTATTCGTTCATGACATGGAGCACGAGATCGCGCGCGCCGCAGTGGATAGTGATGGTGCCGATATCGAACGCACCTTCCGTATAGGTGACAGCCTTGCGCGTGACTTTGCCTTCGCCGAGGATTTTCCCAAAGGTCGTGCGGCAGATGGTTTCGATCACGGCACTTCCGCCATTTGCCTCGGCCGCCATGACTGCATGCCCAAGCTCGAGCGCGCGCGATATGCCGCCGAGTGCTGCGTGCTTCTTGACATAAGACGCCCGTACCGGATTGCGGCAGCTGGCGATGAAACCGCCGGACATATCGGCGGCCTTGCGCAGGATCGGCGAAATTTTGGCGGTAGCGCCACGCGCGACAAGTTCAATATAAGAATGACTGTCGCGATGGCCGCCCACCGCGACCTGGATGGTCGCCTCGGGGCTACTCGCCATCCCGATCGAGCCCATGTCGCCGGTCGGATGGGCGCGGATGTCGCCGACCGCGTCGACGACTTTGGTGCCAAGCAGCGCCGACGGCAGCCACGCGTTCATCGTGCTCGACATGCCGTTCTGGCCGATCATCAATCCGTAGATCGGCGCACCCAGCGCCTCCTGCAGCATCTCGACCGCTTTGACGTAATCGACGCCGAGCATTTGCCATTCGGTCGTACCAGCCGGCGCGCCGATGGCGGCAGCGGTTGCGATGTAGGCGTCGTCCGGCACTTCATCGATGCTCACCAACTCGGGATGGCCGATGGTGACAGCGGCAGTGCCCAGCATGCGGCCGTGATCTGCCCAGCCGCCGCCGCCGGCAGCGAACACCGAACCGCCGCGGATCGCAGCTTCAACGTCTTGCAACCCCAGAATGCGGCCCATCAGTGCGCTCTTTCGCCCGTTTGCGCGGCACGTGGCAACGATCGATCGAGCGATTTGATCGTTTTCAGCATGACCGCAGCACCGGCGGCGATTTGATCGCGATCAGACCACTCCTCCGGTGCGTGGCTTTTACCGTTTCGGCAAGGAACAAACACCATCGCCACAGGGCATATGCGAGACATGAACGCGGCGTCGTGCCCCGCGCCGCTGGCGATATCGGTCACGCGAAGACCGAGTTCATCGGCGCTGTCGTGCAGCATGACGCGCAACGTCGGGTCGCACGCCGCGGGCGGTCCATCAGATAAAGTGACCAGCGGCGCTCGCGAGACTTTCGCCTCTTCCGCGTGCCGTTCGCTCTCGCGCTCAATCTCGTCAACAAATTTTTTCGTCAACGCCGGATTGGTTGTGCGGGCGTCGATGACCAGCCGGCATCGGCCCGGCACGACGTTGGCCGCGCCGGGTTCGACGTTCAAAATGCCCACCGTCGCGACGAAATAGTCCGATCCTGCAGCAGCCAGTTGCTCGGCGATGCGGCGCACCGTGACGACAGTATTGGCGGCAGCGACCAGCGCGTCGTGCCGTAACGCCAGCGGCGTGGTGCCGGCGTGATCGGCGGCGCCTTCGAACACGATCTCGATGCGGCGGACGCCGACGACCGAGGTTACGATACCAACGTCAAGCGATTGCGATTCCAGCACGATGCCCTGCTCGATGTGCAATTCCAGAAACGCCTTGATATCGTCGCGGCGCGCCGACGTGAAACGATCTGGATTGCCGCCGACCCGGCGCAACGCCGCGCGCAACGTCTCGCCATGCGGTTCGGTCATATCGAGCATTCGTGCCTCAAGCGCGCCGGCCATGCCGCGGCTGCCGATGCAGGATAAGCCATAATCGCTCGGCTCTTCGGCAAGAAAATCGATAACTTCCAGGGTGTGGTCGAGGCGAAGCTTTGCGTCGCGCAACGCGCGGGCGATTTCGAGGCCGGCGGCGACGCCTCCAATTCCGTCAAAGCGGCCGCCCGATGGCACTGTGTCACTATGCGATCCTACGGCGAGCACACCGAGCGCGGGATTTTTGCCTTCGATCCGCCCGATCAGATTGCCGGCGGCATCGGTGCGGGTCTCGAGCCCAGCATTGGCGAAACGCTCCGCAAGCCAAGTGCGACCTTTCAGGAACAGCGGACTGAACGAGCGCCGCGTGTACGGACGCTCGGGCTCGGTGATTGCAGCCAGCGCCATGATGTCGGCCCACAGGCGGTCGGCGTCGAGCGGCAGCGCGGCGGGCACGTTCGGTTCCCGCTCAGTGCGCTGGGAGCGAAGGCGCGACGAACCGGCCGGTACCGGGTTCGGCAGTCACGCGGCCGTCTGCCATCACGTTCGCGCCGCGCACAAACGTCGCAACAACGCGGAACGGCAATTCGATGCCGTCATAGGGGCTCCAGGAAACATAATTGTTGCCCCTGTCGGCAGCCTTGTAGCGATACGGATCGCGTCGCATCAACACGATATCCGCGTCGCGGCCGACGGCGAGCGCGCCTTTGACATGCGCGATGCGAAACAGCGCAGCGGGATTATGCGCCAACAGCCGCGCCGCATGGGTCAGCGGCAAATTGCGTTCGCTCAATCCTTTCATCAGCAAAGCGTACAGTACTTCGAGGCCGGGGACGCCGGATGCGTTCTTGAGCATGTTCGGATCGGTCTTGCGATCCTCCGACCAACTGACGTGATCGGTGGAAACAATGGTCACGTTACCGGCGGCGAGATGATGCCAGATCGCCTCGACTTCGCGGCGTGAACGCAGCGGCGGATTGATCTTGGCCTTGCCGCCGAGACGGCGCACATCGTTCTCCTCGTCGAGCGTCAGATAATGAATGCACGCCTCGATGGTCGCCGCGTGTCCCTGCGCGCGATAGGCCGCCGCCAGTTCATAGCCGCGACCGATCGACGAGTGCACGATATGCACCGGACAGCCGGCGCCGGCGCCAAGCTCGAACACTTCCACATCGGCCAGCGCCTCGGTGATCGGCGGCCGCGACAGGCCGTGGGCGCGATAGTCGGTGATGTTGCTCGCTTCGATCTGCGCCGTAAACGCGCGCACCATCTCGTCGTTCTCGTTGTGAATGCCGGCAATCAAGCCGCGCGGGCCGATCAGACTGAAGCAGGCGTAGAGGAGCTGCGGCGGAATCCGCGGGAAGCGCTGCGGATGGGTGCCGAAGGTAGAGAACTTGAACGCGGCCGCGCCGGCCTCGATCAGTTCCTGGATCCGCGCCGTTCCCTCCACCGGATCGATCGTGGCATAGAGCGCAAAATCGACGCGGGCTTGGGCCTCGGCTTCTTGTTTCTTGCTGGTAAAGCGCTCGGCGTTGGCGATGAGGTCACCTTCGTCGTAGGGCATGTCGACGATCGTCGTCACGCCGCCGGCCGCGGCGCTCCGCGTCGACCAGATGAAATCCTCCTGGCCCTTCTGGCTGCGGCTATGCACCTGCGCGTCGATCGCGCCGGGCAACACGAAAAATCCGGCGCCGCCGTGCTTCTCGCCTGCCGGCGGCGGCCCAGAACCGACCCGCTGCACGATGCCATCGCCGACCAGCACATAACCATCCTCGATGACCCGATCCGGCAACACCACCGCGCCCGCGAACACCTGATCGGCCATTATCGTGCTCTCTTGCAACTATGCGCGGACTTGAGTGAACGCGTTGGGTGGACCATGAAAATTGGCATCACTGCTTGGTCACGCCATGATGCCGATAGCTTAGCACATACGCCGATACCTGATGCGGTAACGCAAAACTCCGGAAACCAGCCAGGCATTGACCTCCAGTTTCCTTCTTGAGTACACGTAAAGGTTGATTGCTGAAGGAAAGACCGATTTCAACACCGCAAGCGGCCATTGCGAATGGGACGATCGGGGGATGGCGTCATGTGGTTCAAGGTCGAGAACAAGCGCTCGTCGACTGGGCAAAGATTTGTTGTTCGCTGCAATTCCGAACTTGCAGGGAGCCATGTGATCGAGGAGCGGCCCGCAAAAGGCACCATTGCGGCACGAAAAACCGCTGAGATTCTAGCTTCAACGCTAAACGTTACGGCCACTGTTTATGGCACGGACTCTGAAGGTGAGTTCGTGTACGGAGTTTACGAAGTGTCCGATGGAGCGGCCGCCGCCAGTAGTCCCCTCATCAAGCGGTTGTTCGCCGAATTTGCCGCAGCCTCGTTGGCTTTTAAGGATCAGTTGCTCGCCGACATTCCCGAGGACACGATCAAGGGCTTCGCCTCGATGTCCGCGGCGCTCGGATACATTGTAGCCCAGCATAAGCAGATCAAACGAGCTGCTGCACCGCAGATCAGTTATTCAACACTGTTTCGCATTTTCTGCGGAGCCAGCAACCCCAGTACGCTATCACTACCGGTGAATGACGCCACCATCGCGATCCTCACGCGAAGGCTGGTCGACATGCCCGATTGGATGTGGATCAGCGAACTGTCGGGTCTTGGTAATGCAGACCGCAGCGCCGTATTGCCAAGCATGCGCCCGAACAAGGTAATGCTCAATATTGACGGTGAATTGCATGTAATCCAACCGCGCAGCGTTTTTCGCGGCACAGTGCCGGGTAGCAGCGAGCAATTCATGCTGGTTGTCCAAAGAGACAATAATCGAACGGTACTGGGCGATGCCCGCGACAGCATTGGACTGATATACCGCGAGGCGGACGAAGCAGCCGTCATTGCTCTTGTACGCCGGCTGTTACACGAATCGAACCCCTTTAAAGACCGCGTTGTGCTGATCAACCGCGATCTGCGCACCGTGCGTTCACGGATGTCCGCTCGGTCCTGGAGCGATATCATTCCGCACGAACAGGTGCGCGCCGAGCTTGATTTCATAGCCGCCTCGATCCGCAATCGCGAAATGCTGAAGGCGGAGGGATTAGACATTAAGCGCGGCCTACTGCTGTCCGGCCCGCCCGGGGACGGAAAATCAACGGCGATCGAATGCTTCGTCAACGACATCGCCGGCGAGGCCACCATCATCATCGTCGAGGCGGTCGACCATATCCGGGCTGTCTATCACCTTGCGCAAACGCTCGCACCGACGGTGGTGATTCTCGAGGATTTAGACCTCATGACCAAGAGCCGCCAAAATCCGTATTCCTATGCGGCGATGAGCAAGGACGATGTCACGGGCGAGTTGTTGCAGGTGCTGTCGGGCGGCTCCGCCTACGCCGATATCGTCACAATCGCCACCACAAACTATCCTGAAGCGATCGACGAAGCGCTAGCAAAGAGAGCCGGGCGCTTCGACGCTCACATCCGGATGGGTTATCCAAACGACGACGAAAAGCAACGCATTCTCGACCTTTACCTCGACCGTTTCGGCGTCAATGACGATTTCACGCGACGCCGCTTACAGCAGGTCTTGAATCGGGATCTTGGCCGCCTGCACCTTGTTCCGGCGCACATCGAAGAATTTGTCAAAGGCGGGATAAAACGTGCGCGGTTGGCACGGCGAGCGCCGGAATATCTGGACTTCGAGCCGGGCATTGAGGCCACAAAGTCCATCGCGATTCAGAAGCCTTCAGCATAGGGCGGACGCGGTGTTTGGCCGATCAAATGCTGCCCAATGCCCGCGAACGCGGTGCGTGTTTATCTCCCGATTTTATTGGCGCGCCCGAAGGGATTCGAACCCCTGACCTCTGCCTTCGGAGGGTCATGGGCCTGTGGTTTTACAATGACTTACAGGCGTCTTTAGGGGCATTAGCCGCAGGGTTTACCGGCAAATCCGGCTGATTGTGGCGGTACGAGTTGATTGACCAGTCGTCGGGTCTCTCACTCCCCTGACTATAAAAATCATCGGCCTTGTCGATTTTCTAATCTTCAAGATATCGGAGCGCGAAAAGTAGCACCGTTCGCGGCGACGCTGACGAGGCCGCGCCTTCTTGGTGCCGAAGAAGTCTACGACACCAAAGCCGTCGAGGTGAAGCGCGGCATCGCGCCGGAAATGACCGATTAACCATGGCAAGCGAGAGGATTCGCCTCTCGGAAAGCGCGCCCTACATTAGCTTCAGCGTACAGATGCGGGCTTCGACGGATTGGCCCGCGCCAACCTGCGCTTCTCCGAGCAAGGTGGTCCGTAGACGCGGCCGGCGCCCAAGTGGCACCTGCAACCAAGCGGAGATATCCCCATGGCGCCCGCGCGTGCGTTTTGGAAAGGCTACCTCAAGCTCTCGCTCGTCTCGTGCCCCATCGGCCTCTACGCCGGGACAGCATCGACCGAGCGGGTCTCGTTTCGCCAGATCAACAAGAAAACCGGCCAGCGCCTGCGCCAGCAGCTGGTCGACGAGGTCACGCGCGAGGTTGTCGAGGGCGAGGCCAAGGGTCGCGGCTACGAATACTCCAAGAACGCCTACATCCCAGTCGATGACGACGAACTCGACGCCCTAGCGGTCGAAAGCAAACACACTATCGAAATCAACTCGTTCGTCCCGCGCGAGCAGATCGACGAGCGGTATCTAGACAGCCCCTACTACATCACGCCGGACGGCCAAGTCGGCCAGGACGCATTTGCGGTGATCCGCGAGGCCATGCGCGGCAAGGGCATGGTCGCGCTCGGTCGTGTCGTGCTGGCGAAGCGCGAGCGGGTCATCATGCTCCAGCCATGGGACAAGGCGCTGATGGCCACTACGCTCCGCTATCCCTACGAGATTCGGGACGCGAAGGAATATTTCGACGACATTCCTGACGTGAAGGTCGAGCCCGATATGCTCAAGCTGGCCCAGCACATCCTCCAGAGCAAGGCGACGGACTTCGACCCCTCGCAGTTTGTCGACCACTATGAAGAAGCCGTCGTCGCTATGCTCAAGAAGAAACAGGCCGGCCTGCCAGTATCGCGCGAGCGTGCCGCGCCACGGCCGCAGAATGTTGCAAACTTAATGGACGCGCTACGCCGCAGCATTGCAGAGGAAAAAGCCACTCCTGCTCCGCCGAAGAAGGGGCGCAAGCGCACTGAGGGACAGGCCGAGATGCTGCTTCCCATTGCCGGCAAAGCCAAAAAGATTGCCACGGCAACGCCGTCGGAACGGCAGAGCGCCCGACAGAAAAATGTCGGTTGACCATATGCAACCGTTGTCCGATCGCTGCTCGAAAATCCAGACGCCGGTTGGAAACTGCCAAAATCCAACTTGCGTCTGGGATGCCGCCAAGCGTGCCATGATCGAGAACATAAGAACTCATCCCTACACACGCGCCGTCTGTCTCGAAACCACTCGCTTGTTCGAGCACCGTGCAGCCAAACACCTAGTCGAAGCTCAGGACTGGGCTGACAAGGGTGCTGCGGATTCCGCGCTGGAGTTTCAAACTAAGGCTAGACTTGCACAGCAGCGCGCGAATGCCTGGCACCTTCGTGCGAAAAACGCCTCCAACTAAACGGCGCGCGCGTGACCGCAATGAGTGTGATTAACGTAGGCAAACTCCGTGCGGACATTTCTTAGACTCGGCAGCGACGTCGATCGGAGTGATGCAGTGAGCAACAATGGAAACAAAGCCTCCACGCCTCGGACGGCGGACGACACCGCACCGATCCTAGTGCCTGACGGCGCCGGCATTTGGACGTTCGGTGACCATTTGAGACATCTGGCCGGGCATGCCGGTACCACTCCCCTCGCGCTTGACGAATACGGTCGCTGCCTTATCTGCTTACGCCGTGGCTTCTTCACGCCGAACGCGTAATCGGTGGTGCGAAACGGTTCAGGGTCGAAAAGCTTGGCGGGGCGCGGGAGTGACCCGTCCGGGTTGGATCGGACCGATCCCGCCTTGAAAATGCCCGTAGCAGAGGCTACATAGCCACTACAACTCGCGGACAGATTGTCCTGGAGGACATGGGTCTTCCGACTGTTGGGTTCAACGCTCGCAGTGAGAGTTGCCGACCGATCCCACGGCCCTATCGGGTGCGTCAGTAGGTCGAACCTCCGTGGCGACGCGGATTTCCTGCCAACAACCTTGCACCTTTTGCGCCGCGATGCGCCGCATTTGTTGCGCTCAGGAGGTTCGATCATGCGCATGGACACACCCGTCGCCAACGGCGACCCGACGCTGGCCGCGTTGATACCGGAAGGCGTCACCCTGACCCACATCATCACGGTGTTCCGGGACGCCTATCATGTAAATTGGGAACAGCTTCTTCGCGAACGCCTTGGTGCGACCCACCCGGCGAATCTTGCGCCCGCCGAGTTGGCCGAATTCATCAAGTACGTGTTGGCGGCGCTAAAGTCGGCCGGGATCAGAGACCCCGCCGCCTTGCTTGCAGATAACGTGCGGCGCGACGCTGAAGCGGCTGCCGCCAAACTCGTTGCTCCGGCGGAGATGGCCGACATCGCGGCCGAACAGAAATCTGCCGAGCGCGAGCGGGTCGCACTCAAGAACAACTCATCGAAGACCTACGAGTCCTCGCTCCCGCGACCGGTGGACCTGACAATGACCACCGAAAACCCCTTCAACGGGCGAGAGCATGACGGTCGCGTGTTCCGCGATCGCCGCGAAAGAAACTTCTTCATCGGAAGATTGTCCCTGCGGCAAAAAGAGGAATGGCTGCGGGACCATCCGGATCGCTGGCAAACTCGTGAGGAATTCTTACGCGATCTGCGAGCCCGAGCCAGGACCGATGTCGCGGCTGAACCAACCGAGCCGCGCTCGACGCCGTCAGCAACCGAGTTGCCGACTGGTGGTGAGTTGAACGGTCTGTTACTGGTACCGAGTGAGGACGAGCGGCAGTCTGACAAGCCGCCCACGAATATCGTGCCGCGGACGATTGCCAATCCTCAATCGAGCACTTCTGCGACGGCCACTGCTGGCGACGAGATCGTTATCGACGACCGACACCTTCTCGTCCAGCGTCGCGTTGCTAAAATGCTGGGCTACCACCCGCGGACGCTGCAACGCTGGCGCGAGGAAGGCAAAGGCCCCCCGAGCACGAATATAGGTCGCAAGGTATATTATGAACTCAATGATGTGCGGGAATGGATAGACAGAGGAAAAATCCGGTAATGTCGACTGTCAGATGTTGGCCGATGATGCAGTCTTCGGCATTGTTCGGCATTAACGCGCGTTGACACTGGTTTGTTGGCGTCACGACACTGCGCGCGCTTCGGGCGCTATCTTCGACCCATGGAATCTCGCTCGCGCTTCACCGTGCAATGGGGTGGCACTCTTGCTTTGGCACCGTCGCTGAGAAGCCAAAATACAGTACCGCTACGTGTGTCAAACCCTGCGAACCGACGTCGCGTTCGAGAAAGAGTCTGGAGCCTAAAACTTGACTTCCTCGCAAATTATCGAACGACACTGCGCAAAGGCTGCCATTAGACCTGCCGCCGCCTCTGCAATTCACGCGAACATCAACTCGATTGAGGCTGATCCTATTGAATCCGCCAAATCACACTTCTTCGATACGAGTAGCTGGGGTGAATTTTGCGATGTCACACTGACTTTGAAGCAAGGCCGCCAAGCCGACGGTAGCGGTTGGATAAAGATGGACCACTATCAATGCCGACAAGCTTTTCGGCATTTCATGAACCTCCTCAACAAAGCAGTGTATGGATCTGCATTTCGTCGTCACGGCAAACGCCTTCGCGTGTTACCCGTACTTGAGAAGGGCGAGGTCCGCGCTCGCTCATTACGTCGATGGGAGCGTGGCACGTCAGGTCGATGGCATATCCATTGCGCCATAGAATTGCCGCCGCATTTCGATGCCTTTGCCCTCGAGACTTTAATCGGTGACTGTTGGGCGCAGGTCGAGTTGGGTCACCGTCGAACTCTTGTCCGCGACGGTGCAAACGCGGGCTGGATCAACTACATGCTGAAAGACCGTCAGAAATCGGAGTTCGACGGTTTACTTGACTGCGTAATAATAGAGTCGTTGCACAATCCAATCGCTGACGCGTAGCCGTTCGTTGGATTGAGACCCTTGTACAAAAGCTTGGGTAAGGCGGTTGGGTTACCAACCCCCTTGTTTTCCTCCTATGGCTGTCGCGCGCCACCCCGTAGCTCGCATCGCGCCGCCGGCGCCCGCCATCATCAGCGCCTCGCGCGCGCGAGTGGGTGAGAGATATGGTACACGCGGGAATTTTCTGCTGATCCTTCAGTGCGCCGGACGTCACCACCGTTTCGGGGCACGAGCGAGGCAGAGCGCAGTCAGCGGTCACCATCCCAGAACGACACGGATGTCGCTGGGTGGCGGCGAGTGTCGTGTTGGTCGCACCGCGGCGCCTTGGGACCATCATCGCCGGGGCGGCGCCGAATCTTCGGCGATCGATCGGCACCAACAAACCATCGACGTCGGCCGCCAGCCACCGTCCATTGCCACACACAGCGCCGCACAGGCTGCTGGCGCAGGTCGAGCACCCCGCAGATCGATCTCGTATGCTCGTCGCTGTCCACGGGCTCGCCGTCCGCTCAGCGAGCGATGCCATCAGAGCCCCCCTCACCGAATTGTTGAAACCGGATGGCTGTCGCGCGCCACCCCGTAGCTCGCATCGCGCCGCCGGCGCCCGCCATCATCAGCGCCTCGCGCGCGCGAGTGGGTGAGAGATATGGTACACGCGGGAATTTTCTGCTGATCCTTCAGTGCGCCGGACGTCACCACCGTTTCGGGGCACGAGCGAGGCAGAGCGCAGTCAGCGGTCACCATCCCAGAACGACACGGATGTCGCTGGGTGGCGGCGAGTGTCGTGTTGGTCGCACCGCGGCGCCTTGGGACCATCATCGCCGGGGCGGCGCCGAATCTTCGGCGATCGATCGGCACCAACAAACCATCGACGTCGGCCGCCAGCCACCGTCCATTGCCACACACAGCGCCGCACAGGCTGCTGGCGCAGGTCGAGCACCCCGCAGATCGATCTCGTATGCTCGTCGCTGTCCACGGGCTCGCCGTCCGCTCAGCGAGCGATGCCATCAGAGCCCCCCTCACCGAATTGTTGAAACCGGATGGCTGTCGCGCGCCACCCCGTAGCTCGCATCGCGCCGCCGGCGCCCGCCATCATCAGCGCCTCGCGCGCGCGAGTGGGTGAGAGATATGGTACACGCGGGAATTTTCTGCTGATCCTTCAGTGCGCCGGACGTCACCACCGTTTCGGGGCACGAGCGAGGCAGAGCGCAGTCAGCGGTCACCATCCCAGAACGACACGGATGTCGCTGGGTGGCGGCGAGTGTCGTGTTGGTCGCACCGCGGCGCCTTGGGACCATCATCGCCGGGGCGGCGCCGAATCTTCGGCGATCGATCGGCACCAACAAACCATCGACGTCGGCCGCCAGCCACCGTCCATTGCCACACACAGCGCCGCACAGGCTGCTGGCGCAGGTCGAGCACCCCGCAGATCGATCTCGTATGCTCGTCGCTGTCCACGGGCTCGCCGTCCGCTCAGCGAGCGATGCCATCAGAGCCCCCCTCACCGAATTGTTGAAACCGGATGGCTGTCGCGCGCCACCCCGTAGCTCGCATCGCGCCGCCGGCGCCCGCCATCATCAGCGCCTCGCGCGCGCGAGTGGGTGAGAGATATGGTACACGCGGGAATTTTCTGCTGATCCTTCAGTGCGCCGGACGTCACCACCGTTTCGGGGCACGAGCGAGGCAGAGCGCAGTCAGCGGTCACCATCCCAGAACGACACGGATGTCGCTGGGTGGCGGCGAGTGTCGTGTTGGTCGCACCGCGGCGCCTTGGGACCATCATCGCCGGGGCGGCGCCGAATCTTCGGCGATCGATCGGCACCAACAAACCATCGACGTCGGCCGCCAGCCACCGTCCATTGCCACACACAGCGCCGCACAGGCTGCTGGCGCAGGTCGAGCACCCCGCAGATCGATCTCGTATGCTCGTCGCTGTCCACGGGCTCGCCGTCCGCTCAGCGAGCGATGCCATCAGAGCCCCCCTCACCGAATTGTTGAAACCGGATGGCTGTCGCGCGCCACCCCGTAGCTCGCATCGCGCCGCCGGCGCCCGCCATCATCAGCGCCTCGCGCGCGCGAGTGGGTGAGAGATATGGTACACGCGGGCCCCCCTCACCGAATTGTTGAAACCGGATGGCTGTCGCGCGCCACCCCGTAGCTCGCATCGCGCCGCCGGCGCCCGCCATCATCAGCGCCTCGCGCGCGCGAGTGGGTGAGAGATATGGTACACGCGGGCCCCCCTCACCGAATTGTTGAAACCGGATGGCTGTCGCGCGCCACCCCGTAGCTCGCATCGCGCCGCCGGCGCCCGCCATCATCAGCGCCTCGCGCGCGCGAGTGGGTGAGAGATATGGTACACGCGGGGTGTCCACATTAATCTCCGATTTCGCGCGTGACTTCGCGCAGAGACCGCCGTTGCTTTGGTCGACCTGCGCTCGCCGGGAAGCCGAGCGTGATGAGGGCTTGCGGTTGCCAGTCCGCGGGAAGCGCCAATGCGTTGCGCACGCTGTCAGGGCAGAACAGCGGTGCGCACATGATGCTTGCGCCCAGATCGATTGCATTCGCTGCGAGCAACAGATTCTGCATGGCCATGGCGGTACCCTGGACCGCCATTTGATGCTCTGCCGCGCCGCGCCGCGGATCCGGATAATGGTCCATGTCCCGCATCGTAAGGCAGACCGCGAGGACGAGGGGGGCCCCGGTAATTCGCGCGATCGAGCGCGCGGCGTCGGCCTCGATCAAGTCGACAAGGTCACCGTCGCGGTTCCGATCCTCGCGCAGGCGTTCGGCCATCGCTTGTGCGAGCCGTCGCTTGGCGCCGGCAGTTTTGATAACGGCAAAACGCCAAGGCTGTCGATTATGCGCGGACGGCGCCGAAATGGCGGCTTCGAGCAATCGCTGGATTACAGGATCAGGCACCGGTGTGCTGGCAAAACGGCGCACCGAGCTGCGCGCGCCGAGCATTTCTATAAAGTCCAAGCCTGAAACGGTGCGGAACAAATCGTTCTTTTTCTCCCGTATCAGATCGGCAGCCGTGCCGTGCCCGAGCGAGCCGTGAACTCCCCGTATCAACACGATCGGACGGCCTTCATCGGCCTGACCCATAAGCAGCGAGGCCGCGGCGGCCATCTCGTCGGCAAGGCCAACCTCGGTGCTGCGCAGACGACGGCCGTCGAGATCCGGCGCGCCCCGGAGATCGACAAGCGCCGCAACGCCAGACGCGCCGATGGCAACGCCAACGGCGCCGCTGCGGAACGCCCGGCCGTGGCTGTCGTTAATGATGACACCGACGCTGGTTCCCGTCAGTGCGCGCAAGGTCTCGCGGAGCGAAGCGCACGTCTCGTCGGGATTTTCAGGGAGTAAAAGAACAGCCTCATCGCCGGCCTGCTGTCCGACGTTGGATTGATCGATGCCGGCATTTGCCATGACCAGTCCAAGGCGGTGGGCGACTACGAGCACATCGCGGCGATGGCGCACGACCTCGGTCGATTCGCGCAGGATCAGTTCGACCACGCGGGCATCTTTGTTGACCTCCCGCGCCAGCTGTTCCGCTCGCGGCGATGGCGTCACGTCGTCAAGCCGGGCAACACGGTTCTCCGACTTGGAGACGATCTTTTGCGC
This sequence comes from uncultured Alphaproteobacteria bacterium, assembly GCA_963755885.1. Classification (GTDB taxonomy): domain Bacteria; phylum Pseudomonadota; class Alphaproteobacteria; order Rhizobiales; family Xanthobacteraceae; genus BOG-931. Next base: position 150,050 of record CAVWLX010000018.1, read on the forward strand.
GATAACTAGAATATCGCCGTCCCGTAAGACCTCATTCGAGGCCGCCAGCGCCTCCAAGATGATAGTGGCAAGATCATCGCCCGCCTGCACCATCGGAACGCCCACGAGGGCCGTAAGGTGTACGGCTAACGGTGAGTTGGTTGGCGTGCGGCTTGGGTGGTCATGAATATTCATCGATGAGTTTGACAGTTCGGATCGGTGAGACCTGTATCGTGTACCGCATAATCGCGATCGCGGCCTTCGCGACGATCGCAAATTCTGCCTTTCAGCCCCCTCCTTTCAAACTTGCGTCGAGTTCAATTCGAAACAGCGCCGTCTGATTGAGGTTCTGTCCCGCCATGCTGATGTCGCTTTGGATGGCACGTCGCGCCGCCCTCGCGTTCCGGCGCCGCAGCGCTCTGATCAGCGCCGCGTGGTGACGCCCGTCCCACGTCACGCCCGGCGACATTTGCACAAGGTGCATGAACGGGCCGGCGCGCAGCCACAAAGTTTCGATCATGGGCATCAGCACCCACGATCGCGCCAGCGCATAAATCGCGAAATGAAAATGCTGATTGAGCGTCAGCACCGCGGTCCACTTCTTCTCTTTGAGAGCCCGCATGAGGCTCGCATGAATCGTTTCTACGCTGCGCAGATCCGCATCAGTCATGTTGCGGCAAGCTTCTGCAGTGGCTATTCCCTCGAGCGTACGCCGCATCGAAAGTAGCTCGACGAGCCGCGAACGCGTCATATGGGGCACGCGCATCGTGCGGTTCGGCAGCATTTCAATGCCGCCCTCGGCGATGAGATGACGCAGCGCCGCCCGGACCGGCATCGGGCTTACGCCGAGTTCGGACGCGAGGTTCCGCAGCGTGAGAGCTTCTCCCGGCAGGAAACGTCCGACCATGAGCCAGCGCCGCAATTCGGCGTAGACGCGGTCCTGCACATCCCCCTTGGGACGCGGCGTTGTTTTTTTCCTTCCAGCACCATTCACAGTGCGCGGTGTCGTCCTATGCAGCAAGATTTCCGTCATGAGAATGCCCGGCTGAGATTACACCGAATACAATTGACGCGAGAGATTGACAACACTCCGAATGCGGGACCACATTGGCGAAATCTGTGATCATAAAACGCGGTTACCCGCGAGCACGGAAGGCGGCGGTTATTTGAGCGTCGTATCGAGCGAAATCCAATCGGTCGAAACGATCGTTGTCGGAGTGCCGCCACGCCGCGAGCACAAATGGACCGGCTTTACCGAGACTATTGGCCGGTACGTCCTCGTTCGCATGACGGACAGCGCGGGCAACGTCGGTTGGGGCGAAGCGCCCGCACTCAAGGACTGGGGCGGAGAGTTCGGCCGCTACTTCGGCGAAAGCACGGCAACGGTGCAGCTCGTCGTGCGGCGCTATCTGGCCCCTGCGGTTCTTGGTCTTCCGGTTGGCAATATCGGCCTCCTGCACCGACGTATGGACGAGGCGATTAAGGGTTATCCCTATGCCAAGGCTGCAATGGATTGTGCAGCCTATGACCTCGCCGGCCGCGCCTGCAAACTGCCTGTTCACACGCTACTCGGCGGCGCCGTGCGTGACACCATCCCGATCGCCCACTCCATCGGACTGATGGCGATCGAGACGGGGGAACAAGAGGCCGCCAAGGTCGCGTCCGAGGGCATCAAGACCATCAAGATCAAGGTCGGCATTGATCCCGCACGCGACATCGAGATGGTGCGTCGCGTACGCGCCGCTGTCGGTCCGGGCATTTCGCTTTGCGTTGATGCCAACGAAGGTTATCGGACGCCTGGCGAAGCGATCAAGACCATTCGCAAGATGGAAGCGTACGACCTGATCTACGCCGAGCAGCCCGTGCACGGCACTGCCCGCATGGCGGAGGTGGCGCGTGCGATCGATACCCCGGTGATGGCCGACGAGAGCGCCTGGAATTCTCACGATCTCATCGAGATCATCGAGCGCCGCGCTGCCCAGATCATTTCGATCTATACGACGAAACCTGGCGGCCTTTATCGCGCGATGGAAGTCGCAGCGGTTGCGCGCGCAGCAGGATTTATCTGCAACGTGAATGGTTCAGCCGAATTGGGCATCGGCAATCTCGCCAATGTGGCGTTGGCGGCTGCGGCGCCAGCGGTGACGATGTCATGCCTGTTTCCGGTCTCGACGCCAGCGGCAGCGCAGAGAGGCCAGATCGGTGCCATATTCTACAAGGACGATCTGATCGCACAGTCGATGGATTTCGTCGACGGGTCCATACGCATCCCGACCGGGCCCGGATTAGGCATCGACGTCGATCCAGCGAAAATCGAGAAATATCGCGTGGACGATTGAACATCGACGTCGCCGGCCGAGGGCTCGTTCTCCGGCAGCGTCACCAGGGAAGACTGATGGAACACGAAGTTCTTGCAAAGCTGCGCGCCGCTACCAAGCGAGCCGGATGTGACGCCCTGGTCGCGTTCTCACAGGATAACGTTACCTATACCGCAGGCTTTCTCGTCCCAAGCCAGGCCAGCAACCGCTTTCGCCGGACCATCACCGTTCTTGCCGGCGACGGCTTTGCCGCACAGATCGTCGTCAACGTCGAAGAGAATCTGGCGCGCCAGCGCTCGCGCTTCTCGGATATTCGCTCCTACAATCAGTTTACTGAGGACCCGGCGGACCTGCTTGCCGACGCACTCGAGCAAGCTGGCGTCGGCGCCGGGCGGATTGCGATCGAGCTCGATTATATGCCGGCGCAGGACTACATCAGGCTCAAAGACCGACTGCCAGGCGCAGTCTTCGTGCCCTGCAAAGATCTTTATTTCACAGCCCGTATGGTCAAGACCGATGATGAACTCGCGATCCTGCGTCGGGTCGGACAACTGACCGATCGCGTTGCCGGCGAGGTTCTGCAGGAAATCAAACCCGGCATGACGGAGAAGGACGTAGGCCTCCTTATCAGCAACAAGATGATGCGGGCCGGATGTGATGGCCTCAAATATCAAGTCGGTTCCGGGGTCCGCAGCGGCATCACCAATTGCGTTCCGACCGACAAGAAGATCGAAACTGCGGACTTGATACGCATTGAGATACTGGGCGAGCTAAACCAATACCGTTCTAACGTCACCCGCACCGCCGTGGTCGGCGAGCCAACGAACGAACAGAAAAGAATCTGGGACATAATGATCGGCGCGCGCGAGGCCTGCAAAGCCATCCTTGGGCCCGGCCTCGCCGTCCCCGAACTATATCGGACTTACGTGAAATATCTGCGCGATCGCGGCATTGAGCCAACTCTGAAATTTCTCGGGCATGGCATCGGACAAACCATTCACGAGGAACCGTACATTACCGACACGCGCGATATCGTGATGGAGCCCAATATCACTTTTACCATGGAGCCGCTTTACATGATCCCGGGCCGTATGGGATTCCACGTCGAGGACATGTACGTGATCAAATCCAGTGGCTATGAGTCGGTCACCGGCATGATCACGCCGAACGATGAACTGATCCGGATCGCCTGATTGGCGACTTTGCAATCGGCAGTCACTCCGCCCGTAATTCGCGTACAACTGCGAGACTTTTGTGCTGATCTTGCGCGTCACCCGACAGCAGCAGAACTGGCTCCCGGATACCCGCATCGATGAATGCCTGCAGCTTTTCGCAGCAGGTGCGCACGTCCCCGGCAATGCCGAACGCGTCGACCGCCTCGTCAGAAACGAGATGAGCTGCGCCGTCGAGGTCGCGCTTCGAAACCGCAGCGATAATGGCTTCCTGATCGACGGTAACGCCGGTGAAAGCGATATTATCATCAAGCGATCGATTGCGCAGGACGAACGCGAGCTTGTGCCGGACCGCATCGACCGCGCGCTGCTTGTCATCTGACGCAGCTACGAAAATATAGGCGGCGGCGTGCAGCGTCGTAGGGTCGCGGCCGGCAGCCTGCGCACCCTCGTTCACGAACGACAGCGAATGTTGCGCGTATTTGCTGGAAATTCCGGCTGACAGAACAGCACCGTCGGCAATTCGTCCCGACAGGCGCAGCATTTGTTCGCGCGTCGGCGCGAGATAGATCGGAATTGGCGCAGAGGTCCGAAACATCATGCGCGCGCCCTTGAGTCGGAATCGAGACGCCTCCTGGGTGGCCGGCTCGCCAGACCATAATGTGCGTAGTGCCTCGACAAATTCGCGAACCACGCGGACAGGCTTGTCGGGGGCCTCCCCTAACTCGCCGAGGAAAAGCGGATTGCCGACGCCCACGGCAATGGCGGCACGACCGGGCGCGGCTTCCGCAAGGGTCGCCATCTGCATCGCCGTCGGCATCGGGTGACGCAAATATGGACTAACGGCAGTCGGGATCACCCGCACATCCGGCACTGCCAAGGCAAATCCAAGACAGGAGAGAATTGCCTCACGGTAGCCAAGGTGATCAGCCATCCACAGCCCCGTGGCGCCGGCGGCAACGGCCTCCTTGGCTAGCGCAATGGCGGCGTCGAAGGTGCTAAAGCCGTCGAAGCTGACGCCGACGTGCGCGTGCATCGCCGTTACGCCGTGCCGGTTTCGATGAATTCGGCAAGGCGCTCGAGCGGCAGGTGCGCGAGCCCCATCCTTTCGAGCGTAAGTCCGGTAGCGCGGAAATTGTTTCCGGTAGCGACGCCGGCAAGCTGGATCATTGAGTCGATGGTCGGCGTCTCGACGCCAGCGAGCGCACCGAAGGCGGAAAACGCCACGAGCCCAAAACCCACATCCTCGTGCACGTAGCGGTGGTTGAGCGACGGTGGTGACTTGATGAACTTGTTCGGCTCGCTTTCCCGACAGGCGCGCGCGATGGAACCACTTTCGACCGCGTCACGGGTCGTGAGCCCAGCCCGGTAAAATGCTTCGAGGAAACTCAGCGCCGGAATGCCGAGAGCCCGCGCGGTCGCAACCCTCTCCGCGTCGATTATCGCTGTGACCTGACCAACGCTCTCGGTAATGCCCTCGCGATAGAACAAAAAGCCGCCGTTCGTCTGCTCGATCCAGCCGGTGTTCATAATTATGCCAGGAGGATGAAAGACGGCATTGAGATTGGTGAGCCCCGTCTCCAACACGCTCGAGGCCAGTGCAATTTCGCCAAATACCGGTTTGAGCAATTGATAGAGGCGTTGCGCGTTCTTGCCGGGAAAAGTCGCGAAGTCGAGCCGCTTGGTGTAGCTGTAAATGTTCACGACGCTCGGCGCCTCCATGCGGCAGATGTACGTCAGCGTCACCGTCTCGCAGGTCTGAACCGGCTTGTCATAGCCGGCGCGCCGCAGTTCCTCCACGAAGTGGAGCCCGCCTCCGGTGTGGCCTGGATTGAGAAAAACCGGAAGTTCCGGCGTAAGCAGCGGTGCTAATTCCTTCGCGTAAGTCTCGTGGGCGACGGAGGGCACAACTAGCATAACTAGATCCGCGCCCTCGACCGCTTCAGCAACCCGTGTCGTCATGCATGGGAGCTTCACCAGCCCCTCATGCACGCCACGAACCTCAACCCCGCCGATGGCGCGCAGCGGCGCCAATCGCTCGGCATTGCGGGCGTGAAGGCGCACGGCAAAACCGCGCAACGTCAAATCGGCCGCCGCGGCGCAGCCGCCATGACCCGCGCCGAGAATCGCAACGGTCTTGATCACGTGGCACTCCCTATTTCAGGAACTCATTGGTGAAAATCTCTTTCACGTCGATTTTGCCGGACATGATCCCCATTTCGACGAGGGCATTCTGCATCGCCTCCCAATTGGCGGCCGTCGAATAACCGATGCCGTGGGCCTGCGTATCCGGTGTCTGTGTGAGCTTCAGCACCTCCGGCAGCTTCAACGCTGAGTATTTGGCATCGACGGTTGGGTTGTCTTTCAGGAACAGCTCCAGTGTCTCCGGTTCGTGCGCGACCGCGTAGGTCCAGCCTTTGATGAAAGCGCGCGTAAAGCGGCGCACCAGATCGGGGTTCTTCTCGATGGTGTTTTGGTTCACGATCAATGCGTCGGAATAAATCGGCAAGCCGACGTCCGACATCAGTATCCAGCTCATCGGAATGCCATCCGATGTTGCTTTCAGCCCGTCGTTGAAAAAGAACGCGATGGAGGCGTCCACTTTTCGCGCTTCGATCATTTGCGCGATGCCAGTGCCGAGCGACACTTCGTGGATCTTCGACATGTCCAGCTTGTTGGATTTGGCGACGTAACGCCATTGCTTTTCGCCAACGCTGAGCGTCGGCACGCCGAGCGTCTTGCCGTACAGATCCGTTAGCGATTTTATTCCAGTATCGGTCGGAAAGATTATCGAGACCGGACTTTTTTGCAGGATCACGGCCGTCGAGACCACCGGCAATCCCTTGGCATAGGCCATGAGGACCTGATCGGCCCCGGCTTCTCCAAAATCTGCATCGCCGTTGCCAACTAGCTTAACGGTCACTGTTGAGCCTTGGCCGGGCAGGATATCGACGTCAATGCCTTCATCGGCGAAGAAGCCCTTGTCGCGAGCCAGATAGATCGGCGCGAACTCCGCGCCGACGACCCAGTTGAGCCGCATCGTCACCTTGTCAGTCGCCGCTGCGGGACCGCACAATACGATCAGCACGGCCGCAGCAGTTATAAGGCGATGCACTGTCATGACTGCCTTCTCCATTCGATGATGCACCAAATAAACCGAACGCATTCGCTATAGTGTCTCCGGCGCGCCTTCTACGGCCGCTTGCCACGGCAGCACGATCCGCTCGGCCAGTACGATCACCAGGAACAGGGCAACGCCGAGCGCGCTGAGCACCAGAAGGCCCGCGAACATGATGTCGGTGTCGAGCGAGGTATTAGCGTAATTGATCACGTAACCGAGGCCGCTGTCGGAAGAGATGAACTCGCCGACTACCGCGCCCACAACCGCGAGCCCGATCGCGATTCGGAACGATGCAAAGATGTAGGGCAACGCCCACGGCAGACTGATCTTGAAGAAGACCTCTTGCCAGCTGGCACCGAGCGACCGCATGTATTGGATCAACTCGGGTTCGACCGAGCTGAAGCCGCGCGCGGTATTGATGACGATCGGAAAGAACGCGATGAGCGCAGCGATGACGACCTTCGGCGTAAGCCCAAATCCAAACCAAATCAGGAAGAGCGGCGCCAGCGCCACTTTGGGCAGGACCTGGGCGGCGACGAGAAATGGATAGGTGACTTCGCTCACCCAGCGCGAATAGGCAATGCCGACGGCGATGGTAAATCCGAGCGCGGCCGCTGCGGCAAAGCCGACCGTAACTGCAAGCAGTGTAGGCCAAGTGTTGACCAACAGATAGGACCAATGCTTTGCCATAGCGACGAAGATCAGACTCGGCGCCGGTAGAATCACCGGTTTGATCTTGAGAGCGTCAACCAGAAGCTCCCAGCAGGCGAAAAAGGCGACAAACACGCCGACTTGTCCTGAAAGCCGCACCAGGAAACCTGTTATCATGACACGGCCTGCAGCATGTTTTGACTGCCACGAAGTTTGTGGCGGATACGCTGCACCAGTTCGGTAAACCGCGGGCTGCCGCGCAATTCCTCATCGCGCGGCTGCGGAAATGGCACGTCGATGATTTCGTCGACGCGCCCCGGTCGCGCCGACATCACAATAACGCGCTCTGACAGCAACACGGCCTCGCTGATGCTGTGGGTAATGAAGACCACCGTGCTGCGGGTCATGCTCCACAGCCGCAGCAATTCCTCCTGCATCGTCTCCCGCGTGATTTCGTCAAGCGCGGCAAACGGCTCGTCCATCAATAGGATCGGCGGTTGGAACGCGAGCGCTCGCGACAGTGAGACCCGCTGCTGCATGCCGCCCGAAAGCTCATGCGGCCGGCGGTCTTCAAAGCCGTCCAGTCCGGTGAGCGATATCCAGTTGCGCGCGGCCGCGATGCGCTCTTGCAATGGCAAATCCTTGCGCGTGATTTCGGTCGTCAACAGAATGTTCTCGAGTGCGGTGCGCCAAGGGAGGAGCAATGGGCGCTGAAAGACGTAGCCGATTTTGCCCAGCAAGTCGGCGTCCTCGATCGGCACGTCATCGAACAGCACGCGGCCTTTGGTGGCCTTGAGCACTCCTGAAAGTACTTTGAGCAGAGTGGTCTTGCCGCATCCGGACGGTCCGACGACGCTGACAAAGGAGCGGGCCGGTATTTCGATCGTTACTCCTTCAAGAGCCGCGACCGTCGCGCCCTTGGTGCGATAGTGGAGACCAATATCCTCAAGACGAATGTGGGGGACTGATGCCATCCGGCGCCCTTATGAGACCCGGATAAGCTGATCGGTATCGGTATGATCGGACAGCAGCTCGCAGCCCTTATCCGTCACGAGCAGCATATCCTTATTCTGCAGCCCAAAGCCATGACCGGTTTCAAACACAAGTGGCTCAATAGCAATTACCATGCCGGGCTCGAGCGGCTGGCCTTCGCCTGGTCCCAAATAAGGGTCTTCGTGGAGATGCAGACCGATGCTGTGACCGATGAAAGACATTGCCGGCAGATCGAGTTCGCGCAGTTTACCCAGATAAAGCTCGTAAATCGCTCGTGTATCTGCGGCGGGCTTGATCGCACCAAGCAGCAGATGTTTACAAGTGGTCAAATTCGCCCAGATACGTTCGGCGTGCGCCGGCGGCGTTTGCACGTACGCGCTTCGGCAAACGCCGGCGTGATAACCGTTGAGCGTCGGAAATATCTCAACGCGGCAGACGTCCCCCGGCTTTAGAGCGCGGTCGCTCGGGCCGACATTTGGAAAAACGCTACGTTCGCCGGTCGCCACGATCATCAGTTTAAAATGTTCGGCGCCGAGTTCGTAGACGCGTCTACTGAGTACGCCCGCTAGATCCATTTCCGTCATGTCGACCGCAACCGCGGCGTACGCATCCGCGATGGCCTGATCGGCAATGCGCGACAATTTCCGCAACAACGCAATCTCTTCGGTAGTCTTAATCTGGCGCAGGCGCGCCAGAACCGCCTGAACCGGTTCCAATTGCGCGTTGGGCAGCAGTTTTTGCAAGTCCATGAAATCGCTGGTCGGAAGGTAATCGAATTCCAGGCCGATCCGCCCCTCGGCAAGTCCGTGTCTCCTCAGCAGTTCCGCCAATACTGGCATCGCCTCGAATTTAAACTCGCGCCACACCGTAATCTCGGTGTTCGGCGCTTTCGAGCGCACGGTGCTCGCCTCCATATCGACCACGCAAAGCGCCCCCTTGGCGTCACGCGTCACCAACGCCATCGCGTGCCGCCATCGCATTAAAGGCTGAGTGGGGCAGAGAAAGCCGGTGACGTGCGCGAAACTTTCCGGCGAAACGGAGACGATTGCGTCGAGGCCAATCTCGGCCATCGCTTTCGCCTGACGCGCGACGACTTTAGGGCGCATGCCTGCTCACCCTTGCAGCTCGCCGCGCCTGCCGTGGATACGCGGCGACAGCGCAGCGAAGTCCATTCCCGCTCCCGCCGCTCGGTTCCGCAGCGTATCGCGACGGGTAACCTCGAGGCTTGCAATCAGCGGACCGGGTCCTTAGGCGTGAGCTGCGGCGCGGGATCGCAGTCTTGGCTTGTGATCACACAGTTCTAGTGCGGAGCGTGCTGCCGATCAATGAGACATTTGCTACTGGAAGTGTCCACCTTGCGCCATACGGATGTTCGCGACCGGAAAGGCTCTCGCGGTGGCGATCACGAGGACCGGTACGGGTGCGGGCTTATGGCGGAACATGAAACCTTTGGAATTGCGAACGTGCATCTGTCGCAGGGGATGCATCACGATGTAGTCCTCACTTACAAGACGTACGGTGCGCTCAACGCGGCGAGGTCCAATGCGATCATCATGGCAACGCCGTTCGGCGCGCGGCACACCGATCTGGAATGGCTGATTGGTCCCAATCGAGCGCTCGATCCGACCCGTTACTTCATTGTCATCGCGGATACGTTCGGCAACGGGTTGTCGACCTCACCGAGTCATTTTCCTGCGGTGGAACGCGCCAAGCGGCCACGTTTCACGGTCCAAGACAATGTCGTACTGCAGCGCCGTCTCCTGCGCGAGCGCTTTGCCATCGATCGTGTGGCGCTTGCCGTCGGCTTTTCCATGGGCGGTCAACAGGCCTACCACTGGGCAGCGCTCTATCCGGAGATGGTCGAGCGCCTGGCCGTGATTTGCGGATCGGCGAAGACCTCGCGCCACAATCTGGTCTTCCTCGAAGGCATCAGGGCTGCACTCCTCACCGATCCAAACTGGCGTGACGGCCGCTTCGCAGCGCCGCCATTGCGCGGCCTTGCCGCGGTTGGACGTATTTATGCCGGCTGGGCTCTATCGCAGGCTTTCTATCGGCAGGAGCTCTATCGAAGTCTCGGCTATGGGTCACTCGAAGAGTATTTGCTAATTGCCTGGGAGCGAAATTTCCAGCAACGTGACGCAGACAATTTGCTGGCCATGATCTGGACTTGGCAGAATGCCGACATCAGCGCCAACGAAATCTACCGCGGCGATTTCGGCCGAGCTCTTGGCGGGATCCGAGCCACCTCATTCATCATGCCGTCTGCGACGGATCTCTATTTTACCGTTGAGGACAATCGCATCGAGGTCGAGCAGATGCCTAGTGCGGAGCTGCGTATAATCCCTTCGATCTGGGGACACCGCGCCGGCAATCCGATCGACCATCCGCCGGATGCGGATTTCCTCGACCGCATGATAAAAGAACTGCTGGTGAGGGAACCACCGCGCTGAGCCGTTCACGCCGATGCCGCAAGGTTTGGCAGGTCGGGCCGCGCTCCGAGCGAAGCCTCGAAGCCCCGCGCCAGGCGCAATATCGTCGCTTCCGCGTAGGGCTTACCGACGAGTTGGATTGAGAGCGGCAACCCACCGTTGAACCCGCAAGGCAGTGAAATTGCACACAGGCCGAGGAAATTCGCTGGCCGCGTGAAATAGCCGGGAATTGGCGAACTCTCATCTGCTTCTGCGAGCAGTGGCGCCGGAATCGCAACGGTCGGCAACAACATTGCGTCGAACGGGTCGAACCATTCAGCGAAGCTCGATTGATCCCGTTGCCTGCGTCGCAAAGCTCCGGCGTATTCCTGCGCCGTGATTGTCTTGCCGCGCAAAATCCTTTGGCGCACGGCCGGTCCGATCGGCTGGCTTTCGTTCTCGATCCAGTCGCGATGAAGTGTGAAAGCTTCGGAAGCGATGATTGTAGTCGCGGGTTGCGACAATTCGAAAAACCAATCCGGCAGCGGCACCTGCTCGACGATTGCGCCGAGCGCCGCGAGCCGTCGTCCCGCTTCCAACCACGCCTCGACTACGGCCGGGTCGGCGAAATCTGGCAACTGGTCGCTCGGCGGCATGGCGATGTGCGCATATCGCACCGAGGGATTTCGGATGGCGCCGGCGAAATCCGCTAACGGCTGGGTCAGCGTCGCCGGATCGCGCGGGTCAGGACCTGCCAAAACTTCAAGCAGCAAGGCACAATCGGTCACGGACCGGCAGATCGGACCAATCGTGTCGAGTGTCCAGCTCAGCAAATCGGTGCCGTGAAGGCTGATGCGGCCCCAGGTCACTTTGAGACCGACGGCGCCGTTGAAAGCCGCCGGAATGCGCACCGAGCCGCCGGTGTCGGTCCCGAGCGCAGCGGGCGCAAGGCCGGCGCTGACTGCCACGCCGCTGCCGCTCGAAGAGCCTCCCGGGGAGCGGTGCCTGGAAAGATCCCACGGATTGCGCGGCGTCCCCAACAGCGGATTATGGCCCCAGCCGCCGAACGCGAATTCTACCATCTGGGTCTTCCCGACAGGAATCATACCCGCAGCGAGAAGACGCTCGACGGCTGCTGCGGTATCGGTCGCCACGCGCGTCGCCCACATCTGCGAGCCGGCCCCGCCGCGGCGACCGGCGATGTGGCACAAATCCTTGACCGCGAAAGGCAGCCCATGCAGCGGCCCGACCGGAAACCCCGACCGGCGCGCACGGTCGCAAGCCTCCGCCAAGCGGATTGCATCATCCGTGTAGATTTCAACGAAAGCATTGAGCGCGCTGTTATGGGCGCGGGCGCGTTCGACAACGCTTTGCGTGATTTCGGTCGCGGTCGTCGTGCCATCCCGCAACCGCGCGGAAAGTTCCTCGAGCGTGAGCATATGAAGCGCCATCGCTGCTCCGAAGACAACGTTCTTTAGATGCGCCCGCGGTGCGACAGAGCGTTAGTGCGGGGTGTTGCCGAATTATTGCTTAACTCGACTTTCCGCTGTCCATAGCACTTGTCTCGGATATAGGAAATGTCGTCTCTATATGCGAGACGGCGCTTCACGGCGGAGCGCGTAGTGATGAAGCCGGGCATGTTGATGGTCGGGAACGCCCCGCCCGCCCGCATGGTCGAGGTTGCGCGTCTGGCCGAACAAAGCGGCTTCGGCATGATCTGCTTTGCCGATGAACGGTTTTATCGCGAGGTCTATACGAGCCTTGCGGTGCTCGCGGCCAGCACCAGCACCATCCAGCTCGGCACCTGCGTTACCGATCCATATTCGCGACATCCCGCCATGACGGCGGCGGCGATTGCGACACTGGATGAGCTGTCAAACGGACGTGCGTTCTTGGGTTTTGGCGCCGGGCTTTCCGGTTTTTCGGAAATGGGGGTTGATCGCCGCAAGCCCGTGCTGGCGATGCGCGAAGCAATCACCATCATTCGCGCCTTGCTCAAAGGCGGGACGGCCGATTTCCAGGGTGAGCTGCTGTCGCTTCATGCCGGGCGGCTCAATTTTGAACCGCTGCGCGGCGATCTGCCAATCTACATTGCCAGCAACGGACCTCAGGGACAGGTGCTCGCGGGCCGCGTCGCTGACGGCGCGATCATGGAGGGGTGCGGCACCCCGGAAGAAGCCAGAGCCTTCGTCGCACGCGTTCGAACCGCCGCACGAGAGGCTGGGCGCGATGCGGCAAGCGTTCAGTGCATTGCCCGCCTCAATTGCTGCATAGCGAGCGACTCTGCGGTCGCGCGTGACACGTTGCGCTTGCGTGCGGCCAAAACGATTGCCGGCGGTCACATGCCATTCGCCGCTTTAAGCGAACTCGGCTTGACGTTGCCGCCCGAGGCGCTCGAGAAAGTCGCAGGCCTTCCCTACAATGTCAGCTTCACCCCTTATGAAAAGATTCTGCCCTGGGTCAGCGACCGCCACGTCGACGCGGTGACGCTAGCCGGCACGGCCGACGAGATCGCGCGCCGGGTGACGGCACTGCGGGAAAACGGAATCGACAACGTCATCATCTCACCGGCGCCGCCGCCTGGCGGCAGCGCTGAAGCGGTGATCAAAAGTTTCGTTAAAGACGTTTGGTCGGACCGAGCATTGGCCTAGTAATGCATCATTTGGAACAAGGAGGGGCCGCGTGATTCCTGCACCACAAGGATATGAGCCAAGCCAGCCGCCTGCCTTCGATGGCGGTAGCGCGAATGATCGCGACCACCTGTTGAAGCTCTACTACAACTACTGGGTCTGCAACGATGTGTTTGACGGCGAGGCGCTAGCAAAGATTTGGGATCCCGCTCCCGAAAATGTTTTCTTCAACACCAATGGCCATACCTATCATGGTCTGAAGGACTGGCTGCATATCTGGGATCACTACCGCGCCCGCATGAAGATTGCCAAGCGCGGGGGCACCGGGGCGATCCGCATCACGATCCGCGGCGATATGGCGCTCATTACCGACGAGCATATGCCGCGATTTTGGCAATGGCTCGATGCCGAACAGCCGGACTTCCTCAAATCCAAGCCGTATTGCCGCGCCACCATGGTCTGTCTCAAGGAGCCGAAAGGTTGGCAGACGATTTACGTCCATTTCTCGATGGGCCGACCCGGACCGCGGCCCGACCAGGGTGGACCGGACTGAGCAAGCAAGTTTTACCCCCCCCCCAATGGGCGAGACTATGGCCTGAACATGGAAATCGCGGCTGCCGAACGGAGAAGTTCGAGTGCGATGACGCGGTCCGGCGCGCCGGTGGTGCGCCCGACTGCCGCTGTGGAATACAAAAGTCCGCCCAACCAGTCCCTGGCGCGCGGCCTCGAAGTGCTAAAGGCGTTCGATGCGATCCATGTGGAGTACGGCATCCGCGACCTTGCGCGAAAGCTAGGCATCGATCGCAGCGTCACTTATCGCCTGGTGCGGACGCTCGCCAACGCGGGGTTTCTCGAACAAAACGAAGTGAGCCGCCGCTATAGGATCGGTCACAAAGCTTTTGAAGTCGGTCAGCGCTACACCAGTGCCGGGACGGTCTACGACGTTGCAATTGGCAAACTTCGCTCTGTCGCGGAGAGCGAGGAGCTCAACATTTATCTGGCCGAACGGGTCGCCACCGTTGTCCTCTATTTGGCAGCGATTGAAAGTGAGACCGCGGTGTTTCGGGTCGGCGCCGGAACTCGCGGACACCTTCATGCCACCGCACTCGGCAAAGTGTTGCTCGCCAGCGAGACCAACAGCGCGTTGAAGACGCTATTGCCGCGTATTAAATTCGTCCCGCTGACTTCGGCAACCAAGGTCTCGCAGCCGCAAGTTATGGCCGAGATCAGGAAGGTGCGAGAGGCCGGCTATAGCATCTCTGATGAGGAGAACATGATTGGCATCTGGACTGTGGGCCTGCCCATCGTCGATGCGACCGGCCGCGTGATCGCCGCAATCAGCGGATCGGTCAACAAGGCGGACGCATCGAAGAGCCGGCGCACCGCGATCATCGCGAGCATGGTGCGGACCGCGGCATTTATTTCCACCAAGCTCGGCGCGCCCGCGGGATCGCCGTTCCCATGAAACCGCCGAGCTCCCGAAACGAGAGACCATGGCAACGAGCAATCGAACGATTGCTGTGATTGGCGGTACCGGTGCAGAAGGCGGCGGACTGGCCCTACGCTGGGCCCACGCGGGCCATCGCGTGATCATCGGTTCACGAGATATCGTGAAGGCGCGCACTGCGGCGGCGGAGTTGAACGCTTTGCTCGCAGACGCGACTGTGGAATGTGCCGATGTAAAGTCCGCGGCACGCGCAGCCGAGATTGTGGTCCTCACGGTACCATTCGCCGCGCAGCGAAGCACGGTCGAAATACTACGCGATGACCTGCGCGGCAAACTTCTGATCGACGTCACCGTACCGCTGGTGCCGCCGAAGGTCTCGCTGGTGCAGCTGCCGACAACCGACTCGTGCGTCTTAGCGGTTCAGGAGTTGCTGGGCCCAGAGGTGCGTGTCGTCTCTGCCTTTCAGAACGTGTCTGCGCACAAGCTGCGAGATCTGACGCACAAGATCGCGTGCGATGTGCTGGTCTGCGCGAACGACAAAGCCGCGCGGCGCATTGCTATCGAGCTCGCGCACGATGCCGGCCTACGCGGCATCGATGCGGGGCCGCTGCCAAACTCAGTCGTCGCCGAGAGCCTGACCTCAGCGCTGATCTGGATTAATCGAACCTACAAGGTCCGCGATTCCGGAGTGGTCATCACTGGGCTCGAGGAAATCGTTGTCGCGAGCGAGTCAGGGTGATGTCGGCCGAACTATTTCATTTGCAGCGAGGGGAAACGCCCCTGCTTCTCAACTTTCCGCATGTCGGCACCGAAATTCCGCCCGAGATCGCCGCGCGCATGACCACGACAGCGCTGGCCGTACCAGACACTGACTGGCATGTGCATAGACTCTACGATTTTGCTTCCACGCTCGGCGTCGGCACACTAATCGCTACCCATTCTCGTTACGTGATCGATCTTAATCGCGATCCTAACGGGACGCCGCTTTATCCTGGGCGCGAGAATTCAGAGTTGGTGCCACTGACTGGATTCGACTGGCAGCCGATTTATCGCCCGGGCGAAGCACCGGATCACAGCGAAGTTGCCGAGCGACGCGAGCGGTTTTGGCTACCGTATCATGCCGTCTTGGCGGACGAGCTGGATCGGCTTCACCGCCGTTTTGGCTTCGCCGTGCTCTGGGATGCACATTCGATCGCGTCTCACTTGCCGCGTCTTTTCGAGGGGCATTTGCCGGATCTCAACCTGGGTTCGGCCAAAGCAACCAGCGCTGCGCCGCGGCTGAGCCAAAAGGTCTTCGACGCGCTGCGAGCGGCACCTGAATTCTCCTCCGTACTGGATGCGCGTTTCGTCGGAGGGTACATCACCCGCCAGTATGGACGTCCGCAAGACAATTTTCATGCGCTCCAACTTGAGATCACATGGCCGACATATATGGTGGAAACGCCGCCTTATTCGTATGAACCGGGTCGGGCGGCGCCGCTGAAGAAGGTCCTGCAAAGCGCAATCTCTTGCGTGCTGGCCTGGGCTGAGCAGCGTGAGTAACAATTCGATGCATCCGGTCTTGCAGAAGTTTTCCGAAACTTCGATGACTTCGCAGCTAGGGCGCGAAGCGGCGCTCACTCTTGCCGATTGCCAAGATTTCAATGCACTCTTTACAATTGCCGCGACGCTGCGCGATCAAGGTCACGGCACTGTCCAATCCTACTCCCGCAAGGTTTTCATCCCCCTCACGCATCTGTGCCGGGACGTGTGCCATTACTGCACCTTTTCGCGTAAACACGGCGCGGCGTCTAAGCCTTATCTCGATCCTGAGGAGGTCCTGGAAATAGCACGCGCCGGCGCGGCGGTAGGCTGCCATGAAGCGCTGTTCACACTCGGTGACAAGCCCGAATTGCGTTATCCGGAGGCCCGCGAGGCACTGCAGCGCCTCGGTCACAAAACGACGCTTTCCTACCTGGCCGACATGTGCCGGCTCGTCGTGGCGGAAACCGGACTGTTGCCCCACGTCAATGCGGGCGTAATGTCCGCCGATCAGATGCAAGCACTGCGTCATGTCTCGGTGTCACAGGGACTCATGCTGGAGAGCGCTTCCGACCGCCTTTGCATGCGCGGTGGCCCACATTTCGGATCCCCCGACAAAGAACCAAAGGTGCGGCTAGCGACGATCCACGCTGCCGGCGAAGCTCGTATTCCTTTCACCAGCGGAATTTTGATTGGTATCGGCGAGACCCGGGCGGAGCGCATCGAGGCGTTGCTTGCATTGCGCGATCTCCACGATCAGTTCGGGCACCTGCAAGAAATCATTATCCAAAATTTTCGCCGCAAGCCGAGGACGCGCATGGCGCAGACTCCCGAGCCGAGCGCGCTCGAACATCTCTGGACGATTGCGATCGCGCGGTTGATTTTCGGCCCGGTGATGAACGTTCAGGCCCCGCCTAATTTGATAGAGGCCGACGTCGACGAATTGATCGCGGCCGGCGTCAACGATTGGGGCGGGGTTTCGCCAGTGACGCCGGACCACGTCAATCCCGAAGCGCCTTGGCCTCACCTCGCCACACTCGCAGGGGAGATAGCCAAGACGGGCAAAGTGCTGGTCGAGCGCCTTTCCGTTTACCCGGCCTACGCTATCGAATCGGCACCATGGCTGGACGTGGCGTTGTCTCGGCGCGTTGTTGATCTTATCGACAGCGATGGTCTCGTCCGCGAAAGTCAATGGTCGCCCGGCTCGGAAGCTGAACTGCCGGTTCGGCCGCCGTCGCCACATCTGGCCGCAGTCGAGCGGACTCTGAGCCGAATTCTCGACCGCGCCGCTGCCGGCGACGGCGTTTCGGAGGCTGAAACCGTTCGCATGTTTGCTGCGCGCGATCGGGAGTTCGAAGCGGTCTGCCGCGCGGCGGACGAACTTCGCGCATCCGTCAACGGTGATGCCGTGACCTATGTAGTGAATCGCAACATAAATTATACGAATATTTGTTCGTACCATTGCCGGTTCTGTGCGTTTTCCAAAGGCAAAAAGAGCGATCATCTTCGGGGCCGACCCTACGATTTGGCATTTGAGGAGATCGAGCGGCGCGCGCGTGAAGCCTGGGAGCGCGGCGCGACCGAGACTTGCCTACAGGGCGGCATCCATCCGGACTATACCGGTGCAACTTATGTCGAGATTTGTCGCGCCGTCCGGCGAGCGGCGCCGCGTATCCATATCCACGCCTTTTCCCCGCTTGAAATCTGGTCCGGAGCCAAGACGAGCGCGCTAAATATCGGCGAGTTTTTGAGCGCTTTGCGCGCCGAAGGCCTCGGAACCTTGCCCGGCACCGCAGCCGAAATTCTCGATGACGAGATTCGGGCGATCATTTGTCCTGACAAAATTGCGACCGAGCAGTGGCTCGAAGTGATGACGGAGGCGCACCGGGTCGGACTAAAGAGCACCGCAACGATGATGTTTGGCCACGTTGAGCGTCCGGCGCATTGGGCGCGTCATTTGCTGCGTATTCGCGCGCTCCAAGAGCGCACGGGGGGATTCACGGAATTCGTGCCGTTGCCTTTTGTCCACATGGAGGCTCCGCTCTACTGGCAAGGTCGGTCACGACGCGGCCCGACCTTTCGCGAGGCGGTGCTCGTCCATGCAGTGGCGCGCCTCGCTCTCCATCCGCTCATTCCGAACATCCAGACGTCGTGGGTCAAAATGGGACCACGTGGCGTACGCGCGTGTCTCGATGCGGGCGCGAACGATCTCGGCGGCACGCTGATGAACGAGTCCATTACACGCGCCGCAGGAGCGACATTTGGCCAAGAAATGTCGCCAATACAAATGGACGTGCTGATCGAGTCAATCGGTCGCGTTGCGCGGCAGCGGACTACACTTTATGGAACAGCGACACCGGAACGGCAGCAGACCTCGTATCGTGCCGAGCCTCTCGACTCACTATCACCGGCCTCGCCAAAGCTGAAGGTTGCGCATGTGCCGCGGAGCGAGACGGTTGTATAGTCCGGTCGCTCGATGAGTATCGTGGTGCTTGCGGGTGGTGTCGGAGGCGCGAAGCTCGCATCCGGCCTTGCTGCCTGTATTGGCGGCCAATTGACGGTCATCGCAAACACCGCAGACGATTTTCAACATCTCGGCCTTCACATCTCGCCAGACCTCGACACTTTGATGTACACGCTGGCGAATGTTGCCAACCCGATCACAGGCTGGGGGCTGGCAGACGAAACTTGGAGCTTTCTCCCCCAGCTGGAAAAGCTGGGCGGTCCGAGCTGGTTTCGGCTTGGCGACAAAGACTTGGCTACGCATATTTTGCGTACGCAGCGACTTCGAGCCGGAGATCGCCTGACCACAATAACAAATGATCTGGCACGTCGGCTCGGGATCTTGTGTCAGTTATTGCCAATGTGCGACGAGCCAGTAGCCACAATTATCCACTCAGATGGCAAAAGATTGCCGTTTCAAGATTATTTTGTTCGCTTGCAATGCAACGTGCCAGTCGACGCAGTGATTTTTGCTGGCATCGAAGCATCGCGACCTACTCCGGAGCTCCGAAGCGTACTGACAGCGCCGACGCTGTCTGCGATATTCCTGGCTCCATCCAATCCCTTTGTCAGTATCGATCCGATTCTGGGGGTGCCTGGATTGCGAGATTTAATTGTAAGCGCAGACGTACCCATCGTGGCAGTGTCCCCGATCATTGCCGGCGCTGCCGTAAAGGGACCTGCGGCCAAGATGATGTCCGAACGCGGTTTGGAGATCTCCGCCGCGGCCATCGCAGCGCACTATAATGGATTAATCACCGGTTTCGTCATCGACGCGGCCGATTTTTCTCTTGCGCCTCGCATTGAGGAAACGGGCGTTTCGGTCTGCTGTACCGAAACATTGATGCGCGACGCCGCCGGGCGAAACCAGCTTGCTGCGACGTGTCTGAACTTTGTGCAGGGGCTGGCGTAGTCATGGCTCAGGGGCCGAATATCCTTATTCCTTGCAAGTCGTTGGCGCATGGAAAATCGCGCCTTTCGACAATTCTCGACACCGTCGCCCGAAAAACGTTGTGCCGAGAGCTTCTCCTGAACACTCTCGATATTACTCGCGAAGCATTTCTACCCTCGCAAATCTTCGTCGTTACGTCGGATCCGGAGGTGCGGGCGATTGCCACGGAGTATGGCTTTACCGCATTCCTCGATGTCGACGGCGGTTTAAATCCGGCTATCGCTTTCGCCCGCGACATGATTCTTTCACAAGCTCATCCGAACCAAGCTTTGATGATTTTACCGACGGACCTGCCGCTGCTTAGCGTCGCGGCGCTCGAAGAGATCTTGAAACAAGAGGGCGATGTCGTCATTGTGCCGGACGCTCAGTGGAGCGGCACGAATGTCGTGCTACTTCGCGGCCGTGCGAAGGAGGCTTTTTCGTTCTCTTTTGGCGAGTGTAGTTTGCAACGACATCGCCGGATCGCAGACCGTCAAGGCTTGCGCATCAATGTCACACCCCATCCGGTGCTTTCATTCGATCTCGATCGGAGCGGGGACTATGAACGGTTGCGAGGGCTGCGGGATTTCTGCGCCTGGAATTGAGACGGCAGCAAACGGCCCTTGAAAGAATCCTTGAAATAAGAAGCCCTTGCTCGCACAGTCAGGCGTCGGCGGTAGGTAATGCTGCAGTCGCCGTCAAACTATCTAGCCAAGACCCTCCATCCAACAAGCAGTGAGGAGTGATCGATCGTGGCCTACGCTTACATGCTATACGAAGTTGCCGGACCCGTTGCAACCATTACGCTCAATCGGCCGAAGGCTTACAACGCTATCTTGCCCGAACTTGAGAATGAACTGCATCAGGCTCTCGACCAGGCCGATGCCGACAAAAATGTCCGCGCTATCATTCTGACGGGATCGGGGAACGCCTTCTGTGCCGGTTACGATATGGCGACCAGTGGCGAATCCGACACAGGGCCGCTCGATCCGGCCGGCAAGCCGGTCGGCGACTACATCGAATATTGGTGGCTGCTCGACAGCCGCATCGTTGAAAAGCTGATGCACATCTGGCAGCTGGCCAAGCCGGTCATTGCCGCCGTCAACGGTTACGCCATGGGCGGCGGCTTCTGGTACCAGATCGCCTGCGACATCACGATTGCGTCGGACCGTGCAGTGTTCGCCCAGCCGGAGGTGCGGCATATTTCAAATACGACGTTTCTCTTCGCGGCTTTGTGCGGGTGGAAGGCTGCGAACCGCTACGCGCTTACAGGTGACCATATCGATGCGCAGGAGGCGCTGCGCATCGGGCTGGTCAACGAAGTAGTTCCACATGATCAACTCATTCCCCACGCGCGGCGGCTCGCCGAACGTATTGCGATGGTGCCGGCGGCGTCAGTGCGTATGAACAAAGCTATTACCATGCGCGGATTGCAGTCTGCTGGCGTGTTGGCGGGCATGAATCTCAATGGCGCGCTATCGGCGATGGCACATACGTCGCACGGGCCGGAGCGGGACAAGCTGTTCGCCGCGCAGAAGAAGGGCGGCATGCGCGGCTTCCTGGATGAGCGCGACACGCGTTTTCTCCCCGAGCCGTTTGGACCGAAATCCAAGCCCAAGGGTTAGTGCTGGAAGACGCACCAGCCGCCGGCCGTGTCTTGCGCGGCCGGCTGCTAAATTGCCAGATATCGATGCTGGATGTCGGTCCGCGTTTGAAACTCGCCGCGATCGCCGGCAAAGACGATTGCGCCTTTATCGATGACGATGACGTCCTCGGCGATGCTGAGCGCGAACTGCACGTTCTGCTCGGTCAAAAGAATCACGGTGCCGAACTGCCGGCGCAGCGTCTGGATCGCGTCACGGACCTGTTCCAGGATCACCGGCGCCAGCCCTTGCGAGGGCTCGTCCATGATCAGGATCCGCGGATTGGGTACCATGGCGCGGGCGACGGCAACGAGTTGCTGCTCGCCGCCGCTGAGTTGATTGCCGTATCGGTCCAATAACGGGCCCAGCATGGGCAGCGCATCGACCAGCCGCTGTACGCTGATGGTTTCCCGGCTGCCGCGCGCGTAGCCGCCCAGCTCCAGATTTTGTCTTACGGTCATCCGCACATAGATGCGCCGGTCTTCCGGTACGACCTGAAGTCCCTGAATCGCTCGGAGGTGCGTCGGCAGCTTATCGATGCGCTCCCCACAATAAGTGATAATACCTCGCGACCGGCAACGCACTCCCATGATCGCGCGCGTCGTTGTGGTCTTGCCGGCGCCGTTTCGGCCGAGAAGCGCCGTGGAAGAGCCTTCGCCGAGATTGAAATCCATTCCAAATAGGACTTGGGCAGTGCCGTAATGCGCGGTGAGGCCCGCAACGTTTAGCATCACTGTTCTCACGCCGAGCCAAGATAGATTTGCCGCACGTCGTCACGTTTCTGAATTTCGGCAGGCGTGTCGGTACAAAGAACGGCACCGCGGTGCAGCACTGTGATCCGCTGCGCCAGCCGAAACACCATGGCGACGTCGTGCTCCGTCAGCAGCACGGTTGTCTTCCGCTCCCGCCACAGGCCGTCGATCAGCTTGATCGTGCTTTGGGTCTCCTCCGGTGACATACCGGCGGTGGGCTCATCGAGCAGGAGCAGACGGGGCGACAGCGCGAGAGCGCATGCGATTTCGAGGCGTTTGCGGTCGCCTTGCGACAAGGCGCCGGCATTCTCTGCTCTCTTTTCGCGAAGCCCTACCATATCAAGCACGGCTTCCGCCCTCACATTCCAGGCGCGGGACAGGGGCCACCAGAAGCAGCGATTGGCCCGAGTCGCGGCCAGAAGCGCGACCAGCGCATTTTCCAGGACCGTGAGCGAGGGCAGTATGCGCGTGACTTGGAAAGTACGCACTACGCCGGCGCGGGTTCTGCGCTGTGCCGACATCCGGGTGGCGTCGCTGCCGTCGAGTACGACAGCTCCGCCCGCGGGCCGGCGCTCGCCGGCGAGAACGCTGAAAAGGGTTGATTTTCCCGCACCATTCGGCCCGATGACAGCCCGGAATTCGCCGTTCTCGACGTCGAGGCTGACACCGCTTAGGGCCCACAAAGCGCCGTAACGGATACGGACATCTCTGACCGACAAATGAATGCCATCGCTCACGTCGGCGGCCTGACATTCGGTTGCGTCAAATGATGGATCAGCGCACGAAGCCTTTCCGGTGCGCTTACGAGCCCTTGCGGCAACGCAACGACCACCAGGGCAACAACGATACCAAGGAACAATGTCCAAATCGCCGGCGCCAATGTCGAGAGGTAATAGTTAAGCAGCACGATCATAATGGCACCAAGCACCGGTCCCCATGTCGAATAGAGGCCCCCGACCAGCGCCATAATCAGCGCGTTCCCGGAAACGGTCCAGCTAAACACCGCTGGGTCCACAGCGAGCGAGGTGCAGGCGAAAAGCCCCCCAACAAGACCGCCGAAGCCGCCGGCAATGACGAACATGATAGCGCGAAACAGCCGCACGCTGACGCCAAAATGAACGACGCGCAGCGGATCATCGCGAATTGCGCGCATGGAGAGGCCGAAGGGCGACTGCAACACCACCCACATCATGAACGACGCCACGACGCTGATCGCCAGCACCGCATACCAATAAGCTTTCGACGTCGTGGAGAACCAGCCGACCAGAACAACCGACGTGCCATTGGCTCCGCCCATGAAATTCGAGCGGTTTAGCAGCGAGAAAAGTCCTTGAGATACCGCGAGCGTCAGCATCATCACGCCGAGGCCCTCGGCGCGTGCGGCGATTGCCGCCACCAACACCGAGGCCGCCGCTCCCAGGACTAAGGCCATGATCAAGCCGAGCGGAATAGCAACGCCGATTTGCGAGGTTGCCGCGACCGCATAGGCGCCGATGCCGAAAAACGCGGCCTGACCGAAGGTCGCGATGCCGGAATGGCCGACCAGGAGATTGACGCTCAACGCAAAGACGGCCTGAAGCAGAACCGTCTCCCAGAGAAATAGCTGCGCTCCGCTGGCCACCAGCGGAAGTATAAGGCCCGCAGCCAAGACGATCGCTGGGCCGATCGGGCGAAGCAGACGAAAGAAAGCCGGCTGCGTATCGTTCATCGGCCGAACAAGCCGCGCGGGCGCAGCAGCATCATAGCGGCCATGGCGATGTAAATGCTGACCTCCGCCATCGAAGGCTCGATCACGACCAGCACCGATTGCAGGACGCCGAGCACCAAAGAGGCGATATACGTCCCCATGACGCTACCGATGCCTCCGACAATGACCACGGCAAAGGCTTCGACCACGTAGGTTGAGGCGACTTCCGGAGTGAGCCCATTCAGCGGTGCAATCAGTCCGCCGCCAACACCCGCCGCGAACGCGCTCAAGGAGAACATGACCAGGAAGGTGCGCTTTGTGTTGATCCCGAGCATTGCTGCCATGTCGCGGTCGTCAGTCACCGCGGCGACGAGCCGGCCGAAGCGTGTCCAAGTCAGTACGGCGCCTACGAGCACCGCGAATGCCAGGCCGACGCCGATCAGTAACAAAGCATAGGTTGATACCGGATACCGCCCGATATGAAGCGTGCCTTCGAGAGCTTCCGGAATCTTTGTCGGCCGCGGCTCGACGCCCCAGGCGACGACCGCGAACCCCTGGATCGTCAGCAGAACTGCATAAGTGCCCAGCAGCGGAAAGAGGTGAGGGAGCGCGTATAGCCTTTGGATGAAGGTCGCTTCAACGACGGCGCCGACGAGGCCGGCAACGACCCCGCCGATGCTGATTGCGAGCACCATCTGCCAGACACTGATGTTCAGTTGCGGAATGACGAGCGTTGAAATGTAGGCGCCCAGCATGTAGAAAGCACCGTTGCTGATGTTGACGAGCTTCATCACGCCGAGCGTGAGGCTAAGCCCCAATGCCACCAAAAACAGCGCTGAGCCTTGACTGAGGCCGTCAACGATCTGGAGAAAGGTGTGCAACCCCACGCGTCGCTGCTCCTTTCTGACGACGCGCCTGCGACGTAAGCTCGCGCATCAGGCACCGGTTACTGATATTGCGGCGGAGTGACGGCCTCGACGGGCAGCACTTTTCCTTCCGCGCACGCCCATCCGCCCGGCGCTGATGCATCCCCTTTGCATTCGTAGCTCGCCGCCGTTTGCAGCATATAGCGGTTCTTGATCGTGATCGACCCCTTGACGCTGTCAAAGGTCAGCCCCGGCAAAGCCGCCTGAACTTTTGCGAAGTCAGTGCTGCCCGCCTTTTTCATCGCGGCGAAGATCGCCAGCATCCCGTCGTAGGTAGAGTAGGCCAGCCACGGAAATGCGACGCCATACGATTTCTGCCAACCGGTAGTAGCGGCCTTGTTGGCCGGGCTGATGTCGGCATAGGCGGCAGGAAAATATTCGCCGACGCTGAAATGAGTCGGCAGTTTTGAGCCGACGCCATTCATGGTGATATCAGCGCTGCCGTGCCAAGCGAAGACCTTATAGTGGGAGAACAGGTCTTCCAGGGTCGCCTGCTTGATGAAGGTCACCCCGTTGCCGCCGTAGGCGTACGCATAAAGACCGCAACTCTGATTGTCGGCCGCTGCAGCTGCGAGGGCATTCACATATGGACGCACATCCGCCGTGTTCAGCGGAGCGAATACCTGTGTCAATATCTTTACGTTGGGCAATTTGGCCCGAAGCGCGCCGACGAAGGTGTCGGCAACGGTATGCCCGGTGACGTAGTCGAGCGAATAAACCGCCCAGCAGGGCACGTCGCGATATTTGGTGCTGACAGTCTCAGCGATGCCGAGCGGGGAGCTGAGCACCACGTTCGCTGCCATGTAGTAATTCTGCGGGCCGGTTGCTGCGAGCAGCGAGGGGTCGGCGCATTGGCCGAAATAGAGGATATCGAGCTGCTGCGCGATCGGTCCGAGCGCGGCGCAGACGGCGCTCGAGGTAAAGCCGACCGCGAAGTGGGCACCGTTGCCGGCAAGGTCGCGGAACGCCTGCGTGTCGGCCATCGTGCTTTCATTCTGGCTGTCTCGGGCGATGATCTTCACGGTCTTGCCGAGAATGCCGCCGCTGGCATTCACCATTTCGGCCGCAAGCTGTGCGGCGCGAACCTGGTCGACGCCGAAGACCGCGCCAAGACCCGATTGGGGACCGACGACGCCGATGGTGAGATCCTCAGCCCTCAAGGGGCGCGCTGCACCCGCGAGAGCAGCGAGAAATATCGCGATTGCGATGACCCGACGTAGATACTGCATCTTCAGCGTCAGCATTACCCACTCCATCAGAACAGAGGTTGCGCACCCAATCCCCTCAGCAGGGTAATTGAACGCCAATCTTCGCAGAGCCTTTCATTTCGAACAAGGCATCCACCGCGACAACGCCTTGCCCTTGGCGCGTGACCATCAGCGGATTGAGATCGGCCGAAACCAGCGTGTCTTTGTACGTCGAAGCAAGCTCTCCCAGCGCCACCAGAACTCTGGCCAACGCATCAATATCCGCAAGCTCGGTGCCGCGGCCGCCCAACAAGACCGACTTGCCCCGTAGTCGGTGGATCATCTCCATGGCCAACCGTTCGTCGATGGGCGGAATTTCCGTCACCGTGTCCTTGATAATCTCTATGAATATGCCGCCAAGGCCGAACACGATTGCTGGGCCGAGGATGGGGTCGGTTGTGATACCGGCGAACGTCTCCGCAATTTTGTCCGCCATGGGCTGCACCAGCACGCCGTCGATCACCGGCACTCCGGCCTTGGCGGCGTTCGCCTCGATCTTCGCGAAAGCTCCGGCCACCTCGGCTCCGCTCTTGCATCCAAGAATGACACACCCGCTATCGCTTTTATGCAACAATTGCGCCGCTTCCACCTTCAGCGCGACGGGATAGCCAGACAATTCGGCAGCGGCGACAGCCTCTGCGGGTGTTTTTGCCAGCACGGTGTCGATCACGCGTATGCCAAATGACTCGAGAAGCTCTTTCGACTGCAAGAACGACAGCGTTCCGGCCGAGAATTTCTGTTCGGCAACTCTTACGGACCGTCCGGTCGCGACAGGACGCCGGTCGCGATTTTCTGAGGAGTTGACCAGAAGAGATATCGCCTTCATCGATTTCTGCGTGCCCAGAAGGAACGGGATCCCTGCGCCATGCAGCATATCCACAAGCTCATAGTCGACAGGCCCGAGGGCGCTTGTTGTGTAGGCGACGAACCGGCCGTGGTGTTCCTTGGCAAAATCTACCAAGACGCGCGCAAAGCCTCGCATCGGCGCGAAATCGCCGCGGGGCGGATGTGCTCCAAGGTTCACAGCGATAAGCGACTGAGAGTCATGCAGCAGACTGGACAGAAGCCGCGGCAATAGTTCGGGGTTCTCGAACATGGTGCCGGTACCGTCGACGGGATTGTCCGCAGCGCCGAAATCGGGTAGCGCAGCAGCCAGCGCCGATTTGGTCGCCTCGCTGAGGGGCGCGAGGCGCAGTCCCACTTGCTCCATAGCGTCGGCTACATGGGCACCTTCACCGCCGCTGCCCGTCACCACGATGATATCGCGGCTAGGCGCCGGACTCTTGCCGACGACTGCGAACAGACAGATCGCTTCACAAAGTTCGTCGAGCCCGTCGACTTGAAGGATGCCGTTGCGGTCGAGCATCGACGCTAAAATCTCGGTGCTGCCGGAAATCGAACCGGTGTGCGAAAGCGCCGCGCGTCTGCCGGCAGCACTCCGTCCTGCCTTTAATACGATGATTGGCTTGCCGAGTTCCCGCGCCCGCGCCGCGATGCGTTCGAGTCGCCACGGCTCGCGGAAGCCCTCGACGAACCCCGCGACGACTTTCGTTGCCGGGTCCTCGACGAAATATTCGAGATAGCTTTCGACCGACGTGCCGATCTGGTTGCCGCAGGACACGAGGAAGCTGAAGCCAACGCCGCGGTCTTCCATCAGCGGATCGGAAATGAGGCTGCTGAAGCCGCCGCTCTGGGAAACGAGCGCGACCGAACCCTTCACCATCGGATCGGCAAGCGGGCCGCTGAAAGTAGCGGCGCCGGTTTGCAGGTTGAAAACGCCGTAGCAATTCGGCCCACAGATCGCCATGCCCCGAGCCGCAAGAGAGCGCAGCCGCGACACGCGCTCTTCCTCGGCATGACCGGCTTCGCCAAAGCCGCTCGCCAGCACGACAGCGCCGCGCGCACCCGCGGCGAATGATTCCTCCAGAAGTTCCGCAACGCCAGGTGCTGGAACTGCGGCGACAACGGATTCTACGCCGCCTGGAATAGCGCTAATTGACGGAAAGCAGGGGAAGCCTTCGATCTCGTCGTAGGTCGGATGAACGGCGTAGACCTTACCCGCGAAATTCGCCGTCTTGATATTTTTAAGAACGAGATTGCCGCGGGTTACGCGTTTGTTGGTGGCGCCGACAACAGCTATGGCGCCCGGCTTCATCAACGCATCCATCGATGCGCGCCTCCCCGCTATCCCACGAATTTCGCTGAGTTCACAGTAAGAGATCACATCGCAGCAATGAAGCAAAGTTCATTTCACCGGCCGTTGCAAGGACCTTCTCCGCCTCAAATGTTGCGCGTCTTGATTGCTCCTTCGGCGTCCCGCAACGCAGACCGCGACATCGCGATTGTTGCCGGAGCATGGCAGCATGGCGCCGAGCGCTAGGAGAACGGGGACCGGCGACGCTACGGACGCTAGCCCGTCTATCGCTCAATTGTCCGACTCAGGGTCCGCGATTGCCGCAGCAAGTCCCGCAACTGCCGACTTTGCTCGATTGCGTCGCGATCATACCGTCCAGGCTTGAGTGCATTGTGTTTCGGGCGCGCCGCCGTGCATGCGACGACGATGCTTTCCGCCGACGGTCGGAGAGACGCAGGGGTTCGCGGCTCGGCACCGATACGCCGCAAGAAAGCCATCCGGGTGATGATCTGCTTGATAACGGTCCGATGCGATCGAACCCCCTCGCTTCGAGGCGAAAGCAAACCTGGACTTTCAGATCAATGAAATGGTTCTTGCGCTAGCCGTCCGGCAGCTCTGGCGCACAATAAATACGGGCAATGCTGTAGTTAACAATCTAGAGATTTACCATCCAGCATTGATCGTTGACAGTGCATGCAAGATTTCGCACCCGCCAGCCGCTAGCGACGCGCTCGGCCAGTGGGACGAGCCCAAGAGCCAGCTCACCTTGCCAGCTGCGATCGCGTCTGATATCGTGATATCATACCATTAAGATGGATTTCGCGATGGCTCAGTTCACCGTCCGCCATTTGGAAGACGAGGTGAAAGCACGCCTGAAACGTCGTGCTGCGCGTCATGGGCGCAGCATGGAAGAGGAGGTTCGCCACATTTTGCGCGACGCAGTGAAGGAACAAGACCAGCATGTAGCCAGGTTGGGGTCACGCATCGCGTCACGTTTTGCGAAAGGGGGCTGACCACGGAGCTACCGGAATTGCGCGGCCACGCTGCGCAATCGACAGAATTCAATAAGTGATCATCCTCGATACAAATGTGCTCGGGGCATTGATGCGGGCAGCTCCTGAAGCTGCTGTCGTGGCATGGCTAGATCGGCAGCCCGCTCAATCCGTATGGATCACTAGCATCACCTTGTTCGAGACAAAGTTCGGCTTGGCGCTGTTGCCGATGGGACGACGGCGGCAAGCGCTCGAGACGATGTTTGGTCGCCTGCTAAACGAGGACTTAGAAAAGCGTGTACTGGATTTCGACAGCGTCGCAGCAACTGAAGCGGCATCGCTGGCAGCCATGCGACGAAAAACCGGGCGGCCGGTAGATATGCGCGACACGCAAATCGCCGGCATTGTGCTTGCGCGCCGCGCTACTCTTGCGAACTCGAAACGGCATTTTAGGGATCTAAAGATTTCGATCGTTGATCCTTGGGCGGCTTAAAACGCGCGGCGCAGATTGCTGTCGTTGCTGCTTGGCAACTTCCGGTCCTGCTCGCCGCTATTAGCTGTCGGATCAACCAACTCTCGCACGGACAGGGGATGAGTACGCAGCCACAACGTCCGAGCCGCTACGGTCGGGTCGATGCCCACTTTTTCCCACCATCGGATTTCGTCCCCGTGGCGATGAAGTTCGCGATGATGTCCTCGGCACAACGGAACCGTAAACTCATCACTCACCTTCCGGCTAAAAGCTCGTGGTTGCGAAAAGCGCAGGTGATGCGCATCGCAGGTGTGAATAAGCTCGCAAAATTTGGAAGCCGATTGACACACTCGGTTTCAAGCATCAGAGCGACGGGAGTTACGTCAGACCTTAACTGTGCCGGTTCGCCGAGAAAATTGAAATCAACTGCGGGAATTTCAAATGAGAATGTCGACAAAGGCGCAGAGCACGAGTATTTGCCGTCAATAATGGCGTCGGCGATTGCTGCGTTCTTGTAACCAACAGTTTTCTAAGGTCCTGCGTAACCCGCGGAAATGCCACAATGTCCAATCCAACCACCGCTTGTTGCGACCAGTGACGCACTTAGGCCATGGCCGTGAGTTTTGACCCTAACGCAGAATATTTATCGCGGAACGCAAGGCGTGTTCGTCGTAGCCAAGAAGGGCTTCACCCGCTTCAAGGCCTCTGAGGCGAAACGAACGCCTGTGAGGCCACTTTCCAGCGCTGGGCCATCGTAGCCGTCCTAAAGGCGGCGGCTGTCCCCGTTTGAACGGCGGTAGCTTCCCGTTGCTTGAAATCCGGCAACTGAGTTTGCAACCCCCAGAGCTGCAACGCTGCAACAGGTACCCTTGTCGATGCTTAGCTGTCTAGAATACAATTTGAGGTTGGGTTCACCGAACGCACTACCGAGGAAACGATTGCTCTTCTTCGATACGACGTGTCAGGAGCACAGCCATGCCAGATATAACTCGCACGGAGTCCAAATTCGCCAGCCGAAACCAGTGCCGCACCCCTCCACTCCCAAGCCGGGCCATTGTTCGCCGGAAGTCCGTACCAAGATTTGCCTCCGCCGACTGGTCAGCCCCCTTATCGGCTCAAGTTGGGAGATATTGTGCCGGATGCCGTCAGGACCATGACTAATGGAATGACCCTGCATATGGTCGGGGATACAGGAGGCGTCTTAGATCCGACGAGCCAGCAGCTGGTCGCCAGTGGATTGGAACAGGACGCCAGTGTGACGGGCGAGTTCGGCACACCCGCCTTTCTCTACCATCTGGGCGACGTGAGCTTTCTTTTGACGGACTTGCTTCAGAATACTATCCCCAATTCTACAGGCCGTACGAACACTATCCCAATCCGATCTTAGCAATTCCCGGAAACCACGACGGGGACCGCTACGACAACGGACAACTGGGCAATCCGGAACCATCGCTCGCAACTTTTGTACGCAATTTTTGTCAGCCTAATCTTGGATACCATTCGCCCGATGCGCGCGATGCGGTTCGCACCGCAATGATACAGCCCAATGTATACTGGACTATACCAACGTTCCCGAAGGCGGCGTAGTCAGGCAAGATCAGCAAGACTGGTTCGCTAAAGAACTGGAAGACGCGGATGCGAGCAAGCCCTTAATAGTGACGATGCACCATCCGATCCACTCATTGGACAAGTACAACAGCGGCAGCGGAGCAATGGCTCAAGTTCTCGACGCTGCTGTCCGAGCCTTGGGGCGGAGCCCAGAATTGGTGTTTGCTGGGCACGTTCACAACTATCAATCAGCGTTAACCTGGTTCGCTGCCCTAACGCGCGCGCGAGGCTGGGCGGCGCGATGCCATCTTTAATCTGCTCGACCCGCTCGATGGGCCTGGTCGGTGCGGCGGCAGCCGGCCGCGGCTTCGAAGGTGAGGTCGGCGGCGGCGCCGTCGCCAGTTCGTTTTAGTGATTTCAATTCGGGGCCGCCGCGGGAGCTCGGTCATCAGCTCGACCTGCGCGGGCCGGCGCTGCGGCTGCCGGGCGACGTCGACATCTTCTACAAAGAAACAGCGATCGGGATAGGAGTGAGTTCAGCGGCAAAGCCGAGATCGGCCAAGCGCTTGAGCAAACGATTTGTCTGTTGCTGCTTTGAACGGCGGTCGAAGTGATCTGGGCCGAGGTCCCGATACTGGGTGCCGTCCTTGAGCATGTGGTAAGCAGCGGTGAGGATCGAAGCAGCCACGGCGCAGACGGCCTTCTTTGGCTCCGCGTCGCGCACGCAGCCGGTGGAATTGCGCCTGCGTATAACTGGCCTTCTTGCGGCTGGCGGACCAGGCGCACTGCACGAGCGTCGTCTTCAGCCAAGGCGCGCCCTTGCGCAGCCGGGTGGATCGGCGTTTGCCGGCGCTCTCGTCGTTGCGGGGACAAAGGCCAGCCCAGGAGATCAGATGCCCGGCAGTCGGGAACCGGCTCATGTCGGTGCCGATCTCCGATAGGATGACCTGCGCACTGAGCGTGCTGATGCCAGGGATTGAGGTCAGGAGTTCGACGCCGGTGCGAAAGGGCGCCAGGTTGGCATCCACCTCCCGATCAATCTCGGCGATCGCCGCGTCCAGAGCGGCGATCTGTTGCACGTGCAGGCGCAGCATAAAACGGGGATGGCGCCTGATCCTTCCGGATAGCGCATCGCGTAGCTTGTGCTGGGGCTCCTGATTCTGGTGTCGGCAAGAGCGGCCAGCTTGGCCGGATCGCTCTCGCCTGCGATCAGCGCATCGAGGATCGTCCGACCGCTTTTGCCCACGATGTCGGCAACCACGGAAATCAGTTTGATGTTGGCATCT